>JBPCSQ010000008.1:0-224302 GCA_051006995.1 Terriglobales bacterium
CAGGCGATGTTCACCAAGTGCATCGTGGTGGTGGACGAAGATTGCGACGTGCAGGACCTTCGTGAGGTCGTGCTCCGCGCGTTCAATAACATTGATCCGGAGCGCGACATCCAGTTCACCCTGGGGCCGGTAGATTCGCTGGACCATGCCTCGCGCCTCCCTGACTTCGGCTCCAAGATGGGCGTGGACGCCACCCGCAAGTGGCCGAGTGAAGGCTTCACCCGTCCCTGGCCCGACGAAATCACCATGAGCAGGGAAGTGAAGGAGCGGGTGGACGCGATGTGGAAAAAGCTGGGGATTGACTAAGGATCCAGTGCCACATGAAGACCATGCGCGTCGCCGCCCTGTACGACATCCACGGCAATCTTCCCGCGCTGGAAGCGGTGCTCGCCGAAATCCGCGACATGGGTGTTGACCAGATCATAGTTGGCGGTGACGTCCTCCCCGGCCCCATGCCGCGCGAAACGCTCGATCTGCTGCTGGGGCTCGACATTCCGGCGCAGTTCATTTACGGCAACGGCGAGATCGCCGTACTCGAATCCATGGCAGGCCACACGCCCGCCAAAGTTCCGGAAGCCTATCGCCCCATCATCACCTGGAACGCCGGACAGCTCACCGCCGAGCACCAGCGGGCGCTCGCGAACTGGCCTCCAACCGTTCATTGCACCCTGGATGGCGTCGGCGACGTCCTCTTTTGCCACGCCACGCCGCAGAATCCGGACGACATCTTTCTGGCGACCACGGCCGAAGGCCCTCTGCTGCGCCTGTTTGCCGAAGTCAACGTGGACCTGGTGGTGTGCGGCCATACGCACATGCAATTCGATCGCAGGATAGCCAACACTCGCGTCGTCAACGCGGGCAGCGTGGGCATGCCGTTCGGCAGGCCGGGCGCTGATTGGCTGTTACTTGGGTCCGAGGTTCAGCTTCGGCATACCTCGTATGATCTCAGCGCGGCGGCGGAACGCATTCGCGCCACCGCCTACCCTGAGGCAGAGAATTTCGCGTCCAAGTACGTGCTGCAACCGCCGTCGGAAACGCAGATGCTCGAGCTGTTCGCGCGCGCCGAATTGAAATGAGCGTCGGTCACGCAGCCCTCTCCAGATCAAAGGCCTGGCTGCCAAGTCGCACTCGCAGCCACCTCGACACCACGGTTCCGAGGGCGTGATGGAGCTGAACCTCATCGTCATCCAGGACACTCCACCTACTGGCCCCATGGTCATACCGCTCACCCGATGGCGTGAGCGACCTTAACTCAATGCGTCCCTCCCTGATCCGGTAGTCGTTGATGGACGATCCCCTGACGGACTCGATGCGAAGCCGCATCTCGCGTCTGCTGTGTTCTCGCATGGTCATTTCCCCAATTCCGCTAGGCTCTCGGACTGCTTGAACCTGCCGCCTGGAGATAGTCAGACATGGATTGCTCGGCAGCCGACTCAGCTTCTGATCTTGAAAGAAATTGCCCGAGAAACAGAATCTCAGCGGAGCCGTGTCTCTGCACAACGCACAACACTAGCGGTGGCAGGCTCCTGCTGTCTTCGAATATGTCGGCGAACAGATCGCCTCGCAGCAGTCGTGTCCGCGGGACGCTAGCAGGCACGATGTGCTTGCGCCCTTCTATCTCGAAACCACGACCAGATGGCAAACTGCCGCCTTATCTTGGGTCGGCTACGAATGGGTGTGCTCGAAGAGGCGAGTGGATGAAGCTCGATTGGAGCATCGCGAACTCGGGGCCAAATCCAGGAACGGATTGATGTAAGTAACTCCGATGGCGCAAGTTGGCGCATAGTTGCCCGAGCGAACAACATCGTGGACCGCGCCGCACCCACAACGGTGTAAGTCCTGGTAATCTCCCTAAGCTACGTCACCCATCGCTGCCGCAAACCTCGCCATTGTTTTTCCTGCTCTTCGCGCTACAATCCGCCACATGCTGTGGGGAGTTTCAGTTTCTGTTTCAGTCGGTTGAGCACCAGCCGTTGCATTGATACGGAAAACCCCTGTTGAGTTCTTCCGAATATGCCTTTCTGAAACTGAAACAGAAGCAGAGGCTCTGTTATGCCCGCTACACGCTCCATCGAATCCAGCCCGCTCTACAACCAAGACCTCGCCCCGACCGATCCCTCGCGCCGCACCTGGGGAACCTACAACTTCGCCGCCCTGTGGATCTCGATGGCGCACTGCATCCCCACCTACATGCTCGCCTCGGGTCTGATCGGAGCAGGCATGAGCTGGCGCCAGGCACTGCTCACCATCCTGATCGGCAACATCATCGTGCTGGTTCCGATCCTGCTGAACTCACATCCCGGCACCAAGTACGGCATCCCGTTTCCGGTGTTCGCGCGCGCCGCCTATGGGACGCGCGGCTCCAATCTGCCGGCGATCATGCGCGCCATCGTGGCCTGCGGATGGTTCGGCATCCAGGCCTGGATCGGCGGCCAGGCGCTTAACGTCTTGTTTCACTCTCTATGGCCGGGATGGACTACCTTCATCCCAGGCCGGTTCAGCGGACACACCCCCACGGAATGGATCTCCTTCCTTCTGTTCTGGGCGATGAACATCCTCGTGATCTATCGCGGCATGGACCTGCTGCGCAAGGTGGAGAACTGGGCCGCGCCCTTCGTACTCTTCATGACCGCGCTGCTGGTGTGGTGGGCGCTGGGCCGCGCGCACGGCATCGGACCCATCCTGGCTCATCCGGGAAAATTCGCCACTACCCGCGAATTCTGGCCCGTTTTCATTCCCTCGCTCAGCGCCATGATCGGCTTCTGGGCGACGCTGTCCCTCAACATGCCCGACTTCACCCGCTTCGGCCGCAGCCAGCGCGAGCAGGCGGTCGGACAAGTCGTCGCCCTACCCACCACCATGACCGTGTTCGCCTTCATGGGCGTGGTCATCACCAGCGCCACCGCCATCATTTACGGCAAGGCCATCTGGGACCCGGTCGAGCTGGTTGGAAAATTCACCCAGCCCTGGATCGTGGCCATCTCGATGTTCACCGTCGTGGTGGCGACTCTGTCGGTGAACATCGCCGCCAATGTGGTTTCGCCGGCCAACGATTTCGCCAATGCCTTCCCGCGCTTCATCACTTTCCGGCGTGGCGGCCTGCTGACGGGAATGATCGGCATCCTCATGCAGCCCTGGAAGCTGCTCGCCGATCCGTCGGGTTACATCTTCCAGTGGCTGCTCGGCTACTCCGGCGGCCTGGGCTCGATTGCCGGCGTGCTCATTGCCGATTACTGGCTGGTTCGCCGCCGACGCCTGCAGGTGGACGATCTTTATCTCGAAGACGGCATCTACGGCGGATGGAACTGGCGCGGAATCATCGCCACGCTGCTCGGCTGCGCCGCCGCCTGGATCGGCGTGTTCGTGTCGTCACTGCGCCTGCTCTACGACTACTCGTGGTTCGTCGGATTCGGCGTGGCGTTTCTCGCCTATTGGTTGCCGGAAATTGCCGCCAAGCCCGAGATCGCAGAGGCCGGCGCCCCTGCGGATTGATGGGCGGCCGAATAGAGTTATTATTTTGTCATCCCCGATGACATCCGCGCCAGCGACCTTGAACCCGCATTTTCCCGTCATAAGCCGAATCCCAGCAACAGCAGTGATGCTTGGCCAATGGCGCTTTTTGTGACCTCTCCGACCTAACCCCAATGATGCGGGCCTACGGCATCCGCCGCCTTCTTTCAGTAAAAGTACCGAAATCGCGTAAGGCCTTCCGCTGATTCGTGATCAGTTGCTGCCCCGCTACTCTTCTGGCTGTGAACGACCGACAGACAACAAAGATCGGCGGAGGCGCCCATTGCAGATTCCCCATTCGTTCAAGAAAATCCTCATTCTCGTTTTTGCTCTGATCACTTCCTTCTCTTTCGCAACGGCACAAGTCACGGTCAATGTTTCCTCGCCGGCTTCAGGGGCGACGGTTTCCTCTTCCTTCACTCTCTACGCCAACGCCAGCTCGCCCAATGGCATGAGCGGCTGGTACATCTATGTGGACAACAACGCGGTGTGGAACACGCCGGGGCCGACCGGCTCCATCGCCGCCAACCTGAACCTCGCTACCGGCAGCCATAGCATCACCGTCCGCGCCTGGGACAAAACCGGCGCCTACGGATCCAAGTCGCTTAGCCTCACCGTCTCCAGCACGACCTCGTCTTCCACCAGCAGCAGCGGCGTGACCGTCAAAGTCTCCACCCCGACCGGCGGCTCGAGCGTGGGCAGCCCGGTCAGCGTGTCCGTTTCCGGTTCCAGCCCCAACGGTATTGCCGGCTGGGTGGTGTACATGGACAACCAGAACGTCTACCAGGTCGACAACTACTCCAACTCGCTGAACGCGCAAGTCAGCATGCCCACGGGCTCACACACCCTCTACATCCGCGCCTGGGACCGGGTTAGCGGCTACGGGACCTCGCCGAACATCAGCATCAATGTAGGTTCATCATCCACTTCGACTTCGAGTAGCGGCGGCATTCTTACCCCGCCGTCCACGGCCACCGTCATCACCCAAATTGAAAACACCGACACCAGCACCTGGGGCTCGTGCAGCAACTGCGCCGGCGGCGCCAACAACACCTCGAGCTTCTGGACCGCAAATTGGCAGAGCTCGCCTTCGATTGATGGCAGCAGCCGCGAGTTCTATGTCGGAGGACCGGCCTGGACCGCCGCCCTCTTCTGGAAAAAACTCGGAGCTCACGACTCCGCCACCCACTTCATCTGGGACTTCTGGGTCTACACCAACTCCTCCTCGCTCGATAACGTCTGGACCTTCGAGTTCGACCTCTTCCAGGCCATCGGCGGCTACGAGTACATGATCGGTACCCACTGCTCCATCGGCGACGGCTACTGGTATGGCTGGAACCAGGCGACCAACCGGTGGGTTCAGTTCTCCAGCGCGCCCTGCAAGAAGAGCCAGTGGACTCCTGGTGTCTGGCACCACGTCGTCTGGTACATGGAGCGCATCCCGAACAGCCACTATTACAAGTACGACGGCCTCGTCTTCGATGGCGCCGCCTACACCATCAACATGAGCCAGCCGGCAAACTACACCGGGTGGGCGGACAATCTCGGTGTTCAGTGGCAGGTGGACACCAACGGCAACGGTGGCGACGTCCACTGGTGGGTTGACAAGGTCAAGCTAACTTACTGGTAAATCAGCCACTTCGATCCGCACAGGCCCGGCGTCAAGCCGGGCCTGAGTTTTTTGAGTTCATTCAAAAATCTATTGACAACGCAAGTCTTGACGTATACTTAGTTGAATGACCAACTAAATGACTCATGCCGCCCACATCACCGGCACCCGCGAACGCCTCCTCCAAGCCGCCATGGAGTTGTTCACCACCAAGGGATATGAAGCGACTTCGGTATCGGAAATCCTGAGTCGCGCCGGCGTCAACAGCGGCAGCCTCTATCACTTCTTCAATGGCAAGGAAGACCTGCTGCTGGAAGGCTTGGATTTCTTCAAGACCATGCTTTATCCGATCGTGATGGCGCCCGCGTTTGAAAGGGAAGCGGACCCCATCGAAAAGATCTTTGCTGTGCTCGCCGACTACCGTCAGCGCCTGGTCATCACCGACACCGAATACGAATGTCCCATCGGCAAGCTGGCGCTGGAGGTGGGACGGTACTCGCCGGCCGTTCGCGAGAAGATTGCCGGCAATTTCGCTGCCTGGCGCGACCACATCCGTCAATGCCTCGATGAGGCTGCCTACCGCCTCCCTCCCAGTATCGATCACGAGGCGCTGGCCACCTTCGTTCTTACCGTTATGGAAGGCGCCGTCATGCAGGCGCGCACTCATCGCGATCTTTCTTATTACGACGCCTCGGTTTCACATCTCCGAACTTATTTTCAGTACCTGCTTGTGGAATCCGCCGCCATCCATTCGTGAAAGCGAGGCACGTATGACAAGGCAATTGCTGCTGGTGCTGTTGGTATTCGCCGCCGTCTCTGTCGTGGCGCAGGAGAATAAGATCGCCGAACAACCCAAAATTGACGTCTCGAAGATGCATGACGCCCTCCCGGACAAGGAGTTCACCGCCAAGTCGGTGGACACCTCATTCGTCACGCGCGACGGCGAGCGCGTGTTGCGGCAGGAAATCGTTCTCCCGGCCACTGCCGACCAGGTATGGGAGGCGGTCAGCACCTCCGCCGGCCTGCGCGGCTGGGTCGCTCCCGTCACCGACGTGGAAATGAAGACCGGCGGCCATTACTACACCAACTATCGCGTCGGATCGAAAATTGGCGATCCCGGCACCATCTATAACTCGGTCCTTGCCTATGTTCCGCAGCAGATGGTGGCGATTCACGTCAAGCTCGGCACACCACCCTTTCCGGAAGGCGTCGCCAGCGCCGACCGGCTCAACGCCATTCTCCAGATCCAGAGCCTCGATGAAGGGCACGTGCGGGTCTCGGAAACCATGGTGGGTTGGCAGAATGGCGACGAGTGGGATCGCGTCTACAAGTTCTTCCAGACCGGCAATGCCTATACGCTCGGTCAGTTGCTGAAGCGGTTTACCGTCGGCCCGCGACAATGGAAGTAGCCGACTGCCCTGAGCGATAAACCCCGCCGCAGATGTACGGCAGATTTGACCGGATACATCATCCGCGTCAATCAGCGTTTATCTGCGGCAGATTTTCTTGGTTTTAAACTCGCCGCTAGAGACTAGGGGCTAGCGGCTCGGGGCTAGCGAGCTAATTCACTGCCCAGCAGGTTACCGAATCGTCCTTCCGCCGGCAGCGCCACTGCCATGCTTCCAGGCGCTCGCTGACGACAGCCTGGAACCGGTCCGGCCGCCGCGTGCGCCCCCAGTAAGTCACCGGAAGACTCTCCGTGTCGGCGTAACTTTCCTTGTCGCCGACGCAGCCCAGAAAGAAAATGTTTCCGTCGTCGCGCGGCAGCGCTACGCACTTGCGGTCCTCATTCGCGGGCCATTGTTCCGCGCCCGCGTACATCGAGGTGTCCGCTTGATGCGGAATCCATCCTGCCTGGTCCAGCGTGTGCCAGGCGAAGGCGATCAGCAGCAGGATTCCCGCGCCCGCCACCCGCACCGTAAACTTTTGCCGGGAGTTCACGCCCCAACCATAAGACACTCCGAGGATTTCGGCACCGTCACCTCCGGTCATGCTCCAAGGTCACCACCGAAAGCGCCAAGGGCGCATGGCCGGAACGCGTCAAGTTCGGCCATAAATGGTATTTATGGATTAACGCCAGCTTTATTTATCAACTTTTTACTTCCCCCGCTTTACCGCCACCGAATAACATTGCTGAAGGGATGGCAAGAATCTTTCAAGTCGCCTACGATCAATCGTTGCTCGCGATTCGGCAGGAAATGCTGAAGACCGCCGGCTTCGACGTGGTTTCCGCGCAGGGAAACCAAGCCGCACGCGAAATGCTTTCGGAAAACCACGCTTACGATCTGATCGTCGTCGGGTGGTCTGCCGGCGACCACCCTCGCCGCGACATCGTCACCTGGATCAAGCAGCGCTGGCCGCAATTGCGTGTCATCGCGCTGCACGACACCCGAAACCATCCCATTCCCGATGCCGATTACAACTCCGCCAGCGAGAACCCCCATGAGTGGTTCGAGGCCGTGAAATCGGCTGCTGCCGCGGCCTGAGCTGCTGGCCGCTCCCCTCCTGCCGTGCCTGTCATTTATACTGAACTGTCATGGCCGTCCTCCGCGACATTGCCGCTATCGCCAAGGGCATGAGTGTCACCCTGCGCGAGCTGTTCTCGCCCACCGTGGTGGAGAATTATCCGGATGGCCCCGGTCCGCTCAAGGGCGCCAAATTCCAGGAACGCTACCGCGGCATGCACGTTTTGCAGCGCGACGAGAATGGCTTGGAGAAGTGCGTCGCCTGCTTCCTCTGCGCTGCCGCCTGCCCCTCCAACTGCATTTACATCGAGGCGGCGGAGAACACCGAGACGCACCGCGTCAGCGGCGCCGAGCGCTACGCCAAGGTTTACAACATTGACTACAACCGCTGTATCTTCTGCGGATATTGCGTCGAGGCCTGCCCCACCGACGCCATCACTCACGGGCACGGATTCGAGCTGGCCACGCTGAACGCCAGCAACCTGGTGTACCGCAAGGAGCAGTTGCTGTCCGCCGTTCCCGCGCACCTGGGCGCGAACGCGGTCTTCAACCGCACCGACATTGAGAAGAACCCAAAGTTTGCCGATCGAATGCGCGCCGGCCTCGAATGATTTGTAATTTGCAATTGGTAATTTGCAATTTACGGCGATCCTGACCGGTTCGGCGCTGATTTCCTCAAATTACAAGTTGCAAATTACAATTTACAAATCTCACGCATGAGCGATTTTCTCAAAGCGGTGAAGGAGCGCGTCGTCATCTACGACGGCGCCATGGGCACCTCCATCCAGTCGATGAACCCTTCGGTGGACGATTACTGGGGCAAGGAGGGTTGCAACGAGCTGCTGGTGCTCAGCCGGCCCGACCTCATTCGCGACATTCATGCCGGATACTTTGCCGCCGGCTGTGACGTGGTCGAGACCAATACGTTCGGCGCCACCCGCATCGTGCTCGGCGAATACCAGTTGGAATCGAAGGTCGGCGAGATCAACCGCGCCGCCGCCAAGCTGGCGCGCGATGTCGCGGCGGAGTTTTCCAACGGCCGCAAGCGCTTCGTCGCCGGTTCCATCGGGCCCACCACCAAGCTGCCCTCGCTCGGACATATTTCCTTCGACGATATGGCGGCCTCCTACCTGGAGCAGATCACGGCTCTCATCGAGGGCGGAGTAGACATCCTGCTGGTCGAAACCTGCCAGGACTTGCTCCAGGCGAAAGCCGCTCTGGTGGCCGTCTTTGAAGGCATGAAGCAGGCCGGCAAGCGCTTGCCCGTGCAAGTTCAGGTGACGCTGGAAGCTACCGGCACCATGCTGCTGGGCACCGAGATCGGCGCCGCCCTGACTTCGCTGGAACCCTTCGACGTGGACGCCATCGGCCTGAATTGCGCCACCGGCCCCAAGGAAATGAACGATGCAGTGCGCTATCTCGGCATCAACTCGCCCAAGGAAGTCTCCGTGCTGCCCAACGCCGGGCTGCCGCAGAACGTCGGCGGACACGCCGTGTACGCGCTCAAGCCGGAAGAGCTCGCGGAATATCACAAGCTGTTTATCACCGAGTATGGCGTCCGCATTGTTGGCGGCTGCTGCGGCACCACCAAGGAGCATCTGAAGAAGGTCTCCGAAGTCTGCGCCAACCTTCAGCCGGCGAAGCGCGAAGTAAAGCCCACGGCCGCGGCGGCCAGCGCCTACTCCATGGTGCCGCTCGATCTTGATCCCAAGCCGCTCATCGTTGCCGAAGAGATGAACGCCACCACGCGCGTGGCTACCTTCCGCAACCTGCTCCAGCAGGCCAAGTATGACGACATTCTCGCCCTGGCCAAGAAGCTGGCGGCTGAAGGCTCGCACATGCTCGACCTGTGCTGCGCCATCGTCGGCGAGGACGAGAAGCGCTACATCAGCACCGTGCTGGAAAAGGTTGCGACCCGCGTTCCCGCGCCCATCCTGATTGACTCCACCGAAGCCGACGTGGTGGAAGAGGCGCTGAAGCGCATTCCCGGCAAGGCGATCATCAATTCCATCAACCTGGAGGACGGTGAGAAGCGCACCTCAAAAGTTCTGCCCATGGCCAAGCGTTACGGCGCCGCCGTCATCGCGCTAACCATTGACGAAGAGGGAATGGCGCTCACTGCCGACAAGAAAGCCGCCATTGCCAGGCGTATCTATCAGCTCGCCACCGAAAAGTACGGCATCCGCCCGGTGGACCTGATCTTCGACACGCTGACCCTGCCCATCTCCACCGGCCAGGAAGAGTATCGCAGCGCCGGCATGGAAACACTGAACGCGGTCAAGCGCATCAAGCAGGAGCTGCCCGACGTTAAAACCATTCTCGGCGTCAGCAACATTTCCTTCGGCCTCGCGACCTATCCCCGGAGGGTGCTCAATTCCGTCTTCATGCACGAGGCAGTGAATTACGGCCTCGACATGGCCATCGTCAACTACGGCAAGATTTATCCGCTGTACAAAATTCCCGAGGCCGAGGTCGAAGTCGCGCGCAAGCTCATCTACCAGGACCGCTCGGCGGGCGATCCCTTGCAGGCCTACATGGCATTCTTCGCCGGCCGAGAGAAGACGGTAGAGGAAGAGGTCCACGTCGAGTCGCTCTCCGTCGAGGACAAGCTGAAGTTCTGCATCGTGCACGGCGAGAAGGCGATCGGCGAGGCCTCGCACAAACAGTCGCTGGAAGAAATTCTTGAAGAAGCGCTCGCGACCTACACTCCCCTGGATTTGATCAACAACGTCCTGCTCGACGGCATGAAGACCGTCGGCGAGCTCTTCGGTGCGCGCAAGATGCAGTTGCCCTCGGTGCTCGATTCCGCCTCGGTCATGAAGGCCGCGGTCGCTTACCTCGAGCCCAGGATGGAGAAGGTTGAAGGCCGCCAGAAGGGCACCATGGTACTGGCCACCGTGAAGGGCGATGTCCACGACATCGGCAAGAACCTGGTGGACATCATCCTCACCAACAACGGCTACAAGGTTGTGAACCTGGGTATCAAGCAGCCGGCGGACTCCATCATCAAGGCGGCCCAACAGCACAACGCCGATGTCATCGGACTCAGCGGCCTGCTGGTCAAGTCCACGCTGGAGATGAAGTACGTTGTCCAGGATCTCCAACAGCAGGGCCTGACCTTTCCCGTCGTCTGTGGCGGCGCCGCGCTCACCCGCAAGTATGTCGAGGACGATCTGCGCCGCGAGTACAAGTCTGCAATTTTCTACGCCGGCGATGCCTTTGACGGCCTGCACGTCATGGATGACCTGACCTCCCATGACGGTCGTCGTGCCGCCAAGCTTGCCGAAGGAGCGGTGGTTAAGGAATTTGCCAAGGCGGCGGCCGCTGTCGCCGAAGCCGGAGTTTCCACCGAGCGCAGCGCGGCAGTTCAGCCGGCGCCCAACATTCCGCAGCCGCCGTTTTACGGCGAGCGCGTGCGCAAGGATGAAGATTTCGACCTGCGCGAGATTTTCGCGTACATCAACGAGACCGCGCTGTTCAAGAACCAGTGGCAGCTCAAGACCGCATCCCAGGAAGACTATCTGAGGCTGGTCGAGGAAAAGTACCGCCCCATCCTGCGCGAGTTGGAAGACGAAGTTATTCGCGAAGGCTGGTTCCAGCCGCGTGCCGTCTGGGGGTATTGGCCATGCCAATCCGAAGGCAACGACGTCGTCGTCTACGACGGCGCGCGCTCGCCCTCGACTGCGCCTGCGGAACTACTGCGCTTCACCTTCCCGCGCCAGCGCGAAGGTCGCCGCCTCTGCATCGCCGACTTCTTCGCGCCCAAATCCAGCCGCCAGATGGACGTCATCGGCCTCTCGCTGGTCACCATTGGCCACATCGCCAGCGAGGTCACGCAGAAACTCTTCCACGGCGGCGAGTACACGCGCTACCTGTACCTCCACGGCTTGAGTGTCGAGACCGCCGAGGCCCTCGCCGAGTACCAGCACAAGCTCATGCGCCAGGAGCTAGGTATTGCCGGCGAAGACGCGCCCCGCATCGGCGACCTCTTCCACCAGAAATATCGCGGCTCGCGCTATTCGTTCGGCTATCCTGCCTGCCCGCACATGGAAGATCAGACCAAGCTGTTCACGCTGCTCAAGCCCGAGCAGATCGGCGTCAAGTTGACCACCGGCTTCATGCTCGACCCGGAGCAGAGCACCTCCGCCATCGTTGTCCACCATCCCGCGGCCAAGTATTTCGTGGCGTAATCCGTCCCTTTTCGGAATCCGGCGCACCTGCTGCAACTTCCGGCGTTGAAGCGCCGCGCCGTGTCGAGTAGAATCCGGGCGCTCGTTTGAGTCCCGAGTTCTGAGTTGCGAATTCCGAGCATCTCGCTGCCGACCTTTCGTTCCAGAAACTCGGAACGGAACCCGGAACTCGGAACTCGACCGGCGGCCCTGAATCCTTTCGCCGGCACAGACATCCAAAGGTTGAGTATCATTGACTCAAGAGACTTTTATGGCTAATGAAACCAGGAACTTAGAGCATCACGAGGTCACCCACGTACCGTCTAATTCCGGCGACCTGCCGGTCCTGCCGGTGCGTGACACCGTCCTGTTTCCCCACGCTGTCCTGCCGCTGACGGTCGGCCGCGAGAGCTCGGTCAACCTGATCAACTCCCTCGGCGAGGACAAAACCATCATCGTGGTCGCCCAGCGCGAGGCCCGCGTGGATTCTCCCCAGCCCGTAGACCTCTACGCCATCGGCACGCTCGCCGTCGTGCACAAAGTCGTCAAGATGCCCAACCAGAGCCTGTTTGTATTTGCCGAGGGCTTGGAGCGGGTGCACATCAAGGAATACTCGCAGCTTCAGCCGTTCATGCGCGCCACCACCGAAACCATCCCGGAGATTCCCTCCAAGAACAGCTCCGAGGAAGAGGCGCTGCAGCGCAACGTGCTCACCTTGTTTCAGCAGATCGTGGCCGGCTCGCCGACGCTCTCCGACGAGCTCTCCACCGTCGCCATGAACATTGAAGAGGCCGGCCGCCTGGTGGACTTCATCGCCAGCTCGCTGCCCACGCTCTCCACCCGCGACAAGCAGGACATCCTCGAGACCGCCGACGTCCGTTCGCGCCTGGAAAAAATCAACCAGCACCTCGCCAAGGAGCTCGAGGTCATGCAGCTTCGCAACAAGATTCAGAGCGAAGTGCAGGACCGCGTGCAGCAGACCCAGCGCGAGTTCTATTTGCGCGAGCAGATGAAAGCCATCCAGAAGGAACTGGGTGAGTCGGACGAAACCACTCGCGACACCGAGGATCTGAAGCAGAAAATCGAACAGGCCGGCATGCCCGACGAGGTCAAGAAGGAAGCCCTCAAGGAATTGGGCCGCCTCTCTCGCATGTCGCCCATGGCCGCCGACTACGGCGTCACCCGCAACTACATCGAGTGGCTGGCGGTGCTGCCGTGGAGCAAGTCCTCCGGCGTCGAAGTGGACATCCCCAAGGCAAAAGAAATTCTCGACACCGATCACTACGACCTGCAGAAGGTCAAAGACCGCATCCTCGACTACCTCTCCGTGCGCCGGCTGAAGCCGACCATGAAGGGGCCGATCCTGTGCTTTGTCGGACCGCCGGGCGTGGGCAAGACCTCGCTGGGCAAGTCCATCGCGCGCGCCCTGGGACGCAAGTTCGTTCGGCTCTCCCTCGGCGGCGTGCACGACGAGGCCGAAATCCGCGGCCATCGCCGCACCTACATCGGCGCTCTGCCTGGACAGATCATCCAGGGCATCCGCCGCGCCGAGACCAATGATCCGGTGTTCATGCTCGACGAGGTGGACAAACTGGGCCGTGATTTCCGCGGTGATCCCGCCTCCGCGCTGCTGGAGACGCTCGACCCCGAGCAGAACAATACCTTCCGCGATAACTACCTGGACGTGCCTTTCGATTTATCGAAGGTGCTCTTTATCACCACGGCCAACCAGCTCGATCCCGTCCCGGATCCGCTGCGCGACCGCATGGAGATCATCGAACTCCAGGGTTACACCGAGGATGAAAAGGTCCACATCGCCAACCGCTATCTGGTGAAGCGGCAGACGGAAGAAAACGGTGTTACTCCGGAGCAGATCGAATTTCCGGAAGAGGCGATTCGTTACCTCATCCGTCACTACACCCGCGAGGCCGGCGTGCGCAATCTGGAGCGCAACATCGGCACGCTTTGCCGCAAGCAGGCGCGGCGCATCGCCGAAGGCAAGAAAGACAAGCTGGTCGTTACCCCGGAGATCGTGCGCGAGTTCCTCGGCGGAGAAAAAATCCGCGTGGACACCGAAATCGCCGAGCGCACCAAGCGGCCCGGCGTGGCCGTGGGACTTGCCTGGACGCCCACCGGCGGCGACATCCTGTTCGTCGAAGCCAACAAGATGAAGGGCAAGGGCGGCTTCACCATGACCGGACAGCTCGGCCAGGTGATGCAGGAATCCATGCAGGCCGCGCTCACCTGGGTGCGCTCCAATGCAGCCAAGCTCGGCATCAACGAGGACTGGTTCAAGGACCACGACATCCACATTCATGTGCCCGCGGGAGCGATCCCGAAAGACGGGCCCTCGGCGGGCGTCACCATGACCACCGCCCTGGTCTCGCTGCTCACCGATCGTCCGGGGCGGCCGCTGACCGCCATGACCGGCGAAATCACGCTCAGCGGTAACGTGTTGCCCATCGGTGGCATCAAGGAAAAATTCCTCGCCGCCAAGCGCGCCGGCGTACGCGATGTCATCGTCCCGGCGGACAACAAAACCAACGTCGAGGAAGACCTCACGCCGGAGCAGTTGCAGAACGTGGAAGTGCACTACGTCAACACCATTGACCAGGTGCTCGAGATCGCTCTGCCCACCAGCAAGGCGGAAGAGAAGCAGGACGCCGCCAAGCGCGAGGAGGTCCTCACCGGCTCCGCCGTTCCCGTCGCCTGAGCGCTCTCGGTTCGATTTGATTGTGTAGCCCGGCCGCCCTCGGCCGGGTCTTTTTCTTGACGCGCCTGTCAGTCCCGAGCGAGACCGCAGACCTGAAACTCGTGCTACTGTTTCCCGCACATGCCCACCGCCACCCCAGAGAAGGCACAGACCGCTCCGGAGGTGCGTTTCAACGCGCCTTCCCGCTGGCCGCGCGCTGCTGTTCTCCTGTGCGAATTGGCCCTGCTCGCATTCGTTGTCCGGCAATTGTGGTGGCGCGCCGCCGAACTCGCCCGTCATCTCTCCGCCCCTTTCCAGTTCGACTACGAAGAGGGCAACATCCTCAACGCGCTTGCCCGGATCGCGCACGGTCTCTCGCCTTATCCCGACCCGCGCGCCTTTCCCAACGTGCTGAACCCTTACGGCCCGGCTGCCTACTACGTGCTTGCCGCTCCGGTGAAGCTATTCGGAATCTCGTTCTTCGGTCCGCGCCTGGTGATTGCGGCCAGCCTGATCGCCACATGCTCTTTGCTCGGACTGCTCATCGTCCGTCTCGGCGGATCGAAACTCGCCGCCTTTCTGTTCGCCTCGATGTACGCCGCTCTTGCCGTCGTGCAGGCCTGGAGCGCCGTGCTGCGCG
The DNA here is from genome assembly GCA_051006995.1 of Terriglobales bacterium. Classification (GTDB taxonomy): domain Bacteria; phylum Acidobacteriota; class Terriglobia; order Terriglobales; family Acidobacteriaceae; genus JAIQGF01. The sequence goes on from JBPCSQ010000008.1 coordinate 15,086, forward strand.
TGGATTTTCTCGCCCTTGCTCTTACCTCCGCCGGGTTGTGCCTATTCACAATCCATTGCAACACCGAGGACACGGATGCCGCAGAAATCACGGAGGAATACGTAAGAAAAAATCCCTCTGTGTGCTCTGTGTTCTCCGTGTCCTCTGTGTTAAGTCTTTTATTTTTTGTCGCCGCGCTCCTCATCAAGCCCACCTTCCTCGCCGCGCCTGCTGCCTGCCTGCTGTGGCTGCTCGCGCACAAGAGCTGGCGCCAGGCGCTGCGCTTCGTCGCCGCCATGGCCGCGCTGCTGGCTGCTGCGTTGGCCATCACCCTGGCCGCCACCCACGGCTACTTCTTCACTCATTTCTTCCTCACCCATCCGGACCCGTTTTCCTGGAGCGTATACCTGACGCGGATGAGCGGCGTCCTGGTCGTGCATCGCGCGCTGGTGGCGCTCGCCGCCGTGTGGCTCATCTCCGACGTGGTGCGGCGGCGCGCATCGCTGCCCTCGTTGTGGCTGCTGATGGCAACCGTCACCGCCATTACGGCAGGCAAGCTGGGCTCTGGCTGGAATCATTTTCTGGAATGGCCGGCAGCGCTTTGCCTCTGCGCCGCCCTGGGCTGGACGCAAATGGTGCGCATTGCGGCTCCTGCAAATCGGCAATCGGCCACCGAGGGTGGTTCACCCTTGTCTCACCCGCTTCTGGCGAGACAGGGTGGCGCTTTCCTCTCATCCGGGCCGGTACTGCCAGTTGTGGCACTGGTTGCCGCCACGGCGTGGCTTTGCCTTTTCATCTGGCAGCAGAAGAACCTTTCGTTCTTCGACGAGTACAACGCCGTCTCCGAATGTCCCCAGGCCTACGCCTACATCGCGCAGCATGGCGGCGATCGCGTGCTCTCGGAAAACGTCGGTGCGCTCGTGCTTGCCGGCAAAACCGTGTGGGTGTCAAACCCATTCGTGTACAGCCAACTGGTGATGCGTCGCGGCTGGCACGATGTCGGCTTGGAGAAAATGGTGCGCGATGGCGGCTTCGAATTGATTGTGGCCAGCCGGAATTATCCCGCGTATCCCTGGTTCCGCAGCGACGGCGCCGAGCGATTTTCCGCCGCCGGCGTCAACGCTCTGGCGGCGAACTATCGCGTCGCGAAAACCTTTCAGTGCCGCGATGCCGCTGTCATGTTTGAAAGGGGCAGCCCTTAGTCTTTGCTTTGCACGGGTGCCCCGGTCTGGCCCGGTTTTGGCCAGGCCGGGGGTGTTCTGGTTCTGGATCAATCATGTCGGACGCAACCACAACTGAGGTCGCTCGAGATACGCCGCCCGAGGACCGTCCGTCCGCGGCGCGCCGCAATCGCCTTGCTCTCGCCTTCGAATCCGCGCTCCTCGCCCTACTCGCGTGGCGCCTGTGGATCATTGCCACCGCAGTCCGCACTTTCGCGTCCGCCCCGTTTCAATACGACTACGGCGAAGGCAACGTGCTTGCCACCGCGGTCCGCCTCGCCCACGGCCTGTCGCCCTACCCCGACCCACGCGCCTTTCCCAACGCGATTGATCCTTACGGCCCCGTCGGCTACTACTTGCTCGCGTTGCCGGTGAAGTGGTTCGGCGTCACCTTCTTGTACCCCCGGTTGCTGGTGATTGCTGCGGCGGTGTCCATCTGCCTGCTGCTCGCGCTTATCATCTTTAAGTTCACGCGCTCGTCCCTCGCCGCGCTTCTGTTCGGGTTCAGCTATCTCGCCATCCCGATGGTTCACAGCCAGAGCTTTCTCCTGCGCGTGGATTTCCTCGGCCTCGCGCTGACCGTGGCAGGCCTGCACCTCTTTGCGCGCGGATTGACCGCAATCGCCAATCGCCAATCGCCAATCGGAAATTCTTTTTCTCTTTCTTCCTCTGTGTCCTCCGTGGCAAGCCTCGTCCTCTTCGTCGCCGCCATCTTCTGCAAGCATTCCCTCATCGCCGCGCCGCTCGCGTGTCTGCTGGTCCTGTTGTCGCGCCGCCGCTGGCGTGAAGCGCTCCGCTTTGCCGGAATTGCCGTTGCGCTCGGCATCCTGGCGTTCGCGGCCGCCGAAGTGCTCACCCGCGGCTTTTTCGCCCAGCATCTTTTCTTGACTCATCCCGACCCGTTTTCCTGGAACCAGTACGCAGTGCGCATGGCCTGGCTGGCGCGCATGTGCGCCCCGCTGCTCGCGCTCGCCGTGATCGAGATCATCGTCGAGCTGCGTGCTGGCCGCCTCTCCTTGCCGATGTGGTGGTTTCTGCTCGCCACCGCGGTCGCCATCACCTCCGGCAAGCAGGGTTCCAACTGGAATCACTTGCTGGAATGGACTGCGGCCCTCTGTCTCTGCGCGGGCCTCGGCTGGGCATCCTTGGGGGGCCTCAGACCAGCCCGTTTTGCTCGTCTGGGAACCATTGCCCTCGCTCTGTGGCTGGCCGCCTGGTTCATTCGCCCACCCCACTCCATGTTCGACTGGTCCAACGGCGCGCAGCAGTGCCCACAGGCCTACGCCTACGTGCGCGACCACCCCGGCGACCGCGTGCTCTCCGAGAACCTCGGCGCCGTCCTGCTGGGCGGAAAGACCGCCTGGGTGCTGGACCCGTTCGTGTACAGCCAGATTGTGATGCACGGCACATGGCCGGATGACGTCATCGAGCCGCGGCTGCGCTCCCAGTGGTTCGATCAGGTGATCACCCGCCGCCAGTACCGCCCGGCCGAGAATACCGATCGCTTTTCTCCCGAGATGTTGACCGCCCTGAATGCCAACTACCGCGTCGCCCGCTCCTTCCAGTGCACCGACGCCAACACCATGTGGGAACGGAAAACGACTAGTCCGTAGCTCGTGAAACTCTCAAGGGAGTCATTCCGAGCGCAGCGAGGAACCTGTTGTAATCTCTATCCGGGCCTTCGCGTCCGCGCGTGAAGCCCAGAGCCCAGAGCCTCCCCTCCTCGCCCATCCTGCGCGCTATTTGATATCGTGGGACTGATGCAGGTCCGCGTTCTTTTTTTCGGCATGTTGAAGGACGTCGCCGGGTGCTCGACCGACTTCGTGTCGCTGCCCGACGGCGCCACCATTCGCGACCTGCTGGCCCACTACTCGGCCGATGCGAAATTGCAGCGTTACCTCGGCTCGGTGGCCGTCTCAATCAACCAGGAGTACGCGGCCTCAACCGCCGCCCTGCATGAGAACGATGAGGTTGCGCTTCTCCCGCCGGTCAGCGGCGGCCATGCCGATGCCGCGCAACCTGGCGCCGCAACCCGGGTTGAAATCACCAGGAGTCGCCTTGATGTCGCCGCCATCGCTGCGCGCATCCGTCGTCCGGAAGATGGCGCAATCGCGGTGTTCGAAGGCATCGTGCGTAATAACAGCCGCGGTCGTCGCACGCTTTACTTGGATTACGAAGCCTACGAGGGGATGGCCCGCAAGCAGCTCGAGGCGCTCGCTGCGCAGGCGCTGCAGAAATTCCAGGTGCGCGAGTTGGCTATCGCGCACCGCCTCGGCCGCTTGGAGATCGGAGAAACCAGCGTGGCCATCGTCGTCGCCTCCGGCCACCGCGGCGCCGCTTTCGACGCCTGCCGCTGGCTCATTGATTCATTGAAGAAGACGGTGCCCATCTGGAAGAAGGAATATTTCGAGGACGGCGCCGTCTGGGCCGACGGTGAGCCGTTTCCTCCTGAGGTGCGCCAGCTCTGAGTGGCCCACGACCGGCGACCAACGACCGACCACGAATGAAGATGTCTGCCGCAAAACTACTCTTTACCGCGCCCCTGCTCCTCTTCGGCGCCCTGCTTGTCGCGCAATCGCGCGAGCCCGACATCCGCGTCAACGTCAAGCTCGTCAACGTTTTCGTCAGCGTCACCGACCAGAACGGCGCGCCCGTCGGCGGTTTGCAGAAAGACAATTTCCAGGTTCTCGAAGACGGCGAGCCGCAGACCATCTCCGTGTTCCAGCGCGAGTCGGAGCTGCCGCTCTCCATCGTGATGGCCATTGACGCCAGCCTCAGCACCAGGAAAGACCTGAAGCTCGAGCTCACCTCGGCACGCAAGTTCGCGCACCAGATCCTGCGGCGGCAGGACGCGATGGCGCTCTACCAGTTCAGCGAGATCGTCGAGGAGCTGGTGCCGTTCACCTCCGATGTGAAGCGCATTGACGCCGGCATCGAACACGTGCACGTGCGCTCCGCCACCGCCATGTACGACGCGCTCTATCTCGGCTCGGCCGCGCTCCTCAAGCGCCAGGGCCGCAAGGTGTTCGTCATCATCACCGACGGCGGCGACACCATGAGCAGCACCAGTTATCAGCAGGCCCTGCGCGCCGCTCAGCAAGCCGAAGCCATCGTCTATTCCATCATCGTCGTTCCCATCGAGGCCAGCGCCGGCCGCGAGCTCGGCGGCGAACACGCCCTCATCCAGATTTCCCATGACACCGGCGGCAAGTACTATTACGCCGACACCATCGGCAAGCTCGACCAGGCCTTCCGCCAGATCAGCGAAGAGCTCCGCACCCAGTACCTCTTGGCTTATTATCCGTCGCGCCGTCTCGCAGACTCCGACTTCCGTACCATCAAGGTCATGCTCAAGGGTCCCCACACCGAGGACCTAAAAGCCCGCCACCGCACCGGCTACTTTACGTCGAAGTTTGAATAAGCAGTACTGAACACCTGTGCGTCACGCCGCCAAGAACGCGTGTAGAATGTCTCCATGGCCTTTCGCATCCCCGCACTTTCCAACGCATTAAGAAAAGCCAAGACCCCGCCACCCGAAGATACCTTTGAGGAATCGGCTTACCTGAAGGCGCTCGGCGAGAAGCAGCGCTCCGTCACCGTCAAGCTGCTCGACGGCGAAGTCTTTCGCGGCTGGGTGGAGTATTACGACCGGAACATGGTCCGGCTGACGCGCGAAGGCGCTCCCAATCTTTTTATCTTCAAGCACGAGATCCTCTACATCGCCGAAGACGGCGTCCAGCGCAAGACGCGCGTACCCTAATTCCTCGGTGCCCCAGACGAGCCGGTTCTGCTCGTCTGGGCGTCCGCGATTTTGCTCGTCTGGGAATGCGCGCCAGCTCTCGACGCCGAACGTGCAAGCTTGAACCTGCGGCCTGAAGCCTGTAGCCTGCAGCCTGTCTTGTCTTCCACTGACCAATTCGTTCCCGCCATGAGCGAGATCGCGCGCGAGGCCGGCGCGCTGCTCATGACCCACTTCCGCCGCCGCGTCGCCTTCGAATACAAGGGAGATGTGGATCTGGTCACCGAGGCCGACCGTCAGGCCGAAGCGCTCATCACCGACCGCATTCGCTCGCGCTGGCCGCGGCACGATCTGATCGGCGAGGAGGGCGCGCGCGTCGAGACCGGCAGCGACTATCGCTGGTACGTCGATCCTCTCGACGGCACCACCAACTTCGCGCACGGCTTCCCGATCTTCTGTGTCTCGCTGGCGGTCGCGCACCAGGGCACGCGCGTCGCGGGAGTCATCTACGACCCCACGCGCGATGAATTATTCGCGGCCGAGAAGGGAAGCGGCGCCTACCTCAACCAGCGCCGCGTGCATGTGTCGAAGACCGCGAACATGGCCGAATGCCTCTGCGCCACCGGATTCCCCAGCCACAAGCGTCACCAGAATCCGAACATCCACTTCTATCACCAGATCACGCTCAAGACGCACGGCGTGCGCCGCGCCGGTTCGGCCGCGCTCGACCTTGCCTCGGTCGCCTGCGGCCGCTTCGATGCCTTCTGGGAGTTCAACCTGAATCCGTGGGACACGGCTGCCGGCGCGCTGCTGGTGGAAGAATCCGGCGGAAAGATCAGCGACATGAGCGGCGGCCCGTGGCGTCTCGACAGCCGCGAGACCATGGCCAGCAACGGCCTGGTGCACGCCGACTTCATCGGCGAGATGCAAAACATCCTCGCCGGCCGCGGCCTGGAACCATTACCCCGCTAACCTCAGAGCTGTCTGGGTCTGACCTAAGTCCTATTTCCCTCCCGCCGCCGCCGACTTCGACAACAATCCTTTCTTCGCGATGTCGTACGCCAGTCCCAGGCACGGATCCCGCTTCTCGCGAAGATCGTTGCCGGTGGGCAGGCACATCCTGTCCGGCTTCACGCCGCGTTTTTCCAGTTCCTCTCCTTCGGGAAACACCACGCGGCCGACGCCAATTTGCACGCCATACAACATGGATCTGCCCATCCCGACCAGGTGGTCGTAAAACAGCGAAGCGGTAACCCGCCCCGAGCTGGTGTCGCCGACCACGACGGCCCGTCCGGTAAGCTGGAAATGGCGCGCAAACATTTCACTGGCGCTGGCCGTGTGGCTGTCCACCAGGATCACCATGGGCCCCTCAATCCTGGGATTCAGAGGCCGAACCTTCACCGGCTCACTCTTATTACGGCGCACGATGTTCGCCATCACCGCCGGCGAAGATTCGAAGTGCCCGGCAAAATCTACTAGCGAGTCCAGCCGCCCGCCCCCATTTCCTCGCAGGTCAATGATGGTTGCGGCGGCCTTGTCCAGCTTGCGAGCCGCCGTGTCAATGTCTTCCGGATCATAGGAGAACGTCGGTAGCTTGAGATAGCCGATCCCCTCGTTGTTGACGCCGTACAGGTAACGATTCTCCTTGCCATCGGCTTCGATCTCGCGGATTAGGTCCCAGATGTCGAAGTCCTTGATGACCGTGTGACCTTCTTTCACGACGGCTATTACGTCCACCATCTGCTCGGGGCCGTCGCCGCGCTGGTAGGCGATCCGCCATGCCGGCTGGGGACGCAGCGCTCGAAAATCCAGCATCATCAGGTCGAAAGTCGCGCGCTGCGCGTTGAACCCGTTGATGGCGATGATGCGGTCTCCCGGCAGCAGCCCCGCCTTCTGAGCAGCGCTGTCGGGCTTTACCTTGTGGATGAAAATGTCTTCGCCGACCGCCCGGGCTTCAAAGCCGAATTGCAGCCGATTCAGCCGCCCAGGCGGCAGGAACTTGGTGTGTGAATCGCCCAGTTTGTTCACCAGGATGAAGATGGCCGTCACCATCTCGCTGGCGCTGTTCGCCTGCTCGATCTTGGCGCGCGCATCGGCCGTCAGTTGCTTCCAGTTCAGCCCGTGCAGTTCGGGATCGTAGAAATGCTTTTGGATGTCATCGGAAACATTATTCAGGATGATCTTCATGTCTTCGCGGTAGTAGCTCGCCTTTTGTACCTGCGCCGGCGCCATCGTTCCGCAAAGCAACAGCGCAAACACGAATCCTATGAGGACCGTTCTGGAGAAACTATTTTTCATCGAGGCCTCCTGGAGAAGCGCGATCAGGCAACAGCGCTGCCTGCTAAAAGAGGGGCCGGGGGGGAGAAGCTGTCGTGTATCACACTTTCCCAGCGAAATTCTGTGATAAGTGCTGATTTCTAGTGGAAGCCCACGAGTGACCTTTGAACCGGATTGACGCTTGCCCCGCCGTGGAAGCCCACGGCTTCAGCCGTGGATCCTCCCGCCGACGAGGCGCGAAGCGCCGAAGCCTGCATCAGCGGGCGAAAGAATCAGCGACTTTTTCCTTGAGCAGGGCAATCACCGCCGGCCACAGGTCCGCCGCCGCGTGGATCGTGAGACCTTGTGTCTTGACTCCGAGCAAGTGCCAAGCCTCGGCGTAGCGGCGGTAACGGTTCGCGCCGGGATAATCGCGCGCGGGGAGGCATAGCGTGGCCGTGGTTAAATCAGTGACGGGAATTATGTACCAGACGTCGTCTGGAATGACGTAGGCTGCAATAAAATCGGCCTGCGCGGTGGTGTAGCGGTTCTTGTGAAGCTTCCAAGAATGACGGTCGAGCTTGGGATTTCCCGATGACGTGCCGCGCTCGTAAGCGATCCAGGAGCAAGTGCAGGAGTAGTACGCACGGTGCTTTTGTGCTGTGGACTTCACCTGAACGCGGTGCAACTTACCGTCGCTTTCGACGATCACGTCGAAGCGCGCGCTGTCCCCATGCGGCCGCGCGACTTTCAGCCCCATCCGCGCCGCCTCCGCCATGAACAACAGCTCCACCCACTCGCCCCGTTCCTTCTGGTCGGAGGGATAGGCTTTTTTCAGATTCCTTTTTGCCTGCGTTTGTCGTGAAGTTCTCATGAGAGGGAAGTCGCGGCTTTAACGGGAAGGGCACGGCTTCAGCCGTGCCGTACCGGCTCCATCTGGATTTCGGCTTTAGCCGCTGAGGGATAAGGATCGACTTCGTAGGCGCCGTTTGCGGACGAATATTTGTATTGCTCTGCGCGCTCGACCAGTTCACGCCGCACAGGGTTGTTGTGAACATAGTTGCGGTGGATCAAGTAGTCGCTTTCATCGCGGATACGGTGATCAGTGAAGCCGCGCGCCCAGACCTCCGATTGTGAGCCGAGCAGTCGCGACACTCGAAATGAAAATCCGCCCTTGATGAACTGCATCGCGCGTTCCAGGCTCTCGGCCGGGGTCAGGATCAGGTGCACGTGATTGGGCATTACGACAAACGCGTGCAGCGCAAAGCGTTCTTGCGACCGGTATTCGTAAAGCGTGTTGATGAACAACTCGGCAACGGCGTCACGCTGCAGGGTGTTTCTTCCGCCCTGAGTGGATGTGCTGACGAAGTACATGCCGGGCGGCGAAATGCGTCGCGTCGGTTTCAAAGTTGGACCTCGGCGGCTAAAGCCGCACATCATAACCCCGCCCAATGGCACGGCTGAAGCCGTGCCCTTCCCAAATCTTCCATAACCGTCCGTTTTTGGGAAATGCCGTTTGAACCACCCGGCGAGTTCATAGCCCGGCACGTGAGTGCCGGGAAAGCTGACAACGTGATTTCTGAGTCCCGTAGGGATGCCACGACGGGAAGGGCACGGTTTTACCCGTGCCACAGGAACGAACAACCGGGAAGGGCACGGCTTTAGCCGTGCCAAACGGACGCAGGTTTCGACCGGCTTTAGCCGCCGAGGGAAACTGCCTTGGAGCAGCTTCCGTCATTACCTGACGGGAGTTCACGGGATCGTGGAGATCGAATCGGAATGGACGGCGCGAGAACGGGAGGGTGCCCCGGTCCGCCCCGATGTTGGGCGGGCCGGGGGGGCGGCCTGTTGTAACGAAGAAGTCAACTACCCCGGCCTAGCCAACACCCGGCTAACCGGGGCACCCGGCGCACGTGTCAACGCGAACTGTGTTCTGAAATCGTAACGGCAACTCGAAACCTGTCACGACCGCACTCTTTTCAGGACTACAATGCTGATCTTCTTCCCCAGAACTGGTTGACTGTCGCATCAGCAGACGGGAGTGTGCATGAGTGCCACAGACCTAGAGATCGCATTTGAGGGCGAAGAGGTTGATTCCGGCAAGATTGATGCAGGAGTGCTCGGAAATGCGCTGGCAGGATACAGCGAAGTGTTCCGACGGGCTAACGAACTGGCGAATGGCGAAGCTAGCACGGCCGTCGTGCTAGTCGAAGCGGACTTCAAGCGGGCTTCGTTCGATGTCAACCTCCAACTCGTTCAAGCTCTCATCGACAACGCGAAGGCGCTGATAACTGCACATCCCTCCTTAGTGCTGCCGAGTTGGCCGCTGCACTCGGCCTTTTGGGCTGGAAAAACAGAGAATCCCTTGTCAGCGTTTTGAAATGGCTGAAGGGAAAAAAGCCAGAGCACATAACACAGATCGGCAATGCTTTTGAACTTGTGCTCTTTGGTCAGAAGAAGGTTATTTCTCAAACGGTCAACATCTTCATGAACGATCCGCCTCTTCGTCAGGCGCTTGCTCGGACGGTCGCGCCTTTGCGACAACCAGGTATAGACCGGCTTCACGTCCGCCCGAGGAACGCAGAGCTCAACGTGGAACCAACGACCATAGAGAAGGATGATGCCAAATATCTTGAGGCAGATCCGTTGCAGTTGGCACCACAAGAAGTCCCGGACGAAGGGACGCGTGAAGCTACGCTCATCATCACGAAGTTGTCGTTCATAGAAGGGCAAAAGTGGGCGTTTCTGGAGCGAGGCGCTACGGTTGTCGCAGAAATCGACGATGACGAGTTTTGGAAAAGTGTGCACGAAGGTAAATATCGCTTTGCTGAGGGCGATCAACTCAGTGTGCGTTTGTACTGGCGCGTCATTCACAACAAAGGAAAGCCAAAGGCAGAGAACACAATCACTAAGGTCTATCAAATCGTCCCTCGCAGGACACAAATGCGGCTGGATGGAGCAACAGATGACGCAATCTGAACTTGCGACTAAGACTGAGCAGCTTCAACTTACTCCTTGAACCTGGTGCCTGCCTTTGAGACTATTCCGAATCGAGGCGGTTTGAGATGAACCTTACGGAAAGGCTGTTCAACGGCCTCATCAGTATTCTGGAAGCGGCGTGGCGCGCGCTTGTTAAACAACTCAGGTTTTTCGCTCTACCGACAAGATACTTCAAGCTATGGTACGCGGCGTACTTTGCTTGGAACCTGGTATTTGGCCGGAGCGCTGGGGCATGGAATCGCGTAATCATTCCTCTTATGGCGCTGGTTGCGGCGGCAGTCGTCACCGACATGGTTGACGATGCTTGGTCCGACAAGCCAGCGCGAGCCAAGAAGCTCAACGTTGCGTTTGTCGTTCTGGGAGCGTTGTTCGCCCTTCAGCAGACATTTCCGCTGGCAACTGACGAAATAGCAGATTGGTTTCGCGAGGAAGATGCAATTGTTGCCAAGATGATCAGATCCTCCATTGGAGAGAGGAAGATAAAAGATGAAATCGATGACACGACGAAGCGACTACAGCAAGTAAAAGAACAAAAGAACCGAATAGTCGCTGAGCGAATTCTGAAACAGCTGGAAGAGGTGAACGAAAGTATAAAGCGAGAGGGTGAAACGAGGCAGCTGAAGGAACGCTGGAAGCAGCTGGAGGAGGAAGCTAACACAGTATTGTCGCAGCAGCCGATTTCGCAGGTACAGCCACAAGCAAGTCCACAAACCCATGCACCAGCCATTGCGAGCGGATCACCGCCAGCGAGTCCTTCACCCGCCATCCCATCCGTTACCAACGACGTGCAGGCATCAACGAAGCGTGCGGAACGAGAAAGTTCCCGCTCAGCAGAACCCGAAACACCTGCTTCGGAAAAAGTTCGTGTTTCAGACGAGCCTCGGCTCGTCAGGAGTACGTCGACCAATGTCATCAGAGATTTTAGTTCTCCGCCACCGGCGGACTGGAAACGCTACGCTGACACCGCACCGAGCGATGCACGACCGGAACCAAAGATCACGGTGCTGGATACGCTGGTGTCAGTAGACGGGGGTTTCGCAAGTGTTTCTGCCGACGAGTACACAACGTCACTGTCTGCCCATCTTAGGTCCAAGGGCTATCGCACAATCATCGCGCCAAATAGACGTCTGCCACTCGAAGAGTATCTAAGAGCCAGGAAGTCCGGCTACGCGACGGACGACGCGACGTATGTTGCGCAGCTTACAGTCGAGCTTGTAAGGCAGAACGCAAAACCGTCGGCTGGCAGTATCGTCGGCAACTTACTCAATCCCAATTCTCAGTATGTAACAGTAGCGATTTCCGCGGTGGCTACGATCAACATCGTCGATGCGAGCAGCGGCACGGTACTAGCACAATCTCAGGACGATTACCCTGCCAAGCAGACGCTCTCGCAGCAGGCAGCTTACCGCGCGCTCGAGCCGACCTCCGAGTTGAGTCGTAAGGCTACTCGTGGCGCAATTGCTAAAGCGTTGGCGAAGTTGACGATCGAGAATCCACCTGCGAAGTGATTCACTTATTTCCGCCGGCGTGTAAACTGCCCATTTGTTCCGCGCGCAAGTATCACAGCACCGGAACTGCCCACCGGAAACTCCCGCCGCGGTCCGGCATCGTAGAATAGGAGGTTGGCCCAACGGCCACTCGCGAGGCTAGCGTCGTGATCAACTCTCTCTTGGACCGCAATATCGAAAAGCGTCCGCCGCAGGTGCGGCTCAAGGGGCGCATCCTGTTCCTCACCGAAGATCCCGAGCTTATCCGCAAGCAGCTCGCCGGCTGGGACCTCCCGTGGGACACCGCGCATCCCGAAAAGAATCCCAAGCTGCGCGACGACATCTCCACCGACGAGATCACGCCCGCGCACATCTGCTTCTTCTTCGACGAGACCCTCGGCGAGTTCCCGTACACCGGCCTGAAGTGCGGCAAGGAAACTCCCATCGCGCGCAGCGACGTTAAAAAGGGCGGGTTCGTAGCCGCCGTCAGCGGCAAGCGCCGCGGCAAGGGCTCCAGCCGCGAGCAGTCGCCCTACGCGGAGCGCGCCGCCGGCAGTCAACTAGTGATCGCGGAAAACAGCGAGCGCATTTACAAGCAGAACTGCCAGAACCTCGGCGTGCTGACCTCGACGGATTTCTCGCTGATTGACTGCATCCGCCGGGGTGAAGAAATTCCGCTCACGGTGTTCACCGCGGGCGAAGACGAGATCACGCGCCAGGTGATTGAATACGGCGGCCTGTTCACTTTCAATGTGGCCAGAATTCAGGGGAAGGTTTCGGTCCCTCCAATTACCACTGGATCGCGCCCAATGACGCTCGCAGAGAAAATCTTTGCGTCGCATATGGTGAAGGGGTCAGGAGTCAGGAGTCAGGAGTCGGGTACCGATTACCGATCACCGACCACCGACAACCGAGCATACGTAAAACCAGGTGACACAGGATTCACGGGCGTGGATTTACGTTTCTCCCACGAGTACGTCACGCCCATGGCGGCGATCTTCTACGAGCACTTCGTCGGCAAGGACGTGCCGGTCAACGATCGTGACACCATCAAATTTTTCCGCGATCACCTCACCTTCCTCGACGAGGTCTTGTCGGAAGAAAAGCGCAAGATGGGCCTGCTTGATCTGGCCACGCAGCTCAAGTTCAAGCAGCAGGATTTCGCCAAGGCGCAGGGCATCCAGCTCCACGGCGAGCTCAAGGACCGCAAAGGCAGCGAGGGCATCTGCCACTCGGTGATGCTGGAAACCTACGCGCTGCCCGGGCAGGTGAACGTTGGCTCGGACTCGCACACGCCGCACGTCGGCGCCATGGGCTGCATCGCCTTCGGCATCGGCACTACCGACGTCTTCAATTCCTGGATCACCAAGGACGTTCGCGTGAAGGTGCCGGAGTCGGTGCGCGTCGTGATTCGTGGAAAGCGCAAACCCAATGTCGCGGCGAAGGATTTCATCCTCGCCATTCTCGCCACCGATTACGTCCGCAGTGGCAAGGCCATTGCCAAGGTGATTGAGTACGCCGGCGAGGCAGTGGAAGAGTTGAGCGTGGACGAGCGCGCCACGCTGACCAACATGGCCGCCGAGATTGGCGGCTTTACCGGCATTGTCGCGCCCGACGAAAAGGTGGTGGACTTCCTGGTCGAGCGGCGCGGCATGGACCGCGCCCAGGCGCGCAAGCTCATCGCCGGGCTCAGCAGCGATCCCGATGCGGAGTACGCGCAGGTGATTGAGATCAACGCCGACGAAATCTATCCCATGGTTGCCACGCCCGGCGATCCCGGAAACGGCAAGTTCGTGCGCGACCTGAACACGCCCGTGCCGGTGGAGATCGCCTACGGCGGCACCTGCACCGCCGGCAAGAATGAAGACATGGACATGTACGCGCGCGTGCTCGCCGACGCGCTCAAGCAGGGCAAGCGCGTGGCCTCGTCGGTGAAGTTCTACATCCAGTTCGGCTCGCAGGAAACGCGCGAGTACTGCGTGCGCAAAGGCTATCTCGATGTTTTCAAGAATGCGGGCGCGATTGTCATCGAGCCCAGTTGTGGCGCCTGCATCAACGCCGGGCCGGGCGTTTCCACCCGTCCCGACCAGATCGTGATCAGCGCGCAGAACCGAAATTTTCCCGGCCGCAGCGGCCCCGGCCAGATGTATCTGGCCAGCCCGCTGACCGTGGCCGCCAGCGCGGTCGCCGGCTTCATCACCGAATACGAACCGGCGGCTGAACGGGAGCCGGTCCACGCGTGACTTTTGTCACGGTGGTACTGCCTTCGAAGCGAGACAATGAAGGGTTCGCCTGAGTAGCTGGGACTTTGCTAAAATCCCCGCTTCGATATAGATTTTTAACCATACCCAGGACCGAAGGGGAGAGAACAGATGGCCTACGTAATCGCGGAACCCTGCATCGGCACCAAGGACACGGCCTGCGTCGATGCCTGCCCGGTGGACTGCATCCACCCCAAGAAGGACGAACCCGCCCACGGCAGCGAAGAAATGCTGTACATCGATCCCGTGGAATGCATTGATTGCGGGGCGTGCGTGCCGGTGTGCCCGGTGTCGGCGATCTTCGCGCTCGACGACCTGCCGGACAAGTGGAAAGCGTTCGCGGAGCGCAACGCGGCGTACTACGGGCGGACACCGGCGTAATTCGATTTCGAAAGTTTTTGGCTTCTGGCGCGCATTCCCGAGGGGGTGCGCGCCATTGTTTTTGTTAGAATCATAGTTTGCCCACGCTGGAACAGGCGCCCTAGCCGGCCGAGACTATGCCGCTCAAGGAATCGGAGGCGGTCGTACTGCGCAGTTATCCGCTGCGCGAGGCCGACCTGCTGGTGACATTTTTCACGCGCGCGGAAGGCAAGGTGAAAGGGGTTGCGCGCTCGGCGAAGAAGTCGAAGCGGCGTTTCGGAGGCGCGCTGGAGCCGCTGACCTGCGTGCGGGTGTACTGGGAAGACCGGGAGCGGCAGGAACTGGCGCGCATTGATTCCTGCGAAATCCTGGAATCGCCGCTGGCTACACGGGTGGATTATCCGCGGGCGGTGGCGCTGGGACACCTGGCGGAACTGCTGGACGAGCTGCTGCCGGACCGCGAGGCGAACGACGCGATTTTCCGGCTGACGGTGTCGGTGCTGCACGAGCTGAGGGCGGGCGCGATCTGGATGCCGGTGACGTACTTCGATCTCTGGCTGACGCGACTGGTGGGATTTTTGCCGGAGCTGGGCGAGTGCGCGGTTTGCGGCAAGACGCTGAATGGCAGCCGGGCCTTTTATCACGCACTGGCAGACGGCCTGATGTGCGGAAGCGACAAGCGGCTGGCATCGAGCGAGATTTCGGCGGAGTCGCGAGCACTGGCGGCGGAGATGTTTCGTTCGCCGGCGGAAGCGATGGCAGGCACGGCATGGCCGAAGTCGAAGGCGGCGGATTTGCGGAAGTTTCTGATCCAGATTCTCGAGAGACATTTGGAGCGGAAGTTGGTTACGGCGGGGATGTTGGGGAAGCTGGAGTAGCTGTTGGCCGTTGGCTTTTGGCCGGTGAAAGCTGTTGGTAGTGTCGGCAATGCGGGGTAGGTAGGGGTCCTTCGACTCGGGCATTCGCCCTCGCTCAGGATGACAGGCGTTTAATTTCGTGTTGCACGCAGGAATCATTGGTGTCTCGAGCAAAACAAAACGCGCCGACGTTTCAGGAACTGGCACTGAAGTTGTCCAACTTTTTTGCCGACTACGGGTGCGTGCTGCAGCAGCCGCATGATCTGGAAGTCGGAGCGGGGACGATGGCGCCGGAGACGTTCCTGCGCGTGCTCGGGCCCAAGCCGTACCGGGTGGCGTACTTCCAGCCATCGCGGCGGCCGGCCGATGGCCGCTACGGCGAGAATCCCAATCGCCTTTACAAACACTTGCAGATGCAGGTGATCCTTAAACCTCCACCTGATGATGTGCAGGAGCTGTATTTGCGCTCGCTGGAGGCGATTGGGATTGACCTGCGCCAGCACGACATCAAGTTTGAAGAGGACAACTGGGAGTCGCCGACGCTGGGCGCCTGGGGCATCGGATGGCAGGTGATGCTCGACGGGCTGGAGATCACGCAGTTCACCTACTTCCAGCAGTGCGGCGGGATTGACCTGGATCCGATTTCGGCGGAATTGACGTACGGCATGGAGCGGATTGCGGCGTTCTTGCAGGATGTGGATTCGATTTACGACATCGTGTGGGCACGCGACCCTCAAACCGGGAAGGAAGTGACCTACGGCGAGGTGCGGCTGGCCGACGAGCTGCAATATTCGGTCTACAACTTTGAGATGGCCGACGTCGAGAAGACCTGGAAGCACTTGGAGATGTACGAGAGCGAGTGCAAGGCGCTGATTGAAGAATTCCAGGCGCTGACGGCGGAGAAGAAGCGCGTTGGTAAGGAAGAGCGCACGCTGGACGAGAAGTTCGGCGAGCATCTGCGCGAGCAGGTGCGACGGTTCCCGCTGCTGGCTGCATTCGATTTGTGTCTGAAGTGCTCGCATTTGTTCAACAACCTGGACGCGCGTGGGGCGATCTCGGTGACCGAGCGTGTGGGGGTGATCGCGCGCATCCGGCAATTGGCGGTTGGGGTGGCGAAGGCGTGGGCGGCGCAACAGCAAGCCCTGAACCCCGAGCCGCGAGCCGCGAGTAAAGAAGCGGCGGCGGCGCAGAAACAAGCTATTAGCTCTTAGCTCTCAGCGGCGATTAGCTACTGCCTGCAATATCGGGACAGGGCCGGGTGATCTTCTACACGCGCCCATGTGATATGGCTCACGAGGGCGGCGGCAGGCAAGTGGGACAATAGACGGTTTGTACATGGCTGATTTTCTGCTTGAGATCGGACTGGAAGAGATTCCGGCGCGGATGATTGACGCGGCGGAGGAAGAGCTGCGCAAGCGTGTGAGCGATCTGCTGGCGCGGGAGTCTCTTATTGATTCCGGGAAAACCTCCGGCCCGGCCAAAGACGGGCCGGACAGGGGCACCCCGGCATCGCCCACCCACGAGTGGGTTGAGTCGTTTTCCACCCCGCGAAGGCTGGCGGTGCTGGCGCGCGGGATCGCGGAAACGCAGAGCGACGTGGAAGAGCAGGTGACGGGGCCGTCAGTGAAGGTGGCGTACAAGGACGGGCAGCCAACAGCAGCGGCGCAGGCGTTCGCGAAAAAGGTCAGCGTTGACTTGGCGCAGTTGCAGAAGGTCACCACGCCCAAGGGTGAGTACATCGCCGCGAAGGTGACGCGCAAGGGACGCAAGGCGGCGGAGATTCTGGCGGAGTCGCTGCCGGGAGAAATCAACGCGCTGTATTGGGCGAAGAACATGTACTGGCGCGCGGGCAAGCCGGAGCGGTTCGTGCGTCCGGTGCGGTGGATGGTGGCGCTGCTGGATGGAACCGTGGTGCCGGTGGAATACGGCGGGGTGAAGGCGGGGAAGACGTCGAGGGGGCACAGGCTGCTGACGGTCGATGGCCGACGGTCGACGGCCGCTCAGGGATCTGGCTCGCTTGAATTCATTCGTGAAGTTGAGATCAAGACCCCGGCGTCGTATGCGGCGGCGTTGAAGGAAGCGGCCGTGATCGCGACGCGCGAAGAGCGCGTGCAGATGATCCGCAAAGCGCTGGACGCGGCGACGCGGCAGGTGGCGGGCGCGCGATGGAGAGAAGATAAAGAACTGCTGGATACGGTGGTCAACCTCACCGAGTTCCCGTCGGTCATTCTGGGGAATTTTGAGCGCGAGTTTTTGGCGCTGCCGGAAGAGGTGCTGGTCACGGTAATGCGCGATCACCAGAAGTATTTTGCCGTCGAAGACGCCAGCGGGAAGCTGGCGCCGCACTTCCTGGCGGTGCTGAATACTAATGGCGATCCCAGCGGGATTATCCGGCACGGGCACGAGCGGGTGCTGCGGGCGCGCTTCAACGACGCGCGGTTCTTTTGGACGGTGGACCAGAAGTCGCCGCTGGAAAAGCGCGTCGAGATGCTGAAGTCGGTGACCTTCCAGAAAGACCTCGGGAGTTATCACGAAAAGGCGCAGCGCATGGTGGCGCTGGCGGGGAAGATTTGCGATTCGTTGGGAAACACCCCCGGCCCGCCCAACACCGGGGCGGACCGGGGCACCCACGTGGATCGCGAAGCTGTCAAGCAAGCTGCGTTACTTGCGAAGACTGATTTAACGACGGAACTCGTCAAGGAATTTACCGAGCTGCAGGGAGTTGTCGGTGGGCTGTATGCGCGGCATCAGGGGTTGGGTGAGAAGGTCGCGACCGCGATCTATGACCAGTACAAGCCGGCGTCCATGGAAGACGAGGTGCCGCGGACGGTAGAGGCCGCGGTCGTTTCGATTGCCGACAAGGCCGACTCGATTGCCGGGATGTTCGCGCTGGGGCTGGTTCCGAGCGGGTCGAAGGATCCGTTTGCGCTGAGACGGGCGGCGAATGGGATTGTGAAGACCATTGCGGAGCACAAGCTGCCGGTGCTGCTTACAGATATCTTTGAAGATGCGTTGTTTGGGTACACAGGAACCGAGGCGGCGAAGCGGTTTAGGTCTGATTTTGACGATCGAAAAGGCCGAGTTGAGGTACTGGCGGAGATCGTCAAATTTTTCATTGAGCGCTTGGAGTTCTACTTAAAGGACGTTCTCGGCTTTCAATATGACGTCATGAGTGCTGTGTTGAATGCAGGCCTGGATGACGTCGTGAACGCCGTGGCGAGGGCCCACGCGGTGGCGAAAGTCCGCGAGTCGGAAGATTTCGAGCACATCGCGGTGGCGTTCAAGCGAATCAAGAACATTTTGAGGCAGGCTAACACTGCGGCCCCGGCCGAGGGCGGCCGGGCTACACCCGACCGGAGTAGCCCCGTGTTTGATCCGAACAAAGTGAAGGATGACGCGGAACGCGCGTTGGCGGAGGTGACCGCGAAAACCGCGCCGCGGGTACGGGAGTTATCGCAGAAGCGCGAGTACGAGGCGGCGTTGGCGGAGATTGCGACGATTCGTCCGGCGGTAGACACGTTCTTCGACAAGGTGATGGTGATGGTCGAAGATGAAAACGTGCGGTCGAACCGGCTGGCGTTGTTGCAGGGGTTGTTGAACGAGTTTTCCACGATTGCGGATTTTTCGGAGATTGTGACGGAGAAGAAGTAAGTACCTCAGGGGCTAAAGCCCTAGAGAGTTTGGAGCAGTTGGATCGCAGGCCTGAAGGCCTGCGCCACCCAGTTATTCGTGAGAATGCCTGTTGGCGGTGCGGGTTGGGCGAGCGGAGTAGGGGTCCTTCGACTCGGGCGTGCGCCCTCGCTCAGGATGACAGGTGGTTAGGATTTCGTTTTGCCGCGGATTTTTCGAAGATTGTGACGGAGAAGAAATAGTCGTCGGTCGACCGTCGTTGAAATCGTCGTGAGAATGCCTTCGGGCAGCAGTGGGATTGCGGGCGGAGTAGGGGGCCTTCGACTCGGGCTTCGCCCTCGCTCAGGATGACAGGTGGTTAGGATTTCGTTGTGTTGCGGATTTTTCGGAGATTGTGACGGAGAAGAAGTAGTCGATGGTCGATGGTCGTTGAGAGCGTGATGAGAATGCCTTCGGGCAACAGGGATTGTGCGGGCAGAGTAGGGGTCCTTCGACTGCGGACGCGCCGTGCAGCGCGCCAAAGGCAGGCGCGCTGCTTAGGGGCGCGTCCTCCGCTCAGGATGACAGGCGTTTAGAGTTTGTGCGGAGGCGGAGGTGCGTTCCCCGCGCTCAGGATGACAGGCGTTTAGGTTTTAGATGGAGTTTGGAATTGCGGTAAGGGTTAAGGAAGACAATTCATAACTGGACCGGAACGAGATCATAAATTCATGAGCAAGGGAGATGGGAATGAGCACTACTACGATGGAAGTCGAGACTGAGAAGATGGCGAGCACACCCAAGGAAAGCGCAACCAAGTACGTTTACTTTTTCGGCGAGGGCAAGGCCGACGGCAACGGCAAGATGAAAGACGTGCTGGGCGGCAAGGGCGCCGGCCTGGCCGAAATGACCAATGCCGGGCTGCCGGTTCCGCCGGGATTCACCATTCAGACCGAGGCTTGCCGCGAGTACATGAAGGGGCAGGTTTCGCCGGAGATGGACCGGCAGATGAACGAGGCGTTGGCGCGGTTGGAGAAGATCCAGGGCCAGAAGCTGGGCGAGGGAACGAATCCGCTGCTGGTGAGCGTGCGCTCGGGCGCGAAGTTCTCCATGCCGGGCATGATGGACACGATTTTGAACCTCGGCCTGAACGATACGTCGGTGGAAGCTTTGGCCAAGCGCAGCAACAACCCGCGCTTCGCCTACGACAGCTACCGCCGCCTGATCCAGATGTTCGGCAACGTGGTGCTGGAAGTGCCGAAGGCTGCGTTTGACAATGTGTTCGAGGGCATCAAGAAAAAGAAAAAGGCGAAGCTGGACACCGAACTGGACGCGGCCGCGCTGAAGGAAGTGATCGCCGAGTATAAGAAGGTGGTCAAGAAAGAGACCAAGCGCGACTTCCCGCAGGACGCGAACGAACAGCTGGTGATGGCGCGGGACGCGGTATTCCGCTCGTGGATGAACCCGCGGGCCAAGACCTATCGCCGCATCAACAACATTGACGACTTCCTCGGAACCGCGGTCAACGTGCAGGCGATGGTGTTCGGCAATCTGGGCGAGACCAGCGGCACCGGCGTGGGCTTCACGCGCAACCCGGCGACCGGCGACAAGGAGTTCTACGGCGAGTTCCTGATGAACGCGCAGGGCGAAGACGTGGTTTCCGGGGTGCGGACGCCGATCCACATCAGCGAACTGCAGAAGGCCATGCCGAAGGTTTACAACCAACTGCACGAGATCACCACGCGGCTGGAAAAGCATTACCGCGACATCCAGGACTTCGAGTTCACCATTCAGGACGGCAAGCTGTACATGCTGCAAACGCGCAACGGCAAGCGCACCGGACGCGCGGCCGTGCGGGTCGCCATCCAGATGGTCAACGAAGGGCTGATCAGCAAGGAAGAGGCCTTCATGCGCGTCGAGCCGAACCAGTTGTATGACTTCCTGGTTCCGCGGCTGGACGAGAAGGGTGTGAAGATCGAAGTGCTGGCCACGGGGCTGCCGGCGTCGCCGGGAGCGGCCGTGGGACAGATTGTGTTCACCGCCGATGAAGCGGTGGTGAAGGCGGGCGCGGGCAAGAAGAAGAACCCCGTCATCCTGGTGCGCGCCGAAACCACGCCGGAAGACATTCACGGCATGGAAGTGGCGGTGGGCATTCTGACGTCGCGGGGCGGCATGACCAGCCACGCGGCGGTGGTGACGCGCGGCATGGGCAAGTGCTGCGTGGCGGGCGCGGGCGACATCGGCGTCAACGAGCACCACAAGACGATGACGGTCAAGGGCCAGGAGTTCCACGAGGGGGACTGGATTTCGCTCGACGGGACCACCGGCCGGGTGATCAAGGGCCGCCTGAACACAGTGCCGGCGTCGGTGGACGATCCGGAGTTGCAGACGCTGCTGGGCTGGAGCGAGCCGCACCGCAAGCTCGGTGTGCGCGCCAACGCGGACATTCCAAGGGACGCGATCCAGGCGAAGACGTTCGGCGCGGAAGGCATCGGGCTGTGTCGCACCGAGCACATGTTCTTTGCCGAGGACCGCATTCCGCACATGCGCGCCATGATCCTGGCCGACAACGAGAAGGACCGCCGGGCGGCGCTGAAGAAGCTGTTGCCGATGCAGCGGGCCGACTTTGCCGGGCTGTTCAAGGCGATGCAAGGTCTGCCGGTAACGATTCGCCTGCTGGATCCGCCTCTGCACGAGTTCCTGCCCAAGCGCGAGGAGTTGATGGTGGAGATCGCGGTGCTGGAGGCGACCAAGCCGAAGTCCCCGAAGCTGAAAGAGCTGCGCAAGGTGCTGGCGCGCGTGGAAGAGCTGCATGAGTTCAATCCCATGCTGGGCTTCCGCGGCTGCCGGTTGGGCATTGCGCTGCCGGAAGTGACGGAGATGCAGGCGCGGGCGATTATCGAGGCGGCGGTGGACTGCGAGAAGCAGGGCATCAAGACACACGCCGAGATCATGATCCCGCTGACCGGCACGATGAAGGAAATGGAAAACCAGTCAGGCATCTGCCGGCGCGTTGCCGAAGAGGTGTTCAAGGAGAAAGGGCGCCATGTGCACTACCTGGTGGGGACGATGATCGAGCTGCCCCGGGCGTGCATCATTGCGGACCAGATCGCCAAGGACGCCGAGTTCTTCAGCTTCGGCACCAACGATCTGACGCAGACCACGTACGGGTTCTCGCGCGACGACATCAACAAGTTCCTGCCGACGTATGTCTCGGAAGGCATTCTGAAGCAGGACCCGTTCGCGGTGATTGACCGCGAGGGCGTGGGCGAGCTGGTGCGGATGGGCATCGAGCGCGGGCGCAAGACGCGTCCGAAGCTGGAAGTCGGCATCTGCGGCGAACACGGCGGGGAGCCGGCGTCGGTGGAGTTCTGCTACCAGGTGGGCATGGACTACGTTTCGTGCTCGCCTTACCGCGTGCTGACGGCGCGTCTGGCGGCAGCGCAGGCGGCCATGGCGGAGAAGCTGGGAGCGGAGGCGGGAAGAACCAAATAGGCTGCAGGCTACAGGCTGCAGGAAAGGCTCGGTCGAGAGATCGGGCCTTTTTTGTGTCGAATTGGAACTGCCTCGGCGTTGATCTTGTCAGTGGGTCTTCTGCAGACGGGCGATGAGTTTTTGGGCGAGATTTTCTTCCGACTCGGACCACAGGACGCGTCCGCTGATGCCGCAGTTCTTTTCCACCGCCACGGTGAAAGCGACCAGCTTCTGCACGTTGGCGCGGACGCGCTGCTCGATCGCCCAAGTGAGATCCATTTCCTCGAAAAGAAAAGGCGTGTCGAGGCCAAAGTCCGCCTGCACGTGTCCACTGTGCTCGTAGGCGCCATCGTCGAACTCGAGGCCATGGGCGATGAACGTCACCGGGCGCGGTTCGACGATCCATTCGCCGCTGTCTTGCTGCGGCACCCAGAGGTCCCACTGAGCTTCGAGGACGTAGCCATAGTCGGCGTGGAGCATGTCGGCGGCGATGGCGATGGCCTGCTCGGGATCGATGCCGGGGCGGAAGCGGCGCTCCAGGATGGTGGGCTCGTTCCAGGAAACCGGCTGCACGATGACGGACTCGATGCCGGGGAGTGTTTTGGAAAAAGGGAATTGGCGCACGACGGAGAGGAGGCGGGGCATGATCTCGTCGTCGCCGAATTGAGGAAACCAGACGCTGAGATAAAGCGGATCGGGCATGGCAATCAAAGTTGGCGTCCCCGGCGGGATTCGAACCCGCGTTACCGCCGTGAAAGGGCATTTCAGGCGTTTTGCGCCCTTTTGTACGACGTTGGGGGAAGTTGCCCGAATCCAGTATTCATGCGCCTCGGAGTCATGTCAAACCTGATGGCTGTTTAGCGCGACTTGTCTCCATTTCGTGCCCTCCGCGTCACCGTGGCGTCACCGGAAAGACATCCCGCATATACGGACCATTCTTGTTCAGGGGAACGATACAGGCGTCCGACTGACATTCGTCCGTCTTCTCTCAACAAGCCGTGTTCGGTCGCGAGTTGCGCGTCAATTCGTTCCCGCCGGAGCCGCTCGAAAAAATAAGGGTAGGGGTGTCAGAAAAAGCCCGGCTGCGCCGGCCATCAAAGAGGTGATGTTATTGCAGCGGAGTCGCTGGCGTTGGTACGTTGGTCGAAACGTGTCCTTCTGCAGAAGGTTCCTGGCCGCGAAAATTGTGCAAGAAAATGCGGTACCGTGGGTCGTATCTAAAGAAGTCGCAGGCGTAAGCATTTGGTTCGCCTTCACGACTGTAAGTTGCTTCGCATGAGATTTCGACTGGCGCTGGACCGGATTCTTCGCAGTCCAACGCCCCAGGATCGAGACGCAAGCGGACCACATATTCACGACGTCCAGCGATTGCAACGTTGCGTAACTCTCGAGTGATTTCTCCCTCGCCTTGGCCGCGAACGCGCAGGATAATTCGTCCGTTTAGGATTTCTGTCGGCTTGTATCCACTGTTATACGTGGTGATCCAGACATCAGGTCTGCCCCGCTCTTCAACCGCCTCACAGGAAAAGAGTAACAAAGGGGCGTGCAGCGCCGCGGCCTCATCGAGTGCCCGCTGAGCAATATTTACGGCTTTGAGTGACTCGCGGAGCGACACTTGTGATCGAAGCAGGCATAACAGTGCCGCCCACGCCGCCGCCGTGGCCGCAATGGCAGCCAGCAAAACTGAAGTCAACATGTTCGCGGGATTATAACCGCAGTTCACGCGTGCAAGGCATGATTCCGATGTGCCAAACGAGACTACGTCACAATCGCAGGTGGCGGGGACGAATGCGTATGACCCGCACTGCTCGGGTCCGAAGCAGCGGTGGCAATTTTTCATACCCGGGCATCGCAGATCGCCTTATAATCCCGGACCATGTCAATCAGCAAAACCGACCAACTCGAAATCGAGCAAGTCTCGACGCCGGAAGGCTTCCAAATCATCAGGATTAACGGTTGGATCACATTAAAGAACGTCGCAGCTCTCGAGGAAGCGATCGGTAAGACTCGCGGATCGCACACCATAATCGATTTGACCGGTGTCCACTATGTAGATTCTGCCGGCTTGGGCACCTTGTTGCGCGGCTATGTCGGATCCCAAAAGTATGGTGGTCAATTTGTGCTTGCCGGCGTTGGGCAAAAAGTTCGCGACCTGCTACAGCTGACGAAAATCGAGTCTCTTTTCCGCATCTACGCGACACCCGAGGAAGCTGCCGCGGCTGTGGCAAAAAGCGCGGCAGCGGGCGCATAATTTTGGCATGTTGATTTGACTTTTGGCCTGGTTGCATCGATGAGATGATTCGGCTTGCTCCGCAGGGGACCGATAGCCGTCTACCCATTTTGTTTCTGTTGCCGACAGCCAACCCGACTCCTCAATTCTCTCTGAACACCTGCAGAGAATGTCCGAGCGGATCGTTTCCTCCGCTGCATAATTGCTTCACTCGTTTTTTCGCCAATCTGCGTTGCAATGACTAGAAGGACGTAGCACCAAGACGCCGCACGGCTGGCGCTGATTCGAGGCAGCCATCCTCTTGTTGTACAGCAACTTACAACATTACCTAAGTACCGTTGTGTGCGTGCAGTCTATGTGGCGTAATGGTGCAAGAAGCGGCGAGCATAGCCTGAGAGATGAGAAGAGATGCCGGGTGGAAATCACAGATTCGACGCGGGACACCGGTACGGTACCTTGGGTGCGCGCTTTCATTCATTTCCAGGTGCGTTTGCGGCATCGTCGGCTAACGGGAGCGCGATAGCTCTCCGAGCGATTCCCCGCGCGCCGGGGGAACACCAGAACCATCTGCGCCAGGCTGCCGTCCCGGTACTTCATGCTTGTCGCATTGCTGTATCTCTCGTGACGATTTCGGTTCCACTGACGTATTTCTTCTTGGTGCTGATAGGAGCGGGCATGCTGCGGCCCCAACTTGTCGGCGAACTACGTCTTGAGATCTGGACATCCCTCCTGAGCGGTCCTGTGGACCTCTTCGGAGCTAAAGTCTTCGCCTCGCCGACGACGTATCGTGGCGTGAATCTACTCTTGCTGGCATGTGGAATCGTTACGTTCCTCATCCGAGCGATCTTACTAAACTGGCTCAATCAGGTTGCGAACTGTGCGACCCGGAAACAGGGTTCCGTTGCTCAGCAAGCTCCGCTGCGGTCCGTCCCACTGCGACAGCGTTGAGCGTTTTTGATCGAGAGTGCCGCTTCGCTTTCTCCATTAATCCCACGATGTCATGGGTGACTTCCGTAACGGTACCGAAGGCATCTTTAAGGCCTGAGCGCCCACGGCTAAGGTAGAGAGCATAAGGTCATCTGGATTCCTGATGGGATTGTCATCCGGAGGTCAGCGAAATGGCGAACGGAAGAAAGCTTACGAAGAAGGACGTCCAACCACTGATCTTAAGCACGGATGCGGACGCATTAATGTGGAACAGCCTCCTAATCGGCGTTCTCCTGACGGCAATGGCGCTCCTTTTCACTTACGGAATCTGACCTCAGCGATACGTTCGAGGCACGCTTCCGTGTTCCATGCGGGCGGCCGAGTTTTTTCGAGATCGGTTGCAAGTGGCCTTATAATTTGTGCCGGTGCGACTCAGTAAGACCGATCAACCTCAAATTGAACTGCATCACGCGCAACCTACGGTGAATAGGACTGCCGCGCTCCTCCTCGCCCTTTTTGGACTGTTTACATCGTTGTACTTGTTCTGGTTCTACACGACGCCCGGGCACCCGATCGTCTGTCTCGGGTCCGGCTGTGATGTCGTCCGCACCAGCGAGTATGCACTTCTCCTGGGGATCCCGACTCCCGCGTATGGCGTCATTTTTTACACACTGCTCTGCGGGTTGTTATTCGGCGAGGCATTTGTCCGCACTGTGATTTTGCGCCGTACGATCTTCGCTCTGTCCGTCATCGGAGTTCTAGTCGCGGGGGCCTTTAGCGCCGTCGAGGCATTTGTGATCCACGCTTGGTGTGCCTGGTGTGTCGCCCAGGCAATAGCAGTCACAGGAATTTTCATCTTGCGGCTGGCCACCAGCGGCTCGGAAACTAATACCCGGGCGACCGTTCGGCGGCAAGTTGCTGTTTTGGCGGTTTCGGTTGCGGTTGGAATTCCGAGTTTTTTGTGGTTAATGCGCCGCGGGGCTCCGGAGCAAACACCACCACCACCGACAGCGGCACAGCTTTCGGAACGACTCGTTCGTGCTGACAGCCACATCATCGGGAATCCAAATGCAGCGGTGACATTCGTGGAGTTCGCTGACCTGCAGTGCCCGGTTTGTGCGGCGAACTACCCGCAAGTGCGACGATTGCAGCAGGAATTCGGGTCACGAGTGCGGTTCGTGTTCCGAAACTTCCCATTGGTGTATATGCACCCCTACGCGATGCAGAGCGCCGAAGCTGCGGAGTGCGCTGGTCAGCAAGGCAAGTTCTGGCAGATGCTCGCTCGTATCTACATGGCGGCGGGCGATTTACAACGCTCGTCCCTGGAGCGGTACGCAATCGACGTCGGCGTAGACGAGGGCGCATTTCGGCGATGCCTGGAGCAAGGCACCGGCGCTTCGGCAGTTCGCCGCGATTCCGAGGACGGTCATGCGCTGGGTGTGCGGCATACCCCAACCTATTTCGTGGGATACAGACGCATCATCGGCGCACTTCCGTTCGACAAATTGGCCGCGGTTTTGAATGAGGAATTGAAGGCTGTCGAGGCTGAGAACGCATCGCGACACAGACGTTAGCGTTCGGCATTATGAGCCTGCTGCTTTGCCCGCCACCAGTTGGTAGTAGTCGGTCTGCAGCCGCGCGCCATTGGCATCAAAAATGGCGAAATTTGCAATGCCGGATTTTTGCAGGCGGTATTTAAGAGAAACACCGAGCACTGCCAGACCATATCGGATACTGCGAAGGAAGTTGATCGACGACGCCTCGGGGAAGTACCGCGCCGGGCACGAAATTTCGCCGACGCGAAACCCGAAGTAGAGCGCCTGAGCCACCATTTCGTTGTCGAACGCGAAGTCGTCGCTGTTTTCGCCGAGAGGCAGTTTCTCAAGTACCTGACGGGTGAAAGCACGATAGCCGGTGTGGTACTCAGATATTTTGTAGTCGAGCAGAAAGTTTTCGAAAGCTGTCAACGCGCGGTTCGCAATGTATTTGTAGAGGGGCATACCACCTTTCATAGCGCCGGCTCCGAGAATTCTCGAACCCATCGCGAGGTCGTATTCCTCATACGCGAGCATTCCTGCCAGCGCGACCACCAGTCGCGGCGAGTACTGATAATCGGGATGCACCATAATCACAATGTCAGCGCCTAGCCGCAATGCCTCGCGATAGCAGGTTTTCTGGTTCCGCCCGTACCCAAAATTGGTCGTGTGCACATATGTGACGATATCGAGATGCCGGGCGACCTGTACCGTCGCATCTGTGCTGCCGTCATCTACCAAGATGATCGAATCCACAACATCGAACGGCAGCTCGGAGTATGTCTGCTCCAAGGTTTTAGCCGCGTTGTAAGCAGGCATGACGACAAAGATTTTCTTTCCGTTCAGCAAGACAGACACTCCGGCAAATTCAATAGCGGTGAGGGGGTGCCGAGATACTACCGCGACTCGCGACGCGCCGCAAACAGTGAGTACCGGAATTCGTGAGGAGCCGCCGCACCGGGGCCGCAGCCGGGGAGGGTTATTGCCGGGTTAAGGTCCCGCACGATGGGCGGCTCCTACGCTGATCCACTCGCAAAACCCCCTTTTTAAAGCCAGCATCTTAGTCCGATGTGCGAGTGATTGTGCGTGACGCTTTGAGGTCGATTGCTGTGGAGCTTTTCGCAAGCGCGCTGATAACGCTCGCGGCTCTGCTGATCATCACGGTAGTGCGATTTGGTTGGGCCGACGGACTGGTCGCGGCAGGATTGTTCGTGCTCTCCCTGTTTGCACATGAAGCCGGGCACATTCTAACGGCGCGCATAACGCACACAGAGATTTCCGCCATCGGAGCTAGCTGGAAAGGCGTGTACCTCCGCCGTAAGCGTGCAGCCGGTATAACCGAGTTTCTGATTTCTGCCGCTGGCCCTGCCGTCAATATCGCACTTGCTGCGCTGCTGTGGAACGGAACCGGAATCGCCGTCTGGGCAGCGGAGCTAAACGCCGCCCTCGCTGTCATCAACCTGCTGCCGTTTTCCGGCTCGGACGGGCACCGCATCCTGAACCTGTTGACTCACGCACCTATTGTCAACAGCGAGCAGGTACCCACTGGCCAGTAGCCTGCGGCCCTGAGGCGAGTCGCGTAATTGTTGGCAGGCATGGCCCCGCCGCTGACCACGAATTCTTGTACAATCTCGAACATATCCTCCGGGGTGCCCATCCCGGCGAACTTTGGTGGAGGAGGCTTGTCAATGCAAGACTCCCACAAGCGGCGGCTGATTGAGCTACTTTTTCTTGCCGCGCTTGCGGCCACGATCGTCGTGTGGCACCACAGGGCCGAAACGCCGAATGCGCGCTGGGATTTCCAAGAATTCTACATGGCTGCGCAGATTGTCAGGCACGGTGAGGCCCACCGGCTTTACGATTTTGCCACGCAGGCGGCCTTTCAGGCGCGATACGTCGCACCCACACATTTTGAGCGCGCCCCTGATCTGCCCTTCCTCTACCCCGCCGCAGCGGTGATCCCGTTCCTGCCGCTGACCGCATTGCCACTGACGCCGGCATACGCACTATGGACCATGCTTAATCTGCTCTTCCTTTATGGCACTATTCGCCTCCTGCAGCGGGAAGCCATACTGCCAGAAAACAATTGGCCCCTTTTCGCGGCGGTCGCGTCTGCTCCTGTGATCGGATGCTTGCTGAACGGGCAAGTCTCGCTGCTAATTCTGTTTATCTGTACGGTTGCGCTTACCCTTTTTCGTCGCAACCAACTGTTTTTGGCGGGCTTGGTCGTGGGACTTGCCTCGCTGAAGTTTCAGCTCATCCTCGGCTTAGGACTGGTGCTGTTGTTGCGCCGAGCGTGGAAGATGGTATTTGGGACAGGGGTCGGCACAGCGATTATGGTCGTGC
Source organism: Terriglobales bacterium (assembly GCA_051006995.1). GTDB lineage: Bacteria > Acidobacteriota > Terriglobia > Terriglobales > Acidobacteriaceae > JAIQGF01. The sequence continues at coordinate 44,363 of JBPCSQ010000008.1, forward strand.
TCTCGTTCCTGATCGCCGGCTGGCACCAGATGCTGAATTACCCTGTTTTTCTCAGAAGCGCCGCTTATCATCCTCGCTTCGGTCCACCAGCTACCATGGTGAATCTGCGAGGACTTTTGTGGTGGGTGGAGCATCATGAGCCGCAAGTATGGCTGGTTATCGGCCTCTCGGTTTTAATCCTCGGGCTCGCAGCGCTTGCCTGGAACGATGACACGGTCGGCATCTGTGTCGCGCTCACCGCCAGCGTCTTTGTTGGTTATCACGTTTATATCAATGATCTTTCCCTGCTTTTTTTGCCGTATGCAGTTGCCGTCGCCGGCGTGGGCTGGACAGAAAATCGAACGGCGGTAACTTTGATCTCCATACCTGTTGTCACATTCGGCTTTGTAGCGTTCGGGTTGTATCAGTTGGAAGGGGCCGTGGCAGCCGGTTTATGTTTGGGTCTGCTGATATCCAGACCTTCTGCCGTAATGGCAACGCAAAGCGTAGCAGGTTCGGAGCGAGCCCACATCGCTGCCGGCTCGAATTAGTGCCGATCGATCGGATATCCCAGCTTGCATTCACCCGGAATGCGCTGGTACACGACCGCAATCTCGTCTGAATAGGTGCTGCGCCAGCAGGAGCTGTGGCCGAGCATGTAGGAAATTTTGTTCGAGGGCTTGACCAGCGCCGTCTGGATCCGATACCGATCCAATAACTCAAACTCCTCGCCGGTCGTCACCAATTTGACGTAGTCGTCAAACACTCCTTTGTACACGAACAGATCCGCTCTTCCATCGATGAAAGTTTTCATTTCCGGTTCATGCCAGATGATGTAGCCGCCCCAGCCGTAATCATTGAGCACACGTTCGGTCAGTCCATGTGCACGCATAAACGCCAGAGCGCGCTCGGGGTAGACCCGAGCAATCTGGTCATTGAGCGCGCGCGCACCGGGAAACTTCACCAGCATGATCAGAATGACTCCGGCGATGAGAATGGCGTTCAATATTGGCTTTTCCTTCTTTTCATCGTACGCAGGGAACAACGGTAAGCGCGTGGAGATCAACGGGACAAAGATGAGCGCCGCGAAAAATTGCATGCGCCAGTAGGTGAGCGATACGTACAGGGCGAAGAGCACGAGCAAGGCCTCGCGCAGCTTCCATTTTTTATGTCCCGCCAGCGCACACGTGAAAAGCACAATCAGCAACAGCATCACGATCTTGCCGCGCGGATCGTGAAAGTCTACCGAGCGCCACTCGTCGATATTCGCCATGTTCGACGTCTGGCGAAAAAGCAGGTCGAATGGATAAGCGACCAGGCGATAACCGAACGGGTTGATGAACAGCGCGCCCACGGAGGCCGCCGCCGCGACTGCAAGTTTCCTTAAATCCGGTGCGGGCATCGGTTCCGCAGCGATCAGTCCCCAATCGAGGCGTGCCAGGCCACAGATCAGGAACGTGCTCAGCACAATAAGGCCGAAAAGCCAGGAGCCATGCAGATTGACCCACAGACAGAACAATGGCGGCAACACCCACAGCGGCGCGGAACGATGGTCGGCGAATCGTTCCAGGAGCACCAGCAGCACGCTCATGCACAGCCAGCCCAGCAGGTGCGGTCGGGGGCCGAACACAACCGAGGCCACGAGTACACCCAAAATCATGACAATGGACGCCGTCTTGGGATTCGCGCCCGCTTCGCGGCAGCGGTAGTAGAGCAACGCGAAGATCGCACCCGCAGCCGCGATCATGAGCAACAGCAATCCTTGAAGTCCGAACAGCTTGAACATGCCGTAATACATGAGTTCGGACAGCCACTCATGGTCGATCCACGGCGAGCCGGCGACGGTAAACGAATACTGGTCGAACCGCGGCAGAGAATGCGACGAGACCAGGAGCTGCGCATTCCGCAGGTGCCACCAGATATCCGGTTCGATGATCGTGCCCTTCAGGCTGTTGAAGAACGCGACAAGAAACACCAGGAAGTTGATCGCTGCCGGAAAAGTCAGCCAGCGGGTCAGCAGGTTAGGACGCGAACTGGGCACGTGCGGTGAAACTACGGGAGCCGCCAAAGGGACATTCTCCTAAGCAGAACAATTGGTACAACACGGTGATTCGGTTCCGTAATTTGGACCAACGAGGATTAACACGTCAATGCTCCAGCCTGCGCGGCCTGCGCAACGGCAGGAACAGCGATCGGCTCCTTCCCGTCTCGCCAAGCGGAGTATGCGACATAGAAGAGAAGAAAACCTTCCGCGAGCACCCGGAACGATAACTCACCCGCCATCCAAGCCGGTGGGAACACCAGTATTGCGAGAAGCAACTTACGGGCGACCGGTCCGGCATTTCGCCACATGATCGCGATTGGAACGGCAAGCAGTGTGGTATCGGGCCATGTGCCGTAATGTCCGAAAAGGAGTACGCCGACGATGGCGACCGCCAGTCCCTGCTGAAGCGGCAGGCGCCAGATCAGGTAAATACAGAGCGTCACCCCCACCAGGGCTATTGGGACATACCAGTTCGCATGATTTGACTGGAGCAGTACGCCGCGAATGCTGTTGGGGATGAGCCCAAAGAAGGGCGGCACTGCCATGAGCTCGTGGATGTACTCGTCGGGTGGCACGAGCGCGACCGACACCGCCACCAAGAAACTGGAAACAGCTCCGAACGCACCCAGCGCCTTCCACCGGCGATGCGCGATGAGGGCGACGACTATCAGCAGGATCAAGTGGAACTTGTAGGTACACAGGGCGATCAGGACACCGGCCAAGGAGTCTTTTCCGTCGAGCAGGCACAGTAAGCCCGCGAGCAGAACCAGAAGATAGGTATTGATATCCTGCCCAATCGACATATTGAAGAGGGCAGGAAAGAAGAGCGCGAACGCCGGTAGAAGCTGATGCGGCAGGTTGAAACGCCGGAACAGTAGGCGCAGTGCCAGCACATAGGAAACGAAGGCTGCCGCCTGCCAGATCAGAAACGCATGCCAATAACTGAACCATCCAAGGGGCCGAAGCAGCGGGGCGAACGCGGGTGGACGCAAATAGGGAGCGTAGGTTTTTAATACGTGGTCAAAAACGAGTAGTGCTTTCCCGAAGGTTGCATACCTGGAGAAGTTGTACAACGAATGCAGGGGGATCTTGGCCGCAATGTAAAACTGGCAGAAGTCGCCGGCGACGTTCTCGAATGAATAGAACCATATGGCCGAGATCACAATAAATGCGATCCAGGAGATGCGCCGGTCATACTCAGTGTCGAGGATGGCGGCGCTGTACAGCATCACAACGCAGAAATACGCAGCCAGAGTCAACAACCAGATCGACATGCATTTCAACCTTGGGCGCTTGGGCCTGAACCATATCCGTCACACTGCCGTCGAGCCGACACGGGCAGCGACATCTGCCTGCTGGGTAGCCTGGTGTGGCGCTTTAGCCAACCAGATCATCAGGCCAATCGACAGTCCGGCGAATACCGGCACTGACTGCAACGCAGGAACTGTTACCGTCGCGAAGCACAGGACGCAAATAACCGCAAACGCAATCTGCAACCAATTCGCTTGCTCCTCGCGCCGCAGGCGCGAACAGGCGACTGCCATTGGCAACAAGACTATTACAAGATCATACGAAACGATGTAGTGAGCGCTCAGCACATCGGCCAATATTGCGATCAAGAATCCCGTTTCCAGGTCCTTCCACGGAATAGCTGCGCCGACAATCACGACGGCCGACCACGTTACTGTCACCCAAAATGGGGGCTCGTGCCCGACAAAAAAAGTAATCATTTCGGGGACGCTTATATGGCTGAAAAAATGAAAATGGGTTGTGAAGAACCGCAGATATGCCGGGTAATTCCACATTTGCCGCCACCCGGCCATCAAGATGGAAAGGGCCCCGATTACCGCCGCCCCGACTGCAAATCCCGCAATAAATCTCCAACACCTCCTCAGAACAAACACGGCGATGAATCCGAGCACGAGTTGGAATTTGAAGGACGCCAGTCCCACCAAGCAGCCGGCGAGAAAGACTTTCTTGTCCATCAAAAGCACGAAGCTTGCTGAATACAGAAACAACACCAGCATTGACGTCTGGCCATGTAGTATGCAGACGGTCACTGGTGCGAATAGTATCGCCAGCAGCAACGGCCAGTTTCCCTCAAGTCCGCCCAACCGCCGCTGTACCAAGCGTGTGCTCGCCAGCAGCAAAAAAAGGTTGAGTACCGTCCAAATGGCGTAGCCGATGTTCTTGCTCAGCCAGGTCAACGGATAAAACAGCACCAGGACGGCAGCGGGATGCAGGAACGGCAGTTCGATCATGGCCTGTGTTTGCGCCGGCCGAGGCGCGTAGCGAAACAGATAAGCCGCTTGAAGATCCAGGTCGTATAGCCGGAGGCGATCGCCGTGACGAACCATCTGCGCGGCGGAATAGAATCCCCGGAAATCGCAGATGCGCGCGTCGGCAGCTTCGAAGGTCACATGCAGATACACATAAATGAAAGCCAACGCGAGCAGGAAAAAAGCGAGACCAAGCCGTTGCTGATAAGAGCCGGTGTGACCGGGTTCGCGGACATCGAAACTCATGTGCTCGGGATGGCTTTGAATCATCGCGGTACCGCGTACGGATTTCTTTCACGCGCCCGGACGGGCGACGCTGATCTTTCTGCGTGCAGCATTTAAATCGGCTAGATTTTCTGGGGGAGCGCAATTGTGCCACGATGTGCCTGCGGGGGCAAGGAGTCAATTCTCAAGTCGTACAGCAGTTTCGCATGTGCGCCCACGACCATTGGCGAATGGCGCTTGAGCGACCCACTGCGGTAGTGACCTCGGTTTCCGATCCGCGGTTACGAACGTGATCTTTTGCCGGAAATGACAATGGCCTAACGTAACAGCATGGGAGTTATGCGACGCCACAGACGTGCACCGGAATCGAATTTAGGATTTTCCCTGAAACTGCAAAAGGTTGCACTTTGTCGCCTCAGGGACGATCAGGAAATATGGTGCGTTCACGGGAAACCTGTGCGTCCATGGTAGTTACAGTCGATGTGAATGGTTTGCTTTCGGTGGAACCCGAATTGCAAACATAAAATAAACGTTTGCATTAACAGGGTACGTGATATATAGAAACCGATAAAGAATCTCCCCCCAAGATTTTCGGTTCATCTCCCCCAGGAAGATTGTCCATGCACTTTAGAGCACAGGGTTTGTTATCTACTAATTCAACAACAGAGGAGATTCTCATGAAGTTCGTCGAGTTCGTCAAAGCTTTCCACGATGATCAGTCCGGCCAGGATCTGATCGAATACGTTCTGGTCGTGGCTGCCGTGGCCGTCGGGGCGGTTGCTGGCTCGGGCACACTTTCCAGCACGCTTAGCAATGCAGTCACAACGCTAAACGGCAGGATCCAGAATTGCATTACCGCAACCGGAACCACCTGCTAGTGCAGTGCGGTTAACACCAGGCTTGCGCCGGGTGACATGTGCAGTGTCCCCCGGCGCACAACTGCATACCGAGCTGCCTTCGCATGTTCGCGAGTGCTTGACGCGTAGGCGCAAATTCGGCTTCGGGTCACTCCGAACACGGACGAAGGGGAAGTGCGTCATGCGCGTGGTCGAGATGGTGAAGAGGTTCCACCGGGAAGATTCCGGCCAGGACCTCATCGAGTATGTGCTCGTGGTCGCGGCGGTAGCGGTGGCAGCCATCGCTGGATCGAATACCCTATCCAGCGCCCTCAGCAATGCCATCACTACTATGAACGGCAGAGTCACGAATTGCATCACCGCGAGCGGAACTACCTGCTAGCGCAGCGGACGGTTTGCACCTGTGGCGATATGAGCCCAGGCGCGCAAGAACGGTTCTCATGTACTCGGGCCCATTGATAGCTGCGCTTGCGGGCGCAGTCGCGCTTACCGCTGCGATCAGCGACGTTCGCCAGCGGCGCATCCCCAACGCGCTCACTTACAGTTCCGCCCTGGCCGGTATCGCAGTTCAAACTGCGGCCTATGGCTGGCGAGGGCTAGTGTCGAGCGTGGCGGGAGGCGTGTGTTTTGGTGGGCTGTTATTAGTATTTTACCTGATACGGGCGATGGGGGCTGGCGATGTAAAACTAGCCGCCGCGCTCGGCTGTATCGTCGGGCTCGGGGCGTCGGTGCAAGTAATGCTTGCCACCGCGATCTCTGGCGGGATTTTCGCCATCGTGTTTATGGTTTGGTCGAGAAACACCGGTGAAATTTTGCGCAGCACGGTTTCCGTTTTGGGATTTCACGCGCGTCATGGTTTCAAGGCGCATCCGGTAATCAACCTTGACAACCCCAAAACGGTACGCATGCCTTACGGAATTGCGTTTGCGGCAGGGACTTTGTATTGGACAATAGGCTCGCTGTGGAGGTGAATGTTGGATAGTCGCCGGCTCGGTGTCGCATTAGTCGCAGCGTTGATGATTTCGATTGCGGTTACTTCGTTTTTCTACTTCCGAGTCGCTCGGCAGCAAAACGCGAATCGGCCGAAAACGAAACGAGTACTTGCCGCTGCCGCCGCTTTGCAGCCCGGAACTCCCGTCACCGCGGACAATCTTACCGAAATTGATTGGCCCGAAGGTGTCGTACTTGAAGGTTTAATTGACGCGAAGGCCAAGGCTGATGTCGTCGGGCGGGTGCTTGTTTACCCAATTGCGGCCAAGGAGCCAATCTTGCGCCGGGATGTCGCCGGCGCTGGCAGTTTTGGATTAGCAGCGAAGATTCCCGACGGCATGCGCGCGATGGCGGTAAAGACTAACGAGGTCAACAACCTCGCTGGGTTCCTGTTCCCGGGCTCGCGGGTTGACGTCCTGGTGACTTATCGCGGTGACGACAACACGCAGGTCACGCGTACCGTGTTGCAAAGTGTACAGGTGCTCGCCACAGGCACTAAGCTGGAGCCCGATCCGAGTGGCAAGCCAGAAAACGTCGGTGTGATAACGCTATTAGCCACACCAGAGGATTCCGAAAAGCTCGTCCTCGCGCAAAGCCAGGGTTCTATCCATTTTGTCCTGCGCAATAGCGGGGATTCTGCGAATCCTGATGTTCGGCCGATGGAGCAGGCGGATTTGCTCGGCTTACCGAAAAAGGTCATCGCGCCTCCCGAAGTAAAGAGCCCGGCCAGAAGGGTTGCGGTAGTTAGATCCGCGCCGGTCTACAGCGTAGAAACCGTGGCAGGCGGAAAGACAACCGTAGCGAAGTTTTCGGAGGTGTCGCAGTAGGTTAAGGAGGAATTCCTCTGAACGATGCATGGAAAGTAGTCCGCTTACTTGCGTTTTTTGTCGTCGCCTTAAATGGTATGGGAGCAGCCAGGGCGTTAGGACAAGCGACGAGTCCTGCTGCTGTAGCAAAGCAAGAGTTGCCGGAGACGAGCAGCCAGTCCGTGCACATTCTGGTCGGGCACTCTATTGTCATTCATACGGAACTGCGCCTGAAACGCGTCTTGGTTGGCAACTCGGCAGTGCTTAGCACGAATACGACCGCCCCCAACGAAGTAGTTGTGACTGCTACGGCGCCAGGCAGCAGCAGCCTGATCCTGTGGCACGAGAACAATCAGTCAAGACTGATTGAAGTCTATGCCGACGTAGACGTCACCATGTTGCGCGAAGCTATACAGCAAAACTTTCCCCGCGAAGCCGTCCACGTGGAGGCCGAAGAGGGCAGGGTTGTGCTATCGGGGACCGTGTCGTCGCAGGCCGTGGCGGACCAAATCGTCAAGATGGCAGCTTCGTTCTCGCCAGCGATTGTCAATTCCGTCCGGGTCGGAGTGCCTCCACGCCAAAAGCAGGTCATGCTGAAGGTCCGGTTTGCGGAGGTGGACCGCTCGAAGCTTAGCCAATTTGGGATCAACCTGTTCAGCACGGGGGCGACGAATACCATCGGGACCATATCAACCCAGCAATTTGGCAGTCCTTCGCTGGGCTCCGGCGGCAAAGTCACCGGGGTAATCGGTGCGCCGGCGGCAGGGACCTCAGCGTCGTTCACATTATCGGATGTACTGAATATCTTTGTATTTCGCCCGGATATCAATCTCGGGGCCACCATCCGCGATCTAGAGACAAAGAACGTGTTGCAGATGCTTGCCGAACCCAATCTGCTTGCTGCAAGCGGAGAACCAGCACGTTTCATTGCTGGCGGCGAGTTACCGTACCCAGTGGTGCAGCCGGGCTCGGCTGGGGCTACCGCCACGGTCACAGTTCAGTTTCGACCATACGGTGTGAAGTTGGAGTTTACGGGGACAATCGAGAACGATGGCACCATCCGGCTCAAAGTCGCGCCTGAAGTGAGTTCTCTGGATTATGCCAATGCCGTCACGATCAGCGGGTTTACCGAGCCCGCGCTCAGTATTCGGCGCGCTGAGACTGTCGTGGAGCTCAAGAGCGGCCAAAGTTTTGGAATCGCCGGGTTGTTGGATCAACGAACGACTGCAGCACTCAGCAAAGTGCCTGGCATAGGTGATGTCCCAATTCTCGGTTTGTTGTTTCGCTCCAAATCTATCAATAAAGCCAATACCGAATTAGTTGTGATTGTCACGCCTACAGTCGTGGATCCGCTGTCAATGGCCATCTCGCCGCCCGATTCTCCCAAGATGCCGATGAAACAGCTGAATCCCGGCGAGTTCGACAAGAAGGTGCCGAGCAGGGATGGGAGTAATTAATTATGGGTTCCGTGGACGCTTCGACCAAGCTCGCGTTAATTGGGGTTTGCCTTGATCCCGGGTCGTATAACTCTCTTGCTCATTTTTTGATGAGCATGCCGGCCGCGGTTCCGGTCGCAAATCTGGATCATTACGTTGGCGCAGAAAGGGAAGTTGCGCGCGCCCTCGACCCGGCGCAGAGTCGCATCTGTGTTATTGATTACGACCACAATTCGGACGAAGCGATCTGGATTACAGAGCGGCTGCACGCCGAACAGCCTGACGTGTACGTCTTTGCCGCATCCGCAAATCCCGATCCTGAGCGCATTATTGCGGCGATGCGCGCCGGCTGTACCGAGTTTCTCCTCAAGCCTCTTCAGCACGACCGCGTAGTCGATGCTTTCGCGCGAGTTGAAGCGAAACAGAAGCAGCGCTCACGGTCAAAAGTACGGGGTAAGGTGATCACGCTGGTCGGAGCGAAGGGTGGAACCGGTGTCACCACGCTCGCTTTGCATTTGGCGCTGCAACTGAGTGGAGCAGGAAAGCGAAAATGCATCCTGGTAGACCAGCACCCTGCGCTTGGTGATGTATCGCTATACCTTGGCACGGGTCGTCACCAGTACAGTTTTTACGAACTTGCCAGCAATACCGACCGGCTCGACCAGGAGCTCTTGCAGGGTTTTCTCTTGACCCATGAGTCCGGCCTGCACCTGCTCGACTCTCCAGAGGCTTTGGATGCTATCCATTATGCTCCGCCAGCCGCCGTTGAGCAGACACTGACTTTCTTGGCTGAGACTTATGACTTCGTGTTGGTGGATTGCCCGCCGGGATTAACGGATGCGACATTGGCGTGCATTGCGCAGTCGGACCAGGTTGCCGTCGTTATCACTGCCGAATTGCCTTCGGTCCGCAATACCGTTCGGTATCTTGAGCACTTGGCAAAGCTGGGGTACGACGCCGGGAAGGTTACCGTGGTACTTAATCGTTGTTCAAAGAAAGGGCCGCTCACAGAAGATTCCATTGAAAAAGCTTTGCGGCGGAAGATCGGCATGAGGATTCCCAACAGCTATGCCGAAGTCATACGGGCGATCAATTCCGGAGTGCCGATCGCGTCTGGCCAAAAATCTGAGTTTGCAGCGGCTATGTACTCGTGGGCGCAAGTATCGACACAAAAGGAAACTGCGGAAAAGACAAAAACGGCGGCTGCGGGTTCCTCTCGCGGCGGTGTTTTAGGACTATTCGGTAAGTAAGTTTCGTGAGGAAGTGAACATGGCTTTTGGATTCGGTAGCGCGCCGACGCCGCAACCGCCTCAGCAGGGAGGGGCTGCTCCTTCCTTTAAGTCTTATCAAGAGCTCAAGACCAGCCTACACCGGGACCTGCTAAGCAAAGTTGATCTGGAAAAGCTGACATCTTTGCAGGACGTCCGCGCGCGCACCCAAGTTCAGAATGTAATCTATGAGCTGATTACGGCAGCTAACGTCCCGCTGAGCGGCGCGGAAAAAGATCGGATTTGCCGTGAGGTGCTGCACGAAGTTTTCGGTCTCGGGCCGCTTGAGCCGCTCCTGCAGGATCCTTCGATCAGTGACATTCTGGTGAACACCCACCGACAGGTGTACATCGAGCGAGCAGGAATGCTCGAGCTCACCAGTGTAGTGTTTAAGGACACCGGTCACCTCCGACACATCATCGACAAAATAGTCTCCAATGTCGGCCGGCGCGTAGACGAATCCACGCCGATGTGCGATGCCCGACTCGATGATGGTTCGCGCGTCAACGTGGTGATCCCGCCGATTGCGATCGACGGGCCCATCCTGTCGATTCGGCGTTTTGGGCGCACGCCGATCGGCGCAGAGCAGTTGCTGGCCAGCCGTGCATTAACTGCACCCATGATGGATCTGCTTAAAGGCGCCGTCAAAGCGCGCCTGAACATTGTCGTTACCGGAGGGACGGGCGCCGGCAAAACGACATTATTAAATGTGCTGTCGGGCTTTATTCCTACAACCGAGAGAATCGTTACCATTGAAGATTCCGCGGAGTTGCAGATGCAACAGCCGCATGTGGTCCGCATGGAGTGTAGGCCCCCCAACATTGAAGGCAAAGGAGCTATTCGTCAACGTGAGTTGGTGATCAATGCCCTCCGTATGCGCCCTGACCGGATAGTCCTTGGCGAGGTACGTGGTGGTGAGGCTTTGGATATGTTGCAAGCCATGAATACCGGCCACGACGGCTCGCTTACCACCATTCACGCTAATAACCCGCGCGATGCAATTGCGCGTTTGGAGACGATGTCGCTGATGGCGGAGGTGAATTTGCCGGACCGGGCCATCCGCCAGCAGATTGCGGCGGCGGTGTCTATCCTGGTACAGGTCGCAAGGATGAGTGATGGCACCCGCAGGGTGACGCACATTTCTGAAATCACAGGTGTGGCCGACGAAATGGTCACTATTCAAGACATCTTCGTATTCGAACGGTTGGGAATCGGACCGAATGGTCGGGTTCTCGGCCGATTCCGCGCGACCGGTATCCGTCCCGTGTTCGCTGACCGGCTGAAGGCTTCCGGCATTCAACTGCCTCCCAACATGTTCGAGCACGTGCTCGAGGTTTAGAGATGGTTATCAGCGTCTTTCTCATTGTTCTCGTGGCCGCCTTCGCCGCAGTCGCGTTCTTTACGGAACCCTCGAAGACCGACAAGCTTATTCATTCCCGCGTCGTGTCCCTCGACCGCAAAGTGGTCACCAGCGAGGACGACGAAGGCGGTATCGTCAAGGAAGTCACGTTCAGCAAGATTGCGGCGCTCGATAAATTTCTGCGAAGTAACTCGATCGCGCTCGGACTTCAGTTGCTGATCGAGCAGGCAAGTCTCCAATGGACCGTCGGCCGGCTTGCATTCACTACCTTGCTAGCGGTTGTCGTCGGCGCGGCAATCGGAACGTGGTTTATTGGTCCGGGTTTATCAGGGTGGGCGCCCGGAGTGGTCCTGGGCGTTGTGCCGTACTTGTTCCTCTTACAAAAACGAAACATGCGCTTTAGGAAGTTTGCAGTCTTGTTGCCGACAGCGATTGACCTGATGTCTCGCGGCTTGCGCGCGGGTCAGGCGCTTCCTGCAACGTTGGAGATCATCGCTGAGGAGGTTGATGATCCGGTCGGGTCAGAATTTCGCCGCTCCGCTGACGAGCAGAGTTTTGGCCTTCCTTTCCGCGAGGCGATGCTGAATCTTAGCCGGCGCGTTCCCATTCCGGATCTCCGGTTCCTGGTCACTGCCATCCTCGTGCAGAAAGAGACCGGTGGAAATCTTGCCGTCATTTTGGATAAGACTTCGAATGTGATTCGTGAGCGCGTGCGGGTTGAGGGCCAGATGAGGGTCAAGACGGCACAGGGAAGGATGACTGGTTGGATCCTATGTGCGCTTCCGTTCGCTCTTTACATCATTATGAATGTTGTCAGCCCAGGCTACGGAAGAATTCTGTTTGAGAGTCCGACGGGACAAAAATGGATCGAGTACGCCGCGATCCTTATGGTAATTGGCGTCGTCGTAATCCGAAAGATTGTCGCAGTGAAGTTTTAGGGTGTTCCTATGCTTTTTCTTTTAGTGTCGGCCGCGATTACGGTGTTCCTGCTCGCTGCTGCCATTATGTTGATTTTCAGCAGCAAGGAATCCGTCGAGGTACGCCTGATGGAGGTCGCGGCTCGCCGTGAGATCGCGGTCACCGGTTTCGATGATGAGGAGAAAAAAGGCCTGGCGGGCCTGGCGAGCGGGGTAACCGGCCTGCTAAAGCCCGTGCGGGACCTCATCATGGCCAACGACGAAGATATGGCGTACCGCCTCTCCCTCGCCGGTTTTCGCAAACCGGAGCACATTGAGATCTATACCGCGGCGAAGATGCTTCTGCCCGTCGCGGCGATTATTGGGGCAACTTTTGCCGGTAGCAATTTCATTGCCGTTGCGCTAGTCGGCACTGTTTTGGGATTTCTCGGCCCTGACATTGTTGTAACTCAAATGGTGAAGCGCCGGAAAGAGGCAATCAACCACGCGCTTCCTGACGCACTGGACCTGCTGGTGATCTGCATGGAGGCCGGGCTGGGCATTGATCAGGCGTTGGTTCGAGTTGGAGAAGATGTGCGCCTGACTTGTCCTCCACTGGCTGACGAGTTCCTGATCATCAACCGCGAGCAACGCGCAGGGAAGCCTCGCCTCGACGCTTGGCGGAGTATGGCAGCCAGGGTGGACCTTGAGTATGTTCGCCAGTTCGTTGCCATGCTCGTCCAGACGGAGAGATTTGGTACCCCGATCGCCAATGCGCTTGGGCAGTTTGCCGATAGTCTACGCATGAAGCGCATGCAAGCTGCGGAGGAGCTGGCTGCGAAGGCCGGTCTCAAACTCCTTTTCCCACTCGTGATTTTCATTTTTCCTGCGGTGTTTGTTGTTTTGCTGGGCCCGCCAGCGCTCAATATTGCGAAGCAACTGGAGTCGTTTTTCGGGAAGTAAGCATTAAGTCGGCGGGTATATGCGGTGGCAGAAAAAGGTCGTGCGCGCGGTTAACCAGACACGGGGAACCACTTTGGGTGAGCACATTCGCGTCGCGGATACGGGCCTGACCCGCATTGTCGGGCTTTTAGGAGAACGCGAGCTTTCGCAAGGAGACGGCCTGCTGATCGAGCCCTCCCAGGGTGTGCACACGTGGGGCATGTTGTTTCCGATCGATGTGGTCGTGCTCGACAATGATTGGCGCACCATCGCGATTCGCCGCGCGCTACGGCCATTTCGGATGACACGCATATTCTTTAAAGCTGCCTCGGTCCTCGAATTGCCCCCGGGCACGGTGGACGCGACTTCGACAGCCGTGGGTGATGCGATTGATTTTCAACGGCTCGCTGCGGGAGCCTAGATTGAAAAGCGGTGCAAGTCCATGAAACGGGCAAGAAAAAACGAACGCGGACAGAGCTTGGTGGAGGCGGCGATCGCCATTCCACTGGTGCTCATGCTGGGCTTTAATGCCGTCAATTTGGGTTACTTTTGGTTCATGGTGCTGGTGCTTTCGGCGGCGCCTCGGCAGGCCGTGCAGTACGCGTCGCAAGGCGGTGCGGCGATGGCCTACATCTCCGGACAGACCGGCACCGCTGTGCAAACCATGTTGCTCGACAACATGACGAACGCCGTCGGCGCCACCTCGTCCAACGTTTCCACGCAGATCTGCGTCTCGGCCAATGGCGTGGTCGCAAACGTTGCCACTTGTACTGTTTCCGGGCCGACATATTCATTTCCCGCAGCCGCTGCCGATCCGGAAGCGCCGGTGTATGTCCTTCAGCGCGTGGACGTCGCCTATACCGTCCATCCGATCATTCCAGGGGGCGCATTTAACGTTGTTTTGCCTTCGAACCTGACCTTCCATCGGCAAGTTTCGATGAGGTCGTTGTACTAGCGAATGCGGCGAACCACGAAAACCCGAGGGCGCCAACGTGGTCAGGCGACTGCCGAAGCGGCGATCACCATCATCATCGTATTCGTAGTTGTCTTTTGGGTCTTTGAATTGAGCATGCTGATGTACACCTACTCGGTGATTTCCGATGCCGCCAATGAAGGCGTCCGCCACGCCATTGTGACCAGCGGCGGGGGCGGAACCGGCACGCAGACCTGTGGGGGGAGTCCTAGCGGCACAGCGCAGGTGGTCTGCAATTTCGCAAAATTGTCGCTGCACAACACCAGCGCGCTCTCTGTAACCGTGACTCTACTCGATACGACTGCGACGCCGCCGCACAGAATTCAAGTTCATGTTTCGTATGCGTACGTTCCCTACCTTCCGAAGTTCATTGGATCGCCGACCATGAGCGCCTATGCGCAAGGCGCCATGGTCGTGGAGTAAGTCATCATGAGTTTTCGCCGCCGGACAACGCGCCCGCTGGACAAGGAAGAAGGCCAGACGTTTGTCCTGATCGTGATTTTCATCGCCGTGTTCCTGGCCGGAGTCATCGGCTTTGCCACCGATTACACGCAATTGTGGGCGCGGCGGCAGGTCCTGCAAGGCGCGGCCGATGCCGCGTGCCAGGCGGGAGCCGCGGATCTGTTCCTGCAAAATCAATATTCCGGCAGTAGCTCGATCACCGTGGGCGGCACCACGATCGACTTCGGTTGGATCGGCACTGCGTACGACTGCAGTACCAATACGACGAGCCCTCCCTGCCAATACGCGTCGCTGAATGGCTTCTCGGGAAGCGCGGTGAGCGTGAGCTTTCCGAGTTCAGTGCCCGGGTATGCCGGCATTCCATCGGGATTCGGGACGATCGCGCATCCGTACATTAAGGTGGTGATTACCCACCCCGTCCAGCTCAGCTTCGCCAATTTGCTGTTGAAGACCGGGACCGCGAACGTATCGGCTACCGCGTACTGCGGCCTGAATCCAGTTTCGGTGCCCATTCCAATGGTCGTGCTGCATCCGACGGCCAGCGGGGCTTTCAATCGTAACGGCGGTGCGACGGTCACAATTTATAAAGGTCCGAATCGCTCCATCCAGGTGGACTCCGACAGCGCGACCGCAGTCACGCCTGCCTCGGGCGGATCAGGCTTGATAGATCTTTCGCAAGCCGGTCCGAGTGGAACGGGAGCGGATTTTGGCGTGTTTGGAGCGGAAGCGCAGCCGGGATATGTCCACCTTGGCACGTCGGGGAATTGGAAATCTCCGGCAACGCCTTACGGTGATCCTTGGGTGACGGTCAGCGCGCCATCGGTGCCAACGACAAACGGCAGTGCAAGCTATGTAGTATTCGGTACGAATGGTTGCCCCGATCCAGCAGGGTGTGTTGAATTTACCCCAGGGAACTACGCTGGTACGGGTGCCAATGCATGTAAATCAAACAACGGCAATCTTGCGAACGGCGGGATTGGCTGCCTGATTCTGCCGACGCCATACAATTTCAACATTCCCAATTGGAACAACAATCATCCATACAACGCGGGTGCACTGATTCAGCCGACCTCTCACAACACAGGCAATTTTGTATTTCAGGCACAGAACACAGGCACGTCACAGACCGGCTCCGGGCCGAATCCGTGGAATCAGACGGTTGGCCTCACCACGTCCGACGGAACCATCACCTGGAAGAATATCGGCACCGCTAGTGTCGCAGGCAGCCCGAAGACCGCGATCTTCGACCCTGGCCTTTATTACGTCGGCGTGGAAGGCATTCAGTTGGGCTCGAACACGACGGTTCGTCAGAGCACGGCTGCAAACCCTGCGGCTTGCCCCGCCAGCGGCGGCAGCACGGGCACGTCCGCGTGCTTCGGTACGACATTCTATTTCAGCCACGCGCCCGGCTCCGGGCAGAACACCGGTACCATCAACGTCAATTCCAGCACGGGTGGTGTTGTGGGGTGCACGACTTCGAATTTCCCCAACTGTATAGTTTCGTACAAGACTAACGGTACGACTTCTCAAACATTCGGGGGGGTGACGGCGGTATTCGGTCCAGCAATGCAATGTCCGAGCGGCACATCCATTCCCTCGGAGGTGCCCAATACGATCGATGGAAACCTTCTCTTTGGACCGTGCTCAGGGACGTATGGCTCCAGCGACGGCAAGGACCGCGGCTTCCTGTTTTTTCAAAATCGCGCCACCAGCGTGAGTGCGAGCTGGAAAGGCGGCGGTGCGTTCTTGTTGTCGGGCTTCATGTATTTCCACAACAGTTCAAGTCACACAACCACCCTCGAGATGGCAGGAAATAGTTCTGGTAATGCGTACACGCTTGGCAACGTGATTGCCGACGAGATCACGATCAGCGGCAGCTCCGCTTTTAAAATGATCTTGAATCCTAACGTCACCTTCCAGGTCCTTCGCCCCCAACTGCTCCATTGAACCTCGACCTCGACATAGCCGCGGCGGGAGAGGCGACCTGATGGCATCGGCGGCGCCTTCACCCCAACTTGAAACTTCGCCACCCCCGTTTGGTATGCTGCCGCCGCTGGCGCCGCGGCGCGGGCTGCTGTTCTCTTTTCTGTTTCATGTCGCGCTACTGATTTTCCTTTCTCTTATCCCGCAGATGCTCCCTGGGCCTCCGCTTCTCTCCTACCGGCCTCTTGACTTGAGTCTCACGGCCTACGAGCCGATCACCTTCGGCGGCCTGCCGGCGGTTTCCGATGGCGGTTCAGGGGGCGGATCGGAAGGAGGTTCTGCGGGCGGCTCAGCCGGCGTCGTGGGCGGAAAGCCGGCACGACCCGGCACGCCCAAGCCAGCGGCCAAGTCGGTGCCCGCGCCTGCCGAACCGGAGAAGCCGGCGACAGTCTATGCCGGCCCGCAGGAGATCATTTCCATCTCGCGCAACCCCACCAATACCGTCCAGACAATCCGCCGCCCCGATCTGCCGGCGCCACCGAAGCTGAAATTCCCGGTACGGCTGCAGAGCATGGTGGAACTGCCGGCGCCAGTGGTTCCGGTGTTGACCGCGCCCCCGCCGGTTAAACCTGCGGAGCAGGCAAAAGCTGCCGAGCTTGCAATCGCACCCGAGCCAACCGTCGAGCACCCGGCCCTGACCGTGCACACGCCACAGCAGCAGATGTCGACCAAGCTGCCGGACGCACCGAAGTTGGCGCCGGCCAAAACACAAGCGCCACCCGTGCTCGACGTTCGCAACCGGCCAATGCCGGTCCTCGCGCCGCAGGAACAAGGCACGGGTACTAAAACAGCGTTGGTCGTGAATGCCGTCGCGGTTCCGCCGGACTCAAAGAAAGACGTCCCGGACGCCGAACTGGAGGGCAGCTTCGCAGTTCTGAGTTCCCGCAGGATAGTTGCAGAAAACATCCCGGTTGCCGCGCTGGGCGCTGCCCACGGCTCACCGTCGGACAACGCACATACTAGCGGAATGGGTTCCGTAACTAGTGGCGCAGGCGGATCGACCGGGAACGCCAGCGGAACCGGCGGAGCGCCCAGTGGGACAGGTGTGGGGCCAGGCAGCGGCGGAACTGGTACGGGAACGGGCGGCGGACACGGGAGTGGGGCCGCCGCGAGCGGCGCAGGGCCTGGGGCGGGCGCTGGAGCAAGACCCGGTAGTGGATCCGGTACTGGGGCTGGACCCGGTCACGGCAGCGGCCCAGGCAAGGCCACAGGCCCAGGCAGCGGCCCTGGACATGGCACTGGAACCGGAACAGGAACCGGCTCTGGGAAAGGCTCTGGAGTCGGCCCTGGCACCGGTAATGGGAGCGGGTCGGGGCCTGGCTCAGCGAACGGACCATTCCCGGGCGTTACCATCGTGGGCGGATCTGGCGGGCGTGGGTCGCGATCCGCACCTGTCAGTGCGTCGCCGTCGCCGCGTCGAAACTACGAGATCACCATCATTTCCGGTGGTTCCAGTGGCGGATCGACTCGCGAGCTGGGTATCTTCCGCCGCGATGAAACGGTGTACACGGTCTACATCAGCATGGCCGACGCCGGCGGTGGGCCGGAATGCTCGATGCAGTACGCAGTAGTTGGCTCGGCGCCTGCGGGCGACGGCCTGCTCGCGCCGCCTTATGCGGTTAAGAAGTTCCGGCCGGTCCTCCGGAGCGCGAATCCTCGATGGGATTCACGACCGGTTTTTGTCACCGGGATCATTGACGAGAACGGCCGAATGCAAAACATGCGCGCTGTCTATGCCGACGACTCCCGATCCGTGCCGGTCATCAGCACGCTCGAAAAATGGGAATTCCTGCCGGCACAGGTAAATGGCAGATCCGTCGCGGCCAAAATCCTCATCGGTATTACCGCCCTTCCAGCCGCTACCGACAAAGATAACAATTGAGGAATACCCAGTATCGAATGCGGATTCTCAGGGAATTATCCGATTGGCTTCCAACGCGTTTTTGATGTATGTTGCTGCTGTTTTTCAGAAACAAGCCAATATCGCTTGAGCCCGAGAGGGGGTATCTGAATGGATCCAACTATGATCCGTATCGTCGCCGGTGTGTTGTTCGTGGTGATCGTGTTTGTCATCGTTGCGCGCCGCAAGAAAATGGCGTCGAAGCGGAAGCATGTAGCCTAGGGTCCAGCCCAGTGAGGCGCGAAACCGGAACCGCACTCACACACAGCGCCGGTGTTCCGAGTTCCCGCCGAAGGCTATCGTTGTCCGATTAAACATCGGCGATTGCTTGAGGACTGTGCTGTTCGGGTGAACAGAGCTGTACAGCGGCGCGGATGTAGTCATCCAGCGTCGCGACTTCTTCTCCAACTTGAATCACCGGGTCGCGTTGGTTGGCAAGCGGCGCGCTGCTGACTAGCGCCGCGATGAACCCCCGCATCGCTTCTCGTGAACCGGCAGGCGCGAACTTCGCCAAACTATCTTCGGGCAAGAGGAAGTCTGCTGGGACGCCAGTCAGGCGCGCAAATTCGGAACGAACCTCGAATACCAGATTTCGAGGCAGGTTGGGATAATACCGATCGAGGAAATCTTTCCCAAAGATCGGCGCCCGATCAAGAAGGTTCTGCATCGCGTCGGGACGCTTTTTCGCCCGATTCATGATTGCAACGCACCCGAATGATGCGAGGATTGCGACAACAACTCCGACGATTACCAGAATCGAGTCTGACATTGGCGGCATCTTCTCGCGTTCCCCGGGCACCGCGCAATAAGTTTTTGCCACCCGAAGCTCTCGGTCTGTCCTGTGACACAGCCGCGCTACTTGCGCTGCTTCACTGTACACGTTGGTGCCATTCCGCTGCGGGAGGGACGGTGACATCATTCCCGCATTAGCTAGGGAGGGATTTTGAGGTGAAGCACCGGCACCTGGCCGCCGCGTCAGCAACTATCGTCATTGTTGTGTTGCTGTCTGTCACGGTTGCAGAAGGAATCTCATCTCGCACGCTCGGAAACAGCTTTGCGACCGCATCGCTGAACGCGCTGGCCGCAATTCGCGAAAATGCGACGCGGCCGGCAGCGGAGTTAGCCAAAACAAAAGCGGCCATAGAAAACGCACGCAATAAGGCACATACGGCGGACGAAATCGCAACTGTGCTGCTGCTGAACCGCATTCAGGCGGAGACGGAAATCGACAACGAACTGCGGCAAAACTTCAAGCAACAACTCATGACTGCTAGCCAGCGGACCGCCTCGACTCTTTCGGACAGTGCGCGCGAGCAGGCCGTCTCTGAACAGATGATAAACAATGGCTTTGTCCGCGAGCTCGCGCAGATTGAGACTACGTGCTATTCGGCCGTGGCGTCATTGTTGCGTGTCCGACAGTTTCCCGGCACTCCGGGTCAATGCAAATCTTGGCTCGACCGTCGTGGGGAAGCAGCGGTTCGCAGTTCTAACGTAGTTGCACACAACCCTGCTACTGCACAGGGAGCCTCCGCACCGAAGCCCTCCGAATCCGCTAATAGCAGCAGCCCTGGGCCTTCGACTCGAAACGAACCGGCGAATGCCATTAATTCGTCGAGAACGAATTCTGATCAGCAGGAAAAAGGCGGATTTAGCGTAGCTTCCAGACTCCTTGCAGCGGTGGGCGCAGTGAAGCAGTTCGTCGTCTCCGCCGCAGATGGCATCCTTTCTACGATCACCGGAAGCGATGAACCGAGCCAGCCTTCTGCCCAGCCGAGTGCCGCATGGTCGCGGACCCAGGGTTGGCTGACAAGAGTTTACAGTGCCGTTATCGAAAAGTGGTGGATGTTCCCTGCTGGAGTCGTGCCACTGTTAGCCCTTGCCGCTTGGCAACTCCGGCGGCCACGCCTGAAAGGCCGCTTGGTCATTGAGCACAGCGGCGCAAGGGCCGCTGAAATTGAGTTTCGGCGGTTTAAGGCAACATCTTTCTTGGTGAAGGAGACGTGTGGCCCGACCAGAGCCACCCAAAACGAATTAGATCTGTACACCGGCCACGTATCTCGCTTGTTCAAGCTCGAAATGCGACGAGTAGATAGGCAATGGCGGCCGGTAATCGAACCACTGGACGCTCGCCTGAGTGCAAACGGGCGGTATCTCGCCAACGATGTCATGCCGGAGTCAAAATGGGTGTCGATCGACGGTACACCGCTGCGGGTCATGTATTACGTTTGACGATCTCGGCATGATGTGCGGAAAAGACAGCGTGGCATCTAAGCCTTTCCGTTGCCGCCAACGAATGCCTGAAGCATCGCGGTCAGAAGGTCCCTGCCAGAGGTGCAGGATTGGCACTCACGCACCGTGTCAGGATCGTACCTGATGCACACTACTCGCTGGCCCTGACTGCGAAGTTGTTTACACATTGCACATTGCGATTCAGACACCACTTTGGTGTCAAAAACGATCAGGTCTTGAAATCGCGCCTTCGAAAGCGTATGGCGGGCGAGTTCGGGCGATGGCACCCACCTGGTGTCGATTCCGGAATCAATAGCTTCGAGAAAACTTGAGTGCGCCGAACTGCGCGACCCGATGACAATAACGGAGGCTCGGGAACCGCTGCCCATAAAATCACTATGGCTTAGGGATCTCGAATTGTCTATTTCATAGGAAGATACTCCTTCGGGTTTCCCAAAACGGAGCTAGAGGACCACTAACAATTCGGTGGCTGCGAAATGCAGATTAACGGCCACAGATCGACGTTGGCCAGCAGCACGCGACACTCTCGGGATAACAAGACGGCAGATGAGCTGCTGGCGCGGTGGGCGAAGTTGCGGACGAGGTTGTCACACAGGGCACGCCTCTTTTCTCCTGCTGGAATTGCACTCTCAGCATTGCTACACTTCGCTCGAGGACCCTCGGCAGACAGGTGACTTGGCATGATCGTCCGCTTTTGGGGCGTGCGCGGATCACTGCCGACGCCCAGCATAGCGAACCTGAAATATGGCGGGAATACGCCATGTGTTGAGGTCTGCACGAATAGCGGACAGTTGATCATCCTCGATGCGGGCACTGGCATTCGTGCTCTCGGCCAGCGCTTGATGCAGGAGAAACCGCCCGACGGCCACCGCATCATGTTGTTTCTCACGCACTACCACTGGGACCACATTCAGGGCATTCCGTTCTTCGAGCCTATGTATGTCCCCGGAAACATTATTTATCTGCACGGATTCAAAACGGCGCAGGCGTCGGTCGAGAGCGCGCTCGGCGACCAGATGGCGAACCCATTTTTCCCGGTTGATCCCAGCGTGATGCAAGCTACGCGACACCTGTACACAATTGGGGAGGAGACACTCCAGGTCGGTGATGCGGTGGTCAAGACTCTGTTCCTGAATCACCCGCAGGGGTGCCTTGGATACCGGATTGAGGCCGATGGCCACACAATTGTCTACGCCACCGACAACGAACATGGCAGCGAACAGCACGATCGCAACGTGCGTGAGCTTGCGCGCGGTGCCGACATATTTATCTATGACACTCAATATACGACCGAGGAATACGAAGCAAAGCGGGGTTGGGGCCACAGTACATGGGAGGTTGGGGTAGATATTGCGCGCGAGACCGGGGCCAAGAACTTGATTCTGTTCCACCATGATCCTGACCATAGCGACTCAGTGCTCGATGAAGTTTTGCAGGCGGCAAGGAAAGAACTGCCGAGCACGATCGCTGCCTTTGAAGGACTGCAACTCGACCCGTCGCATGCGCCCGGCAAGTCTCGCACCTCGTTCAATAAGCGTTATGCGGCCAGACACGTAGTCTCGATCCCCGTGGTGGTACGCATTCGGGATACCGGGGTCAAGCTTGCGAAAACGATTGTCGCTAACATCTCGCTCGACGGCGCGTACATTCTCGCCCCAATGCCCATCGAAATCGGTCAGGAAGTCGAGATCGAGCTGCAACAAGGGATCACGAACAAGCCGCTAAAAACCAGCGCGCGAGTGATGCGCTGCGAACGGCTGGGGGATAAGTACGGAGTCGGGATTACTTTCCGATAGCGGAAGCTCGATTCGGCATCTCGCACCGGCAATTCCTAGAGAATTTTCACAACAAAACTGACGGCGAACAGGAGCACCGAGGCAATCAGCGCGGTCCAAAGGATTGCGTCGGCGTCCGTAGGAAGCTTTGATGGGGCTGCGGTTCCGGCTGTCGAAACATCCAACCGGTCCTTCGGGTATCCACGGTGGTGTGTGTCGCTCTGGTCTACCACATATGATGCTTGCCGCTGGCGGTGATACATGTTTCCCCTTTGTTCTGATCCTATTGGGTCCTGTTGATACCGCAACTTACGAAGGTAACGTCCCTGCGATTTGTTCCTGCTGAGTTATTGGACAGGGCTCGCGCGCGTCGCCATCCAACGTGGCTGCCCTGCTGAATGGGAGCGGGAAGCAATATTCTGCTATAAGCGTCCGCGTGGCACTGTCGGAAGGGGGCGATTACTGCTGATGCGAAGACGGAATACGCTTTCTTCGCTTGCCTCCGAGAACGGTTCGAACGGTGATCAGAACAGCCAGGATTCCAATGAAAGGAAGGGATGCCAGAACCCGCGATTAGACGAGTCCAATCATTATGAAAAAATTGCGAGGTCGGCGCTAACGCTTGCGGACAACGTAAGCTGCCGAGAGGATCGCTATCACGACGAAAGCAGGCGGAAACATCTTCTCGTACCAGTATCGCCATACGGGATTCGTGATCGCCATGATGCACACCGCCAGCATCACCAGAAAGAACACGGCCTGTCTGCCCGTCCAGAGAAACATTTGCGCTCGCGGCGACGTGGCTCGAGCTTCCAGTCTCGGACGACACCCGGTTCATTTCCTGAATACCACGCTGCCGAAGGGAGACTGCGCCTCGGCCGGGATTCGTCTCGAGGATGCCATCATACCAGCCGCTGGAACATGGCTGCGAACTGACCACCTACGCCCTGCCTTTCGAACCGTCGGGTTGCGAGGCTGCGACCCGCTGACGGACAAAACGCCTTAAGAAATTTTCCCGGTGCGTCACTTGGCAAATCTTCTCGGCCGCCGTAACCGGTGCCCAGCTGCAGAGATCATCCCGAACTCCGACCAGCTCGACCAGCTGTCCGTCCACGTCTCGATAAATGCTCCCAGGTTGAAGCGGCTTAGCCGACATCGTGGCCCTCGGCTAGTTACAGCATGCAAACGAGTCTCCTAACCGTCGCACGCCATAATCCAAATCGACTCTTTCCTGACAATAGGATGTACCTTTCCTGACAACATTTTGGTCTCCAGATTTGCACAGGGAAGCCAAACTTCTGCACAGTCGTGGGCATGTTGCTTCTCTTTTTCTCTCCTGTGATTGAGAGTGATCAGCTAATGCCGACACGGAGCCGGAGTCGCGAATCGCTACCTGTCATAGATTCATCCCGTCTCCATCCGTCCCGTCGTTTGTGAGGCCAGGTAACGCAGAAAGGGGTAAAATTCAGGAATGCAGCGCCACGTGCTTACGTTGTGCATACTCGTTGTGGCGGTACAATCCTCCGCGCAGATGGGGCCCGGTATGCGAGTTGCAGGGCGCGGCAGCTCCGTGACTGTGGGCCACCGGTTTCCTCATCGCCCGCTACCCCACCGTTTTCGCCGGCAGGGGCAGGCAACGTTTCCATTTTTCTACTCCGACCCGTTCTTCTACCCATACCCTCAGGAAGAACAGGTAGAGTTTTCGCAGCCATCTTCGCCGCCCGTAGTTGTCGTAGATCGACGCGAGGAGCCAAGTCGTGCCGCCGCACCGCCACTTCCTCCAACGGTCATTGAAATCCCGGGCGCATCGAGCACGCCTGGGATCCAAGCACCGGCCGTTTTCGTGATGCTGAACGGGGACCGCTTTGAGACGCGGCGATACATGTTGAGCAGTTCAGTATTAGAAATCACGATGCTAGATCGACAGGTCCGCCGAATCCCTGTCTCGGCCGTAAACCTCGACGCCACGATTGCCGCCAACCAGCAACGCGGCATCCTCCTGCACGTCCCCACCGGACCTGGCGAGTATTCTCTTAGCTTTTAGGGCGTGAATCGATTCTCTGTCAGTGCGACTCTTCGCGGCCATGTTCTAGAGGCTGTGCGGGTATATCGAGCCAGCCTGTCAGTCAGACGATCATCAGTCCCGGCATGATCCAGGGCAAAATCCACCACGTTGGTCCGGGGCTCGAAGATGCTCACGTCCAAAGTAGTCCCACCCGAACATGTACATGAACCCGTGATGCCAGAATTTCGCCAGGAAACTTGGAACAAGGCCTAGCGTTGCTATGCACAGCAACAACTTTGGAGATCCGCTGCGAAGAGTGGCGACGAAGCCGACCGGCAAGAGCACGTAGATCAGCGCGAGCTCGAAGAAGTCTTCATTAAAATGACCACCGTCCCGGTCAGGATGCTGAAGGACGCCCGAGAGCGGGGAGTGCAGGATGGAGCACCGGCGAAAATGCGCTCTTACGGAAGGAGTTGATGGAGTAGGACCGTCTTCGCGCTGATTCCGCCGAGTGCTACCAGTAGCACGATTAGGGCGATCACAAACAGAGTCGGCGCGAGCTCGGCGAAAACGTTCTGCTCGCCGCTCTTGTCCTGCCGTGAACTTTCTGACCATCTGTATGCATCCGGTCCGCTGGCCGCCATCATTCGACTGTAAGCGCTGGCCATATAGCCTCCAATTACGGCCTTAACGTTACCGGGCCTCCTTCAAGTCGGAAAGATGCCCTCGGTACCGTTACGCAAGTCACGAACTGACCAAGGGCAGGCTGTGCCACCTATCTAGCTGGCGCACAAGGAGATACATCGAAGTGCGCCAAGCTGTGATACTCTTTGGCGACAACAAGAGTACAAAAAATGAAAAGAATGTTGAGTGTGTTACTTGGCGCGATCGTATTGGCTGGCGCACTCGCTGGGGTCCCAGTAGAAGCGAAGAGGAACACGAATCCCCAAGCCAAACAGGCGCAGAAGCGCGCCAAGGCTCAGCGCAAAGCCATGCGGCGGGCGGCCAAGAAGGCACAGCGAGAGAACCGCCAGCGTACAGGGAAAAAATAGTTTGTCAACTCGCCAACATGATCGCGGCTGAGCGACGTGCGGGCCAATCTTGCAGGGGACGTATCACACTCGCATCTCGACGCCTTTACCCTCGCCGCGACAACGTCGGGAGCAAGTCCCGCCTTTAACATTCGGAGCACGTCATCGGTCGAAATGACGGCGCTGTTGGCGCGTGGCTTCTGCGGGAGTTGAGGCTCCGCCAATGGGGGCGCGTCCTGGCCTATGGCGACAGCGATAAACACAACGAGAGCGACGGCCACACGCAGGATCATCCTACCCTCCTACCGAGCCGCACATTCTACACAGCGCCGGGCCGACACAAAGGCAAATATCAGCCTTTGCGTTACCCAGGCATTACCGGAACCCAGGAAGGGAAAATCCGCCGGACACTCAAAGGATTAAGTTTGGCCTACTTTGACCTCGACGCAAAGGGTTAGACTCGCATGTGAGAGGCTACCGGATGGCATCAGGGCCAAGCATCGCACCACTCGCGGAGAATTTTGCGCGAAAACACTTCCGCAGAATTGTTGGGTGCGGAGCACTCGCATTCCTCGTTGGTGGCGCGTCCATGATTCAACTCAAAGAGTATGGGGCGGCCTGCCTATTCTGGCTGCTTGCGGTGTTGGCTGCATGCGCAACATTCTGGCCCGTCGGCCGCGCGAAGAAAGGACTCATTGTGTTTGCGGGGTGTGGCGTTTTTGTATTTTTGATTGTCTGGACTACAGCAGCCAGGGGTGACGACCCTTGGACAAATCTAATGCGCCTAAGGCGACACACTTCGCCCTCAAACAAGACACAACAAGTAGATATTGAGAAGTTGGCCGAAACCCTCGCCAAGAAATACCCACCACAGGTCATAAATCACGAACACGAGCCAGTGCAGGAAAGAGCGGGGGCAGCGGATAAGGCAACAGTCCGCAAGATCACCCCACCTGAAAAACCAGATATTCAGTTGTTCTTTTTTCCGAGTCTCGACCAAACCGGGATGCTAGTCGGGTTGCACAATCCCTCCGAGGCTTTGGTAAGAGAGCCGTACTACATGCCTGTGATGTGGGACTTGGATGCGGACGATTACAAGCAACCACTTCACGTCCCGGCCCGAACATTTAAGGATTCGTGGATTCGGCCTAAAGGAAACTTCGGGCCGTATTCGATCACGCATTCCCCTGAAGAAATTCGGGTCAAGCACGGCGACCGGATTTTTGGGTATGTGGTTGTGACGTGCCCGGATTGCAAGACGCAACGTATCTATTGGGTGTACGCGAACTCTGGAACTACCGAGGGCTGGTACTCCGAGGCGACGGATGCCCCATCGTTTTCAAAAATAGAGGCGCAAATCGAGAGCATACGACGTGATCTGGACGGTTTCTTGGCGAGCTACAAAGGTAAGAGAATCCCGATTCAGCCATACTCGAATTAAGCTCGCCCCAAGGTTCTAGGTCATTCGGAAGCCGTAGAAGGCTTCGCCGCGAAGTCGCACCCGCACTGCTGACACCTGAATTGTTCGCCGTCGATCCGCGTGAGGTTTGCGGGCGTGTGGACGAAGCCGCAGTGCGGACACTTCCACGTCGGAACTTGCGGGAGCTTCTCCCGTTTCTTCGATGGCGCACCTCTGTGCTGCATCATTCGTTCGTCGAATCAGCCCTGCGAGCGCAGCGCGCGCTTTACAAACTCTGTTCGCAAAGTTGTCAATTCGGCTGTGCCTAGCACGTTTTGAAGGTTCTTGATGATGGTGGACGTAGCTTGTTCTTGAGACACGTCGGCACCCTCCCATTTCTCAAAGCCCAATACTTCCGCGAACCTTGCGAACATTTCTCGGGCTCTGGCCTCCCTGTGAACAGCGTCCCCGCCGGGGAAGGAATCATTGACATGGGCGGCAGCGCCAATTGTGCGGAGTGCTTGCTCAAACTTTTCCAAGCCAATTCCAACTTCCGGAGTGACCCACAAAGCCCATTTTTCTCTAATGCGGTGAAGATTCGACGCGTGATTTAGAGCCTCCGCACATGGCCCCTCTCGATAGAGCGTTCTCAGTGTGGCAAACACCTCAGTGACATACTCCTCGCCAAAGCTAACGTGCTTATCAAATGCAACGTTCGCCATGTGCGAAGTTGCGCCCAACGCAAAAGCGTTCTGAGTCTGCTGTAAGAAAATCGCACGCTCATGCGTGATGCGGTCTCGCATCAGCAGATAGAGCCCCGCGAACATCGAACCTATCGCGGGAATTTCGGCGATTCTCGCCACCCACTCTTTATCGGTTCGCGCGATTATCGCTACGGAAATGACGAGGGCGACGACAACGGCGGCGTAAAGCGGTTTCATGCGAAGCAGTGTAGCGAAACTGTATCTGCGGCGAAACGAAAAGCCCCGACGGGATGACCCTCCGGGCTTTCTTACGTTCGGGCATTACATGTTCAACTGTCGCTGGCCGTCATTTCTTTTTTCCTTCGGCCCTTTTCATTTCTTCCACGACCGCATTAGCGTCCTTCAAGAACGCAGGCAACTTTTTCTCTAATTCCGCCCGATTCCGGCGCTCCACAATGGCTGCCTGTTCGCCTTTGCCCGTCAGTTTCAGCCCACTGTAATAGATTCCTTCGTGGCCCTTGAGGCGCTTGCCTTTCAGGAGACCTTTGACGATGAGGTCTTCTGTCGCAGTCCGCACATCGTCAAATTTGCGCTTGTGCTCTGGCGAGCGTGGTTCCAAATCCGAGTGAAGCGCCAGAGTCAACGAGTAGGCGTCATAGGGAACGTCTGGCGTCTCGAATATCGCAATTAGGATTGACCCTTCCGTCTCGGAAGCAACATTCAACCGCCGCATGATTACCCCCCTAAACTTCTCGTCGGGCTGCGCGCCCGCTGCCGTTCTATCGTGGTCTGATCGTGGTCAAAATTGGGTGGTGCTCTGAAATTGGCGTCCCCGGCGGGATTCGAACCCGCGTTACCGCCGTGAAAGGGCGATGTCCTAGGCCGGGCTAGACGACGGGGACGCTGGCTGGGCGGGACTGTCGTGTCAAACACTTCATCGTAGCAGATGAAAACGGAGGTTGGCCACAGTCAGTTCCAAGTCCCTAGTACCGAGAACCCCAGTATCGAATGGCAACGGCAGTGCGCTGTTTGGAATGATTGTGTCCGTCGTGGCTAAGGTTTCGGCGCGGATTTTGCCATCGAGTGATACGGACCGAAGGTGGCGAGCACACGGAAGGATTCGGTAGTGTCGTCGAGCACGAAGACGTTGTAGGTGTCGCCGCCGGGGGAGACGCGAACCACGATGTGCCCGTGGTCGGCCTTCACCTGTTTGGCGCGATTGCCGATGCTGGCCTGGGTGGGCGGCCGGAGATAGGTCACGAAAATGTCGTGCGGCCCGGGATAGAGGCGCGGCGATAACATACGCTGGAGCGCGTCCTGCGAGGGGTGAGTGGGAGACCACGCGGGCAGGATCATGACCGGTGAACGAAGCTTGGCCAGGAATGGGGGACTCTCGGGATTGATGGAGCCGTGATGGTTGGCGACGTGGACATCCACCGGTCCGATCACCTCGGCCACGGCCGATTCGACCGAGTGCCAGGCGGGGGCGCCGGCGTCGGGAATTCCGGGCATGTCGCCGCCGGCGAAGAAGATGAATGATCCATAGCGAATCAGAAGACCGATGCTGCACATGTTCTCAGAAGGGCGGTCCATCGGCGCGACGGAAGCCAGCGGCGGGAAGATGGAACGGGCCTCCTCGCCCTTGCCGGTCCACACCTGTCCGTTGGCGGCGACAGCGCGCACTTCCAGGGGGTACTTGCCTGGTTGCCGCGTGGGCACGATCTGCGATGTCTTTCCCACCTCGATAGTCTGCCGCTGCATTCCTTTGCTGACGTACTCCTGCACAAATGCGTGGTAATTGCGGAGGGTGTCGTCGTTCGGCGGCGGCAGATAGTTCTCGCCACGGTCGATGAGGGTCCGGACCGGGATGAGATCGCCCACCTCCGTAATCCCGGAGAGCTTAAAGGCGCCGCTGCGCGAGGGCGGGGAAGCCTCGGTGGGGCTGCCCATGTGGTCCACATGAAAATGGGTGAGCAAGGCGTAGTCGAGTTGCAGCGGGTGGCCGAGAAGCATGTGCTGGATATAGCGGGCGATCCACTCGCCGGGGCGCCGCGATCGGTTGGGGCGGGGATCGAGGTTGGGAAAGGAAAGACCGTCGCCGAAAGCGCCCGCGTCCAGCAGTAGGGTGGTTCCGTCCGGAAATTCGAGGAAGGCGGCATTGCCGCGTCCGGTGCTGATCTGGTGGATATCAAGAAAGCCGGGGGTCCAGGCAGGGAACTCCTGGGCGCAGGCGGCGGCCCAGGCTACCAGGACAAGGAGGAAGATCAGGAGCGAGCGTTTCATCGTGGAGGGAGGAATTATAGAGGTGCGAAGTGGGAAGTGCGAAGCAACCAAGGTGGGCACCCGCGAGGCATGCACAGGCTGCTGTGACAGCTTCCCATTTTGCGCTCCGGAAAAGTCCTTGTCACAAACAGAGGTGATGTCAATCACCGCGCGGACCCATGCTCCTAACGTTGAATTGGTCGGTCATCAGACC
The DNA here is from genome assembly GCA_051006995.1 of Terriglobales bacterium. Classification (GTDB taxonomy): domain Bacteria; phylum Acidobacteriota; class Terriglobia; order Terriglobales; family Acidobacteriaceae; genus JAIQGF01. The sequence continues at coordinate 74,403 of JBPCSQ010000008.1, forward strand.
ATTACCCATTGGCTTCATGGCGACCACGGTTAAACCCGAGTTCGAGAACCTGCGGCGCGGCAAGATCTACGAGGAAGTGGCGCGCCAGATCCAGCAGCGGATCGTGCAGGAGATGCAGCCCGGCGACGTTTTGCCGGCGGAGCGCGAACTGGCGCAGCAATTCGGGGTGAGCCGCAGTTCCATCCGCGACGCCATCCGCAGCCTGGAAACCATGGGGCTGCTGGAGCCGCGGCAGGGAATGGGAACGGTCGTCAAGGAAGTTTCCGCCGACTCGCTGGTGGGAACGCTGACCAGCGTCCTGCTGCAAAAACGCAAGGTCGTCCACGAGCTGCTGGACGTGCGGCAGATTCTGGAACCGGCGCTGACAGCGCGCGCCGCCGAGCACATCACGTCCGAACAACTGAAGGTGCTGGAAGAGTTGCTGGAGCGGCAGGGCGAGAAGATTCGTGGCGGCGAACTCGCCATGGAAGAGGACTCCGAATTTCATTCTCTGATCGCCGCCGCAGCGCGCAACACCGTCATTTTACAAGTGCTGGACGTGCTGATGGGCGTCCTGCGCGAAACCCGAGAGCGCTCCCTGCAATCGAAGGGGCGCTTGCAGAAATCATTCGCTGGCCACCGCCGGATCCTGGCTGCGCTGAAACGGCACGATGCTCGCGCCGCGGAAGCGGCCATGCGCCGGCACCTGCAAGAAATTGAAGCAATCGTAATTCGAGAGCTTTCCTAACCAGAACGGAGGGTACAGATGGGCCAGTTATTCGCGGTTGAAATCATCTACCGTGGGGTCTTCCAAAAGACCCTGGCCAAAAATATCTGCCGTGGAATCGTTCTGGCCGCCCACAACGAGGGCCGGCCAGGGATTTCGTTTGGCCGCTACGGGGACAGTCCCGAGCGTAACGGGATCCCCGCCAAGAGCTTCGCCATTGTCGCTAGCGACGATGAGACGCTCGAGAACGGCATGGCGCAATACGAACCCAAAGCCACCGACATCACCATCGTGCTGGACGACACGCTCTGCAAAGGGATCGAGTCGTGGGCATGGTACGGGGTGCAACCGGTGAACGGTCATGTGAAGCCGGGCGCCACCCTGATCGTGGTGTCGCAACAGGACGCGTCCGGGCTGCTGAAGCTGCTGCACAAGCGCGAGACGCCCTACAAGCTGGCCGCGCTGAAAGGCATCGCCAGCTTCTCCGGCATGTGGGTGTACAAGGACGATCACACCGATGTGCGCGTGCTGGGCGCGATCGCCAAGGCGCTTCCCGAACTGATGAAGTTCGCGTCGCTGGAAAAGTACATCAGCGAAAAGCTGAAGAACCCGGTCAAGCTCGCATCGGCGAAAGCCGCGTACGACCGGTTCCACAGCATCGCGGTCAATGCGGGGCAGGGCAACGGCGACAAGCCGATTACCTTCGCGCCGCTGAAGTGGAAGGACATGCGGGAAGGCGTCTCCATCGCCGGACAGCCGCAGGGCGGGCCGTATGCGGATCCGGTGACCAAGGAGAAGGGCGGATTCCGGCCGGTGCGCAACGACAAGCTGAAGAAGTTCTCCACCCGCACCATGCGTCCGGTGGTGAACTTCGCGACTTGCACGAAGTGCACGCTGTGCTGGTTGAACTGCCCGGACGGGTCGTTCGACGTGGCGCCCGACGGCACCTACGACGCGAACCTGGAAGCGTGCTGCGGCTGCGGCATCTGCGAAGCGGTATGCCCGGTGCAGGACTGCATCACCATGGTCCACGAGTCGGTGTTCACCGACGCCAAGAGCCAGTGGGAGGCTTTCCGCAAGGACAAGACGGCATATGCCGCCTACCTGAAGAAAGTCACCGCGGAAAAAACCGGCGACCGTACGCACGGTTTCCGTTTCAAGGGCCAGTACAAGGAGCAGGCCGCCGCGGCCCTGGACCTGGTCAACAAAGGCTAGCCGACAAGGAGATTTGCTATGGCAACAATGGCAGTAGTGGAAGAAAAAAAGAAAGTGGTCGAACAGGAAGCCCTGATTACAGGAGCTGAAGCCATTGCGGTCGCCTGCAAGCTGGCTGACGTGGACGTGGTCACGGCTTATCCAATCCGGCCCTACGACACGGTGATGCAGTACATCTCGCAATTGACTGCCGACGGCGAGATGGATTGCGACTTCATCGTGGCCGAGGGCGAGCACTCACAGTTTGAAATCGTCAAGCATGCCTCGGTATGCGGCGCGCGCGTGTTCTGCGGCAGCAGCGGCGTGGGCTGGATGTACGCCATGGAAGCGCTCACCGTAACCCCGGCGCTGCGCGTGCCGATGATCGCCATGGTGGGCAACCGGGCGCTGGACGATCCGGGCGCGTTCGGCACCGAGCACAACGATGCGCTCGCCGTCCGCGACCTGGGCTGGTTGTTGACCTGGGTGGACAGCGGGCAGGAAGCGATGGACACGACGTTCATCGCCTATCGCGTGGCGGAAGACAAGCGCATGTTGTCTCCCTGCGCCATCAGCTGTGACGGCGCGTTCCTTACGCATTCGCAGTCGCTGATCAAAATCCCCACGCAGGAGCAGGTGAAGAAGTTCCTGCCGAGATATGACCGCGGCGATCTGCTGATGCACCCGGACAACGTAATTTCGATCGCGCCGCAGGTGAACGAAGACTGGGTGATGGAAGTCCGTCGCCAGAACTTCGCCGTCACCGAGCGCTCGAAGGCCGTGATCAAGGAAGCGTACGCCGAGTTCGAAAAGATTTTCGGACGCAGCTACGGCAACCCGTTCTTCGAGGAATACATGACGGAAGACGCCGACGTGGTGCTGCTGGGCATGGGCACGATGTCGATGCCGGCGCACGTGGCCATCCGCGAAATGCGGAAGCAGGGCAAGAAGGTGGGCTTTGTCCGCCTGCGCTGGTTCCGTCCGTTCCCGGACGAAGAACTGGCCAAGTGCCTGAGCCGGTTCAAGGCCGTGGGCGTGGTCGATCGGGACTTCTCCTTCGGTTCCCCGTACCTGAGCGGCGTGGTGGCCACGGAAGTGCGCAGCGCGCTGTATCCGGGCAAGGGAGCGAAGCCACCGGTGCTGGGCTTCATCTGCGGTCTCGGCGGTCGCGAAGTCACCATCGCCGATATCAAGAAGATGACCGACATCACCTTCGACGCTGCGGCAGGCAAGTCCGTACCGCTGACGCAATGGATCGGGCTGCGGGAGTAGCACGTGCAACGTGCGCCTGGCGCCGGAAAGGACATGAAGAGATGAGTACGTTTGTGGAAACCAAACCGACCCAAGACCTGGAAGCCTTCAAAGGCGTAAAGAAGGTTCCCTACAACGAGTACTACACCACCGGTCACCGCACCTGCCAGGGCTGCGAGTCGGCGCAGATGATGCGCCTGCTGGCCAAGGCCGCCGGTCCGAGGACCATCATCCTGGGCAGTACGGGGTGCATGTACGTGGCCAACACCTCGTACTACGCCACCCCGTGGGGCGTGCCATGGATGCATACGCAGCTGGGCAGCGCCGGCTCCGCCGTGATTGGAGCGGCGGCGGCGTTCCGCTCGCAGATGCGCAAGGGAAAGATGAAGGATGAGCCGATCAACGTCATCGCGTTCTGCGGTGACGGAGGCGGCGCCGACATGGGGCTGAACGCCATCTCGGCGACCCTGACCCATCCGGATTACAACCTGCTGATCCTGATGTACGACAACGAGTCATATGCCAACACCGATATCCAGATTTCGGGGACGTCGCCGTACGGCGTGAACACGTCGTTCTCCACCCCCGGCAAGGTGCGCCGCATCATGCACCACCGGTGGAAGAAGAATGTGGCGCCGCTGATGGCGGTGGGCCACCCAACCTGCAAGTACGTGGCGACGATTTCCACGTCCTACGCGCTGCAGGCGATGAACAGCGTCCGCAAGGCGCTGAGCATGGGCGGGCCGACCTTCGTGCACTGTCTGAATCCCTGCCCGAAGGGCTGGGACTTCGATCCCATCATGTCGCACGAGCTGGGCGAGCTGGCGGTGAACACCGGCATCTGGCCGTTGTACGAGATCACCGAAGGCAAGCTGAAGCTGTACGGCAAAACGGAGCAGATTGCCAACGGCAGGTTCAAACGCCTGCCGGTGCGCGACTACTTCGTCAAGCAGGGCAGATTTGCCCACTTTACCGACGAAGACATCAATTTCTTCCAAAGCAAAGTGGACGAGATGTGGACCGAGTGGCTGATCCCGGGTGTGATCCCGCTGCACAAGGAAGGACACTGATGAAAGGAACGAGCCACCCGCTTCGGCGGGTGGCTTGTTCTATGGCGTTGTCAGAGAAAGGGACGTATCGGACCACGCAAGGGAGGAACGGAAGGAAGAGGAACGGAAGGAAAAGGAAGTCGAAGGAACGAATTAGCCCCGGGCGATTCTGCAGATCGCTGGGGTAGGCCGGTCCAATTAAGTAAGCCTTGAAGAATCTTCGTTGCGACGAAGGAGGTTTATCTCTATGGCGACGCCAACGGCGGGACCATCGGCCCCGGAAGCTTCGCAGTCTTTCCTATCGAATCGCTGGCTCATACTGTTCTTCAGCGTCACCAGCATGGTGGCGGTGGCGAACTTCCAGTATGGCTGGACGCTGTTTGTAGGACCGCTCCAGAAACAGCTCAAGGTGGAGCAGGCCCTCATCCAAGTCACCTTTACCGTTTTCGTGCTGCTGGAAACCTGGCTGGTTCCCTTCGAGGGCTGGCTGGTGGATAAGTTCGGCCCCAGGCTACTGGTAATTGCCGGAGGCGCCGCCGCCGGGCTCGGCTGGGTGTACAGCGGCAAAGCAGAGACCATTACCCAGCTTTATCTTGCCTACGCCGTCGCCGGACTCGGAGCCGGAATCGTTTACGGCACTGCAATCGGCAGCGCGTTGAAGTGGTTTCCCGACCATCGCGGCTTTGCGGCCGGATTGACCGCCGCCGGTTTCGGCGCCGGTTCGGCCCTGACCGTATTGCCGATCTCCAACATGATCAACTCGGCGGGCTACCAAAAAACCTTTATCACCTGGGGAATTATCCAGGGCGTGGCGGTCATGATCTGCGCCATGTTCCTGAAGGCACCGCCGCAGGGTTGGTTGCCGAAAAGTATGAGGGGCAAAACCGAAATCGTGGCGAAGAAGCGCCAGACGCTGGACGACTTCACTCCCACGGAAATGTTCGCGACCAACAACTTCTGGTTGATGTACTTCATGATGACGTTGGTGGCGACCGGCGGGCTGATGGCGACGGCGCAGTTGGCGCCGATGGCGGCCAGCTTCAAAGTGGACAAGGTCATGATCAAGTTCTTGATCTGGTCGCTGCCGGCACTGGCGTTCGCCTTACAAGCGGACCGCGTGATCAACGGGTTGTGCCGCCCGTTCTGGGGTTGGGTATCGGACCACATCGGGCGCGAGAAGACGATGACCATTGCCTTCGCGCTGGAAGGGTTCGCCATCTACCTGCTGGTGACGTTTGCGCACAAGCCGCTGTTCTTCGTGGTTTTTAGCGCGTTCACGTTCTTCGGCTGGGCCGAAATCTACTCGCTGTTCCCGGCGCTGTGCGGAGACTTCTTCGGACGCAAACACGCGACGGCGAACTACGGGTTCCTGTACACCGCGAAGGGAACCGCTTCGGTATTCGTGCCGATCGGGTCGGCGCTGGCGGCCGGGAAGGCGTTTGATTTCCGGGCCGACATCATGCTGCTGGTCGGCGGGTTGTTGGTGATCTTCGCACTCTTCGTGGCGCCAACCGTGCTGAAAATCAAACTCGGGGCGGCGAAGGCCATTCTGCTGACCACCGCCGGAGTGATCATCATGTATGGCTTGGTCATGACGGTCATTCCGAATGTGCCGGGCTTCCACCTGAAGTTCATGATGCCGAAGGTGGGCTGGCAGGGTGTATTTAAGGTCGCGATCGCATTCGACTGGATCGCAGCCGTGCTGGGCTGGTTCATCCTGCGCAAGATGAAGCCGCCGGTGAAACAGGCTTTGGCGAGTGCGCCCGGAATGGTCGCGCCGAAACCGGAAGCCGAACTGGTTGGCGCCGGACGGTAGCTGAAGGCTGGTTATTTTCACCATTCAGAGTCCCGGCACCCCCGCTGGCTGTTGCCAGAGGGGTGTCGGGACGAAAATGGATGATTTTTTTTACAGACGTTGGGGTACAATGGGCCGCTTTTTTGGGCGGGTCCCCCGCCTGAAGATTCACGGAAGTTTCACATTACTAGCAGTTTGGGAGTTGTAGTCTTTCCCACTGTGTTTTTTGTTGAGGTGCATATAGGGCCGAATCCAAGCTGACTTTACCAGGGTGTAATTGGGAGGGAGAGGAATGAAGTTATTGAGACTAGTTCCGCTGCTTCTGCTTTCCGCTACCCTATGGTCGCAGACGGCAGCACCGCAAAGTACAACCACGACAACCACCACAACCACCAAGAAAAAAGCCACGACCACGAAGAAGGCGCCAGCCAAGAAGGCGGCTAAGGCACCCTCCGCGGCCAGTGAGATGAAGACTCTGCGCGATGCGGTCAATGCACAGCAGACGCAGATTCAGCAGCTTCGCGATCAACTGTCGCAGCGCGACCAAACCCTGCAGCAAGTGCAGCAGCAGTTGAGCACGCTGCAGACGCAGGCGCAACAGGCGGCGAGTACGGCGCAGCAGGCGCAGAGCACCGCGCAGGCGGCGCAGACCGCGGCCCAGCAGGCGCAAAGCACGGCGACGACCGCGCAGTCGACTGCTACGACGACGACCACCAATCTGGCGACCACCAACAAGAAAGTTTCTGACCTGGAAAGCCCGACGGCAATTCATTTCCGCGGAGTCACTATTACGCCAGGCGGCTTCCTGAACCTGAATGCGATTTGGCGCAACCACAACACCAATTCGGACGTTGCGTCCACGTTCACCGCTTTCCCGCTGAGCGGGACGGCGAACTCGCACCTTTCCGAGTTCCGCATGACGGCGCGGTACTCGCGATTCTCGCTGCTGGCCGAAGGCAAGCACGGGGACTGGGTGGGACAAGGGTACGGCGAAATCGACTTTGAGGGCGCCGCACCGTCGGCCAACGAAAACATCACCAACAGCTTTCAACCCCGCATTCGCCTGCTGTATGTGAACGCCGAGAACAAGAACAACGGCTGGGCGTTCATGGGCGGACACAACTGGAGTCTGGTCACACCCAATCGCAAAGGCATCGGCAACAATTTTGCGATTCCGTTGACGATCGACGGCTCCATCTTTGTCGGCTTCCACTACGCACGCCAAGGCGGCTTCCGCGTCACCAAGACGGCGAAGAGCAAGGTCTGGGCGATCTCGTTCGCGGTGGAGAACCCGGAAACAACGTTCGCCAACGGCACCTGCAACACGATAGCGGCAGCCGGGCAGACCTGCACTCTGCCGGCCGGAACGACGAGCGGTTTCCCGACCGGATTGGGACTCGGCAACGTCGGCGGGCTGTCAACGAGCACGACCAACACACCTAATAACGCCGGCGCCTTTGCGGCGGCTCCATCCACCGATGCGGCTCCCGACGTGATCTTCAAGGTAGCGTTTGATCCGAAGTGGGGTCACTACGAAGTCGGCTTCATCGGCCGGACGTTCCGCGACCGGGTCATCCGCATCACGGGGGTGCCGAATGGTGGAACCAACCTGTACAGCTATGGTGGTGGAATCACCTTCAACGGGATTCTGCCGATCGTGGCGAAGAAAGTTGATTTCATGTGGTCGACGATGTTCGGACGCGGCTTGGGCCGGTACGGACCGGGCGGCGGCACGGACGTGACCATCAAGCCGGATGGCTCGCTGGCGCCAATCAAGGCGGCCCAGGTAGCGTTCGGCATCGAGACGCATCCGACGCCGAAGTGGGACTTCGTCATCTACGGCGGCAACGAATATTACGGCCGGACGCAATACAACATGGGTACGGTAGCGGCCCCGATTCTGGTGGGCTGGGGATTTAATACCAGCAACCTGAACCAGTGCTCGGCGGAAATCGTCGGCGCGCTGCTGGGCGCTTGCACGTTCCAGAACCGCGATGTATGGGAAGTCCAGCCGGGCTTCTGGTATCGCTTCTGGCGCGGCAAGGAAGGCACGCTGAACTTCGGCATGTCGTATGCCTACGTTAGTCGTAGACCGTGGGCCGGCGTACCGGCTTCGGCACGGCCTTCGGGTATCGAGCAGCAGGTGCTGACCGCGCTGCGTTGGTACTTCCCGTAAACCAGGACTCACGCAAAAATGCGAAGCAGCGATTCGGCGCCGGTTGCGACCAACCGGCGCCATTTTTATTTTTACCCAGGCTCCATTCTGGAACGGTAGAAGAAAGGCTCGGGGAAACGGATGTGTTCTCCTGGGGGCGAGCAGGGGTAGGATAGAGCCGAGCGGGACCAGCCCAGCGGCGCTCGGCACGAGATGCGGGTGCGCCGGCGGAGGGCATCATGGCCTACGATACCAAAGACATCCGAGAGCTCGAGGACATTGCCGAGCACCTGCGGCAGCAGATCGGGCTGCATCCGAACTACGAATTGGAAAAGCTGCAATTGTCCGAGTGCGAACGCTGGCTGCAGAAACGCAAGCGCGAACTGCTCCAGCAGCGCCCGCGCACCAATGCGTAGAGGATCGCGCCGCGGCTATGCGCCTACGAGTCAGCGCTTGTAGCCGATCTTGCGCAGGAACTCGCGTCGCTCGGAAACATCGGTTTCGCCTTCCACACCCTTCGGTGAGCTGCCATCAATGACGCCCATGACGCCGGCGCCCTGGTCGCTACGAGCCACCACAACTTCCACCGGATTGGCAGTCGCGCAGAAGATGTTGCACACCTCCGGCACCCGCCGAATGGCATTCAGCACGTTGATGGGATAGGCATTCCGCATCAGCACAACGAAGACATGTCCGGCAGCGAGCGCCTGAGCGTTGGCTACGGCAGCGGCGCGCAGCTGGTCGTCATTGCCGTCAGCGCGCGTCAAGCACGGCCCGGAGCTCTCGTTGAAGGCCAGGCCGAATTTCGCTTGCGGGACGGTGGTCACCATTGCCTCGTACAAATCCTCCACCGTTTTAATGAAATGCGACTGCCCGATGACAATGTTGGCGTCGGAGGGAAATTCCATCTTTACGGAGTCGAAGTTGAGCATGAGAACCTCGGGGGATTTGTAATTTGTAATTAGTAATGTGTAATTGACGAGCTTCAGGTTGCGGGAAACGCGCCCGGGAACAAATGCACCGAGCGACGAATCATTCCAATTACAAATGTCCAATTACTAATTACAAATTACAAATTCGGTTCTTCCACTCCGTCGCCTGTTCGTAAGCGTGAGCCAATCGCAGGACGCGCGCCTCACCGCCGGGCGGTCCGACGATCTGCAAACCCACCGGCAAACCGGAGCGGGTAAATCCGCAGGGAACGGAGATGGCGGGCAGTCCGAGCACGTTGAAAGGGCGGGTGTTGCGCAGCAGCATAATCTCGCGGCCGCGCAGGTCGTCGGGTTTGGCCTGCAACTCGGCAATCGAGGGCGCCGGCTGGGGGGAAGTCGGAGCGACGAGCAGATCGTGCTCGGCAAACAGGTCAGCGGCGGCGCGGCGGAGGGAGGCCAATTCGCGGCGTTTATGAATGTACTGCGTAGCCGTGATGCCTTCGTGACTGCGGATGCGCCGTAACGTTTCGGGCTGATAGAGATCGGCGTATTGCGGGAGCAGAGACGAATGATAAGCGTAAATCTCGGCCGTGCGTACGGTGGTGTCGGTATCAATGGGAACACTGGCGTCGCTGAGCCCCGCCACTAGTGTTTCCAATACCTGCAGGGCATTATTCACGGCGGCAGCAACTTCCGGTTCGAGATCCTCGAAGAAGTATTGACGCGCGATGCCGAGGTGCATCTCCCGAGTTCCGGCGCCAATGGCGGCGGCGTAGTCCTCCTGGGGGAAGCTGCGGCTGCCGATGTCAGCCGGATCATAGCCGGCAATGGCATGAAGCAGCAGGGCCGCGTCCTCGACAGTACGGGTCATGGGGCCGACATGATCGTGCGACCAGGCCAGGGGGATGACGCCGCGCGCGCTGACCAGCCCGTAGCTTGGCTTCAGCCCGACCACGCCGCACAGCGCGGCCGGCAGGCGGATAGAGCCGGCGGTGTCGGTGCCGAGCGCAGCAAAACAAAGGCCGGTGGCCACGGCGGAGGCCGAGCCTGATGACGAGCCTCCAGGAATGTGCTCGCGCGAGCGCGGATTGCGCGCCATGCCGAAGAACCCGACCATACCGCTGCCGCCGTAAGCGAATTCGTGCAGGTTCGTTTTGCCCAGCAGCACCGCGCCTTCGACCTTCAGCCGGCGCACGACCTCAGCGTCTTCGGGCGGCACACGCTGCTGAAAGACGGCGCTGGCGGCGGTGGTGCGCACTCCAGCGGTGTCAATCAAGTCCTTGAGGGCGACGGGAATCCCATGCAGCGGGCCGCGGTAATGACCGTGGGTAATCTCCTGTTCGGCGGCGCGTGCCTGCTGGAGAGCCAACTCGTCCGTCACGGTGATGAATGCCTTGAGCGCGGGATTGTGGAGCTCGATTTCGCGCAGGCAGGCTTGGGCGAGCTCGACGGGAGAAATGGAGCGGCGGCGCACCATGTCAGCGGCAGCCGATAGCGAAAGCGAAGTCAGCTCGGAAGTCGGGCTCATCAGGTTTCAGCCCGTCATAGTACACGCGGGGGAGGGACCTTGACACCCCACCCTTGCGACGCGGTGGGAACCCGGCCCAGGGCGACCGGGCTGCATATGCGGAGATCCATCCGCGAGACGAAAGGGCAACGAGCTACCCTTTGTAGGCAAGTTCCAGGATGGTGCAATCGTCGTTGAGCGGCGTCTCGCCGCAAAAGGACTTTACGCCGGCGAAGATGGAGTCGAAGGGATGGTCGGAATTGGCGGCCTGTTCCAGGCGCGAGTCGCCGAAAAATTCGCCGGTTGCGTCCTCGGCCTCGGTGACACCGTCGGTGACCATGACGAAGCGGCCGCCCGGTGGCAGTTTGAGGGTGGCGCTCTCGAATTCGGCGGCGGCCAGCAGTCCGACCGGCAGATTGCAATCCTTCGGGCGGATGGCAGTCCCGCCGGCGATCAGCACCGGGGGGACATGGCCGCAGTTAACGTATTCCAACTCGCCATCGGGCTTAAGGCGGCAGAGCAGCAGGGTCGCATATTTCTGGCCCATTACTTTGCGGCAGAGAAATGTGTTGGCGGTGGTCACGATTTCCGCGAGCGGCATGTTGGCCACGAGCTGGGCGTAGATCATCCCTTGAAGAATGGAAGCCAGCAGGGCGGCAGTGATGCCCTTGCCGGAAACGTCGGCGACCAGCACGTTGAGCCCCTGGTCGGTGGTGACCACGTCGAAGAAATCGCCTCCTACGTCTTTGCAAGCCAGGTTGGTGGCGCGGATGGCGGCAAAGGGAACGTCGGGAATGGTTACGGTCATCAGCCGCTGCTGGATGGTGCCGGCAATGGCTAGCTCCTGCTGATAGCGGCGATTGGCTTCCTCGGCCTGCACCAGGTGGGCATTCTCCACCAGGGCGGCGGCTTCATGGGCGATGGCGCGAAGAATGTCGTGGCTGACGGCGGAGATGTCGCGCGAAGCGAAGCGGCTGTCGAGGTAGAGCACGCCGCGCACCTGCGGATGGGCGTCGGCTTCTTTGGTGACGGCTTTCTCCTGAAGCTGGGTTTGCGTCCGCCGCAGAGGGATGGCGATGACGGTGCGCAGGTCGTAGGCGATGATGCTGTTGCGCGCCGCCAGATCGCTCGAGGAGCTGGTGTCGCTGACCATGAATTCGGAGGCGGCACTGGCGGCTTCTTCCAGGATGGACTTGGAAATTCCGGTGTCGTCCATCAACTGCTCGCCCTTGGCGTTGCGGCCCGCGGCCATCTGCATCTTGCCGTCCGTCCCGCGTAAGAAGACGTAACCGCGCTCCGCCTTGGTGAGCTTGAGAGTGGAATCAAGCAGCGTCACCAGCACGTCGGAGAGCAGGCCGGTGGTGTTCAGCTTGCGGGCCGCTTCCAGGAAGAGGCGGAGTTTTTCGAGGTCGGTACTGCCCGCGGTCGCCGGCAGCATGGAGATCTGGCTGAGAAATTCGGCGGCGCTGGAGCTGGGGCGGTCGGGAGCAAAGATGGCGTAGGCAGCGTCGCGAGCGCCAAAATCAATGCGATCGTTGGGTACCAGCTTGTGGCGTTCGCGGCGAACGCCGTTGACGAAGGTGCCGTGCCGGCTGTTCAGATCGACCAGGTAGTAGTCGCCGTTTTCGCAGACAATTTGCGCGTGCTCGCGGGAGACGCGCGAGTCGGCGATGACCAGATCACGATCAGTTTTACGCCCGATGGTGAATGGCAGGCGCTCCATCTGGATGGTGCGCTGCTCGGCGCCGTCCACGTACAGCAGCGCGGGAACGGCGGTACTCAGCGGCGCGGGCGAGGTGGCAGAGAGCCCGGACATACGTGCAACTCCGTGAACAATGATGGCCCCAGAGCCGACATTCGGGCTGGGTGCTGGCACAGCGTACTTGGTTTCCCAACCCGTTGCAACCCGCCCCCAGCCTGCGCACCCGGCCCGGAGGCCGGGCATCAGACAGGGAGGAGGCCGCTATGAAATCCGAAAGGAAAACCGATGTCGCAGCCGAAGCGCTGCGGTTCACCCTCGGCGGGACCGCATTCGTCGCCGGCCTGGATAAATTCTTCAACCTGCTGACCGATTGGGACAAATACATCAGCCCGATCGCTCACGAAAACCTTCCTGTCAGCGACCGCAATTTCATGCGGCTGGTGGGAGTGATCGAAATGGGAGTAGGGGCCCTCATCCTGAAAGGCGAGACGCGATTGGGGGGATACATCGCGGGCGGGTGGCTGCTGGGGATTGCCGCCAACCTGATCGCCAACCGTGATTACGACATAGCGGCACGCGACGTCAACATGGCAGTGGGCGCCTTTGCCCTGGCGCAGCTCAGCGAGGCGCGGCGAGCGGCCCGGCCCGTCATCAAACGGACTTTCGAGGAGCAGCGCGCGGCGTGATCCCGGAGGCTCCGGGCGGAACTTGGCCGCGCGAGCCGAGTTCCGGGGTTGTTATAATTCAGGCTCGGACCTTACACAGGGTGAGCTGAAGCGTAATCCACCCAGGAGCCGACTTCGGATGAGCGGGAAGAAAGGCAAGCCGAAAGTGCTGGTCGTGGACGACGAGCGCGTCATTGCTGACACGCTAGCAATCATTCTCAACCAGCATGGCTTCGAAGCTTTTGCCGTCTATACCGGGACGGCGGCGGTGGAGCGGGCGCGCAGCGTGAAGCCGGATTTGATTATCAGCGACGTCATCATGCCCGACATGAACGGCATTGAAGCGGCCATCCATATCCGTAAGTTCCTGCCCGGCTGCAAAATCCTGCTGTTCTCCGGCCAAGCGGCCACCGCCGATTTGCTGGAGAGCGCTCGCGCCCAGGGACACGAGTTCGAGATCCTCGCCAAGCCCGTCCATCCGCAGGATCTGCTGGCCAAGCTGAGGGGCTAAAACGGTCCCTAGCCGCTAGCCCCTAGCTGCTGTTGTTACGGCGCAGCATGCGAGGCTTGCTATTGGTTACCTCAACCGAGAAAGCCACGTTGTTCGCGTGCCCGCTAGGGGACTAGGGTCTAGCGTTAGAAACTTCACAAAAGGGAAAAACCGGGCTGGTTCGCCCGGTTTTCTCTTGCCGCTGGGTTGCGTTTACAGCCGCGGCGGCTGGGGCGGCGAGTCACATGGTCCGTTTGGCCTCTCGCCTGTCCCTCAAATTCTGTCCCTGACCTGACGGGACTAGGGAGTTCACAGCAAGTGGAGGGCCAGGTATTTGCTGATGAATTACTTCATGGAATTAGTCGTAAGCCACTGAGGATGCAGCGTATATGTGTATGTTAACACGCGGCGCGCTGGCCGGGGTGGCGGAGCTTACATTGCAAACTCTTGCACTGTGGGTGGACAAAGTTGTGCCACAAGAACGGTGCGTTATAGCTCACGGCGGCCTTCCATGGCCTTGAGCATGGTGACTTCGTCGGCGTATTCGATGTCGCTGCCTACGGGAACGCCGGTGGCGATGCGCGTCACCTTCAGGCCGGCACGCTTGATCTGCTGGGAAAGATAAATGGCGGTGGCCTCACCTTCGACGGTGGGGTTGGTTGCGAGGATCACCTCGTCCACCTGCCCGGCATCAATCCGGCGAATGAGGTTGGGAATCCGCAGATGCTCCGGGCCAACGCCATGTAGGGGCGAAAGGGAACCGTGCAGCACATGATAGACACCGTTGTACTGGCGAGTCTTTTCGATGGCGGCGATGTTGGTAGGCTCCTCGACCACACAAACCAGGCGCTGGTTGCGGGTCGGGCTACTGCAATAGGTGCAGGGATCCACGTCGGTGATGTTGTTGCAGAGTGAGCACAGGCGAAGGCTGGCCTTGACGTCGCGGACGGCGGCGGCCAGCGACTCAGCGTCCTCGTCACTGGAACGGAGAATATGGAAGGCGAGCCGCTGCGCGCTCTTGCTGCCGATGCCGGGCAGCTTCTTCAACTCGTCAATGAGTCGAGCCATGGGCTCGGCAAATTTGGCCATTCTTAAATAACCAAGTACCAAAGGATTGGCGGGGAGTGCTTCGTACTTAGCACTTCGTACTTGTTTAGAACCCCAGCCCCATTCCGCCCAGCATGCCGCCAAGCGTGGACTGCATCTGCTCGTCTACTTTCTGGACGGCGGCATTGACGGCGGCAGTCACCAGATCCTGCAGCATCTCGACGTCGCCGCTCTTCATCACTTCGGGATCAATGACGATGGAGAGCACGTGTTTCTGGCCATTCATCTTCACCGTCACCGAGCCGCCGCCGGAGGAGGCCTCGACCACAGTTTCCTGCATGCGGCGCTGCAGGTCCTGGGCCTGCTTTTGCGCCTGTGCCATCATTTCCTGGAGCTGCTTTGGATTGAATCCGCCCATAGTGAGTTCCGAGTTCTTTGTTCCGAGTTCCGAATCGTGCTGCAGACCGGCAACTAGCGTTTGTCGCGATGATCAATCACGGTGCGAATCTGCGCGCCGAATTTTTCCTGCATGCGGCGCACCACTGGGTCATTGGCGGCGCGGCTGCGCGCGTTGGTGCCATTGCCGGCGGTCGGTGGCGGTTGCGAAGACGGCGCGCCATTGCCGGCCGAAGCCGTCCCGATCAGTTTCAGTTTCAGCGCGCGACCGGCTATACGCGAGGCGGCGGCCAAGGCGGCGTGCTTAGCGTCGGCGCTGAGCGCGACATCAATATCAATGAGCTTCTGCGCGACTTCGAGACGGATGACGAGATCTCCGCCCTTGAGCTCGACTCCGGCCACCGGAGTGCGCGAGTTTGATTGCTCAAGAGCGTGGGTGACCGCGGTTTGCAACGATTCGTCTGAAGGCGCCGTCGCCACGGCCACGCCGGGGCTAAAGCCCTTGGCACTTGAGGCGCTGTTTTCGCCGGGCTGAAGCCCGGCGCTCCCACCGAAAACTTCGCCGACTGAGCCTACATCGAGTTGAGCTTTCGGCGTGCGCGGGTGCTCGTTTGAGGGCGCCGCGGCGGTCTTGCGCGCGCGGTCGCTCTCGAATGGAGAGGGACCGGAAACGGCTGAGCCTGTGTGGCGCGAGTCTTTGCTTCGCGTACCCGGGTCAGAGACCCGGGCCACACTGCCTGGTGCCCCACCCGCACGCGGCGCGTTCGGCTGCGCCTCGCTCAAAATCTGCTCCAGGGGTAGCAGCCGCTGTGCGTGCACCAGCTTGAGAAGTCCGAGCTCGAGATGGAAACGCTGTTCCTGCTTGTATCCGAGCTCGCCGTGGGTGCGGAGCATGATCTGCAAGAAGCGCGCCAGGTCCTCCTCGGCGAACTGCCCGGCGACGCGGGCAATTCGCGCGCGCTCATCGGAGGAAACCTGCAGCAGGGAAGATTCCGGGCCCGCCACCTTGGCGACGGTGGCATTTCGCAGAAAGCGCACCATCTGCCGGGCAAAATGTGATGGGTTGTGACCTTCGGTCAGCAGCCGGTCCACTTGGCGCAGCACCTCCTCGCTGGAGTTGCGGGCGACGGCGTTCATCAGCTCTTCCAGGATTTCCGAGGGTACGGCGCCCACCAGTTGGCGCACCGTGTCGGCCGTCAGCTTTTGGCCACAGCAGGCGATGGCCTGGTCCATGATGGAGAGCGCGTCGCGCATGGAGCCGTCACCGGCCTCGGCCAGCATGGCCAGGGCATTGTCGTCGGCCTCGACGTTCTCCTGCGCGGCAATATCGCGCAACTGCTTGACGATCTCGTCAAAGCGCACGGCATGAAAGCTGAAGTGCTGGCAGCGCGAGCGAATGGTTTGCGGAATGTCTTCCGGCTGCGTGGTCGCCAGCATGAAGATGACATGGCCGGGCGGCTCCTCCAGGGTCTTCAGCAGCGCGTTGAAAGCGGCATCGGTAATCTGGTGAGCTTCGTCGAGAATCCAGATTTTGAACCGGTCGCGGGCGGGACGGTAACGAGCCGCCTCGCGCAGCTCGCGAATTTCGTCGATGCCGCGGTTGGTGGCCGCGTCGATCTCAATCACGTCCACGGCGCGGCCTTCGCGAATTTCCACGCAGGAATCGCACTTGCCGCAGGGTTCCGGCAGGGGATGATCGGCGGACCGGCAATTCAGCGCCATGGCCAGGATACGGGCCACGGTAGTTTTGCCGATTCCGCGGTGGCCGCTGAAGATATAGCCATGCGCGATCCGCTGCTGCTCGATGGCATTCTTCAGCGTGCGGGTGACGTGCTCCTGCCCGATGACGTCGGAGAAACGCTGCGGTCTGTACTTGCGGGCGAGGACCTGGTAGGCCATGGGAAAATTCGATTATAACGGTTTGTGGAGAGAGTACCGAGTACCGTGTCGCGGGTACCGAGGCAGGAGCGAGATGGGAGTGGCCTGGCTACCAAATCTTGGTTAACCTCTTGCAAACTAAGCCAGATGGGACTACGCTTTCGCGTCTGCGAGTGCTGGAGGAAGTGTCATGAATCTGAAACTTGCGACACGAATGCTGGGCACGGTGCTGGTGGTGGATTGTCACGGGCGCATTATCTTCGGCGACGAGACGCTGGCGCTTCGCGAGCTGGTGAAAGAACAGCTCAAGAACAATAAGAACATCGTGATCAACCTGGCGGATGTGAACTTTATCGACAGCGGCGGCCTGGGAACGCTGGTCGGCCTGTACACCTCGGCGCGGAGTATGGGAGGGACGGTCAAGCTGGCGCACCTGACTCGCCGGGTGGATGAATTGCTCCAGGTGACCAAGCTGCTGACGGTATTCGAGACCTTCGAGAGCGTGGAAGACGCAGCCCGTTCGTTCCAGCATGGCGCCGTCGCCTAAGGCGAATCAGGCGGCCTTGCGGACTCTCTTCGTGGACTTGCGGCGCGAGGCGCGCTTGCGCGCTTCGCGCTTCTGCTTTCTGCTTTCCGCCGGGGAGTACATGGTCCCGCGGCAGCGTCGGGCGCCGCAGGCGCAGGGCGCGTCGCCCTCACCGTCATAGAGCATATAGTCGTAGGTGAGCTCCTCACCGGCGGCGATCTTACGCAGGGCGATGATCCAGATTCTGCCATCCTCCTCAGCAGTCTCGCAATTGGGCCGGCAGCAGTGGTTGATGTAACGGGCGATGCCCTGGCCATCAATCACGTGCTTCCCGTCCTCCAATCCGAACATGTACGTGCGGTCCTTCCCGCGGTAGCGCTCGTTGCCCTCGGCGATGCTGATGCGCTCGCCCTCATATTCGACAACGTAGGCGCCTTTGGGAATGGGCGAGGTGGTGTAGCAGCCCAGACCTTCGATGCCGGAACGGCGAATGATCAGTGCCATGGCGGGGCAGCCCCGGTTATTCGTTGAGCGGGAGGGGAAAAGGGTTGCAGGCTAGTCCTGGCACTTGTGGTCGGCCATGTGCTGCTCAATGCGGGCCGACACTCGCGCCAGCTTGCGTTGCAGGAAGGGAACGAATTCACTCTTGCCGGAAGGCCGGCCGTGGCGGAAATGCACCGCCTTATCGCGCGCCTTCTTGCGCTGGTCATTGACCTGGTTCTTCAGTTGCGTCGCCTGCTTGCGCAGGTCGAGCAATTCGCGGCAGGGCATGGCGGGAGTATACAAAACTAGACGGGGAAAAACACCGGTATTACTGCGTCCACAGCGGCTTCCCGGTAGTGGCATCATGCGCCCCGATCTGGCGCAACATGGTCTCAAAGCGCGGGTCGGAGCGGTAATTGTCGGCCATGGGATCGCGCTCCAGGTAGATGAGGTATTCGCAGCGCTCCTCCACGGCTTTTGACAGCCAGTGGAATGCCTGGTCGCGGTCCCCGAGCGCGGCGTAGATGCCGGAGATGTACAACGACGAGACGTACATCTTGTGCGGGCCGGTGCGCGGCAACCCCAGCAAGTATTGCAGCAGGTCGCGCGGTTTCTGGCGGTCGCCTCTGCTGATGTAAGCATGCGCCAGCAGCATGGTCATGGCCGGGCCCTTGCCGGAAAGGTTGCGGCCCTTTTCCAGCGCGGAGATAGCCTCATCGTACTTGCCCTGATGCTCCAGGGAACGGCCCAGGGTCAGCAATCCAAGAATGAAGTTGGGATCGATCTCCAGCGATTTGCGGGCCTCGGCCACCGAGGCATCGTACTGCCGCCCGAAGTAATACGCTTCCGAGAGCGCGGTGCGGATGGCGGGCGAAAGCGGATCCAGCTCGCGCGCCCGGTTGATTTCCGCGACGGCGTCGGCTGTCCGCCCTGCCGCGTTCAGCTCTAGCGCATGCCACTGGTGGGCGGTGGCGTAGCCAGGATTGAGCGTGATGGCGCGCTGGAACTCCTGTTCCGCGCCCTTCCAATCCCAATCGTAGATGAGCTTGATGTGCGCCAGCGAAGCGTGCGCCTCGGCCAACTGGTCGTCGAGTTGAAGCGCCTTGACCGCCGCTTCTTTCGCCATCGGCATGGCTTCCCGCGGCGGCAGGACACCCATCTCCGCCGACCCTAGCAGAGCGTAGCAGTCGGCGATGCCGACATAGGCCGGGGCATACGTCGGATCGATTTTCACCGCCTGCTGGAAGTTTCCGATGGCGCGGCCCAGGTCCTCCGGCGTGCGCTTGTTCCAGAAGGAACGGCCCTTGAGATAAGCCTCATAGGCATCGGGATTCACGGCGCGTGAGGGTGTGGCGCGCACCGCCGCCAGGTTCACGCTGATGCCGCGCGCGATGGCCTGCGCGACCTCGCTCTGTAGCGCCAGCACGTCGCGGACGTCGCGATCATAGCTTTCGTCCCAGAGATGAGCGTCGTCGCGGGCGCGCACCAAATGCGCCGCAATGCGGACGCGATCGCCCGAACGGCGAACGCTGCCCTGCACGACGTAGCCCGCGCCCAGCTCGGCCGCGATCTTCGGCAGCGGCTTGCTGCTCTTCTTGAACCCCATCGAGGAGGCGACCGCGATCGTCTGCAGCCCGTTGGCATGCAGACGCCCAAGCTGCACAATCAGCTCCTCGGTCATGCCGTCGCTGAAGTATTCCTGCGCCGGGTCGCCGCTGAGGTTGTCGAAGGGAAGCACCACAAGCTTGGCGGGCCCGGTGTCGGGTGGAAGCTTGGGGGTGGTCCATTTCTGCCAGGCGAAGACGCCGAGTACGGCAGCGGCGATGATTACGGCCCCGACAATCAAGACCGGCGACAATGTCCAAAATTTCTGCTGTGTCGCCGGCGGCTCTTCGCTGCCAACCGTTGCCGCTGGCGCTCCGCCCGGCACTGATTCGACGGTCGTGCTGTCGGTCAAGCTTTGACGGCTGCTGCGCCAGGCCTCGATCTCCGACCTGGACGCATAAACGGTTCCGAGCTTTTCGTGGACGTGGCGATGAACCGGCAGGCCCTCGGTCTTCTCCCAGCGCTGGACAGTGCGGACATCGCGGTTGAGGTACACCGCGATCTCTTTCCACGAATCGAGCCGGTCGGTGGCCGCCGACACGGGTGTCTCTGTTTCGTCCTGGCCCATGGTGAACGCAAAAGTCTATCTCCGGTCCATGCCGAAAGGAACGAAATTCAACGGCGCAGCAGCCTTGCCGCACTTTGCCTGTTGCGCCCAATGAGCGCCGCCTTGATCGTCGCTGGAGGAGGCCGGTGCGATGCGCACAATTGTTCGGCTTGCAGTCCTGATTATCGCCATGGCGGCTTATGCCAGTCCGCAGGAGTACCGGCCGGTGGAGCTGGGGCTGGACTATAGCTATCTCCACGCACAGGGCCCAAACGGAGGCGACGCCGTCCACATGCACGGTATCCAGCTTTCCGGCACCCGCAACGTCAATCGCCGGCTGGGATTTGGCGCCGATTTCGGCGCCTACTACCACTGCGCTGCCGGCTGCTGGGGCGACACTTCCTTGGGGCGCAACGACGCGTACACCTTGATGGCAGGGCCGCGCCTGCGCCTCCCATCTGCGTCGAGGGTGATTCCATTTGTAGCGGCCTCCGGCGGCATGATCAACCTGCGATACAGCGAAGACTTCAACGTCAGCATGGTGGGTTCGGGAACGGTAGGACCGGCGCGGAATGTTTCCGTCACCGGCGGGGCTTTCTCGGTGGGCGGAGGACTGGATTACGCAGCCGGCCGGGTCGCATGGCGGCTGTTTCAAGTGGAATATTTCAACTACCCGCTGGCCTTACAGCGGAAAAGCGCAGTGCGCTTTTCTGCCGGCATCCGGATTGGCTTGGGCAGAGTTCGATAAGTCCGAAGGGAGAGGCGGCCTTGTGCGGGCCGCCTTTTTTAGTTCAGCGCACAAGGGTGAAATTGATGGTGATTTGCGTCTCCACCTCGTATGGCTGCCCATTCAGCAGGTAGGGCCGGTAGCGCCAGCGCTGGACCGCGTCTATCGCCGCCGGCACCAGCAGCGGATGTCCGCTGAGCACGCGCAGGCCCTCAATCTGGCCGCTGCGGCTGATGATCGCGCTCAGCACGACCGTGCCCTGGATGCCCGCGGTACGCGCCAGCGGCGGATACTCAGGCTTCACCTGCTGGATGAGAAATGCCTGCGACACACGGCTAGGCAGGCTCACTCGCGCGGGAGGTGGTGGTGAAGGCGTCGCAGCTAATGGGGTCAGCACATGTTCCAGCAAAGTGCTCCTGCCGCGCTCTCCCGTTCCACCCGGGACTGCGATGCCATCGCCGAGAGGCGGCGCGGAAGGCTGTTCGTCAGCAATTTCTGTTATGCGGTCGGGAATGTGCACCGGCAGGCGCACCGTCGTGCCGACCAGTTCGGAAGTGCTTTGTGCCCGCGTTACGCGGCGTTCGTCAGCAGCGCGCGGCGATTGACCCGGAGGTGGCCCAATCAGCGGGCCCGTAGCCAGAAAAGTCGGCAATGCCTGCGTGTAGAACAGAGGCGACAACACCAGCGCGGCGATCACCAGTATCTGCGCGAAGAACGACAGCAGCGTCGTCCAACGCCGCCGAGTGCGCACGTGAGTTTCCAGGAGAGATTCCACGAACATAGCTCGTCCAATCTCCCCATCGCGCGCCGCGGAAGGATGGGGGCTTCATCGCAGCGCGTTTCTCGGTTGTTGGAATTGGACACCGTAGAGTCGGGAATTGCTCCCGGCGCGAATCAGATAAGCCGCAGCGTCAAGCCGGGCAGAGCGATGCCTTCCAGCTCTGCCGTCCAGGAGTCGCCTTTGTGCAGAAGATGTCCGGCGGTCAGTGTTCCCGTACTGATGATTTCGCCGGCGCCGAGCGGTGGCTGCCCGCGCTTGATGACGGCGCTTGCCAATTCGGCCAGGCACAGCGCCGGATTGCGTAAGGAATTTTTGCCCGCGCCTTCTTCGACGAACTCGCCGTTTTTCGACATGCGAACCTTGAACTTCGGCAGCTCTGCCAACAGCGTGGGAATCCACTCCGCTGTGACCGGCTTGCGCTCGCCGACGACCAGCGCGGCATGCAGGCCGAGCGAAGCCACGAAGTCTCCTGGTTGAAACTGCCAGCCAGGGTAGGGGCAGTCGATAATTTCGTATCCGAAGGCGATCCAATCACAGGCTTCGAGCGCGGCGGTGGCGTCCAGGCCCTCGGTCGTAATCGGCTGCTTCAGCGCCATCATGATTTCCGGCTCAATCTTGAGCGAGCGTGCCTTAGGCAGGGAAATCTGGTGTGAATTTCCGGCGGCGTAATGCACGGTGTCGTCGTACATGTGGCCCCAGACCAGCGTGGACAGCTTCAGGATGCGCCACATTGCCTTATTGGCAAAACCGACCTTCCTGCCGGTGGTGCGGTGCCCCTGCTTCTCGCGCGTGGTCTTGATGCCCCACTCGACGGCGTAGCAGGCGTCGAGATCGAAGCCGCGGGATGACGGCGGCGTTTCGACCATCTGCCCGGTTTCACAGGCAGTCAAAAGCTCGCGCGCCGCCGATGTGATCTCGTCCTTGCCGACCTCGCGCGCGCCCGGCGCTACACCTTCCGGCAGCCTGGAAACACTGCCGCTGCGTACCTCCGCCAGCAGCTTGGTGCATGCATAGATGGTGCGGGTGTGCGGCATCGGGACTTTCAAGCGCTCGCCAACCTCCACCACTGCGCCCACGATCGCATCCAACTCCAGCGCTCGTCCGGCTTCCAGATCCTGAAGCATGGAGGTCTTGTGCTCGCCTACCTTGGCTGCGCCCGCCATCCGCTGCTCGATGGTGATGGGCAACTCGAACCCGAGCTTCTTGCCGAGCGCTTCGGTTTCGCGCATGACCTCGCGCACAATTACCGAAACGTCCAGATGGCGCGCCATCTGCACCAGCGTGGCGCCGGTCAGTGCGCTGATGGGATTGAACACGACGTTGCCGAGCAGCTTGACCCAGATTTCCTGGCGAATGTGGGTGGTGATGGGGCAGCGCAGACCGGCCGCGATCAGCGCCTCGGCAATGCGTTTGCTGCGCTCGGAGCGCTCGCCGCCTGGCTCGCCCAGCGAAATCCGGCTGCCCTCGGTGTGGCGGACGACGCCAGGCTCGGGGATATCGGTGGCGAAATAGATGATGGAGCCTAAGACCTGGCTGGCGGGAATGGCGGCCGACACTACGCCACCAGGGTCCACCTTCTCCAGACGCAGTCCATTGAGTTCGCCGCCGAAGTCCTGGAAGTACCACCACGGAATACCGTTTTGCGTGCTGACGACGGTGGTTTCCGGGCCAATCACGCTGGGGAAAGACGGCGCCAGTTGCGGCAAGCTGTGCGCCTTCACCGTCAGGAACACCACGTCCACCGGCCCAACCTGCTCCAGGCGGCTGCTCGTCTTGGGATGCGCCTCGAAATCGCCTTCGGCGCTGCGAACGCGGACACCATGCTGTTCAATCGCGGCGAGCTGCTTGCCGCGCGCGAACAAGGTGACATCCAGCCCGGCGCGCGCCATCTTGGCCCCGATGTAGGCTCCGACGGCGCCGGCGCCGGCGATCAGAAACTTCATGCCGCGGGCTCCTTCGCGCACAGCGTGGCAGCCACTACCCCGCGCTGGATTTTGCCCGTGGCCGTCCGCGGAATGCTCTCAACGATAAAAATCTTTTTCGGACATTCAAAGTGCGCCAGACGCTCGCGGCAGAACTTCAGCAGGTCGGTCTCGCTGTAGGGCTCGCGCAGCACGACGGCCGCAGCCACCTCTTCGCCCAGGGTGGGATGCGGCATGCCGAAGGTGACGGCTTCGGCGACGGCGGGATGCTCGCCCAGCACTTCATCCACATGGCGTGGCGCGACTTTTTCTCCCGCGCGGTTGATCAGCTCCTTGATCCGCCCGGAAATATGGATGTAGCCGTCGGCATCCTTCCAGCCTTCGTCGCCGGTGCGGAACCATCCATCGGTGAAGGATTGCGCGTTGGCCTCAGGATTGTTTTCGTATCCGCTGAAGACGTTCGGACCTTGGATGACGATTTCCCCGCGCTCGCCTTGCAGCAGGTGATTTCCAGCGCTGTCCATGATGCTGGCTTCGAGTCCGGTGGGCAGCCCTACCGAGCCGGGCTTGCGTGGCGCCGGGGGCAGGGGATTGGAGGCCATCTGATGCGCCGCCTCGGTCATGCCGTAAGCTTCGAGCACGGGAACACCGAAAGCCTCTTCCATCTTGCGCATGGCATCAGGCGCGAGCGGCGCGCTGGCCGAGCGCACGAAGCGCAGCGACCCTCCAGCGCTGGGCCGGTCGTTGCTGCGCGCCCGCGCCGACACGATGTGGTGGATGGTCGGCACCGCGGTGTACCACGTGATCCTGTATTCCCTTACCAGACGCCAGAAGACCAGCGGATTTACGCCATTGGGCGCGACCACGGTGCCGCCCGAGAGCAGGGGCGCCAGCGTGGAGGCGACGATACCGTGCACGTGGAACAGCGGCATGAAGCACAAGGAGACGTCGTCGGGGGAAAGCGCGTAGGTTTGCGTGATGTTGCAAGCCGACTGCACCAGATTACGGTGGCGCAGCGGCACGCGCTTCGGGCGTCCCGTGCTCCCGCTGGTGTGCAGGATAAGAGCGATGTCGTCCGGTTCCGGTGTGGTCGCCCATGGCTTCGGCGGTATGTCTTCGATCCTTACTTTGCCGTCGTCGCCGAGCTCAGTCCGCAAGATCGGAATGCCCAGGGCCGCTGCCGCGGAGCGCGCTTCGTGCGAATCGTGGCTGCCGCAGATCAACACCTTAGCCGAGGTGTCCTGGAGGTAGAAACAGAACTCCTGGTATTTGTACGTGGGATTGAGTGGCGCGGCAGTCGCTGCGACGGAAGCGGCCAGAAAGCTCACAATGGCCGGCAGCCCGTTGGGCAGGGCAATGGCGACGCGGCTGCCACGACGAATACCGACGGTGGACAGGGCGTCGGCCATGGTCAGAACCTGCTCCCGCAGGGAGGCGTAGCTCACGCGCGCTTCCAGATCCGGCAGGATGATGGCGGTGCGCTCGGCCGGGGCGAGTTGTAGCGCGTCCAAAACTGTGGTGACCGACTGCATGGTTCGGTGATCTCCGAGGACTCAGAACCGGGTCCGCCGCGCAGGTGACACTTGCGCGTGCAACTTGGATGCCGGAAGACCGAGTTCCGGTTTCAAAGTTTGACGGGCCACGAAGCAGGCGCATGGGCGCTCCAGGCGGCGCTGCAGGATGCAATATATCGTAGCACGATATTAAATTCCGGAATAGGCAACTTCCGCGCCGGGAGCGGCTTCCGTCCTTAGTAGACCTCCCGTATTCCGGAGTGACTCAGCGGCCTAGGGACGGCGGAGTCCGCTTCTGCGCGCTGCTTGCGGCCAACCCCGGGCGGGGAGGGAAAGGAGTCAATCGATGAGTACGAATCCGATTAATCCTGTCGTGCCAATGCCGCAACGAATGGAGGCCCAGCCGGAGACACATATCTGGCTGCAGCCGCTGGCGGCGCCATCCATTCTCGGTCTTTACGGGTTTGCGGGCGCCACCTTCATGGTAGCGGCGCACATGGCGCACTGGTTCGGAGGAGCGCAAACCGACATGGCGCTATGGCCCTTCGCCGCCGTTTTCGGCGGACTGGCGCAGTTCCTGGCCGGTATGTGGAGCTACAAGGCGCGTGATGGCGTTGCCACCGCGATGCATGGAATGTGGGGTTCGTTCTGGATGGCGTTCGGCATTCTTTGGGTGCTGATCGCGACCGGCAAGATTACGGCGCCCGCACCTGGCCAACCATTCGAGGCGCTGGGCTTCTGGTTCATCGTCCTAGCGGCGATTACCTGGGCGGGTACGGCTGCCGCTGCGGCTGAGTCGTCGGTAGTGGCGACGGTGCTGGCGTTCCTGGCGGGCGGATCCACGGCCGCTGCCATCGGGCAACTGGCGGGAGTGGAAGGACTGAACGTTCTTGCCGGCTGGCTGTTCATCATCTCGGCGATCATCGCCTGGTACGCGGCAACCGCGCTGATGGTGAACTCGGCTTATGGACGCACCGTGATGGGGCTGGGGAAGCGCAAGAAGGGCATCCAGATCAACACGGGTTTCGGCGAACCCGGTGTGTTGCACGGGCAATAAGGGAATTGCCGAACGCGGGGCTTACTGCCCCGCGCCGGCCAGTTCCACGCGCTTGGCAATGTGATCGCGAATCCAGTGCGCGTCCCACCACTCTTTGGGGTCGATCTGCACGCCGTCGAGCTGCATGCTGAAGTGGATGTGATCGCCGCCGGCCAGGCCGGTCATGCCGCTCTTGCCCATCACCTGGCCGCGTTTGACCACGTCGCCCTCATGCACGGCGATTTCGCTCAGGTGGCCGTAAATGGATTGCAAGCCGTATCCGTGGTCCACCACGATGCAGTTGCCGTAAATTCCCAGCGGCGCGGCCCAGACCACTTTTCCGTCATTCGACGCCTGCACGCCCACGTGTTGCGTGATGGAAAGGTCGTAACCGAGGTGTACCTGCTGGTCAATCTTCTTACTCTGGTAAATGTAGTTGCGCACGTCGGCGAAGTTGGATTCGACCTTGGAATTCGGCTGTTGCTGGAAAGGCTGCGACCACAGGAAGTGCGGCTCCGTCTTCAGACGAAGGTCGGAGAGCGTCTTGTTGTTGGCGCGGCGCACCTCGCCATTGATTTTCAGGAAGCGCGCGACGACATCTCCAGAGCCGTTGGGGTCCAGTTCGGTTGTGACCTTTTGCAGAAACTTGTCCTCGAGCTGCAAATCGCGCACGCGGTACTTGGGCTGCTCCTTCTTGGGGTACTGAACAACCATCGAACCCGTGACGCGGCTGGCGGGGTTGCTGGCGAATACCACGGGAGCGGTGGCGGGCGGAGTGTCCCACGGCACGGCGAACAGCGAGAACATTCCCGGCTTGCCGCCCGGCATGGGCCAGCTGCGGAAGACGTAGTTGCCGACACTGACGCCGGAATCGGTGGCGTAACCGGAAACACTGAACGTCACCAGGTCAGCCATGCCGAGATAAAGGTAATGCTGGTCGGAATCCACGCTGACCATCGGTGGCTGGGTGATCACCATGACATCCCGTGCCGCGCGGCTGGTGCTTCCCCGGAAATCGTTCGAAGTAGCTTCCACGATCAGCTGTGCCTTGCCGTCCTTCAGTTGCGGCGTGCTCTTTGCGCCGGCGGTGAAGGCCCAGGTCGCGTCGGGAACGTGGCGGTTCCACAACACGCGACGCGAGGGCTGCTTCTGCTCCCATATCGTGTAGCGGGCGCCGTTCTGCTCGAGAAAGGCAGTGGCGTGCCGGATGCCATGCGGATCGGAAACGCGCAACGTGATGGGCGTTGCCTGTCCGATGGCAGTTACGGCGGAGGGAAGGGAAATAACCGGCGTCGCAGAGAACAGAAGGAGGCCAACAGCCGCGACCACGGCCAGCAGAACTAGGGCAACAAGAGCTCGCATTATGAAAACGAAGGTAGCACAAGCGCGTACGGCGGCACGATCAGCCGAATGCCCTAGGGCGATCGGATTGCTCGCACACCTACGCCGCTTCCGCGAGCGCAATCACTTGGTGTAAGTGACGCGCCAGATCGAATTGGAACCGTCATCGCTGATGAGCAACGAACCGTCCTTCGCAACGGCCACGCCCACCGGGCGTCCCCAGACTTGCCCTTCGGGAGTGACAAAGCCGGTCACAAAATCTTCGTATTCGCCGGTTGCGCGGCCATTCTTGACGAGAACTCGAATGACCTCGTAGCCGACACGTTTACTGCGATTCCAGGAACCATGCTCGGCGGCAAATATGTTGCCGCGGTACTCGGAAGGGAACTGCTCGCCTTCATAGAAGGTCATCTCCAGCGAAGCAATGTGAGGCTGGAGCAAGACGTCGGGAGTAATCACCTTGCTTTTGAGCTCAGGGTGTTTCCCGGCGTGGCGCGGGTCCTGGTGCCCACCCGTGTAAAACCACGGCCAGCCATAGAATCCGCCCGGTTCAACGTGGGTGATGTAATCGGGCGGCAAATTGTCGCCGAGCTCATCGCGCTCGTTCACCGACGCCCACAATTGGCCGCTGCCAGGCTGAATCGCCAGGCCGACAGCATTCCTCAAGCCATATGCGTAGACGCGCTCCCCGGTGCCATCGGGATTGAACTCCAGGATGTCGGCGCGATTGTGTTCGCGCGAGTTGTTGTCCGCGTCGTCATCGTTGGAGTAGGAGCCGACGGATACGAACATCTTCTTTCCATCCGGCGAGAATGCGATGTCGCGGGTCCAATGTCCGCCGCTAACCAGGTGGCCTGCCCCGGAAGGCAGCTTGGCGATCGTTTGCGCCGCGGCCCGCGACTTCAGGTCACCGTTGTGGTAGGGAACGCGGACTACGGCATCAGTATTGCCGATGTAGATCCATTCGGGGTTCTGGCCCGGAGGATAGAACGCGATTCCGAAAGGCCGATTCAGACCGCGGGCAAAGACCTCCTTCTGCTGCGGTTTGCCATTGCTTGCGATGCCATGAAACACGGTGACCCGGCCGGCTTGGCTCTCGGCCACAAATACATCCCCGTTGGGCGCCATCCGGATGAGACGCGGATGATCCAGTTCGTCGGCATAGAGTTCAACTTTGAATCCGGCAGGCGCTTGCGGCCAGGCCTCACGCGGGCGACGCACCATGCGGGGGGAGTTGTCGGACGATTCCGTGCTGCCGGGCGGCGGCAGATCGGCAAGGGTGATCTTGTGGACCGCGCCCGGCCTTTGCGCGCGGTAATCGCTGAACACTTCCGCCCGGTTCCGTCCTTGCTGTGCCATCGCGAGCGTAGCCATCCACGCCAGCAGCACCGCCGTCGTCATCCGACGTACGTTCATCCACGCGCCTCTAGTTGCGACGGATGGCGCAATCCGGGCAAAAGATGCACCTTGAGCGGCTCAAAGCTGAACTTGGGATGAGTGCGACGAAGGCCTGGTGGAAGCCAACGCCGAAGTCGCTACCTTGGGGTTACTCAATTGTGCCGCGTGGATGGTTGCGCCGGGACCGTGCGCTGGCGTGACAGGCAGAACCACGCCTTTGCACCGTTCCCGTGGAACTCCGCCGAGCGCAGCTCGACGACCTCCAGCGCGGGCTCGATGGCGAGCGCGACCTCGCGCAGCGAGCGGCGAGGCGGGCCGACCTCGCGGGCTGGACCCTCGGTGCTGCCGATGAGGCTCAGCCAAAAGCCGCCGGGCGCCAGCGCGGCCGCGACGCCCGCGGCGAAGCGCGCGCGTTCCTCGGGTTCATCGAAGACATGGAAGCAACCGCGGTCGAAGATGAAGTGGAATGGGCCGTCGGGCGTGGGCGCGGCGAGAAAGTCCAAGGTTAGGAAGCGGCACCGCAAATCGCGGCCCTGCATCTTGGCTTGGGCCTTTTCGACCGCGAGCTCCGCCACATCAACTCCGAGCACATCGAAACCGCGCTCGGCAAGCCAAATTGCGTTCGTCCCGGTGCCCGCGCCGATCTCCAACGTCCGCCCGGGCGTGATGCCGCCCGAAGCCACGAACTCGACCAGCAACGGCTCCGGACGACCCGTGTCCCAGGGTAATTCTCCCGAGGCGTAATGTTCATTCCATGGTGGCTGTGGCATGACGAGGCGAGTTTAGCGCCGGAGCGACTTGCAGAGAAGCTCGGCCAACCTAGGCGAGCGTGTGCATAGCGAATAAAACAGGGGACGAACCGTGAATTGAGCCGGCGACTTTAAGGCTCTGCTCGTCGCCCAAAGCGGCTCCAAGTGCCGAAACTGTTTTGAGAAGATAGATGGTGGAGGCGCCGGGAGTTGAACCCGGGTCCGAAGCTGTCACTGGCAGAGAGCCTACATACTTATTCGCGTTCCCGCGTCCCACTCAAGGGACACATTCGCCGCCCACGCTCAGAACACGACAAGAAACGCGGACCGCTAGCCCTGGATCTCGCCTTCGCGCTCGGACCGCACGCGAAAGCCAGCCTACTGTGCGACGTCCTGACCACCGCCCGTAGGCGAAGCCGTGGAGGACGGCAACTTAACTAATTAAGCTGCGTATGCCAGCTGTTGATTGGCAATTATTGGTTTTGCACGCGATTACGGGTGTGTGCACCCCGGTATGCCTCTCTACCGCAAGCATCTCCGTCGAAGCCGTGACGCCCCCAGGGTGATGTGCGGCAGATCCCTCACGAGTTGCCGGCCGTCGCGGCCCGCTGAGGGCCTGGCCGGTAGCTTGCGGCAAGGGTTCTGCTGTCAAAGAACTGCTTCCAATTATCGCTGGAACTGGTTGGAAGTCAATGTATTGGATGATCGTACAAGGTCTACGGACTCGGTTTTGGAGCGCTAAAACCGCGCCTCTGGCTTGCGAAACTGCTACCATGGGCCGACTGAGCAGCTGCGGGGTCCCCCACCATGGCCGATGCTCCCGTACAGCAACAGCCGCCGCCGGAATCGCTCACCGGGGCGGTGGTCGGGCGCTTCGCCGTCCGCCAGCGACTTGGCGAAGGCGGCATGGGCGAGGTCTATCTCGCCGAAGATACCAAGCTGCACCGCATGGTGGCGCTCAAGCGCATGGCGCCGCACCTCCGCTCCGACCCGCAGTACCGCACCCTGTTTCTGAAGGAAGCCGAGCGCGTTTCGCGCTTCACCGACCCGCACATCGCGGCGCTGTACGACATTCTGGAGCACGGCGACGACGTTTTGCTCGTCATGGAGTTGGTGGAGGGGCGCAACCTGCGCGAGCGCTTGCACGAGCCCATGTCGTTGCAGCAGTTTCTCGGCGTGGCGACGCAATGCGTGCAGGCGCTGGCGGGCGCGCATTCCCGCGGCATCGTGCACTGCGACATCAAGCCGGAGAACATCATGATCACCGGCTCCGGCTCGGTGAAGATCCTGGACTTCGGGGTCGCCCGGCGAGTGGCGGGGGTGGGCACCATGAGCACCGCCCCGATCAAGGGCGTCAGCGGCACCTCGGGGTATATGGCGCCGGAGGTTGTGCTCGAGCAGGTTGCCGGCCCGCCCGCCGATGTCTTTTCTCTGGGCGCGGTGTTCTACGAGGCTCTCGCCGGCTTTCAACCCTTCCTGCGGGGCACGTTCTATGAGACGTGCGAGAGCGTCTTGCATGACGAGCCCGTTCCGCTGGACCAGATCGGCGAAACCCCGCCCGAGCTTGCCGCCATCGTTAACCGCATGCTCGCCAAAGAGCCGGCGCATCGTTACGAGAAAGCTGAAGAGCTGGTCGAGCACCTCAGGCTCGTGCCGGCCGACGAAGTCATGCTTCCCACCGGCAGCGCGCGCCAGCCGGCCGCGCCCGATGCGGCGACCATGCGCCAGACCCGCACCCGGCGTACGCTGCGCGCCCGGCCGCGCTCATTCCGGCAGCGCCGCTGGTTGATGGCGTCCACTGTGTTCCTCGTCGTCGCTGCCGTGCTGCTGTCGTTCACCGCTGTCCCCAGGAAAGTCCGGCGCTGGGCGAATACGACGATGGGAGTGAAACCGCAGCAACTCGCCATCCTTCCATTCACGGCAACCGACGCTGACCTCGCGGCCCAGGCATTCTCCGCAGGTCTCAGCGAGGCCATCAGTGCCCGGCTTGGCGGAGGCGGCGATGAAAGCATGCAGGTGGTTCCCGCCAGCGAATTGCGCAGCCAGAAAGTGGACACGGTCGACAAGGCCCGCCAGCAGTTCGGTGTGGACCTGGTGCTCACCGGGAGCTTGCGCGAGTCTGGCAACCTGGTGAGGGTCAGCTACAGCCTGGTGGACGCGCGTACGCGGCGGCAACTCCGCGGAGATACCCTCACGGTTCCCACCGGAGACCCATTTGCGCTGGAAGACCAGATGATGGCCAGCCTGCTGCGCTCGCTCCAACTGGGGCCGCAACGCACCTCCGCCCACGGCACCAGCGACCCGTCTGCTTACGTTTACTACCTGCGCGGGCGTGGTTATCTGCAGGATTACACCAAGCAGGAGAACCTCGAGGCCGCCGTAACCGCCTTCAAAAGCGCGCTCGAGCAAGATCCCAATTATGCTCTCGCTTACGCGGGGCTTGGGCAGGTCTACTGGTACAAGTATCAGGAACGGCGCGACCCGAGCGAGGTGAGCAAAGCCACCCTCGCCTGCGAACGGGCCCTGGCGATCGATCCCAAGCTGGCGCAGGCCCATATCTGTCTCGGCACCGCCGACACCAATACCGGAAAGTACGACGAAGCCATCCAGCAATTCCAGCAGGCGGTCGCAGGCGATCCCACCAATGACGACGCCGTGCGCGGTCTGGGGTTCGCGTTCGAGAAAGCGAACCGTTTCGCCGATGCGGAAAAAACCTTCCGCGAAGCCATCCAGATGCGCCCGCATTACTGGGCCAACTACAACTTTCTCGGCGCTTTTTACTGGCGCCGCGGCCGTTACGACGAGGCCGCGCGCGTCTTCCAGCAGGTGATCCAGATGGCGCCCGACAATTACCGCGGCTACAACAACCTTGGCGGCGTGTTCGTCATGCAGGGCAAGTACGCTGAGGCCATTCCGGTGCTGGAGCGCTCGGTAGCCATCCGCCCGCATCCTTCTTCGCTGAACAATCTCGGCAGCTCATATTTCTTTCAGCGCCGCTTCAATGATGCGGTTCGCGCCTTTTCCCAGGCAGTTCAGTTCAACGACAAGGATTACGAACTCCGCGGAAACCTGGCCGACGCGCAGTACTGGGCGGCGGACCAGCGTCCAGCCGCGCTGGAATCCTATCGCCAGGCGATCCAATTGGCGCAGCCGCGCTTGCAGGTGAATCCCAAGGATGCCGACGTGCTGCTTGCGGTGGCCCAATATCACGCCATGCTCGGCGAGGAGCGGCCTGCGCTCGAGTACCTGGCGCGGGCGCGGGCCGCCGATCCCAAGGCCCGCGATCTGCCGCGCAACGCCGCCATCATCTATGCCCAATTTGGGGACCGCGGCCAGACCTTGGATCAACTTGAAAAATTCTTTGCCGGGGGCGGTTCGCCCGGCTACGTGCGCAGTTGGCCGAATTTTGATAGCCTCAACGGCGACCCGCGTTACCAGCAATTGATGAAATCCGCCGATGCGGTGCAAGTGCATTGACGACCGCGCTCGGCCGGTCCGATCCCCGGCGGGACCCTTGATTCCGAACGATGGAGAGAGGAAACGCTATGCCCAACGACAAGTCTGTTCAGATCTCAGCCAATGGCAACCAGCTGGCAGTGAACAATAGCAGCGTCAGCATCAGCAAGAGCAACGCCGACCAGGTCAAGTGGACCAGCAGCGTGCCCAATGTCACCGTAACCGTTAGTTTCGACAAAGGTCAGGGCTCGCCGTTTAACAATTCCAGCTTCAGCGTAGACACAACCGGGACGACACCGTCCGGGCCGGTCAAGAGCGGAGCCAATGCTGGTGGCGCCAGCTACGGGTACTCCCTCTCTGCGCCCGGATTTACCAAGCTCGACCCCACCGTGATTGTGGACAACTGAACGGAGGAGCCCCGTCCTGGCCTACGTGGGCCGGGACGGGATCCCTCGTTACCTTCTGTACAATGGGATTTTGGAACCTCCGCTCACCGCCGCTCATCCAACGCCCGTGCCCGGCGACTGTCTTTCCTTTCTCGACATCCCGCACACCTCGCAGTTGTTCCGCGATTGTCTTTACGATTTCGCGAAGGTAAGCCAGTTTTATCCCCATAATCCCCGGCAGCGTGATTGGATTCCGCAGGTAGCCGCCTCCATCAAGTACGACGACCAGCGCCGGAGCCGCGTCGCCGACGTCCTCGAGCGGCAGAACCGCGCATTCGGCGCAGGAGCAGAGGTCCTTTCCAGCATCGGACGCCTGCGCGCTGGCGCCACCTGCGCGGTGACCGGGCAACAGGTCACGTTGTTCGGTGGGCCGCTGTTCTCCCTGCTGAAGGCGGTTTCCGCCATCCGTCTCGCCGAAGAAGCGCGCGCGCAAGGCGTGGACTGTATTCCGGTGTTCTGGCTGGCCACCGAAGACCACGATCTCGCCGAGGTCAATCACGCCGGCCTGCTCACCTCCGAAGGCAAGCTGGAGACGGTTTCGACTGAGTCGCATGGACCGGAAAATGCTCCCATCAGCGATGTCCGGCTCGGTCCCGAAATCAACACGGCCGTGAGCCGTGCCACGGGGCTGCTCGGTGACAACGAAGCCGCGGACCTGATCCGCGACTGCTATCGGCCGGGCGAGACCCTGGGCAGCGCTTTCGCCAAGCTGTTTGCCAAGCTGTTCGCTCGCTGGGGAGTGGTGCTGCTCGACGCTTCGGATCCGGAAGTGCACCAGGTGGCGCAGCCGGTCTATCGCGCCGCCGTGATCGGAGCCGAGGAAATTGATAACGCGCTGCTCGCTCGCGGCAAGGAGCTTCGCGCCGCCGGCTACCACGAGCAGGTGAAGGTCACGCCTTCCAGCACGTTGCTATTCGAACAGCGAAATGGCGCGCGCGAGGTCATTCATCGCGTAGACGGCGGATTTCTGGTCGGACGCGACCGCATTTCGCAGGCCGGCCTGCTGCAGCAGATTGCCTCGGAACCGCGGCGCTTTAGCGCCAATGTCCTGTTGCGTCCTGTCGTGCAGGACTTCATTCTTCCGACGATTGCCTACACCGGAGGACCGGCCGAAGTCGCCTACTTCGCGCAAGCGGGCGTGGTCTATGAGGAAGTGCTCGGCCGGGTTACACCGGCCCTGCCGCGCTTCAGCGCGACCCTGCTCGATGCCCGCGCGCAGCGCCTGCTCACGAAATACCGCATCGCGCTGCCGGACCTGTTTCATGGGCAGGAAGCGGTGCGCGATCTTCTCGCGTTGCGCAGCATTCCCGCCGAGGTGCAGGAATCGTTCCGCCAGGGTGAGGGTGCCGTCTCCGATTCGCTGGATTCCATCCGACGGTCGTTGCAGGCATTGGATCCGACGCTGGTCGAGGCCGCCGGGCGAGCCGGCTCCAAGATGCTCTACCAACTCCGCCGTCTGGCGGGACGCGCCGCCAAGGCCGAACTGCGCAAATCCGCCGAGGTTGGCCAGCACGCCGAGTGGCTCAGCAACGTTCTGTTTCCCAACAAGAACCTGCAGGAGCGAGAAGTTGCCGGCATCTGCTTCCTGGCGCGTCACGGTCTCGATCTGCTGCCGACGCTGCACCGTTCCGCCGCCTCAGGCTGCCCCGACCACCAGGTGATTTCCATTTAAGAATGCAGAAAACAATGCAAGGGAGACGACAAGCCGTACTGCCGGCAACCGGTTACGGACTAGAAATTCTGCATTCTTAATTCCTCATTCTGCATTCCTGCTATGATTTGCCCATGGCCAAACATGGTGCCAAGCCCGCGTCCGCCTTCGATGTCACTTGTCCGTGCTGCGGCGCGGTGCTGAAGGTAGATTCCGCTACCCAGGCGGTGATTGCGCACACGGCCCCGGTGCGGCCCAAGATGTTCGCCGATTTCGAAGAGGCCGCGCGCGCCATGAAGGACCAGGAGAGCCGCAAGGAATCGCTCTTCCAGCAATCCGTGCAGGCGGAAAAGAACAAGGCAGACTTGCTGGAAAAGAAGTTCCAGGAAGCCATGAAGCGCGCCAAGGAAGCTCCCGACACGCCCCGAATCCGCGATTTCGATCTGGATTAGCTCTTTGGAGGAATGTGTAGCCCGGCCGCCCCCGGCCGGGTTTGTGCTTTATGAGCAGGTTGAACGAAACCGCGCGCCCGCTCCTGCTCGGCCATCGAGGCGCGCGCCGCTACGCTCCCGAGAACACGCTCGAAGCGTTCGAACTGGCGCTCGGACACGGGTGCGATGGATTCGAATTCGACGTACGGCTCACTGCCGACAACCGCTGCATCGTCTGCCATGACGCGCGCCTCGGCGGACATGTGGTCTCGCGTAGCCGGTACGATCGCCTGCCGGCAGCGCCTTGTCTCCCGGACGTGCTGGCTGCATTCGCGGACCGCGCGTTTCTCGACATCGAACTGAAAGTCACGGGCCTTGAAACGGATGTTACGGAGGCACTCCGCTCGAACCCGCCGCGGCGCGGCTTCTGCGTGTCTTCATTCCTTCCTGCGATCCTAATCCGCCTGCACGACCTCGATAACACTCTGCCGCTGGGGCTGATCTGTAACACTGGCCGCCAACTTGCCCGATGGCGCGCGCTGCCTGTCCAATCTGTTTTTCTGGAATGCGGGCTCGCCTTGGCTGACGTCGTCGGTGAGCTCCACGCGGCGGGAAAGAATGTCTACGTGTGGACGGTCAACCCGGAGCGCCAGATGCGCCAGTTTGCTGAACTGGGCGTCGAGGGAATTATTTCTGACGATACGAAGCTGCTGGCTCGAACGCTTTCCCAATGGCACTGAGTCGAGAAAAAAAGTGCTCGGTCGTGAACTTATGCGGCTGAGAGTTTTTCCACGATTGGCTTAATCAAAAATCGGGACTGCTCCAGTTCAAACTGTTCGACTTGCTCTCCAGTCTTTTTCTCACTCCAGCCGATCGCGTCTGCGATCCGTCCGGCCGCCTGGCGAGTGCAATGCTTCGTCCAGCACTGCCCGAAGGCCACCGGCACGCGTCGCAACAGCACATCGGCGAGTGTGGCCGCGCATTCGTTCCGCAGCGCGTATACGGCCTCGGCCACCACGTGCTCGCTGTGGTCACAGAGCGGCAGTCGCATACGCCGGTCACTGCGCGCCAGTCGCGCGATCTCGCCGGCGCTTCTCCCAAACCAGCCGACCATGGCGCGCGCCTGCCCTGGGCTCAGCCCGCCCATTTGCTGCAGGTAAAGCGTGCAGCGGTCGACCGTGTCGCCGATGGCCATTTCGTTGGCAAAGCCGTGCAGCAGCGGTTCTTCAACATGAATTCCCATGCGGCGCGCGCATTGGCGGCCCAGTGCCGCCGCGGTCGTGAGCTTCCCCCCGATGACGGAGATCATGCCGGCCGCGCCATCACCGCCGTGTTCCCGCAGCAAGTGCCGCCGCCTGATCGCCGACGGCGCTTTCTCCGGGTCGTAGGGCAGCGGCCGCACACCGGCAAAGCTGTACCTTATACAGTCGCAGCGCAGGCGCGCGGCAGGGAAGAGCCGGCGGAACGACGCCATGAGGTATTCGATCTCTGCGCCGCTTGGCTGCGTGCCGCCTGGATCACCGGAATCCGAGATCTCGGTCGTGCCTAGCAGCAGTTGTCCGTTCCACGGGATCAAGAAGATG
Source organism: Terriglobales bacterium (assembly GCA_051006995.1). GTDB lineage: Bacteria > Acidobacteriota > Terriglobia > Terriglobales > Acidobacteriaceae > JAIQGF01. The sequence goes on from JBPCSQ010000008.1 coordinate 111,366, forward strand.
GGCCGTCCGTCGGTCGCCTCCGCGTACACGGCGCTTTCCGGCGCGCCCGCGAAGCGCGGCAGCACGAGATGGGAGCCGCGCACACCGCCGATCATCGGGCGCTCGGCGCTGATCTTCGACTCGCTGACAACCTGGTCGGCCCACGGACCGGTGGCGTTTACCACCCAGCGCGCAGCAACGCGATATTCCATGCCATCCAGCGAGTCCCGCAGCAACACACCGCGAACGTGCCCATTGGCCGTCTCGACTCGGAGTACCCGAGTGTAGTTGCGGGCCTCGGCGCCGGCCGCGACGGCCTCGTTCAGCCACTCGGCTACCAGGCGTTCGGGAAACTCACATTGCGCGTCGTCGTAATGAAAGACGCGGAGCACGTCTGTGCCGCCGCGGTCGAGCAACCGTTCGAGCGACGAAACGTCCTTCGCTGACCCTTTCGTTGGCAGCGCATGATTTCCCAGCCTGCGGTACAGCCACAGCCCGAAGCGGACTTCCAGCGCGCTGCGGCGACCGGGCGGCAACGCCAGGAGGAAGTGTAATGGCCGGATCAGATGCGGATGTCGCTGCCGCAGTCGCTCGCGCTCGCGCAACGATTCGCGGACGAGCGCAATCTCGCCGTGCTCCAGATAGCGCAAACCGCCGTGGATGATTCGCGTGGAGCGGCTGGTTGTGCCGGAGCAAAAATCGTGTTGCTCAAGCAGCAGCGTGCGCCGTCCGGTTCTGGCGCACTCGCGCGCGATGGCAACCCCATTGATTCCGCCGCCGATGACGGCGACGTCGAAAAATTCGCCGTCCAGCGGACGCCGTTGATGCTCAGGACCCCACACCTGAGCAGATTAGATGCTGGGACGAACACACGCGCCAAGAGCGGGCTGCACGCTTATTTGGCAGCCACAGCCTCCACTTTTTCCTCTTCCTGTTGGTGCTCGCGCTTCAGGCGGCGCAGGATCGAGGTCGGATGAATCCCCAAAATTCGCGCGGCCTGCGCCTTGTTGTTGCCGGTGAGCGCCAGCACCTCGTGGATGTAGCGCTCCTCCAACTCGTAGAGCGTGACCCACTGCTGGCCGGTGGGCGACAAATCCATGTGAGAGGCGGGCTCCGGTACCTGGGGCTCGAAGTGATCGCGGATTTCTTCCGGCAGAGCGCCGGCATCAATATCGCCCTCGCCCGCCAGGATCATGGTGCGCTCTATGGCATTTTTGAGCTCGCGGATATTTCCCGGCCAAGGATATCGCGTCATCAACTCGGCCGCGCCCGGAGTGAACCCGGTGAAATTCTTCTTCAACTCCTTGTTGAAGCGCTCGACCATGCTGAGGGCCAGGGGCAGAATGTCTTCGCGGCGTTCGCGCAATGGCGGCAGCATGATAGGCAGAACGTTCAGCCGGTAAAACAAGTCTTCCCGGAACTGCCCGCGCGCGACCGCTTCCTTCAGATCAGTGTTGGTGGCGGCAATCATGCGCACGTCCACCTTGATGGGCCGGGTTCCACCCAGCCGCATGAAGGTGCCTTCCTCGAGAACGCGCAACACTTTTGCCTGCACATTGGCGGTCATGTTGCCAATCTCATCCAGAAACACGGTACCGCCCTGGGCACGCTCTAACAGGCCTTCCTTGCGGCGACGGGCGTCGGTGAACGCTCCCGGCTCGTACCCGAACAACTCGCTTTCCAGCAGCGCGTCCGGCAGGGCCGCGCAGTTCAGTTCCACCAGCGGCATCTGCGCCCGCGGGCTGTTGTAGTGCAGCGCTTTGGCCAGGACGCCTTTTCCGGTGCCGCTCTCGCCCTGGATGAGGATGGTGGTGTGGTCCGACTGAGCCGCCTTCTGGCAAATGTCCAGTACGTGGCGCATCGCCGGGCTCTCGGTCTTTACCAACCCTAAGTCGTATCGGCCCTTGGCGATCTCCACCGTGTCGCGGACGCGGACGCGCAGCGCCAGCATCTCGGAGGCGCGGCCCATGGTGTTCACCATGTCGGCGATATGGAACGGCTTGATCAGGTAGTCGTAGGCACCCAGCTTCATCGCCTCGACCGCGCGGTCCACCAGGTGGTAGGCGCTCATCATCACCACAATCGTGCTCGGACTTTGCTTCTTGATCTGGCGCAGCACCTCGATGCCGTCAATGCCGGGCAGCACCACATCCAGCATGCACAGGTCGGGACGCTCGCGCGCGAACGTCTCCAGCGCCTCCTCGCCGGTGGTGGCGAGCAAGACCTCAAAACCTTCGTCACGCAGCGCACGTGAAATTGTGCGCAGCGTCAGCGCTTCATCGTCGAGTACAAGAATTGAATAGGCCATAACTATGTCTCTGATCCCGCCATGACCCGATTCATCGGATCACCAGGTCGTTCTCTTCTTCCCGTTCTCTGTCCGCCTTGCCTGCCTGCCGGATCGGCAGCACGATGCGAACGGTGGTGCCGCGCCCCGGCAGGCTTTCCACCTTGATGTCGCCGCCATGGCTGCGCACGTAAGCGTGGCTGATGCTCAGTCCCAGACCGGTGCCCTTGCCGCGCTTGGTGGTGAAGAACGGCTCCAGCACGTGCGGCAGAATGTCGGCGGGAATGCCGCAACCGGTGTCGCGCACCGCGATTTCCACGTACTCCATGAACTTGATTTTCTGCGCTTCGATGCTGATGGCGCCGCCCTCCGGCGTGGCCTCGGCTGCGTTCAGCAGCAGGTTCATCAGGATTTGCGAAAGCTGGTTGCTGTCGGCGGTGATGGCGGGCAGATCGTGGGCGATGTTGGTTTCCACCTTGAGGGGGCGGAACATCGGCTGGTAGCGCAGGAAGCTGAGCGTGTCTTCCACCAGGCGGCCGATGTGAACCTTGGTGAGCAGCAGCGGACCGGGTCGCGCATAGTTGATCAGGCCATGCAGCGTGGTCGAGATCCGCTTGGCGCCCTGGATGCACTGCTGGATTTCCTCGCGCTCGTCGGGATCGGTGACGTCTTTGAGCTGCAGTTCCAGGTGCGACAAGATTCCGAGCAGGGGATTGTTGATTTCGTGGGCAGCGCCGAGCGCCAGTTGCGCCAAGGCGGCGTATTTTTCGTAGGCGGCAAGCTGCGCCTCGAACTGCATTTTGTCGCGCGCCAGATTGCGCTCGGCTTCGATGCGGTGGATCAACTCGTCCTGCGCAAGGTCGCGCTCGCGTTCACGATAGCCGACCAGTTCGCGCAAGCGAACGACGTCGGCGCGCTGGCCGCGGAGTATCTCCAGCAGGTGCTGGGCTGACGCCAGCGCCACGCCGGCAGCGACGACGACGCTGGGCGCCGTCCACATGAGCACGTGCTGCGCTTCCAGCCACGCCGGCGGAACAATGAGGTAGAGAATGCCAAGCACCACGACGGCCAGCACGGCGGCCATGCCAAGCAACTGCAGGCGCAGGCGTGCGTCGGACGGTCCGTCCCGGTCTGGGCCGTTGGGGGGCATAGTCTCTCATCACAAGCCTCTCGCCAACCGCTGCAAAACGCAGTGATGTGAGCCACGACGGGGCGTGATGGGCAACAGGAGATACCCCCTCCCCCCAGGGTGGTCTTTGAAACCAAAGACCTTACGCAATTTGCGCCGGCAAATCTTTGAGAAGGTGGCACTTCCACGTAAAATATTGATAACAATCACGTAAAACACCACGAGCCGCAGGAGAAGAAACTCCCGCGGCTCTAGATGTTCTTATCTCAAATTGAGGAGAGGAAAGTCAATCCTCCGCGGTCACAGATAAGTGTGACAAGAACGCTGGCTAACTTGCGTGAAGGCGATTTAGCGCCAATCAAAGGCTGCTATCCAACCTAGATTGTCATACGCCAACTTGCGCCATTGCCGTGCCGAGCGTATATTCCACGTAAGCAGTTTCCCCCCCTGCACAGCGCGCCATCAGCAACTTCCACGCTGCCCAGCCGGTGCAAAGATAGGCGGGTATATGGCCGCACATGCAAAGAAGAAAATCCTCGTCGTAGATGATTCCCTTCCGATCATGCAGACCCTGGTGCTCGTGCTCCGGTCGGCTGGGTTCCATGCGGCAGGAGAGAGCAGTGCGGCGAAAGGTCTGGAAACGGCAAAGTCGCATCAACCCGACATATTACTGTGCGACGTGCAGCTCGACGGTACAACCGGCGTGGCGTTGTCGATGGAGATTGCGAAGTGCCTGCCGACCTGCCGCATCATCCTGATGTCCGGCGATACCACCGCAGGCAAGATTCTCACTGAGGCGCATGAGCGGGGTCAGGATTTTGAAGTGTTGGCCAAACCCATTCCGGTCGAGGAACTGCTGGCAGCTTTAGGACCGGCACAACCCGAGCGGCGCTAGGCCTTCTTGCGGTTCTCGCGTTCAGCGAGGTCGTTCATGAAAGATGATGCGGCGCTCTCTGCTGCTTCCAGACTCGCTTCCTGTCCCCAGTGGACGACTTCAGGAGAGCCTTGACGTTGCACAATCCAGTGGTGAATCGGCGGATTGACGCGGGAATCCGTCACCACGTCCGCGAAGAACGCACCGCACACAAGATGGATGTTTACTTTCTTTCGGCGTGCTGCCGCAGTCACGATGTGGATTCCCCGGGAGGACACAGAACAGCCCTTGATACGAGGTGAGATGTCCAATAAATCAGTTCAGTTGCATTCACCAACAGACAAGCTGCGGAAGTGCTGTGTACTCACTAACCGGCATCATACTTAGCATGACCCGTTGGGCGCACATCAGTGTGACTCGGGACGCCACGAATCGCTTGCAGGTCGCCCGTTGCATGCGTTGCGGCCAACTAATTGCTGCTGCGGCAGACCCCCGAATCGTGGAGCAGACCGTCGTTAACCATCACTGCGAAGCGAAATCTAAGCCGGCCTCCCGCAATAGATCGCAGCAAAACCGAGCCGGGGAACGCCGCGACTAATCCTAATTGTTGATAACAGCCGTTCACGTAAGTTTGCGCTGTTTGTTCGCGAGCAGCTACTCGTAACTTACGTTTTTTATCGCCGGTCATCCAGCCAAGTTGGTGCTGCGGGTGCAAAACAAAGCCCCCCGGCGGCGTTCGATGGCTCTGTGCCAAGCGCGGCAACGGGGGCTGTCCAGCTTGAGATTCTTTGATTAACGCAATGGGGGGAAACGTCTAGATGCGCCATAGGAAAAAGACGCTGGCAGTTCGCAATTTTTCTCAACGAGAGTTCAAGTGCCTACGTTGAAGACGTGCGACCGTTCTTTGGCAGGTTGAATGAAAGCTGCGGGAAACGTGCTCTAACCTCCTTCAGACCGGACCGCAAGATAGCGTTCTCCGCCTCCAGGTACGCGATGCGCGCCTGTATGTCATCAAGGCTGTCTAGTAGTGCTCTCCTCGGGCGTTCTTGCAGCCACACATCTAATTCTTCCGAGTCGGCAAGAACGTTTTGGCGCGGCCTATCGCAAATCCTGCGTACCGGAAGACTGTGATCGGCTTCCCACCTCTGCACAGTTCTGACACCATGTCGAAGGTGGCCGGCAATTTCCTTCCATCCGGTAAGAAGCATAGTTGCACCTCGGCCAGAGCACGAATATTGGGTCAAAATGGGAAACCCTGCTGTGACGCCGCTCACGCCTCGTTGCGTCAATTGGTGCGTGCGCCCATATGCGCCCTGGTCACATCCTCTTGTGAGCGTGGTGTTAGCGGGCTAATCCTTGCCGGACATTAAGGAGTGAGCCCGGGATTTTCTGTTGTCGCTCATTGGCGCTCGGAATCTGCTGCTCACCGCCGCATACTTGTTGCAACGCTCCTCTAGAAGAAAGAAGGTCGCCATATGCTCAGCCCGGGCACCTTCCTCCACGTGTCCACACGTGAACAATCCGTTCTCGTTTCCACGTGCCAGAGATGCGGAAAGTTTATTGCGGCGAGCCCTACCGGGAAGAACTTAAAAATTGCCGAAGCCGCGCATCAGTGCGACAGTCCACGCAGCGAGCGCTTGGTCCGATATTCTGTCCGATGATTCCAGAATAGCCCGCAATCGCGTTTAGACCAGGTTGATTGTTGATAACAGCCGTTATCGTAAACGGGGATTTGTAATGCGCTCCCGGGTCATGTAGACTTCGCTGCCATTCCCGGAGGTGGGGTATGACAACCCGCCGATCATTTCTTCAAAAGTCAACCCAAGTGGCTGCTGGCGCACTCGCCGCCGGGGCCATTACCGCTTCCACCGGCGAGGCGCAGACTCAGCAACCTCAAACGCTCAAGAAAAAACTGCACATTTTAATGAGGAGCTCGTGGGGAACCGACGAGCCGACTCGCGCCTCGTTCGTCTTCTCCCACGGGGTCGCACTGGCCGAGGCCGGGCATGACGTGCAGATCTTTCTCACCCACGAGGCCACGTACCTCATGCGCAAGAACACGGTCGATATGGTCAAACCAATCGGATGGCCTCCGCTCAGCGAGACCATGGCGAAGGTCGTCGCCAAGAAGATTCCGGTGTTCTCTTGAGGGGCATGCTCCCGGGCCCGTGGGGTCACGGAGGCAGATTTGAGCAATTGGAACGCGCAGTGGGGAACGGTTCCGATCTACGTTTCGCTGGTGGAATGGGCCGATCACGTCATCAGCGAATGAAGCTGTACATAGCCTTCAACCAGCCGCCCTCTAGGGGCGGCTTTCTGTGTGCTGCCCAATTGTTGATAACAGCCGTTCACGTAAGTGTGCGCCGTTTGTTCGCCATCGTAAACCGTAACTTACATGAAGTCGGTTTCACGAAAATGACACTGTCGCAGCGCTAAATTGGCTCTATGGCTTCGGAGGGAATAGGCCTGCCTGTTTTAATACGGAGAGCATGTCCCAGGCGCTCCATTCTTCAGAAATCTTACCGCCCTTGAAGCGGAAAATGGTTATTCCCGAAGCTCGAATCTTCTTACCAGTCGCCGGAAGCCCCATCCCCGGCTGCGTGTTCGTACCCGACGCCGTCCAATGGACTGCAACCAGATCCCCCTCGGCGAGCACATGATGGACCGCGATCTGCATGTCGGGCATGGCCTTCCGTTCCTCACGCGCCGCCGATATATCTTCGGCCAGGGTAAAGTCCCGCTCAGCTCCATGGGCCACAAAGTCGGTAGCGTGCGAGTCCGAATAGTTCGCGAGGTTTCCCTGGCTCAGTACCTCTTCGAAAAATTGGCGGGCAACGGCTTTGTTTTTCTCCTGCTCCGATGCCGGCTGAGCATAGCAAGGGGCAATCGCCGTAAGAACGATGAGAATTAAAAGCAAGGCAGTCCGCTTCATACATCCTCCTGACTGCAAGTACGCCAGAGTACGGATGCAGGTTCACTCATTGTTGTGAACAGCCCTTCTCATAAAAGCCCGGCCGAGTCCTCAGGGGCTAAAGCCCACATTTTGGAGGCCATGTACGGCACGGCTGAAGCCGTGCCCTTCCACGGTTTGCGCTGACAGGTCGAAGACACAGGAAAGCCGTGCTCGCCCCAGCGCGGGACGAAATGCTTGTCAACTGCTTCGTGAGCGCTGGCAGAGTAGGAGTCCCTCGACTCGGCCATGCGGCCTCGCTCGGGATGACAACGATTTAGATTGTGCTCGGGAAAAGGCGGCCTCGCTCAGCATGATGACACACGTTAAAGGCCGCGCACTGACAACTAACAATGGATAACTGTCTTTCAAAACCACCACGCCCTTGCCTTCTTCGGCTGCGGCAGAGCGCGGGATTCGCAGGAAGGGCAGAGCACTGCCTGCTTCAGGTCAATCCACTCCACCGCGTGCGAGGGCGCCATGGCGCAGCGGTAGTCCTCGCAATGGCGCAGGTCGAGCGTGTGCCCGACCTCGTGCACCGATTCTTTCAGCAGGCGTTCATGGAGCAAGGCATTGTCAGGCGGCAGGCCATAGAACTCCTGGCGCAGCCGGTAGGTGGAGACGACGGCGGCGGCGCCGCCCATCTGTGCCTCGCCGAAGACGAAGGTCAGAATCGGAATATAGAGATCGAGCTCGGTGACGCCCAGCAGGCGCCAGCAATTGTCGCGGACGTAGTCCTGCGCTTTACCCAGCAAGTCGGTGGAATGGTACTGCTGCCGCTCGACGTGGTAGGCGAACTGGGGATCAATGGCCGCTGGGACAATGTCCCAGGGCACGGCGAAGCGCTGCGACAGCCGCGGACCCAGGTCCTCCAGCAGGCGGCCGTCGATATCGCCGATCGGCAGCAGGTGCAGCAGCTTCATTTTTCGGCGCTCGCCGCCGCCGCAGGCGTTGTCGCTCCGTTCTTGCTCCAGCCGTACTTCTTCAGTTTGTTGTGCAGGGTGACGCGATCAATGTCGAGCACTTCGGCAGCGCGCGTCTGATTGCCGGCGCATTCCTCTAGCACGCGCAGGATGTGCGCCTTTTCGATATCGTCGAGGGTTTTGCCTTCGGCGGTGTTTCCGTTGCGGGCCTTGATGATGAAGTCCTGTTCGCGCAGTTCGGGCTCGACGGCAACCACCATGGCACGCTCGACCGCGTTCTCCAGTTCGCGCACGTTGCCGGGCCAGGCGTATTGCTGGAGCTGGTACATCGCCGCCGGAGCCACGCGGGTAATGCGTTTGTTCATGGCCTGCGAAAACTTGCGCACGAAGTGGTTGACCAACAGCGGAATGTCTTCGCGGCGCTCGCGCAGGGGAGGCAGCTCGATACGGAAGACGTTGAGCCGGTAGAACAGGTCGGGCCGGAACCGGCCTTCGGCGATCAGCTCCTCCAGATCGCGGTTAGTGGCCGCGACGCAGCGGAAATCCACCTTGATGGGTTGGTTGCCGCCCACGCGCATGATCTCGCGCTCCTGTAGAACACGCAGCAGGTCGGTCTGCGTCTTGAGGCTGATGTCACCGATCTCGTCGAGAAAGACGGTGCCGCCCTCGGCCACCTCAAATTTGCCCTTCTTACGATACTGCGCGCCGGTGAAGGCGCCCTTCTCATGGCCGAAGAGCTCGCTTTCCAGCAGGGTTTCGGTGAGGGCGCCGCAGTGGATGGCGACCAGGGGATGGAAGCGGCGCGGGCTGCCCGCGTGGATGGCGCGCGCGACGATCTCCTTGCCGGTGCCGCTTTCGCCGGTGATGAGCACGGTGGCGTCGGTGGGCGCGACGGTTTCGATGGCGTCGAAGACCTTCTCCATCGCCTTGCCCTGGCCGACCAGGTCGGGCGAGCGCTGCACCTCGGCCATGGTTTCCTTGAGGCGCAGGTTTTCCTGCTCGACACGACGATGGGCCAGCGCCTTCTGCACCTGGTGGGCGATGTCATCCGGGTCGAGCGGCTTGGTGACGTAGTCGTAGGCGCCGTTCTTCAGCGCCGCCACCGCGGTCTCGACCGAGGCGTAGCCGGTCATGATGATGACGATCAGTTCGGGACAGATCTCATGCATGCGGCGCTGCAGTTCGATGCCGTCGGTGCCGCGCATCTTGATGTCCACCAGCGCCAGATCGTACCTGGTTTCCGCCATGCGCGAGAGCGCGTCGGTGGCGCCGTCGGCGGTGGTGATCTCGTAGCCTTCCTCGCGGAACCATTTGCCCAGCGAGTCGCGCACGCTGAGCTCGTCGTCCACGATGAGCAGCTTACCTTTGCTTGGTTCCATAAATCCTCAGTTCGCTTCGCGAACGCCGTTGGCCGTTGGCCATTGGCTGTTAGCCCTCGAAATCCTCTCCTTCGCTTTGCGCGCAACGCCAAAGGCCAATGGCTCAAGGCAAAGCAAATGGCGACTACCCCCGAGCTCCGGTCTTCGCCGCACCCGTTTCCGCCGGGGTGGCGTTGCCACCGACCGCATCTACCGGCAAGAAGATGTAGAACGTGGTGCCGCGGCCGGGCTGCGATTCGACCTCAATTACTCCGCCGTGCCGCTCCACGATGGATTTGCTGATTGCCAGGCCCAGCCCCACGCCCTTTCCGGTTTCCTTGGTGGTGAGGAAAGGCTCGAACATGCGCGGCAGCAGCTCAGGGGGAATTCCGACGCCGTCGTCGCGCACCTGCATCTCGATCTGGCGGCTCTGCGGGAGGGAACGAGTGCGCACCAGCAAGTTGCCGCCATGCGGCATGGCGTCAATGGCGTTCATGACCAGCGCCAGGACCACCTGCTCGATCTGCGCCGGGTCGCAATGCACCACCGGCAGTTCGGGCGCGGACTCCAGTTGCAACTGCACGTTGCCGAGGTCGAGATGGTGCTGAACCAGGCGGATGCAACGGTCCACGACGACATTGACGTCGGCCCACTCCAGGTTCATGGGCGCGGTACGCGAGAAGGTGAGCAGGTTCTTCACCAGGTCGCCGCAGCGACGGCTCTCAGACTCGATCAAGTCGAGGCAATCGCGGATCTCGCGGCGGCGCTCGTCATCGGCATCGGTCTTCTGCACCCACTTCTTCAGCAGCTTGGCGTAAGTCAGGATTCCGGACAGCGGGTTGTTGATCTCGTGCGCCACCACCGCCGCCATCTTGCCGATGGAAGCCATTTTTTCCACGCGCACCACGTGCTCGTGCGCGCGCTTCAGTTCGTTGGTCTTGTCGTCCACGCGCGATTCCAGCGTGCGTGCCCACGAGGTGACTTCCTCGTTGGCCTTGCGCAACTGAAGGCTCATGATGTTGAAGGAATTGGCGAGTTCGCCGAGTTCGTCGCGCGACTCCACGGCAATCTGGTATCCAAGGTCGCCGCGGGCCAGCTCCTCGGTTCCGCGTTTCAAAAGCTGCACGGGACGGTGCACCAGCCGCCAGACGAAGATGCCGGTCAGCGCGGAGATCACCAGGACCGCGAGCACGGTGTAGATCAGCATCAGGCGCGTGCTTTCGGCCAGGTCCGTGTCGGCCTTGGCGAGCGACAAATTGGTATCGAGCACGCCCAAGATTTTCTGGTCTTCAGGATGCGCGTGGCAGGCGGCGTTGGAGCAGGATGGCTCGTTCTCAATCGGGTTGATGATCCCCAGAACGCGGCCCGAGCCGTTGGCGCTGTAAATACGGAAACGGTCCGGCCGGGTGAGTTTCACGATGGGCTGCGCTTGCGCGTGGCAGGCATAACAAGCCTCGGCCCGCTTGTCGACGTAGGTGTTGACCTCGGAAGACTTGGTCGAGTAGCTGATCTTGCCTTCCTTGTCGAAGATGCGGATGCGCACGATGCCGGGCTCGCCGGCCATGGTGCTGATGGTGCGGTAGAGCCCTTCGCGATCGTTTTGCAGCATGTGGAACTTGGTGCTGCGCTTGATCACGTCGCTGACGCGCTCGGCGCTGGCCAGGGTGAACGTCTCCAGGTGCTGGCGGTGGAGTCGAATGTTGGCATAGCCGAGGAGCGCGAAGATGACCACCATGGCGGAAAAAATCACGGCGATCAGCTTCGTGCTCAGGCTTCGGCCGGTGCCTTGCCAGCCCGGCTCGCACTCCGGCGGAGCCGGTGGCACAGACTGCGGGTCCCACCCAAGTTTTCCTGGCTCCTCCGGCCTTGTGCCTTGCGCCGAATTTTCGTCAGTCGGCATTCGACATCACCACCACGGGTTCGCGGACTTCTTTGCTCTGCGGTTCGGGAGCGGCTTCATGCTCCTCGGGGAAGATGGGCAGGTACTTCGCCGCCATGCCGAAGATGGCGAAGCCGGCGCCCACCATGGCGCCGGTGACCGCGATCTCGGTCCACTTGGGCAAATAGCGCACGCCGGCTGAACCTTCGATCCCGGTGACCGCAACGTTGAGGCGGTTGGTGACAAAGCCGAGCAGGGTGATCACCGAAGCGAGGTAGAGGCCGCCCGCCGTCTCGCGCACTTTGCGGAACGAGAGCAGCACGATGGGAATCACCAGCGCCAGCGCGATCTCCAGCAGGAACAAGTTGCGCTCGTAGCCTGGCTTGAAAATCATGCCGAAGACATTGCGATGGACCAGGTCCTCGACGCGCAGCACCGCGTACACGATGAGCACGACCATCAGCGCGCGGCCGAGGTCTTTCAGGATGTGCAGCTCCAGTTGCCGCCCGAAATGCTTGGCGCTCATGGACGACTCGAAAATCGTCATCGCGAGTCCAACCGCAACCGCCGACAAAAAGAAGAAGGCCGGCAGCAGCGGCGAATACCAGAACGGGTGCAGCTTGGTGGGCACGATCAGGTACACCGAGCCGAGCGACGACTGGTGCAATGTCGAGAAGATCACGCCGGCGATGACGATCGGGATCAGCGCCTTGCGGATGTACTTCAACGGCTTCTGCAGGTTGAAGCGCTCCAGCACGATGGGGGAAAACTCCAGCGCCAGCACGGTGGTGTAGCACATGACGCACCAGCCGACCTCGAACATCACCGAGTGCGGATTCCACATAATCAGCGGGTGCCAGATGTTGTAGGGCCGTCCCAGGTCCACCAGCAGTGCGATGGAAACCAGCAGGTAGCCGAGGAACGCGGTGAGCACGGTCGGACGCACGATGGGGTGCAGGCGCTTTAAATTGAAAATGTGCACGGCGCCGGTGAGGGTGAATCCACCGGCGGCGAGCATGACGCCACACAGAACGTCAAACCCGACCCAGATGCCCCAGGGGAACTGGTCGCTCAGGTTCGTAGCCGGCCCCAAGCCCGCGACAAAACGGTAGACGGTCGCATAGGCGCCCGCCGCCAGCACGAAGTACAGCACCAGCTTCCAGAAGCTGAACCACTTGATGTTGGGAATCTTCATTGCCGGCCCCCCTTCTGGTCTTTACCTTCCGCCTTGGCGACTTCCTCGCGGCGGTGGGTGATCCACCAGATCCCGCCGAGCAACGAGCCCCATAGCGGCACGAAGTCGGGAATGCGGGACTGAATGGCGAAGGTGCGGCTGGGCAGCGGGTCATGGGGGAAATCGGTGCGGTAGCCGAACTCCTCGAAGGGCACCGCCGACAGCAGCAGGACACTGGTGCCGCCGACTTCCTCCAACCCATAAATGTGGTTGAAGTATTTGCCGGGCTCGGCTTTGAGGCGCTGCTGCGCCTCGGCGATCAGCTCATCGCGCTCGCCGAACTTGGTGGCGCCCGTCGGGCAGGCTTCCGCGCAGGCGGTCGCCTGGCCGGCAAGCACCCGGTCGGCGCACATGGTGCACTTCTGGACCTTGGGGTTAATGCTGTTCCACTCGTAGCGCGGCACGCCGAATGGGCAGGCCAGCATGCAGTAGCGGCACCCCATGCAGCGGCTGGCCTCGTAGATGACCGGGCCCGCGGAGGTCTTGCGGAGCGCCGCCACCGGACAGACCGAGGCGCATGCGGGATCGTTGCAGTTCATGCACAGCCGCCGCATGAACTTGTCCTCTTTCGCCAGGACGACGGTGAATTTATGTTCCGACTGCCGCGGCTCGGCGGCAATCGTGTCGTTATAAGGAAGCTTGTTTTTCTCCGCGCACGCCTGCTCGCACTGCTTGCAGCCGATGCAGAGCGTCGCATCGTATAAAAGTCCCTTGCTCATGAAAGTCTCCGGTATGAAATGGCAAGTAACCCAGCGCCGTGGGAATGGAATGAAATATGAGAACGGGAACTACCGGGAAATGCGCTGGGAATCTGCGCTGGGGACCCGATTGTGGAAATTCGGGTCCCGCCTGCGCCGATAACATTTGTGGCCCTGACGTGCTCACAACCTTGCGGTTGCGGGTCAGCCGAGATGCGGCTGAGCTTTTCACGCCACCCTCGGTTCTGCCGGCTGGCCGGCGTGAGTTATTTCAAGCCCTTGAGGTAATCGCCGATCGCCTTTACCTGCTCGTCGTTCAGCGACTTTTTGAATGCTGCGTGCTTCGGGGTGTCCAACGCCTTCTTGACGTCGTCCACGGTCTTGCCCTTGACGGCGGGGGCCTTCACGGCCGGCTTGCCGCTGGCATCGGCGTTGTGGCAGCCAGCGCACTTCGCCTTGAACAGCGCCGCGCCGTCTTCGGCGCCCCACGACAAATTGGGCATAGCAATGAACAGGAAAAGCGCGATCATCAGCACCAGGATCGTCAGTCGATAAGTCTTCATGAGTCCATGTCTCCTTTTATCAAGCCGCCCACATGTGCCGGATTTCCGGCCGTGTGGGTGCTTCTACATCCACTGACCCTCGGTCGGCACTCAAGTTGTCGTTACCTAGGTGCCGCCGCAGGGTTACTGCGGTGTCCTACAGATGAAATCTTCAACTCTTAGAGGAATTCAGGCTGTGAGGCGGGTCACGGTTAGCCGTGATTGATGTTGCGATTCGCAACAAAATAGAACGTATGTTCGAAACATCGTGAGGAGATATTCATCGAAAGCCAGTACCGAGTACCGAGTGGAAAGAATGGAACATGTTGCAAGATTCAGCGATTGTGGTGGTTTCAGAGGAATTGAAAATAAATTAAGCAGTCCCGTTTCACACTTCGGAACTGCCAATAATTGTCTTCCACAGCTCGTCTCGTCCGGAACCGGTTCGGGTCGAAAAGGGAAGGATGTTGTCGGTCTGAAATTCTTTTCGCAGGTACGCTAAGGCGGTGGTCAGCTTATTGCCGGATAAGCGGTCGGCTTTCGTGCCCACGATGAGAAATCGGCGCCCGACATGCTGGAGCCAGTGGACAAGCTGCTTGTCACTGGTTTGCGCGGGCACGTTGGAGTCAACGAGCACGATGCAGAGGGCAAGGCTCTCGCGGTCCGTCAAATAGGGCTCGATGAACTTCGGCCACTCGGCAGTCTGTTCGCGAGGCAGCTTGGCGTAGCCGTATCCCGGCAGATCCACGAAGAGCCACTCCGCATGGGGTTTGCCGGGACGCCGGACTTCGAAAAAATTGATGCTCCGAGTGCGGCCCGGGGTGGAGCTGGTGCGTGCCATTTTTTCGCCGACGAGGGAATTGATCAGGCTGGATTTGCCGACATTGGAGCGTCCCAGGAAAGCGATCTCCGGCGGACCTGTGGCGGGAAACTGCGCGACGTCGGAGGTCGCCCGCAGGAATTTGGCGTTCACCTTCACAGCCACAGTTTCGAGGTTCCGCGTGCCAGTTGCAAGGGCTACTGCCGAGAACGATTCCGAAATCGATGTTTGATCCCGCCAGGGCCACGATTTTCGGCATAATGCAACCGACCGGGAGAAGCTTTCGTGAAGCAGATTGTTATTAGGTATCCCTTGTTGGTTCGGATCAATGGCGTGTTTGTATCTGCCGCGCTAGCAATCGCTGTTGCGAAAGGAAGTACTAGCCTCGGCAGAATTCTGATTGCCGTCGCAGCGTTTTTGGGCATGGTTGTGGTTTTAGCCCATAAAACGGAGGTTGATACGCAGGAGGTGCGTGTGCGCCACTTTCCCTTCTGGACCACGCACGTGCCCCTTTCTGAGATACGCCGGGTGGAGGAAGGGAGAACTCTCACTGTTATCGCTCCACATTCCAGAATACCGCTGTGGGGCTTATCGCGGGAGGCAAGAGACACTCTGTTGCAGGTCCTCCGGTCCCAGCTCAATATCACCTGCTATCGCCCGAAGCCGCGAAATGATGCAACGCGCGTAATTCGCGGATATGTAAGCCGAGCCGTGCTCGCCGGTGTTGGTTTTCTTCTAATGGCTGCAGCGGTAGTCCCTTTCTTAGCTGGATTTCCATTGCACGTTTACTGGGACACCGCAGGTAAGTACGTGCTGGTGCTTTGCATGGCATGGTACTTGTTCTTCATTTTTGAGGCGGGATTTGCCTATGCCGTGTGGCGCACGAAAGCTGATCTAGACTCTGGCGAGGGGAAAAATAACTAAGTCAGGGACACTGGAATTGTTACCGCCGGGACTCGGAAGCGTGCATCCTCGTGCCTGATGCAAACGCGCTGCGCTCCGCGGCTTCCCAGGCGACCTGGCCGCGCAGGTACTGCCATATTCCGCGCAGGCGCCAGTACATATTGATCTGGCGTTAGGGGAAACGGCTGCATTCGCCGACAGAAAAGCCCGCGTTATCCACGCGGGCTTTCTACGACTGAGGGCAGACGACCGGCTATTGATGCGCTTGCGGCTGATCTCCGGTGGCAGGCGAAGGCGCGATCAGCGGCGCCTGCTCCTGGTTTTCCACCTTGGGCAGCGGCCCTTCCAAGGCGATGCGCAGCACGTCGTCCATGGTGTCCACGAAGTGGAGCTTCATGACATTGCGCAGGTTCTCCGGAATGTCGGGCAGGTCCTTTTCGTTGTCCTTGGGCAGGATGGCTTCCATGATCCCGGCGCGCAGCGCGGCCAACAGCTTTTCCTTCAGGCCGCCGATGGGTAGCACTTTTCCCCGGAGCGTGATTTCACCGGTCATGGCGATATCGCGGCGCACGGGAATGCGGCTAAGCGAACTGGCAATGGCGGTGGCGATGGTGATGCCGGCGGAGGGCCCGTCCTTGGGGATAGCGCCTTCGGGCACGTGCACGTGGATGTCGAGATTGCGGTAGAAATCGCGGGGCAGCCCGAGCCGTTGCGAGCGCGAGCGCACGTAGCTCAGGGCGGCTTGCGCCGACTCCTGCATCACGTCGCCAAGCTTGCCGGTGAGCATCAGCTTGCCCTTGCCGTCCACCACGGTGGCTTCGGTTACCAGGATGGACCCGCCCACCTCGGTCCAAGCCAGCCCGGTCACCAGGCCGACCTCGCTGCGTTCGTGCGCCAGGGTGTCACGGAACTTGGTAACGCCGAGGTATTCCCCGACGTTCTCCCCGGTCACGGTGACCGTGAAATTCTTGTCGCGAACAACCTTGCGCGCCACCTTGCGGCAGACGTTGCCGATCTCGCGCTCCAGGTTGCGCACCCCGGCCTCGCGGGTATAGCTGCGGATAATGGCAACGACGGCGTCTTCGTTGAAGGCGCAGTTCTGCTCCGTCAATCCCGCCTGCTGGCGCTGCTTCTTGACCAGGAATTGCTTGGCAATCTCGATTTTTTCCTGCTCGGTGTAGCCGTGCAGCCGGATGACTTCCATGCGGTCCAGAAGCGCCGGCGGCACGGTGTGCAGCACGTTGGCGGTGGCGATGAAGAAAACCTGTGACAGGTCGTATTCCACGTCGAGGTAGTGATCCATGAACATAAAGTTCTGTTCCGGATCGAGGACTTCGAGCAACGCGGCCGAGGGATCGCCGCGGAAGTCCATGGACATCTTCTCGACTTCATCCAGCATGAACACCGGGTTCTTGGTGCCGGCCTTCTTCATCATCTGCACGATCTGGCCGGGCATGGCGCCGATGTAGGTGCGGCGATGTCCGCGGACCTCGGCCTCGTCACGCACGCCGCCCAGCGACAAGCGGACGAACTTGCGGCCGGTGGCTTTCGCGATCGACATGCCCAGGGAGGTCTTGCCCACTCCCGGCGGCCCCACGAAGCAAAGGATCGAGCCCTTGGGATTCTTCACCAGCTGCCGCACGGCAAGGAATTCCAGGATGCGTTCCTTGATCTTCTCCAGGCCATAGTGATCTTCGTTGAGCACCTTCTCGGCGCGATCGATGTTGCGGATCTCCTTGGAGCGCTTCTTCCAGGGCACGGCCAGCAGCCAGTCGAGATAATTGCGCGAGACCGTGGACTCGGCCGACATCGGCGGCATGGCCTCGAGCTTCTTCAGTTCCTGCATGGCCTTGTCGTGCGCCTCCTTGGACATGCCGGCGGCGTCAATCTTCTTTTTCAGCTCGTCCCATTCGCTCTTTTCGCCGCGCCCGAGCTCCTTCTGGATCGCCTTGATCTTCTCGTTGAGGTAGTACTCCTTCTGCGCGCGCTCCATCTGGCGCTTGACGCGCGACTGGATGGTGCGGTCCATGTTCAGCTTCTCGATCTCGATCTCCAGCACGTCGGCCACGCGGTTCAGACGCTCGGCGGGATCGAAGATCTCCAGCAATTCCTGTTTTTCCTCGATGGAGAGCTGAAGATTGGCGGCGATGGTGTCGGTGAGCTTGGCCGGGTCTTCCATGCGGACCGCCGCGATCATGGTCTCGTAATTCAGTGACTGGCAAAGCTTGACGTACTGCTCGAACAGGCCGGTCACGCGCTGCATGGCGGCTTCCAGCGCCGGCGTGGTCTCGGTGGTGTACTTGGCGGTGCGGATGCTGGCTTCCAGGAAGCCGTCGGCATCTGTGATCTGAAGGATTTTGCCGCGCTCGACACCCTCAACCAGGACCTTGATGTTGCCGTCGGGCAGTTTGAGGGACTGCACGATGTTGACGATGGTACCCACCTGGTAGAGCTCGTTGGGCTTGGGTTCGTCCACGCTGGCGTCGTGCTGGGTGGCGAGGAAAATCTTCTTGTCGGCCGCCAGCGCCTCTTCCAGCGCGCGGACGCTGGACTCGCGCCCGACCACGAACGGGGTCATCATGTGCGGAAAGATGACCACATCGCGAATGGGCATCATGGGCAACTTGCGGGTCTCGAATTTTTCCTTGATTTGGCTCACCTAATACCGCCTTGTGTGGAGTCGGCCCAAAAGCGCGGGGATCCCCTCGCCGTGGCGCATGCTGGTTCAGATTATAAATGGTCGGACGATTTAGCAACGTGGCAGAGGTGATGCTTTATCACCAAGGTAACTCTGCGCTTGCGCGGGATGGGAAAATGTGCCGGGGGTAAGCTCCGACAGTTGCGTGTTCCGAGTTCCGTCTCCATCCGGGCGCGCGCATTGACGCTAGCCTTACAATGCTCCCACCTTACCAAGAGGGACGGATCGCATGCGAACGTGGATATGTGTGCTGGCGTTGCTGGCCGGGGCCGCAGCGCAGGATCGGGACTTCAGCAAAGTCCAGATCAAAGTGACCAAGGTCGCTGGAACCGTGTACATGCTGGAGGGTGCGGGTGGCAACATCGGCGCCTCGGTCGGCGAGGACGGCATCGTCATCGTAGACGACCAGTTTGCTCCCCTGGCAGAGAAAATCCAGGCGGCGCTGAAGGGCATTACCGACAAGCCGGTGCGCTTCGTCATTAATACCCACTGGCATTTCGACCACACCGGCGGCAATGCCTACTTCCAGAAACAGGGACCGATCATCGCGCAGGAAAACGTGCGTGAGCGCATGAAAGCTGGCGCCACCCTGCTGGGACAGGAAGTCAAGCCTGCGCCCAAGGAAGCGCTGCCCATCATCACCTTCCACGACCGCGCAACCGTGCACCTGAACGGCGAAGACATTAAGGCCATCCATTTTCCCCACGGGCATACCGACGGCGACGCCGTCATCTTCTTCACCCAATCCAGCGTCGTCCACATGGGCGACGACTTCGTCACCTACGGGTTCCCGTTTATTGACCTGCAGAGCGGAGGCAGCGCACGTGGCATGATCGCCGCTTGCGAGAAGGTGATCGCCACGCTCGGGCCGGATGTCAAAGTCATTCCCGGCCATGGAGCTCTCTCCAAGATGGCCGACTTGAAACCCTTCGTGGCCATGTTGAAAGACGCAACCGCTCGCGTGCAGAAGGGAATCGAGCAGGGGAAGACCGTGGAGCAACTCAAGCAGGAGAAGGTGCTGGCCGGCTATGAGAGTTGGGGTGGGGAGGGAAAGTTTGTGACCACCGATAAGTTTATCGAGACGCTCTACAATGACCTAAAGGGAAACAGGAGCGGGGAATTCATCCAGCACAATTGAGAATTTCAGGCCGCATCCGTTTGCTCGGGTGGCGTGGTCTCGTTGAAAAATTCCTCGACCGCTTGCCTGGCTTCTTTCAGAGTACGAAACTGGCCCCAAGTGAGAATTTCCGCGGAACCCTGGCGCTGTATCAGCATGTGGAATGTTGGCGGGCGGGTGCGGCGGTCTTCAATGATTTCGGCGAGGAGGTTTTTTCTTGCCAGCCGCCGGCGCGGGATACGATTCGGAATAAGCCGCTTACGACGATTTTCACCCTGCGATCTCAAGCGTCCAGAAGGCATCATTGCGCCTGCAATTGTGAGGCGCAAGTTGGCGCATTCGTTGTCCCCATCTTGGACTTATTACCGCTGCTGGCACAGATGTTGAAACATCAATTAAATCAGCCGCTTGCACGGTAAACCAGAGATGCAATGTAACTTAAAGGGTACCCACCTACGGCCCGGACGCATAGTTCATCTCCACCGAATCCCGCACCGCGAATCGCGCCGATGCGGCGTCCTCCAGACGGCGCATTTCGAATCTGAGCTTCCCTTGGTCCACGGTGATCAGGCAATAGTGGTATTCGACCTCGCGTGAGTCCTGGGGGTGATAGAGGTCGTCGGCGCCACGCGTCAGGGGATGCGGGTGCGCTCCTCCTCCACCGCTGACGATGTAGGTGACACCGTTGCGCTGGTAGCGCTCGTAATTGTGCACGTGCCCGGCGATGACGATGAACCGCGGCCGCGGCGCGCGCTGCTGTCTCGCCTCCAGCATGCGCCCAAGCTCAATTTCCGGCAGGCGCTCGCGGTGCCCGCCGTCATGCGCCGCGGTGTGCGGTGGCCGATGCAGCATAAGAAAGACGTAGTCCGTAGTGTTGGGCAGGGAATCGAGCTGGTGCTGTACCCAGATCATCTGCTGGCTGCCGGGAGCGTCGTCGTCCTCCGAATCCAGCATGAGGAAGTAGCAGTTGCCGTACTGGATGGAGTACCACGGTGTCGCCGGCCGGTCAGGAAGTTGCGGAAAGCGCGCGAAGAAATTTCGCAGGCCTTGCGAGCGCCCGTTGCCCACAAAGTCGCTGTTCAGGTACTCATGATTGCCGACGGTGGGAAAAATCGGGACCTTGGCGTCGGTCAGCGGCTGGATTTCCTGGTCATAGCGCCTCCAGTCGGCCTCGTTGGCGCCGCGCCAGACCAGATCGCCGCTGATCAGCACGAACTCCGGCTTTTGCTTGACGATATCGGCAACGATGGCATCGCGCGCGATGGGGTTACTGACTTCGCGCACCGTGACCGGTCCGGGCGCGGTGAAGCGGATGTCTCCGTACGCGACGAACTTGAAGGATGGCTTGGCGGGGGCGAGAACGATGTCCGGTTTGTCGAGAGGGGGCGCGGGCGCTGGGCTGACCTGCGCGACTTGCGCTTTCTTGTGGCATGCGAGCTGCGCCGCGGAAATCAGCAGCAGGGCGCAGCAGAAATAAGTTCGCAGAACGTGCTTGCTCACGCTGCTGTTGGATGCGTTTGGCCGAACGGCGGCAGCTGACGGCTCGTAGCTGGTAGCGGGGATGCGGTCCGGAGGGAACAGCACCGCGATCCCGGCTACCAGCTACCGGCGATCAGCTACTCGCCTTCAAAGTGGTAATCCATGTTGTTGCCCCGAATCTCCAGCCCGACGGCGCGATTCGCCTCCGCCGCCAGCAGAAAACCAGTACGCGTGGCCGACGCAGTCAGCGGCTCCGCCGTGACCCGGACCTCGGCGACCTTCTCCCATTCGTAAATCGGCTGCCCCTCCTGCGCGCTCAGGTTCTCGGTGACGCGCGTAAAGCGCAACAGCGTGCCGGAGGCGGAGTTGATTTCCTTGACCTCGTAGTAACCAGGGGAAAGGGTGATGCCGGCGACTTCCGTCGGCGCGGTGATGTTCAGCTTGCCCTTGGTCTTCCTGGATGCGGCGTCGGCGTGAGCAAATGTCGCCAACGCCAGCGCCACAACCGTCAGCGCGACCATCAGGCGCGCAGGTCTGAGAATGCGGTTCTTCATGGCTTCTCCAATCGGTGATTGATCTCGCGCGTTGCGATGAAGCATCGCGCTGCACTCTCGATAACCAGCGCGCGCGGTATTTATTCCTCGAAGCATCGTGGCAGCGGAAGAAATGCAGAATGAAGAATGCAGTGAAGAATGCAGAATGATGCTCCGCTGAAGATTGGGGCGGGTATTCTCCCGGAGTCATCCCGAGCGAAGCGAGGGACATGTTGTAATCGCCTAAAAGGGTTGTGGCGTTCACAACAGATTCCTCGCTTCGCTCGGGATGACTCCAGTTTTTAAGTACCGAGAGCCGAGAGCCTATCCCGCCCTCTTCAGCAACTCCCGGAGCGCGTGCACGTCGGCGGGACTGGCGTCGGTGATGATGAAATAGCGCAGTCCGTTCGCCGACCAGGTCGCGATGCTGAACGCCAGCTTTTGATGCTCGCCGCTTCCAAGATGCGCCAGCGCGTCGCGATCGGGAAAGACGAACAGCGAGATCTGGTGCTTGCGGACGCCGAATAGCAACTGCGCTCCGGGCGTCTGCTCGACGTAGGTCACTTTGCCGCCGATGAGACGAAACGGCGAGTTCTGCAATTCCGGCAGGTTGAAGGTGAAGGGCAGCTTGCCCTCGAACCACGGCTTCACCGTGTGACGATCGGTAGAGACGACATCCACCGGATTGGGGCTGGCAAGCGTGGCGACGTGCAGGTCGGCGATCTCGCTTCGGACATCGGTACGCGGGCCGCGCGTGAGCGACAGCCCGAGGGCCAGCGCCAGCAGTACGACAGCTGCGGCGGTGGCGAACTGCGGCCACCAGGTCCAGGCTCCGGCGGCGCTGCCGGTGGAGAGCTTGCCGATTTTCCGGCGGAATGCGGCGCTGGGCTCGTACGCCTGGCGGGCCGAAGCGCGCACCGCCAGCTTCAATTGGGTGCGGCTGAGCGCGTCGGCGGCGCACTCCGGGCAGCCGCGCAGGTGGCTCTCCACCCGCTTCAACTCCGCTTCCGGCAGCTCGGTATCAACGTATGAATCGAGCTGGTTGTGCCACTGGCACGTCATGGGAAGTTCCTTTCATCGGTTCGCGCAACAGGTGCCGCATGGCCTTTCGCGCGCGTGAAATCCGCGACATCACCGTGCCCATGGGAATGCCAAGCGTTTCGGCAATTTCCTGGTAGCTCATCTCCTCGACGTCGCACAGGAGGATGATTTCGCGAAAGGGCACGCTGAGCTGCGCCAGCGCCCGCTGGATCATCTGCCGGTCGGCGCGGGCCAGCAGCAGCGACTCGGGCGTGCCGGCCGCCCCCGGCTCGGGCGCACCGCCTTCCTCGTCCTCGAAAGCGATCATCTGCTTCAGGCCGCTGCGCGAGGTGAGGAACGTGTTGCGCAGGATTTTGTAGAGCCAGGCCCGAAAATTCGTGCCCGGCCGGAACGAGCCGTACCCGCGCAGCGCCTTGAGAAACGTCTCCTGCACCAGGTCCTCGGCCTCTTCGCGGCTCTGCGTGAGCCAGTGCGCGAAGTTGTATGCCTGGGCGAAGAGCGGCATGGCCAGCTCTTCGAACGACTGCCTGGGTTCCTCAGCCACGGCTATAGAGGGTAACGCTGGCGAGCGCCTTTTATTCCCTTTAAATCTTCAATCTGAAATTCCGGTCTCGCATCCAAACTTGAGGTCAGCAGGAGGTTTCATGACCCATCAACCTGCTTCGTCGCCCGAATCGTGGCCATCGCTTCCACTTGCCGAGTGGAAGGAGACCTATCACAACCTGCACATGTGGACGCAGATTGTCGGCAAGGTCCGCCTGGAGTTGACGCCCAAGACCAACCACTGGTGGAACGTGCCGTTCTATGTCAGCTCGCGCGGGCTCACCACCTCGCCCATTCCGTGCGGCAGCGACGGCAGCGTATTTGAGATGGAATTCGATTTTCTCGGCAGCCAGCTGCTGATGCACCGCAGCGACGGTGCGCGCAGGATACTGGCGCTGGAACCGCGCACGGTCGCCGACTTCTATTCCGACTTTATGGATGCCCTGCGCTCGCTCGGTATCACCGTCGCCATCTACGGCAAGCCGGTTGAGGTCATGGATCCGATTCCTTTCGCGGAAGACCGGCTGTATAAGGCCTACGACGCTGATGCCGCCCACCGTTTCTGGCGCATCCTGGTGTCCTGCGATGCGGTGTTCAAGAAATTCCGCGCCGGATTCCTCGGAAAGTGCAGTCCCGTACATTTCTTCTGGGGGAGTTTCGACCTGGCGGTGACGCGCTTCTCCGGACGGCGCGCGCCGGAGCGTCCTGGCGCTGACGCCATCACGCGCGAGGCATACTCGCACGAAGTCATCAGCCATGGCTGGTGGCCGGGGGCCGGCATTGACGGTCCCGCCTTCTATTCCTACGCTGCGCCGGAGCCGGCAGGGCTGGCGCAGCACCGCGTCCGTCCGGAAGCGGCGTTCTACCACCCAGAGCTGAAGGAATTTATTCTGATGTACGACGAGGTGCGTCGCGCGCCCAATCCTGAGCAAACCCTGCTGGAGTTCATGCAGAGCACCTACGACGCAGGAGCCACGCTCGCCAACTGGGACCGCGATGCACTCGAAGTGCGGCAGCCGGCCGCTTGATTTGCAGCTTGGAGCCTGAAGCCATGCAA
The DNA here is from genome assembly GCA_051006995.1 of Terriglobales bacterium. GTDB lineage: Bacteria > Acidobacteriota > Terriglobia > Terriglobales > Acidobacteriaceae > JAIQGF01. Next base: position 135,410 of record JBPCSQ010000008.1, read on the forward strand.
TGCAAACACACCGACGAAATCAAGTTCACGACCACCGACAAACACGTGTGCGAGGACTGCGTGAAGACGGGCGATAGCTGGGTTCACCTGCGGCTGTGCCTCTCCTGCGGACACGTCGCGTGCTGCGACTCTTCGAAGAACCAACACGCAACCAAGCACTTCCATTCCTCGAAGCACCCGCTCGTGCGCTCCATCGAGCCCGGTGAGGCCTGGGTCTGGTGCTACGTGGACGAGATGTCGCCTGGCGACTTGGAAGCAGCTTGATTACGGCAGCAATCCGTACACCGTGAGCTGGCCACCGTTGCCGACATACACTTTGCCGTTGATGACCGTGGGAACGGTGAACTTCACGGCCGTACCTGCGGTATCGCGGTCGCCGGCGTCGGTACTGCTATAGAGCTCGTGGGAGACATTGCTGGCGTCGTAAGCGTGCAAGATCGCCGGGCCCTGGCCGAACTGGTCCACCTGCAACGTCCACACAATCGCGTTGCTGGTGCCATTGGATGAGACCGCCGGGCTGCTGCCGGGAAAACCAAAAGTCTCTGCTGCTTTCGCCACGCGCGCGAGTTGCCCGCCGCTGATCTTGTACTGACTGAGTGGCGAGTGGATCGGCGAGATGTACACATTGTCCTGGAACACCGTGAGGCTGCCGAACAGCGGACCATCCAACGCCAGTTGCTGCACGATCTGGCTGTTGTTGGCGGTAAGCGAGTGTCCCATACTGTCGCGGTTGACAACGTAGAGGTTCCCGTCCTTGCTGCCTTCAATTGCCAGATGCGCCGGCCCCGATGCCTGGTCGGGCAGCAGGATCATCCCTCCGGAACCGAAGTCCAGGTCTTGATCGTTCATCTGCTGAAAATTAAAGGGCGTGAACCAATCCACGATCTGCAGTCCGCCATTGCCCGGGACTAGCCGGAGAAGGCTGTCGCTGTAGTCGCGCCCGCCTTGCGGGGCGGTGTAATCGCCATTGGAAGTCGCGACAAAGATGTTGCCAGCGCTATCGGCTGCGGGCCCGTCACCGCTTTCCCAGATGCTGCCGCCGCCGCCATCGGGCGTCACGCAAAACACCACGACTTGCTTCAGCGTGGCTGCATCGTAGCCGAGCAGCCATCCCTCGTACGGATCGAAGTCACCCTCGGAGGCGAACGCCAGGTAGACAATGCCATTTTGCAGTAGCAGGGCAGAGCGTTGCAGATTGATCAACGGGCTGAGGATGGCGTTGCCATTGCCGTCGTTCAAGTCGGCGCCGCCGGGTGTTGAGGCCTTGATGACCACCGGCCCGCCGAATTTCTCTGCCCCGGTCGTGATATCGAGCGCGTGCAGGCGCTGGAAGAACACGCCGTTCTCTTTCGTCTTCGGGACGACGTAAATCGTTCCGGTGGCGGGATCAATTACCGGCGTGCTGGTGATGCCGATCTCCGGCGAGATGTCGTCGTAGACCACGGGGAAATCCGTCTTCGAATCCACCGTGGTGATGCCCGCCGCCGGATTGATAAAGCTGACGTGCCACAGCGGCGTCTGCTGCTTGCCGTCCGCGTCAAAGGCGTAGACGCTGTCGTGCTCGGTGGCAACGTACACCACGTTGTGCGTGCCCTGCCCCGGGATGGATACGTTAGCCAGGTAAAGCGGCTGGCCGTAGATCTGGCCGTCCACGCCGAAGGCAAACAGTTTTCCGAACTGCGACGCGTTGACGTTGGCCGGGGTGAGAACGGTCTCCTGCGCATTCAGGCCGGTGCGCGCCGGGTCATTATGGTAAGTCGTGACCACTGGCGGCGGAGGCGGCGGAGGCGGCGTGACCGGAGGCGGTACCGGCGCAGGCGGCAGGGCCGGGGTTGCGGTCGTGCCGGCATTCGTTGCCGGGGAAGCGGTTACGCCGCCGCAGTGCGTGAAACTGAAGACCGCGATGGAGATGAAAACAAGGGATGCGAGTGCTCGCATCCGCAGTACAAAAGCAGTGTTCCTGTTCAGCCCAAGGCCCATAGCAACCACCCGAGTCTCTGATGAGAGCTGCAGCGGATGTGCTGCCTCGGGCTGTCCCGGGTTCCAGGGAAAATTTGTCCCAAGCCGTCCCCTGCCGGGATACTGAGTCCTGGGAAGTCGTGCTATTCTGCGCACGAAATTTCCCCCACAGGGACTTCCGTGCTCCTCGAGTTGCGCGTCGAGAACTACGCGGTGATTGACCACGTCGTGGTCGAGTTCGGCCCGGGACTGAACTTGCTGACCGGCGAGACCGGAGCCGGCAAGTCCATCCTGATCGACGCGCTCGCGCTGCTGCTCGGCGAAAAGGCCTCCGCCGACGTCATACGCCACGGCGCTGAAAAGGCCGTGATCTCCGCTGTGTTTGAAACCGACGGCGCGGCTGCCGGCTCGGTGCTGGAGCAGAACGGCATTGATGGCGCCGATGGCGAGATCATCCTGCGGCGCGAAGTCGCCCAGGGCGGCCGCGGCCGGGTATTCGTCAACAACCAACCCGCCACCGTCGCGGTGCTGAAGCAACTGGCCCCGCATCTTGCCTCGGTGCACGCGCAGAACGAATCCATCCTCGGCTTCGACAGCGCGGCCCGCCTGCAACTGCTGGACGCTTTTGCCGGCTGCGATCGGGACCCGACCGCAGCCACGTTCTCCGCTTGGAATTCAATTGGCGGCCGCATTACCGATCTGGAGCGCGACGAGCACGACAAGCTGCGCCTGATTGATCTCTGGAGCTTTCAGAAGAAGGAGATCGAGACGGCCCGGCCGCAACCGGCCGAGGACGCCAGGCTCGAGGCAGAAAAGCGAGTGCTGGCGAATGCGGAAAAGATTTATTCCGCGGCCATGAAGTCCTACGACCTGCTCTACGAGGGAGAGGCTTCGGCTTCCAGCCGGCTGCGCGAGGCGTCGCGAAACCTGGAGGAATTGTCGCGCTACGACGGCCGTTTTCAAGAGGCCATAGGAGCGCTGGATTCCTCGCGCATTACCTGTGAAGACCTGGCCGCCACGTTGCGCGATTATGCCGGTGGTATCAATGCTTCTCCGGAGCGCCTGGCGGAGATTGAAGATCGCCTGGCGGTGCTCGACCGGCTGAAGCGGAAGTACGGCGAGACACTCGATGGTGTACTTGCCTACGCGGCGGACGTTACCCGCAAGCTCGACGAGATCGAAAATAAGGATGAGGTGCTGCGCAAGCTGCGCGCCGAGCTGGCGGCAGCCGCCGAGCGGTACCTGGCCGCCGCGCGGGTGCTGTCGCAGCAGCGCGCCGAGTCGGCACGCCGGCTGGAAAAAGTCGTCGAGCAGGAAGTGAACGCGCTCGCCATGAAAGCGCGCTTCCGAGTGGAAGTGACCGGTTCCGACGACAGCCAGAATTGGACGGCGTCGGGGTTCGACCAGGTCCGCTACCTCATTGCCGCCAATCCCGGCGAGCCGCTGGGCCCGGTGGAGCAGATTGCCTCAGGCGGCGAGATGTCGCGCGTGATGCTGGCTCTGAAGGCGACGGTGGAGACCAAATCCAAAAAGAGCAAGGCTGCCCCGCAGCGCACTCTTGTATTCGACGAGATTGACACCGGCATCGGAGGTCGCGCGGCCGAAGCCGTCGGCAAGAAGCTCAAGGAACTGGCGCGCACTTCGCAGGTGCTGTGCATCACCCACCTGCCGCAAATCGCCTGCTTTGCCGCTCAGCATTACGTGATTGATAAGCGGGAAGTTGGGGGACGCACCCGCACCAGCGTGCGGCGGCTCGGCGACGTGGATCGCACCTCGGAACTGGCGCGCATGCTGAGTGGCGCGAAGGTGACGGAAACCTCATTGAAGCACGCAGAACAGTTGCTGAAAGCGGTAGCCGGCCGCTGAGCGGGCGGAGCTAGCGCGGCACCTCGATGTGCCACCTGCGAAGATCATCTTCCATTTGTTTCAGTTTGGCGCGCGCGGCTTCCAGGTCGGCCTTCTTGGCCTCGCGCTGCTTTAGGTAATCTTGGTAACGGTTGTAACGGTCCGCGTCGGTCGTGTTCGCAAAGGGAGCGCAGGCTGTGGCGCATAACATCGCGCGAGGCTTTTCCTTGCCGGTTGCGGGATCCTCGAATTCAGTCCGAACCTGGCGCCCGCCATTCTCGATCTGCTGAAGCTCGTATTCCAGATCGGCGATCTTGCGTTGCTGCGCGACAATCCGTGTGCGCCATTCGGCCGGCGTTAGCCCCGGGGAAGCGTTCTTGTCCGGCGGCGATTTCGCCTCGCCTTCCTTCGCCTTCTCTTTGGGAGTACTTGCAGGCTTAGCGGACTCGGCGGAAGCAGCATCGCGGGGAAGATTGTCGTTGTCGTAAACCTTGGGTCTGTGTTGAACCGGCTTGTCATGATGAGCGGACTTCGCCGCCTCCGCCAGCGACGGTTCACTGGATTGCGCCTGCAGGGCTGCGGGAGCAACGCACATCCAGCACAAAACCGCTGACCACAGCGCTACGCGCGCCCTGTCGCAGAAAAATTGCACGATGCCCGCCTTCATAAAATCGGAAGGCAGATTGTATTCCGCATCGTTCAGGCCGTGACGCGATTTTTTTTCTACTTACTGGACTGCCCCGGCGCTGGTCCGCGTCTCCGATTCGGAGCGCTCCCCAACCAGCTTGGTGAACACCACCAAGCGCTTGGGCGCGGGACCGATGTAGTAGGTGGGATAGCAAGTGATCAATGTGAGCCGGCTGTCAGTGGCCGGATTGAGCACCGAAACGTCTGTTGGTTCCACGATTCTCTTGCCCGTGACTTCGTAGCGGAAGGTCTTGCCATCGCGCTCGATCAGCACGATGTCACCTTTCTCCAGTTCGTGGATGTGACGGAAGAACGTGTCGCGGTGCCCGGTGATCACGGAATTGCCGATCTCCCCGGGGGCCGGAGTATCTCTCATGTGCCCCGGGCCCAGCAGCAGGGCACGATGGTTCGTCCCCTCCACGACAACGGAATCCAGGTCAATCTTAGGCACGGAGAGTCGCGTCAGGCGATCGTCTTCCGCTGCGCGGGCCGATTTGGGTGCATCGTGGCGCGCCTGTTGCTGGCGCTGCCATTCTTGCGCCAGGTGCCGCTGCTCGAAGTACATTTGTCCGTACTGCGTGCCGACGTAGCCCAGCAACAGCACTCCCAGAATGATCAGCACCGGCGACATCGCCAGGCGCACTCGCTGCCTGTGAACCAAGCCGGCGAGCCGCTGTAACCATTCCGTGTTCATCGACGTGTGTTCTCCAACAGTGATGGACGAACGGGCGCTGCGGCGTTGTAACCGCTGTCTTTAAGATGCTGTGATGCAGAGTCTCGGAAGTAAGCGGCTGGATTTCCCGCCGGAAGAGAAGCTCTGGAACAAAACGAAAGGCACGGCAATTTGCCGTGCCTTCCCAACAACCGCCAGTCGCTTATGGACGTCGCGTCCGCATCGCCGATGCAATCCCACCCAGAAGCACTCCGAACCCGATCACCGACAGCAGCGGCAGCGCGCCCGCGGCCGAAGGCAGCGCGTTCTGGTCCTGGTCAGGAGCTCTTTCGGGGCGATCTTGCGGCGATTCCTCGAAGCGCAACGCCAGTGAAACGAGATATGGGCCGCGCCGCGCTTTCGTCAGACTGGGTGCGGCCTCGGGCCGCAGCACGACAAAGTGCACCTGGCTGCTTGCTCCCGCCACCGGCGTGTTATTCGCGTCCACCAGTTGAACCGTGATGACGTGGGGCCCCGGCGTGAGGCCGCTGAAGGTGTAGCTGGTGGAGTTGGTCGTGATCGAGTCCTGCGAATCCAATTTGAGCTGGAAATTCGGTGTCCCCGCCGCGGAAGCGCCGCTGTTGGTCAAGGTGTACATAATCTCGACGAAGTTCTGCGGCAGCTTCTCTCCTGCTTTCGGGCTGGTAATTCTAAGAATGCTTGCCTGGGCCGCTGGATTCCCGGCCTGACCTGCGCCCTGATTGGGCGCAGTCCCGGCATTTTGCGCCGGCGCTGAAACCGCGGTCACTACGGCTAGAATTATGGCAATCCGGATGTACTTCACCTTAACCCTCTTCCTGGTCCACTCCACGCGTCAAGTTCCGCCGCCATGGCATCGCACTAGTACAAACGGGTCTTCTTCTACCCACATTTGGAGTTTCGATTCAACATCCCATTCAGGCCAGAGTTGCACTCCTGGTGTGTCCCCTGTCCTAAGCGGCTGAATCCACTGTGCTCATCGTCCCAGCCGTGCTGCTGGATTCCAGGGGAAGCGATAACCGCCTTCAAGAGGTGCAATCGACTGTCCAAAAAAGACCGCTGAACCGCGATTTCAGCGGGTTAAGGCAACTTCTCGCCCGCTCAGGGTTAAAAATATCCAGAGACTCGGGCTGGCGTTCCAATTGACACACCGGCAGCGCTGCTCAACAATGAACTCACATTTGCTTCGTACTTAGGAGACTTATGCTCGAAGAATCCGGGCACGACGTACAACCTGAAGGCGGCCAGGGTCACACGTTGCGCAATGTGCTGCTGGGCATCGCCATCGTTTACGTGATTGCGTCCCTGTATTTCATTTTCGACATGCGCGGGCGAGTGGACAAGCTCGAAGGCCAGCAGAAGACAGCCACCGCGGAAAATGCTCAACTGCTCAAGCGGCTCGGCATCGCCGAGTCCAGCCTCAAGGCTGAGACCACCGTGTTGGCCGAAAAGGTGGGGATGACGCAGAAGGAAATCGCGCAACGCTCCGCTGCGCTGCAACGCCAGCAGAAGGAAGCGGAAGCGCGTCTCAGCGCCGAAACCAAGCAGCAGGTAGGCGCGGTCAGCGGGGAAGTGGCCGGCGTCAAGACCGAACTCGGCGGGGCCAAGACCGATATTGCCGCCACCAAGACCGAACTCGAGACGACGAAGGCGAAGCTCGAACGGGTCATGGGGGATCTCGGCGTGCAGAGCGGCCTGATTGCGCGCTCGCGCGATGACATCGAGTACCTGAAGCACCGCGGTGACCGCAACATCTTCGAGTTCTCGCTGCAAAAGAACTCCAAGCCTAAGCCGGTCTCCACCGTCAGTCTGCAGCTCAAGAAGGTGGACTCTAAGAAAGGCAAGTTCAGCCTGAACGTCATCGCCGACGATCGCACCATCGAGAAGAAGGACCGGACGATATTCGAGCCGCTGCAGTTCTATACCGGCCGAGATCGCAACCTGTACGAACTGGTGGTGATGTCGGTTAACAAGAATGAGGTGACCGGGTACCTCAGCACGCCCAAGGGCGCGCCGGCGCCGGTCCAGCAGTAACCTCGCCAAACCAAAACAAAAAGGACGCCGGTAGATTGCGGCGTCCTTTTCGTTGGAGCTTTCCTAGCGGCGCTTACTCTCCGCTGCCCGAACGACCAGCAAGCTGACATCATCCTGCGGACGCGCGCCTTCGCTGAAATCCTGAAGGGCCGCCAGCAGCGAGAACAGCACCGACTCCGCCGGCTCACCGGCATGGTCACGCGCAGCCTGCGCCAGACGCGCTTCCCCAAACTCTTCCTCGCTGCGATTGGCGTGCTCCAGCACGCCATCCGAACATGCCAGCAGCACCTCCCCGGGCGCGATGGTCACCTCGGCAGACTTGAAGGAGGCCCCGTTCACCACGCCGAGAATCGGGCCGCCGGCATCCAGCCGGCGCAATTCGCGATTGCTGCCCAAGAGCAGAGCCGGTGGATGTCCCGCATTGCAGTACTCGATCCGCCCGCAGCTTGCGTCCAGCCGTAGCAGAATCATCGTGCTGATGGGAGGGGACGGACGAAGCGCACACATATCCTGGTTCACGGCGCTCATCACTTCCGCCGCCTCGGTGTGTGATGACAGGTGGCAGCGGATCATGCTCACAAGATAGGTGAACCACATGGCCGCAGCGATGCCCTTGCCGGCAATATCGCCGACCGCGATCCAGACTTTGTCGCCAAAGTCCATGGTGGTGACGAAGTCGCCCGCCAGGTGCCGCACCGGGAAGACCTCGCTGGCGATATCGAAGGAGCCGCGGCGCAACAATCGTGGCCCGCTGAGCCGCCGCTGGATGTGACCGGCCTCGAGCAATTGCTGGTGCAACTCCCGCCGTTCCTGCTCCAGCGCGGCCACTTGGACTTCCATCGGTCCAACTTCGGGAAGTGCTTCCGATCGTCCCTGGCGCGACGCGCTCGCTGGGTGCGGGTTCGGCACAAACACTGCGGGTTTCAGGATTCGGTGACGACTGGTGGCCATGACTCGTCTCCCCAGAAACGATAGACGGCTAACCGACGAATTTGTAACCCGTCCCGTGGACGGTCAGAAAAAATTGTGGCTGTTCGGGATTCGGTTCGAGCTTCTGGCGGAGGCGCACGATGTGCGCGTCCACCGTCCGCGTAGTCGGGAAATGCTCGTAGCCCCATACCTCGTTGAGCAGACGCTCGCGGCTGAGCGTCTGGCCGGCGTTGGAGATGAAATATTTCAGCAAATCAAATTCCTTGCTCGAAATCTCCAGCGGCTTGCCGCGGCGCATCACGCGGCAGCCCTTCAGGTCCACGGTGACATCGGAAAATCCGTAGCGCTCGCCGTCGCCCCCGCCGTTGGGCGCGCGCCGCAGGACCGCTTTCGTGCGCGCGATTAACTCGCGAATCGAAAATGGCTTGGTGACGTAGTCGTCGGCGCCCAACTCCAGGCCGACTACCTTATCTACCTCCTGCCCCCGCGCCGTCAGCATGATGATGGGCAGTGATGGCCGCTTCGCCCGGAGCTGCTTGCACACGTCCAGGCCGCTCATCTTCGGCATCATGACGTCGAGCAGCACCAGGTCGGGCGAGTCCTTCAGCGCCCGTTCCAGTCCTTCAGCGCCATCGTAGGCGGCGAGCACGTCGTGACCCTCGAACTCGAAGTTGTCGCGGAGCCCCGCCACCATGTTCGGTTCGTCTTCAATGATCAGGATTTTTGCCATTACGCCACCCCCACGCCTTGGTTCATGTTGTTGGCTGAATTCCTGGCTGCCAGCGCGGCGTTCAGCGGCAGCTCGAATGTGAACGTGCTGCCCTTGCCGGGTGCGCTGTCTACCCACACGTCGCCGCCATGCGCGTGCGCGATATGCCGCACCAGGCAAAGCCCCAGACCGCTGCCCTTGGTGTTGTGCACCAGCGGATCGCACACGCGGTAGAACTTCTCGAAAATCTTCGGTTGCTCGGCGCGATCAATGCCGATGCCGTGATCCACCACTTCCAGCTTGACCGAGCCGTTACTGCGCCGCAGGTTCACCGCCAGGTAGCGGTCCTCGGAGGAATACTTGATCGCATTGTTCACCAGGTTGAGCAGTGAGCGGGCGATGGCCTCACGATCCACTACCACCGGCGGGATATCCGGGGCGATGTTCTCCTCGAACTTGAAGCCCTGCTGCTCGATTTGGTAGCGGTAGGACTCGAGCGTGGTGCGGACCAGTTCCGGCAGGTTGGTCTCGCGGAAGTCGTATTCCTTGCGCCCCGCCTCGATGCGCGAGAAATCGAGGATGTTGTTGATCAGCGCCGTGAGCCGCTCGCTTTCCTTGCGGATGGTGCAGTAATACTCATGCTGCTTGTCGGGATTCGGTACGCGACCCATCTCCAGCGTCTCCGCATACAGGCGGATCAGCGCCAGCGGCGTGCGCAGCTCGTGCGAAACGTTGGAGACGAAGTCCGACTTGGTTTTTGCCAGGTCCATTTCCTTGTGCACGCCGCGGTAGGCGAACACCAGACCCGCTGCCAGCAGCAACGAGAGGCTACCGAGAGTCAGGAAACTGGTGCGCAGAAACTTGTGCCCGATCGCCTCCACCGTCGTTCCCTTGAACTTCATGGCCAGCATCAGGCCGGGAAAGGCCGCTTCCAATTTGCGCTCGACCTCGGGTGTGCCGCCGTCCCAATCGGAGCAGGAGGCCAAAGCAGGCTCCTTCGGCGCGTGGATCATCATCACCGCTTCGGAGTAGGAGTTGTTCTCCCGCGCTTCGGCCGCGCTCTCGGCCATCATCGTGTTCATAATTTCCGGGAAGAACTTGTCCTGGAGAAATTCGGGATCGAAAACCGCGCCGCCAATCGCATTGGGACTTCCCTTGATCGGGAAGAAGATCGTTGCCTCGTACACCTGCTTGCCATTGCGGGTGACCCAGTCGGAGTACCCCATGAAAGGACGGTCGCCCTTGCTCTCCATTTTGTTGAGTTTCCCGAGGAGCATGCCGCCTTCCATGTCGAACCAGCCCGTGATCATGGAGGCCATTTTGTCGCCTTCCGCGCGCACTTCGTCCCCGTTGCCATCGCGCGCTGCCGAGCGCACCACCGTCCCCTTGCCCTTGGCCCAGGTGAACACGTGGATGAAATGCGGATTCTTGTCCACGATGGCCTGCAGCACGTCCCCGGCGTTCGATTGAAAGGCGCAGGGCACTTTGGACTGGACTTCTTCCACCATGTCGTGGGCCTTACGCGCCATGCGCTTTTCGGTGATGGCCATCATGTGCTGGAAGTCGCGCTGGATGGCCGCCTCGATGGCACGGTCGCGCTGGATGCTGCGCAGGTGCAGCACGCTGAACCCGATCAGCGCCGCCGCCGGCACCACCACGAACCCCAGCGTGACCAGCAACCTCATCCGCTCATTGCGATACCACTTCGCCATAGTTGCCTCGACTCGGGCTTCACGCCCTCGCAACGCCCCAAACAATAGTTTCTTCCCGCCGCGAATGTGTGAAAGAGAAGTAAAAAGGCGTAAAAAGTTGTGAATTCCGCCGGGAGGGCGAAAACCGCGATGCGCACAGATTATATCGGCGGCTGGCTTGAAGCGACAGGCTATCGTAGTGGAGTCATTCCGAGTTGTGGAGTCACTCCGAGCGCAGCCAGCAGTCTGCTGTAATCGCCATTTTCATTGTGACGTTTACAACAGATTCCTCGCTCCGCTCGGGATGACTCGGCGGTATTGCCGGGGGACTAGCGGCCAGGGGCTAGCGGCTATTTGGTCAGAACCACGGCTTTCTGGTCGTACGGCTGGATAGTCACGGTCAGCGATTTGCGCTTGTCGAAATCGTCTTTCGTCACGTTGAAGCTGAACACCACGGTGCCTTTCTGCTGGGCCCCGGGCGCGACCTTCGCCTCCGGCAACAGCGGCGCCTGTGTGTTCTGCTTCAGGTCCGGGAAAGCCTGGTAATAGCGTTCGACGTCCACCGCAGGCGCGGCCTCGTCGTTGAAGATGCCTTTTTCCGTGGTCAAAGTCGCCTTGATGGTGTGAACCCATAGCGGCTTCTCGCCGTTATTGCTTAATGCGACGTTGACGGCCACCAGCACGCTATCGGGCTGCACCTGCACGGCGTTGATGTTGTCCATGCTCGCCGCGCCCTGCGGCTTGGCGCGCGTGGTGTAGGCCAGGATTGCAACCACCACCGCGACAATCACCAGCGCCACTGCTACCGGTTGCCACGGCGGAAGCGTCCAGCGTGCCCGGCTGAACTCCTCCTCCATCGGGACGTGGGCGCGATCAAAATCTTCTTCGGAACGTTTGGGCACAAGCCGCGGCTTTGGCTCGGGTGCCGGCGCGCCCGCGGCAGGATCGGTGGCGCCGGGACTTGGGGCTGTATTTTCCGCCATGATCGAAATCCATTCTGCGCCCGGAGGCGCTGTGCTGATGTGAGATGCTGGCCAACGCAGCGGCGCTGGCTCTTACAGCCGCTAACCAGCAGCCACGGGCCACTGCTTTTTCATCGCCTTGGCAAACTTCTCCGTCGGCAGCGTATTCAGCACGTCATCCTTGGTCAGCCATGCCCGTCGCGCCTGCAATACCCCATACTTGATTTTCTCCATGTGCGTGGGGTGGTGCGCGTCGGTGTTGATCACGATCTTCACGCCGCGTTCCTTCGCCATGCGCAAGTGACGGTCGCATAAATCCAGCCGGTCGGGATAAGCGTTCAATTCCATGGCGACTTTATTGCGCGCCGCTGCCGCCAGCACCGCTTCCATGTTGAACTGGTAGGCATCGCGCCGCAGCAGGATGCGACCGGTGGGATGACCAATCACGCTGACATTTTTATTTTCGATCGCCTTCAGCAGGCGCTCCGTCATTTCCTGCGGTTGCTGGTTGAACGCCGAGTGCACGCTGGCGATCACCACATCCATCTGCTCCAAGACACCGTCGGATAAATCAAGTGCGCCGTCGGCCAGGATGTCCACCTCGATTCCTGCGAATACGCGGATGCCTTCCATCTTCTCGCCGACCCTGCGGATTTTGCGGATGTGCGCCTCGGCGCGCTTGTCGTCCAATCCGTTGGCAAAGGCCAGGTTCTTGGAGTGGTCGGTGATCGCCATGTAATGGTAGCCGCGCGCCCTCGCTGCCTCCGCCATCTCCTCGATGGTGCTCTTGCCGTCTGTTTCCACCGTGTGCATGTGCACGTCGCCCTGGAGGTCGCGCTGCTCCAGCAGCTTCGGCAATTTGTGGTCAATGGCCGCTTCGATTTCTCCACAGTTTTCCCGCATTTCCGGAGGAATGCAGTCCATTCCGAGCTTGGCGTAAATCTCGTCTTCGGTCTTGCCGGCCACGCGCTTTTCGTCCTTCACCCGCACCAGCCCGTACTCGTTGAGCGTGTAACCCAGCTTGAGTGCGCGCTGGCGCAGCGCGACGTTGTGCGACTTTGACCCGGTGAAGTACTGCATGGCGGCGCCGAACGACTCCGGCGGAAGCAGCCGCACGTCCACCTGCATGCCGCTGCGCAGCTTGAAGCTGACCTTATTGTCGCCTTTGGCCAGTACGTCGAGAATGCCCGGAAATTTAAGGATCCGCTCAATGACTTCGTTGCGCTGCTTGTCGTTCAGGCAGCACTTGCCGGTGATCAGCATGTCGAGATCGCCCACGGTTTCGCGCCCGCGGCGCAGCGATCCGGCAGGCGTCACCTTCTCCACTCCCGGCAGGTGCGCCAGGTGGTCCGCCAATTTCTGCGCGATGGTATCGGCGTCATCGAGGCAGAACCGGCCGGCAATGTTGCGGTAGGTCTCGATGGCCTTCAGGATCTTCTGCTCCTGCTTTTCTCCCAGCCGCGGCAACTCGCGCAGCTTGCCTTCGCGTGCCAGTTTCTCCACCCCCTCGAGGTCCGCCACCTGATAGGCGCTCCACAACAGCGCGATCGTCTTCGGCCCCAGCCCCTGGATTTTCAGCAGCTCCAGCATCGACGGCCGGTACTTCTCCAGAAGCTCCGCCCGCACCGTCATCTGCCCGCTTTCGTAGAGTTCCTTGAGGTGAAAGCTCATCCCCTTCCCGATGCCGGGAATTTCCAGCAGCTTCTTCGGTTCGGGAATGATGGCCCAAATCGGCTGGTCGAGGGCCTCAATGGCTTCGGCGGCGCGGCGGTAGGAGCGAATGCGAAACGGATCGTCGCCGTTGATTTCCATCAGGTCGGCGGTCTCATAAAGGAGAGTGGCGATTGCCTTGTTGTCCAGTATTCGATCGGCGGGCATGTGCGTTGCGATTGTATTCCCTGGCCGGCATTCTTTTTACCACCGAGACGTAGAGGAAACCGGACAGGGCCTTGTGAAGCTGTCGGTGCTGCCTCGGTGGCTCTGTGGTGAAGGGTGATCCTGCGAAAAAACAAACCCAGCCCTCGGGCCGGGTAGAAAAATCAGAATTTGATCTTCTTTTACGCCTTTTTAAGCCGAAACTTTGATCACATTTCCGGCCTGGGGGCCTTTCTGGCCCTCGACGATCTCGAATTCTACGTCGTCGCCTTCCTGCAGGCTTTTATAGCCCTCGGAGTTGATGGCGCTGTAATGGACGAACACATCCGGGCCTTCATCGCGGCCGATGAATCCGAATCCCTTGGCATTGTTGAACCATTTTACTTTTCCCTTGATGCGCGACACTTGCTCTTTCCTCCGTGCGATTCCGCCACCGCGCCCCCCACGCGCGCGCGGTTCTAACTGCCCATCAGGATTACGGCCAATACGACGGAGTGCTCGGCTTGCTGGCGCCTCGCCTGCTTGGCGGGAAGGGGCCTTGGGAATGGGTTTGATCCATTCTCGCGCCCTTGTTGTGGGTTGTCAAGTTAGTACACAGGGACGGGCGGCGTAGGCGCAGCGTTTGGAGCGCGGCGCTAAGTGCTCGGTACTGTCTCCTCCTGCTTTGTCACTACTACCGGATGCAGCCCCAGCGCGACATCAAGCAGTTGTTGGTCTACCAGCCGTGTTTTGTTGATCGCCTCCTGCAATGGCACGGAGACGATATCGGTTCCGTGCAGGGCCACCATGCCGCCGAATTCACCTTTGTGCACCATGTCGATGGCGCCCATGCCGTAGCGCGTGGCCAGCACGCGATCAAAAGCCGTGGGTGATCCGCCGCGCTGGATGTGTCCCAGGACTACGAACCGCGTCTCGAACCCGGTGCGCCGCTCAATCTCGCGCGACAGGATCTGGCCAATGCCGCCCAAACGCACGTGCCCGAACTCATCCCGTCCCATGTCCTGCACGATGGCTGCGCCGTGCTCGGCATCCACGTCGGTGGCGAACTTTGCGCCCTCCGCCGCCACCACAACGCTGAAGTAACGCCCGCTGGCGTGACGCCGGCGCAACGATTCGGCGACCTCATCAATGTCGAACGGCCGCTCCGGTACCAGGATGACATCGGCGCCCCCGGCGATGCCGCTGTAGAGCGCGATCCATCCGGAGTCGCGCCCCATGACTTCCACCACCATGACCCGGTTGTGCGCTTCGGCCGTCGTGTGCACGCGGTCAATTGCATCCGTAGCGGCATTGACGGCGGTGTCGAAACCGAAGCAGAAATCCGTACCCATCAGGTCGTTGTCAATCGTCTTGGGCACACCGACAACAGGGAACTTCATGGTGTGCAGCTTCATGGCCACCGACTGCGTGTCATCGCCGCCGATCGCGATCAAGGCGCCGATGTCGTGCTTGCGCATCACTTCCAGGCACTTTTGCAGGCCGCCTTCATGCTTCCCGGGATTGGTGCGCGAAGTGCGCAGAATGGTCCCGCCGCGGGGCAGGATTCCGGCCACAGCGCGCAGGTCGAGCGTCATCGTGCGGTCTTCGAGCACGCCCCGCCAGCCCTCCAGGTAGCCGACGAACTCGTCCTTGTAATGAAAAATCCCTTTGCGCACGATGGCGCGGATCACCGCGTTTAATCCGGGGCAATCGCCGCCACCGGTCAGCACACCGACCTTCATCAGGGCTCCTCACTGCTGCCTAAACTTTTTATTCTAACCCTTGTGCGCGGCTCGCGCATGCCGATGGCTAGTCGTGCTCCGACTTCGCGGAAACCCGCAAATTTCGCGGCTTTCCCGCATCTCCGCTGCCGGTTCCTGTTGTAGTATTGCCGAACCGATGTGGGGATGCATCGAGACAGATCACAGTATCGTGTGACGATACTCAGCGCCACGAATGAGCTCGAACTTTCGCAATTTTGACGAATTCTTTCTGTACTACCTGCGCCAGCACATGAGCGCCACCAACCGCTGGCTGCACGCCTGCGGCACCGCCGCTGGAGTTCTGGCGGTAGCGCTCGCCCTGCTGCTGCGTCACCCCTGGTTCGCCCTGCTCTGGCTGCCGCTCGGCTATGGCTTCGCGTGGTTCGGACATCTGCTCGTGGAACGCAACCAGCCGGCCACCTGGAGCTACCCCGCGTGGTCCTTCGTTGCCGATTTCCGCATGCTGGGGCTGATGCTCACCGGCGGCCTCGATCCGTGGCTAACCGAGGCCGCGCAGGCTGGCGCCGAGGAGCGCGGCCCCGCCCAGAGCGCCGGGGCAGCGGATTGATTCAAGCTCTTAGCTGTTAGCTCTTGGCTCTTAGCCTCTTCGCATCTGAAACCGCAACCCCGTTCCGCGACAATTCCATTGAACTCCATCGCTGTACAAGCTAAAAGCTAACAGCTAAGAGCTAATAGCTTTTTATGCGTGTTCTCGGCATCGATTGCGGCGGCGAGTACACCGGCTACGGGATCGTGGAGCAGGATCCCGCTGGGACACTGCGCCATGTGGTGCATGGCGCCATTCACCTCAATCCCAAACGCCCCCTGCCGGAACGCTTAAACGATATCTTCACCGCCCTGCGCGCTTTGATCGCCGAGCACCGGCCCGACATGGTGGCTATTGAGGATGTCTTCTACGCCGTGAATGCCAAGTCGGCGCTGAAGCTGGGACAGGTGCGCGGTGTCGCCATGCTGGCGGCGGCCTCCGTCGGCTTGGAAGTCGCCGAATATGCGCCCCTGTCCATTAAGTCCGCGGTGGTCGGATACGGCAAGGCCGACAAGGCGCAGGTACAACACATGGTTACCCGCCTGCTCAAGCTCGACCACGTTCCCGAGTCGGCCGATGCCGCCGACGCCCTGGCCATTTCCATCTGTCATCTGCACACGGCCGCAACCCTGAACCGCCATGCCGCGCGCGCAACATGACGCTGTGGCATCGCCGTTCCCCGATTTAGAATCGCATCGCAGGATGGGATTTCGGTGGGAGCAACGGCCCTTCGGCCGGTGAAAGGCTTGACGGATTCCAACGTATGATGAAAGCTCGCCAGCTTTTCTGTGTCGTTGTCCTGTGTACGTCGCTCGCCCGGGCGCAAGCGCCCAAGCTTGAACCTTCCAATCCCGACCACACCGTTCCGGTCGTGACCTTTGAATTTTCTTTCCCCGGCTCGGATCCCGGACACTTCTCCATCGCCGTCGAGCCCGACGGAAAGGCCGCCTTTCGCGCCGACGAAATTCAAGCCGGCAGTACTCCCGCTGATCCTTACCTGCTCAAGTTCGTCGTTTCGGACCCGGCGCGCACTCGCATCTTCCAGCTTGCCCGCGCGCTGAATTTCTTCCAGGGGGATTTTCAATATCGCGGCGGCGAGCGCATCGCCAACATGGGCGCCAAGACGTTGCGCTACGACGAAAACGATAAGCACTACTCCACCGCTTACAATTACTCCACCAATCCCGCCATCCAGGAGCTGACCCGGATCTTTCAGAACATGGCGGCCACGCTGCAATTCGGCTACCGCCTCACCTACCTGCATCGCTTCGACAAGCTCGGTCTCGACGGCGAACTCAAGCTGGTGGAGGACTGGGCCAAGGACAACCGTCTCGGGGAATTGCAGGTGCTGGAGGCGCCGCTGCGCGACATCTTCAACGATTACAGCGTGCTGAACATCTCCCGCCGCCGCGCCGAACGCCTGCTGCTGATCATCAAGGCCAACGCCTCCGCCCACGCCGCGGCACCGGAGTAGTCGTGCAGCTTACTTCGCCTTGGCGAAGCTCTCCGCTACGGCTTGAAACTTGGGATTGCCGGTAAAGCGCTTGAAGGAATCGTCCGTTCGGGGATCGGGCAAGCCTTCCCCGGGAATGCTGTTAGCCCGGTATTGGTACGCTTGACGGAGATTCAACAGCGCATTGTCCAAATCGTTCTTCTCTCCGTAAACGCACGCCATGTTGTAAAAGAACATTGGATACGTGGGATCCTGCGACAATCCATAGCGAAACGTTGCTTCTGCGTTCCTTAAATCGCCGGTGATGCCATAGGCCATACCGAGATTGTCCACCAGCACTCGCCACAAGTGTTTCTCCAATGTGGGTTTCTTTTTCTCCTGTTCGAGCGCCATGCTATACGGCTCAATCGCCTCTTGATATTTGTGTTGGAGCCAAAACCGGCTGCCGGCAGCGAAATTTTGTCGCGCATCAGCCTCACTGACCACCGGACTGGCGCTCGCCAAAGTGTTGTCAACGATGTGCACCCCGTCCAGCGCGGATCGGAACAGCGGCTCCTCTTGCGGTTTGAACAGCGCCTTCGACAGGTGAATGTCGATGAAGACATCCTCTTTCGCCGTGCAGGCCACCAGATTGTTCTGCCGCACCGGCCTACCCTGTGCTTCCGGAAGGAAATACTCCACAGCGGTCATCTTCGAGACCGTCATGTAGCGGACACTGGTTATCCTGAATTCCCTCTGCAGGGCCTGGATCCGCCCGCCCAGGTACTCCGGACAGGTATTGACGTTCGCCCCCTTCGCGCTTTTTTCGAGTGTGATGGATATGACCATCCCGGTGGCGGGGTTGTCGGCCAGAAGGTATTGCCTGCCGTCGGGCTTGGTGAAGCTCTGCTTGACGACAAAGCCCGGAGCTTCGACCGCCACCGCCCATGATTTTCCCGCCAGAGCGGCCTGCACCGGGTTCCCCTCACCGGACCACACCGGCGCCGCCGGATGATCCGGCTTGTTCTCCCGCATCCTTCTCGCAGCATCCCCCAGCGACTCCTGCCCTTGCGCCCATGTCGGAATGATAGCGACGAATAATGCGATCACCCACGCGATACGCATCAGTGCTCCTCCTGGTGATGAAGATGGACCCCTCAATTCTAGGAGCGATTTACAAAGAATGGATTGACCAGCTAGAGTCCCTCGATATCCCGCTTGCCCCGGTACCAATGACATGTTGACTCGGGGGTGCCCACTCTGCGCCTGTTCGGCTGCACGACTCGGATGTGGGTGCCCCACTTCTTGCGAAAACTTCATTGTCTGGACCGCCCGCCGACGACGGCTAGGGGTGCCGCCCTGGGAATCCAGCTCCGCCCCGCCCTGCAACTTCGCGCTGGAATCCGTGTCTAAAAGGGTATAGGACTTAATCCGTGGAGACTTATATGTCGAGACGTTGGGTGTTTGGCGCTCTGTCCTGCCTGTTGGCCCTCGGACTGGCGTTCGCGCCCGCGGCGCTCGCCGATTCGCAGGTCCGCATCGTGCGCCTCAGCCAGACGCAAGGTCCGGTGCAAATTGACCGCGCCACCGGCCAGGGTTTTGAAAAAGCCATCATGAACATGCCCATTACCCGGGGCACAAGATTGCAGACGGGTGACAACGGGCGCGCCGAAGTTGAATTTGAGGACGGGACCGCCCTTCGCCTGGCTCCGGCTTCGCAGGTGGAATTTACCGAGCTGTCGCTGCGCTCCTCCGGCGGCCGCGCGAGCGCCGTTCGCGTGGACCAGGGAACCGTGTACTTCAACGTTCGCCACAAGCGTGACGACGATTTCCGTGTTTCCTTTGCCAATCAGGAACTCGCCGTGGACAAGACCGTGCATTTCCGGCTGGCTCTCGATTCCGGCGAGGCGGCTATCGCCGTATTCAAGGGCGAACTGGACCTGCGCGGGCCGGCGGAGCAGGCCAAGGTCAAGAAGGATGAAACACTGAGTCTTCCTCTGAGCGACAGCGGGCGTTACGAACTTGCCAAGGGCATCTCGACGGAACCGGATGACTCCTGGGACGATGAGCGCCTCAACTATGTCTCCGAATATGCCCGCTCCGGCTACTCCGGACAGTCGCCATATTCCTACGGCATGAGCGACCTGAACTACTACGGCGCTTGGGGCAACTATCCGGGTTATGGAACCCTCTGGCGTCCCTACGGCGTCGGCTACGGCTGGGATCCCTTTAACAGCGGCGCCTGGGCGTGGTATCCGGGATTTGGATATACGTGGGTGTCCACTTATCCGTGGGGCTGGACGCCCTACCGTTACGGCTCTTGGACGTGGGTGCCCAGTTATGGCTGGGCCTGGGCGCCGGGTGCGTGGAACACCTGGTACACCGTACCTCGCGTGGTCAATGCGCCTCCAGCGTATAAGCCGCCCCGGCCGCCGCTCTGGTCGAATTTTTCGGCCGGTCAGGCTGCTCCGACCGTGCCATCCGGCACAGCTGTGATTTACGGTTCGGGCCCGTCGAATTCAGCACAGCCGACCGGCGCTGCGCCGACCGTCATGGTAGGCAATGGCGCCAACGTGACCGCCAGCCCGAGACCGCGCATGATGGGTGGACGCCCGGTTCGCACTCAGCCTCCGCTGTGGCGAAACGCACCCGCTCCGCCGGCCGGCAGCAATGCACAAGGCCGGACGGCGATGCCCTCGAGCCCGCCTGCCCGCGTCGCAAGCCCGCCGCCAGCGCGTTCGCAAATGCCGGCGTCTTCGGCTTCGCCCGCGCGCAGCGCCCCAGCCCCGCGCTCGAGCAGTCCGCCGCGCTCGCCGCAGAAATAGGGGCAAATTGCAGAACGACAAAAGAGCAGCGGCCCTCGCCGCTGCTCTTGTTCTGTCTGCTTACAGATCGACAATGGTCAATCGGCAATCGGAAATGGTTTTGATTTCACAGCACCGCAATTCCCGCGTAACCGACCACCATCTCCCGATCGCCGGACACATCCCCGGAAGTCGCATACTTGATCACCTGCGCTGACTTCGCGCCCAGGCGCTTGGCCGCAGTCAGCATCGCGATCGCCGGCCCGAAGCCGCACATGCTGACGCCCTCCTGGGTCACCACGTCATAGAGTCCGCGTGTATCCAGCGTCAGGATTGTTTCAATCGCCTTGTGGTCTTTCTCGCGCGTCACCTGGTCCGGATCGTAGTGGTTCATGTCGCTGGAGGCGATGATCAGCGGGCGCTCGGGCAGTCCTTCAATGACGCTGGCCATGGCGTCGCCTAATTTTTCCAGCATCTCAAAACGGCTGGTGCCCACCGCAATCGGCACAAAAGAAAAGTCACGTGCGAGGGCTTGCAGGAACGGCAATTGCACTTCAAGTGCGTGCTCCATCTGGTGCGCCTGAATGTCGTCGGTCAGCGCTGGGAATTGCCGTTTCAGCGCGCTCGCCAGTTCGCTATTTACCGCGACATCGCCCAGCGGCGTCATCCAGCGCGCATCACTCATGATCGCCAGTGGTTGGCCCACGCCAGTGTGGTTGGGGCAAAGAATGATGAACGTCTTCGGCAATTCGAGCCGGGCGTACACCGCGCCTGCGACGTGTCCCGAATACATGTATCCCGCGTGCGGGGCCACGCAGCCAAGGGCGCGCAGCTTGTCGCCGCCTGCGCTCATGTAGGTTTGAACGTCGCGCAGCAGGGTCTCGGGATTGTTGGGATAAAAACGTCCGGCAACGGCGGGAGGCCGGGTGTAGGTCGCCATGAAATCCTCCCTTCATGGCAGGAGTTAGTAGCTAGGAGTTGGGAGTTACCGCGGAGGCCGATCCGATTCCTAACTCCTAACGCCTAACGCCTGGAGTGTGCGGAACACCGCCGCCGCTTTCTCCAGCGACAACGTTTCCGCGCGCGCATCGGTACGCACGCCTGACTTTTTTAAGGCCGCCGTCACCTGCTCGGCCGCGTAGCGCGGCTTCAGATTGTTGACCAGCGTCTTGCGTTTCTGCGCGAACGAAAGTTTCAGGAAATCAATGAACTCACCCGCCGTCACACCGAGCTTGTCGAACTGCGGCGCCATGGCCAGGCGCAGCACTGTGGATTGTACTTTGGGCGGCGGAGCAAACGCTCCCGGCGGCAGCGTGAACAGCTTCTCCACCTTGGCATACAGTTGCGAGGTCGCCGACAGCAGCCCGTACTCCTTGCCTCCGGGCTTGGCCGCGATGCGCTCCGCCACTTCCTTCTGCACCATGATGACCATGCTCTGAAACAGATAGTGATACTCGAACATACGCAGCAGGATGTCGGAGGTGATGTAGTAGGGAATGTTGCCGATCACCTGCGTGGGCGCCGCCGGAGAGGCCGCCAGTCCGGCAAGCGCGCCCGGTCTTGGCCCGAGCAGGGTATCGAGATCAATCTTCAGAATGTCGCCTTCGATGATCTCGACATTCGGGCGTGCCCCGAATCGCAAGCGCAATTGCGCCGCCAGCACGCGGTCGAGCTCGATGGCAATCAAGCGCTGTGCGCGCGCCGCCAGCAGCGAAGTCAGCACACCTTTGCCCGGGCCAATCTCCACCACGGTGGTGTGCAATACCTGGCCGAGCGCGCTAACGATCTTCTCGGCGGCGCCGCGGTCGGCGAGAAAGTTTTGCCCCAGCTTGGGACGCCTTCCGCCTTGTGCCGGCGCCGATGCCGCGTTTCCGGCAGCAGCATTGACCCTGTTTCGTATTGCCATTTAGACTTTGCCTTTCACCGCCAGTACCGAGCCCCGAGCCTCGAGCCGCGAGAATAAGTCCAAACCGGATCAATTCGCATCATTAGCCCTGGAGGAAGCCCATGAAAATCGTGTTCGCCGCATCCGAGTGTGTTCCGTTCTCCAAAACCGGAGGCCTGGCGGACGTTGTCGGTGCGCTTCCCCCGGCTCTGGCCGCCCTCGGGCACGAGGTCACGGTCTATCTTCCGAAATACAAGCAGACCAAGCTGACCGATCCCAAGCCGGTCGTCCGCAGCATTACCGTTCCCTTTGACGATCGCTATCGCTTCTGCTCGGTGCTCGACGGCGGCACTCACTCCGGGGTGAGATTCTACTTTATTGATTACCCACCGTATTTCGACCGCGACGCATTGTACGGCACGCCGCTGGGCGATTACCGTGATAATGCGGAGCGCTTCGCCCTGTACTCGCGCGCGGTGCTGGAAGCCTGCAAGGTGTTGGGGGTCCCGGACGCCTTGCACTGCCACGACTGGCAGTCGGCGCTGGCGCCGATCCTGCTGCGCAGCCTGTACGCCGAAGACCCGGCGCTGCGTGACGTCGCTTCCGTTTTCACCATCCACAACATGGGATACCAGGGGTTGTTTCCCCCGGACACGCTGCCGCTGCTCATGCTTCCCTGGGACCTGTTCACCATCGACAAGCTGGAGTTCTACGGAAAAATCAATTTCCTCAAGGGCGCGCTCGTCTTCTCCGATTTCATTACCACGGTGAGCAGGAAATACAGCCAGGAGATTCAGACCTCGGAATACGGCTTCGGGCTGGAAGGCGTGCTGCGCGCCCGCGCCGGGACGGTCACCGGGATTCTTAACGGCGTGGATTACGCCGAGTGGAGCCCGGAAAGCGATAAGTTCGCCGCCGCGCGATTTTCGCCGCAGGACCTCAGCGGCAAGCAGAAGTGCAAGCAGGACCTGCTCGCCGAATTCGGCGTGACTAGCGCCGATCCCAAGCTGCCGGTCATCGGCATCGTGTCGCGGTTCGCGGCGCAGAAGGGCTTCGACCTCATCTCCCAGACCGCCGACCGGCTGGCGCGCGAGGAGATGATCGTGGTCGCGCTCGGCGCCGGCGACAAGGAGTACGAGGACCTGTTCCGCCGGCTCAACAAGCAGTTCCCGCAGAAGTTCGCGGTCAAGGTCGCCTACGACAACAAAATCGCGCACAAGATCGAGGCTGGGGCGGACATGTTCCTGATGCCGTCACGTTACGAGCCCTGTGGCCTGAACCAGATCTACAGCCTGAAATACGGCACCGTGCCGGTGGTGCGCGCCACCGGGGGCCTGGACGACACTATCGAAAATTGGGACCCCGCCAGCAAGAAGGGGACCGGCTTCAAATTTACCGAATACAGCGGCGAGGCGCTGCTCGCCACCCTGCGGACCGCGATCCAGGCGTATCGCGACCAGCCGAGTTGGCAAACGCTCATGCGCAATGGCATGACCAGGGATTTCTCCTGGGCCGCCTCGGCAAAGGAATATGTGCGAGTGTACGAGCGGGTGCGTCAGTTGCGCAGCGTGACGGCGGCCTGATGTCCCCTGTAGGGTGATCTTCGCGCGGGTTTAGGCCTGGGGCAGTTCGGCGCCTTCCAGCGCCTCATATTCTTCGATGGTGGCGGCGACTCCGTACTCCTCGCCGCTCTGTTCAATGCGGACGACCCGGCATTTGCAACGCAGCCAGGTCATGCTGCTCTCGGTAAGACCCTCGGGGACGGGCAGAACAACTTCCAGCGTCGATCCCTCCGCCACGCGGTTCTGCAGGTAGATGAAGACCCCGCACATGGAAACGTCGCGAAGTTGAGCCTGGACGTCCTGCTGGGAACCGTTGACGACCTTGACCGCTACCGGGCCGGTCGCTTTAACTCTACGGTTCGACCGCAGTTCCTCTTTCGTCTTGGTCATAAGAAATACCTTATAGTTCCGCCAGAAAAATACTTGGAATTTGGGCACACTGCAAGGTGAAAGCGCGCTGTACAGGTGCCCTTGGTAACCTGCAGTTGCTATCTCGACTCGATCCTGCGTTGGCGCGCAAACGCGTAATACAGCGGAATTCCGGCCAGCATGACCAGCGATCCGATCAGTGAATTGGCCGCGTTCTGGCTGAACGTGTAATAGAGCAGCACGGCTGAGGCGGCGATGAAGACCGCCGGAACCACCGGATATCCCCACACTCGATAGGGTCGGGGCGTATCCGGTTCGCGCCGCCGGAAGATAAATACGGTTCCGGTGGTCAGCATGTAGAACAGCCACTCCGCGAACAGGGTGATGGAAAACAGCGCCTGAAATTTTCCCACCACCAGAACCAGCACGATGGCCAAAGCCGCCTGAACGGCAATCGATGCCGAGGGCGTGCGATACCGCGGGTGCACGCGCGCCAGCTCGGGAAAAAAATAGCCGTCGCGGGCGGCGGCGAACGGGACGCGCGCGCCGCTCAGGATGGCGCCGTTCAGCGTGGCCAGCATCTGGAAACCCATGACCAGCGTGAACACCGATGCGGCGGCTACGCCCAGCGCGATACGCATCGCGTCCGCCGCCGGGCTGCCGGTCGCGGCAATCGCCGAGGCCGGCATCACGTATTGCAGCGCCGCGTTCATCAGCATGTAGAGAACGGCGATGACCGCCATGCCGGCAATCAGCGCGATGGGGACGCTTCGTCCGGGGTTACGAATTTCCCCCGCCACCATGTTCAGGTTGTTCCACCCGTCGTACGCCCACAGCGCCGCCAGCATGGCCACCATGAAGCCCACCATTCCGCCGCGGGCCTTCGGGTCAGTGGTGGCGAAGTTGGCCGCGTGGCCGCCGGCGTAGGTGAAGGCCGCCAGCACAACCGCAAACACCAGCGCCAGCTTCAGCAGCGTAAAGAACAATTGGAAATCGCCGGCACGCTTCACGCCGATGTAGTTGATGAACGAGATTAGGATGACGAGCGCGATGGCCAGCAACTGCGCGTATGTGATTTTCAGCGGCGCTGCAATCGCAGTGTGCGGCAGCGCGGCGAGCGGAGGAAATCCGCCAAGGATGCGCGCCATCCCGGTCGCGATGGTCGCGATCGAGCCCGGCTTCGAAATCAGGAAAGTGGACCAGGCATAGACGAATCCGGCCAGCGGTCCGTAGCCGTCGCGCAGGTAGATGTACTCGCCGCCGGCCTCCGGTTTCATGGCGCCCAACTCGGAGTAGGTCAAGGCGCCCAGGAATGACAGCGCGCCGCCGGCAATCCATGCCAGGTACACCAGCTTCGCTGAGCCGACCGCTTGCATCATCTCCGCGGGCACCAGAAAAATTCCCGTGCCGATGATGGTGCCCACCACCACCGCCGACGCGTGGGTCGCGGTCAGCTCGCGCGCCAAGCCCAGGGCAGTCTGCGGCTTCAATTCAGCCATGCGCGCGCTCCGCCGGTCCAGTCATCACAAGGCTGGCAGCATAACCGACTGCAAAGGTAACGCTGGTGCCGATCATGACGTACCAGGTCCAGGGCACCTTCGTAGCAAGCCAGATGTACAGTTCCAGGGCGAATCCCACCGCCATGCCGAGTATTGCGCCGCGTTCGTTGGCGCGACGCGTGAGCACGCCCAGAAGAAATACTCCCAGCATCGCGCCGTACGCGACTGACGCAAGGGACAGCCCGACCTCGACGACGCGGCCGCCCCGGCGCGACAGGATCGCCAGCGCGAACAGCACCAGTCCCCATGCGATGGTCGAAACGCGGGAGACCAGCATCCGCCGCTTCTCCGGCGCGTCCGGATAACGCCGCAGGTAGAAATCCACGATTGAGCTGGACGACAGAGAGTTCAGCGCGGCGCTCAGGTTCGACATCGCCGCCGCCAGGATCGCGGCGATCAGCAGCCCCGAGATGCCGTGCGGCATCTGGGTCACGATAAAGTCGGGGAAGATGCGGTCCGAGCGGGTGAATGCCGTGGCCGGCGGCATCAGCCGGTAGAAGGCCCAGAGTCCGACGCCCACGGCGAGAAACAAGGCGAATTGCAGCAGGATAACCAGCCCGCTGGTCAGCAGCGCGGTCTTCGATTGGCGTTCATTGCGCGCCGCCAGCAGCCGCTGCACCATCAACTGGTCTGTTCCGTGACTCGCCGTCGTCAAGAACGTTCCGCCGATGATTCCGGACCAGAACGTATAGGTGGTAAAGAAGCTGGGCGAGAAATCGAAGACCTGGAACTTGCCCGCCGATGCGGCCATGGAATGAATCGTGTTCCAGCCGCCGGGCACGCGGTGCACCAGCGTCAGAAATCCCACCAGCGTGCCGGAAATGTAGATCGCCATCTGCACCACGTCGGTCCAGATGACGGCCGTCAGACCACCTTCAAAGGTGTAGATCAGCGTCAACGCAGTCACGATGGCAATGGCGGCCAGGTCGCGTCCAAAATCCGAAAAGCCGGCCAGCATCCCGCCGAGCGCGATTCCCACCACGATGGAGACGGCAAACACGCGCACCCCCTCGGCGGCAGCGCGGGTCGCCAGGAACAACCCGGCAGTGAGTGAGCGCAGCCTGCCGCCGAAGCGGCGGTCAATCAGCTGGTACGCGGTAAACATCTCACCGCGGAAATACTGCGGGATGAAAATCAGGCTGATGATGACCCGCGCCACCAGGTACCCGAGCACCACCTGGAGGAAGGTGAAGTTTGTGTCGTACGCCAGGCCGGGAATGCTGATGATGGTGAGCGTGCTGGTTTCCGCGGCGACGATGGAGAGCGCAATCGCCCACCAGGGCACGTTTCGGTCGGCGAGGAAGTAATCGCGGAGCGAGCGCTGGCGACGGCGGAAACTGATGCCGAACGCGGTGATACCCGCGAGATACACGGCAACGAGAAGCAGATCCAGCCGGTCCAGGCCCATGCTTTTCCATCAGCGCAGAAAACGCGAAGATCATAGCGGCATTCGCGCGCCCGCGCATTAGCCAACCCGGTTCGGCGAGCGGAAAAAGCAATCCCGGGCGGCGTACCCTCGTGATAAAAAATACAAAATTCATGGCTCTTTTCCTCGGTATCGACGGCGGAGGCACGAAGACCACATGTGCCGTAGGCGATGAAACATTGCTCCGGGCTACGGCCACCGTCGGCGGCTCGGCCATGTTGCGTGTCCCCGCCGACCAGGCGCGCAGCAATCTGCGCAATGCGGTGATTCAATGTTGCAAAGCCGCTGGAGTGGATCCCTCGCACATGGATGCCGCGGTCGTGGGCGTCTCCGGCGCTTCTGTTCCGAACGTTGTGGACGCGGTCCGCAGCACGGTTCGCGAGCTGGTGAGCTGTGAGGTTGCCGTGGTTTCCGATATCGCGATTGCCCTCGAGGCCGCTTTTGCCGGCGGACCGGGCATTGTCGTCATCGCCGGAACCGGCTCGATTGCCACCGGACGCAATGCGGCAGGCCATCTAGCGCGCTCCGGCGGCTGGGGGCGCGTCGTCTCCGATGAAGGTTCGGCCTATTGGATCGCGAAGCGCGCGGTCGCAGCCGCCCTCGAAGAGCACGAATGCGGGCGCGATGTCTTGCTGAGGGATATCCTGGCCGCGTGGAAACTCACCGGCCCGGAAGAGCTCATCAAAATCGCCAACGCTGCACCGGCGCCGAACTTCGCCGAGTTGTTTCCGCAACTCGTTCGGCACGGAGCAGCGGAAGCCGCATTGACTGCGATTTTCCACGAAGCGGGAGAGGCCCTGGCATCGCTTGTGCAGAACGTGAAGCAGAGACTGTGGAGGCCGCACGATCGGATGCGGGTGGCAATTACTGGCGGCGTCTTCGAGCACGCGCCCGAGGTGCAGCGACTATTCGCCGATATTATTTCCAGAGACCCTGAGGTCGAGCTCGTGCCTGGTCTGATCGAGCCGGTACGTGGCGCCTTGTGGATGGCGGCGCGGGTATCAGGCCGAGAATTGCGGTCGAGTCCATGAGCGACCATGGTCCCGGCGCCGAGCATGCGGAAGAGTTGCTGCGCAATCATTCGCTCGAGGAATTGCGCGCCGTGGCCGCCGGTTCCGTCCTGACGGAAGAACTCGCGCTGGCCTTGCTGCAACATCACGACCTGCCCCACCAGGTCCTCGAAACCATGTCCAAGAACGGCGCCATCATGAAGCACCGCAAGGTGATTGTCGCCGTGGTTTCACATCCGCACACGCCGCGGCACGTTTCGCTGCCCGTCTGCCGCCACCTCTACACGTTCGAGCTCATGCACATCGCGCTGATGCCGGGGATCGCCGCCGACCTGAAGGTCTCCATCGAGGAGGCGCTGATGAATCGCATGGAGTCCATCTCCTCGGGCGAGCGGTTGACCCTTGCCAAGCGCGGTTCCACGCGGGTCGCAGCCGCGCTGCTGGCGGACTCCGACGACCGGGTGCGCGATGCCGCGCTGCTCAATCCGCACATGACGGAGGCATGGGTGGTGAAGGCGCTGATGAGAGACGACGCCCCCGCGCCGATGGTGCAGGCTATCTGCCGTCATCCGAAGTGGTCGTTGCGCCGCGACGTGCAGATCGCCCTTCTGCGCAACGAGAAGACGCCCATGGCCCGGGCCGTGTCCATCGCGCAGCAGATACCGACGCAAGTGCTGCGCGACGTGCTGAGTCACTCGCGGCTCGCCGCCAACGTCAAGTCATACTTGATGGCGGAACTGCAGAAGCGGAAGTGACTGACAGTTCCCAGTTCTAAGTTCCGAGTTCCAGTGCTTTAAACCCACTGGCTCGGAACTCGGAACAGGCAACGCGGAACTCGCAAGAAAAAAGCGCGCCCTCACGAGCGCGCTTTCTCGTTGTTACGTAATCAGCTACTGATTATTGGCCGCCTGCACGAAATCGTGCTGCACGGCAGCCACGAACTGCCGCGCGTCAGCGGGGGTCGGTACCTGTCCGGACAGGATCGTGCGGAAGGGCACGCTCTTGCCGTACATGGCTACGGTAGTGTCCATGTCCTGCGAGACCTTGGCGCCGCTCAGGTCTAGACCGGCGAACAACCCCTTGGTCCGCGAGTAGCTCAGGATTTCGCTGTTCATCTTGATGTCCGTCGCGGCCTGTGCGTGGCGACCCACCGGGCCGGCAGCCACGGAAGCTTCGCCTCCCAGCTTCAACTTGTCGTTCAGCAGGCTCTGTACCGCGCCGTCATTCATGAACAACAGCACGATATCCGCCGACTGGACGCCGATCTGCGCGCCCCAGCTTCCACCGCTCAATGCGATCGGCGCCGGTGCGCTCCATCCGTTGGCGGTGCGGCAGGTGGCCAGGCCCCGGCCATGCTGTCCGCCGAACACGAAGCCGCCCTTCACCATGTCGGGAATTACGGCCACGCACTTGGCCCTGGACAGCATCGTGTCAGGAATGCTGTTGTCAGGTGCGGAAATCAGCGCATTCAGGTCGTTGGTCGCCATGCTGACGCGGTCGGCAACCTGCGCCTTTTGCGTGTCCACGCCTGCCGGCGTCGCCGCCGTGGCCGGCTTCTTGCTGCACCCCACGGCCACTAGTAACGCGCACACTAAGACAAAAACGATTGGCACCAGCTTCTTCATCGAGTGCTCCCCTCTGCCTCTCAGAACTCGGCCGGCAGCTCCGCTGGGAGCTGTGGCCTTTAGCTGGTTGGAAGTAAGCTGTGGCCCCTGGTTTGCCACGAATCGGCAGGTTCTCTCGATTTCTCCTATTCGGGCGAGCGGGTAATTTCGAGCCACGAATCTGCGACTCATTTTCTGAAGTGCTGGCGGATGGCCTCGGCCTGGGGCTTGCTGACCACCGCGGATAGCGCCGCTTCATCGGCTTCTTTCACCGCCTGCAAGCTGCCGAAATGCTGCAGCAGGCGGCGGGTGGTACGCTCGCCGACGCCGGGGATCTCCCGCAATTCCGTGCTGCGGTCGCGCATCTCGCGCCGCTTGCGATGGAAGGTAACGGCGAAACGGTGGGCCTCGTCGCGGATGAGCTGCACCAGGTGGAGCACCGGCGAATGCCGGTCGAGCACAACCGGCTCGTCCTCCTGCCCGTGGATGTAGATGATCTCCTCGCGCTTGGCAATCGCGGCCAGCGGCTGGTGGGTGATCTCCAGCGACTCCAGCGCCTCGGCGGCGGCGTGTAACTGCCCGATGCCGCCATCAATCAGCACCAGGCTCGGCATCTTGGCTTTTTCTTCCTGCACGCGCTTATAGCGACGGCCCACCACCTCGCGCATGGAGGCGAAATCGTCTACGCCTTCGACGGTGCGGATGATGAACTTGCGATAGTCGCTCTTCTTCATCTTTCCGTCTTCCCAGACGACCATGGAAGCGACCGTTTCCGCGCCCTGAATGTGCGAGATGTCAAAGCACTCAACGCGCCGCGGCAACTCGGGCAAGGTGAGTGCGTCCTGCAGCGCTTCCTGGATGACTTTGGTCGCCGGCTTCATCACCCGGAAACGCTGGTCGAAGGATTGCTTCGCGTTTTGTCCGGCCAGGTCAATCAGAGAACGCTTTTCGCCGCGCTGCGGAACGTTGATCCAGACCTTGTGAGAGCAGCTTTCGGAGAGCAGTTCCTGCAGCATCTCGCGATCCTCGAACTCCACCGGGACGTAAATGTCTTTCGGCACGTACTGCTGCTCGATGTAAACCTGCTTAAGGAGAGCGCTGAAGAAGGTTCCAGGGTCGAAGGAGTGCGAAGTGCCAAGTGCTAAGTGCGAAGAGTGTGATAGCCGGGTTTCACTTCGCACTTCGTACTTGGCACTTGATACTTCTTCGGGCAGGTCTTCCCAGAAAAATTCGCGCCGGTCGAGCACGCGCCCGCCGCGCATGTGGAACAAGTTGACGGCGAGCATGTGGTTTTCCCAGTGATAGCCGAAGACGTCGGCATCACTGCCCTCGGCGGCGGCCATGCGCTGCTTGTCCTGGAGCTGCTCGACCGTCGAAATCAGGTCGCGGTACTTGGCCGCCAGCTCATACTGCTGCTGCTCGGCGGCAGCTTCCATGCGGCGCTCCAGCGAGCGCGAAAGCTCCGTCTGCCGTCCTTCCAAAAACATCTTCACGTCGTGCACGGCTTCCTGATAACGCTCCGGCGTGGTGAGCCCCTGCACGCACGGCCCGAGGCAGCGCCCGATGTAGTACTGCAGGCAGGGCCGCGGGTGATAGCGGGTCAGGTCCACCTTGCAGCTCGGGATCAGAAAATGGCGGTGGATCAAATCGGTGATGCGGTAGGCCAGACTGGCAGGGAAGTACGGGCCGTAGTAGTGGCTGCCGTCCTTCTTCAACCTTCGGGTGACGAATACCCGGGGAAAGCGTTCACCCAGCGTGAGTTTGACGTAGGGGTAAGTCTTGTCGTCGCGCAGCAGGATGTTGAAGCGCGGCTGCTTCTGCTTGATCAGGTTGTTCTCGAGGGCGAGGGCTTCCTTCTCGTTGTCAACGACGATGTACTCGACATCCACCGCTTCGCGCAGCAGGCTGCCGGTCTTGGCGTCCTCGGCGCGGCCCTCGACGAAGTAGCTCCGCACCCGGCTGCGCAGGCTCTTGGCCTTGCCGACGTAGATCACCTCGCCGTCGGCGTTCTTGTAGAGGTACACGCCGGGCTGGGTGGGAAGAGTGCGGATTTTCTGGAGCAGATCCATCGCTCTTATGAGATTAGCAGGGCTGTCGGGCCGGGTAAAAATTCTACTGGTGCGGCCAGGAATTCCTGCTGCTCTCCGGCTCAGCTCTGGTCGGGCCAAAGAATCCTTGCAGAATCAATTGCTTACGGCGGTCGTGCCAATCGAATAAATGGCAGCAGTCTTGCTCTTCCCAAAGCGCCGTCGCCTTGCCCGGCTCTGTGGAACGATGCCGCCGCGCGGCAGTTATGAGCACCCGGCCTAGTGAAGTGGACCGGGGCACCCGGAATCTTGAAGGAGTCTTCCCCCATGAACCGTAGCCTGATCGCACTGATCGCCGCCGCCAGCATGTTCGTAACAGTCGGTTGCGCGTCGAAGAAGTACGTGCGCAACGAAACTGCGCCCACCATCAACAAGACCAATGAACTCGACGACCTGACCGCCAAGAACACGCGCGACATTCGCGATACCGACACGCGCGCCCAGCAGGGCATCCAGACAGTGCAGGCCAAGGCCGCCGCCGCCGATCAGAAGGCGATGGCTGCCGGCCAGGCCGCCGACCAGGCGCAGACGCTGGCCTCCTCGGCCGCCAATCGCGCCAACTCGCTGACCGGAACCGTCGCCAACCTGGACAACTTCCGCCCCGTGGTCGAGACCTCGGTGCATTTCGGCTTCGACAAGTTCGAGCTGACGTCCAAGGCGCGCAAGGCGCTGGATGAACTCGGCGCCGAGCTGCCCAATGCCAAGCACTACATCGTGGTGGTGGACGGCAACACCGATTCGGTCGGTAACGCCAATTACAACTACGTGCTCAGCAAGCGCCGCGCCGACTCGGTGATCGAGTATCTGGCGACCAAGTACCAGATTCCGGCGCACAAGATCTACATCATCGGACTGGGCAAGGATAAGCCGGTGGCGCCAAACGCCTCGACGGCCGGGCGCGCCAAGAACCGGCGTGTGGACGTCCGCCTGATGACCAACGTCGCTGAAAACAGCACCTCGGCTTCGGCCAGCGTGCCACAGCAACAGCAATAGGTTTTCTCCCCTCCCCCAAGGAGCCTTCGCGAACGGCCGCCTCTCTTCCCCCGGAGAGGCGGTCTTTTTTCTTAGTGCCACGTGCTAAGCGGCCATGCGACTAATGTGAGTTCCCGGGGTTATGTAGAATCATCCTGATGTCCCGGTCGCCATACATCACATTTGCGATCTTGCTGTTGAGCCTGTGCGCGCTGGCGCAGGACAAGCAAGGCTCCGACCAGCAGCTTCCCGACGCGCCGCAGCCGCAGGCGCAACCCGCTCCGCCTCCACCTCCGCCTCAGCAGGAGCAGCCGCCAGAGCAGAAGCCGGCTTCAGGGCCGAAGAAGGTGCTGAGGCGCGCCAAACCCAATTGCATCCAGATTTTCGGCCGCGAGGATTGCCGCGGGCAATCCGAGCAGGAAAAAGAGTCGGAAGCGAAGCAAGCCGAGCAGGAGCGGCGACAAATACCCGCCAACCAGCCGGCGCCGCGCTCCTCGCAGGAGAGCTCCAGCAAGGACCAGCCAGGTTTGGGTCCGATGCCCGGCGCCAGTTCCGACTACGGCCATCAGGCGAAGCCCTATGATCCGCACCGTGCCGACAAGGACGTCGAGGTCGGCGACTTCTACTTCAAGCGTGAAAATTATCGCGCTGCCGAATCACGCTACGCGGGAGCCCTGGAATGGATGCCGAACAATGCCATCGCGTTCTTCAAGCTGGCGCAGGCGCAGGAAAAGCTCGGCAAGACGGACCAGGCGCGCGGCAATTACCAGCAATATCTGAAGATCCTGCCCAGCGGTGAGAGATCGGCGGAAGCCAGGCAAGCCCTGGCCCGTCTCAATGGCTCCGCCAGGGAAACCCCGCCTACTTCTCCGCCCGCTCAAAATCGCCAGTAGAGGCGTTGACGGCCACCACCAGCTTGGCGTCGGGCCGGTTGCTGCCGTAAATCACATGCCAGGTGAGAATGTTATCGCGCGGATCCCAATCCAGTTGGTAAACGATGGGTAGCTTCTCGTTCTGTTTGAGAAGCTTGGCGCCGCCGTGCTGCTGCGACGTCTCCAGCGCTTTGTCGGTATCGACCTTAAGAAACTGCGGATCGAATACCTGGGTCGAGCTGTTGCTGGTGTTATAAGTGTCCTCGGTGCCGGAGTTCACGCCGAACGGCGGCGCGTCTTCGCTGTGGGTGCCCGACCAGACAAAAGTCTTGATGGAGCGCCGGGCGGCCGAAGCGAACCCGACGCGCCAGATCGCCGACTTGCCGTCACGCCCGTTGCTGTCTTTATTGATTTCGGAAGTAACCTTGAAGGGCCGCGCGTCCGGCGCCCACAGGCGCGCCGCCGCGTAGGTCTTATAAAAGGCTTCTCGCCCGGTGTAGGTAGTGGTGGGCTCTTCTTTTTTCGCGGGAGCGGCCTTGGAGGCCGGCTGCGGCGCGGTGCCGCTCTGGCATCCCGCGAGAGCGATCAGGGCAAGAAACAGGGCGCAGACGTACTTGCTCATCGTGAATCCCCGTTGCGTGGCGCACATAAACCGCAGCTGCGCGCCGCGCAAACTCATCATTGTATCGGACGTCGAGAGAGTCCCAATGGATTTCTGCTTGCAAAAAGCCTGGGAAGCGGCGGACTTCGCAACCCGCGGCATGACGGCCGAGCAGCTCGCCTGGCGAGCGGGCGAGAAGTGGAGCACGGCCGAGATTCTCGAGCATCTCACGCTCGCCTTCAGCAGCACGGGCCTCGCCATGAATCGCTGCCTGCAGGAGGGCCCGCCGTCAGGCGCACCGACGCTGCGCGAGCGTGCGATCATTGCGGCGGTCGTGGAAATCGGATTTTTCCCCACTGGACGCCCAGCGCCCAAGTGGACGGTGCCGCAAGGCAACGATCCAGCGCACGCGGTCGAGAAATTTCGTCAGGCACTGGAAGCCATGGACGGCAAAATCGCGGAGTGCGAGGGCAAGTTCGGTGGCGGCGTGGTGGCCGTCCATCCCATCATCGGCCCACTGACCGCGCGCCAGTGGCGCCGTTTCCACTGGGTACACACTCGCCATCACATGAAGCAGATTGCAGCGCTACGGCAGAAAATGGCGCAGGATAAGCACCGCCGAGCTACCGCGTAGCTGTCGGCGCGTGAAGTTCCAGCGATTCGATCGTCTTCTGCAGCACCGCCGCCGACTTGCGCAGTCCGTCTTCCTCTTCCTTGTTCAACGGCAGCCGCAACTGTTGGTGCACGCCGGCCCGGTCAAGTACGGTCGGGAGGCTCAAGCACACATCGTGGATGCCGCAGTAGTCGCGCACAAGGCTGGAGACGGAAAGCACCGTGGCTTGGTCGCGCAGGATGGCTTCCACGATGCGCATGATCCCCGCCGCGACCGCGTAATACGTCGCGCCCTTACGCCGGATGATCTCGTAGGCCGCATCGCGGGTACAGCGGAAGATTTCGTCGAGCTCCGGCTGGTGGCATGCAATCCCCTGCGCCCGCGCAAATTCCTGAAGATGCATGCCGCCGATGTTCGCCAGCGACCACACCGGGACTTCGCTGTCGCCGTGCTCGCCGATGATGTAGGCGTGCACGCTGCGCGAATCCACGCCGAAATGCTGGCTGAGCATGTAGCGAAAGCGTGCCGTATCGAGAATCGTACCGGAGCCGATCACGCGCTCCGAAGGCAGCCCTGAAAGGCGCAGCGATGCATAGGTCAGCACATCTACCGGGTTGGTCGCGATCAGAATAATGCCTTCGGGATTGTGGCGCGTCACGTGGGGAATGATTTGCGCGAAGATCGCGGCGTTCTTCTTCACCAGGTCGAGCCGCGTCTCCCCCGGCTTCTGATTGGCGCCGGCGGCAATGACGGTAATCACGGCGCCCTCGCAGTCCGCGTAATCGCCAGCCCAGATTTTGGTAGGGTGGGCGAACGGCTCGGCATGGTTGAGGTCCATCTGTTCGCCTTCGGCCTTGGTGCGGTTGGCGTCAATGAGAACGATCTCGGCCGCCAGACCGCTGAGTAGCAGCGCGTAGGCGAACGTCGAGCCCACGTTGCCGGTGCCGACCACGGCGACGCGAACGGCTTCGTGTTCTGAGCGTGGCATACGAACCTCCAAAAGAATTGTTGCAGACTCGTGTGGGCAAAACAAAGCAGCCACAGATCAACACTGATGAACACAGATCAAGGCGGGAAGAATGCAATGTTTGATCAGTGTTAATCAGTGTTGATCTGTGGCCGTTTCTCTTAGTACTTCACGATCGCGGTAAATGACTTCGGGTCCAGGCTTGCGCCGCCGACCAGCGCGCCGTCGATTTCCGACTGCGACATCAGGGCCTTAGCGTTATCCGGCTTTACGCTGCCGCCGTACAGGATGCGCAGGTTGTCGGCGGCCGTTTGTCCGAGAGCCTTGGCGGCTTCGGCGCGGACGACGGCGTGCGCGTCGGCAGCAATCGCGGGCGTCGCGGTTTTGCCGGTACCGATCGCCCACACGGGTTCGTAGGCAATCACCAGCGGCGCGGCTTTATCGCCGGAAATGCCGCGCAGCGCGCCCGTGCATTGCCGCCGCAACACGTCTTCGGTCAGGTTGGCTTCGCGCTCCTGCAGCACCTCGCCGACGCAGACAATCGGTACCAGTCCGGCCTCCAGCGCTGCTTTCAGTTTGAGGTTCACCGTGTCGTCGGTCTCGCCGAAGTACTGCCGGCGCTCGGAGTGCCCGAGGATCACGTGGGTGCAGCCTACGGCCAGCAGCATCTTGGCCGAGACCTGGCCAGTGAACGCGCCTTCGTCTTTCCAGTACATGTCTTGCGCCCCGACCTGCACGTTGGAATGTCTCGCCGCCTGGACCGCCGTGGCCAGGTCCACGAATGGCGGGCAAACGACGATTTCATCGCGGTTGTGTCCCGACACTTCCTTCAGGAATGTTTGGAAAAAGGCGAAAGTCTCGTCGGGTGTCTTGTACATCTTCCAATTGGCGGCGATCAGTTTTTTGCGCATGAGCTCTCAGGAATGTTTCACGTTTCGAGTTTCGCGTTTCACGAGCACGGAATCAGCAGCGCGCTCGTAGGCGGACATGGTTGCATGATCGAACAACACGAAACGCACGTCCACAGCACTCTGCGACCGGGCTAATGCATCTGCCACCGCCCGCAATGCCACCGGTGCGGCCTTCTCCAGCGGATAACCGAAGATGCCGGTGGAGATGGAAGGGAAGGCAATGCTTTTCAATCCAAGCTCGTCCGCCACCCGCACCGACTCAAGGTAGCAACTCGCCAGCAACTCCGGTTCGCCATTTCGGCCTCCATGCCACACCGGCCCGACGGTGTGGATCACATAGCGCGCCGGGAGCTTGCCACCGCCGGTGGCGACCGCCCTACCGGTTGGAAGCGGCCCTTGCCTGGCAACAATGGCTTTGCACTCTTCCCAGATCGCCGCTCCGCCGCCGCGGTGAATCGCACCGCACACGCCGCCACCCGGGGCAAGATGCTCATTGGCCGCATTCACAATGGCATCACTGTCCTGCTGGGTAATGTCGCCAGCGAGGAGGGTGATGGAACGACCGGGCACGATGGCGATTCGGACGTCGTTCATGGGAGCGATTTCAAAGGTCGTTATCCGGCGTTCTCCGCCCGACGGTCTGCTCATCGTGCTTGCGTTCAGCTTCCGCTGCGGCTGCGCGCTGCTCCTCGCGCGTGCGGTCTCGATAGCCGAGCCACTCAAGAAGCAAGTTCAACACCACGTCGAGCATTCCGAATCACTTCTTGTCGCTGAGGGCTTCCACACCGGGCAGCTTCTTGCCTTCCAGAAACTCCAGCGAGGCGCCGCCGCCGGTGGAGATGTGCGTGATCTTGTCGGCCACACCGGCGTCGTGGATTGCCGCCACCGTATCGCCGCCGCCGACGATCGACGTCGCTCCGGGATTGTCTGCTACCGCGGAGGCGATCTTGCGCGTGCCGCGGGCGAACGTCGGCATTTCGAATACGCCCATCGGCCCGTTCCACACGATGGTTTTGGCGCGCGCGATTTCCTCCGAGAACAGTTCGATGGTCTTCGGCCCGATATCGAGGCCCATCATGTCGGCTGGAATCGGCTGTCCTTGGCCGATGTTATGCGGCGCCGCGTCTTCCGCGATCTTTGCTGCCACCACATGATCTACCGGCAGCAGGAACTTGACCTTGTGGGTGTGCGCGTCCTGCAGGATCTGCTTGGCCAGGTCGAGCTTGTCTTCCTCAACCAGCGATTTGCCGACCTCCTGCCCCTGTACCTTCAGGAAGGTGTACGCCATGCCTCCGCCGATGATGAGCGCGTCCACCTTCGACATCAGGTGCTTGATCACGCCGATCTTGTCGCTCAC
Organism: Terriglobales bacterium; assembly: GCA_051006995.1. Lineage (GTDB taxonomy): Bacteria > Acidobacteriota > Terriglobia > Terriglobales > Acidobacteriaceae > JAIQGF01. Next base: position 173,113 of record JBPCSQ010000008.1, read on the forward strand.
CTTTGCTCCACCAAGAATGGCTACGAAGGGCTTGGCGGGGCTGTGCAGCGCCTTGCCCAGGTACTCGAGTTCCTTTTCCATCAGCAGCCCGGCGGCGGATTTCTCGACAAATTTCGTGATTCCCACGGTCGAAGCATGTGCGCGATGCGCCGTACCGAACGCGTCGTTCACGTAGTAGTCGGCCAGTTTCGACATTTCCTTGGAAAATTTCTCGTCGTTGGCTTCCTCCTCGGCGTGGAAGCGGACATTTTCCAGCAGCAGGGTCTGGCCTTTTTCCAGCTTCGAGGCCATCTCTTCCGCTTGCATCCCGACACAGTCGGTACAGAAGCCGACGTTCTCGCCACGACTCAGCTGATTGTCCAGCAGCATGCGCAGCCGCTCGGCCACCGGCCGCAGGCTCATCTTCGGATTGGGCTTGCCTTTCGGTCTACCCAGGTGCGACGCGAGGATCAGCCGCGCCCCGTGGCGCAGCGCGTACTCGATGGTCGGCAGCGTCTCGCGAATGCGGGTGTCGTCGGTCACGCGGCCGCTGTCGTCCAGCGGCACGTTGAAGTCCACGCGCATAAAGATGCGGTGATTGCTCAGCAGCAGATCACGGATGGAGAGTTTTGCCATACGAGCTGACACCTCGTGCTTGGTCGCGGTAGGCATGGAAAAACCAGGTTTTCAAGGTTTCACGTTTCAAAGTTTTACGCGGTGATACGCGAAAGCTTGAAATTTTGAAACCTTGAAACGCCTTACAATCCCTTACTCCCGATGAAGCTGATCAAATCCCGCACGCGACAGGAGTAGCCCCACTCGTTGTCGTACCAGGAGATCACCTTCACGCCGTTGCCGGCCACCACGCGGGTGAGCGGCGCGTCCACGATGGACGAACGGTCGTCGTGGCGGTAGTCCGTCGAGACCAGTTCCTGCTCCTCGTATCCCAAGTAAGGCTTCAGCGGACCAGACTGCGTCGCCTTCTTCATCGCCGCGTTCACTTCCTCGACCGTCGTCTTCTTCTCCACGAAAACAACCAGGTCCACGACCGAAACATTGGGCGTGGGAACGCGCATGGCAAAACCGTCGAGCTTGCCTTTCATCTCCGGAATCACCAGGTAGATTGCCTTGGCCGCGCCGGTACTGGTCGGAATCATGGATAGCGCCGCCGCCCGCGCCCGCCGCAGGTCCTTGTGCGGGAAATCGAGAATCACCTGGTCATTGGTGTAGGAGTGGATGGTGGTCATGGTGCCGCTGACGATTTTGAAATTGTCGTTCACTACCTTGGTGATCGGCGCCAGGCAATTCGTGGTGCAGGAAGCGTTGGAGATAATGTTGTGCTTCGCCGGGTCATACTTGTCCTCATTGACGCCCAACACGATGGTGATGTCCTCGTTCTTGGCCGGGGCCGAGATGATGACCTTCTTCACCGGCCCGCGCAGATGCTTCTTGGCGTCCTCGGCGTTGGTGAATCGTCCGGTGGATTCCACCACCACTTGCGCGCCCACCGACTCCCAGTTGATCTTCGCCGGATCCTTTTCCGAGAACACGCGCACGCTCCGCTGGTCCACCTTGATGCAGTCCTGTCCGGCTTGGACGTCGTGGGTCAGGTTGCCGAGCACAGAGTCATACTTGAGCAGGTGCGCCAGCGTCTTGGGGTCGGTCAGATCGTTCACCGCGACGAACTCCAGGTTGGACTCGCCAAGCGAGGCGCGAAGAATGTTGCGGCCGATGCGGCCGAATCCGTTAATCCCGACTTTGATTGCCATGCTGCCTCCAGAATCCGTGCGCGTTACAGATGAGTTCCACGCTGGGTGGGAAAACGAAAAATCGTAACACCGGGGCAGTGCAGGCGCAAATCACGGAATGCCGGCTCGCGTTGCCGAACCTTGCCCTGCTGTGTTCCAATCGCACCATGCGCAAGTGGCAGCGCGACCGCCAGAGGCGGCGCACTCGAAAACCGCAAACTCCCGGACAGAAAGCCGCGCAACCGGAGCCCCTCCAACCGTTGTACCCGGACATGGACCGCAGGCTCGAAGCTCCTGCGCCGCCTCCTGAACCCGAGCCGCACCCTCGCGAAGCGGGGGAAGACATTTCCGCGGAAGCCGCGCCGCCACAAGCTGGCCGCGGCAACCGTCGTGGCCGCCGCGGCCGCCGCGGAGGACGTGGCCGGCCCCGTACTCAGGGCACCAAACCCGCGGTCGAGCCGGTGATCGAGCCGTCGGCTGAGCCCGCTGCTTCCGAAATTGCTCCAGACCTGCCGGCCGCCACCGCGCCGACGGAACCGCGTCCGCCGCAGCCGGCTCACCGTGCGCCTCGTACGCCGAAGGGTGTGGTTGTGCTGGCGATCGGCCTTCCGGGCTCGGGCAAGAGCAGTTGGTTCAAGCGCCGCGGCGTGACGCCGCTCTCCAGCGACCTGCTGCGCACCATCCTGTTCGACGACATTACCGAGCAGCGCTACCAGGACCTGGTGTTTGGCACTCTGCGCGCGCTGCTGCGCGCCCGCATGGTGGCTCGCATGCCATGGAATTATGTGGATGCCACGAACCTTTCGCCGCGCGAGCGCCACGGCTGGATCAAGATGGCGCGCGACTTCGGTTACGAGGTCCACGCGGTTTACTTCGACGTGCCGCTGGAGGTCTGCCTGGAGCGCAACCACCGGCGCTCCCGCATTGTCCCCGAAGATGTGATGCAGCGCATGGCGCAGAAACTCCGCGCCCCAACCTTCGAAGAGGGTTTCGCCAAGATCACCGTGGTGCGCGTCAAGAAGAAAGAAGAGGGCGGCGAGACTGAAGCGGCGGAGTAACCTCCTCAAGAAGAATTAGCCACTGATCAACACAGATCAACACTGATTATTTTGTCTGTATATCAGTGTTAATCCGTGTTGATCAGTGGCCGATCTGTCTTTACTGAAAGCTGAGAGCTGATAGCTATTTCAGATGTTGCAGCATCTCCTTGAACGCTTTCGTGCCTGACGCGCGCAGCAGTTCGTAAATCATCATCTCGGTGGTCGAGATCACCGCGCCTGCGGACTCCATGCGCCGCAACCCGATCTTCCAGTTCCATTCCGCGCGCGAGCTCACGGCGTCGGAGGCGACGTGCACCAGGTATCCCTGGTTCAGCGCTCCCAGCCCCGTCTGCATGACGCAGATGTGCGTTTCCATGCCGCACAGCAGCAGCGTGTTGCGCTTGCCGGGCAGTGACTTCACCGCCGAGCAGAACTGCTCGCTGCCGAAGCAGCCGAACTCCATCTTATCGATGGCGTTGGCCCTCGGCAGCAGGGAAGCAATCTCGGGCACCACCGGCCCCAGCCCCTTGACGTACTGGGTGGTCACCAGCACGGGCAGCTCCAGCACGTTCGCCAGGCGGATCAGGAGCTGCGAATTGCGGATCAGGCGCTCTTTTTCGAAGATCGGCGGCAACAGCTTCTCCTGAATGTCCACCACCACCAGCGAGCACTTCTCCACTGCCAGCGGCCGCCGCGCCACCTCGGTGGGATCATGGATCGTTTCCACCGTGCCTAATTGCGTAGCCATATCAGTGCCTCCGTAGGAATCGGACGCGCCATTGTACTGGGGAGTAGATCAGTACGTCAGTAACTCAGTAGCTCAGCGATGCAGTGCGTGGCTTGGCCGGTTGTCGCGTACCGAACTACTGAGTTACTGGGCTACTGGAGGGACCGGAAATTTGACCGCCATCGAGAACACCACATAAAATCGAGATGGATTCGCGGTTCCCGCGCATCCGGCCGGCCTGGCTCGCTGCCCCCTCGTTCAATGGTAGGACAGCTGACTCTGGATCAGCATATCGGGGTTCGAATCCCTGGGGGGCAGCCAAATCATTTTCAATGAGTTACCGCTGCCCGCTGTTCTTCGCCTTCTCCCGATTGTGCCCATTTTTGTGCCCCCTCTGCGGGAACCGCTGCGCGCGCTGCCTGTAAGGCCGCGATCGCTTCCTGCTTCGCGTGGCGCCTGATGTGCGAATACCTCTCCAGCATCTGTTTAGAAACGTGCCCAGCCAAGGCGCGGATGGTCTGTTCTGACACGGCGGGGTTTTCCGCCAGGCGGGTGATGAAGCTGTGGCGTAGATCGTGCCAGCGGTAATGCACGCCCGCGGCCTTCAGCGCTGTGCGCCAGGCGCGCTGCCACGACTGCACAGGAACATTTAGTTGGACGGCGGTGATCTTCGTTTCCTGACCGCCCTTCGCCATCCGCACTTCATGGCTGGGGAACACGTAGGAATTCAGCCCAGCACTCGGAAACCGTGAAAGCCAAAGTGTAAGCGCGCCGCACACGTCCGCGGACAGCGGAACGCTGCGGCCCACGCCAGCTTCTGTTTTGGACAGCGGCACGATCACTTCGCCCGACGTGATGGCGCCATTGTTCCACGTCAGGTGTAGATCGCGGCGGCGCAGCGCCTGTGTTTCGGCAGCGCGCAGCCCGGTATCGCGGGCGAAAACGAACAAGGGAAGCAGTGAGGGCGCCTTGCTGGTGCGGCACGCATCAAGTATTTTGCCTTCATCGGCTGTCGAAATCGCCCGGCCCGCGTCGTGGTTTTCTTCCAGCTTCAGCCTCAGATCGCGCGCCGCGAAATCCTGGGCAATTACGAGCCACATCTTGTGCCGTCTCAGCACGCCTCGCAGGCAGCAGGTTTCGTAATTGATGGTCCGATTCGAAGCGCCATCGCGCTGGCGGGCGGACCAATAAGCCAGGATGTCATCTGCCGCGATGTCGCAGACAAGTCGCTTCCCGAAGGCGGCCACCACGGGCCTCAGGCGCTGGGTGTAGCCCAGCAGAGTTTTGGCGGCTTTGGATTCCTTCGTCGCCAGCCATTCTTTCGCTGCCACTGCGAACAGCGGCGGCTGCTTACGCTGGGGGATGCGATTAAAGCTCATCTCCAGTTCGCGGCGCCGCGTGCGCTCGGCATCTTTAGCGATCGTCTTGGAACTGCTTTTCGAACTTTCGCGGATGGTCTGCCCGGCGAACTTGAATTTGTACCAAATAGTGTCACCACGCCTGTATAGGCTCATCGGATTTCCTCCCATTCGGCCAAAACCCCGATTTCACGGCCGCACTCCTGGAGGTCCACGTCGAAATCGAGTAGGACGTTACGGATGAAGTCCACGCGGTGATACCTCCCAAACCTCGGCTGCCGCTCCATGAGAGTGGCCCGCGTCTTACGCACGGATTCGTTTTCCGCAGCCAACTTCCGATTGATTCTCTGGAGCAGTGCTCGTTCGCTTACTGGCACTCGCATTTTGCTTCGCATCTGTATTCCTCCGCGCTGTTTCTGCTCGATGTGAGCATATGAGTTGGTGAGCAGATAAGTCAATAAGCAAATGCGCGCAGTTATCCACAGGTGTCCTATCACGTAGGACATTGAAATACCGGGCGCGCCGCGGAGAGAATGCGGGCGATGGAGGGATATTGCGCGATGCTACCAAGACTACTGACGGTTCCTGAAACTTCAGCGGCGCTCGGTATAAAGAACCCAACCGTTCGCAAGTGGATTGCGTTGAGGCGCATTGAATTTGTTCGTGTGGGCCGCTCGGTCAGAATTCCGCTGGAGACAGTCGAGCGTCTTATCCGCGAAGGCACCGTTCCGCCGCTGGGGTGTAGGTAGGGCGCGATGGCCAGCGACACCACAAATCGTGAGCAGAGCGGCGCGGCAGATCAGGTGAAGGCGGTCATGCGGCAAATGGCTTGCCGCCCTGTCGCTTTCCAACCGATCTTGGCCAAGATCACGGGCAGCGTTCCAGCCGGGCTGATGCTCTCGCAGGCGTTGTACTGGCTTGATGTTGTTGAGCGCACTAACAGCGACGCACACGGTGAGTTTTTCAAAAGCCAAAACGAGTGGCAGGACGAAATATGTTTGACCGCCCATGAGCAGCGCGTAGCACGCGCCGAATTGGCAAAGCGCGGCTTCATGCTAAGCAAGGTCAAAGGGATTCCCCCGCGCGTTTTCTATCGGGTGGACAGCGATGCCGTTGCGGAAGCAATTCTCCAATTCTGTGAAATTCACGGAATTGATTCTGTGAAATCAGCTGGTTCAATTTCGAGAAAATCACAGAAACAGACCAGCGAAAACCGCAAAGTCTTAAAGGAAGCAGAGACTACTTCAGAGACTACTTCAGAGATTAAAACCTTGGCACCGCCTGCGGCGGCGCCCGCGCTGGTGCTAGCACCACCCGATCAAAGCGAACAGCCGGACCCGCGATATGAGGCGGTAGTGGAAGCGATCACCCGCTACTGGCCGGAACACGCGCCCATGATCTTCGATGAGGCGGACTGTGCCGCGGTAAAACGAATGTTGAAGAAGCGCCCGCAGGTGAGCGGAGACGATCTGGCCGTCTGCGTAGGCTTTCGCTTCCTGAGTGAAGTTAACCGCACCGAATCGGTCAAAGCTTGGATCGGCGCTCTTACTGACTATCTGGGTGGGCCACTAAACAGGTACAGGCGGCCCAAGAGGGTCCTTAGCATTGATGATCTGCGATCTCGCGTCCTGGCAAACGTTTTCCCCAACAGATGGACGGTCGCGGCACAACCCGCAGCGCCTCAGCAATCCGCCGAACAATTGCGCGAAGCCTTCGTGCAGGCGAACAGCAACGGCCACGGGGAATTGGGCGCCATGGCGTGGGCGGCGGTGCAGGCGTACACGCAAAAGCACGTGAACCCGCGCAGCTGGGAAACCTGGATTAAGCCGTGCCGCTACCTGTGCCTGGATGCGGCGGGCGTGCTGTTTGTGCAGGCACCCACGGCGGAATTCGCGGAACAAGCGGAAAAGTATCGCAGCACGATGCAGGAAGCCCTGGCCACCATCCAGGGCGCGGGTGTGGTGGCTGTGCAATTTCGCAATTTCTAGGAGGCTGAATGTTTGGGAAGAAGAAAGCGGAGTCTGAAAGCGATGCCGCCCGGGCACAGCGGCTGCTGGCGCAGTATGAGGGGTTAGGCCCAAAAATCGAGGACGCAGTAGGTGCGGCGGTTCGCGTCATTGCCGAGGCTCAGGCGCTGGCGCGCGAATTCGACAGAGCGGCGCAAGCGCTTGGACGGCGAGGGCGCGCGATGGAAGAAGTTGCTGGTGATGCGGCGGCCTTTTATCTGCGCGCCAGATTTTCGCAATCGCTTCCGCGTGCCAATGCCATGTCGCATCCCGGCGCAACGTACCTGAAGGTGGAGAGCCGCGGCTTGGCGGATTGGGCACGCGATTACATCAGCCGCGTTAAGCAGCAGGTGCAGGAACTGGCGGCGCGGCCCAATGTACTGACGCCGCAAGCGCCAGCACGATGATTTCGGGGTGGACCCTGGGCCGCCTGGTGATCGCCACCAGTAGCGCTTGGCTGGCGACGGCATAACCGGGGCCGAACGGCACCGCGAACTAGCGACTGCCGGGTGGGGGATGGCGGGCGGCATCCCCAGCCAAAACGAAAGTGAGGCAAAACGTATGGCGATCAGCATTGACGAAATTGCAGTAGTGAATTTGGCGCAGCCGCTGGCCATCGAGGCGGCCCGAATTCAGCGGCAACTGGCCGAAGCTGGCGAGGAAATTTCAATTTCCGAAGCCATCGCAATCGTTAAAGCCGTCCAGCACAGAACGGCGGGGCAGCAGCCCGCGATCGTGGCGCGGCTGGCGGCCATTCACCGCTCCCAGCGGGGACGCCTGGGCTTCGTTCTTAGCTATGCGGACGCCGTGCGCGAAGTAACCACAAATTTGAATGGAGGAAACTGATGCGTTTATCCGACTGTAAGAACGAATTTCGCAGCGCCTGCTCGTTCAACATCTGCAGGGGTGAGCAAACCCTGGGCGCGTTGCGCGATCAAATGGACAACTTGGAACGACTCGGCGGCGCCGCCGCGGCGGAAGAAATCGTAGCGGCCAAGTTGGCCGCGGCATATGTCGCGCTCCAGCTTGACGAAGCGATCGCGCACCTGGGGCGGCTGAAGGATGCGGTGCGAGATGTCGCCGGAAAGCGGGCGCTGGAAGAAGCCGCAAAGCCCGCGGTATTTCGGCGCTAAGAGATCGTGCGGTCGCCGGGCGTGTGCGCTCCTTTTGCTTACTTTTCCAGGCGCAGCGTTCTAACCCTCGCACGATAAAGGCGCGCGCGGTGTCGCGCTGCCAACCTCGCGGACCTGGGCGACAGCCCGCGACGCAAACCCTGGGGCGCCGCGCACCACGGCGCCCTAAGGGTACACCCTGGGATGTGCCGAAGTTGGAGGGCCATCAATGATGAACGCGGTTGACGTGGTACACCCGCAGGCGTGCCGGGTCCCTCTGGCCGGGTGCACCCCACCGCGGGTGACGGCGGGTGCGGGTGGGGGGCACTGTAAAGATTTTTTTTAGACCTTGCCGTTTCGCTTTCGATTTCGCTTTTGAGGTGAGGGTATGAAGGGAGCGGGAGTCAAAGAGGTGGCCCAGGCGCTGGGTTGCACGGCTCGCCTTGTGCAGCTTCTTGCGCGAGAGGGTATGCCCCGAATCGGGCACGGCCGGTACGATGTGGCCGCCTGTATTGAATGGTTCATGAAACGCGCCAAACTTGGGCCGCTTCACCCGAAACGAAAAGACGCCCGATTGGCGGTACTCAGGGAGCGGGCCAGGCGTAGCGCAACCGCGCAAATTCGCCGCGAATTGCTTGCGCTACCGGGCCGCATCGCGCCCGAATTGCACCGCCAGCCGCTTGCAGTCATAAAGCAGCGCTTAGGTGCCGCTCTAGTCGCCGTGATCAATAACACGGGAGACGCAGATGGCCGGAAATAAAGCCGCGCTCGTGAGCGTCTGTCCGATTGCGAACAGCTGAACGCCGCAGTACTCTCTAGTCACGATGGACATAGTTCTTGATTCGAATAGTTATTCGTCTGACTACCCGATGAAGTCAGCCCGTTTTGATGCGCTGCGGGATTACTTGCGCAAGTGCAACGGGCAGCTTGTGCTCTTCAAGCTTGTACACGATGAAGTTGTCGAGAACTACCGCCGAAAGTTTCAGATAAACATTCTGGACCCCTGGAACACAGCAACCGGCTTCTTAATCACGGACCACTCGCGGCGGCCTGAAATGGAGGTCGAGGTAAAGGCTCTTTCTGAGCGCCTGAAGAACGGGGGCGGCGCCCGCGTCGTAGTCGTGTCAGATTACGCTGACGTCACGATCGATGAGGTTGTGACGAGGGCAGTAAAGCGGATTCCGCCCGCAAACAAGAAAGGCGAGGAACTCCGCGACGTAATTTTGTGGCTCTCAATATTGGCGTATGCGAAAAAGGAAAAAAGGGACGTAACCCTCATAACGAGCGACAAGGGGTTCTGGCAAGAAGGTGCTGATAAACCACTACCGGAAATTCAGTCTGACATAATCAACGCGCACGTCTCAATTCGTCTGTACCGCACCTTGGAAGCATTTCTTGCCGAAAATGGCCTCGTCGCACGTCCTGCTGATCCGAAGTGGGCAATAGAGTTGTTCGGTGTCGCAAGGCTCTCAGAGCTACTCTTAGCGAAGTTCGTTGAAGCTCAGTTTCCAGTATCGACCGTCGTGTCTCACAGCGTTACCGCCACCGAATTCCACGGCGGCTCCATCTTTCAGATTTCGACCGAAGCACAGTTTGCTGAGCTGACTTACCTGGTCAAATTCGACATTCAGCTTAAGAGCTATTCGACGGTTTTGTCGTACATTTCGCCTGTTCCTCATCACGGCTGGGAACCAGCCTTCACTGTCAACACGAGTCCGCCGTCCGTTAAGTTACCAGCTGCGGTCACACTACCAAGCAACATCGACCAAGAAAATAATGTAGTACTGAGCAAATACGTCCCTTTTTCCCATGGCGTTATTTCCGCGTGGGACCAGGTTCCAATCGCAGTTCCCGAGGCAGTTGTTCAAACCGTATCGGCTGAATTACGACCTAAGTTTTCGGTGAGGCTCACACATGGACAGCCAGCTGAAGTCACGTTAGATAGCTTCGCATTCATCATCTAATACGATTATTGCGAGGCGCTCTGCCGTCGCGCGCGGCGTGGTCGGCGCGTCAGAGGCGCAGAGTACTCGGAGTAAAGCGCGAACAGATATTCGACACGTTCCGATTCCGTCGCAAATGCAGTAGCGCGATAGCAACGATCGACAGCGCGATCGAGTTGGTGCTGCGCATTCAACAAATCTGCCGGCATTGTCAGTGGATCGTAAAGATCGGCCAGCGTGGCATCGGCATAGCGCGATCGAATTTCCAGCACCCGATCGACTGCATCTACGACTCGCTGTCGAGCGCGTTCGCTAACGTCCCGAGGCCAAGGGTAGTTGTTGTAAACGATTTGATTGGAGTAGCGGTAGTCGCCCTTCAATCTTCCCGCCACCGTTCGCACCCATGCCATGTGCATGGTCGAGGACAATACGCCAAAGTGAAACAGGTCGGCACCAGCGATCGTGAGACAGAGGTTCGAAGCGATGACCTCAGGTTCCATGAAGCTCATTGGAATGTAGTTCCGACGCTCCGACGACACAGATGGAATGAGAATGTACCTAGTCGTGGGCTGTCGATCCTCGCCGAATAAAGCGGGCGTTGCCGCTAGCGCCTGCGTCTGCGGCCGATTGCTTTCGCGCCGATGCTCCGTAACGTCATGCAGGCGCCGAAGAACGTGAGGCAAGCGCCGCAGGTCACTTGGCGCCGCGTCCTTCAGCCACAGACAATATCTTTTAATCCCGTTGATGAACTCAACTGAGCCTGTGAAGCGACGTATGTACGGGCGCGCGCCAGGTTCTTCACCTAAGAACACCGCGGCCTCACCTTCCGAGAACAGTAATCCGCCGCCGTCGTTAGGCATGCTGCCAAACCTAATTTCTGGTACCGCGCAAAGGGGAGCTGTACGCGATGTAACGACGAGATCCTCGTTGGCTTCAATTAAGTATGGACTGACGCGCGCGACGCGGCGCTCGACTGGATCGGCATCTGGCGATTCGTACTCAAAGATACGTTTGCCTTGGATATCGAATGCGGCAAAACCAATGATTACGCAAAATACCGCAGCCTGGTCTGGTGCCTCGTTTTGCCACTTGAACGTGCGGTGTGCGAAGAAGGTGCGCATTCCGCGCCGTCGCAGATACGGCCACAGGATTCCGACCTGCTCGCCCTGGGTGATGGAGTTCGTTGCCACAAAAGCTGCTCTGGTGCGTGACCCATCTAGCAGCTCTGCCGCCTTAACGAACCAACAGCTCACATAGTCCAGCACGCCTGATCTGGCAATGTGGGCACACACTACGGTTTGATCGCTGTTTTGTGAGTCATTGCGGTTCGCCTTCGCAACGAATGGCGGATTGCCGAACACGAGCACACGCCCGTTGATGATGTCCTCGATTTCAAAGAGGGTCCGCCAATCAATTCGCAGCGCGTTACTGCGGAGAATCCGTGCGGACTTCGTCAGCGGCAATCGACTAAGCGATCGTCCGAAAGTCTCTGAGAGCTGCTGATTCATTTGATGATCGGTGATCCAGGTCGCAACCTCGGCGATCGCTGCGGGGTTTTCCTCAATCTCAATACCGGTTAGCTGGTCCACATCGATCTTGCAGAGGATTGTCACATCCGAGATGGCTTGTGGGTCGAGTTCAACGATGCGTTCCAGTACCTTAATTTCAAGCTGGCGAAGCTCGCGATACGCAATGACAAGGAAGTTTCCGCAGCCGCAAGCGGGGTCAAACAGCTTCAGACCACCCAGCTTTTCGTTAAATGCGCGTAACGCTCGTAGATCGTGCCGGATCGATTCAAATTCATGCAACAGGTCATCAAGAAAAAGACCGCGCAACACCTTCAGTATGTTTTTTTCTGACGTGTAGTGCCCGCCGATGGCGTGACGTCGTTCGGGGTCGCGACTCATGACGGCCTGAAACATCGAGCCAAAAATCGCCGGGGAGACCGCGCTCCAGTCGAACTCAAAGCAGGCAAGCAACAGGTTTCGGCTGTGTACGTCGAAGGTCGGGATCGGAAGCGATTCGCTAAACAGCCCGCCATTCACATACGGCAGAGTCTTAAGTTCTTCATCCAGTGTTGCAGGGCGCCGCTCCTGAGGTGTGTTGAGGATTTGGAAGATGTAAGCGAGGTGCGAACCGAGGTCAGAACCATCTGACCGCGTCTTCTCAAGAATCTGAAAGTGAAATTGGTCTCGCGCCTGGAAAATTCCAGTGTCATCCGCGAATAAGCAGTACACGATCCGAACAAGAAATATCTCAAGAGCGTGCCCGCGAAAGTCAGCGTCGTACAGTTGATCGTGAAGTTCGCCGATCTTCGTTGCGGCGTGTACGTTGACAGGGTCGGAATCAACGAATGTTGTCCGCTGATATCCCGTGATGAACCCGAACAGGTTGAGGTTCCTGCTCAGGTGTTGAAGCAAAAAATCCTTCTGCTCCCCTGTTTCGAGATCGTGAAGTCGAAACCGCTGAAAGTCAGAAACCAGAACGTAGCGTGGCAGCTTCGATTCCGCGATACCGGGAAAGTAATCGATCGCCTGCGCGTGCGCACGATCAAGGTCCTCACCAGCAGACTTATGCTCAACGATCAAGACGCCTGGCCAGAGCAAGTCGATCGAGCCACGACTGTCCCCAAGCAATTTGACAGGTTCTTCGAATGATGCGACGCGCCTTCGGGTGACTCCGAAAATCTGAAAGAACTCATTCCAAAATGTCTGCGCGTCCTGGCGCTCTCGACGAGCGGACGCCCACTCGCGCGAGAACTGCTCAGCTCCAATCCGTAAATCCGATTGAGAAAGGGCCATTTGATGCCGGGAAAGTATCAAAACTTCGAGCGGCAGGCTAGTGGCGAGATTTGCCCAGCCTCGGGAGTGCCGGTTTTCTGCGCAGGTAAAATGTCTTAGAGAGCGGCTTATGAGCCTTGAACTGCAAATGCCAGCTGGAGTCCTTCAGGCCGCGCTACAGCGCTCGCGCGATCTTGTTGCCTTCGCCCTTCAGGCTGCCGATCACGCCAAACCAGTTGACCTCCAGATTCCTGGCACCTTCGGTCAGGTGAACCCCGCGCGTAATCGAGCGCTTGACATAGAAGCGGCACGTGCCGAATTTCGATCGTGGGTACTTGGAAATGGCCTTCGCGATTGTGTTGAGGCAATCGGCGGCACACTCGAATGGGCAAGAAGGTTCTGTTTCGTTTGGACGCGCGCCGGGTCAGTAAAGCCAATCGAGGACGGAAAATTCCGTCTAAACATGCAGTTCACGGGCGAAGAATGGAACACCATCATTATTCGCGGTGGGGCAAAATTCGACCGATTTCCTCTACCACAAAAGCTCGAACATTTAGAGGAAACGTATGGGTGGCAACGTCCCGAGTTATCCGATCGCATCCTGAGCCTTAATGCAGTGCGAAACTGTCTCACTCATAGGGATGGAATCGTTGGCGCCGCCGATTTGAAGCAATCCACCGATCAGGGATTGTCGCTCCGTTGGCGAACGCTTCAGCCCGTAGCGCGTACTGGAGATGAAAAACGTGTCCTAGTCGCGGGCAGCCAGGTTTCACAGGGAGATGAAGTCGGCATCGAGTACACGGACAAAGAGAAGGTGTTTAGGGCTGGGGAGCGGGTGACGATTTCTGCAACCGAGTACACGGAGATTTCATTAACGTTCTTGCTATTCGCTCAACAAATCGAGGCATCTACCGTCGAGGTACAAAACCGCCGCGTGGCTGCCTCCCAGTCCCAACCGCCTGCCGCGCCCTAGGCGTCTTGTGAGCACGTAGCACCGCTACCAGGCGCACCCGCTGGCAGGCACCGCGGCCAGTGCCCTGGGCAGGCGTTGATTTTTGCCTTCAGCGGCTCTAAGCTCGGCGAACACCCCAACGGATGCTTAACTATTTCATTCTCGTCAGCACAGCCGCGCTCGGCATCTTCAATCTCGTTAAGGATTGGGTCGGCCATGGCTCGAATCCCAGGCGTTACACGATTCTAATTTTGATTGTTGCCGTCGCGATCGGCGGCTGTATAAATCTCGCCATAACAAACTCTCGAGCGGCAAAGGAAAAAGCGGAGGCGCACGAGCAACAAAGGCGGTTGGATGAATTGTTAAGTAAGAGTGCGGAGAAGATCACCCGTCTTGAATCGGCGATCGCATCCTCACAGCAGGCGCAGGAAATAAACAACAAGTCTTTCCTTGACCACCTCGGCACGCTGTATACGAAGGCACAGTCAGAGCAGCTTCGTAAGCAGATAGCGGCATATCAACAGCGCATCCTCAAAAACATGAGTTCTGAACCGCCAGCTAATCTCGTGGCTTCGTTTGATGTTAAGGACACTCTCGCGCTGCCTGTTACGCGGCAGACCACCCCCGTAAGCAAAGACGGAACCGCCGAAGCCACGTTTCTTGTGTATAACGATTCCAGTACGACGGCCAAAAGCGGAGAATGCATAGTTCGCATTTGTCCTGGTTGCCGGTTTGCAGAGGACCCTCCCCGCACGGAAAAGCCTCTAGGTGGTGACCCGACTGAGCGCACTCGCGCATTTGACTATGTAGTAGCGCATACCGCGTTCAAGATCCCGACGAAAATCATTGTTCCCCACGTCGAAGGGCCGTTTCAGGTGGGTGTGATGTGCGGGTGTCCGAATTGCTCAAACAATAGCCTCCAGAGCCTTTGGATCGTCCGATAGCAACGTCCGCCACGTGCCAGGCGGCCAGCTTTTGCCAGGGCAAATTTGTGCCCATTTTTGTGCCCCCTCTCGGTCAAAAATCGTATCACTCGGTATCATTCGCGGGTGGTTGAAAGCGCTTGTAACTCCCACATCAGAATAGGCTTGAGTGATACTGAGTTATATGCTGGTGGCAACCTGATTCTGACTCTGGATCAGCATATCGGGTTCGAATCCCTGGGGGGCAGCCAGATACTTCGATACAATTCCCAGTTTTCATTCTCGCTTCGAAAGGTCTCCTACATGAGAGTTCTCTGGATCGCCGCCGTTCTGGCGGCGTGCTGTGGCTGTGCCCTGGCGCAGAGCGCGCCTGAAAGCGCGGCGCCGCTGCTGCAAGCGGATCGTGACTTCAATGCCGCCACTTCCGCCCGCGGGCTCGACGGCTGGATGGAATTCATGACGGACGAAACCGTCCTGCAGCGCGAGAAGCCCTACATTGGGCGCGAGGCAATCCGCGCCACCATGACGCCGGACTGGTCGAATCCGGATTTCAAGCTGACGTGGAAACCCGAGTCAGGCCAGTTGTTCGACTCCGGCACGATGGGTTTCACCACCGGTAGCTGGGAACTGCGCACCAAGGATGCCAAGGATAAAAAGGTCGGCGTTAGGGGCCAATACTTGACCGTCTGGGGGAAGCAGAAGGATGGCTCCTGGAAAGTGCTGTGGGATGGCGGCACGGCGAGCGGCCCGTTGAAGGATTGACGGTTTCCCGCCGCATCGCGCTGACAACCGCCGGCTAATGGCTCCGTTCCATCAAAATTTCCTTCAGATTGGCCCTTCGATGCTCTGTCACGCCGGGGCTGATATCGGCCAGTGTGACAAAGGTCATTGGGCTCCGGTGACGGCCATGCTGCAATGCTGACGTACACGCGGGCATGCACATGGCGGCCAAACTGGACTTCAACGAACGTCCTTACATCGCGATCTGGGAGACGACGCAGGCGTGTGATCTGGCATGCGTGCACTGCCGCGCCTGCGCACAGCCCCTGCGCAAGCGGGACGAACTCACCACGGAAGAAGCCAAGCGTCTCATCGACGAGATCGCGGCCGTGGGCGTTCCGGTATTCGTGCTGAGCGGTGGCGATCCGCTGAAGCGGCCCGACATTTATGAGCTGGTGAAATACGCGAGCTCTCGCGGCGTGCATACTTCCATGACACCCAGCGCCACGCCGTTGCTAACGAAACCAGCCGTGGCGGAGTTGAAAGAGCGCGGGCTGGCTCGGCTGGCAGTGAGCCTCGATGGCTCGACCGCCGACATTCACGATAGTTTTCGCCGCGTCGCGGGCTCCTACAGGCGCACGCTGGACGCGGTCGAGTGGGCCCCGCAACTGCGGCTGCCGGTGCAGATCAACACCACCATGACGCGCCGCAATGTCGATGATTTCGAAGCCATGCTGTCGCTGCTGGAAACCCTGGATATCGTGCTGTGGAGCGTCTTTTTCCTGGTGCCGACGGGTCGTGGCAGCCGGGAAGATTTGCTGACCGCGGTCGAGTTTGAAGCAGTATTCGAAAAACTGTACGCCGCCGCGAAGCGAGTCAAGTTCGACATCAAGACCACCGAAGCCCAGCACTATCGCAGATTCCTTTTGCAACGCCGCGCGGAAGAGCGAAGCAATCGTATTGCAGCGGGCGGAACGCCGGTGCCATGGGCGGAAGATTTTCCGGCGGCGCTGGGCGGCGACGGCATTGGGCGCGCTCCGCGCGGTCTCAACGACGCCAAAGGTTTTGTGTTCATCTCCGACATCGGCGAGGTTTACCCCAGCGGTTTCCTTCCGCAATCAGCCGGCAATATCCGGCACCAAACACTGGCTGACATCTACCGGAATTCTCCCTTATTTCGCCGCCTGCGCGACACCTCACAACTCGAAGGCAAATGCGGCGTCTGCGAGTTCAAAGAGATCTGCGGCGGCTCGCGTGCCCGCGCCCATGCGATGACCGGCAACGTCATGGCGGAGGAGCCGTGCTGCGTTTACCAGCCACGGCAGGTGACGGATAAGGCGCCTGAAGTTTCCCGAGTTCAGCATAGCAAGCATTGGGAATGTCAGCCGGCAGCACGCGACTGATCGCGATTCGATAGAATCGTAGCCGGAATGCTGGCGAGTACGCGGGGAAGACATGCCTGATCGCCAATCCGGCACACGCCATCTAGCCCTGGGCACGATTTCATTCGCCATCTGCTTTGCCGCCTGGGGGCTGATCTCGGCCTTCGCTCCGTCGTTCCGCCAGCAGTTCCATCTGAGCGCCTCGCAAACCGCGCTGCTGGTCGCCGTTCCCGTTCTGCTCGGATCGCTGGCCCGCATTCCCATGGGCATGTTGACCGACCGCTTCGGCGGACGCATCATTTTTGCCCTGCTCCTCGCGTTTGTCGTCCTGCCGCTGATCGCGGTTCCCAAAGCCGCCGGCCTTCAAGAACTCGTCTTTGTCGCCTTCTTCCTCGGGATGGCTGGATCGTCGTTCGCCATCGGCATCGGCTATGTCTCGCGCTGGTACTCGATGGAGCGGCAGGGAAGCGCGCTCGGCGTGTACGGCCTGGGCAACATCGGACAATCCGCCGCTGTCTTCCTCGGTCCGCTAATCGCCGCGCGTTACGGCCTGCCGACCGTGTACCGCGGGACGGCGGTGATTTGCGCCGCGTGGGCCGTCGTCTTCTTCGTCTTCGCCCGTAATGCACCGGTTACCGTGCGTCCCAAATCTGTCGGCGACATGCTGCGCGTGCTCGCCCGCGAGCGGCTGTCCTGGGCGTTGGCAGCATTTTATTTTCTGACCTTCGGTGGATTCGTCGCCTTCTCCATCTACCTGCCAACGTTGCTGCGCGACGACTTTGGCCTCAAGCCTGCCGACGCCGGCTTTCGTACCGCCGGCTTCGTGGTGCTGGCCACCCTGATGCGCCCCGTCGGCGGATGGCTCTCCGACAAAATCGGCGGTGCGCGCGTGCTCAGCGGCGTCTTTTTCGCCATCGCCGTCTTCGCTCTGTTGCTCGGCTGGAAATCCATAGTCCCGTTTACCGTGGGCGCGCTGGGATGCGCGGCGCTGCTCGGGATGGGTAACGGCGCTGTTTTCCAGCTTGTGCCGCGTTATTTTCCGACCGAACGCGCTACCGTCACCGGACTGGTCGGCGCCATGGGCGGTATGGGAGGTTTCTTCCCGCCGCTGTTGCTGGGAGTTTTCCGCGATCGCATCGGCGTCATATGGCCCGGGTTCATCCTGCTTTCGGCCACGGCGCTGCTGATGTGGTTGATTAACCGCATCGTGTTCGTCCCGCGCCAGGAGTCCATCGAAGCCGTACTGCCGCCGGCTCTCCGCCGCACCACCGACCAGCTTCGCGCCGGTGCCTGGGCCACGACTTGGACGGCGCTGCTGGTCGCCGCTATCGTCATTGGCTCGCGTAATCTTCAGAATTTCGACCCGGCGCTGGTGGTGTACACCTTCGCCGTGATCTTCGCCGCTTGGGGTGTCATCTACCACTACCACGTCTGGATCCAGAAGCCGCCCACGCGCGTCTATTGGCGCCGCGGCTGGCAACTGTTCTGGCAACAGGGGCCGCTGCGCAGTCTCGGACGCATCATCACCACGGCCGGTACTCACATCTTTGCGCAAACGTTCATCGAGAAGCGCTCCAAGCTGCGCTGGGCGATGCACCAGTTCATCTTCTGGGGATGTCTGCTGGCGGTGGCTATCACGTTCCCGCTGGTCTTCGGCTGGATCCACTTCACCACCTCGCTGAACGACCAGATGACCTACATCATTCATCTCTTCGGCTTCGAGGTCGGCCGCGTGCCGGTCCATTCCGTTGCCGCGGAAATCATGTTCCACGGTCTCGACATCGCCGCCTTCCTGGTGATCGCCGGCATCGCTCTTTCGCTCTGGCGCCGTCTGCGCGACGAAGGCGCCCAGGCGGTTCAGACCGTGATGATGGATTTCTTCCCCCTCATCCTTCTATTCGCCATCTCCGTCACCGGTCTGGCATTGACGGTTTCGCAGATCTGGCTGGGGGGCGCGTACTACTCCTTCCTTGCCATCCTGCATGCCATCACGGTGATTGCCGCCCTGCTTTATCTCCCGTTCGGTAAGTTCTTTCATATCTTTCAACGCCCGGCACAACTTGGAGTAAAGCTTTATCAGCGGGTGGGGGAATCGGATGAAGGCGCTGCCTGTGCGCGCTGTGGAGAGCGTTTCGCCTCGCGCATGCACATTGATGACCTCAAGCAGGTGCTGCCGCAACTCGGATTCGACTACGCCATGCCCGGGCCGGCAGGGAACTGGCAGGAGCTGTGCCCCGCCTGCAAACGCAAGACGCTGGCGACGGCGCAGCTGAGATTGCAACAGGAGGCGCATGGCTAAGCCGCCGCAATCTCCCGATGTGCTGATCGAGCAGTTCGGCCCGCACCTCAATTTCGAGCCGCCCGGCGGATGGCGCAACGAATCCACCCATCCGGCGGAGAAGCTGGTGAAGACCCATTGCTGCTTCTGCGGCCAGCAGTGCGGCATTCAGCTCAAGGTCCGCGAGAACACCATCATCGGCTTTGAGCCTTGGGAAGACTTTCCCTTCAACCAGGGCATGCTCTGTCCCAAGGGCGTGAAGCGCTACATGCAGTCGTCGCATCCGGATCGGCTGCTGCACCCGCTGATGCGCGCCGACCAAGGCTTCCGCCGGGCAACCTGGGATGAAGCGCTCGACTTCACCGTCCGGCGCATCCGCGAAATCCAGGCGCAGCACGGCAAGGACGCCGTAGCGGTCTACGGCGGCGCTTCGCTTTCGACCGAGAAGTCCTACCTGCTCGGCAAATTTGCGCGGCTGGCCATCGGCACGCGCCACATTGATTACAACGGCCGTCTCTGCATGGTGTCGGCCGGCACCGCCTACAAGCTCGCCTTCGGCGTGGACCGCAGCACCATTCCCTGGAGCGACATTCCAAAAGCGGAAGTGCTGTTCGTCATCGGCGCCAACATCGGCGACTGCGCGACCATCACCACCGATTACATCTGGCGCTGCCGCGATAACGGCGGGCGGCTGATCGTCGCCGATCCTCGCATGACACCCATCACGCGCAACGCGGACCTTTATCTTCCCGTGCGCCCCGGTACCGATCTGGCCCTGCTGCTCGGCATGCTGCACGTCATCGTGCACGACCAGCTGGAGAACCGGGAATTCATCGAGCAGCACACCACCGGCTGGCCCGAGGTGGTCACGTCCGTTCAGGCCTACGACCCCCGTACGGCCGCCGACATGACCGGCGTTCCGCCCGAGGCAATCGAGAAAGCTGCGCATTGGATGGCGAAGTGCGAACGGGCCATCGCCATGCACGCGCGCGGACTCGAGCACCACTCCAAGGGCGTCGAAAACTGCCTGGCCGTGATTAACATCATGCTAGCGCTCGGCAAGATTGGCCGCGAGGGCTGCGGCCCCACCATGATCACCGGCCAGGGCAACGGCCAGGGCGGGCGGGAGCACGGCCAGAAATGCGACCAGCTTCCCGGCCAGCGCTCGCTTACCGATCCCGCCGCGCGTAAGTACATCTCCGAAGTCTGGGGCATCGCCGAAAGCGAGCTGCCGCAGCCCGGCCTCTCCGCCCAGGAGATCATGAACGCCATCCATGCCGGCGAGATCAAGGCGCTGCTCTGCATCTGCTTCAACCCACTGGTCTCGTTGCCTGACGCGAACTTCACCCGCGAAGCGCTCTCCCGCCTGGAATACTTCGGCGTCATTGATTTCTTTTTGAGCGAAACGGCACGCTATGCCGACGTTGTGCTTGCCGGCAGCCTGCACGAAGAGGAAGAAGGACTCGGCTGCAGCGCGGAAGGCCGCGTCATTCACTGGGCGCCAAGCGTCAGCCCGCCGGGCGACGCCCGCCGCGATTCGGAAATCATTGTTGACCTTGCCCGCCGTCTCGGCCGCGGCGACAAGTTTCCCTTCACGTCGCCGCGCGAAATCCTGGAAGAGTTGCGCGTCGCCTCACGCGGCGGCGTCGCCGATTATTACGGCATCACCTACGAGAAGGTGGACGCACAGAAAGGTGTCTTCTGGCCGTGTCCTGCGCCGGACCATCCCGGCACGCCGCGTCTGTTCGAAGACCTGAAATTCCACACCAGCGATGGCCGGGCCCATTTCAACGTGACCACCTGGCGCCCGAGCGGCGATCCCGTCGATCAGGATTTTCCGATTTACCTTACGACCGGTCGCGTCGTCAGCCAATACCTGAGCGGCACGCAGACCCGGCGCATCGGCGCACTCACCGAGCAATACCCCACGCCGCGCGTCGAGATCCATCCGCGCCTGGCCGAGCAGTACGGTATCAACGACGGCGATTACGTCACCGTCACCAGCCGCCGCGATGAGATCACCGTTCCTGCCATGGTGGTGCGTACCATCCGTCCGGACACCGTCTTTATTCCTTATCACTGGCCGGGCACTCGCAGCGTCAACCGTCTGACGCACCGTACGCTTGACCCGCGCAGCAAGATTCCCGAATTCAAGGTTTCGGCTTGCCGCATCCGTAGGGCCGCCGCTCCCGACACCGCACCCGACGATCGCGAAGCACGCCGCAACGGCGCCGGAGGGCGCTAGTGTTCGGGTACGAGTTCTACATTGACCCGTCGCGCTGTATCGGCTGCCGCTCCTGCCTGCAAGCGTGTGAAGAGTGCGAAACGCACCGCGGAAAATCGATGATCAATTTCGATTACCTTGACCGCGCCCAATCCATCAGCACCATCGCTATGGTCTGCATGCATTGCGATGAGCCCACCTGCGCCCAGGTCTGTCCCGCCGACGCCATCAAGAAGGGCGAAGACGGCGTGGTGCACTCCTCGCTCAAGCCGCGTTGTATCGCCTGCAACAACTGCGTGCTCGCCTGTCCGTTCGGGATTCCCAAGATGATGGACGCCGAGCAGCAGATGATGAAATGCGACATGTGCTATGACCGCACCTCAGTGGGCAAGCGGCCCATGTGCGCCACCGTGTGTCCCAGCCAGGCGCTGGCCTACATTCGTCCCCAGGATGCCGCGCATCGCCGGTCGAAGCCCACCAATATCTTCCAGTTCGGCAATCAGAAGATTACGACGCTGGTTTCCATCATGGTGCCCGCGCAGTTCGATTCCCTGAGCGTGGATGTCGCCGATTACATCTGGGAAGGAGAGAGCAGCGCATGAGTTCGCCGGGCATCAGCCGCGATCCGCTGTGGAAGGATGAATTCAGCGTTCACACTGCCGACGAGCGCTATGTCACGCGCCGCCAGTTCGCCAAGTTTCTCGTCCTGACCAGCGCCGCCATGGTCGCCGGACAGGTTTGGATCCTGGTGAAGTCCTGGTTCGCGCGACGGCCTGCCGCTCCCGCGCCGCAGTTCGTGGTCAACCGCGCGGAACTGCCCGTGGGCGAAGTGAAGCTGTTCACTTACCCCACGCCTGAGGACCACTGCATTCTGGTCCGCACCGCGGCTGACACCTTCGTCGCCTACAGCCAGAAGTGCACCCATCTGAGCTGCGCGGTGTACTACTCGCGGCAGTCTGGCCAGCTCGAATGTCCGTGCCATAAAGGATTTTTCAACGTGCAGGACGGCAGCGTGATCGCCGGCCCTCCCGACCGGCCCCTGCCCAAAATCCTGCTGGAGAGCCGCGGCGATGCGTTGCTCGCCGTCGGCGTGAAGGGTGCTTAGCATGCCCTACGATCCCGCCAAGTTGCCGCCCAAGAGTCGCGGCCTGAACGCCATCACCGGCGCCATGTCGCTGATCGTCGTTCTGCTGATGGTGCAAATCTGGCTGCTGACCGCCACGCTCGATTCCTATCTCGCCGGCCGCCACAATGGCGCGCTGCCCGCCGCCATGATCTCCGTGGTGATCTTCGCCTGCTGTTTCGGACTCTACTTGTTCGTCGTTCGCATTGACCACGAGGTCAGGAAACGAAGTCTCTAGCCGCTAGTCGCCAGAAGACACAACCAACTCGCGGGCAGCCCGCCCCTTCATAAACCTCATCCCTTGAGTGTGGACAACACTACGACGACCAGCGCCGCCCGCTTCGCCAGGCTTGACCTTCAGCCCCACATTGACAGCATTCGCTTCGAGCAGCGCGAAAAGCGCGACCGCATTCTCCGTCCGCTGGTCAGCTTTCCGAACTTCAAGCTCGTGCTCGTCTCCATGCCCGCCGGCGAATGCTGGGCCGAGCACAGCACCCCCGGCCGTATCTCCGTGCAATGCCTCCACGGTTCCATCCGCATGAAAGCCCTCGGCGAGCTTTTCGACCTCGCGCCCGGACAGGTCCTCGCGCTGGAAAGCAATGTCCAGCACGATGTCGAGGCACTGGCCGAGAGCGTGTTTCTTCTCACCATCGCGCGCTGCGACTGAGCCCTTCTGTACAATAGAAACAGCCGCCTGCATCAGCTGCAACTGCGTTGTCCTGCCAGACTGCCGCACGGTTGAACGCGCCGGCATCGCAACAAGCAAGGGAATCCATTGAGCATCCGCAACATTGCCATCATCGCCCACGTTGACCACGGCAAAACCACGTTGGTGGACGCCATGCTCCGCCAGAGCGGCGTTTTCCGCGCCAACCAGGAAGTCATGGATCGCGTCATGGACTCCAACGAGCTGGAGCGCGAGCGCGGCATCACCATCCTGGCCAAGAACACCGCCGTCTTCTACGGCGACATCAAGATCAACATCGTGGACACTCCCGGCCACAGCGATTTCGGTGGGGAAGTGGAGCGCGCGCTCAAGATGGTGGACGGCGTCATGCTCCTGGTGGACGCCAGCGAAGGCCCGCTACCGCAAACGCGCTACGTCCTGGGCAAAGCGCTGGAAGCCAAGCTGCCGCCGATCGTGGTCATCAACAAGATTGACCGCTCCGACGCCCGGCCGCAGGAAGTCCTCAACGAGATCTACGACCTGTTCATTGATCTCGACGCCGAAGAAGACCAGCTCGATTTCCCCGTGCTCTACACCAACTCCAAGATCGGCACCGCTACCGCCGACCCGAAGGTGCCTGGCCGCGATTTCAAGCCGCTGTTCGAGAGCATCGTCCACACCATTCCCGTTCCCGCCGGCGATGCCGCCGGCCCGCTGCAGATCCTCGTCGCCAATCTCGATTACAGCGACTATCTCGGACGCCTCGCCATTGCGCGCGTCTTCAACGGCACGCTGCGCACCGGCGAGGACATTGGCATCGCCAAGCTCGATGGCTCGCTGGAAAAAGTCCGCATCACCAAGCTGTTCTCCTTCGACGGCCTCAAGCGCGTGGACATTACCGAGACCGAGCTCGGCGACATCGTCTCCATCGCCGGCGTTACCGGCATCACCATCGGCGAGACCATCACTGATGCGGAAAATCCCGCGCCCCTGCCCCACATCATCATTGATGAGCCCACCATCGCCATGCAGTTCGCGGTCAATACCTCGCCCATGGCGGGACGCGAAGGCCAGTACGTCACCTCGCGCAACCTGCGCGAGCGCCTCGACAAGGAACTGCTCACCAATGTCTCCATTCGCGTGGAGGAAACCGGCAGCACCGACGTGTTCAAAGTCATGGGTCGCGGCGAATTACAGCTCTCCATCCTGCTGGAGATGATGCGCCGCGAAGGCTACGAACTCATGGTCGGCAAGCCGGAGATTGTCACCAAAACGGTGAACGGCAAGCCAATGGAGCCGGTCGAGCACCTCACGGTGGACGTTCCCGAGGAATTCGTCGGCGTCGTCATGGAAAAGCTTGGCATGCGCAAGTCCGAGATGCAGAAGATGCATAACCACGGCTACGGCCGCGTGCGCATGGAATTCCGCGTTCCCAGCCGCGGGCTGATCGGGCTTCGCAGCGAGTTGCTTACCGACACCCGCGGCACCATCGTCATGAACTCGCTGTTCGCCGGCTACACCGAGTGGCAGGGCGAAATTCCTCACCGCATGACCGGCGCGCTGGTCGCCGATCGCCCGGGCATGACAACGGCCTATGCCCTCTGGGGACTTCAGGAACGCGGGGAACTCTTCGTCGGGCCGGGCGTCGAAGTCTACGAGGGCATGGTCATCGGCGAGAATTCCCGCGATCGCGATCTCGACGTCAACTGCGTCCGCGAAAAGAAGCTCACCAACATGCGCGCCTCCACCGCTGATGAAGCCATTCGCCTGGTGCCCTTCCGTCCGCTGAATCTAGAGCAGGCCATTGAGTTCATCGCCGAAGACGAGTACGCCGAGGTCACGCCCAAGTCTCTTCGCCTGCGCAAGAAAGTCCTGCAGGCGAACCGTCGCCCGCGCAAGGACGCCATCCCGGTCAGCAGTCCCACGGAGTGAGGTGTTACATCGCGGGCTCGCTCACCCGCTCACCCGCGCGAACCCGACGCGCGCTATTCCGCGCGAAACCGATGCAGCAGTGTCGAACCAAACCCATCATGAGTAGCGCGCAAAAGAGCGTGCCCCCCCGGCGGAACCCGAGGTTAGCTTGCGGGCAAAGCCAAACCCGCTTCAAGCGGGCGAAAGAACCCGCCGTGTTCGGAATTCGTAACAAGTCACTGATCTGAGTGACGCAACGCTGTGACGCCGCTCACTTCGCAGCGGTGATAACTCCACCTATCAGCAAAAGCGCCGGCCGCTCCTAAAAGCCGCTCCTGTCCCGGGTCTGTCGGAATCTCCGTTTACCCAGATCACATTCATAGAACCAACTTCCCGTTTCGGGGTTCCAGATTCGTAACAAACCACCCAAATTCCGTGTCGCCTGATTGCTCACGCCCAACATGTCGCCCGGCTCGGCAAAACCCCAGGCTCAAGGAGGTCCTCACGATGAAGTTCATTGCCATCGTCTTCTTACTCATCCTGGCGCTTGCGCCGCACAGCACCGCCCAAACACCGGCCTCAGAGGAGCCCATCAGTGTTGACGGCTCTGTCCACCCGGAACTCATCCCCGACGACGCGGCGGCACTCGCGGTTTTCGGCGTGCATTCCATGTTCGCCGACCCTGCCGCCGAAGCGAACACCGAGAAACACCATGCCAAGATCGGCCTCTCGCAAGCCGACCACGCCATCTACGACGCGGCAATGCGCAGTTTCCGCAATACCAAGGGCTGGCGCACCCAGGCGCTTCCAAACTTGCTGAACGCCCTAGGTCCCGACGGTCAGGCCAAGCTCAAGGCTTTCATTCAATCCGAGAAACGACACATGCTTTTCGACCGGCAGGTGCCTATTCCGCAGGAGGTGAATCAATGAAAGCCATTCAATTTTGCATTTGCGTCCTTGTGCTCTGCGGGTTCGGCATGGCTCAGACCGGCTCATGGACGCTTTACTATAGCGACACGCAGGTCGTGAACGCCGACGGCTCAATTACCGTCACGCCCACTATTTCTTTGAGTGGAACCGACGGAGGCTGGTGCAATATAAGCAGCAATGCCTACGGCTACGATGTGGTAGCGCTCATGGTGAACGGAAACACGTGGTACCGCAGCGGTCCGTATGACTCCGGTGACCCCTACCCGAACATTTTTGAAGACCATACTTTTCCCGCCGTCACGGTTCCCGCTGACGGCTCACAGGTAGATCTTTCCTATGCTGGCAAGGTGCAAGGCACCTGCTTCTCACTGAACGATAATGAACCCATGCCTCCTTACAGCGTAACGGCGTTTTACACCGGCCTGTTCATCGCAGGAAGATCACCGAGTTTAGCGCCCGCCCCGTGCTACATCCTCGAGGGATTTGTGCCCATCTGTACCATTCCATGGCCCTCGTTGTGGAGCTCCTTACCACATCACTTGTCTAATGTGAATTTGTACAGCCAAAAGGTACCTAGACTCGCCTACACATCGATTCAGCACAACTATCCCAACAATCCGCTGCCACAAGCGTGCTGGGTCTCACGATATTTTGACTCCATGCTTAATGGGACAAAACACAAGGCACAAGATATCGTTTACGACGACGGTACACACAAGGCCGGCGCGACACCGGGCTACGGTACCGAGGTAAAGGCAATGGAAGCGGGTACCGTTAGAGTCGTTGTATCAATCAACGGTCCATCATCCCTAGGATATCCCCAATGTGTTGGCACCGGTGCTCAGGGTAACTATGTAAAAATTGAATCGGACAGCGACCACTATTTCACGTTTTACTATCATGTGGCGCCGAATGTCGCGGTCAACCAACACGTCAACGCCGGAGACTCGATTGGCACGTTGGACAACTCCGGCTGCCAGAGCGCAGCCCACTTGCATGTGAGGCGAAAAGATCCATCTGGCAACCCGGTTAACTTCACTGTTCCGTGTACAAACCCGATTCCCACTTCAAAATTCAGCGATGACTTAGTCGCAGACGATGATCCTGATGTCCCATAAGACCCATCGGCCTTGGAGGTGTTCCGATGAACGTGCTCCACGCTCTATTTCTTTGGCTGTTGGTTTTATCCGCACAATCCCAGATGCGCCAGATTGTGATACCTGATGTCTCCGGCGTCGACGAGATTACGTTCGATCCCGATCGCGTCAGCGAGGAGAACCTCCGCCGCTGGATCGTGCTTTCGCCTTTGCTCAACCCAGACAACGGTTACGGCGGACCGGAGAGTATTGAGTTATGCAAGAGCGAAGACCCGCGCTATACGCAATGCGGCGGTCCGCAGACCAGCTTGAACCTGAACAACGCACGCCTCAACCTCGAGTCGATCCGCCAACGAATTGCTGACCTCGACACCGTAGGGCGGTACCCGCCCGAGTTGTCCCCAGTCGTCCTTTATCTGAAACAGCTACAAACATTTTGGCTTTGGAAGGAAACCAGAAAACTGGAATTCTTCCAAACCGGGAAAATATCGGAATTGGAGCTGCCCTTCGATCAGAATCGATCCGATGGGCTGGATCCCAAGCAGCAATGCGGCGAGGTCTTAGACAAGATACGCGCGGCTAAACAAAGCCCGAATTCAGAAGTTATAAGGACACTTGTTGTCACGGATTGGGCCAACTGTGTTTGGTTCGCTGAAAGCCGGCGCATCGGTCCTTATCCCTTCAATTCCTGGCAGCGGTTTCTCTCCGCGTACGGCATAAAAGAGCATCACGTCGAGGATGAAGTCGATGACTAGGGGCTATCCTCCCGGCGAGTGGGAAGCATCTGTGTTCCTACTCGCCGCGGTCGCGACCTTTCGGGAGACGCATGACCTGCGGGGATAGCCCCCACGGAGTGAGCGCTACCGGACTCCGGGCGGCGACGAGGCCAGGTACGTTCCCGTTATGTACCCCAGCGTGCCGCCGATCAGGATGTCGGAAAAGAAGTGTTCTTTCGCGGGATAGCGGGCCAGGCTCACGCCCGCGGCGACTGCGTACGCGCCCCACTTCAGCCAGGGCTTGTGAGAATAACGATGGGCGACCACGCTAGCGATCGCGAAGCTGGCGGTCGCATGTCCCGAAGCGAACGAGCTGCCGCCTTCCCAGAACTCCCCGGCGCTGTTGCTGGCTGTCGGTCGCTGACGGTTGAAGGCGCGCTTCAACGCCTCGTCGAAGACTAACGCGGCGCCGGCCGCTTCCAGCGCCTGCTGTCCCGTGGCGCGGATTCCGTCATTATGTTTGGCGCAGCCCAACAGGTAAGCCGCGCCGGCGCCACCCAGCTCCAGGCCGAGTCCGACATTCGACAACTGGCCCGCGTGCTGTTGCAACGGCAGCGACTGGATGGCCCGGCTGCCCGGCGTATCGCCGGATGCGATCAGCACGCCCGTGGCGACGCCGATCGGAACTTCCCATTTAAGATTTCTGGTCCGAACCGCATTGCGCGGCGCCTCGGTGACGCCTTGCCACATCCATCGCCCATCGCGGCGAGCCTCGGTGCTCGAGTTTGAAAGGCATTGGGCATGGCTCGGGATCACAACCGAGCTGCAGATGATAAGCACAATCAGAGGGGGAGCGGAAAATCGAACGCGAACGCGCATGCCGATTTGGATGCTACGTTGCTGTCGGCAAACGCCCGCATCGTAAATTTGTGTAAATCAATTGCCGAAGCGGAATCCTCTGATTTACTCTGGCATCCAATCGTAAGTGATCACTTACATCGGGTAAGTGTCGGCTCATCGGTTTCAAACTGTTCTCCCAAAACTTATGCGAAGAGATGCACGCAGATTTTGGTTCGCCATGCTGGCGGTGCTCGCTGCCGCTTCGTTGGTCGCTTGCGGCAAGAGCCCGCAGACAGCGCAGGCAGCCGGCCCAAGCACGCCCGGCGCCGGCCGTCCACCCGCTCCCGTTGTGGTGTCCACGGTTGAGCAGCGCGATATTCCCGTGCAAGTCACCGGCATCGGCAATGTCGAGGCCTACCAGATGGTCCAAATCCGCTCGCAGGTGAACGGCCAGATTGAACGCGTTTTATTCAAAGAAGGCCAGGACGTCCGCAAGGGCCAGTTGCTCTTCGAATTGGACAAGGCACCGTTCCAGGCTGCCCTGGAGCAGGCCGAGGGCAATCTTCAGCGCGACCAGGCCAACGCCGTGAACGCGCAAGCCCAGGCCGGCCGCTACACCGCGCTGGAACATCAGGGCGTCATTTCCCGCGAGCAGGCCGAGCAAATGCGCACTCAAGCTCAGGCCAACGCCTCCGCCGTCAACGCCGATAAGGCCGCCGTGGATGCCGCCAAGGTTCAACTGCGCTACACCGACATCAAGGCCCCGATTGAGGCGCGTGCCGGGGCCCTGCTCATCAACGTCGGCAATCTCGTTAAGGCGAACGACACGCCGTTCCTGGTGCAACTCAACCAGATTGCGCCGATTTACGTGACCTTTTCCGTTCCGGAGACCAATCTCGACGAAATCCGCCGTTTCGCTGCTGGCGGCCATCTCAAGGTCCTCGCGTATCCCAAGGGGCAAACCGCCAATCCCGCCGAAGGCATTCTTACCTTCATTGATAACGGCGTCGATCCGACTACCGGCACGGTGAAACTCAAGGGCACGTTTCAGAACAAGGACAAGCGCCTCTGGCCCGGCGAATTCGTGGATGTGGTGCTGAATCTCTCCATGCGAAAGAACGCGATCGTGGTTCCCACCAAGGCGGTTCAGACAGGCCAGCAGGGAAGCTACGTATTCGTCGTGGACCAGGACAACACGGCCAAGCCGCAGCCGGTACAGCCGACTGGCACATTCCGCGATCTGACTTTGGTTGCCGGCGGACTGGCTGCCGGGCAGCGCGTCGTCGTGGACGGGCAGCTCCGCGTTATCCCGAACGGCAAAGTCAACGTGCAGAGCACGGTTCCCACCAGCGCAGCGCCCGCCGGAGGCAGCCAGTGAGTATCTCCGAGCTCTTCATCAAGCGCCCCATCATGACCACCTTGGTCATGGCGGCCATCTTGATCTTCGGCATCTTTGCGTACACGCTGCTGCCCGTCAGCGACCTGCCCAACGTGGATTTCCCCACCATTCAGGTCATCGCGCAGTTGCCCGGCGCCAGTCCCGAGACCATGGCCTCGTCGGTGGCGACGCCGCTGGAAAAGCAGTTCTCCACCATTGCCGGCATTGATTCGATGACCTCGACCAATGCTCTCGGCAGCACCAACATCACCATCCAGTTCAATCTCAGCCGCTCGCTCGATGGCGCCGCCCTCGACGTGCAGTCCGCAATCTCCAAGGCCGCCAGCCAACTGCCGCCGGAGATGCCGACCCCGCCGTCCTTCCAGAAGGTCAATCCCGCTGACCAGCCTATTCTTTATCTTGCGGTCAGCTCCCCCACGCTGAAGCTGTCGGATGTGGATGAGGCCGCCGAAACCACGCTCGCGCAGAACATTTCCATGGTGAACGGCGTTGCCCAGGTGTCGGTGTTTGGCTCCCAGAAATACGCCGTGCGCGTGCAGGTCGATCCGCGCGCGCTGGCCACGCGCCAGCTTGGCATTGACGAGGTGCAAAGCGCGCTCAAGGCCGGCAACACCAACACGCCCACCGGCACCATGTACGGCGCCTCGCATACCTTCACGCTTCTCTCCAACGGGCAGTTGCAGAACGCCGCCCAGTTCGGGCCCATGATCGTCGCCTACCGCAATGGCTCGCCCGTGCGACTCAACGAAATCGGCCGTGTGGTTGACAGCGTGCAGGACGACAAAAGCGCCAGTTGGTATGACGGCGACCGCGCCGTCGTTCTCGCCATTCAGCGCCAACCCGGCACCAACACCGTAGAGGTCGTGAACGGCGTCAAGAAGCTGATGCCGCGCCTCGAGCAGCAAATTCCCGCGGCCATCCGCATTGACACCCTCTACGATCGTTCCGAGTCCATTCGTGCCTCGGTCAACGATGTCAAGTTCACCCTGCTGCTCACCATCGCGCTGGTGGTGATGGTGATCTTCTTGTTCCTGCGCAACATCTCCGCCACCATCATCCCGTCGTTCGCGTTGCCCATGGCCATTATCGGGACCTTCTCGGTGATGTACCTGCTGGGCTACAGCGTGGACAACTTGTCGTTGATGGCCTTAACGCTCTCGGTGGGATTCGTTGTGGACGATGCCATCGTCATGCTGGAAAACATTGTCCGCCACATGGAGATGGGCAAGACCGCCATGCAGGCGGCGCTGGAAGGTTCGCGCGAAATCGGCTTCACCATTTTGTCCATGACGATTTCGCTGGCCGCGGTATTTATCCCGCTGCTCTTTATGGGCGGCATCATCGGCCGCCTGCTGCATGAGTTCGCCGTCACCATCGGCGTCGCCATCCTGGTTTCCGGCTTTGTCTCCCTGACCCTTACCCCGATGCTGTGCAGCCGCTTCCTCAAGCACCAGGCGATCGAGCAGCACGGGCGCTTTTATCAGGTCAGCGAGCGCATGTTCGACGCCTGGCTCCGCGGATACGACTGGTCGCTCAAGAAGGTTCTCCGCCACAAGTTCGCCACCTTGATGGTTTCGTTTGTGGTCATCGCGCTCACCGGGTTTCTGTTCACCGCCATGCGCACCGGCTTCATCCCCGACGAGGACCAGGGACTGGTCTTCGCCTTTACCGAGGCGCAGCAGGGAATCTCTTTCCACGACATGTTCGAGCTGCAGCAGAAGGCCACCGACGTCGTGCGCAAGGATCCCAACGTGATGAACATCATCTCCTCCATGGGCGGCAATCCTTCCTTCGGCGGCTCGCTCAACCAGGGGCGCATGTTCTTCCGCCTGAAAGACAAGAAGGATCGCGTCAACGGCGCCACCGCCATGGACGTCATCCAGGAGCTCCGCCCCAAGCTGGCGCAGGTTCCCGGGATTAATGTCTTCTTGCAGATTCCCCCGACGATCCGCATCGGCGGCAGCCTGACCAAATCGCAATACCAGTACGCGCTGCAGACACCGAATCTTCCCGAACTCTACGAGTCCGCTCCCAAGCTCGAGGCCGCGTTACGTCAGATTCCGCAATTGCAGGACGTCACCAGCGACTTGCAGGTCAAGAACCCGCAGCTCACCATCCAGGTGGACCGCGATAAGGCCTACGCCCTCGGCGTCAGCCCGGGCCAGGTCACCGACGCGCTGTACTCCGCCTACGGCACGCGCCAGGTCAGCACCATTTACACGCCCAACAACGAGTACTACGTCATCGTCGAGCTGGAGCCACAGTTCCAGAACAATCCCAAGGAGCTGTCCTCGCTCTATATCCGTTCCGGTTCCGGCAAGCTCGTTCCGCTCGACACCGTTTCTCAGCTCGTGCCTTCGGTCGGCCCCCTGACGGTCAACCATCTTGGCCAGCTGCCCGCCGTGACCGTCAGCTTCAACCTCAAGCCCGGCGTGGCTCTCGGCGATGCCACCCGCATCGTCCAGCAGCAGGCATCCAAGATCCTGCCCCCCGACATCATCGGCACCTTCCAAGGCACCGCGCAGGCGTTCCAGCAGTCCTTCACCGGCATGGGACTGCTGCTGGTCGCCGCCGTCCTCGTCATCTACATCATCCTCGGCGTGCTGTATGAAAGCTTCGTCCACCCGCTCACCATTCTTTCCGGCCTACCATCCGCCGGTGTGGGCGCGCTGCTGACGCTGATGATCTTCCACCAGGAGCTGAACCTGTACTCCTTCGTGGGCATCATCATGCTCATCGGCATCGTGAAGAAAAATGCCATCATGATGATTGACTTCGCGCTCGACGCCGAGCGCAGTGAAGGCAAGACTCCCGAAGACGCCATCTATCAGGGCGCGCTCGTCCGCTTCCGCCCCATCATGATGACCACCATGGCCGCGCTTATGGGCACGCTGCCCATCGCCATTGGCTTCGGTGCGGGCGCCGAATCCCGCCGCGGCCTGGGCCTCGCCGTCGTCGGCGGCCTGCTGTTCTCGCAGTTGGTGACCCTCTACATCACGCCCGTCTATTACGTGTACCTCGACCGCGCCCAGGGCGCCTTCCGCCGTTGGCGCGACCGCCGCAAGGCCGGCGCCATGCCCGAGCTTGACGAGGCCGCCCTCCTCGGCCATCACGACTAATTTGAATGGGAGTCATCCCGAGCCTAGCGAGGGATCTGTTGTTAAGGTAAGGAGGGCGCGCGCCGCTCTCCACGCGACTCCTAACACTTGTCATCCTGAGCGGAGGATGCGCCCAGAAGCTCGCGCGCGTGTTTCGCGCGAGCAAGGCGCGTCCGCAGTCGAAGGACCCCTGCACCGTCAAGGCCGCTGGATCGCCCCACAGGCATTCCCACCCGCAATCTTCACTTTGAAAGTTGGAAAGAGATTTACGCAGCTTTCTTCAGATCGCCCGGCTCGCTCAGTGGCCTGAACCGCCGCACGAAATTGTCCCGATGTGTCACCTGCCGGGTCGCTTCCGCCTGGGAGACGGGCACCCAGTAGCACAGCTTGCCGCTCACCTTGACCAGCGACACCAGTTGGCCGTCAAGGTCGCGGAACAGCCGGCCGCGTTCCAATTCGTCGTGGCACTCCCGCTTCATCAGCACAAATTGTGATGCAGCGCTGCCTTGGAAGGGATGTGTCAGACTACGCCCACGCCTCGCGTGCGCTGGCCCAGGGATGAAACGTCCCGCTGTGGCACGGAAGTGGCGCCCTAGGGCGTCAAAACAATTTTCCCGTACGCCCCCGCGTCCATCACCGCCACGTGCGCTTTGGGCGCGTCCTTCAGCGGTATCTCCTGCCCAACCACCGGCCGCAGTGTCCCGCTCTCCAGTCCCGCCACCAGCGCGGCATGAATGCTCGCCAGGTCCTGGTCGGAAATATTGAACGACGTCATCCCGTAAATCACCGCATCGCGGCCCATCGCGTCGCGCGGATTGATTTCCACCGGCCCGCGGCTACCGACAATCACCACCCGCCCGCGCAACGTCAGCATGGTGAGGTCCTTCGCCAGGTTCTTGTTGGCGAGCATCTCCAGGATCACGTCGTACCCGCGCCCGCCGGTGAGCTTCATCAGTTGCTCCTGCGCGTCTGCTGCGCTGTGATTCACCACGTGGTGCGCCCCTTCGCGCCGGACCAGTTCCTGCCCTTTGTCGGTGCTGGCTGTTCCCACCACCGTCATGCCTGCCGCGCGCCCGATCTGTACGCAAGCCACGCCCACTCCGCCGCTGGCGCCGTGAACCAGCAGCGTCTCGCCCGGTTGTACGTGCGCCTTGTGATACATGGCACGATACGCGGTGATGTACGGAACTCCGACGGCCGCTCCCTGCGCGAACGTCACATTGTTCGCCAGCGGGTGCACCTGCGCCTCCGTGCACAGTGCCTTCTCCGCGTACGCGCCGCTCAGCGAGCGATAGATGTACACTCGGTCTCCCGCCCGGACCTTGGTCACGCCCTCGCCCACGCTCTCTACTTCGCCCGCCGCGTCCGACCCCGGGGTATACGGCAGCGCCGGCTTCACCGCATACGTGCCCGTGCGAATGTAGGTGTCCACCGGGTTCACGCCCACGGCGTGAATCCGCACTACCACCTGGCCCGCTCCTGGCTTCGGATCGGGAACCTCGTCCAGCTTCAACACCTCCGGCCCGCCAAACTCCCGCACGCGAATCGCTTTCATCGCCTCTCCTTGACTCGAATCTTCAACTGTCCTGTCTTTCCGAGTGGGCTTCAGCCCGCGGGGAATCTGCTGTCACGCTACCCGCTCATCCCGCTTGGCGCCCAAATACCGCACAAACCAGTCCCGCGCCAGCCGCGACACCTGCTCCAGCGCGCCCGGCTCTTCGAACAAATGACTTGCTCCCGGGACGATCGTCAGTTCCTTTTCGCTCTGCAGCTTCGCCAGCGCGTCGCGGTTCATGCCGACCACCGGCGTGTCCCGCCCTCCGACAATCAGCAGCGTCGGCGCCTGAACTTGTGGCAGCGACTCGGCCGCCAGATCCGGACGCCCGCCGCGCGAGACCACTGCCCCAATCTCCTTGGGACGTTGCGCCGCTGCCACCAGCGCTGCCCCCGCTCCCGTGCTCGCCCCGAAATACCCGATCCGCAGCCCCGGCGCCTTCTCCTGCTCCAGCAACCAGCCGGTCGCGCCCGCCAGCCGCTCGGCGAGAAATGGAATGTTGAAGCGCAGCTCGGCCGTGCGCTCGTCCACCAATTCCTCGCTCGACGTCAGCAGATCGAACAGCAGCGTCGCCAGGCCGGCGCGTTGCAACTCCTGCGCGACATACCGGTTCCGCGGGCTCTTCCGGCTGCTCCCGCTGCCGTGCGCGAACACCACGATCCCGCGCGCGCTTGGCGCCAGCACCAGATCGCCGTCCAGCGTGACCTTACCCGCCGGAATACTCACCTGCTCTTCGTCGCCCCGAAACTCTGCATTCATAACTGATCCTCACCACTGTCATCGCGAACGAGGGCTTCACTCCGAGTCGAGAGGCCCTGCGTCCTCGTGTGGCACACGTGCCCTCGCGTGTGCTCATCGGCCTCCGCTCAAGTTCCTCTTCGTCCTCGGCGGTTTGGGTTTTCACTCTTCAATCTACAATCTTCAATTCTTTTCCTGCCCGCTCCAGCAGCTCCCGTACTTCCTCGTCGCTGGTCTGCGAGAAATCCTGGTACCACTGCCCGACGGCAAAAAACGGCTCGGGCGTCGTCGCGCAAACCACCTCGTTGCCCTCGGCACGAAGCTGATCGCAGGTCGCGCGCGCTGCCACCGGCACCGCCACCACGATCCGCGCCGCTCCTTGCCGGCGCAGCGCCGCCGCCGCCGCCCGCATGGACGATCCTGTCGCCAGCCCGTCATCCACCAGGATCACCGTCTTTCCGCGCGTCTCCAATGGCGGACGCTCCCCGCGGTATTGCCGCTCGCGGCGCTCCAATTCCGCCTGCTCCTGCTGGGCCACCTGTTCCACCGACCACTCCGGAATTCCCATCGCGTCCACCACCTCGCGGTTGACCACGCGCACGCCGCCGGATGCGATCGCTCCCATGGCCAGCTCCGGCTGCCCCGGCGCGCCCAGCTTGCGGACTACGAACACGTCCAGCGGCAAATGTAACTGTCGAGCTACCTCGTAGCCCACGGGAACGCCGCCGCGCGGCAGCGCCAGCACAATGGCGTCGTTTCGACCGGCGAATTCGGTCAGACGTCGCGCCAGCGTTTCGCCGGCGTCCAATCGGTCTCGGAACATCAACAGGTCCTGATGTGTTCGATGATCGCCCCGCACCCGGGTCGGTCTGGTCTTAACGCTCGGGGCTCGAGCGCCTATAACTGGTTAATGAACTCATTCCACGCCGTCGCCGGCATGGTCTCGGTAAACGCGTGCCCATACGCGCGGATGATCAGCGCTGCTCGTTCCACCTCCCGCGGATCATCGGCCTGCACGATGTCCACCACGTCGTAGTGGCCCATCAGTGCGTAGCTCTGCTTCCACACCACGCCTTTGCATTCCTTGCGGATGCGGCTGGCAACATTGTTGGCCATCTTTTTGAAGTCTCGCGGATCGTCGAACGCGTCAGGAGCGAGCCGGCTGAGAATGACGTAGGTCGCCATCGGACACCTCCTTTTTTCCCGGCTGAAACGATACTCTTGTGCCGCCTCACGGTAAACTCGTGAGACTTTGTGCGATACGGCAACGCTTGCTGTGCCGCACGCCACGGCATTGCACGCCACTGCATTGGAATCATCCGAGCGTACGAGGGACCTGCTTTCATGGCTAGCAGCGATCCACGATTGGACATCGCCACGCAGCAGTCCCAAAATCGTTTCGCCCGCACCCTCGGCTTGTTCGATGCCTCCATGATCGTCATGGGCGGCATTGTCGGCGCCGGCATCTTCATCAATCCCTACGTCGTCGCCCAGCAGGTGCACACGCCCGTCCTCATTCTCGGCGCCTGGATCGCCGGCGGCATCGTCGCCCTCCTCGGCGCCTTCATTTACGCCGAACTCGCCGCTCGTCTGCCCGAGGTCGGCGGACAATACGCTTACCTCCGCGACGCCTATCATCCCGCCATCGGTTTCCTCTACGGCTGGGCGCTGCTGCTGGTTATCCAGACCGGAGGCATGGCCGCCGTCTCCATCACCTTTGCGCGCTACTTCCTCGACCTGACCGGCCTGCGCGCGCCGGAGTGGCTCCTCGCCGCCCTCGCTCTCGGCCTGCTCACGCTCATCAATTGTCTGGGAGTCAAGCAGGGAAGCGCGGTGCAGAGCGCCCTGATGGTGACCAAGATCGTCGCCATCGCCGCCATCATTTTCTGCGGCGCGTTTCTTTTACGCCATCCCTCACTGTTCAGCCTTCATCCGGTGCTCGGTGCGCCGCTGTCGCTGGGGCTGTTTTCCATGTTCGGCGCCGCTATGGTTCCGGTCATCTTCGCCTACGGCGGATGGCAGACCGCCGGCTTTGTCGCCGCCGAAGTCCGCGAGCCCGAGCGCAACGTGCCGCGCGGCTTGCTGCTCGGCGTCACCGGCGTTGCCATCCTCTACACCGGCGTGAGCTGGGTGTGCCTGCGCGTGCTCGGTGCCGAAGGCCTGGCCGCCACGCACACGCCGGCCTCCGCCGTCATGCGCATCGTGCTCGGCGAACCGGGTGTCAAGCTCCTCGCCGTCGGCATCGCTATTTCCACCCTCGGATTTCTCAGCCAGTCCATCCTCACCGCGCCGCGCGTGTATTTCGCCATGGCCGACGATGGCCTCTTCTTCCGATCCGTCGCCCGCATTCATCCGCGCACTCGCGTGCCGGTGGTGGCCATCGTTCTGCAAAGCGTGTGGACCATGGTCATTGCCGTCACTGGCCGCTACGAGCAGATCCTCAATTACGTGATCGCCACCGACGCCCTTTTTTTCGGCCTGACCGCCATGTCGCTCTTTGTCTTCCGCCGCCGCGACCCGGTGCCCCAGACGAGCCGGGTTTGCTCGTCTGGGAGTGTCTACCGCGTCCCCGGCCACCCCTTCACCACCGTCCTCTTCATCATTGCCATGTGGCTGGTCGTCATTAACGCCATGCTCCGTTACCCAGCCAACAGCCTCATCGGTACCGCCATCGTTCTCGCCGGCATCCCTGTATATTTCTTCTGGCAGCTGAGAGCTAAGGCCTAAGACCTCGATCTATGTCCCGAACCACCATCCACTCCCCGTACATGGAGTACGCCAAGCACGACAGCGCCGCGCGCTTCAGCCTGGCCAGCAGCGGGATTCGGAACTATCCGTTTGCCGAACTTCAGGTTGATTCGTCCAAGCTCGAAATCAGCGATTCCTCGCCCTACGGGTACCCGCCGCTCATCGACCGCTTGGCAAAAAAGAGCGTTGTCGCCCCCGAATGTGTGGTTGCCATTAACGGCGGAACATCGCTGGCGAACAATCTTGCCATTGCCGCCACCACCGAGCCTGGTGACGACGTCCTCATCGAAACTCCCGGCTATGAATTGCTCGATACCACCGCGCGCTTTCTCGGCCTGAACGTCCAACATTTCCAGCGCCGTTTCGAAGACCGCTACGCTCTTGACGTTCGCCAGATCGAGCGCTGCCTGACGCCGCGTACGCGTCTCATCATCATCACCAACCTGCATAATCCCAGCGGCGTGCTTGTCGCCAACGACACGCTGCGCTCCATTGGCGACGTCGCCCGCATCGCCGGCGCTCGCGTCTTGGTGGACGAGGTCTATCTCGATCTCCTCTTCGATCGCATGCCGCCCTCCTCCTTCCATCTCGACCCCAAAGTCTTTGTCGTGACCACCAGCCTCACCAAGGCGTACGGGCTCAGCGGCCTGCGTTGCGGCTGGATTCTTGCCGAACCTGAGCTGGCGCAGCGGCTCTGGCGCATTCACGATGTCTACGCGTCCACGCCCGTCCACATCGCCGAGCGCCTCTCCGTCATCGCCCTCGACAATCTGTCGGGCATCGCCGCTCGCGCTCGCGCTTTGATCGCCGCCAATCGCCCTGTGCTCGACGACTTCCTCCGTTCGCGTAAGGATCTGGACGTGGTTTCGCCGGAATTCGGCACCGTGGTCTTCCCGCGCCTCAAGCAGGGAAGCGTGGACGCCCTGCACTCTCTTGCCCACCAGAAGTACGAAGCCGGGTTCGTTCCGGGCAAATTCTTTGGCTCGTCGGATCATTTCCGCCTTGGCATTGGCGGCGATCCCACCGAAACCCGCGAAGCCCTCCACCGCCTCAGCCGTGCTCTGGACGAACTTTCAGGGGCATCATGAGATTTTTACGGCTGTCATCCTGAGCGAGGGCGCACGCCCGAGTCGAAGGACCCCGTGGTTTCACCAGTCACACCACCGCGGGTAGGCATTTCGGCGCCGATTTCATTCGCCGCCCTTTCGCGGCTAGCGGCTGGCGGCCCACTCGCAACTCGGAACTCGCAACTGTGCCTTTCCTCACACCCATTTGTGACCCGCGTCATACTCCCCTGCGTCACCCTACTGGCACAATCACTTATGGTTGAGGATGCGCTGTCGCGCACCGTGTCTTAACCGCCAAAAATCTGGGGTTCGGGCCGCCACCCACACGGCGTTGTTCGTTTTCGGCTGGTCCTGCGGATTCATAAATCACTTTGACCTGTGACCGCGGCCGCCCTCCCCGGTGAGAGAGGATCTGATGGCCAAAGGCAGCGTTTCCATCCAGGTCGAGCGATGCAAAGCGTGCGGCTTTTGCGTGGAGTTCTGCCCCACCAAAGTCCTGGCGCTCTCCTCGGCGTTCAATTCCAAGGGCTACCACCCGCCCCAGATGGTCAACCCCGAAAAGTGCAGTGGATGCGACCTCTGCGGCATGTACTGCCCCGACTTCGCCATCTACGGCTACCGTCTGAATGCAGCCGAAAAGGAGGACGCCGATGCACGCTGATCCCGCCGGCGTTTTGACCGGCACCCATTTTC
Source organism: Terriglobales bacterium (assembly GCA_051006995.1). Lineage (GTDB taxonomy): Bacteria > Acidobacteriota > Terriglobia > Terriglobales > Acidobacteriaceae > JAIQGF01. Next base: position 212,867 of record JBPCSQ010000008.1, read on the forward strand.
TCGACGGCGACCACGCCTGCTGCGAGGGCTGTCTCGCCGCCGGCGCCCGTTTCGCCTCCGGATATCCCATCACGCCCTCCACCGAAGTCGTGGAGCGCTTCGCCTCGCGCATTCCGACCGTCGGCGGCACCTTCATCCAGATGGAAGACGAGCTCGCTGCCTCCATTTGCTTGCAAGGCGCGGTCTGGGGCGGCGCCAAGGCTTTCACCGTCACCAGCGGCCCTGGCTTCTCGCTCATGATGGAGCATATCGGCTACGCCGCCATGACCGAGACGCCCTGCGTCTTCGTCAACGTGCAGCGCGGCGGCCCCTCCACTGGACTGCCCACCCTGCCCGCGCAGGCCGACATGATGCAGGCGCGCTGGGGCTCGCACGGCGACTACGGCATCATCGCTCTTTGTCCCAACTCGCCTCAGGAATGCTTTGACCTGACCATCAAGGCCTTCAATCTTTCCGAGCAATACCGCGTCCCTGTCATGGTGATGATGGATGAAGTCGTCGGCCACATGACCGAGAAGGTCGTCATCCCTGCCGCCGATAAGATCGCCATCACCCCGCGCAAGCTCACCAAGAAGTCTGCCGCCGATTACAAGCCTTACGCATGCAACGGCGACGGCTCGCTCGTGCCGGAGATGGCGCATGCCGGCGACGGCTACAAGTTCCACATCACCGGCCTGACGCACGATGAGCGCGGCTATCCCAACATGACCCCGCCCATCCAGCAGCAGCTTGTCACTCGTCTTCGTGACAAGGTGGAAAAGGCCAAGGACTTGGCGCTCTGCGAATCCGCGGATCTCGACGGCGCCGACGTGGTGGTCGTCTCCTACGGCATCACCTCGCGCGTCGCCCAGCGCGCCGTTGACATGGCGCACGCCAAGGGGCTGAAAGTCGGCAAGCTGCGCCTGATCGCCGCCTGGCCCTTTCCCGACCAGTTAATTCGCGAGCTCGCCGGCAAGATCAAGGCATTTGTCGTTCCCGAGCTCAACCTCGGCCAGATGGTGCGCGAAGTTGAGCGCGCCGCCGCCGGCGCCGCCAAGGTCGTGCACGTTGGGCACGCCGGAGGCAGCGTCCACCAGCCTGAGCAGATCCTGAAAGCCATTGTGGAGGTGAGCCGATGAGCGCCGCCGTTCCCATCAACCCCGTCGAGCCGTTCCTGCGCATTGACCGCATGCCGCATATCTGGTGTCCGGGATGCGGCATCGGCACTACTGTCAATTGCTTTTCCCGCGCCCTGCTGGATTCCAAGGTGGATTTGCAGAACCTGGTCATCGTCTCCGGCATCGGCTGCACCGGACGCGTCGCCGGATACGTCAAGCTGGATTCTTTCCACACCACCCACGGACGCGCCATCCCCTTCGCCACCGGCCTCAAGCTGGCCAACCCGAAGTTGAATGTGGTGGTGTACTCCGGCGACGGCGATCTCTCCGCCATCGGCGGCAATCATCTGATCCACGCCGCCCGCCGCAACATCAACATCAAGGTCATCTGCGTGAACAACCTGATTTACGCCATGACCGGCGGCCAGACCGCGCCCACCACCCCGGGCGACGTCATCACCTCGACGCATCCCTACGGCACTTTCGACCCGAACTTTAATCTGCCTCACCTGGTCGAAGCCGCCGGCGCCGTCTACGTGGCGCGCTGGACTACCTTCCACGTCCGCCAGATTGCCCGCTCCATGGCCGAGATCATGAACAAGCCGGGCTTCTGCTTCATCGAGATCCTCTCCCCCTGCCCGACGCTCTACCAGCGCCGCAACAAGATGGGCGACGGCCTCGACACCATGAAGTTCTACAAGGAGCACAGCAAGATCAAGAACGGCGCGCCCACCAGCGAGGCCGGCCTGACTCGCAATGGTGACATCATCGTCGGCAAGTTTGTGGACCGCGACCGCCCCGACTACCTGGTGGCCGCCAGCGACCAGTTCCGCCACACCCTCGGCGAACGCTTCGTGGACGAGTGCGCCCACGACTGCTCGGAAACCGGCGACTGCGGCGAGGAGGGATTCTGATGCAATTCACGGAAATTCGCATTGCTGGATTCGGCGGCCAGGGCGTCATCCTTTCCGCCATCGTTATCGGAAAGGCCGCTTCCATTTACGAAGGCGGCTTCGCCACCATGACCCAGAGCTTCGGCCCGGAAGCCCGCGGCGGCGCTTGCAGCGCCCAGGTCATCCTCTCCGACTCGCCGGTGCTCTATCCCTACGTCACCCAACCCGACATTCTCGTCGTCATGTCGCAGGAGGCGTACACCAAGTTCGCCCCCGAACTGAAGGCCGGCGGCACCTTGGTGATCGAGCAGGATTTGGTGAAAATCGGCGACCTGCCTACCAGCACCAAAGTTTTCAGTTGCCCTGCCACCCGGCTGGCCGAGGAACTCGGCAAGCGCATGGTGCTGAACATCGTGATGGTGGGCTTCTTCGCCGCCGTCGCCAAGCTGGTCAAACCCGAAGCGCTGCGCCAAGCGGTGGCCGAATCCGTTCCGCCCGCCTTCAAAGACCTCAATCTCAAAGCCTTCGATAAAGGTTACGAATACGGCGCCAAGGTTCACGAAGGCGTCGCCTCCACCGCCGAGGAAGAAGAAGCTGGCGTCAAGACGCTCGAAGTTCACTGATCAACACGCCGCATTTGCAATGGAGCCCGGCCGCCCTCGGCCGGGCTTTTTTTGCCGGCACAATTCTCAACGCCATGCGAATTTTTATCTTCTGTCATCCCGAGCGCTTTTGCCGAGGTGCGCAGCGCCGAGCCCTGAGCAAAGCCGAAGGGGAGGGACCTGTTGATCACTACGCAAGAAACAAGCGCCTGTCATCCCGAGCACAGCGAGGGACGGGTTGATCACTACGCAAGAAGCAAGCGCCTGTCATCCCGAGCGAGGGCGTATGCCCGAGTCGAGGGACCTCGCGTTCGCTGGCGCTCACCCTACCGCTCACAGGCGTTTCAATCTGCACTCTGCACTCTTCAATTCCTCCGCGTCCTCGGCGGTTTGGGTTTCCGAACGCAGGATCCCCCGACCAATAAATAAAGGCCCTCGCGTTTCCACGAGGGCCACGAACTCCTAACTCCTAACTACTGTTTTCCAACAATCGCTGCCGTTGCCGCCGCATTCACGCCGGGGGCCGCTTTCGTTTCCACGGCGGCCTTCTTGACCCGGCCGCCTGCAGCCGCCCACTCCTCCAGCATCGGCGTAGTCACCGACTTCGGCCGCTCGATCGGCGCTCCCAGTGCGCGGTCCCAGGTGATGTTCGCCATGCACCCCAACGCGCGCCCCACACCAAACAGCACGGTGTAGAAGTCCCATTCGTGCAGTCCGTAGTACCACTGGATCACGCCCGACTGCGCATCCACGTTCGGCCACGGATTCTTGGCCTTGCCGTGTTGCATCAACACGCCCGGCGCCACTTCGAAAATCATCGAAACCAGCTTGAACAGCGGATCGACCTTCAGGCCCGGCGTCGCCAGACAAAATTCGCGCTGGCACATGTACCGCGGATCAGTCTTGCGGAGAACCGCATGACCGTATCCCGGAATCACCTGTCCGGCTTTCAGCGTGTCCCACAGCGCCTGCGTCACCAACTCCTTGGTCGGCTCCTGCTCGAGGCAGTATTTCTTCTCGAACTTCAGCAGCCAGTCCAGCACTTCCTGGTTGGCCAGCCCGTGCAGCGGGCCCGCCAGCCCGTCGAGGCCGGCCGAGTAGGCGTAATAAGGATCCGACAGCGCCGAGTGCACCAGGTGCGTGGTATGCGCGGAAACATTGCCCGACTCGTGGTCCGAGTGCAGGATGAAGTACATCCGCGCCACATCCTTGTACTCTTCGCACTGGCCGATCATGTGCGCGAAATTCGCGCCCGCATCCAGCTCGCGGTTGATCGCTACCTGGAAGTCGCTCCGGTATTTCAGGTTGTAAATGAAGGCAGCAATGATCGGAATCCGCGCCACGATGTCGAACGCATCCTCGTAGACGTATTCCCACGCCGCCATTTTGTTGAAATTGCCCGACGCGTAGAACTTCGCGAACTTCGAGTCCTTCTGCATCGACAGGATGCCGGTCGAGAGCATCACCATCGGGTGGCTGTCGCGGGGAAGGGCGCGGATCACGTCCCATACGTAGGACGGAACCATCTGCCGGACCTTCCATTCGCCCAGCACCTCGCGGTGCTGGATCTGGTTCGGCGACTCCCCGGTCAGCAGGTAGTACCAGAACGCTTCCACCGTCGGGTAATTCGAATTTCTTGCCTTCGGCAGGAAGGCGAACGTTTCAGGAATCGTTTTGCCGCGGAAGCGGATGCCTTCCTGCGGGTCCAGGTAGGAAATGTCCGTGACCAGACTGCGGATGTCGCGCGCCCCGCCAATCGTCTGCTCGATGGTCACCTCGTCAATCACCACATGGCCATGTTCCTTGACGAGCTTCGCCGTGCGCGGGCGGAACTCTTCAACTTTTTGCTTGAGCACGTCCTTCAGCGCCATGGTAGGAGAACTCCTTTCACGCTTACGTAAGAAGGCTCGCGGAGTCCGCGATTGGCGGAGGGGATAGGGTTGTGCACTGCACCTCAGCCGTGGGCTATTGTCCTGGCTGCGCGGGCCAGAAGGCAGTGAGGGGAATCACAATTCCAGGTGATGCTCGACCCAACCAACCGCCCCACCAGGGCCGACTTCGAGGGAGAAGGCCAAGGTCTGATGGCTGTTAATCAAAGCGCGCGCTTAGACCGCAGCACCGTAGGCGCGGCATTCGTTAGCCCACCGCGGCAGCGGTGGGTAAGCTGACAGGAGACCGACTGAGCGCCAGCGGTGCGGCACCTGTAGTCCCGCAGGGAAGCCGCTGGTAGCCCCGGGAGCCAGCCCCGGGTTTGCAGTCGAGAAGTCGGGCGAGTGCCGGCGGGACGACACGTAAACATAAAAAAGGCGCGACTCTTGCGGCGCCCCGCTGACTCCCGACTCCTGACCCCTGACTCCTGAGACCACCGCAGTCCTTTCTGGTGGCGGTTTTCAGGTACAATCCATGCACGCGTGGGTGGGTGAGTAATGCCTTTGGCTGCGGGAACCCGCCTGGGTCCCTATGAAATCGCGGACGCGCTAGGGGCGGGCGGCATGGGCGAAGTCTATCGCGCCCGCGACACTCGCCTGGATCGCACCGTGGCCATCAAGGTCCTCTCCGCCCACCTGTCCGAGAATCCTGACCTCAAGCAGCGCTTCGAACGTGAGGCGCGCGCCATCAGCGCTCTCCAACATCCCAACATCTGCGTGCTGCACGATGTCGGCAGCCAGGATGGCACCGACTATCTCGTGATGGAATTTCTCCAGGGCGAGACGCTGGCCGACCGCCTCAAGCGCGGCCCGGTGCCGCTCGACCACTTTTGGAAGATCGCCGGGGAAATCGCTACCGCGCTCGATAAGGCTCACCGCGCTGGCATCGTGCATCGCGACCTCAAGCCCGGCAACATCATGCTGACCAAATCCGGAACCAAGCTGCTCGATTTCGGACTGGCCAAGGCCGCCGGCACGGCGTTCGCCGCCGCTGTCCCCAGCTCACCATCGCAGTCTGTATTTGCCGCGGCGATGACCCGGAGCAGTCCGGCTTCGCCTCTCACTTCCGCCGGCTCCATTGTCGGTACCGTGCAGTACATGTCGCCGGAACAGATCGAAGGGCGCGATGCCGACGCCCGCAGCGACATTTTTGCCTTCGGTGTTGTGCTCTACGAGATGCTCACCGGAACTCGCGCTTTCGAGGGCAAAACGCAGGCCAGCATTGTCGCCAGCATTCTCGCGCTCGATCCGAAGCCGCTGCGCTTGCTGAACGCCGATGTGCCTGTGCCGCTGGAACGCGCGGTGAATCATTGTCTCGAAAAAGATCCGGACTTGCGCTTTCAGAGCGCGCACGACCTCAGGCTGCAACTCGAATTGATCTCCCAAATCCCGTCTTTTGCCGCGGAATCGCCCACCCAATCCGCGCCCGCGCGCTCCGGCATGTTGCCTTGGGCCGCCGCCCTCCTCGCAATCATTGTTGCCGTCGCCCTCGGCTCGCTCTATTACCAGGCCCGTGTCCAACCTCAGGTTTCGACCCATTCCTACCTGCTTCCTCCGGAGAAATCACAGTACAACTTCCTGGGAAATTCTTCCGGGCCGGTGGTCATCTCGCCGGATGGGCAGCGGATTGCTTTCATCGCGACCAAGCCGGATTCGACCGAGACCATGCTCTGGGTTCAGTCGCTGAACTCGCTGACCGCCCAACCCATGGCGGGCACGGAAAACGCCATGTATCCCTTCTGGTCCTATGACGGCCGCTACGTCGGTTTTTTTGCCGGTGGAAAGCTGAAGAAGTTGGACGCCAGCGGCGGGCCGCCGCAGATACTCTGCGACGCTTCGGATGGCCGCGGTGGCACTTGGAGCCAGGATGATGTCATTTTGCTCTCCCGCACAACCGGTGATGGACTGTCGCGTGTGCCCGCCGCAGGGGGCACACCGGTTCCCATTACCGACGTGGATGTCGGCAAAGGCGAGCTCTCGCATCGCTGGCCGGAATTTCTTCCTGACGGCAAGCACTACCTGTTCTGGATCCAGGGCTCCAGCGGCATCGAGGACAGTGGCCTCTATCTGGGTTCGCTGGATTCGAAATCTCGCCAGCTCCTTGTCAACAGCGATTCTTCCGGGACCTTCGCCGCTCCCGGCTACCTGCTCTTTGTGCGCGACGGCACGCTCATGGCGCAGAAGCTGAATCTCCGCAAGCTGGCATTGGAAGGCGACGCCGCCCCCATCGCCGATCACGTGGCCGTCAATACCTCCACGTTTTACAGCGTGTTTACCGCGTCGCAGACAGGGAAGCTGCTCTATCTGGGTGGTGGCGCCAGCAGCGGCACGCAATTGACGTGGTACAGCCGCGACGGGCACAAGCAAGGCCTGGTGCTTCCCGAAACGGCGCTCTACCGCCTTCCCGCTCTTTCGCCCGATGGCAAACGACTCGCCGTTGGCATCGAGGTGGGTAGCGCCATCGATATCTGGGTTGTCGATTTGCAGCGCCAGACCAAGACCCGCATCACCTTCGGTCCGGGTCGCGCCGCCTATCCGACGTGGTCTCCGGACGGAAAATGGATTTATTACGCTGCGCAGCGCGGACAGCCGCATATTTTCCGTCGTGCCTCCGATGGCACAGGCAGCGAGGAAACGGTCCTTGCGACCGAGGGGGTCGCGGAGTTTGTAACCTCCATCAGTTCTGACGGCAAGTATCTGGCCTACATTCGACGCGCACCGGGCACAAAAAATGACGTCTACGTCCTGCCGCTCTTCGGCGGCCGCAAGCCGATCCCGGAAGTCGTCGGCGATTTTTCAAAGGTGGTGCCCCGGTTTTCACCCGACGGAAAATGGCTCGCCTACCTGAGCAACGAAACGGGGCGCTATGAACTCTACGTCAAACCGTTTCTCGCAACTGGGAAGTACCAGGTTTCGACCGGCGGCGGTGGCCCGGCGGTCTGGCGAGCGGATGGCCGCGAACTCTTTTATTACTCCAACGGCTCCCTCTATGCCGTGGACGTGCGCGAGAACGGCTCGGCACTCGAGTTGGGAACGCCGCACGTGCTCATGAAAGTAACGGCGGTCGCCGGGCCCGAAGGGCCCTTCGTGGCGAGTTCCGATGGAAAACGCCTCCTGATGAACACGGTTGCGGAGCAGAAAACTCCACCCCTCATCCTGGTGAATAACTGGCCGGCAGATCTGAAGAAATAGGACCTTCTTGGTCGACCGCCGTCTCGCTTCCCGGATTCAGTCGGAAGTAAACGGGCGCGGCCAAAGCCGCGCCCGCTAGCTCCTGACTGCTAACTCCCACCTCTTACCGCGACGTCGCCCGCTGCTTCTCGTCCGGGCTCATCTCCCGCCACAGCATGGTCAGGTTCTGCTCGTAATAATGGTTTGCCGGTTCCTTGGCATATGCTCGCTTGAAATAGGAGTAGGCCAGAGCGCGGTCCATGGGCACGCATTCTCCGGTCGCATACAGCGCGCCCAGGTGCGAGAACGCCTGCGAATTCTGCTTGCCGGCAGCCGCCCGGAAGTAGCTCACGGCCTGGTCGCAACTCCGCGCCACGCCTTTGCCATAGAGAAATTTCTCGCCGCTGCTTACAAGCTCGTTACCTGCGTCCGCCGGTGCTGCGCGCCGTGACGCCGATGGTTTTTCTTCTTCCGCCGCGCTCGTATCTTCTTCTTCGTCGCCCGATGCTTCCGCTTTTGGGTGCCCCGATCCAGCCTGGTGTTGGCTGGGCCGGGCGCTTTCACTTCCAGCTCGCGGCTCGGGGCTGGTGCTCTTGTTGTCGCTGCCGGCTGCAGACTGGGGGCTGGCGGCTGGTTGCTCGGCGCCAGGCTCATGCTTGTCCCCGCCGGCGGCTCCGCCTTTGTCGGATTGGGGAAGACCCTCCTTCGGCGCCGTCGCCGACGCCGCTGCGTCTTTCGTCGACTCCGGTTCGTTGCTGGCCAGGGTCGTCGTCGGCGCGCCCGGCGTTGTCGCGGCCACGTTGGCATCCGGTGTCTGCTGCCCGGCCACGGGCGCTGGTTTGGTCCTCTCGTTCAACTGTGCCACCACGAAATCCCGGATCGGCTGGCGCTTCGCGTATCCCACACCTCCCAGGATCAGCAGTACCAGCAGGAACACCCAGCCCGCGTGCGATTTCTCCGGCTCATCCACGAACAGATACGAGTAGCCGCCGTTCTCCACCGATTGGCCGCTGCTGATTCCCAGGAACGACGGGCCACCCACCGTCGTCTCGCCTTCATCCACCCACCACTTGTCGCTCCGTCGTGGCGGTGTAGGCGCGCCCGCCTCGGCCGGCTCCTGGCCGCGTTCTTCCCGCGAGCCCTCCACGTGTTCCAGCGCCGCCGGTGGCAGCGTTTCCCGCCCTGCCAAGCCCCAATCCAGGCGCTCAGGCTTCGCTTGTGTGCTTTCCGCCGGGACAAACTGCTCGCCGCACATCCCGCAATATCGGTTGCTCTCCGGATTTTCGTGACCGCACTTTGTACAGCGCACAAACTACTCCTTGGGACCCTGGTCCTTAGCGAAAAGCTTCATTGTCATCCTGAGCGAAGCCCCGCTAGCGACGAGCGTGAGGACCTGCGCTCACCTTAACTACAAGCAGGGCGCCACCCTGCGATTTCAACCGAAGCTGCGCTCGCTTGTGAGATTCCCCTCTCCGGCAACAGGTTGGATGCGCTGCTCTGGCCTGTAACCCACACGTCTGCGCGGCTTTACACTTTTCCATTCCGCGTGTTACTCTCAAAGTCGGAAACAGGAATAGAGAAAACGATAGGAGTGCACCTGGTTCAGTGTTAGCCCGAGAGCAAAAACAGTCCATCATCGGCCAGTACCGGACTCACGATAGCGATACCGGCAGCCCAGAAGTTCAGATCGCCATCCTGAGCGAGCGCATTGGCCAGTTGACGGAGCACTTCAAGACGCACAAGAAAGACCACGCGTCCCGGCGCGGTCTTCTGATGCTGGTCAGCAAGCGGCGTCGCTTGCTCGATTACCTCAAGAAATACGACACCGAGCGCTATAAAGACGTGATTCAGAAGCTTGGCATCCGCAAGTAGCGTTTGCCACTCGTCCCTCCAGTGACTCGGCACGATTGCGTCTTCCCGCGCCCGTGTTTGCATGCGCCCCATCCCGCTTGTTTCATCAGCCCGGGGCCTGCGTGCGCGTGTTTTTGGTCCCGGACGACACCCTCAGTTTCAGCCCGGCCGCGTTTTGCTGAAACTGTAACTCGCACTCCAGAGAAGGAACACCCATGAAGCCTGAACCGCAGACCGCCACCGTGGATCTCGCCGGCGGAAAAACAATCTCTTTTGAAACTGGAAAGCTTGCCAAGCAGGCGCACGGAAGCTGCGTCGTCCGCTTCGGTGACACCGTCGTGCTCGGCACCGCCACCGCCAATCAGGAGCCCCGCGAGGGCATCGACTTCTTCCCACTCACCGTGGACTACCGCGAGTATACCTACGCCGGCGGACGCATCCCCGGCGGCTTCATCAAGCGCGAAGGCCGCCCCAGTGAGCGCGAAATTCTCACCTCCCGCCAGATTGACCGCCCCATGCGCCCGTTGTTTCCCGACGGCTTCCGCAGCGAGACGCAGGTCATCGCCTTCTGCCTCTCCGCCGACACGCAGAACGATCCCGACGTCGTCGCCATCAACGCCGCCTCCTGCGCCCTCACGCTTTCCGACATTCCCTTCGCCGGCCCGGTCGGCGCGGTGCGCGTCGGCCGCAAGGATGGCCAGTTCATCATCAATCCGACGTACGAAGAAATGCGTGAAGGCGAGCTTCGCCTCATGGTCGTCGGCAGCGCCGAAGGCATCGTCATGATCGAAGCCGGCGCCTCCGAGGTGGACGAGTCCACCATCGTGGACGCCATCGAGTTCGCGCACGCCGAAATCAAGAAAATCTGCGCCGCCATCTCCGATCTCGCCAGGCAGTCCGGCAGGCCCAAGCGCAAGTTCGAGCCGCCGCAGGAGGACGAAGCTGCCATCACCGCCCTCCGCAAGAAAATCGGCGAGCGCCTGATTGACGCCATGGACACGGCCAAGCACCCCAAGGCCGAGAGCCTCACCCTGGTCAAAGCCATCAAGACCGAGCTCAAGGAAGCCATTCCCGAAGACGACGACGACGCGCGCAAGCAGCTCTCGCGTAATTTCGAAGCTCTGCGCGAGCGCATCTTCCGCGAGCACGTTATCGGACAGCATCGCCGTCCCGACAACCGCGCCTTCGACCAGGTGCGCGAAATCTGGATCGAGGTCGGCACGCTGCCGCGCACCCACGGCTCCGCCATCTTCACCCGTGGCGAGACCCAGGCGCTGGTCACCACCACTCTCGGCACCTCCGACGACATGCAGCGCCTCGAGTTGTTCGAAGGCGAGTCCAAGAAGCGCTTCATGCTGCACTACAACTTCCCGCCGTTCTCGGTTGGCGAAGTCGCATTTCTGCGTGGCGCCGGACGCCGCGAGATCGGCCATGGCGCTCTCGCCGAGCGCGCCATCGGCGCCGTGCTTCCGTCCGAAGCCGACTGGCCCTACGCCATGCGCGTCGTCTCCGACATCCTCGAGTCCAACGGATCGTCTTCCATGGCGACCGTTTGCGGCGCGTCATTGTCACTGATGGACGCTGGCGTTCCGCTCAAGTCTCCGGTCGCGGGCGTTGCCATGGGTCTGGTCAAGGAAGGCGAGAAGTACGCCATCCTCACCGACATCGCCGGCGCCGAGGACCACTACGGCGACATGGACTTCAAGGTCGCCGGCACCGACCGTGGCATTACCTCGCTCCAGATGGACATCAAGGTCATGGGCATCACCCCGCAGATCATGCGCGAAGCGCTGGCCCAGGCACAACGCGGACGGCTATTCATCCTGGACAAAATGCAGGAGGCGATCTCCGAACCGCGTGCCAAGGTTTCGGCCTATGCGCCTCGGATTTACAC
>JBPCSQ010000009.1:0-122687 GCA_051006995.1 Terriglobales bacterium
CTCGAGCCCGTATTCTTTCCAGCGTTTGCTGACGAGCGCGCGCGTCTGCTCGTCCATCTTGATCTCATTCGGCCAGGGGCGCGTGAAGCCTTCACTGGGCCACTTGCGGGTGGCGTCCACGCCCATCTTGGAGCCGAAGTCGGGCAGGCGCGAGGCGTGGTCGAGAGAATCCACGGGTCCGAGCGTGAACTGGATGTCGCGCTCGGGATCGATGTTGTTGAAGGCGCGCAGCACGACTTCGCGAATGTCCTGAACATCGCAGTCTTCGTCGACGACGACGATGCACTTGGTGAACATCGCCTGGCCCAGCGACCAGATGGCGTTCATGACCTTGAGCGCCTGACCCGGGTACGACTTGCGGATGCTGACGATCATCAGGTTGTGGAACACGCCTTCGATGGGCAGGTTGATGTCCACCAGTTCGGGAATGGTGAGCTTCATCAGCGGAAGGAAGATGCGCTCCACGGCTTTGCCCATCCATGCGTCTTCCATCGGGGGCTTGCCGACGATGGTGGTGGCGTAGATGGGATCCTTGCGGTGCGTAATGCAAGTGAGGTGGAAGACCGGGTAGAGGTCTTCGAGCGAGTAGAAGCCGGTGTGATCGCCGAAGGGCCCCTCGGTGCGCAGCTCGTCAAGATTGACGTAGCCCTCGAGCACGATCTCGGACGTGGCCGGAACCTCCAGATCCACGGTTTCGCATTTGACCAGCTCAACCGGCTTATCGCGGAGGAAGCCGGCGATCAGGTATTCCTCGACATCAGGAGGCGCGGGAACGATGGCGGAAAAAGTCAGCGCGGGCTCGGTACCGATAGCGACGGCGACGGGCATTTTGCCTTGCGGTTGATTTGATTCTGCGAGCCGCGAGCCGCCGGAGGTGCGGGCCATAGCGTCCACGGCGCTCGAGGGCGAGCGCGCTCCGGCGGCGGCGGCGCGCATAGCTTCGCGATAGTGTTCAGCGCCGACCTTCTGACGCTGCCAGTGCATGCCGGCAGTGCGGCCGTCGTACACCTGCATGCGATACATGCCGACGTTGCGCTTGCCGGTGCGCGGATCGCGGCTGATGACGCACGGCAAGGTGATGAATCGCCCAGCATCCTGCGGCCAGCACTGGAGGATGGGAAAGTCGAGCAGCGAAAAATTGTCGCGCTGGATGACTTCTTTGCATGGGCCGGTGCTGACGGTCTTGGGGAAGAACTTGCCAAGGTCAGCGAGCATGGGTAGCATTTTGATTTTGTCGAGCAGCCCCTGCGGCGACTTCACATCCATGAATAGGCGCAGGCGGTCGGCGATTTCGTCGAGCGACTTCACGCCCAGTGCCAGGTTCATCCGACGCGCCGAGCCGAACTGGTTGATGAGGACCTTCGACCCGGGATGTCCTTTCACATTCTCGAACAGGAGAGCGGGTCCCCCGGCCGCGCTCGAGGGCGAGCGCGCTCCGGCCGTCTGCGGTCCACTCTTGCTGACGCGGTCGGTAATCTCGGTAATCTCCAGTACGGGATCCACCTCGGCGCGGACGCGCTTCAGTTCGCCGGCGCGGTCGAGGGCGGCAATCCAGTCGCGTAGGTCGGTGTAGGACATGGGCATCCGATTATAGAAGCTGTCAGCTCTCGGCTATCAGCTTTCAGCCGTCCGACACCGTAATTCACCACCGAGCCGATGGCTCCCGGTTGAGAGCAGCAACACCCGGCCCGCTGCTCACATCCAAGCAGTTGCCGGCCACTAACCACTGGCCACTCACTTTTTCAGAGGCCCTCGTGTCCATCATCCCCACAGATAAAGACTTCGTTCACCTGCTGTCTATCCTGACCATCGCCGCCGAGATGCCGCGCGCCAACGGGATGGATCCGGTAGCGTTCGTAGCCGGGCTCTCCGGCGAGCAATGCGAGAAATTGCGGGAAATCGCCGACTCCCACCACGTCGTGATCCGGGCGTTCAGCAAGTTGCAGCAGGACGCGGCAGTGATAGGCGCAACCGCCGTCGCCGACTGGGCCACGGATGTTGTCGCCCGCGAGCGCGCCCGCATTGATCAGGCGCTTCCCTTCCTGGGCGCGATCTGCAAGGAGTTCACCGACGGCGGCTGTCCGGTGACGGTAATCAAGTCTCTGGATCACTGGCCCGACCTGGGCAGCGATCTCGATCTCTATACCACGGCCGAAGAGCAGGCCGTGGTGCGAGTCATGCGCTCAAAGTTCAAAGCACATGTCGAGCCGCGCAGCTGGGGCGACCGGCTGGCGCACAAATGGAATTTTGCCATCCCTGGATTGCCGGAATCCGTCGAGGTGCACTCGCAAAGGCTGGGCCAGACGGGCGAGCACACGGCGTTGGCGGAACGCTTTGTCACGCGGCGCGTGTTTCGCAGCGTCGCCGGGTACTCGTTCCCGGTGCCGGCGCCGGAAGAGCGGGTGATCGTGGCCACGCTGCAGCGCATGTACCGGCACTTCTATTTCCGGCTTTCCGACATCCTGAACACGGCGGCGCTGCTGGATGCGGGCGCGATTGATTTCGCCGAGCTGCGCCATGCGTGCGACCTAGGCGGTATTTGGCCGGGGGCGGCCACGTACCTGCGCCTGGTGTGCGACTACATCGCCAAGTATCGTGGCAGCTCACCGCCTTTGCCCGAGGAAGTGCGCGCTGCAGCCATGTTCGGCGGATCAGCGATGTTCGTGCGCGCCTGCTTCCTGCGGATTCCGGTGGTGCCGCACGGCGCGAAACTGTACTCGCGCCAGGTAACGCGCACCGCGCTCCGCGGCGACGTCCCGGCGACGTTCCGCCTGACGCTGCTTCCGCCGCTGGCCTCAGTGGCCGCCGTCGCTTACAAGCTCACCGGCAGCGACAAGGGGATCTGGTAGGGCCAGCCGCTCCTCCGTTGGAACCTTCACAAAAGATCAAGGCCAGCGGTTGTGCCGCTGGCCTTAATTCTTGTCTTGCGACGCCGCGCGGTGACCTGACCGGCAGCGTTTTGATTATCGAGCGCCTCTGCGGCGGAACAGCGTAACCAACCCGGCGAGCCCGGCCGCCAGCAACGTCATCGAGCCCGGCTCCGGAGTAGGCGTGTTGGTGTTCCCCGTGATGTCCTGCGAAATGGCCAGCGTGTTACCGCACTTGGAACCGGTCTGGCACGTAGTCGCATTCGCGAGGAGGTCAACGGTGGTCAGCGCTGCGCCCCCGCTGTAGGTCCCCGAAAAATCGAACGCCAGGGTCCCGAGGAGCTGCTCGGACCCAACGGTTGGGTAAACACAAATTGCGCCGCTGAAGTTCGTGTTGCAGCCGTTGTTGCCATTGTTGAACTTACCTTCGACGTAGTTGTAACCCGACGGCACGGTGGACGTGTTGCTGATCGTCATCGTGTCGTTTTGCGGAAACAGCGTCAAGGAGAACCCCTGGAAGTATCCCCCGTTTCCAGTTCCCGTGAAACTAAACGTGATGTTGTCACTCCACGTGCCGCTGGTCGTCCCGGTGACGGTTTCGACGCTGGACACCGTGTAGTAGTTCCCGCTGCTGGGTTGGGTTGTGCTGCAGTTGTTACCACCTGTGCAGTACAGCGTGAAGCTGTCTGCGTGCGCGGCGATCGGCAACAGAAGGACCGCCGCAATCAAAGCAATGTACATCCCCTTTGTGGACTTCATTGGGGGAGGACCTCCTGTGTACGTCACGTAGCAATGCACTTCTGCCGCCACCCTGCACCATTTCTGGAATTTTCTATCCGCTTATTTATCTTGAAGTTCCCGGCCTGCAGTTAAGGTAATTAACGAAGTTTTCGTAATCCGAGACTCTGCAATGTGTTTCACAGCGCAGGCTAGGAATTGTCCATCGGCGCAGGCTGGCGCACCGGAAGCGGAAGAAGTCTTGAAAGGAAATTGTGGAGCGGGGTACGGGAGTTGAACCCGTTTCACAGGCTTGGGAAGCCTGGGCACAACCGATATACCAACCCCGCTCAATCTTCGTTAAGTAGAGGTCCCTCGCCTTCGGCTCGGGATTTCGCCAGCGGGCTCAGACGCCCGCTCGACGGCTCAACCTGGGCACAACCGATATACCAACCCCGCTCAATCTTGGTTAAGTGGAGGCCCCTCGCCTTCGGCTCGGGATTTCGCCAGCGGGCTCAGACGCCCGCTCAACGGCTCAACCTGGGCACAACCGATATACCAAACCCCGATGGGCCGTAATCCAGATTATCACCGCATTCCAAACGCATCAATTCGCCGACATCCACGCCGCGCCCGAACGCATCGCCTTACAGGAAAGGGGGAATTATGCCAGAGAAGGAGACGCTGGAAAGGGCGGCCGAAGACCGGCGCGAGGGAAAGGCCGCAAGCACGCAGGCAGGGGAGTTCGTCCGCGAAGAGATGCACCACGTCCGGGAAGGAAAACATGGCGCACGTTCGACGAAGCAGGCGATCGCTATTGGACTATCGAAGGCGCGTCGCGCAGGGGTGAAGCTGAAACCGCCGAAGGGCGGAAAAGCAAAGACGCGGCGCGCGGCGGAACGCGCGTACCGCAAGGGGCAGAGCGGAAGCAAAACCGTGTCGCGGCGTCGTTCGCGGGCGACCGAAGGCGCGCTCAAGCGCGAAGGCCGCTCGGCGGCGTCGCGCAAAAGCCTGGCGCGGCAAGCGCGCAGCTCGGCACGTTCGCGGAGCGCGAGCTCTCGCCATCAGGCGGCGATGAAAGCCGTTCGCACCAAAGGCAAAGTGGGCTTGAAGAAAGCTGCAAGGAAGGCAGCGCGCACGCGGCAGCAGGAACGGAAGGCAGCGTGACATCCGGCGAGTAGCGACTTAGCTACTCGAGCGCGTCTGTGTCACAACACGGAAGCCCGGCCGAGCGCGGCCGGGCTTCATAATTCCAGCGAATCGCGCTCGAGGGCGAGCGCGCTCCACAAACGATTCAGGCGTTCTCGTGAGCGCGGCGGCGCGGGTGGGTACGGGTCAACTGCGAGGGATGCGCCGTGCTCTCCGAAATCTGCTCGAGCGTGGTGCTCTCGAGGAATTCCAAATAATCGGACCGGACCTTCCCCCAATATTGATGGGCGGTGCAGGGATCTTTTTCCGAGCACTTTTTATTGCCACGCAGCAGACAATGGGGCCAGGTGGCGGGGCCTTCGAACAAAGTGACGACATCAATCAAATGGATGGCATCGGCGGGCCGCAGCAGCAGGTAGCCACCGCCGGTGCCGCGGGTGGAGAATACCAGGCCGGCGTTGCGCAACGACAACATGATCTTGGACAGGTAGTGCGGCGGGATGCCGGTGGAGGAAGCAAGATCGCGGCCGAGGATGACCTGGCCGCGGTAGGCGCGGGCCAGATGCGTCAGGGCCCGAATGGCATACTCGGAAGTAGCGGAAAGCATTGTTGACCTCTGTATCCGATAATCTTGTAGCCATCCGGGCGGTCTCCCGCTGTGACGCACGTCACAAGATGGAGTGATATGTCGCGACGCGATATGCCAACTAGCGCCACTGCCAGGATTCGGGGCAAAGGCTTCGCGCGGTGGAATCAGTTGATCGGCAAGCCGGAAACAGATCATGAATTCAGCGGGTTCTATTCTTGCGTGCATCTTCGATTTGGATGACACGCTGTACGACTGCCTGGGGCAGCGCGTACCGGCAGCGCACCTCCATGCGGCGGAGGCGATGGTGGCGGCCGGAGTCGCCGCGACGGTGGAGCAGGTGCTGGCGTCACGTATAGCGGCATTTCGGCGGGACCCGCGGCTGGGACAGATTGACGCCGAGGTCTGCCGGGAATTCGGGGTGCGAGACCCCGGGAAGGTGATGAGGGCTGCGTATGAAGCCTATTTCTCGGCGCCGGTCGGCCCGCTGACATTGTTTCCCGAGACGCTGCGGGTTCTGCGCACGCTGCAGGGGCGGGGCGTGCGGAATTTCGTGGTCACGTTCGGTCGTCCCGAGACGCAACACCAAAAAGTGCGAGCGCTTGGCTTGGAGGAGGAGTGCTCGATCGAAGAGATCCGGTATGTGGGCTTAGGCGGAGAGGCTGGCACGGGCACGAAGAAAGCAGTGTTTGGCGAAATTCTTCGGCAGGCGGGCATGCCAGCGGACCGAGTGTTGGTGGTCGGCGACCGGCCGAGCGGCGAAATCCGTGCCGCGCGCGAACTCGGCATGCGGACGGTGCGCATGCGGCACGGCGAATTCGCAGCGCTGGAAGCGGAATGCGAGGGCGAGCGAGCAGACTTTGAAATTGTAGAAATTGGGGACCTGCTGCGGCTTCCGCTGCAGTTCGGTGCGAGGCCTTTCGGTGAGAGCTGACGCAGGCTCACGTCCTTCGGCTTCGCTCAGGACGGGCTACACATTCTTCCGCTGCGCGCTGGAAAAAATTCTTCCGCGCGTCGCGCGGGAACATCTTCTTCGAAGTGCTGACCAAGTTCAGCACTGGACAGCGCTGTGGGCATGGCGATACGATGCGCCCAACGTCGGGGGAATCTTCCAGCAGCACAAAACTCTCTGTTCTGAAACCATCAGCAGCGAAGCGTTGACGACATGAAATTTTGTGACGTTTGCCATTCCACCTATCCGACTGATTTCACCAGCTGTCCCAAGGACCAGACTCCACTGCGGCTGGTCACCGAGCTGCTGCAGGGGATGGTGATTCGCGGGAAATACGAAATCGTGGAGAAGATCGGCGCCGGCGGGATGGCGACCGTGTACCGGGCGCGGCACCTGGTGTTCAACGAGCCGCGCGCCATCAAGCTGGTCAGCAGCCGGATGATGGACGACGAGAACTTCCTCAAGCGCTTCCGCAACGAGGCGGTGATCACGCGCAAGCTGCAACATCCCAACGCGGTGCGCGTGGATGACATTGACACCACCGATGACGGCCGGCCGTACATGATCATGGAACTGGTGGAAGGCCGGAACCTGCGGATGGTGATCGAGCAGGAAGGACCGCTGGCGACGGAACGGGCGCTGGGCATCGCGAGGCAGGCAGCATCGGCGCTGGGGGCGGCGCACAAGCTGGGCATCACGCACCGCGACATCAAGCCGGACAATATCGTGTTGATGGCGCAAGCCGGCGGCAGCGAGCAGGTGAAGGTGCTGGATTTCGGGATCGCCAAGCTGCGCGAGAGCGACGGCTCGGCGTACACGGCAACGCAGACGGGCATGGTGATCGGCACGCCGCAATACATCTCGCCGGAGCAAGCGGCCGGCGGACGTGGAGACCAGATTGACGGGCGGGCAGATTTGTATTCGCTGGGCATCGTTCTGTACCAGATGCTCACGGCGCGTCTGCCATTCGAGTCCGACACGCCGATGGGCCTGCTGCTGCATCACCTGCAAACACCCGCGCCTTCGCCGCAACTGCTGCGCCCGGACCTGGGCATTCCGGAGCCGGTCTCCGAACTCCTGCTCAAGTGCTTGGAGAAAGATCCCGCGAAGCGTTTTCAGACGGCCGAAGAATTGATTGGGGCGCTGGAGAATCCGGCGCGCTGGGCGTCGGGGGAAGTGACAACCAGCGTGACGACGGGCGCCGCTCCACCGGCTGTACCGACGGTCGCGGTAAGAACAACGGTTGCAGCAGCCGCCGCACAGCCTCTCGTCGCAAAACAGTCTTCGCGCACCGGAGCATGGCTGACGGCGTTGGCGGGCGTGCTGGTGGTGTTAGGCAGTGGATACTACTTTGGATTCGCCAAGCACGCTGCTTCCACAGCGGTTCGGACTGCACCCGAGGTGATCCGACCGGCCGCGCAGGTACAAAGCACGCCGGCGCCTATCATGGCAACGCCAGAACGGATACCGTCAAGTTCGTCGAACAATCCGCAGGAGCGGAGAGCGCGCGAACTGCTGGTTTCGGGACGGCGTCACCTGGACAGTGGCGAGTACGATGCGGCGATCCGCGATCTGAAGCAGGCCCTGGCGGTGGCGCCTGAAGATGCCGCCGCTCGCAACGAATTAAAGCGCGCCGAGCAGGCAAAGCGAACCGAGGAGGAAGTACTCGGGCGGCGCAAATAAAATGAGAAGTGGGAATTAAGAAGTCAGAAGTGAATCCTCGTATGAGACGAAAGACTGTTCTGCTTCTTGTGCTGGTCTTGCCCGGCATCACCGTGGCCGCGCAGGCTGGAGCGGGCCGTCAAGTAGGAAGCCACGCTCAGGTCTCGGCCAACGCCAAGGCGGTGCAGCACAACGGTCAACCTGCAATCGAGTTCGAGGGCGAAGATGGCTGGGGCTTCTACGTCACTCACCTGACGTGGCAAGGCGAGCCGGCGCTCGGGTTTACGGTATCAATGAGCGGGTGCCCGGGACGCGTCTTCGTCACGCGCACGCGTATCGGCGGCAATTTTGCGGGAACGACGTGCGAGAACTTTGACGTCCCGCGAGGCGGCGCAACGGTGCAGAGGGAGCCAGGCAAGCTGGCGCTGCAATCCGGCTCGTCGGTGTACGTGCTGATCCCGCAGATGGAGCGCGGCAGCGAGCGGAGACCCGCGCACCCCCTGGGCGTGGGCACCGGGCTGCTGCTGCGCTCGCTGGAGAATTTCAATCTTGCATTTCTTAACGTGCGGCGATTGGCAGCGCAGGCGCAGGCTGCCACGCCAGCGGAACAGCCCAGCGCGGCGGCGGCAAAGTCCGCTGCGGGACAGCCGCAGCCCGGGGTGCTGAACATCACCACCGATCCCGGTGACGTGCAGGTGTACGTGAACGACGAGCCGCGCGGCCTGACCGGTCCCGATGGCCGGCTGGTGTTGCGGCTTCCGCCCGGCGCGTATCGTTTGCGGTTGAGTTTGCCCGGTTACAAAGATTTGCAGCAGCAGGCGTCGGTCTCTTCGGGCAAGAGCGAAGACTGGGCTGCAAAGCTGGAGACTGCCGGTCCCCCGCCGTTTACCGCCGCCGACGTGAGCGAGATGCTGCAGGGGAAGATGTCGCCGAAGCGCGTGGCTTCGCTGGTGCAGGAGCGCGGAGTGGACTTCGAACTCAATCCCGACCTGGAAAAGCGGCTGCGCGCCATCGGCGCAACCAGCGATCTGCTGCTGGTGATCGCGACCAACGACAAGAAGAAGTAGTCGCTAGTTAGCCCGTAGTTCGTTGTTGTCCGCAGGCAGTGGCCCGGCCTCCACTGGCCTTTCTCTCAGGGGCTAAAGCCCACGTCTTATGCGGCCTGGAAGGGCACGGCTAAAGCCGTGCCCTTCCCAAGAACGATTTATGAAACCAGTCCAGACAACAGGTAGCTCTCGGCCTTCACTGGCTAGACGGTAAGCAATCCAGAAAAAACGCACACAAAGCTGATAGCGGAGCGCTTGGAAGATTGAGACAATGGTGGACCTGACCGGGATCGAACCGGTGACCTCATCGTTGCGAACGATGCGCTCTCCCAGCTGAGCTACAGGCCCACTCGCGGAGTAATCAATTTTAGCAGCAGCGCACAGTTGGGTGCTACTCGCGAAAAATTCTGCCGCACCGCGGAAGCGGGCTCCCGTTCATTGCGAGCTTCCCAGCACTGCGCGGCGCTTCCGGCAGTGCTGGGCTTCATGCTCCGCGTCCGCTAAGGGACGCGCGGCGATTGTCACGCGTCCGCCCACGGAACTTCGCGAGCGAGCCGATATCAGCCACGGCCGTCCGGCACGGTGATCTTATCCACGATCTCGCGTTCCCCGGCGTAGGACTGCGCGATGCGCAAGGCCAGACGGTGCTGCTGTTCGTTGTCCGCCGTGCCGGACAGGATGAGCGACTTGTCATCCACGGCGACGATGACTTCTGCATCCTGAAGCAGCGGCTCGGTCGCGAGCTTGTGCTGCACCTGCTTCTGCACATCGATATTCGACAATTCGTGGGGCGCGGGCGCCTTGGTATCAGGGGGCATGGGAGTGACCGGCGGCTGTTCCCCCCCGCCCTGCGGGAACGCGGGCGGCGTGCTGCCCGGCGGCGGGCCCGGAGACGGAGGCGCTTGCTGCGCCAGCATGGAAGCGGCAAACAGGACAAGCGTGGCACATACCAGGTGCTTCATCGGACCTCCGTTTTGCTGGATATCAGTGCTTTGGATGTGGCGGGGGTGGGGCAAGAGGTCTGGGAAGAAGGCTACAGGCGGCAGGCTACAGGTCCCAGAGCTGCAGGCTCTCGGATCAAGGAGCGAGATGGCAAGGTAGAGATTTCACGCGCGCACAGACGGATGTGATCTGGGTCCAAGGCCACAGAGCTGCCGGCGCGAATATAATGAAAGTTGTGACGCCTTCGAAACATGTACGCAAAGTGGCCGAGGCGGACTTTCCCACGCGCTGGGGCCAGTTCCGGATCTACGGATTCGAAGCGCACTTCCCGGTCTCGGCGAACGGGACAGAGCGGCGCAAAGAAACCGCGGTGGCGCTGGTGATGGGCGACATTCATAGCAAGCCGCCGTTGGTGCGCATTCACTCCCAGTGCCTGACCGGGGACGTGTTCGGCTCGCTGCGCTGCGATTGCCGGCAGCAACTGGAGATGGCATTGTCGCTGATTGCGCAGGCGGGCTGCGGCGTGCTGGTCTACGAGCAGCAGGAGGGCCGCGGCATCGGCCTCATGGCAAAGCTCCAGGCTTACGAACTGCAAGACCGCGGGCTGGATACCGTAGAGGCGAATGAGCGGCTCGGGTTTGCCGCGGATTGCCGTGAGTACGCGCTGCCGGTGGAAGTATTGAAGGCGTTGGAACTTTCGCGGGTACGCTTGCTGTCGAATAATCCAGACAAAGTCGCGGCGGTGGAAGGCGCAGGGATCCAAGTGGTGGAACGCGTGCCCTGCGAAGTCGAACCTGCCTCGGCCCACTCGCAGCATTACCTCCAAACCAAGAAAGAGAAAATGGGACATCTGCTGGGAAGTAAGAAGTAAGAAGTAAGAACAAGCCCTCTTTCCCGTCTTTTGCCCTCTTCCGCCCGAACATTCTGACATCCCTTTTTGACACGGAAGGCGCCTGGCCTCGTCTCACATTCCGGCTTCGATCTCAAGTTGAGCCACTGAACGTGCTCGCCCGCTCGTCCACCACCTTCGGTAACCCCTTGTAAGTTACAGAATTATAGCGACTTGCTAGAGCGAGCTCGCGGGCAAGGTTGGCCCTTGCGGTGCACATATTGGAGTGGGGACCCGCCTTGCCGGAGGGCAGTCGAGTGCGCTCCGGCGGAGTGCTCCATGAGCCACAGCACGTTTGCCGAAGCCCGAACGTTCACCCGCAGCCTCAACATCCTGATCAAGTACGTCCGCCTGTACGGCTGGAATCACCAGCGCACGACCGCACAACTGGAAAGCGCGTGGCATGAGCTCAAGGCAATTTCCGCGAAGGAAACCGGGCTGCTGCTGGGGGTCGCCGACGGCAAGCTGTTGCTGGATGGGTCGCCCATCGAAGGCCAAGCGGAAGCGAGCTTTGCCGCGCTGCTGACCACCGCCGGGATCGGCAGCATCCATTTCGGCGGCCAGACCACGCAGGCAGACTTCGAGCGCTGCGTGCAGGCATTTGCTGTGGGCAAGCAGGCGGAACTGGCGCAGCAGTTGAAGAGCGCGACCGGCAACGGCGCCATCCGGGTGAACGAAGTGCGATTCGTGGCGCAAGATGCGGCCTCGGAAGAACGCGCCACCGAACTGGTGGCGCAAGCGCTGGGTGCACGCGCCGGACATCTGGCGAACTGGCTGCAAGACCCGGAGAAGCTTCTGCAATTGATCGCGGCAGCGGAAGGATCGCAAAGCGGCGGCAAGCCAGCCGGACTGGCTGTACCGGTGATGGATGCGGGATCGCTGGACGAGTCATCGGTCAGCAAGGTTCTGCGCATGCTGGCCAAGCTCGGCGCGAACGAGGAAGCCAGCCAGTCGGAACACATTTTTCTTCGCGAACTGAAGACAGAAAAGCCGGATGACCGGGAGCTGTTGCGGCGAGTGCTGTCTTCCCTGCCGGTCGTACTGGACGGCGCCGAAACGCCGTCGCTGGCCGCGCTGGCGGAAAAATTGGCGATTCGTTTTGCCATGCAGCAGTTTGAGCGCGGCGACATCAAGGTGGATGCGGTCCATCAGTTGATGGAACGCATGGGGCAGCAGATCGAATCGCTGCGCAAGGTGCTGAACGCGCACGAGCAAAAGATGAACCGCGCCGGCATGACGGTGGAGTCATATGCCGACATTCTCGACCGGCAATTCTGGGCGCAGATGCCGGAGCGTGGCAAGAAAAGCGTGTTGCTGTCGAAGGATGCCTGGTGCATTCCGGCGCGCAACGTACGGTCGTACGTAGAGGAACTGACCGCTGCGGGCGATGTCCCGCTAGCCGATCGAGTTCTGAGGAATTATTCGCGCCAGTTGGAAAACGATGATCCCGAGGGGCGACGCAAGACCGCTGCCGGGCTGAGCGAACTGGCCGACCTGTACGCGCGCGCGTCCGCCGAGCTGTTACAGCAAACGACGGCATTGGTCGGGGTGCGGCTCTGTGCGGAAGGGTCGCTCGAAATGCAGACGCTGCTGGGGGCCGTCTATGTGCGCATGACGCAGGAAGCAGGCAAGAGCCGGGATTATGCAGCACTGCGGCAATCCATGATCACGCTGGAGCAATTGCACGAGTACCGGCCGCGCACCGCGGTCGATATCCGGCCGCGTGTGGCAGTGGATCACCGGCTGGCGGAGTTCATCGCGGACGCGGTGAAAGAACCTACGCTTCCCGCCAATCTGCCTGAGCTGCTGCAGGCGTTGCCGAAGGCCAGCGCCGATCATATTTCGGCGCAGTTCAGCCGCTGCGAACGCCGCGAGATCGGTGACCGCCTGGTGGAACTGGTTCGGGCCGCCGGCAACGGCGTGCAGGAATACCTGCTCGCGATGGTGCGCAATGGGGCACCGGGCGAAGCGGCGCGAGCTGCCGGGCTGCTGGTCCGGCTGAAGCCGGAGATCGCGGAGGTCGAACTGCAGCGTCGAGTGGCGAGCTTCGCGCGCACGCAGCAGGACACGCTGGTGCGTCAAGTGGCGGGCTCGGGCTCACCGCAGCGGGCGCAAATCCTGTTGCGGATGGTGGACCTGCTGGACCCGCTGGTGGTGCCTGAAGCGCTGGACGAGATCGGAGTGGCGGGGGAAGAGTTGGACTCCGCCAAGCTGCTGCAACTGGCGGCCGGCGACGGTCCGGCGCGCGCGCATGAGTATCTGCGGATCAAAGCCATCGAAGCGCTGGGCCGCTTGCGCGAAAACTCCGCTACCGACCTGCTGCTGGAAATCCTGGCGGCGCGCAAATTGTGGACCCTGCCGCGTCCGCGAGAGCTGCGATTGTCGGCGGCGCAAGCGCTGGGGCAAATCGATCCCGAACGGTTGCCGCGGCTGATTTCGGAAACGGGTTTTGATCTGCGCGAATTGCAGTTCGGAGCGCTGCCTGCATCGTCGGGAGGCTGGATGCGGCAGCGGCGATATCCGCGAGTCGAGACGGCGCGGTCGTTGAAAGTGATGGCGGTCACGCCGAAAGGGCGGTTCAGCATCGGCGTGGAGACGCTCAGCCTGGGCGGCGGCCTGCTGTCGGCCGACCGGCGCCTGCCACGCGGCGGCGATGCCGTGCTGGAATGGGCGTCGGGGCTGGCGCGAGTGCGGAGCCACGTCGTGCTGCGCGATGTACCGATGCCGGGCGTGGCATTCGAAGTGGTGGACATTGATCTCGACAGCCGGGCGCGGCTGCGCAAAACGCTGCTGGAACACTCAGCGAAAACAATCGGGATGACGGCTGCGGAGCTGGGCACGGCGACAACCAGCGCGCAGCACGCGAGTGTGAGGTAAGGCTCTCGGCCCTGGGACCTAGTCTCTCTCTTTTGGTGTGTGTCACTTCAGAAGGCTCGCAAGAGCCTTCTTCTTTTTTGTAGGAAGCAAGGCGAGCGACACGCGCGCCAGCGCGATATAGGCGGCACGGGCTTCCGGCACAGCTTTGAGGACGTGGAGATGGCGGCGGATGATCGCAATATCGCCGCGGACCATGGGGCCGCTGAACGCGCCCGCCGGGCCATGCGCCAGATAATTGCGCAGGGTTTGCTGAAGGATGGGCGCCAAGGCGCGGCGGGCGTCATCGCGGGGGAT
Organism: Terriglobales bacterium; assembly: GCA_051006995.1. Taxonomy (GTDB): domain Bacteria; phylum Acidobacteriota; class Terriglobia; order Terriglobales; family Acidobacteriaceae; genus JAIQGF01. The sequence goes on from JBPCSQ010000009.1 coordinate 13,982, forward strand.
GCCGGCGGCGTCGGCGACACGCTCGCCGGCAGCGAGCAGCGCCACCAACAGCGGCGATGCGAACGCACCGAGCGCGTGGTACAGCGGCTTGCGCCGCGGAGCAATGGAAATCACCCGCCCGCCGAGATCGCGCGCGATCCCTCGCGCCAGGCGCAGGGCGCGCGCGTCGCCCTCCAGGGCGAAGGTAACACCACGCAAATCGGGCGTGACGCCGCGTACGAAGCTCATCATGGGATGCAGTGAAGCAATCGCGGCGCCACGGGCTCGCAGGGGCGCCAACAGGCTACTGGACAGCGCTCCACTGGCATGGAGGACAACCTTGCCTTTCCAGTTCGTCCGCCGCGCAAGTTGAACGGCGGTGGAGGCGATAGCCGAATCGCCCACGCACAGCCAGAGGACATCCGCCGCGAGCTCTGCATTAGCCAGCGTAACGGCGCGAGCGTGCACGCGACGAGCGAGTGCCCGAGCTCGAGCGGGGGCACCGCGGTAGACGATTTCCAGCAGGCGATATCCGGCGCTCTGGAGCGCAACGGCCATGCCGCTGCCGAGATTACCGGGTCCGATCAGCGTGATGGTGGGACGTGGTCGCATGGCGAATGGCAGGATACGTTCCGAAGTTTCACGTTTCAAGTTTCACGTTTCGCGCCGTGTGCGTGAGACTCGAAACGCGAATCGTGAAACCTTTATATTGTTCGCATGGCAAGTAAGGCAAAACAGAAGAAGGCGCGCGTGGTTTCGTCGCGCGTGGTATATCGCGGGCCGGTGTTTTATATCACCACCGATCGCGTGCAGGAGCCGGGCGGGATCGTGGTGAGGCGCGACGTGGTGCGGCACACCGGGTCGGTGGTCATCATGGTGGTGGACGACACCGGCCGCGAGCCGCGCGTGTTGCTGGCGCGCCAGTATCGCCACGCGGCACAGAGCTATATGTGGGAGCTGCCGGCAGGGCGCATTGACGAAGGCGAGGACGCGCTGACCGGGGCCAAACGCGAATTGATGGAGGAAACCGGCTACACCGCCGAGCGCTGGCGCCGGGTACTGTTCTTCTGGGCCAGCCCGGGGTTCCTCGATGAAACCATGGCCGTGTACATGGCGACGGGCCTGAAGCGCGGCAAGGCCAAGCCTGAGGAAGATGAGGTCATTCAAAAGCGCATGTTCCCGCTTTCGCAACTGGCGAAGATGGTGATGAAGGGCGCGATCCAGGACGGGAAGACGATTTCGGCGGCGCTGTGGCTGGTGCAGCAGGCCGCAGGCGGCAGGCTGCAGGCGAGCGGAAAAGCAGCCCGCAATCGGCAGCGCTGACGCCTGCAATACCGTGGGATTACACTACAAGTTTGGGGCGCACACGCGAGGGCGCGTGTGCAACACCAACTGCATGACCGCCATCAAGCAGCCCGTTGTTTCCGAGTTCCTCGATCCGGAGCGAGAGCGCGTCTTCGACGTGTTCCGCCGCTGGGGATACTTGCAAGCGCAACTCGATCCGCTGGGGCTGCACCTGCCGCCGCTTCCCTTCGCCGAGCTCGACGCGCTGCTCGGCCCAATTGCCGATGATGCCCGCCGCATCTACTGCGGCACTATCGGCGCCGAGTTCATGCACATCCGCGACGCGGAACAGCGCCGCTGGCTTTCCGAGCGCCTGGAAGGAACGCCGCCGAAGCCGGATTCCGCGCGCATTCTGGACCAATTGCTGCGTGCCGAGCTGTTCGAGCAGGTACTGCAGTCGCGATATCTGGGAACGAAGCGCTTTTCGCTCGAGGGCGTGACGGCGCTGGTGCCTATGTTGGATCGGATGATGCAGAGCGCGATCGGGCGCGGCACGGTGCAGGTCGTGCTCGCCATGAGCCATCGCGGGCGGCTGAACGTCATGGTGCACATCGTGGGCAAGTCGCCGGCCGACGTCTTTTCGCGTTTCGAGGATGTGGACCCGCGCAGCGTGCTGGGCGGCGGCGACGTGAAATATCACATCGGCGCAACCGGAACCTACGCCGCGCCCGATGGCGGGAAGCTCAACATTCACCTGGTTTCCAATCCAAGTCACCTGGAAGCGGTGGATCCGGTGGCCATCGGACGCACGAGAGCCAAGCAGGTGCGACGCGGCGACGAGGCGCAGAACGCCATTGTCCCCATCGTGATCCATGGCGACGCCGCGTTCGCCGGACAGGGCATTTGGGCGGAGACGCTGAATTATGCCGAAGTGCCCGGGTACGACGTCGGCGGTGCGGTACACATCATCGCTAACAACCTGGTCGGGTTCACCGCCGAGCCGGCGGAGGCGCACAGCTCGCGATTTGCATCCGACCTCGCCAAGCGCAATGCCATCCCAATTCTCCACGTCAATGGCGAGGATCCCGAGGCGGTGGTGCGCGCGGCCGAGATGGCGCTGGAGTTCCGCTATACCTTCCATCGCGACGCAGTCGTGGACGTGATCGGATACCGGCGGCACGGGCACAGCGAAGTGGATGATCCGACCATCACCCAGCCCATCCTGTATCGCAAGATTAAAGACCACCCGCCGCTGTGGCAGATTTATGCCAAGCAAGTTGGAACAGACATGAGCGCGCGCGCGGCCGAGGTACAGAAAGAATTGGCGGAGGCGCAAAAGCAAGGGGCGTCGTCCACGGAGCGCTCAGCGCTGAGCGCGCTGCCCGAGTACTGGTCGAAGTACGCCGGCGGGCCCTACAAGCAGGAATTCGAGGTGGAAACCGGCATTGCGGCGGAAGAACTGGGCCGCATCGCCAATGGGATTGCGTCCGCGCCGGAAGGGTTTCACGTTCACAGCAAGATCAAGAAGCTGCTCGAGCAGCGGCGCGAAATGGGCGCTGGAAAGCGGGCCGTGGATTACGGCATGGCCGAGGCGCTGGCCTTCGGCTCGCTATTGATTGGCGGGACCGCAGTGCGCCTGAGCGGCCAGGACAGCAAGCGCGGCACCTTCAACCAGCGGCATGCGGCGCTGATTGACATTGAGAACGGCGATGAATACCTGCCGCTGCAGCACCTGTCGACGGAACAGGCTCGCTTCGAGGTCTACAACTCGTCGCTTTCCGAAGCGGGGGTCATGGGTTTTGAATACGGATACAGCCGCGACTACCCGGAGACGCTGACGCTGTGGGAAGCGCAGTTCGGCGACTTCGCCAACGGGGCGCAGATCGTGATTGACCAGTTCATCGCCGCCGGCGAGGACAAGTGGGGACTGCTTTCCGGGCTGGTGCTGCTGCTGCCGCACGGCTACGAGGGCCAGGGGCCGGAGCATTCCAGCGCGCGCATCGAACGCTTCTTGCAGCTGGCGGCGCGAGACAATATCCAGATCGCGCAACCGTCAACCGCAGCACAATATTTCCACCTGCTGCGGCGGCAGGCGCTGCGCAAATGGCGGAAGCCGCTGGTGGTGTTCACGCCCAAGAGCATGCTGCGGCATCCGGACGCAGCATCAACATTGCAGGATTTTTCCTCGCCCCGATTCCAAACCGTTTTACCCGATCACGATGTCCGTGAAACTTCGCGCGTGCTGCTGTGCAGCGGCAAGATCGGCCACGAGCTGCGCGGAGAGCGCAAACGCCGCAAGGACAGCTCCACGGCGATCATATTTCTTGAGCAGATGTATCCTTTCCCGGAAGCCGAACTGCAGGCCGCACTCGATCGCCACGGAAATGCGCGCGAAATCCTCTGGGTCCAGGAAGAGCCGGCGAACATGGGAGCGATGTGGTTCGTCATGCCGAGGCTGCGGCGGCTGGCGCGCGGACGTGCGGTGCGGTCGGTGAAGCGCTCAGCGTCGTCGAGCCCTGCGACCGGCTCGGCCAAGGCGCACGAGATGGAGCAGAAGACGCTACTTTCGCTGGCGTTCGCGTAAACTCCAGAAAAGATCAACGCAGAGCACGCCAAGAAGCCGAGGCAAAAGCGATCCCCTGCTGATCGCGATATGCCAAGTAAGGGCGCCTGATCAATGTCGTTACACAGCTCTGCGAGCTGTGCGCCGATTTGTTCACAAGGTTTTACAAACTTCCTCTCCCCGTTTCTCTGACACGTCGTTTAAAGTAGTTGCGGAATTGTCACCTCCGGGTGAGGAAGACATCCAACGGCCTGCCACTCGAATCGCGTACCCCACGCGGTTCTCAAGCCACGTACAGGACGGAATGGCCGAGCTGGGCAAATCATTGAACGGCGTCGGGCTGGCGACACCGCCGCGAGCGGGCCTGAGCGCCTGGGCGCCGCTGCACGAGCCGCTGTTTCGCTCGCTGTGGATCGCGGCCCTGGTTTCCTACACCGGGCAATGGATCCGCAATGTCGGCAGCGGATGGCTGATGGCGTCGCTGACGCTTTCGCCCTTGATGGTCTCGCTGGTGCAGGCAGCCAGCGGCCTGCCCGTGTTCCTGGTGATTTTGCCGGCGGGCGCCGTCGCCGACATGGTGGACCGCCGGCGGCTGCTGCTGGTGACGCAGATGTGGATGGTGATCGCCGCCGCTGCGCTGGGATTTCTGACGCTGGCTCACATGATGACGCCGTGGCTGCTGCTGGCGTTCACCTTCGTGCTCGGCGTCGGAGCGGTGATGAACGATCCGGCATGGCAGGCGATCACGCCGGAAATCGTGTCGGCGGAGAATTTCGCCGCCGGCGTGGCGCTGAACTCGGCGGGATACAACGTGGCGCGAGCGGTGGGACCTGCGATCGGAGGGTTCATCATAGCCGGCGCCGGAACCAGCGCGGCCTTCCTGATCAGCGCCGCTTCATTTTTCGGAGTCATTTATTTTCTGTACCGCTGGAAACGACGGCCGCACGAAGCGCCGGAGCCGCGCGAGCGCGTGCTGCGCGCCATGCGCACCGGGTTCGAGTACGTGCGTCACTCGGCTGAGGTGAAGGCCGTGCTGGTACGCACCGCGGTCTTCAGTTTTTCGGCGAGCGCCATCCTGGCCATGCTGCCGCTGATCGCGAAGAGGTTCGGATCGGTGGGATACGGAGCGCTGCTGGGGTGCTTCGGCGCGGGCGCGCTGGCCGGCGCGCTGGTGCTGCCGGCGATGCGCCGCGTTTCCTCGGTGAACGCGCTGGTGGCGATGGCAACGGTTCTGTACGCGGCGGCGACGCTGGCCTCCGGTCGCGTTTACATTTTCGTGGTGCTGTGCGGAGTGCTGTTCGCCGGCGGCGTGGCATGGATCGTAATCGTGGCCAGCCTCAACGTTTCGGCGCAGACGCTGTCGCCTGCATGGCTGCGCGCGCGTATTCTCTCTATCTACATTCTGGTGTTGCAAGGTGGGATCGCTGCCGGCAGCGCCGCCTGGGGCGCGGTCGGGGAGCGCTGGGGAATTCCCACGGCGATGCTGTTCGCGGCGCTGGGTCTGGTGTTGGGACTGGTGACGGTTCGGCGTTTTCCGCTGCGCGCCGAGGGTTTCACATTTTCGCCCAGCAACGCGGCGGATGGGGCAGTTTCCTGATCTGGTGTTGTAAGGACTCAGCGATTTGCCATCATTTCAGCCGCCGGCAAATCACCGAGTCAGCAGATCACTCAATCATGCAACGTGGAGGAGCATCTGATGAAGAACTTCGTTGTGATCGCCTTTCTGTTCGTAGCGGCGGCTGCGTTTGGCCAAACCACGCCGGCCGCACCGGCGCAGCCATCGCAACCACCAACCATTACCATGATCCTGGAACGCAGCCTGGGCTACCCGGAAAGCGAATTCGTGCCGGCAGCGGAAGCCATGCCGGAAGACAAATACAACTTCGCTCCCAGCCCCAGCAACGGCGAGTTCAAGGGCGTACGCACCTTCGGCCAGCAGGTAAGGCACGTTGCCGCCGCGCAGTACATGATTGCGGCGGCAATCCTCAGCGAAAAACCGCCGGTGGAACTGGGCGGCGAAAATGGCCCAGAGACTCTGAAAACCAAGGCTGAAATCGTCCAGTTCCTGAAGGATTCGTTCGTGTACATGCACAAGGCGTACACCTCGATCAATGAGAGCAACGCCACCGGGCAGGTGCAGAACCCGTTCGGCAAGAACAAGGTCTCGCGCCTCAGCCTGGCGGTGCTCAATGTGGGTCATGATTTCGACCATTACGGTCAAATGGTGGAGTACCTGCGCATGAACGGCATCATCCCGCCAGCCAGCCGGGGACAGTAGCGAGTTCCGGGGTTCCGAGTTCTGAGTTGTTTGGCTCGAACGGCAACGGGAACTCGGAATCTAAATCAGGCGGCTTTCCGACCGGCGCGCTCCAGCAATTCCCTGCCGGCGCGATAGCCGGTGGCGATGGCGCCGTGGACCGTCGCGAAGTGTCCTTCCGATTCGGTGGCTTCGCCGGCAAAGAACAGAGTGTCGTCCACAGGTTGGGCGAGCTGTTGCTGTGCGCCATCGCCCCCGGAGCGCACATAGCTGTACGCTCCGCAGGAGAACGGATCCGTCTGCCAATCGTGAGTGTAGGCGCGCTCCAGCATGGCGGAAACGAGGTCGTTGCCGACGCGCAGCACGCTGCCCAGGCTCTCGATGGCGCGCTCGCGGATGTAATCTTCGCCGCGGCCCGATAGTTGCTGCCCCTTTTCCGCGGGCGCCCAGGCGGTGATAACCGGCGCATCGAGCGGCGCCACGGTCCACCAGGTTGGAAAATAGGGATTGTCGGAAAACAGGAAGCGCATGTTTTCCAGAGTGTGGCCGCGACTTCCCTCCAGCTCGTCCCAAAACTTTTCGCGAAAGCGGAGCGTCACGCGAACCACGGATCCCATCACCAATTGTGATAAGGCTTCGCCCTTCTGCTCCAGCGCGGGCACAAAGCGCACGCTGCCCGCCTGCAGCACGCCAAGCGGAAGCGTAATCAGAGCGCGCGGAGCGGAGAACGTCACCTCGTGACTTCCGAAACGCGCCCGCACCAATACGGGGCCCCGACCGCGCTCCACGGAGGTCACGACGGTGTTCAGGCTGATCCTGAGGTAATGAGGATCGCACTGCGCCAACAGCGTGCGCGGAACGAAGTCGTAGCCGCCGCGGATGCGGAACACGCGTTCGCCGCCGATCTCTTCTTCCGCTTTACCGGCGCGCACCAGTGAGTTGACGCTGATCTCGGCGGCACGCGCTGCGTTGAACCCCTCGACATACATCTCGGCGTCGCGCTTGACCTCGGGCGGAACGTCAGGATGCTGGTCTTCGAATTGGCGGAAGGTTTGGTCGGCGGGCGTGACTTCCATGCGCTCGAGAAACTTGTCTACCTTCTCGAAGAAATCGCAGGTGGAGATGCGCCCCTGGCGCGAGCACCAGTCAACGCCTTTGCCTTCGATTGCATCGGCGCCGGCGCCGCGAAGCATTTCCCAGATTTCCGGAGGACGGCCATGCACAAACTCCGCGCCCAATTCGATGGGCCAACCGAAACCGGGCTCATGGAGGGTGAAGATGCGCCCGCCGATGCGCTCGCGGGCTTCGACCAGGTGCACGCTCACGCCCGCTCGCGTCAGCACCTTGGCGGCGGCAAGACCGGCCACCCCCGCGCCGATAATCACGATATCGGACCGAAACGGCATGCACCGAGGTTAGATGCAGGGAGGAATGCGGCTTCTGGCCTCTGGCTTCTAGATCTGATTTTCTAGACTTCGCCGGCGCTCCTGGCTTTGGAGGTGTCGGCGGCGGCAGGGGTCTCGAGGTACTTAATGAAAATCACCTCGTTATGTTTTTCGTTGTAGAGCAGCTCGTCGGCGACGGCCTTCACCATCATAATACCGAGGCCACCAGGGCGCATGCCGCGCGCGGCTCGGACGGTCTCGTGACCGAAAGGATCGCCCGGTTCATTGTGAATGGCGGCGTGTTCCAGATCTTGCAGACGGAACCCCGGGCCGGGGTCGGAAACGCGATACTGGATCATGCGGGGCGTGCGCAGCAGCGAGATGCGCACCCGGCGGGAAGGATCCAGCCCGCCCCCCCACTCCACGGCGTTCATCAGCAGCTCGCGAAATGCCTGCGATACGCTGTCACGCACCTCCTCGGGAAGGTCGATCTTGATTTGGCGCATGAACATGTCAATGCGGTCGGCGGCCTCGCGCGTGCAGGGCAGCGAGAGCTCGAACCAATCCGGCTTGCCGGAGATCACCTCGATGCGGTCCACCTCATCGTCTTTCAATGCCGAAGCGACGATTTCCTGAAGTTGTTCAGGTGTGAACGGCTTGCGCAAATAGACGTAAGCGTTCTCGCGAATGGCGCGCATGAGGCTGTCAGTAGCTTCGTCGGCGGTGATGACCACCACCTTGCTGCCGTTGTGGTCGCGCCATTGCGCCAGGATGTCGAGCCCATTCATGTCGGGCAGCCCGATATCGAGCAGCACCAGATCGAAGTGTGAGGCGTCAAACAGGCGCAGCGCTTCCGCGCCCGAGCCGCAGGTCACGATCTCGAGCGGAATGGACGCAAGCATGCGCGTGATCAGCCTGCAGAGGGCGGCGTCGTCGTCCACCACCAGGGCGCGTTTCGTAGGCTCAGCCATCCGCGTGCATCATAACCTTGCTCCGCCCGTCGCGCTATGGTCTCCTGAGAGTAAGGTTGCCGGGACCGGCCCGATTCGGCCCGGCGGCTCCGGCTGTCATGGCTGACGTTTTCCCTTATCGAGGCCGCCTGGCGCCCTCGCCGAGCGGACGACTGCATGTCGGGCACGCGCGTACCTTCTGGATCGCTCATCAGCGCGCGCGCTCCCGCGGTGGCAGCCTTGTTCTGCGGAATGAAGACCTGGACCCGCAGCGCTCCAAGCCGGAATACGTTCGGGCTTTCATCGAGGACCTGCGCTGGTTCGGCATTACGTGGGACGAGGGACCGGATATCGACGGTCCGTTTGCGCCCTATTCGCAAAGCCAGCGCCGCGAGCTGTACCTCGACACATGGCGAAAGCTCGGCCGAGGGGGCTGGATTTATCCGTGCATCTGCTCGCGCAAGGACCTGGCCGAAGCCGCGCAGGCGCCGCATGAAACAAGCGATGAGCCTGTCTACTCCGGCAAGTGTCGTGGACGCATGCTGCGCGCCGATATGCCTGCGGGAGCGAATTGGCGGTTCCGCGTGCCCGATGGTCGGGTGGTGCGCTTCACCGATCTCGCGCAAGGAGAGCAGGAATTCACTGCCGGCAAGGATTTCGGCGATTTCGTGATCTGGCGCCGCGACGACGTTCCCGCCTACCAACTGGCGGTGGTCGCCGACGATGCTGCCATGGGCATCACGGAGGTGGTGCGCGGCTGCGACCTGCTGAAATCCACCGCGAGACAGCTCCTGTTGTACGAGGCGCTCGGCATTGCCGCGCCGGCGTTTTATCACTGCGATCTGCTGGTGGATGACAAAGGCGAGCGACTGGCCAAACGAAGCGACGCGCTCAGCTTGCATGCCCTGCGCGAACAAGGCATCACCGCGGAAAACGTTCGCGAGAACTGGATGGGAATGCGGGAATCTACTTGCCCACCCCGCGACCGGTAACCAGGTACACGGCGAAACTGCCCAGCCAGTGCCCGCCTTCGTAGTGCTCTCCGGTAACGGCGGCGACGCCGGATTTGCGGTGCGCTGCCGCCACGGCACGCAACGAAGTGCCCCGGGGATCGTTCGCCGGCAGCCCGGAGGCGATTCCTTCCAGCATCCAGGCGCGACTCAGGTTGAGCCCGTCCAGATGAGCCAGCTTGGGATCGGTGGGGTCGGTCACAATCGCTGGAACGAGCCACCCGGTGGCGCCATTTCGAGGAATTCCTGGAAGAAATCCGCTCAGCCACTTGGCGAATTCCGGCCGCGGCAGCACGCGCCGCATAACGTCGGCCTCGGCCAGACAGGGCGAGAGGAAGTCTTCCCCCGAAGGTTCGTAAGCCAGCGGACAGTTGCGATCATTGAAAAAGAACTCGCGGGCGCGGGCAGCGAGCAGGGCGGCAAAATCCCGGTCGGCGGAGCCGCGGGACGCGTCCAGCATCAGGCCAAGCGCGAACGCCGTCTGACTGTGTTCGCCCGAACGCACCGGGTTCGACAGCTTGGGCAGCCAATCCTTTAGGCGCGACATGGCAGCTTGCTCCAGCGGATGCAGGTTGGCGGCGAGTTGGCGCGCTTCGGGATCGTTCCACTCGCGCAATTCTTCCCCGAGTTGCAGCAGCCATGCCAGGCCGTACGGCCGCTCAAAGCTGGCGCGGCCAGCGCCTTTGAGATATGCGGCCTCCTGCTCGAGGTTCTGGCTGGTCAGGCTTTTCGTCAGCGCGTCGCGCGCGGCAGGCACGAAGGGAGCGCCGGGAAAGGTCCTCGCCAGGCGCGTCAGCAGCCAGTGTCCATGAACCGACGAGTGCCAGTCGTAGCAGCCGTAGAAGGCCGGCGTGAGCTTGCGCGGCGGTTCGACATCGGCGTCGCTATTCAGCACGTGCTGGATCTTGTTGGGATACTCCTTGTGGACGCAGGCGAGCGCGAGATTAGCGAAGCGGCCGGCAGCCAAGACGTTGAACTCCGGCGCGGCGGTGGTCTGTGCCAAGGCAGTCGCGGCCAATAGGAGGACGACCAGGGGAAGCGGTTTCATCGAGACGCATTATAGAGACATGGCGAACGAAAAAAGCCCGGCCGAGGACGGCCGGGCTACAGAGAAAGGTTTCGCGCTACTTTCCGGCAACCACTGCAGGCGCTGCCGCGGATGCGCTCGCTGATTTCTTGACGAAGATGGATTTCGGAACCATGCAGTGAACGCCCTTGCGGATGTCCACCATCTGAGTGATGTCGCAGTCCACGGCGATCGAGGTAAGCGCGTAAGCTTCGTAGCGGTCCATGGGCACCATCTTCTGGCTGGACAGCCAGTCAATGGTGTTGTTGACCGCGATCTTGGTGGCTTCGGTGAGGTCCTCGTCGAAGCCCATGAAGATCCAATGGGTCGGCGTTTCCACCCACGGCCAATCGGTTTTCATGTCCTTATGCACGATGGGCTGGAGTTCGATTTCCTTGTAGGCGCACTCGATGGCTTCCAAGTTCATTTCGCCGTTGCCTTGACGGCAGTGCGAGTCGCCGGTCCAGAGCAGCGCGCCTTTCACGAACACCGGCAGGAAGATGGTCGTGCCCGCCCGTAGCTCGTTCAAGTCCATGTTGGAACCGTTTTTCCACGGACGCAGCGTGCTGGTGCGTCCCTTGGCATCCTTGATCGGCGGACCGGCTTTTTCCTTGGGCTCGTTCGGATCCGGCGCAACCGCGAGCACGCCCGGGAAGGGCTTCAGGTCCACCATGATTCCCGGCTTGAATTCGGTCTGCATCTTGGCGAGGTCGAACTTGTAGTAGCGGACAAAGCCTTCGGGAAATTCCTTGGGGAGCAGCCCGGTGGGAAATTCCTTGCCCGGCAGGTTGAAATTCTGCCCATACTCCTTGGGAACGATCTTCAGGATTCGGACTTCGAGCGTGTCGCCGGGCTCAGCACCTTCAATGTAGATCGGACCCGTCACGGAATGTGGACCGCCGCCAGGATTGGCCTTGCGCAGGCGCCCCAGTTCCGCCATGTCCGGACCGGCGATGGTGTGATCGGTGGGCGCGGGCTTAATGGCGTCGAGCGCGTGGTACCAGGTTTCGACGGAAACGGTGTCGCCGGAGTTGATGGTGAGCTTCGGCTTTTCATTGACGTCCAACCAACCCCACTGCACGTTTTCCTTGGTGGCCGGCAGGGTGTAGTGCTTGCCGGCGGGAGCGGAAGCCGCCTTCGTCTTCTTTGCTGATTTGGAAGTTTGCTGCGCCCCGGCAGAGAGGCTGGCAGCCACGATTCCAGCAAGCACGAATGTACTTGCAGTACCCCACTTCATTGTTGCCTCCGAAAATCAAATGTGAGATGTGGACCGGAGAACCTCACCCCAAACTTGGCCGCGTACTGTATCCAGCTTTGACTTGCGAAGCAATAGAGGCGACGCAATTTATGTCGCGCTGCGACTTTCCCAGTTCGCCCTATCAATTTTTTCGATGCCGCCCGCCGAATTTCGATTGGCATCGTCAAGCTGCAATCGGCGGTGCCATAATCGTGCGCTCATGCCGTCCAGCGACAAAGCGTGGATGCTCGACCTCACCCCGCCGGAGCGCAACACCCTGATCGCCACCTTCGGCGGCTGGGCACTCGATGGCATGGACGTGATGGTGTACAGCTTCGTGATCCCGGCGCTGATCGCGATGTGGAGCATCAGCAAGACGCAGGCGGGCCTGCTCGCCAGCGCCGTGCTGCTGATTTCCGCCGTCGGCGGCTGGCTGGCCGGACTGCTCGCCGATCGCTACGGGCGCGCGCGGGTGCTGCAGATCACCATCCTCTGGTTTGCCTTTTTCACCTTCCTCAGCGGTTTCACGAATTCGTTCGGGCAACTGCTGCTGATCCGCAGCCTGCAAGGGCTTGGCTTCGGCGGAGAGTGGGCCGTGGGCTCGGTGCTGATGGGGGAGACCATCCGCGCGCAGCACCGCGGCAAGGCGGTGGGCACGGTGCAGGGAGGATGGGCGATCGGCTGGGGGCTGGCCGCTCTTTTCTACACATTGCTGTTTTCTGTGCTGCCGGCGAACCTCGCGTGGCGAGCCATGTTCTGGATCGGCATTCTTCCGGCGCTGCTGGTGTTCTTCATCCGGCGCTACGTTCCGGAACCCGAAGTGTTCCGCCAGACGCGGCGACAGGCTGCCAGGCGCGCGGGCGGCAATTTCCTGGAAATCTTTGCGCCCTCGCTTCTGCGCGTGACGGTGCTCACGTCGCTGATGGCAACCGGAGCCCAGGGCGGCTATTACGCGATCACCACCTGGCTGCCGACATTTCTCAAGACGGGGCGCGGCCTGTCAGTGGTGAATACCGGCGAGTACCTGATGGTGGTGATCGGTGGCTCCTTCACCGGCTACATGGTGAGCGCCTGGCTCACGGACCGCCTCGGGAGACGACGGACCCTGATACTTTTTGCGGTGTGCTCCTTCCTTGCCGTCGCGTTCTACACCACGCTGCCCATCGGCAACTCGACCATGCTGGTGCTGGGATTTCCGCTGGGCTTCTTCGCCTCGGGCTCGTTTGCCCCGATGGGAGCGTTCCTCACCGAGCTTTTTCCGAGCCGCTTGCGCGGTTCCGGACAAGGCTTCTCCTACAACTTCGGACGCGGCGTCGGGGCGATGTTTCCGCCGCTGGTGGGACATCTGAGCGCACGCATTGCACTTGGGAGGGCCATCGCCTTATTTTCGCTCGGTGCCTACCTGCTGATGATGATCGCGGTGCTGCTTCTGCCGGAAACGCAGGGCAAGGAACTGCAGGTATGGGAGTGAACTCGCCGTTTGCTGATTACCCAATTACCAAATTCACTCGATGGGTTCTGCCACCACCACGTCTCGTCCCGCCATCTGCACCAGCACAGTCGCGGTAAGCACGATGGCCATGCCGACAACCTGCAACGGCCTGACCAGCTCGCCCAGCGCAAGGGCTGCGATCACGATGGAAAAGACCGGCTCAAGACAACTGGTCACGATGGCGCGCGTCGCATCCAGGTATTGCAATCCAGCGATGTAGAGCGAAAACGGCAGCAGCGCCGAGGTCACGGAAAACACTACGAGGTAGACCCACTGCGCGCCGGTGTAATGCTGTTCCAGCACGCGCCAGGGCGGGTTCACCACCAGCCAGCAGGCGACGGCGCCCATCAGCATCCACAGCAGCACCTTCCAGCGGTCGTGGCGCTGCAACAACTCCGGAATCGAGATGTTGTAATAGGCGAACGAAAATGCCGCGACCATGGCGGCGCCGACACCGGCAGGCTGAATGCGGAACTGTCCCGAACCCACCAGGCCGATGGCAAGCACGCTGCCGCCGACGGCCAGGGTCACGGACACAATGCGCACGGCGGTCGCACGCTGGAATCCTCGCGCCACCATATACAACAGCACCCATACCGGGGCGGTGTATTGCAGGATGATGGCGGTGGCAACGTTCGTCTTCTGGATGGCGAGGTAGTAGAAATAATTTGAGGCGGCGACCCCGAGCACGCCAATCAGGAGTCCGCGAACCACATCGGCACGGGACATGCGAAAGGCTTCCGCTCCGCGGCGCGCCAGCAGGATGGGCGCCAGCGCCAGCAAAGCGATGGTGGTCCGGCTCTGGGCTAGGATGAGCGGGCCGATGGGCGGCAGCGCCGCTCCGCTCACCAGCCGTCCGGTAAATGCGGCACGGCCCAACGATGCCGACACTCCCCAGCACAAGGCCGCCCCGGCGATGAACAGGTACCCGCGAATGGGATGTGGCTGTGCCATTTAAGATTGCTGATTTCCCAATTATATTTTTCGGCTTCGAGAGTCTACTTGAGCGCCAGCTCTCGATCTGCAATCTCCAATCTGAAATCTGCAACAAGAAAGGCACGGCTCGTGCCGTGCCTCTTCCCTCATCCAAACTCTCTCGCGCCCGCGCGCAAGCCGGCAGCCTACTCGGCCATCATCTCATCCAGTCGCATGGGATCGAAGCCGATCATGACTTCGCTGCCGATGATCAGCGTCGGAGTAGAGCGGCTCCCGTGGGTATTGACCAGCTCGTCGACCGCCTGCGGGTCCACCGATACGTCCCGGTCCTCGAACTCGATACCTCTCGCCGAGAGGTAAGCCTTAGCGGTGCGGCACGGCGGTCAACCGGGTTGGGTGAAAATGACGACTTTTTTGGCCATGCAGCCTAAGACGCGGCAAGGCGGCGGCGGGCTGCAAATATTTATTTGTGGATGCACAAGTCAGGAAATAGCCGGGATTCAGTCCACGAGCTCGATTTCGAACGCCATCTTCGCTGTCTTCTGCAGCATCTGCGATACCGAGCAGTACTTCTCTTTCGACAGCCGCACCGCATCTTCGACGGCTTTGCGCGATACTTTGCCGCCCACCCGGTACACCAGCTTGATGTGCGTGTATACCGCCGGGGGCTCTGGGGCGCGCTCCGCTTCGGCATGCACCTCAAGACGCGTGAACGCCTCGCGCTTCTTGCGCAGGATTCCCGCCACGTCGGTGGCGGTGCACGAGCACAGGCCGATCAGCACCAGCTCCATCGGGCTAGGCGCGGTTTTTTCTTTCGCCGCATCCACGACAATCGCATGCCCGCTGCTGGCGACGCCAACAAATCGCTCGCCATCCGTCCACTTCGCACTCGCCGTCACCATTGCTGGCTCCTCGCCACCGCGCTGTCGTTTAGGATAGTAAACGTATTGCTCGATATGCGCTTTCTGGCCCTGGCGACCGACTACGACGGCACGCTTGCCACCCACGGCAGCGTCGAACCCGCCATGCTCCCGGTCCTGCAAAAGCTGCGCGACTCCGGGCGCAAGCTGCTGCTGGTAACCGGACGGGAGCTTCCCGATCTGCAAAGGGTTTATCCGGACTACGCGGTGTTCGATCGCGTGGTCGCCGAGAACGGCGCGCTCATCTTCCGCCCCGGGTCGCGCGAGGAACTCCTGCTCTGCGATCCCCCCGACAAGAAACTGCTGGCGGCGCTGGGAGCGAGAGGAATTCCCTTCTCGACCGGCCGCGCGATCATCGCCACCGAGGATGCCCACCACACCGCAGTGGCGGCGGTGATTCACCAGTTGGATTTTGCGGAGAAGGTCCACATCATCCTGAACAAGGGCTCGCTAATGGTGCTTCCCGCCAGAGTGGACAAGGCCAGCGGACTGCGCGCAGCGCTCGCCGAGCTCGGCATCCATTCATCGCAGGTGGTCGCGGTCGGAGACGCTGAGAACGATGCGCCGTTTTTAGCCGCGTGCGGCTGCGGTGCTGCCGTGGCCAATGCCCTACCGCAGATCCAACGCGACGCGGACCTGGTCACCGCCTCCGCCCATGGCGCTGGAGTGGCCGAGGTCATTCGCCAGCTTCTCGACAACGACCTCGCCCGCTATGGCCTTCGCCGTACCCTCGGGTAGGACTGCGACGACTGGCTTGCGGCGCCGCGGGGCCGGAGCACGCACTTCACACAAATCGCTGATCAAGTTCCCGGCCCAGCGATAGACGTTGTTCTGCTCCACCGCCCGGCGCATCCGCCGCATGCGCGCCCGCCGCTCGGGGACGTCCATCTCCAGCGCCTCGTGGATGCCCTCCGCAAGCTGCTCGGTATCGTAGGGATTGACGATGATCGCGTCCGGCAGCTCGCGCGCCGCCCCGGTAAAGGGACTGAGCACCAGCACGCCATCACCGTCATGCCGTGACGCGATATATTCCTTCGCCACCAAGTTCATGCCGTCGTGCAGCGAGGTGACCAGGCAGACGTCGGCGGCGCGGTAAAACCTGTCCACCTCGGCGTGGGTGTGGTGCCATTTGCGGAAGACGATGGGCTGCCACTTGCCCGAGCGGTACCGGCGGTTGATGCGTTCCACGGTGGCCTCCACGTCGGCCATGAAGTCGTGGTACCGCGGGATGGTGGTGCGGCTAGGCGCGCCAATCTGCACAAACGTGAACTTGCCCTGGTAGTCGGGATACTTCTCGAGAAAGCGCTCCACGCCGAGCAGCCGCTCGATGATGCCCTTGGTGTAATCCACGCGGTCCACGCCGACGCCGACGTACAACGCGTCCACGCCGAGCTCGCGCAACAGTTCGGCCTGGTGCCGGTGGCCGTTCTGCGGCTCCTCCGGCGCGGGCGGGCACACGATGCTGATGGGAAACGGGCGCACCATGGTCACATGTTCGCGGCGGTTCACGTTGCGGTGGTCCCACTCGATGCGCGATTCGAGGACGCGATCCACCGTCTCCAGGAAATTGTCGCAGTGCGCCTGGATGTGAAATCCGACCAGGTCGGCGCCCAGGAGCCCATCGAGCAATTCCGCCTGCCAGGGACAGATTCCGAATGCCTCCGGGTTGGGCCATGGGATGTGCCAGAACACGCCAACGCGCGCCTCCGGCCTGCGCGCCTTGATCATCCGCGGCAGCAGCGCGAAATGATAGTCCTGCACGATGACGATGGGCTGTTCCAGGCCGCGCATTTCGTCCTGGAGCGCGTCGGCGAACTTCTCGTTCACCAGCCGGTATTGTCTGAAATCCTCGGCGCGAAACGTGGGTCTGGTGTGCGCGATGTGACAGAGTGGCCACAATCCTTCGTTGGAGAATCCGTAGTAATACCGCTGCTCCTGCTCTTTGGTCAGCCATACGCGCCGAAGCGTATAGCGAGGATTTTCCGGCGGCACGCGGACGCATCGGCGTTCGTCGACGGTCTCCATGTCGGCATCGCCGCTGCCGTGCGCGATCCAGGTGCCGTCGCAGGCGCGCAGGATGGGCTCCAGCGCCGTCACCAGGCCGCTGGCGGGAACCAGCACCTCGATAGCGTTTCCCTTGCGTCGGTGCATGTACGGTTCGCGGTTGGAGACCACGAACAGCCGGCTGCCCTGCAGCTTGGTTTTGAGCGCGATGGCCAGCCGCTCCGCCGTCCATGAGGATTGCGCCTCTTCGCGCAGCCTCGCCTCCTGCTCGGCCGAGGCGCGCGCCTGCGCCAGGGTCCGCGCGAAGCTGTGCGCCTCGTTGGCAAGCGGCTTCAGCACGTCGGAATCGGACAAACCGGAGGCGCCGGTTCGGCCATTGCGCAGCTCGCGCATCCATGCGGCGGTGCGCGCGATCGGCTTCATCACGGTGCGTTGAAACACGACGACGGTGGTAATGACAATGAGCACCACCTGGATGGCAAGTCGCAGCGACATCTCGCGCCAGGCCTGCATCTTGGCCTCGGCGATGTAGCTGGCGTCATGAACCAGCAGCAGTGCCCCCTCCACGGCATCGTCATTGCCATGCAGTGGCACGGCGTAGAAATGCACGGGCGTGGAATTCAGCCGAAGGAACTGCCCGCCGTTCTGGTCCTTGCGCAGAGCTTTCTTCACCACGTCGGGCGTGCTGGCAACGCGACTGGCGAGCGAGGAGGTCCGCGCGAGCACCGTCTCATCCGGACTATAGACGGCGATACCGGCCAGCCGCTCCCTGCGCCCAAACCGCTCCGCGGCGCGCTGCAACTCCGCGTTGTCGCCGCGCCGCAGTAAGCGCTCCAGGTTCGGCTGCAGGCTCTCGGCCAGCACTTCGGCGCGCTTGCTCAATTCATTGCGCAACTCGCGCTTCTGGCTCTCCGCCTGGTAGTACGACGAAAACACCGACACCAGCAGGACGCACAGCACCAGCGCGCCAATTAGCCGGACAACAGAACGCATGAAAACTCCGTGCGGCACACGCGTTTCGCGGGTGCGGTGGTGGACGAAGGCAGGCGGCTGATCAGGCGGGACTCAGTCTGCCCTGCGGCCATCTCAGCAGCGTCCGTGCGGACGCGAACTGGGACGAAGGTCAGACGAAGCGGCGTGCGCAGAGCTTAGGCTAGCACGATTCCGTCCCCTGTTGGGTAAACACCGTAAGCTGGTGCTGCTTTCACCTTAGCGCCGGTTGTCGGTGGCCGGCTCCGGATGGATCAACACCCGAAACAGCTCCGGCGCCTGCTGCTTCAGGCGGATTTCGAGCTCGGTCTGGATGTCGTGAACACGGGATAGCGGGAGAGTGTCGGGCAGGGTGCAATGGCAAGAGAGATACAGTTTTTCGCGCACCCGTTTGACGACCACCTCGTGCACGTCCACGACCTCCGCCACCTGGCCGGCGACCTTGCGCATCATTTTTTCCAGCCGCTGGTCACGCGCGAGTTCGTTGCCCTCTTCAATGGTCGCGGGTTCGCTCTCGATGTGCGTCAGGATGGAGGAAATCTCCGGCACGTCGCGGCGGATCGAATTCTCCAGCGCGGTCACCTCATCGTGCGCCTGCTTCAGGCTGAGGCGCTCGTCGAGTTCCAGGTGCTGCTCGACATGCAGGCGTCCACCCAGGTCCTGCACGCTGATGTCGTGTACGTTGAGGTTTTCGCGCGTGGCGACGGCGCGAATGCGCTCAAAGATGTTCTCTTCTCCGCGCGCCAGCGGCACCGAGTGCACCACCACATCGGCGTCCGGCAGAACGCGGTGCACCGCCTCGGTCACCGCCTTGCCCAGTTGCTCGGAGCGCTGGAAGGTGACGTTGCGATGCATGCCGATGGAGAGATCGGCAAAGTAGCGGTTGCCCGCGCGACGGATGCGCGCTCGATCCACGTCGAGCACGCCATCCACCTGCGAGACTTCGCTGATAAGCCGGGCGCGCGCCCCGGGAGGCGCCGCGTCCAGAAGCGCATCAATCGTCTGGCGCGCCAGACGCCAGCTCACATACACAACGATGCAGGCGACAACCAGGGCCGCGACAGGATCCGCATCGGCCAGCACCGGCACTCCGAAGGCTCGGCCTGCCATCACCAGAGCCAGACCAAGGATGACGACGCTGCTGGACCACACGTCGGTGGAGAAGTGCAATGCGTCCGCTTGCAATGCCTGGCTGTCCCATTTGTCCGCGACTCGTTTCAGCCGACGCGAGCGCCACACGTCCACCACGATTGAAATGAACATGACGACGAAGGCGGCGATGGACGGCTCAATCTCGACCTTGCGGAAAAACAGCCGATGGACGGCTTCATAGACGATCCAGGCACAGGTCACTAACAGCAGCCCGGTTTCGATAAAGGCAGAGAAATTTTCGACTTTGCCGTGGCCGTACTGGTGGTCGGCATCGGCGGGCTTGTCGGAGACTTGCACTGAAAACAGCGTGATCACGGCCGCGACCAGGTCCAGCCCGGAGTGTGCCGCCTCCGACAGAATGCCCAGCGACCCGGTGCTGAGCCCGACCAGCAGCTTGAGCATGGTGATGCCGACGGCGGCATAGACGGAATTCTGCGCGACGGATCGCTTTTCCGCCCGCATCGCCTCCGTGCTCATCAGGGCCGGCGCATCTGCCATAGCGCGATTATCTCCGCCGCGCCGCTTCCCTGCCAATGGCAATCGGGAGCGCCGGGCGCGCCTGAACCAATTCCGGCCCGGGTCGCCTATGCTACGATTGTCGTTTGGAGCACGCCTGCATGAAGCTTCTGGTAGCTGTCCTGGTTCTCTCCTGCTTCGCTTGGACCCAAGCCACACCTGCCCGGCCGAAGCCTCCCGTTCTGAACCCGCCGACAACCGGCGCGCCGCCTTCCGCCGAAAAGCCGGCGCCCGCGGCCGAGAAGAACGTGGCCACGACCGATGCGGTCATCACCATTGAGGGCCTGTGCCAAGGCAAGGTCCCGGCGAATCCTCCTGCCGGTTGCAAGACGATGATTACGCGGGCGGAATTCGAGAAGCTCGCCGACGCCTTGAATCCCAAAATGCCGGCGGCCACCAAACGGCAATTGGCGCAGGCCTATTCGCAGTTGCTGGTCATGAGCGATTTAGCCCAGCAGCGCGGCTTGCAGAACGAGCCGGACACCAAGCAGATGATTCACTTTGCTGAAATGCAGGCACTCACCCAGCGGCTGCTCCGCTCCATACAGGAGGATGCCGCTAAGGTCCCGGACGCCGAGGCGAAGGCTTATTACGACGAGCACCCGCAGCGTTTCGAGCAAGCCACCCTGCTTCGCATCTTCATTCCCAAGACGCCGCCAGGGGGAGAGAAGGCGCCGGACGAAAAGGCCCTCAAGGCAGAAGCGGGTAAGATCCGTGCTCTCGCCGCTGCCCCAGGCGCCGATTTTGAAAAGCTTCAAAAGCAAGCGTACGACGATCTTGGATTGAAGACGCCGCCACCCCCGGTGTCAGCGGGCAGCATGCGCCGCGAGAATCTGCCGCCAGAGCAGGCGAAGGTTTTTGACCTTCCGCTGGGACAGGTTTCCGAGGCGCTCGATGAACCCGGAGGCTTTTACATCTACAAAGTCGAGAATAAGAAGAAGCTCACGCTCGCCGACGCACAGCCGGAGATCACGCGCGCTCTGGAAGGCGAACGGATGCAGAAAGCGATGGAGCAAATCACCAAGCGCATCAAGCCGGAGTTCAACGAGGGCTACTTCGGCGGGATGCCGGCTGAGGGTCCGCCGCGCGGCATGCCGCGTCCTGGTCCCAGGCCGCCGGCTCCTCCGCCCCCCAAGCCCGAAAGCAAGTAGCGCAGTTGGGCAACGCCCGCCCCGCGCCGCGGCCCCAATCTGGAACTCGGCGGACCCGAGGTCCTCGCGGAGTTCTTTCCAACCCGCGCCCGAGACGCGTAGCATCTTCTCTGGCTACGTCCGCGGGGCCATCCGATGTCCGAACGCCCTACCGCCATCGTGACCGGCATAGCCGGCAATCTCGGCCAGAGACTGCTGGCGCAGGTTCCCGACTACTCGATTGTTGGACTCGACATCCATCCGCCGGCCACGACCGCCAACTTCCGTTTCGAACGCCTGGACCTGGGAGTGGAAGCTTCATGCCAGCGGCTGGTCGAACTGCTGCGCGAAACCCGCGCGACGGCGGTGGCGCATCTGGCTTTTGTCATTGACCCGCTGCGCACGGGCGTCGTCAAAGTCGATCCCATGTGGCAAATCAATGTCGCCGGAACGGCGCGGGTGATGGAAGCCATCGCGGTGGTGAATCGCACCGGCGGCAATGTCCGCAAGTTCATTTTTCCTTCCAGCGTATCCGCCTACGGCCCCGAGTTGCCGCACGCCGTCAGCGAGGATTACCCGTTGGGGGCACACACCCTGCCTTACGCCATCCACAAAAAAGAGTCCGATGAGGTTGTGCGCTCGCGCGCTTCTTCTCTCGGCGAGTGCAGTACCTACATCCTGCGCCCGCACATCTTCGCCGGCGCCAGCATGCAGAACTACCTGATAGGGTCACTCCGCGGAGTGCCGGGCGGTCGTGGATCGCTGGCCAAGCGCCTGCGGGCCCGCGGCACGCGCCTGCCGATGATGCTTCCCCGCGGCGCACAGTACCCCATGAAGCGTTTCCAATTTGTTCACGTGGACGATATGGCCCGGCTGCTCGCGTGGATTCTCCGCCGGCCCGAGCAGAACCCGGAGTTGACGATCCTCAACGTCGCGGGACGCGGTGATCCCGTCACTATTCAGCTTTGCGCCCGCATCGCGGGACAGAAGGTGATCCGCATGCCTTCGCGTTCGCTCTGCTCCTGGGTATTGCGGACCTTGTGGTCGCTCGGGATCTCCGACATTCCCCCCGAGGCGCTGCCCTACATGATCGGCTCCTACTTGATGGACACGCGCCGGCTGCGGTCCTTCCTCGGCAAAGATTACGAGCAAGTCATCCGCTATACCGTCGAGGAAGCCCTGGCCGACAGCTTCGCCGCCGCGCCGACTCCGCCCATTTCGCAACCCGCCACGACATCAGTCTGAGCGCCATATCCCTCGATTGCCGGGTCGCGGGAATTCGCAACTCGGAACTTCGTTCTTGTACACTTAAGGTCAATGCCTGAGAACTCCTTCGATATCGTCAGCAAGATTGACCTCCAGGAGGTCTCCAACGCGCTCCAGCAGGCGTTGAAAGAAATTCATACCCGCTTCGACCTGAAGGACTCGAAATCCAGTATTGCGCTCGAAGGAAAGGACGCGATCATCCTCAGCTCCGTGGACGAATACAAGCTGAAGGCCGTGAATGACGTTTTCCAGGGCAAGCTGGTGAAGCGCGGGGTGCCCTTGAAGGGTCTGACTTACGGCAATGTGGAACCGGCGGCCGGTTCGACCGTGCGCCAGCGCATCACCATGCAGCAGGGCATCCCGGTGGAGAAGGCGCGCGAGATCGTGAAGAAGATCAAGGATTCCAAGAAGAAGGTGCAGGCCTCGATTCAGGGCGATCTGGTCCGGGTGACCAGCAAGGACCGCGACATTTTGCAGGACATCATCGCGCTGCTGCGGAACTCCGACTTCGGCATTGATATGCAGTTCACGAATTACAGGACCTTTTGAATTGTGGCAAAGAATTTGAGCGCTAAGTGCGAGGTTCGAAGTGCGAAGCGGATCTCTCACTACTTCGCACCATGCACTTGTCGCTTCGCACTTGCCAACGGCCAACAGTCAATGGCCAACAGCTAAGAATGGCCACCCAACCCGCCACCAACGCGCGCGAAGTATTCGAACTGCTGCGAGAAGACCTTGCCGCCATCGAGCGCGAGTTCGGCCGCGACACCGTTTCCTCGGTGCGCGTCATCACTGAAATCGGCGAGTACCTGCGCGCCGGCGGCGGCAAGCGCATCCGCCCCGCATTGTTGCTGCTCTCCACGAAGCTGTTCGGCAACGAAAATCGCGGCTGCATCCAACTCGGCGCGGTGGTGGAAATCATTCATACTGCAACGCTCGTCCACGACGACATCATTGACGAGGCCAGCACCCGCCGCGGCCGCGCCTCCGCCAACACCCAGTGGGGCAATTCCAAGTGCGTGCTGGCCGGCGACTGGCTCTACATGCAGGCGTTCAAGGTTGCCGTCCAGCAGCGCAATTTCCGCGTGCTCGATGTCCTGATTGATCTGACACAAATGATGGTGGAAGGCGAGCTGCTGCAAATGGAGAAGCTCGGCCGCCTGATTTCGCTCGACGAGCATTTCGATCTCATCTACCGCAAGACCGCCTGCCTGTTCTCCATCTGCATGCGCCTGGGCGCGATTCTCGGTGGCGCTACGCCCGAGCAGGAGGAAAAGCTCGCGCTGTACGGGCGCTCCGTCGGCATGGCGTTCCAGATCGTGGACGACGTGCTCGATCTTACGGCCTCCGAGGACATTCTGGGAAAGCCCGTCGGCAGCGACCTCCGGGAAGGCAAGGTGACCATGGCCGTCATTCACGCGCTGGCGCGCTGTACGCCGGAGGAGCGGCGCCGCATCCAGACGGTGCTCGAGGAGCGGGCTTTCGGCAGCGTCAGCCACGGCGAGATTCTTGAAATGCTCAACCGGTATGGGTCGCTCGACGCCGCTCTGGCCCGCGCCGCCCAATTCGCCGAAGACTCCCGCCAGGCTATCTGCTCTTTCCCGGATTCGGAGATCAAGGGCGCCCTGCTTTGGGTTCCTGACTTCGTCGTTTCCCGAGAGAAATAACACCGCTTTGACCTTTCCCGCTCTCCGGCGCTAAGATTTCCGCCTCTCTGGCCCGCCGCTTCGCCGCTTGTAACCATTCTTCAGCTCGTTGCTCCATCGTTGTCGTAGGAGAGACCCAAATCCCCGACCTCGCCGCCCTGCTACGGTCGAGGCCCCCAGGAGGAACACCGATGACAGGCCGTTTCCGCCCGTTGCTCGCCGCCCTGCTGATTTCGACCTTCGCTGTCGCGCAGAGCTCCAACGCTTCTTCCAACGCCGTTCCCACTCAGTTCAACGAAGCCACCATCGCGCAGCTCCAGGCGCAGATGGCGGCGGGAACGCTGAGCTCCGAACAACTCACCCAGTACTACATCACCCGCATTCTCGATCTCGACCAGAATGGTCCCGGCGTGAACGCGGTTATCCAGCTCAATCCCGACGCCCTGGCAATCGCCCGCCAGATGGACCAGTTGCGCAAACGGGGCACCGTGCTCGGCCCGCTGCACGGCATTCCCATCCTGCTCAAGGACAACATTGACACCCACGACCAAATGCAAACTAGCGCCGGGTCATTCGCCCTGGTCGGCACACCCGCCACGGCGGATTCGACGGTGGCCGCAAACCTACGCGCCGGCGGCGCCGTCATTCTCGGCAAGACGAATCTGTCCGAATGGGCGAACTTCCGCTCCTTTGAATCCATCAGCGGATGGTCGGGACGCGGCGGCCAGACACATAACCCCTACGGTATTGATCGCAATCCCTGCGGCTCCAGCTCCGGTTCCGGCGCGGCCGCTTCCGCCAACTTCGTCACCGTTTCATTGGGCAGCGAGACCGACGGCAGCGTCGTGTGCCCCGCCAATGCCAATGGGGTTGTCGGCATCAAGCCCACCGTCGGGCTTACCAGCCGGGCCGGGGTTGTGCCCATCTCGCACACGCAGGATACGGTCGGTATCCACGCGCGCACGGTGGCCGACGCCGCGGCTACGCTGGGCGTGATCCAGAGCCGCACCTTCGACGGCCGCGACTCCGCCACCGGCGGCGTCCCGCTCGGCTGGCAAGGAACAGGCAAGACGCGTCCCAGCATTCCCGCCAGCTACAGCCAGTTTGTTAACCCCAACGGTTTGCAGGGCGCGCGCCTCGGTGTCACTCGCGTCGGTCTGAACGGGTTCGATCCTTTCGTTCTCACACCGCAACCGGTGCTGGACGCATTTGAGAACGCAGTCACTGCGCTCACCACCGCCGGCGCGACGGTTATCGACCTCGATGGCGCCGGATTCAACTTCGCCACCGCCGACGGCGAGTTTCTCGTGCTCTGCTTCGATTTCCGCAACGATCTCGCCAACTACTTCGCCACCCGCGTCGGCGTACCGGTGGCCGGTGGAACGCTACAGAGCGCCATCGATTTCAACAACGCCAATGCTGGAGAGGAGATGCCCTTCTTTAACCAGGACATCTTCGATTTCTGCAACTCGCTGGCGACGGGAGCCAACGATCCGCAGCCCGCGTTTGGCGGACTAACCTATAACCAGGCGCTGGCGATCGATCACAACGCCGGTGTCAACGGAGTTGACGCCGCCATCCAGCAGTTCAACCTTGACGCGGTGGTGACCGCGACCGATAACCCCGCATGGGCCACCGACCTGCTCTATGGTGACCACTTCATCTTTGGCACCTCGGGCCTTGCCGCCGGGCCGGGCTACCCCATCGTGCAGGTTCCTGCCGGGATGGTGTTCGGTGTGCCGCTCGGCATCAGCTTCTTTGGCTCGGCCTTCAGCGAGCCGACGTTGATCAAGCTGGCATCGGGTTTCGAGGCGGCAACGCACGTGCGCGCCGATAACCTGCCAACGTTCGCCGCCACGGTGCCGTTCAACAATATCCAGGGCACAACGCTGACCAAGACAACGCGGCACGCCTATCCGCCGGCCGCGACGAGTAAGAAGAAAGCACCGCCGCATCACCTGTGAGTAGGTCACCTGACGCAAGGAAGAGGGGTGGCCACGCGGCCGCCCCTCTTCTGCGATTGTGATCAAATGTCCGTGAACCTGCGCGGATTCCACAGTGTTTTTCGCTGCCAGCCGCGGGGCCACGCCGCTAGCTCAGTGCGAAGCTCCCTGGGGATCTGACCCGCGTGCGACCGCCTTCCGCGGATCATCATTCGGGTTCTCATAAAAGATGTCGAACGCCTTGTCGCCCCACGCCAGAAACACGCATTCTTTCGCGCACTGCGCCACGTATTTCATTCCCGCCGGCAAAGAGAAGAACCCGCCTTCCTGGATTTCCCGTGGCACGCCGCCTTCGGGTGTGATCACCATGCTGTTCTTGGTCATCACGACCAGCACCTCGTTGGTGTGCCAGTGCATGGGGACGGTGAACCCGCCAGGGAATTTGCCAAAAAACGCGTACGCGCCTTTCGGCGGCTCTCCCCAGACCACCGCCGCGTGTGCGGGCGAAGGCTTGGCCGGCAATGTGTCCTTCAGCTTCCAGTGGAACTCGCTCGGATTGATAGCGACCCACGTCGCCTCAGCGGGCTCAGCACCGGGCGCTGCTACCATTTGCGCGAATGCCAGGACACCGTACGACATCAGCATGGCTGCCATGATTGTGACTTTCATCGTTGCCTCCTCAGCGCGGGGAGCGGTTGAGATAACCTGCCGGTTCAGCCTCCAACTCGGTGTAAACTCCCCACCGCGCCCCATCTGACGACAGAGTTTGCAACCGTGGAACGCCGCTTTCCATCGATTCCGGATGAATTTCTTGTGAACTGTTTCTGACTTGGGACACCACATGTTGAAACAGCGTAGCGCCGGCCGCGATCGCCTTCGTTTTGGCGCTTTCGAGGTGGACCTCGTTTCCAGCGAACTCTACCAAAAGGGCAAGCGCATCGAGCTTCAGGAGCAGCCGTTCCGTCTCCTGGCCATGCTGCTGGAGCGTGCTGGCGAGATGATCGCGCGAGACGATTTGCGGCGCGCCCTCTGGCCGGGCGACACCTTCGTGGATTTCGAAGCGGGCTTGAATACCGCGATTCGGAAGCTCCGCAACGCCCTTGGAGACGATCCCGCCCGGCCGCGCTACATCGAGACCCTGCCGCGCCGTGGATATCGTTTCATTGCTTCCACTCAGGCCGCGCGCGCATTTTCACGCGCCCTCGATTCCGTTGCCGTCCTGCCGTTTCAGGCGCCGGGCAACGATCCGAATCTCGAGTATCTGTGCGAAGGCATAACCGAGAGCCTCATTGCCGTCCTTTCCGAGATCCCCGCACTGAAGCGTGTAATCGCACGCAGTTCCGTGTACCGCTACCGTGAAACGCAGCTGGACTTGCGAGAAGTAGGCCGCGCGCTCGGGGTCCGGGCGCTTGTCACCGGACGCATCACTCTGCGCGGTAATCGTCTGTCGGTTAAAGTCGAACTATTGGACACCTCCGACCTGCGCCACATCTGGGGAAACCACTATGACCGCGATCTCTCCGAGGCGCCGCGGCTGCAGGACGAGATCGCCACAGCGATTGCCGGCGAGTTGCAAGGCAAGCTTTCGCCGCGCGCCAAGCGCGCGACGTCGCGCAACACCACCGACCTGCTCGCCTACCAGCTCTACCTTCAGGGACGGTATTGGTGGAATAAACGGCCCTTGCGCGGTTCGGTCGAACAGGCCATCGAGTTTTTCAACCAGGCGATCGCCAGGGACCCGCGGTTTGTGCTGCCGCACGTCGGCTTGGCGGACTCCTACAACACGCTCGCCGCCTGGGAATCAGGCGCCCTGGCGCCGAACGACGCCTTTCCGAAATCACTGACCGCGGCCTCTCACGCGCTCCAGGCGGACCCGACTCTCGCGGAAGCCCATACATCCTTCGCCTACGCCGAGTTCCATTTCGGCTGGAACTGGAATCGCGCCCAGGCGGAGTTCCAGCGGGCTCTCAGCCTCAACCCCAACTACGCCTACGGCCGGCACTGGTACTCGCATTTTCTGATTGCCACCGGACAAATCCAGGAGTCGCTGTCGGAAAGCATCCGCATTATCGAGCTCGATCCCTTTGACCTCATCATCAACGTCCACCTCTCGTGGCACCACTACATGGCGCGCGAATTCGCCCAGGCCCTGGATCAGGCCGACCGCACGCTCGCCATGGAGCCCTCATTCCATTGGGGCCACTTCTTCCGCGGAATCGCCCTGGAACAGCTGCACAGACCCGCAGAAGCAATCGAGGCGCTTCGCAAATCCGTGGAATTGTCTGGCGGAAGCACCGTCATGCTTTCCGCGCTGGGCCATGCTCACGCCTCCGCCGGCGATTCCAGGGAGGCGCGCGAAGTGTTGCACACACTTCACGAGACCTCTTCGAGCCGATATGTGTCTTCTTACGAGATCGCGCTGATTTACGCGACGCTCGGTCAAAGCGAGGAGGCGTTCGACTTTTTCAATCGAGCCTGCGAGGAGCGCTCCGGTTGGTTGCCATATCTAAACGCCGAGCCGCGTGTGGACAGCTTGCGTAGCGACAACCGCTTCCATGCACTTGCCGCCCGCATCGGCCTTCCCATCCGGCCGCGCGGCGCGAGTGTGAGCGGCCCAGGCGGAGGCAGTTAGGGTGGGAGAATCTGCTGCGTGTAAATCCGCGCGGCGTGACACGCCTCCAAAGGCGAAGACGCCCACCACCAAGGCCCCGCTACATATGCTGTGATCGTCAATGTTGCTGTGTGCCCCACATCTGCCCTCGGCGGCAGGTGTGGGTTTTTTGTTACATGACCGGCGGAACCGTTACACCCATGACCGCAAGGATGCGAATCAATTCGCGGCGGACCACGGCGGCGGTGGCGAGCAGGAATTTTTTCCGCTCTTCGTCGCCCTCGGTGAGGATGTGATGACGGTGGTAGAAGTTATTGAACAGTTGCGCCAGCTGGAACGCGTGCTTAGCAGCATGCGCCGGCTCGGCGGTGGCGATGCACTGCTCCATCACGTAGCTGGTCTTGGAGGCCGCCAGCCAGAGCTCCCAAATCTCGTCGCCGCTTTCGCCGTCGAGAAATTTCCCGAGCGCGCCGGAGCCCCAGCGGCCGAGAAAATCATCGGGCTCGAGCCCGGCCTTGCGAAAGATGTTAGTGGCGCGCACCACCGCATACTGCGCGTACGGCCCAGTTTCCCCCTCGAAGCTGAGCGCTTCCTTGAAATCGAAGGCGATGACGGAAGGCTTGGTGAACTTCAGCATGAAGTAGCGCAGCGCACCGATCGCGATCTGGGTGGCGATGGACCGGCGCTCGCTGTCCTCGAGATCGGGGTGGCGGGAGTCCACTTCCTTGCGTGCCGCCGCGATCAGCGTGTCCATCAAGTCATCGGCCTTCACGCCGAAGCCTTTGCGGCCTGAGACCTCGATGTACGGCTTGCCCCAGTCGTCTTCGCTGAGCTCGTAGCCCAGTTCTTTGGCGCAGCGCGGCGTCAGCGCGACCATCTCGTAAGACAGGTGGGTGTAGTGCGAAGCCGCGTCGGTATAGCCGAGGACGCGGAGGGCTTCGATGACCGTGTTCTGCGCCTCGGCCTGCCGGGCGTCAATCACGTTGTAGATGGCGCCCACGTCCCCGAAGTGCGGATGCTCGATCTCGCCATGCTCGGCCGAGATCCAGACGTCGTGAGCGTTGGGATAGCGGTGGAAACGGCAATATTCGAAATCGCGCCCCAACAGCCCAAATTTCCAAAGGTGATAGGCGATGTCCTTGCCCACATATCCGACCGTGCCATTGGAGCGCACGATGACTTTCTGATCTTCCTCGGTGTGCTCCTCTTCACTTTTGCCCGCAGCGTGCGGCCGGCCCATCACCCAGCAGCCCTTGTTCTTGCCTTCGGTCTCGAGGTAGAGCACCCGTTTCTCCTTCATCTGTTGGAACGCGAGGTCCCAGAAATGAAGGCGGAGGATTTCACTTTCGCGGGGAAGGAAGTCGTACTCGATGTCGAGCCGCTCCATGGTTTCGAGATGGCGGTGGAGCACGGCGGTGGAGATGGTCTCGGCAATCTCCGCCGTCTCGTTGCCCCCCTGCTCGATGGCGTGGAGCGCCTCGCCGCGTTTGGCAAGGTTCTGGGCATTTTCGCCGTACCACTGCGAGACGCGCGTGTAGGCGTCCCAACAGACGTAGTCGAAGCGCTCGCGGCGCGCGAGCTGCTCGATGTCCGCTTTGGATTTTTTCTCCAGCTCGCGAAAACCGACGACCACGTCCGCCACCTGGACCCCGGTATTGTCAATGTAGTTCTGCACGTCCACCGAGCGTCCGGTGGAGCGGAGCAGGCGCACGAACGTGTCGCCCAGCACGGCATTGCGCAAGTGGCCGATGTGCGCCGCTTTGTTGGGATTGATGCTGCTGTGCTCGACCAGAATCTTTTCTGCCGCAGGCGGCTGTGGCGGCTCGACGCCGGCCGCCAGCGCGGCGGCGGCTTGCGCGCGATTCAGGCGCGCATTGATGTAGCCGGCCCCGGCCACTTCCAGTTTGTCGAACCCGGGAATGGCGGCAATCCCGGCCACGATCTCCTCCGCAATTTTGCGCGGCGCCTTGCGCAGACGCTTGGCAAGCTCGAACGACAGCGGCAGCGCATACTCGCCCAATGCGACGTTCGGCGGCTGCTCGACCACGAGGGTGGCGAGGTCGAGCTCGTATTTCTCGCGCAGAAACGCGCGAACACGCTCGGCGAGTTGTTGCTGGAAGCGGCGGTACACAGGTCGTTCCGGAACACGCTGAAGAAAAGCCGATTATAGCAACGCGCACGGTTTGACGCGCTTTGAGCGCTTCCCTATGATGATGAATTCGACTGCCGATGTCTGAAAAGTTCTACATCACGACGCCCATCTATTATGTCAACGCCCGCCCGCACTTGGGCCACGCCTACACCACCATCGTGTGCGACACGATCGCGCGTCGGCAGCGCATGCTCGGCAAGGACACGTTCTTCCTGACCGGCACCGATGAGCACGGCGTGAACGTGGAGCGCGCGGCCACGGCCCAGGCCCGCGACCCGCAGGATTATGCCGACGAAATTTCCGCCGCCTTCAAAGCCACCGCGGACCGCGTCGGGGCGACCTACGACAAGTTCATCCGCACCACGGCGGCGGAACATAAGCGCGGCGTGCAGGCTTTGTTTCGCGTGCTGCGCGACAGCGGCCATATCTATAAAGGCAAGTACACCGGGCAGTACTGCATCCACGACAATCTCTACGTCGATTCCGCCGGCCCGGGGGCGCCGTGCCCGGAGTGCGGACGGCCGACGGAAACCATCAGCGAAGAAAATTATTTTTTCAAGCTGTCAGCGTTCGAGGACAAGCTGCTGCGCTACATGCAGGAGCATCCCGAGTTCATTCGCCCGGAGACCCGGCGGAACGAAGTCATGTCGTTCGTGCGCAGCGGCCTCCGCGATCTTTCCATCAGCCGCAGCACGTTTAAGTGGGGCATCCCCGTGCCGGACGATCCCGGTCACGTGGTGTACGTGTGGCTCGACGCGTTGAGCAACTACATCACCGCCATCGGCTACGGCAGCGAGAAGAAGAAAGACCAGCAGCAGTTCGAGAGGTACTGGCCGGCCGACGTGCACATGATCGGCAAAGAGATCGTGCGCTTCCACTGCGTGTACTGGCCCGCCTTCCTGATGGCGGCCGGCCTTCCGCTGCCGAAGACCATCATGGCGCACGGCTGGCTGCTGTTTGAGCAGAACAAGATGTCCAAGTCGCGCGGCAACATCGTGCGCGCCGAGAGCGTGATTGACGTGCTCGGTGTGGACGCGCTGCGTTACTTCCTGCTCCGCGAGGTGGTGTTCGGCCAGGATGGTTCGTTTTCGTTCGACGCGCTAGTGGGACGGTTCAACTCTGACTTGGCGAACGATTACGGGAACCTGGCCAGCCGCACTTTGAGCATGATCCAGCGCTACTTCAAGGGCGAGGTTCCGTATCCTTCGGCCGCGGCGGCGCGCACCCCCGCCGATGACGCGATCCAGCAGCACGCGACCCTGGCGATAGCGGAATGCGGCAAGCTGTTCGACGAGTACCAGTTTTCGCGCGCGCTGGAGTGCGCCTGGGGGATGATCGGCGCGGTCAACAAATACATCGTGGAAAATGAGCCTTGGGCGGTCGCCGACAAGCAGGACGAGCAGAGCCGAGCTCGCCTGGGAACGATCCTGTACACCAGTGCCGAGGCGCTGCGCATCGTGACTGCGCTCGTGCATCCGGTGGTCCCGGAATCCAGCGCGCGGATCTGGCAGCAGCTTGGCCTGGGCGAGATCGGCAAATTCCGTCTCGACAAGCTGAAGTGGGGACAATTGCAACTGGGCACGAAGCTGGGCAAAGTTGAGCCCGTATTTCCCCGTGTGGACAAGACGGCCATTGAAAAGATGGGTGAACTGGATATGCAAGGGCGGCCGGCCGCGGCGGTGCTGGAATCGAAAAAGCCGCCCGCTAGCGCCGCGCCGCTTCCGAAGGCAGTGGAATTGGCCGCCGGCAACAATGGCGAAGCTCCTCCGGCCGGAACCGGGGCGCATGCTGGCCAGCGTGCTACCGAAGCCGCGGTCGGCGCAACCGCATCACCCACCCCGGCGGCGCGCACGTCCCTGCCGGCCGAGGGCGGCCGGGCTGCACCAGTCCTGCCAGAAGGCAAAATCTCCATTGATGATTTCGCCAAGGTCGAGATGCGTGTTGGACAAGTCAAGGTGGCGGAGAAGGTCAAAGGCGCGGACAAGCTCCTGCGCCTGGAAGTGGACATCGGCAGCGAAGTTCGACAGGTGGTCGCCGGAATTGCCGAAGCCTACGCGCCGGAGACGCTCGTCGGCCGCAAGGTGGTGCTGGTCACCAACCTCGCACCGCGCAAGCTGCGCGGTTTGGAGTCCAACGGCATGATCGTCGCCGCCACCGCCGAAGGCGGCAAGCCGGTGCTGGCAGGTTTCCTGGAAGACGTGCCCATCGGCGCGAAGCTGAAATAACTAAGAATTAAGAAGTCAGAAGGAAGAATGAATAAGATTTTGTGCTGTTTTATTCTTCGTTCTGACTTCTTAATTCTTAATTTTTTGTCATGTACGTCGATTCACACTGCCATCTCGAGGGCCCGCGTTTCGCCGACGATCGCGAGCAGGTGCTGGAGCACGCCCGCGCAGCAGGCATCGAAGCCATCGTCGCCATCGGCAACGGCGATGGGCCCGACGATGTGGCGTGCGGCATCAGGCTCGCGGAAGATTACCAACAACAGGTCCCTCGCTCCGCTCGGGATGACTCCCGATTAAAGATCTTCGCCACCATCGGTATTCATCCGCATGAAGCGCGGTTGGCGGAGGATCGGCATTATGCCGAGATGGAGAAGCTGGCACGAAACCCGCGGGTGATTGCCTGGGGCGAGATCGGTCTCGATTATCACTACGACCATTCACCGCGCGACGTGCAGCAGAAGGTGTTCGTGCAGCAGATGGAACTGGCGCACGCGGCAAAGCTACCCATCGTCATTCACAACCGCCCGTCCGACAACAGCGAGAACGCCTGGAACGACCTCTTCCGCCTCTTACGCGAGCACTGGACGTCAAGCGGACTCGGAGGCATCCTGCATTGCTTCACCGGGACCATGGAGCACGCGCGCCAGGGCTTGGACCTCGGCTTCCTTATCTCGTTTGCGGGGAACGTCAGCTATCCGAAGGCGACCAACATCCGCGATGCGGCGAAACACGTACCGCTAGACCGCATGCTGATCGAGACCGACTCGCCCTACTTGGCGCCGATTCCGTATCGAGGCAAGCGTAACGAACCGGCCTACGTGGCAGAGACGGCGCGTCACATCGGCGAGCTACGGGGGATTTCGGCGGAGGAAGTAGGCGCTGCCACTACCGAGAATTTCTTCCGCTTCCTGGAAAGAAAAGATTAACGCAGCGTTCCGAGGGCAGGGGAGGAAAAGCAAGCTCCCCCGTTCATTCTTTGCTCTGCGATCTCCGCGTTAAACTTTTTTGCCCCGATAGAGGCCGGCAATTCCAAAGGTGTACGGCGTCCACGAAACATCGTCGAAGCCCGCCGCCCGCATGCGTTCCAGCATCTCCGGCGGCGCAGGAAACCGTTCGACCGACGCCGGCAGGTAGGCATACGGGCCTTTGACCCCGGAGATGACGGTTCCGGCCGCCGGCAACACCCGCCGAAAATAAATGCGGTAGACGCGCCCGATCAATCCGGTGGGCTCACCGAAATCGAGGATGCCGACTTCCCCGGCCGGGCGCAACACGCGGAACATTTCACGAAGCGCGGCATCGTAGTCCGCCAGGTTGCGGAAGCCGAAGGCGGAAGTAATCAGGTCAAACTGCGCGTTGGCGAAGGGCAGCCGAAGCGCGTCCGCCTCGGTCCAGTTCAGCGCAGTGCCGTCTGATTTTTCGGCAGCGCGGATCAGCATGGCGTGGGAAAAGTCTGCGCCCACGATCATCGTTTCGCGGTCCGAAGCGCGCACCAACGCAAAGGCCATATCACCGGTGCCGCAGCACAAATCCAGTGCGCGCGTGCCTGGCCGTTGCAGGATGTGACGGAACGTGCACGCCGCCCGTCGCCACCACAGGCGATCCACGTTGAAGGAGAGCAGGTGGTTCAGCAGGTCGTAGCGCGGAGCGATGGAGCTGAACATCTCGCGCACCGCTGCCGCCGCGGCGTGCGGGTCGCGCGTCCCCTCGGGCGCAGCTCCGACCACCGGCTTTTCCGTTTGACTCATCCCGAACAGACTTTACACAGAGGACGCGGCGAACGCCGAGGATTTTTTGAACTCCTCCGTGCTTGCTGTCCTCTGTGCGAAGGTGTTTAAGCTTGGGAGAGATAGCGCAGCTCTTCGACAGCCTGGATGATGGCGCGCTCAGGCACGTCGGGAACGATCTCGACCTTCCCCACTTCGATGGGCAGGACGAAATGAACGACGCCGTTCAGCGTTTTTTTATCCCTCGCGAGCCGGCGAACAATCTTCTTGCCGCGCGGCTCAACCTTGGGCAGCGGCGCGTACTGCAGCACGGCGGAGATGATGCGGCGCGCGGTGTCGGCATCCGCCTTCTGCATCGCCGCCGAGATCATGGACGCCGCAACCATGCCCCAGGCGACCGCCTCGCCATGAAGGAATTGCCGGTAGCCAGTCTCGGCCTCGAGCGCGTGGCCCACGGTATGTCCGAAGTTCAGGACGCGCCGCGTGTCGCCTTCGCGCTCATCGGCAGCGACCACATCGGCTTTCACCTGCACACATTCGGCAATCAGCCACTCCAGCGCGCCGGAATCACGCTGCAGGATGCGGTCGCGGTTCTGCTCCATGTACTCAAAGATGTCGGGCCGTCGGATGATGCCGCATTTCATCGCCTCGTAAAGTCCTGAGCGATATTCGCGTTCCGGCAGTGTGGCAAGCACGCCGGGATCAATGAGCACGGCCCGAGGCTGGTGGAATGTGCCCATCAGGTTCTTTCCCTCGGACAGGTCCACCCCGGTTTTGCCGCCGATCGCGGCATCCACTTGAGCGAGAAACGTGGTGGGCACTTGCACCACGTCAATGCCGCGCATGTAGATAGAAGCCAGGAATCCTGCGACATCGCCGACGACCCCGCCGCCCAGCGCGACTACGACGGAGTTGCGGTCCGCACCCTTGCGCACCATCTTGCCGGCGAGATCGCCGATCGTCGAAAGATGCTTGGCGCGCTCGCCGTCCGGCATCTCGATGATCTCGTTTGGCAGTCCCGCCTTGTCCAGCGACGACAGCAGCGGCTCCCCCCAGTTCTTCTTCACCGGCGGAACCGTGACCACGTAATAACGCGAGCGCCCCGGCAACAACTCGCGTAGCAGTTCCCCGGCGCGCGTGAGCAGCCCGCTTTCAATCGTCGCGTTGTACGGATGAGACGGAACGTTAATGGCGATGGCGCGCACTGAATCCATGATAACGCAGCGTCGAGCAGCCGGTGGCAGTGGCCAGAACGGGAATTCAACCTGCGGCCAGGCATCCTTGCCGGCCACCCGCCACCACTGGTGTAACATTTCCCCCAAATGAAATCCGTGCCCTCGGAAACCGATTTCATCGTGGTAGGAGCGGGAATCGCCGGCTTGCGCGCCGCCATCGAGTTGGCGCCAGCCGGGCGCGTGCTGGTGCTGGCCAAGCGCGAACTGACGGAGTCGGCCACGCAGTACGCGCAGGGCGGAATCGCGGCGGCGCTCAGCGATGAAGACGAAATCAGCCTCCACCTACAGGACACGCTCAGCGCCGGCGACGGGCTGTGCAACGAGGCCGCAGCCAGGATCCTGGTGGAAGAGGGCCCCGAGCGCATCGAGGAACTCATCGCCTGGGGCACGGAGTTTGACCGCGCCGGCAGCAAGCTGGCATTTACTCGCGAGGGCGCGCACAGCCGCAATCGCGTATTGCACGCCCACGGCGACTCCACCGGACGCGAGATCGGACGCGCGCTGTGGATGAAGGCCAAGACGTTCAAGAACATTTCGCTGCTCGAGTTCGAGTTCGCCACCGGACTCTGCGTACACGAGGGCCGGATTACCGGCCTGGAGCTGATCGACGATAAGGGCACGCGTCGCCAGGTGCGCTGCTCGGCCGTGCTGCTGGCCACCGGCGGGCTGGGGCAGATCTATCGTGAAACGACTAACCCAACGGTCGCCACCGGCGACGGCGTGGCCATGGCCTTCCGCGCCGGCGCCGAAATCAGCGACATGGAGTTTGTCCAGTTCCATCCCACCGCGCTATACGTGAAAGGCGCGCCTCGCTTCCTCCTGTCGGAGGCGCTGCGCGGCGAGGGCGCGTACCTGCGCAACATGGAACTAGCTCGGTTCATGCCCAAGTACCACGACATGGCAGAACTGGCCCCCCGCGACGTGGTGGCGCGGGCCATCGCGCACGAGTTGGAACTTGTGAAGAATGACAACGCAGTCGTCTATCTCGACCTTACACACTTGAATCCCAAGAAGGTGGAGAGCCGCTTCCCGCGTATTCACCGCACCTGCCTGGAATACAACGTAGACATCGCAACCGACATGGTGCCGATCCGTCCGGCAGCGCATTACGCGATGGGCGGCGTGCGCACCGATTTGGACGGTCGCGCCAGCCCTCCCGGTCTTTACGCAGCCGGCGAGGTCGCCTGCACCGGGGTTCACGGCGCCAACCGCCTCGCGAGTAATTCCCTGCTGGAAGGATTGGTCTTCGGCGCGCGGGCCGCGAAGCTGATGCGTGAAACTGCAAAGCCGCATCCTGCCCAGGCGCACGCTGCAAGCGATTCCCCGGCGCGGCCCACATTCACCCCATCGGCCGGACACCTGCTGCAGCAAGTGCAGACGTTGATGTGGAACAACGTCGGCATCGTGCGCTCGCGTGCCGGACTGAAGCACGCGATAGACGAACTGGAGCGCTTGCGCGAATGCCTGCCGGAGATGGCGAATCGGGCCGCCTGCGAAGCCTGCAATGTCCACCACGTTGCCGTGCTGATCGCGCGCTCCGCTCTGGCCCGCCTGGAAAGCCGCGGAGCCCACTACCGCACCGATTTCCCCATGCACGATGACGCCAAGTTCAAGAAGCATTCCGTGGTTCGAGGTGAGCAGATCAGGTTCGAGTAGGCTCCGGGCCCCGGTTCTTTTCCTTCTTAATCTTCCTTGCGACGAGGACTGCCGTGCACCTATTTCGACCTGCCGTTTTTGTTCTCTTCTTCCTGGTGGCGACCACGTTCGCGCAACAGCAGCCACCCGCAGCCCAGCATCCGGTTCCCAGGCCGGCCGAGACAGCCGCCGCGCCGCAAGTGCCGCCCGCCTACACGCCGGGGCTCGACCTCACCGCGATGGACCGGGCCCTGGATCCATGCGTGGATTTCTACGCGTACTCCTGCGCCGGGTGGCAGAAGCAGAATCCAATCCCGCCGGATCAATCTTCCTGGAGCGTAACCGCGAAGCTGCAGGAGGAGAATCGTGATTTATTGCGGCGCATTTTGGAAAACGCCGCCGCGCCCGACCCGCGCCGTGGTCCGATCAACCAGAAAATCGGCGACTTCTATGCCTCGTGTATGGACGAGACCGCGGTGGACAAGGCCGGAGCCGCCGTGCTCAAGCCCGACCTCGACCGCATTGCCGCGTTGCGCACCAAGGCAGACCTCGCCACCTACTTGGCGCGGTTTCATCCCCAGGACATCGGCATCTACTTCGGCCAATCAGCGCTGTTCAGCTTCGGTTCGACGCAGGACGCCAAAAACTCTTCCGAGGTCATCGCGGAAGTGGACCAAGGCGGCATCGGCTTGCCGGATCGGGATTACTACCTGAAAGACGATGCGAAATCGCAGGAGCTGCGCACGAAGTACCTGGCGCATGTGCAGAAGATGCTGGAGCTCGCCGGTGAAACTGCGCCGTCTGCCGCCGCCGACGCTCAGACGATCCTTCGCATCGAGACTGCGCTGGCCAAGGGCGGCCTCAGCCGCGTTCAGCGGCGTGATCCCAAGGCCGTTTACCACCGCATGAGCCGCAAAGAACTTCAGGCGCTGAGCCCGGATTTTTCCTGGAACCGCTACTTTGCTGTCAACGGCTTGCAGAACGTCGAATCACTCAACGTGGCCGTGCCCGATTTCGTACGAGCCATGAATGCGGTGCTTGCCGCCGAGAGTCTCGACGCGTGGAAGGCATACCTGCGGTGGCATCTGGTGCATGCGCAGGCGCGCTGGCTGGCGACACCGTTCGTCCAGGAAGACTTTAATTTCTATAGCCGGACGCTGACCGGCGCGCGCGAGCTGCAGCCGCGCTGGAAGCGCTGTGTCCGCTTCACCGACCGCGCCCTGGGCGAGGCGCTGGGGCAGGCATATGTGGAAAAGGCGTTTCCGCCGGAGTCCAAGCAGCGGACACTCGTCATGGTCCAGCAGATTGAGCAGGCCATGGCGCGCGATCTCCAGCAGCTCACGTGGATGAGCGAGCCCACCAGGCAGGAGGCGCTCACCAAACTGCACGCGGTGGTCAACAAGATCGGCTACCCCGACAAATGGCGCGACTACACCGCGCTCAAAGTTGTGCGCGGCGACGCGCTTGGCAACGGCGAGCGCAGCAACGCATTTGAATTCCTGCGGCAGTTGCACAAAATCGGCAAACCGGTGGACCGCAGCGAGTGGTATTTGACGCCACCCACCGTCAACGCCTACTACGACGCAGAAAACAACAGCGTGAATTTTCCCGCCGGCATTCTCCAGCCGCCGCTGTTCGATCCCAAGATGGACGATGCGCCCAACTACGGCGATACCGGCGGCACCATCGGCCACGAGTTGACGCACGGCTTCGACGATGAAGGCCGCCAGTTCGACGCTCAGGGCAATCTACGTGACTGGTGGCAGCCACAGGACGCCCGCGAGTTCGAGCGCCGCGCCGAGTGCGTTGCCGGCCAGTACGCCCAGTACACCATCGTGGACGACATCAAGATCAACAGCAAGCTGACACTCGGCGAAGATGTGGCCGACATCGGGGGCTTGATTCTGGCTTACATGGCCTGGCAGGAGCAGACCAAGGCCCGGAAGCTCGAGCCTGTGGATGGGCTCTCCCCCGAGCAGCGCTTCTTTATCGGTTACGCGCAGAGTTGGTGCAGCAACCAGCGTCCCGAGATGCAGCGTATGCGCGCCATGACCGATCCGCATTCGCCGCCCAAATATCGAACCAACGGGGTCGTGATCAACATGCCGGACTTCCAGGAGGCATTCCACTGCAAGACCGGCCAGCCGATGTCCCCGGCCGAACGTTGCCGTGTCTGGTAGTCCCAGGCCGAACGTGCCGTGTCTGGTACAGGAAAGAGAACCAGCCTGCGACGTAGGCGGCAGAATGTGTAGCCCACGGCGCAAGCCGTGGGTGAGCCGTGATGAGTGAGGTTGAGCCCGCTTCAGTGGGCGACAGAATCATCAACCACCTTCACGATGCCTTTTGGGCGGAATTAAGAGGGACGCCACAACCG
This sequence comes from Terriglobales bacterium, assembly GCA_051006995.1. GTDB lineage: Bacteria > Acidobacteriota > Terriglobia > Terriglobales > Acidobacteriaceae > JAIQGF01. Next base: position 53,667 of record JBPCSQ010000009.1, read on the forward strand.
AAATCGCCAGAACCACCGCCACCACCACCAGCGCCCATTCCGTTTTCATCGGATAGTAGGAGGACGCCAGCATCTTCACGCCAATGAACATCAGGATCACCGACAGCCCGTAATGCAGGTAATGGAATGCCTCCATCATTCCCGCCAGCGCGAAATACAGCGAGCGCAGCCCGAGAATGGCGAACACGTTCGACGTGTACACGATAAACGGATCGCGCGTGATGGCCAGCACGGCGGGAATGGAATCGGCGGCGAAGAGCACATCGGTGGTTTCCACAACGATCAGCACCAGCAGCAGCGGCGTGGCCAGCAGGCCGCCTTCGCGGACCCAGAAGCGGCCACCGACGTAGTCAGGCGTCACGGGCATCCAGCGGCGGAAAGCTTTCAGCACCGGGTTCTGCTCGGGATGGACCTCGGCCTCGCTCTGCCGAAACAGCTTGGCGCCGGTATAGATCAGGAATGCGCCGAATATGTAAATGATCCAGTGGAAGCGTCGGATCAGGCCGACGCCGGCGAGGATAAAGACCCCGCGCATGACCAGCGCGCCCACGATTCCCCAGAACAACACCTTGTGCTGGTGTGCCGGCGCGACGCGGAAATAGCGGAAGATCAGCAGGAAGACAAACAAGTTGTCGACGCTGAGCGATTCCTCCACCAGGTAGCCGGTAACGAACTCCAGCGCGGTATTGCGGCCGCGCCAGTAAAAGACCAGCACGGCGAATCCCGCGGCCAGCACCGCCCACATCACGCTGAAGCCGAGCGCCTCTCGAAAACGCACGGCGTGCGCCTTGCGGTGGAAGACGCCGAGGTCCAGCGCCAGCATAAGCAGCACAAAGACGTTGAACGCGATCCAGAAGGCAAGCTCGTTCATTTCCGGGCTTCAGGCTACAGGCTCCAGGCTTCAGGCGGAAGTGCTTTCAGCCATCCCCTCGCCCCGCAAACCCCGTCCCACTTAGCAGGCAGATTCCCGGGGAGAGAACCATGCGCGCGCGAGCACAAATTAAGTCACACCCGATTCATCCATTTCTCGTCGCGTTTCCCATCGGGCTGTTCATCACCAGCCTGGTATTCGATCTTGTGGGCGTGATCAATAACCACCCCTCGCTCTGGTCGGCCGGGTGGTACTGCATTGCAGCCGGCCTGTGCGCAAGCTTCCTCGCCATGATCGCCGGCGCCGTCGACCTGTTTTCCATCGTGCCGCCAAACTCTAGCGCGCGCCGCCGCGGCTACTTCCACGCCGGATTCAATGCCATCATGTTCGTGCTGTTCCTGATCGTCTGCGTGTACCGCTTCGGACCGCACGTCGCGCCGAACGGCGTCTCTCTTGCCATTTCCGGCGCCGGCGTGGTGGTGCTGGGAATTTCCGGATGGCTCGGCGGCACCCTGGTGTACCGCAACCAGATCGCAGTGGACCACCGCTACGCCAACGCCGGCAAGTTTCGCGAACGCAAACTCGCTCGTTGGGACCAGGCAGTGTGCGGCGAAAGCGAGCTGGAGGACGGGCAGATCATCCTGGCGGACATCGAAGGAACGCGGATTGCCGTGGGCCGCTGCGCCGAGGGCATTGTCGCTTTTAGCGATCACTGCACGCACAAGGGCGGGCCGCTCTCCGATGGCGCGCTGGTGGGCTGCACCGTGCAGTGTCCGTGGCACGGATCGCAGTTCAACGTGCACACCGGCGGCGTCATCAATGGCCCGGCGGAAGAAAAGATAGAAATCTTCGAAGCAGTCGTGCGGAACGGAACCGTGTACGTGCGTCCGCGGCACGGGGAGGAAAGAAAAGTCGCCTGATCAAGTCAGAAGTAAGAAGTCAGAACGAAGAACTGGGGACGAACCCGTCCAATATTTCTTACTACCTTGACGATCCGTTCAGCAGCGTGATGGTCCGCAGCACCACGCTGCCCACAATCTCGAAGCTCTTGGGGCTGAGTTTATCCATCGTGTCCTGCGCGTTGTGCCAGTAGCCGTTATTCGGACCGAAGTTGTAATCAATCAGGTCGGCGACAGGGACGCCCTCGCGTGAGAACGGCAGGTGGTCGTCCTCCAGTTCGGTGTTGCGGCCGAAGAACGACGACTGGTATCCCAAGTCGCTCGCCGCCTTATAAATCAGGTCTTCCAGCCAGGGCGTTGAGTTGCCGTCGCGCTCGATGTTCAGGTCGGCATCGCCGATCATGTCCACCAGCAGGAAGGCTTTGATCTTCGCCACCGTTCCATCTTTTGCCCATTTCGCTGCCACGTGCCGGCTGCCGTAGATGGAATCGGTCGCGCTCCAGTTTTTCACCGCTTCTTCGCCATCGAACCAGACCAGCCAGACGCTGTATCCATCGAGGTTCTTGCCGCGCAGGTCGCGCGCCAGCTCCAGCAGCAGCCCGGTGGAAGAGCCGCCGTCGTTGGCGCCGACAAAATCTTTCCGGCCGTAAAGTGTGTCGTAGTGGCCGGAGACGACGATGATGCCGTCCTTCGTTCCTGGAAATTTGGCGATGAAGTTGACCATCGAGAAGGCGCCCGCCGGGGTCTTGGCCGTGAACACGTCCTCGACGAGATGGTCGCCCTTGAGTTGCTCCCGCAAGTAAGCCTGCAGTTTGGCATGCGCCGGACTTCCGATGGGCCGTGGCCCGAAGGCGACGACCTCCTGCGTGTACTGCATGGCACGCTGGCCGTCCAGGTGCGGCAGCGCGGCCGCCTGCGCGGGTGCGGCCGGTTGCGACGCCGGCGGCGCCGCCGATACGTTGGCGTCATTCCGCGTGCAAGCCGTCATCGCGATGGAGAGGAGAACTGCAACACAGGCAAGGCGGTTCATGCGATCAGCCACGCCTCAGGATAAACCGGGCAGTTGTTAATCGCTAATGCCTAACGGCTAATGGCTGGATTCTTCCGCCGCTGCCTGGCGGGCCTTGCGCCGCGCCGGGCTCACCAGCCACGCGATGAAAATGCTGACGATATACAGCGCCACCATGGGCGCGGCGAAGATGCACATGTTCATGATGTCGGTGGTCGGCGTCACGATGGCGGCGATGATGAAAATTACCAGGATGGAATAGCGCAGGTTGTTCCACATCCAGCGCGCGCTGATCACGCCCATCAGCGACAGGAAGAACACCAGGATTGGCATCTCAAAAATAATGCCCAAGCCAAGGATGATGGTGAGAAACAGATCGGTGTACTCCCCGATCGTGATCATCGGCTGGAATTGCGCGCCATAGCCGATCAGGAAATCCAGCGCCGCCGGATAGACCATCTTGTATCCGAACAGCCCGCCGGCCACGAAGAGTCCGACCGAGGACACCATGAACGGAATGACGTAGCGCTTCTCGTTCTTGTACAGACCGGGCGCGATGAAGGCCCACACCTGGTAGAGCACCAGCGGCGAAGCTACGAATAGCCCAGCCAGGAACCCAACCTTCAGGTACATGTTGAAAGGCTCGGTAGGGTTCAGGTACACCAGCTTTTCATCGAGATGATGGGCGTGCAGCGCGGTCATGATCGGCTGCTGCATGTACCCGAAAATGCGCTCTGCGTAGAACCAGCAAACACCAAAGCCGGCGGCCACCCAGAGCAACGACCAGATGATGCGCCGGCGCAGCTCCTCCAGGTGCTCCAGGAAGCTCATGCTGGCCATGTGTTCGGTGGCTTTGCGAGCCGCGGCGGGAATGAAATCAGACATCGGCGGCTCGGGCCGAGGCGGAAGATTCGGCGGCGGGCGGGGCAGCCGATTCCTTGGCTACGCTTCCTTCCGGCGGCAGGATCTGCGGAGCGGGCGCGGGCTCGCGCTTGGCCGCTTCCTCCAGCTCCAAGTTGCGCATTTCGCCTTCGATCTGGGCGCGAAACTCATTGCTGGCGCGCTTGAACTCGTTCATTGCCTTCCCGATCTGACGCCCGATTTCGGGCAGCTTCTTGGGCCCGAAGATAATCAGGGCCAGCAAGAAGATGAAGATCATTTCAGGAAGGCCGAGGTTCATGGTTTCATCATACTGTTTTCAAGGCAGCCTCAGCAACGCGACGGCGTCTCCGCTTGCATCGCGGCCCGAGCCCCGCCCTGCCCCAGAAGACTCCTACCTTCTCCTTCCATCGGCCGTAGTTTCCCGTATTGGAACTGCGTCACCTCACAGCCGTGACGTGACCGTTGACACCATGCCTGGTGATGATTACTGTCGCGCGTATCTTGTCCCAGTCGTGAGCCGAGTTTCGGCCCTCCGGTTCTGATCCATCTCCCTGGATCCCGGCCCCGCAGCATGATGGAGGTTTCCATCCGGGCGAGTGGCCTATTTCGAAGTCGTTCAATGCGCTGTTCCGGCGTGACCCTGCTCACGTTGTGCGTGGCGGCCGCCCTGCTTCTTTCCGCCGTTTCCCCGGAAGACGATCCGGTCCAGCAGGAATTTGCCAGACATACTCCCGCGTGGCGTTCGATTCACTCGAAGGCGCAAGCTGTCACGAGACAGGTGAAGCACCGAAGCGTCGCCCTTAGGTGCTTCGTCGTGCATTTGTCCGTGTCTGTTCCTGCGGTTTCTGCCCTTCACCTGCTGCCGATGATTGGGCCGCAGTCCCATCGCCTCTCCGCAGCCCTGCCGCCACGCGCACCTCCGCGTTCCTAGTCGGTTGTTTCGTATCCCGGCAACCATTCAGGGACAGCCCGCACGGCGGGTCCATTGGAGGCGTGATGGGAATTGCACCGAAGCTCAGGAGTTGGCTGGTGTTGTTGCTTCTGGCGTTGCTGCCGCTTCCACTGGTCGCGGTTGCTGGCGGGCCCGCGGTCTACGTTGTCTACAACAGCTCCGCGGAGTTGACCGCTCTGGATCCGGTAACCTGGACCGAGACCTCTTCGGTCACCATGACGTTAGCGGGCCGAACGGTCGTGAACGCCACCGGGATGGCGCGGCACCCGCTCACCGGCGATCTGTACGTGCTCCTGGGACTCAATGGGCAGGGCCCGCGCGAGTTGGTCACAGTCAACCCTCAGACAGGCGCGGCGACCGATATCGGCCCGGCCGATGACGGCAGCGGACTGTTGAAATTCGCGGACATCGCTTTTGCTGCCGACGGGAGCCTATACGGAGTGACCGGGTCGGGCTCCGGAGGTAGTTCCCAGTCGCTGTACCAGCTTGATGCCGGCAACGGGCACGCGATTTTTCTTGCGCAGTTGACGGCCGGCGACTGGGGCGGAGCCTCTCTTGCGCCGCTGCCGGCGGCGTTACCCACAATTTCAATTTGGCGCTTACGGTGAGGTAACTATGAAAGTCATGACTTCTCACTCAAGAACCGCCGGGGTGATGCTCGTCACGGTCGTGGCGATGGCGCTGGCCGGCTGCGGCGGCGGCTCTGCGGGCACAAACCTCGCTACTGCCCCGCCGACAGTTTCGCCGAGCGTTTCCGGCACGACGGAGACTCTGGACGTGTCTCCCCGCGCGCCCGTGCTGCTTCCGGGCGAGAAGCTGCACTTCACGGCCAAGGCTCTTCAGGCTGGCGCCGCGAGGGGCGCCGCCTCCGCCACGGTTCCCCAGGTGAACTGGTATGTGAATGGCATTCCGGGGGGCAACGCTGTGGTAGGCACCATCAGTTCAGATGGCACGTACAATTCCCCCGCCAAGCCTGTCTCCACCGTGGTCAAGGCGGTCAGCCGCGACAGTGCGACGGTTTCCGCCAGCGCCGCGGTCACGGTTTCCGCCACCGCCGAGGAGGCCGTTCGGCCGACTATCTTCCGTATCGTTGGGGAAAACACGGGGCCGGCGCCTACGGCCGCAGACGCACCCATCACCATCAACGGCGCCAACTTCGCAACTGACGCCAAAGTGATGGTGGCGGGGCAGCAGAGACCAGCGACGGTGGTCAGTTCGCACCAGATCAAGACGACCCTGCCCTCATTAACGGCCGCGGGCGAGGTTCCCCTGTTCGTCATCAATCCCGGAACTCCGGAGAGAATCGCGGCGCGCAATCTGCACGTTGCCAAGGACTATGACCATGCGATTCAGGATTCCGCAGTCCCACTTGCCGCCGCGCGCGTGGTTTCCGATCCAATCCGCAACCGTGTGCTGCTCGTCAATGGTTTCTTCAGCATTGAGAACGGGACTGTCACCGTTGACGCAGTAGCCATAGACCTGGAGGCGCACAAAGCAACCGGGCGTTTCGCCATTCCGAGCTTTCTCGCGGATCTAGATGCCAGCACGGGAAAACTCTATGTGTTGCAGGCTGCCGATTCCACCAAATGGTACGGCAACTGCTCAATCGACGTGTTCGACACAGTCGCAGGCCAGTTCCTCAACAGCATCTCTCTTGCCCCCGGGTCATGCACCGACATTCGAGTTCACCCCGCGCTCCATCGCGTCTATATTCCCGACAACCAACTGGGCGCGGTTCGCGTCGTCAACTTGGAGACAGGTTTAGAAACGGCTGCCATCGGGCCTTTTGCCCCCAGCATCACGGTCCGCTTGACGCCTGGCTCAAGCACTGCGGTGGTAGCCTCGGGCACCCCCGCCACAAGCGTCGCACTCGTGGACCTCACTACGGACGCGGTTACGCGCCAGCTTCAGCTCGTCGCTCCTGCAAGTGAGTTCACGCTTGACGAAGCGCGTGGGCGGCTGTATGTGGCGAGTACAGATAACTTTCCCAACTTCGAGATGCGCGCCTACGAACTGGCCAGCAATGATGTCCTCGCATACGTCGCTATCTCCGATACACCTTTCGCGAACGGCGCCATGTTGCTTTCGCCCGACGGAACGCAAGTGCTGGTCTCTGCGCTATCCGACGGCCTCGGAGATGTGATTGTTGGCCACACTAGTACCGGCGATCCGGTGTACGGCGGGGGAAACGGCGGAAATGCCTGGATCATCGATGCCGAATCCGTGACGGTGCGTTCTCGAATCCCGCTCACTGGCTCCGGATACATGACCTCTGTCGGGAACACCATCGTTTCCGCCTGGTACACGGTCACGATGTTGGACGTGGCGAAGGACCTCGGCGCTCGCCAACTCGGCGCGATGACTGCCAGCCGGAACGGCGCCGACCAGATCGACCTTTCCATTACCGGCGTTAATCTCAGTCATCTTCAACCCATGCTGTATTTCGACGGCGCCACCGTGGAACTGACTCCGGTGGCAGGCCAGCAATCCGCATTCAAAGCCACCGTACCGCTTTCCTGGGCCGAATCCACACAGTTGCACAGTGTCTGGATGGGAGCGCTCGACACTGGCCCAACCAACGTGCTGGGCTTTGGCTTCTCGCCGCAACCTATTGGCGGCGACGCGCGGAACGCGACCTTCTGTCTCGGTAATGAAGGAATGGCCATCCTGGCTGACAAGAGCGCAGCTCGCTGGCTGGATTTGCGGAAAGGCACCGAGTTACGCCGCACCACACCCGGCGCGGTTGGGTGCACGTTTGACGATACCGGCGTCATGGCCATACTCCGCACGGCTCAGGCGCTGGAAGTGTATGCCGCAAACACGGCCACGCTCCTGACAACAGCATCCGTCCCCGGCGACTGGTGGAACAAAGTTGTGGTGGACTCGAGCACCGGCCTGGCTTACACCAGCAGCAGCGCCGTCATCGATACCCAGACCGGCAATACGGTGGAAACCTTGCCTCACATGATCGGCTGGGACAATCGTCTGCTCGGCTTCGATGGTTTCCTCGGCATTGACTCCCAGACTCATCGGCTGGTTAGCTATTGGTATTCGCTGGACCTGACGAACCATACCATCACCGAGAGCGGCCTAAATTATGCGATTGCAGGCCCGGATGGTGCTGCTGCGCCATGGGGAATGTTCGGGGTGGATACTAAGAACCATCTCGCCATCATGCCATGGCGATACGGCAAGGTGGTGCTGATTGATATGCAAACCGGCAAACTGCAGACCGCAAGGACGGGAGGAGAACTGTACTTCGGCGCCTGCGCTGGAGATGGTTTAGGCTTCGTCCTCGATCGCGTAACTCCAGCCGTCCTCGCCGTGGATTTGCGCAGCGGCGAAACCGTGGCCAAGTTCGCCAGCGCGCCTCTGCCGAGCGAGTGCGCTTACGACCGGGACACACAGACGCTGTGGGTTCTTTCGGCGTGGAATGGCGAACTGTTTAAGATTGAGGTGGGCCAGGCCCTGTCGCCGACGCCACCGCCTACCGTCCCATAGGAACCGCCGAGGAGCGGGAGCGCACCGGTTGATTCTCATTTCGGACGCCAGCGCGGCGCTCCCGGCAGCATCCGCATCCTGCGTGGGGTCACTGCATCTAAGTCTATGAACCTGCTGGTACTTCAGCCGGGACCGGCGCTCGGGACCGGAAAAACCCGTGCTATACTTTCAGCAGCTCACGGTGAGGGTTCGACAAATCTGCTTCTGATCCGTCGCCGTAAGGATTTCAACCCATGCCTCGTGGTTCTCGCCGTTCCCTCCTGCTGGTCGTCCTGGTCATCTTGGTCTGCGGTTTCCTGGGAGCGCTATTCGGACAGCGCGTCGGGAACAATCAATCGTCATCGGATGGCGATGTCCGCGATAGCCTGCGCGCGTTCTCGCAAGTCTATGACGTGGTGGAGCAGAACTACGCCGAGCAGGTCAATCCCGACAAGGCCATCTATAACGGCGCCATCCCCGGCATGCTGCGGGTGCTTGATCCGCACTCCAATTTCTTCGACCCGAAATCCTATTCGCTGCTGCGCGAGGAACAGCGCGGCAAGTACTATGGCGTGGGCATGCAGGTGGGACCGCGCAACAACAAGGTCATCGTCATCGCGCCCTTCGTCGGCACGCCCGCCTACAAGGTCGGCATTCATCCCGGCGACGTCATCATGGCTGTAGACGGCAAGCCCTGCGACAACCTCAGCACCAGCGAGGTCGCCGACCTGCTGAAGGGACCGAAAGGGACACAGGTTCGCATCACGATTCTTCGCGAAGGCACTCCCAAGCCGATGGAGTTCGTCGTCACGCGCGACGAGATTCCGCGTTACAGCGTGGACCTGCACTTCCTGATCCGTCCCGGCATTGGCTACATTCACGTGACCGGATTCCAGGAGACCACCGATCACGAGGTCCAGACGGCGCTGGATGAGTTTGGCGACGTCAAGGGACTGATCCTCGACCTGCGGCAGAATCCCGGCGGGTTGCTCAGTGAAGGCGTGCAGGTGGCCGATAAGTTCCTCTCCAAGGGAGCGGTGATTGTTTCGCATCACGGGCGCTCCTCGCCGGAGAAGGTGTATCGCGCTAGCCACGGCAATGGCGGGCGCAACTACGCGCTGGTCGTGCTGGTGAACAAAGGCACCGCATCAGCGGCGGAAATCGTAGCCGGCGCCATCCAGGACCACGATCGCGGCCTGGTGGTCGGCGAGAACACCTTCGGCAAGGGTCTGGTGCAGACCGTGTATCCGCTGTCGGAAAATACCGGCCTGGCGCTGACCACCGCCAAGTACTACACGCCCAGCGGACGCCTGATCCAGCGCGACTACAGCAACATCTCTCTCTATGACTACTACTACAACCGCGAGAGCGAGGACAGCGCCAACTCGGGACGCGAAGTCAAGATGACCGACAGCGGCCGCCCGGTCTACGGCGGCGGCGGCATCACTCCCGACGTGAAGGTGGTTGCGCCCAAGTCCAACCACTTCCAGGACACGCTGCTCCAGCACTACGCGTTTTTCAATTTCGCCAAGCACTACCTGATCAGCCGTCACGTCCCGAAGTCGTTTGAAGTGGACGACGCGGTCATGATGGAGTTCCGTAAATTCCTTGACGACCAGAAGATCCCCTGGACGGAGGCCGACCTGGCCGGCGTGAATGATTGGGTGCGTTCCAGCATTAAGAGCGAAATCTTTATCGATGAGTTCGGACAGATTGAAGGGCTGAAGGTGCGCGCCGAGGCTGATCCGCTGGTGCAGAAAGGTCTCGACCTGCTGCCGAAAGCAAAGGAACTCGCCGACAACGCGCGCCGCACCGTGGCCGAACGCAACAGCGCGCGCGCGGCAGCGAAGAGCAGTAATTAGCAATTCATCGTCGGCAATTGCGAAAGGCACGGGCTGAACCCGTGCCTTTCTTGCTTCAGTCCCGTTTACTAGTGACTCGCCGCCCGTTTCGCCATGCTCCGCACTGCGGCGGCAATCGGCAGCGCCGTCAGGCAATTCTCCACCTGTTGCACTACCGCGCCCTCGTTCCACTTGCAGGCGACACCCATCGCTCCCAGGTACCGTAGATAGCCTTCGGAGAATGGGTACCGCTCCGCCGAGTGCATCACGACAACTGGAACGGTGACGTTGGCTCGATTCAGTTGCTTCAGCAGGCGTTCGCAGTTCAATTCGGGCGGATGATCGCCGATCAGCAGCAGGTCGAACCCGCTGCCTTCCAGGGTTTCCAAAGCTTCCGGCAAATCCCAGGCAGTGACCGTTTCGCAGTCGTGCTCCTCCAGGGCACGTTCCAGGTTGATGAGGACATCTTCGTCATTGTCAACGATGAGCACTTTCTTCCGCTGCAGTTCCACGGTGACCTCCTGGCGCTGGAAAGGCTCGCAAACAATGTGGGCAGCAGAAATCGGTTGAGGGATGCGGATCAGGGGTCCGCAAAACACACAGGGATGGAGAGAGAGAACGCAGGAAAGACAGTTGCCGCGGAATATCGGGGTCCGCGCTTCCATAGCACACTCCTACCCTGCCGATGCAGGACAGAAGCCCGACCTGAGTGCAGCCTAACCCTCACCAAGAAGAAATGCAGTGATGATCGTCACGCCAACATGAGCCGGATTCCCGATTGGGTATTCGTAGACGGTAGTCCGTAGTCCGCAGGTGAGCCATGACCGGGCTACGGGCTACCGTTTCGGGCTACGGTAGTATGGTTTCCATGCCCGACCTGTTCTCCCCGCTGAAGCTGCGCGGTGTGTCGCTGCGTAACCGCATTGTCGTTTCCCCGATGTGCCAGTACTCCAGCCAGGACGGCTTCGCTAACGACTGGCACTTCGTCCACCTCGGCAGCCGGGCGGTTGGCGGCGCCGCGCTGGTGTTCACCGAAGCCTCGGCCGTAACGCCGGATGGCCGCATCAGCCCCGACGACTTGGGGATTTACAAGGACGAACATATTGAGTTTCTGTCCCGCATCGTGAAGTTCATTCACGCCCAGGGTGCTGCAGCCGGCATGCAGTTGGCGCATGCCGGGCGCAAAGGCTCGACCGACGCTCCCTGGCGCGGCGGCGGGCCGTTGGACGAAGCCAATCGCGGCTGGAAACCGATTCTCGCGCCCAGCGCAATTCCCTTCTCCCCGGCGCACCAAGTGCCCAAGTCCATGAACGAGCGCGACATTCGAGACGTGGTACAGGCTTTCGCCGCCGCTGCCAGGCGCGCGCTGGCTGCAGGCTTCGACGTGGTCGAAATCCACGCCGCGCACGGTTACCTGCTGCACTCGTTTTTTTCTCCGATCACCAACCAGCGCACCGACCAGTACGGCGGCTCGTTTGAGAACTGCATCCGCCTGGTCTGCGAAGTAACGGAAGCAGTGCGCGGCGCCTGGCCTGAAGACAAACCGCTGTGGGTGCGTATTTCATCGAGCGACTGGCAGGAGGGGTCTTGGGACATCGAGCAGTCGGTGGAACTGGCGCGCCGTCTGAAGAAGCTTGGCGTGGACTTGATTGACTGCTCCAGCGGCGGGATTGCGCCGGGAATCAAGATACCCGTCGGCCCGGGTTACCAGACGGCGTTCGCGGAGCGCATCCGGCGCGAGGCGCAGATTGCGACGGGATCAGTCGGCATGATTACCTCACCCCAGCAGGCGGACACGATCGCTCGCACCGGCCAGGCAGATGTGGTCATCATGGCGCGGCAGTTTCTGCGGGAACCTTACTGGCCGCTGCTCGCCGCGAAGGAACTGGGTCACGACATTGAATGGCCGAAGCAGTATGAGAGGGCGAAGTAGCTCTTAGCTGTTAGCCGTTAGCTCTTAGCTCTTGGCTCTTAACTGTTAGCGATTAGTGTTAGGGACTGTTCAGCCGCGCAGCGGCAACGGAATGTGTAGCCCCGGGCGTAAGCCCGGGGATTACAGTGGAAAGATGATTCAGTCCCGCAGGGACGGCAGAACCCCGGCCGCTAATGGCTAAAAGCTAAGAGCTGCTTCAGTCCGCCATGATCGGTTCCTGGCTCTCCGTCTGGCTCTCCGACTCGGGGAGCGGCGTCTTCTTTACCTTGGTTCTCCACCACTGCTGCGCCTGCTCCAGGTAGATGTAGAACACCGGCGTGATGTAGAGCGTCAGCATCTGGGAGAACACCAGCCCGCCCACCACCGCCAGTCCCAGAGGCCGTCGCGACTCGGCGCCGGCGCCGAAGCCGAGCGCGATGGGCAGTGTTCCCATCAAGGCAGCCATGGTGGTCATCATGATCGGGCGGAAGCGCACTAGGCAGCCGTAGTAGATGGCGTCGGCCGCGGTTTTGCCGGAGTTGCGCTGCGCGTCCAGTGCAAAGTCAATCATCATGATGGCGTTCTTCTTCACGATGCCGACCAGCATGATGATGCCCACAAAGGCGTACAGGTTCAGGTCGAGATGGAACAGCTTGAGCGTCAGCAGCGCGCCCACGCCCGCGGCTGGCAATCCGGACAGAATCGTGATCGGGTGAATGAAGCTTTCGTACAGAATGCCGAGCACGATGTAGATGACCAGGATGGCCATGATCAGCAGGATGCCCATGCCTTTGAACGACGACTCGAATGCCTGCGCCGCGCCCTGGAAGCTGGTGGTGATGTTGTCGGCCAGCGTGCGCCGGGCGATGCGGTTCACTTCATTGACGGCGTCGCCGAGCGCCACCCCCGGTTTCAAATCGAACGAGATGGTCACGGCGGGTAGCTGTCCGAGGTGGTTAATGGCCATCGGCCCCAGGTCGCGCGTGATGTGCGCCAGCTCCGACAGCGGCACCAGTTGCGGCGTGCACGCCATCCCCTGGCAGGAGCGCACGTAGAGCAGCGACAATGCCGAGGGATCCATCTGGTATTGCGGCTGCAACTCCATCACCACGCGGTACGCATTGTTCGGCGCGTAGATGGTCGAGATTTGCCGCGCGCTGTACGCCGTGTACAGCGCGTCTTCGATGGCGGTGGCGCTCACGTTGAGCGACGACGCCTTGTCCCGGTCAATTTCGATATTGACCTGAGGATTTTTCATCAGCAGGTCGCTGGTAACGTCAATCAGCAGCGGGCTCTTGCGCAGCTCGTTTTCGAGCTTGGGCGAGGCGTCGTACAGTTCTTTCGGATCCGGGCTTTGCAGCGTGAACTGGTACTGGCTCTTGGTAAGCTGCCCGCCGATGCGGATCAGTGGCGGGTTTTGCAGGAAGCTCTGGATGCCGGGAACTTTGGCCAGCATCGGCCGCCAGTGGGCCATCATCTCGTCCACCCCGGGGCGCTGCCCCATCGGCACGAAACGCGCCACCATGAATCCCTGGTTGTTGGCGCCGCGCGGGATGGCGGCGAAAAAGCTGTTGATGTACTTGCCGTCGGGCGAATTCAGCACCGCGTTCATCACCGCCAGTTGGTGCGCCTTCATGTCCTCGAAGGAGATGCCCTGGTTCGCCTCGGTAAAGATATAGATCTGCCCCTGGTCTTCGCTGGCGAGGAAGCCTTTGGGCATGGTGACGAACAAGTAGCCCGTAGCGACCAGCACGATGCCCGATACCACCATGGTCGCGAACTTGTGCCGCAGCACCACTTGCAACGTCTTGTCGTAAACGTGCAGCATGCCGTCAAAGAAGCGCTCCGACATCATGTACACCCTGCCGTGGTGCACTTCCTTGTGCTCCCGCAGGATGCGGCTGCACAACATCGGGGTGAGGCTGAGCGAAACGAATCCCGACACCAGGATGGCCACGCCGATTGTCACCGCGAACTCGTGCAGCAGGCGCCCGACAATGCCCCCCATGAACAGCACCGGCAGGAACACCGCCGCCAGCGACAGCGTCATGGAAATGATGGTGAAACCGATTTCGCGCGATCCCCGGAAGGCCGCCTGCATCGGCTTCTCGCCGTGCTCCATGTGGCGGACGATGTTTTCCAACATGACGATGGCATCGTCCACAACGAACCCTACCGACAGCGTCAGCGCCATCAGCGACAAATTGTCGAGCGAATAATCCAGCAGGTACATCACCGCGAACGTCGCCACCAGCGAGAACGGCAGTGCCAGGCTCGGAATGAGCGTCGCCGACAGGTTCCGCAGGAACAGGAAGATGACCAGGATTACCAGGCAGAGCGACAGGAACAGCGTGAACTTGACGTCGTCCACCGATTCGCGAATGGACTTGGAGCGGTCGTACAACGTGCCCAGCGACACCGACGCGGGCATCTGTGCGCGGAACGACGGCAGCAGCGCGCGGATGCTGTCCACCACCTCGACCGTGTTGGTGCCCGGCTGTTTCTGGATGGCCAGCACGATGGCGCGGCTGATTGTGCCGCCTCCGCCGGAGTACCAGCTCGCCGTCTTGTCGTTCTCCACGCTGTCAAAGGTTTCGCCTAAATCCTGCAAGCGCACCGGCGAGCCGTTGCGGTAGGCGACGATGAGCGGGCGGTACTGCGCCGCCTTCGTAAGCTGCCCGCTCGCGTTGACGGTGAATGCCTGGCGGCTGCCCCACAGCGTGCCTGTGGGCAGGTTGACGTTGCCGCTCTGGACGGCGTCATTGACCTCATCAATGCCAATCTTGTGCGCCGCCAGTTTGTTGGGATCCAACTGCACCCGCACCGCGTACTTCTGCGCGCCGTACACGAACACCTGCGCCACGCCGCTGACCATCGAGATCCGCTGCGCCAGCAAGGTCTCGGCGTATTCGTCCACATCGGACAGCCGCAGCGTCGGCGAACTCACCGACATGTACAGCACCGGCTGGTCGGCTGGGTTGACCTTCTGATAAGTCGGCGGCGCCGGCATGTTCTGCGGCAGATCGCGGGCGGCCTTGGCGATCATCGCCTGCACGTCTTGCGCGGCCGCATCAATGTTGCGGGTCAGGTTGAATTGCAACGTGATCTGCGTGCTGCCCAGCATGTTCGTGGACGTCATCTGGTCCACGCCGGCGATGGTGGAGAACTGTTTCTCCAGCGGCATCGCCACCGCCGATGCCATCGTGTCCGGACTGGCCCCCGGCAACGACGCACCGACCTGGATGGTTGGGAAATCCACGTTCGGCAAGTCGCTGACAGGCAGCGAGCGGTATCCCATCACGCCGAACAGAAGGATGGCGAGCATGACCAGCGTGGTCATGACGGGACGCCGGATGAATAGTTCCGCGATGCTCACAGTCCGCTACCCCGGGCGCTTCCCTGCTGCTGCGGCGGCGTGACCTCCGCATTGGCCGAGTTTGCCGGTTTGCTCAATGCCACTTTCTTTCCCGGAGTAAGGCGCACTTGCCCGTCGGTGACCACCTGTTCGCCGGGCTGCACGCCGGTAACGACCGACTGGCTCTCCAGGATCCGGCTCACAGTGATCGGCCGCATTTCCGCCGTGTTGTCGGATTTCACTACGAACACATACTGCCCGGTCTGTCCGGTCTGCACCGCAGCGCTCGGCACCAGCACGGCATTCTTCTGCGTGGTCAGCGTCAGGCTGACGTCGGCAAACTGTCCCGGCCAGAGCCGGCGGTCGCTGTTGGTGAAGGTCCCCTTGAGCTTGATCGTCCCTGTCGCCGGATCCACCGTGTTGTCAATGAACGTCAGCACGCCCTCGGCTGGCCGCGGTTCGTTGGGAACCCGCACTTTGACCGCGAGTTTGTGACTTCCCTGCTGCTTCTTGATCTCCGGCAGGTACGCCTCCGGGACCGCGAACGTCGCGTAAATGGGCTGCACCTGGTTGATGGCGAGGATGGAGATATCGTTGGCCTTCACCACGTTTCCCTGGTGCACCATCAGGTTTCCGGTGCGGCCGTTGATCGGCGAAACGATCGTCGTGTAGGTCAGGCTGACCTTGGCGGTTTCCACCGTGGCGCGATCGGCCTGCACCGCCTCTTTCAGCGCCTCGGCCGCGGTTTGCATCTGGTCGTACTGCTCGCGCGAAACCACGCCTTCCTTGTACAACGCCGCGTAGCGCGTCGCCTGCGCCCGGGCATTGGCTTCTTGCGCCACATCACGCGCCAGGTTGCGCTCCGCCTGCGACAGCGCCGCTTCATACGGACGCCGGTCAATCACGAACAGCAGGTCGCCCTTGCGCACGTCCTGGCCTTCGGTGAAGCCGACTTTGGTGATCTCGCCGGCAATCATGGACTTCACCTGTACGTTCGAATAGGCCTCGACTGTCCCGACAGCGCGCACCTCGATCGGAATATCCTTCTGCGTGGCTGCCGCCACCACCACCGGTGCGGCCGTGTCCTCCGGCGGGCCCGCCTTGGTTTTCCCGCACGCCGTCAACGCGCCAGTTAGGCCGGCGAGCGCCAGAAGCCCGTAGATGAATCGAATTCTCATAAATGCGCTACTCATGATGGATAACTTGACCTCTGCCCGGTTACGGACGCCGGGAACCTGCAAATGTAAAATCTTTAGTTTCGCTCCATCCCCTTCAACCAGACATCCACCAGCGTCTCGCTGACCTGGCGCGGATCGAACTGCTGCACCTGCTTGCCGCCAAATAATTCCTGAATTTGAAAATGGTAGATCAGCATACCGATGAAGCCGCGCGCGGCCAGCATCGGGTCCACGTCGCGAAAGTGCCCTTCGGAAATTCCGTGGCGGACGAACTCCGCCATCACTTCAAAATACTGCGCCACGTGCGTGCGGAAGAAGCGCTCCGAAAGTTCGTGGTTCTCCAGCGCCGTGAACAGCAGTAGGCGCGACAACGTGGCATCGCGCGTGATGACTTCTTCGGCCCAAGCGGTCAGGGTCTCGCGGTGGCTGCCGCCGGCTGCGAGTTTAGCTTCCAGCCTCGCCCGCCCTCCGCGCATGCTGATCTGGTGCTCAATCACGGCCCAGTACAGGTCTTCCTTGGTAGGAAAATGGCGGAAGATGATGGCCTCATTCACCCTCGCGCGCTGCGCAATCTGGCGCGTCGTGGTCCCGCGGAAGCCCTGCCGCGCGAAAAGATCTGTCGCTAATTCAAGAATTTGTTGCCGGCGCTCCTCGGCCGACACTCGTAGGTGGGCAGTTGCCATGTAAGTATCCACTTACTTTCTATCCGAGGTACTTAGGCGTGTCAAACGAAAAGCCGGAAAATCAGCGTGTATTCGCGCGACACACAGAGCGCGCAGCCCAGACTCTCACCGTACGATCAGGAAATGGAAATACGAAATTCCCACTCGCATGTGCCTTAAATACAGATCAGGAATCGTGCAGGCGAGCGTCAGGCCCAGCATGGCATGCGCGACGCCGAGCGGGTAGATGTTGCGGTATCGCTGAAACAGAGAGACGAAGAAAATTGCGGCGCCCAACGTCGCCACCATCAGCACGGGATTGGGGATGTGCGCCAGGCAGAACAGTGCAGCCGCACCCCACAGCGCGCGCTTGCTGCTGCCCAACAATTCTTCCAGATTCATGTAGAAAAATGAGTTCAGGATGAACTGCTGCATCATCGCCCAGATGGCGTACCCGAAGGAATGCCAGATGGGAGGCCGTACGCCGTAGAGTTCGCGCAGCGTGCCCATTTGCCACGCGATAGTGATAACCACCATGGAAGCGGCGGCGGCAATGGGAATGGCCACTAGCGCTCGTCCGAGTCCCTGAAATCCTAGTCCCAACTGGCGCGGCGAGCGCCGGCTGATCAGCGTGGCGGCGACAATCCAGGCGGCCGTCAATAGCGCCGCGATCCTCTGGGTTTCGCCCTCGGTCCACAGCGCCACTTCCAGCAGGCCGTAGGCGACGGCGAGCTGGCCCCAGTCCCAGGTCCGTTTCATGAATCCGTGTTTCCAAGTGTACGTGCTGGGAAGCGCGGCGGGAACTTGCGGCTGCATGGCGGGAAGCGCGGAAAAAACAAACGGGGCGGCCGCCGCTCGGCTGCCACCCCGCCATCTATGAAACCACTTCCGCATCCAGCAACTCAGACGAGAGATTCGTCCCAGGAGGTTGGCTGCGGAAACCGGCTTACTTGCGTTTGCGCGAAATCACGCCTACACCCAGCGAGCCCAGTCCGAGCAAGCCAAGCAATGGCAGCGGCGAAGCGGTCTGCGGCAGATTGCCCGCCTTCTTGCTCTTGGCGCTGCCGGGCGCAGCCGCGTTCTGATCGGCGCTGGTCTGGCCGGCCTGGCTGACGTTCTGGTCGCTGGTGGTTGTGGTTGTCGTCGTTTGGCCGGCGTTCGCGCCCTGTGAGCTCTGCGAAGCCGCGTTCTGGTCAGGATTTGCCGCGTTGCTGCTCGAGCTGCTGCTGGTCTGAGCAACCATCATCCCGACGGCAAAAATGACCACTACGAACAGGAGCAAAATCTTTCTCATGGTTTCTCCTCGATCGAGTCTGTGCGGGGCTGCCTTAACGTATGCGTGGTTAGACCGGAGCCTCGCAGGCCGGGTTTGCCGCAGACGGCCTGAAATCGAGAGTTGCTGAAGGGAAAAGCCCCAAGGCACAAGGCATTCTGCTCATCCCTGCCATCATGCTTTTGAGGCGAGCTTTGAGCATGACGGGGGTGCCCCGCTCTAGCCCGGTTTTGGCTAGGCCGGGGCGTTTCCAAACGGCGCCCCGTACCTGTGGCCTTCCGCCTTGTGCCTTGCGCCTTCCGCCTTCGGTTCAGAGCTATAATCCTTTTAAAGTGCCCAGCCTGTTCCGAATTGCCGCGCTGCTGCTGGTTTCGGTCCTGGCCATCGCCGCGGGCGCGCAGGTACGCAATCCCCCGGCCTCGGCCCGAATGATCGTCGTTTTGCCCTTCGAGAACACCTCCAAGGCGCCTGGCCTGGAGTGGATCAGCGAATCCTTCCCCGAGATTCTCGGCCAGCGGCTGGCCTCGCCCGAGCTGTACGTGGTCTCGCGCGAGGACCGCACTTTCGCTTTCGACCGTGCCGGCGTTCCCGCCAACGTCCACCTCTCGCGCGCTACGTTGTTCCGCATCGCCGAGCAGATGGACGCCGACTTCGTCGTGCTCGGTTCCTACAATTTCAACGGCCAGACTTTTACCGCCGAGGCTGAACTGCTCGACATGAAGGCGCTGCGCCTGTCGCCGGCGATGATTGAGTCCGGACCGCTGCTTAGGTTGGCGGAGCTGCAGACCGCGCTGGCCTGGGACCTGTTGCGCCAGTTGCGCTCCCAGCCCCTGCCCCCGCGCGAGCAGTTCCTCGCCGCAGCGCCCGCCGTCCGTCTCGACGCGCTGGAGAGTTACGTTCGCGGGCTGCTTGCCACCTCGCGTCCGGAAAAGATTAAGCGCTTCCGTGAGGCCATCCGCCTGACGCCGGATTACAACATGGCCATGCTGCAACTGGCGCGCACCTACTACGCCGGGCACGACTACGAGCAGGCCGCCAACTGGTTCGCCCGCGTCCCGCGCAACAGTCCTCAAGGACGCGAAGCCAGCTTTTATCTCGGGCTTTCGGAGTACTACACGGGCGAATTCGAAAAGGCCGAGAGCGCCTTCAGTTTTCTCGTCTCGCGCCTGCCGCTCACCGAGGTCTACAACAACCTGGGCGTAGTGGCCGGACGCCGCGGCAAGCGCAGCGCCATTGAGTACTTCCAGAAGGCCACCAAGGCCGATCCCAGCGATCCCGACTACCACTTCAACTTCGGCGTGGAGCTCTACAAATTCGGTGACACGGCCGGGGCAGCACGCCAGATGCGCGAAGTTTTGTCGCTGCGTCCGACGGACACGGAAGCGCGAAGCTTTCTGGAGACCATCCCAGGATCCGCCGCCGCTTCCCTGCGCAATGCCGATTCGCATTCGCCGGCCGCCAAGGCGCCGCTGGAGCGCATCAAGCGCAACTACGACGAGACTTCGTTCCAGCAACTGGCGCTGGAAATTCAGAATGCCACCGAGCTGCGCCTCAGCAAGACCGACCCGCGTACCCACGCCGCTTATCACGTGGACCACGGGCGCGAACTGCTGGCCCAGGGCTTTCTGAGCGAGGCGGAGAAGGATTTCCGGGAAGCCGTGCTGCTGGATCCGCTGAATGTCGCCGCGCACGTAGGCTTGGCGCGTACCCTGGAGGAAACCAACGAGAGCTCTGCGCGCTGGGAAGCGGAATCCGCTCTGCGCCTTCAGCCTTCGGTGGACGCACTGCTCGTCCTTGCCCGTCTCGATTTGAAGTCCAACCAGCCACAGGCCGCGCAAAATGACGTGGACCGGGCATTGGCGCTGGAACCGAACAACTCCGCCGCGCTAGCATTGAAGCGTACGATCGCGGAGAAGGCTCCGAAATGAACCAACAAAGAACTAAGAAGTCAGAACGAAGAATGAAAAGCGCCATCGCGTCTTTCCGCTGTGGCCTGTGGTTCTTGGTTCTTAGTTCTTCATTCTTAGTTTCCGGATTCGCCCGCGCCGATGTCGTCAAGGTGAACATCCACGACACCATCCACCCCATCACCACGGAGTACGTCGGCCGCGCCATTGATTACGCCAGTTCCCATCATGCCGACGCCGTACTGATTGTCCTCAGCACCCCAGGCGGCCTGGCCGAGTCCACGCGCGACATCATCGAGCGCATTGTTGCCTCGCCGGTGCCGGTGATTATCTATGTCGCGCCCAGCGGCACCCGCGCCGCCTCGGCGGGATTTTTTATCCTGGAAGCGGCCGACGTGGCTGCCATGGCGCCGGGCACTAACACCGGCGCGGCGCATCCGGTCACCCTCGGCGGCGGGCAGCCCGACAAGATCATGGGAGAGAAGATTGAAAACGATTCCGCCGCGCTGATGCGCTCCGTTGTCGCCAAGCGTGGGCGCAACGTCGAAGTCGCCGAAAGCGCCGTGCGCCAGTCGAAGTCGTTCACCGACCAGGAAGCCCTGAAAGACCACCTAATTGACGTCGTCGCCGCCAATCAGTCAGAGCTTCTGCGCCAGCTCGACGGCCGCTCCGTCACTCGTTTCCATGGCGGGACGGTCACGCTTCGCCTGGCCGGTAAGTCGGTGTTCGACTATGACATGACCGTGAAGGAGCGGATCCTGGCCTTCCTCATGGATCCGAACATGGCATTCATCCTGCTGGCCATCGGCGCGCTGTCGCTCTACGTTGAGTTCAATCATCCCGGCGCCGTCTTGCCTGGCGTTGTCGGGCTATTTTTCATCGTGCTGGCGATCTTCGCCCTCAACATTCTTCCCGTTCGCTACACCAGCCTGGCGCTGATCTTCCTGGCGTTCGCGTTCTTCGCTCTGGAAGCAAAATTCGCCACCCACGGCGTGCTCACCATCGCCGGCATCGTCGCCCTCACCCTGGGCGCGCTCCTGCTGGTGGACGGCCCCATCCCGCAGATGCGGGTTCACCTCTGGACGGCGCTCGCCGTCAGCGTTCCGCTGGGCGTGATCACGACGTTCCTCACCGGCATCGCGCTGCGCGCCCGTCACGCCAAAATCACCACCGGATCGCAGGGCCTGGTCGGCGAACTGGGCATCGCCCGCACGCCACTGGCTCCTCAAGGCAAGGTCTTCGTCCATGGCGAGCTGTGGAACGCGGTTTCATCGCTGCCGGTTGAACCCGGCGAACAGGTCCGCGTGCGCGCCGTGGACGAGTTGCTGCTGCGGGTTGATCCCGTCCGCGCCACAGCCCCGCCGCCCAGCCGGCCTTCACCGGTTCCGCAGTCCTGAATCCAGATTTGCCTTTACACGCGCCGCTCGGGGCTCGCGTCTGCAACTTCCTCGACCCTCGGTACTTGGAAGATTCCTGCGTGAAAACCCATGATTCTTCCCGCCGGAAAAACTGCTAAAATCTGCGGCAGCAAATCTTTACAAGCGCGCCATGGAGGCGGAGATGAATCCGCTCACGTACGTACCGATTGTTATCTTCGTCCTCTACATTCTGAATTCCATCAAGATTCTTCCCGAGTACGAGCGCGGCGTCATCTTCCGTCTCGGCCGGCTGCTCGACCAACCCAAGGGGCCCGGCATTTTCCTGGTGTTCGCGCCGATTGACCGCATGGTGCGCATTTCTCTGCAGCAGGAGGCGCTGGAGGTTCCGCCGCAGGACATCATCACTCGCGACAACGTCACCCTGAAGGTGAACGCCGTCATCTTTCTGCGCGTGGTGGATCCCCGGCGCGCCATCGTCGAGGTGAAGAACTACCTGTACCAGACATCGCAATTCGCGCAGACCACTCTGCGCTCGGTGCTCGGCGAGGTCGAATTGGACGAACTGCTTTCCCATCGCGACAAGCTCAACCTGCGCATCCAGAGCATCCTCGACCAGCACACCGCGCCCTGGGGCGTGAAGGTGGCCAACGTCGAGGTCAAGCAGGTGGACCTGCCCGAATCCATGCTGCGGGCGATGGCCAAGCAGGCTGAGGCCGAACGCGAGAAGCGCAGCAAGATTATTCACGCCGAAGGCGAGTTCTCGGCGGCCCAGCGTCTGGTGGACGCCGCCCACTTGCTCTCGACCGAACCCGTTACTATTCAGTTGCGCTACCTGCAAACTCTGACCGAAATTGGGGTAGAAAAGAACACAACCATCGTGTTCCCTCTGCCTCTGGACTTCATGGAGGGGTTGCAGCTTCTGATGAAGCGCAGCGGCGGCCGCGGCGAGGAGCCGAAAGGCACGGGAACCGATTAAGCAGCGAAGCAGGAAAACAACAGCATTCCTGCTTCCCAGGAGCGCAGCGCCATGGAGTCGCAAGACCAGGAAGTCACGTTAGGTACGGGCCGCCTGCTCGGGCTGTTTTTCGGGCTGGTGGTCGTCTGTGCCCTGTTCTTCAGCCTCGGTTTCTCGCTCGGACGCAAGGCTACGCCGGCGATTGCCACCGCTTCCATCCTGCCGGAGCCCGCGCCCGCAACCGGCGCCGCGCCCAAGCCGTCGTCGGCGCGTGCCGATGAGGCGCCCAAGCCCGAAAACAAATCTACCTCCGACGAGCTGACGTTCTACAAATCCGTCGCCCAGAACGACGCCAACGCCAAGCTCGATCCGCCAACGGTAGTTGCCGCCGCGACTCCGGCGGCCACGCCGATGCCGAAGCCGGTCGAGACCAGGTCCGCTCCGGAGATAGCGCGCGCGCTCGCTTCCGGCTACATGGTCCAGATCGCCGCTGTCACCAAGCAGGAAGACGCGGATGCGCTGGTCAGCGCCCTGCGCAAGAAAAATTATCCTGTGCTTTCCACCACCAATCCGCCCAGCGACAAGCTCTATCACGTGCAGGTGGGGCCATTCGCCGATCTCAAGGACGCGGAAAGCACGCGCAGCAAGCTTATCGGCGACGGCTACAATCCGATCCTCAAGAAATGAAGAATTCAGAATGAAGAATTAAGGCCGGAAGCATTGCGCTCCGGCCTTTTTCATTTCTTCATTCCGTATTCTTAATTCTTCATTTCATCGTTGTCTACCGGCTCATGGCTGCGAAAAGGTCCGACTGCACCAGTGCCTGGAACTGCTTCTCGTCCGATTTGAACTTGAGCTTCAGGTTGGCGCTGTCGTTGTCCACGGTGACGCTCTCCAGCGCGACTTTCTCGACACCTTGCGCGTTCATCTTGCGGAACAGCACTCCGGCCTTAAGCAGTGACGCCAAGGTCGCGGCGGTCATCGAGTCCGACGTCACCACGTCGAGGTTAAAGGTCATGCCGCGGTTGAAATCCATGGTATAGCGCGACCCGAGCAGACGCTTCTTCACCATCTCGTAGTCGGCGAGTTTGGCCGCGTCGCCCAGCGTGGAGTGCAGCATGTTCTGTGTTCCCGCCTGGTCGAGCACGCTCCACACCTGGCCCGAGTCCACCGCGCTAATCATGTCGGCGATCTGCGAGTTCGAGGTCAGTGACGGCGCTTCGCCATCGCGCGCATCCAGCGCCGCCCTCACCGCGGTCTTGGTCCCAAACAGCACCGTCGTCTTGTCCAGGAAGGTCATGTCCTGGCCGCCGGCCATTGCCCACACATCGGTCAGGTGGTACTTCTCCGGCTTCATCTTTTTCAGCTTCATGCGCGCCAGGATCTTCTCGGTGGGAAAATTCCCCTGCGCCAGCCCGATGATGTTCACATTCTTTTTGACGCGGAACGAGGCAAACGTGAGTTGGTCCACGTCATTGTCGGGATCGATGCCGATACCCTTCAGCGACGTTTCGAACTCCTTCAGCGAGTCGGGCAGCACCTTGGCCTTCATGGCCAGTGCGGTGGGCGAGTTCTTCAGCGCTCGGTAGTCCACGGTGATGATCTGCTGGATGTCGGCAGGAATCACCGAACGCGCCGAGGTGCCCAGCGGCACCGCCAACGCTGACAGACCGGAGAGCAGCAGGATCAGGAACAGAATGGCTGCACGCTTCATCATGACCTCTTGAGAGTGGCTCCTTATCCAGATGGTACTCGGCCACGTTTGGTTGGAGGAGTGACTCACATTGTAACGGAATTTGACGCCCTGCAAGCCTCCATTCCGCCCTATCCGAAGTCTGCGGCCTTTCGCTTAGAACACAGTGCCAAGTGCGAAGTTCCAAGTGCGAAGCAAAATCCATCCTCCGTTACCGTTCTTCGCACTTCGCACATGGCACTTCGCACTCCCGCCACGGGAAGCTTCCCTCGTTGACCGCTGCGCCTTGTGCCTTCAGCCTTGCGCCCTTGCTGTATCCTAGTCGGTTATGTCCACGCTCGTAGAGTGCGTGCCGAACTTCTCGGAAGGCCGCGACAAGGCCAAGGTGGACGCCATCGTCGAGGCCATGAAGGTCCCTGGCGTCTATCTGCTCGACCGCGAAATGGACGCCGACCACAACCGTTGCGTCATCACGCTGGTCGGAGACCGCGACAACATCGCCGAGGCCGCCATCCGCGGCGTCGGCAAGGCCGCCGAACTCATTGACCTTACCAAGCACCAGGGCGCACATCCGCGTTTGGGCGCCAGCGACGTCATCCCATTCATCCCCATTGACGGCGTCACGCTGGAGGATTGCGCGGCCATCGCGCGCAAAGTCGGCGAGGAAATCTGGAAGCGCTACCAGATTCCCGTGTACCTCTATGAGGCGGCAGCGAACACACCCGAGCGCCAGAACCTGGAGAACGTCCGCCGCGGTCAATTCGAGGGCGTGCGCGACGAGATTGCCACTAATCCCAGGCGCAAGCCCGATTTCGGCGAGGCCCGCCTGCATCCCACCGCCGGCGCCACCATCGTCGGCGCGCGCAAATTCCTCATCGCCTACAACATTTTTCTCAATACCGCGGACGTCGAGATCGCCAATAAAATTGCCAAGGCCATTCGCTTTTCCACCGGCGGCTTCCGCTACGTGAAGTCCAGCGGCTTCCCGGTGCGCGGCATGGCGCAGGTCTCGATGAACCTGACTGACTTCGAGCAGACCCCGATCGCGCGCGCGTTCGAATTCGTCAAACGGGAAGCAGCGCGCTACGGCACGATGCCGGTTTCCAGCGAGATCGTCGGGCTCATTCCCAAGAAGGCCCTGGAAAACGCGGCCGAGTGGTTCCTGCAAATCGAGAACTTCGATTCTTCCCTCATTCTCGAGAACCGCCTCGCCGCGGTGATGGGCGGCAAGATGTCGGTCGGAGGCTTGCGAGCGGGCGTCGAACCATTCGTCGAACAATTGGCGGCGCCGACCGCGACACCCGGCGGCGGAAGCGCTTCGGCGGCGGCAGGGGCCATGGCGGCGGGTCTGGCGCACATGGTCGCAGCGATGTCGCGCGGTAAGAAAAACTACCTGCAATACGAACGCGAACTGAGCGATGCCATCGCGCGCCTGTCGCATCTGCGTGAGGAATTCAAGGCCGCCATTGACGCCGACGCTGCCTCCTACGACGCCGTAGTGAAGGCCTACAAAGCGGCGAAAGATGCGGCCGGCGGCAACGGGTCTGTGCAGATCGCCCTGCGCGAAGCGACCAATGTTCCGCTTGGTGTGGCCGAGCGCGCGCGCGAAGTAGCGCGCATTACGGAAAAGCTCGGGCCCATTACCAATCCCAGGATGTCGTCCGACCTGACGGTGGCGAAATCTCTTGCCCGGGCGGCCCTGGAGGGCGCGCTCGCCAATGTGGAGATCAACCTGGAATCGCTGGACAAAGACGAGCCCATGTTCGCCAGCGAGGTCCGGGACAAGGTCGCCGCCTTGCGCGGGTGAACCTTGGCTGGCGAAGCGGAAGCCTCCGAGGGGTACCCCCTCTCCCCTCTCGTCTATTTGAGACGGAACCCAGTCAGCGATTGATCTGGCTTACCAGCGCGGCCAATGGCGCCTCGTCTAGGGTGGATTCATATGGCTGATATAGCGCCACCCGGTCCAACAGGCCGGCATAGCGCTCGCGCAACTTGGCGCCGATCGTTTCGTAAGAGCCGCTCACCGCGAATTCGTCCAGCATTGCATCGCTGATCAGACGCGTCATTCCCTGCCAGTCTCCTTGCAAAGATCTCTCGTGCAGTTCCCTGCCCGTGATTTCCCAGCCATGCGCCGCCAGCACCGGCTCGTAGGTGCGCGTGGAAGCGTAAAACGCGATCTGCTGCCTGACCGCGTCTGCGTTCCGGTTACGCTCCTCCTCGGAATCTCCGACGACAACGAACGCCGCGGTCGCATAGGCGAAGTCGTTGCGCGAGCGGCCGGAGGCGCGCAATCCTTCGTCCACAGCGGGTTGCACGAATTCGCGCAAGTACTTGGTTGTGTGCAGCGGATGGACGTGCAGCCCGTCGCACACTTCTCCCGCCATGCGGCACATGTAACGGTTCACGCCGGCGGTGAAAATCGGAATAGCGGGATGGGAAATCGGACCGGGATTGAAGAAGGGCGTCATGAGATCGAATTGGTAGAACTCGCCCTTGAATCGAAGCGGCGTACCCTCCTGCCAACATTCCCAGATGGCGCGCAGGGCCAGCACCATTTCGCGAAGTTTCGGCCCGGGCGATTCGAATTTCACCGAGAAGCGACGCTGGTTATGCGCTTTGACCTGCGATCCCAGCCCAAGAATGAAACGTCCGGCCGAGGCGTTTTGTATGTCCCAGGCCGTATAGGCAATCACCATCGGGCTGCGCGGGAACGCCACCGCGATCGCTGTTCCCAACTTGATGGATGAGGTCGCGCCTGCCGCCACCGCCAGTGGCAGGAAAGGGTCGTGCTGCGTCTCAGATGTCCACAGGCAGTCATAGCCAATCGCTTCCACCGCGCGCGCGTACTCCGGCACCGTTCGCAAGTCGTAGTTACGCAAATCTACATCCAGTTTCATTCGCTGATTGACCTTAGCGAATTGTAATCTTCGGGGTCCGCAGAGGCGTCGGGCCACTACTGGTGCTGCTGCTGGATTGCCTCTCTGGCTAGGCGAACCTCCGCTGCCCGGCGCCCATCGAATCATGCAGCGGAGAAAAATCATGCTGCAGTTCGCCTGCGACTGGTGCAAGCGGGTCAAAGACCCGATGGAAATCTGGATTCTTGGTCTGGCGGCGGAGAGCGTCGGCCTGCGTGCCGCGCGCCGCGAGGTAACCATTCTGGCCGGGTGGGACCGCGAGCGCGCCGTCCATCCTCTGGCGGTGCACTTCTGCTCGGAAGCGCACAAAGACAACTACATGAACGCGCTGTTCACCGAGGAACCGACCGCCGAGATGGAGGTGGAAACCACGGCGCGAGTGGGGACGTCGAAGGTCGCCAAGCGCGTGCAACGCATTGTGCAGCCGGCCAAGGTCACGGTGAAGACCACGCGCCGGTCGTCGCGACGCAAAGCGTCGTGAACAACTGGCCAGTGGCCGGTGGTGGTCAGAAACCTACCCGGAACTACTTGAACCAGGTGTAGCCGATGCGGAAGTGCATGGTGCCGTTGATGCCGGGGTTGTGGTTGCCGAGGCTGGCGTTGGAAATGTGCGTGATGTGCACGGAGGCGTCCACCGCGCCGCGGCTTCCGGTGTGGAAATAAAACCCAAATGCGCCGCCGGGCATGAAGTTCACTTTTGATGTATCGCCGGGGGGAATTTCTTTGCTGCTGAACAGCAGGCCGCCCTCCGCGGCGAGATACGGCGTGACCTTGCTGCCTCCAGTCCAGTTGTACTTCAGCACGATGGGGTTGGTCTGGAAGCCGTACACCCAGCGCTGCGGGCCGGTGGAGTAGAAGTCGTCCTGACGAGTTTCAAAAACCGGGCTGAGATCGGCCGCCCATTCCAAGGTTCCGCGCATGCGGCCCGAGCCTAATTCTCCGGTCACCACCCGCCCTAGGCGCAGCCCGGCGCCGATGAATTTGAATTCCGAGGCGGCACCCAACCCCGTACCACCGCTGAACCAGGGCCCAAATTCCCACACGGGTTTGCTGAGCGGATTGTTCTGGGCGACGGCGGAGACACACAGGAGCAGGCAGACGGCGGCGAGTCGTTTCATTGGTTTTCGTTCTCAGATGATGGCGAGAATGTAGCAGGAGAATACGGCGGAAAGCAATTCGCGAGCGGTGGAGTTCCGAGTTCCGGGTTGCGAGTTCCGAGCCGAGAAATCGCAACGCGGAACACGGAACTAGGAAGCAACTTCCTCCAACTGCTTCAAGTCCACGTCGAAGTTGGACCAGACGTGCTGCACGTCATCGAGCTCTTCCAGGGCCTCCACCAGCCGGATCATGGTGGTGGCCTGGTGGCCTTCGAGCTTGATGTAGTTCTGCGGGATCATGGCGATTTCCGAGGCCGTGGGCTTGATGTTGGCTTTCTTCACCGCTTCCAGCACGGCTTCAAAGGCGTTCGGTTCGGTAATGATTTCCCAGTTCTCGCCGTCGTCTTTGAGATCTTCGCCACCGGCCTCGAGCACGAGATTCATCAGGTCGTCTTCCTTGGCTGCGGCCTTGGGAACCACGATGTCGCCCTTCTTGTGGAACATCCAGGCCACCGAGCCGGCTTCGCCGAGGTTGCCGCCGTTCTTGGAAAAGGCGTGACGGATTTCGCTGACGGTACGGTTCCGATTGTCGGTGGACAGGTCCACCAGCACGGCGACGCCGCCCGGTCCGTAGCCTTCCATGTTGAATTCTTCGTAGGTAGCGCCGGGCAATTCGCCGGTGCCGCGCTGGATGGCGCGCTTGATGTTGTCGGCCGGCATGTTCTCGGCCTTGGCGTCGAGGATGGCCTTGCGCAGGCGCGGGTTCTTGTCCGGATCGCCACCCGACTTGGCGGCCATCGAGATTTCGCGAATCAGGCGAGTGAAAATCTTGCCGCGCTTAGCGTCGAGCGCGCCCTTTTTGTGCTTGATAGTGGCCCATTTTGAATGGCCAGACATAGGAAACCTCAGTCAGGCCGCCAGACACAACACGGCCTCGGCGATCATTGCAATCGAAAATTATAGCATTGGTACCAAGTACCGAGTAGGGAGGCCGGGCGGAGCGAGGGCTCACTTGGCGATGGGTAACTGGCGGTCCTTGTATCGTGTGCGGTAGGCGTAAACGATGGCCAGCAGAGGCGCCGCCACCAGTACGCCCCAAAAGCTGAAGAACAGGCCGAGAACAATCGGGGTCAGGATGGAAGCCCAGATGGGCACGCGGGCGGTGCGGCGCATCAGGTACGGCTGAAGCACCAGCCCATCCACGACGGCGATGATGGCGTACAGCATGAAAACGTAGATCAGGCGCATCAATCCGCCGGTGATGACGGCCAGGATGGCCGGTCCGGCCAGGGCCATCACCGGGCCGAGATGCGGAATGAACTGGAGCACAGCGGCCAGCACGGCCCACACGATCGCCCAGGGCACGCCGATGATGAGCAGTCCGACGAACCAGAGGCCGGCGACGGCAGCGGAATCCTGGAGCTGCGCCGTAATCCAGTGCTTC
The DNA here is from genome assembly GCA_051006995.1 of Terriglobales bacterium. Taxonomy (GTDB): domain Bacteria; phylum Acidobacteriota; class Terriglobia; order Terriglobales; family Acidobacteriaceae; genus JAIQGF01. The sequence continues at coordinate 83,371 of JBPCSQ010000009.1, forward strand.
AGCGCGGAGCCGGTGAGGCGGGCGTGATCTTTGAAATCCAAGTCGCTAGTCCCTAGTCGCGAGTCCCGAGTGGTGGTCAGTTGAGTAGATGCACAGGAATGGTAAGCGGCGATTTTTCGAACTGCGCGAAGGCGCGGATCGTATTTGACATCAGCGGCGCTGGGGCAGAGACTGCGCTGCATACGGGAGAGTACTCATGAAAAGAACGGTGATCATGGTAGTTGCGATCGTCCTGCTTGGTTTGGCGACCGCGTCGGCGCAGGCGCCGGCGCCGCGGCCTCCCATGGCGGGTCCCGGCGGCGACTGGATGGGACATATTCCGCAGATGCTGGGCGGCGACTGGTGGAACAATCCGGAGATTGCCAATGAGCTCAGGTTGACGGACCAGCAGAAGCGCCAGCTCGAGCAGTCCAACACCAACTTGAAGCTGGCGCTAATTGATGCCGCCGCCAGCGGGCTGAAGTCGTTCGTGCATCTCCAGGCGCTGCTCGATGCCGACCAGCTCGACACCGCGGCCTATAGCCAGCAGTCGAGCGATATGTCGGCCGCGGCCAGCAAGCTGGTGAAGGATGTGGCGGACGCCGTTTTGATGGTCCGCAAAACTCTCACCGCCGACCAGTGGCATAAGCTGACGGCGATGCGGGCCAGCGGGCACATGGCAATGCACGCGCGTCCAGACGGGACGATGCGTCACGACCAAATGCATCCGCCGGCGCAGAAGCCGCCGCAGTAGGAACCGAGTTGTGGGTTCCGGGTTCCGAGTTGCGAGTTCCGGGTAACTGACTCAGAACTGGGAACACGGAACTCGGAACTGATTTGCTAGACTGAAGCTAATGAAAGTCGGCGTGATTCAGTTTCCCGGCTCCAACTGCGACCAGGACCCGTACTGGGTATGGGGCGAGGTCGCGAAACAGCCGGTGACCTATCTCTGGCACGAATCGCAGGATTTGCAGAATAGCGATCTGGTGATCGTGCCCGGCGGATTCGCCTATGGCGACTACCTGCGCACGGGCGCCATCGCGCGCTTCTCGCCGGTGATGGAAGCGGTAGGCAAGTTTGCCGCCGGCGGCGGGCTGGTGCTGGGAATCTGCAACGGATTCCAGATCTTGTGCGAGTCACACCTGCTGCCGGGCGCGCTGATGCGCAACGCCGGGCTGAAATACATCTGCAAACCGGTGCACCTGCGGGTGGAGAATACCGACACGCCCTTTACCGCCGCCTGCCGCAAAGGCGAGGTGCTGCAAATTCCCATCGGGCACATGGAAGGCAATTATTTCTGCGAAGCAGACACGCTGGAGCTTCTGCGGCGCGAAAACCGAATCGTGTTTCGCTACTGCTCGCCGGCAGGCGAGGTGAATGAGGCGGCGAATCCCAACGGATCGCTCGATAATATCGCCGGCATCTGCAATGAAGGACGCAATGTGGTCGGCATGATGCCGCACCCGGAGCGCGCCAGCGAGGCCATCATGGGCGGCATAGATGGAATGAAAATCTTCGAGTCGGTGATGAAGGCGTTCAGTGGGCAGACGTCGGTGGTCGGCTAGATTCCATCCCTGAGATCCTAACCAACAGCAGATCCCTCGCTTCGCTCGGGATGACTCCCGCTGAAAGCAAGAGCCAAGCAGGCAGCCCTCCCCGGTGCTGGCGCAGGCATCGAATTCCTATCCCCTGAATTCACGTTCGAGAAGTGTGCCTATGCTCAAGAGGAACCTGATCGGTTTCGTGGTGGCGGCGTTGCTCGTCATCGGGATTGCGTGCTCGTCGAACCGCAACGAACCCGCGGCGGCAAAGAATGACAAGCAATCGGTGGAGAAGTCGCTGGACCAGGCGGGATTCAGCGGCATCCGGGTGGATTGGGACAAGGACAAGAAAGTACTGAGCCTGAACGGGCGCGTGCGCTCGCCGGAGTTGAAGGCGAAGGCGGGCGAGGTGGCGCAGGCCTCGGCGCCGGGCGAAGTGGTGTCGAACCAGCTCAGCATCGAGCCGGTGGACGTGGAGTCGAAGGCGAAGAGCATCGAGAAGAACCTGGATGCCTCCATCGAGAAGGACTACAAGGCGGTGCTGATCGCCAACAAGCTCGATGACCAGCGCATCCGGTTCCATTCCAAAAACGGCGTGCTGACGCTCGACGGCAAAGTGAAGACCATGGATCAGCGCACGGAGGCCGAGAAGCTGGGCACCACGGTGCCCAACGTCAGCCAGGTGGTGAACAAGCTGGACGTGGAGCAGAAGCCGGTGCAGCAGGCGGCGGAGCCGCGGTAACTAGTCGCTCGACGCTAGTTGCTAGTTCCGAGCAGGGCACCTGTGATCCAAGGAAGCATTCTCGTGGCGAGGACAACAGGTGCCTCGCTCCGCTCGGCATGACTCCGGTTTACGTGCGTCGCTGTTTGCGACACGCAAACACGCGGAGCTAGTGGCCAGGGTACTGGCGGCTACTTGAACGCTTCTTTATTCACCACGAACGGCATCTTGGCGGGATCGCCGTTGTAGTGTTTTTCCAGAACGTCAATCAGGCCCTGGACGCAACGGCCGGCCATCCCCTGGTTGGGATCGGGGGACAGGCGCGTGATCTTGCCGGCGCTGGCAAAGTGCGGGTAGAGACGCAAGCGATCTGCGAGCGCGGGATCGCGCAGCGGCGAATCCGCGGGGAGAGGTTCCTTGGCAAACACGTCGAGCGCGGCGCCGGCAATCACGTTTTCCTTAATCGCCTTGGCGACCGCCAGCTCATCCACCACCGGGCCGCGCGAGTTGTTGATCAGGTAGGCGGTGGGCTTCATCATGCGCAGCGTCTTCTCGTTCATCAGGTGGTAGGTCGGAGTGTCACCCTCGCCGGGGCGCACCAGCGGCACGTGGATGGTGACGAAGTCGGCCTGCTGGAGCGCGTCTTCAAAGCTGACGTACTTGATCCAGGTGCGGTCTTTGCAGAGGCCGCTGGAATGGCGCAGGTCCTTGAGCTGCTGAAGGGTGCGCACGAATTCATGGTTCTGGAACACCGGGTCATAGCACAGGATGTTCATGTCGAACCCGGTGCACTTCTTGATGATGGCCAAGCCGATGCGTCCGGTGCCGATGACGGCGATAGTCTTGCCAGTGACCTCGTCGCCGAGGAACGGCAGGTACGGATGCCACGTGCCCCATTGGTTATCGCGCAAGAGCTTTTCCGCGCTCCACAGACGGCGGGCGAGATCGCCCATCATGAAGAAGGCGAACTCGGCGGTGGCTTCGGTGAGGACGTCGGCGGTGTTGGTGAACGGAATTTTGTACTTGTTGGCGTCGGCGCGCTTGATGTTGTCAAACCCGACGGCAAGCTGCGAGACGACCTTCAGGTGTCCTTTGCCGGCCTCGAAGATTTCCGCGTCAATGGGATCACGGAGAGTGGTGATGAGGCCATCAATGCCACTGCGCAGCTTTTCGATGATCAGCGATTTCGGCGGCGGGTCCGGGCTGGGATAGACCTCGACGTCATAGCCGCGCTGGCGCAGCAGGTCGAGGGCTTCGCCGATGTCACAGGTGGCAAAGACGCGGAAAAGCTTCTGGTCAGCCATGTCGTTCTCCCACACCCCAGCTGAAACTACCTAGCTTACGGGAGCGGACCAAAAAAAATCTATGGCACAAAGCTCGTCCCCAGATCTAGGCGAATTCCGGAGCAACTCGCTTTCACAACGCGCGCACCTAAATCAGGATTAAGCGACTTTTGCGGCCAGGTTTCCCCGCTCACTGTAGTAACTTACTAGTCAACAGTGTTGGGTCGAGGCTGACTGTCCCCAAGCGGCCCGACCCCCAAACCATTTGAGGAGAACTTGAATGCCAGTTCACCGCAAGGTCTCGTCTACGATTCGAGCCGCTGCCGTGCTGCTGCTCGGCGTTGCTCCCCTGCTCACATGGAGCGCTACCGCCCCCAACACCGGACCCAATGCCAGCGCCGATAACTTCACGACCGGCCCCGCCGTGGACACATCCAGCGCCATCGTTGTGCTGAAGGGCAATCCGGTGAGCACCAACCCAAGTACCCAGCCGCCCAAGGGCAAGAAGATTGATTTCAGCAGCACCTCCGTGCAGTCGTACCGGGCACAGCTTGCCCAGGAACGCAACGATCTCAAGAACTGGCTGCGCGCCAACGCTCCCAATGTCGCTATTACAAGCACGTACGACATCACACTGAACGCTGTCGCCGTCCGGCTGAACGGGACGCCGCTGCAAACGATCGCTTCCGCACCCATGGTCCAGCAGGTGCAGTACAACGCCCTGTACCATCCCGACCTGAGCCAGAGCTACAAGGTCATCAATGCGTCCGGCGCGTGGTCGGCCGCTGGAGGCAGGGCCACTGCGGGGTCCGGCATCAAGATCGGCGACATTGATACCGGCATTGACCAGAGCCATCCGTTCTTCGACCCGACCGGCTTCACCTATCCCGCCGGCTTTCCCAAGTGCGATGCGACGGACAGCACTACGCACAAGACCGATACGAACTGTAAGTACGTGACTCCGAAGGTCATCGTAGCCAAGGTTTTCTATAACAAGGCATTGGTCGCCGGCCTCGACGCGCAGGCCGTTCAAGACCACGGCACGCACACGGCTGGAATCGCAGCTGGTGTGACTGGTAAGACGGCCGTGGTTCAGGGCGTCAGCATCTCCGACATGTCCGGCATCGCCCCCGGCGCGTGGCTGGGCAACTACAACGTGTTTCCCGGCGGTGTCACCAATGCCAGGAGCGAGGACATCCTCAATGCCGTGGAAGCAGCGGTTCAGGATGGAATGGATGTCTTGAATCTGTCGCTCGGCGGTTCGCCGCATCTCGGCGCAGCGGCCGGCCGCGACGTTCTCACGGTTGGCTTGGAAAACGCGGTTGAGGCCGGTGTGGTGGTTGCCGTCGCTGCGGGTAACAGCGGTCCGGGAGCGTTCACGCTGGAATCGCCTGGACGCTCGCCGAAGGTAATTACGGCGGGCGCGAGCACGAATCAGCATTTCATCGGGGAACCGTTCACGTATCCAGCCGGCAGCGGTACGACGATCGGCGCTGCTGTCGGAGATTTCCCGACGCTGCCGACTGCCTCGTACAATCTGTTCGATACCGCGAGCACCGCGTGCACCAGCGTTTCGGCCGCAGCATCGGGCAAGCTGGCGATCGTGAACCGCGGAACGTGCACGTTCAGCACGAAAGTGCGCAACGCGATCGCCGCCGGAGCCATTGCGGTGGTCGTGGTGAATAACGTCGCCGGTGATCCCACCGCCATGGCCAAGGACGGACTGGGTGGCGACAACCTGCCGGCGGTCATGATCGGCCTGCACGAAGGCGCGGCTCTGCGTGCCTCGAGTGCGACAACAGCATCGAGTGTCGATGTTCTGCAGGACATCGTCACCAGCAACGCCGACATCCTGGCAGGTTTCAGCAGCCAGGGCCCAACCGTGCCCGACCTGCTCATCAAGCCTGACGCCACTTCCGTTGGAGTCAACGTGCTGAGCTCGATCACCTGCGTGGGCAAGAACATCACGTGCGGCGGCGAAGGCTCGTGGGCCTTCTTCAGCGGCACCTCGATGGCGACGCCCCACTTCGCCGGCTCGGCAGCGGTGCTGCTGCAACTCCACCCCGATTGGTCGCCCGATGAGGTCAAGTCGGCGCTGGTCAATACCGCCGATCGTGTGGTCAAGGACGCCAAGACCGGCACGTTCGATGTAGGTCCGACGGCGCAGGGAGCGGGCCGTGAGAACCTGACGAACGCAGCAGGCTCGACCCTTCTGTTTGCGCCGGATTCGGCGAGCTTCGGCCGGATCAGCAGCTCCCAAAACACCGCGACTTCGCTGACCTTCACTTTGTCGAACACCAGCGGCACGGCCCAGACATTCTCGCTGGCGGCGTTGAAATTTACGCCGACCACGAGCGCATCGCTGTCCCCGTTCGACGCCGGGACCACCACAGCCGGAGACACCCGGATCAGTTTCCCGGCTTCGGTCACCGTACCAGCCCAAGGCACGGCGACATTGACCGTCTCCGTCAACCCTGGCCTCGCGAATGGGACGGTGGTGCAGGGCTGGATCACGCTCACCGGACTGAGCGGCCCGTATCATTTCGCGTACTACGCGGTTGTGGGACCGTAGGAAAGAACAACCCTGCAGAAAGGGCGCGGCTTTAGCCGCGCCCTTTTTTCGCGCGGCGGGCGGGCGCCCACCGCGGGGGCCTGGGTATTTCTTTTGCCGTTGTAGTGAAGCCCGGCCGAGGGGCGGCCGGGCTACATTTCGCGAATCCATCGCGCTCAAGGGCGAGCGCACTCCAGCCCGAGCGACTGGGCCACGCACTTCAGAACTGCCCACGCGAGGGCGCGTGTGCCATACGATTACTTGCGGCTTCCCACCAGCTCGCCCAGATCCACACGCGCGCTGACTTTCTGCTTCTTGATGCGCATGAGCTCACAGGCCTTGTGGGCGATATGCTCGGCCGAGACTTCGAATTCCTTGATCAGCTCCCAGGGTGCGCCGGAATCGCCGTAGCGGTCTTTTACGCCGATGGCCCCAGTGATCACCGGCTGTCCGTAAAGTTCGGGGCTGGAGGTAATCACGTTGCTGACCTTCCAGGCCAGCGCGCCGATCTGGTGCTCCTCGGCGGTGACGACCACGCCCGTTTCTTTCGCGGCGCGAATGATGGCCGCATCGTCCATCGGCTTCATGGTGTGCATATTGACGACGCGCGTCTCCAGACCGAAATCCTGTTTCAGGATGTACGCGGCGCGCATGGCTTCCGGCACCATCGGCCCGCAGGCAATGATGGTGAGGTCTTCGTCTTCGCTGACGTAGTGCGAGGCGAGCACGGTGTCGAAGGCCTCGATGAACTCCTTCGACTCGCGGCGGAAGCGGATGACGTTCGCTTTGCCGAAGACGAATGGCGTCTTGTCGGTGGTGACGATCGGCGTGGCTTCGCGGGCGAAGCGAATGTATTTTGGGCCGACGTATTGCAGGAGCAGGTAGTCGGTGGCCTTGCGGGTTTCTACCGCGTCGCAGGGCACGACGGCCACGATGTTGGGCAGGCCGCAAATACCGAACAAATCTTCCAGCGCCTGGTGAGTGGCGCCGTCCGGGCCAACGGAGACGCCGCCGTGCGCGCCTGCAATCAGCACGTTGAAATTGCCGTAGCACACCGTGGTGCGGATCTGGTCGAGGTTGCGGCCGACAGCAAAGGTCGCGTAGGTGCCGAAGACCGGCAGCTTCCCTTCGCGCGCCAGTCCGGCGGCGACAGCGGTGGCCGACTGCTCGGCGATGCCCATGCTCATCCAGCGCGGCTTGCGATCGGGCTTGCCGTTGTAGAACTCACTGATGGTGATGGAGCCGGAGATGTCGAGGCCGAGGCACACCACGCGCTCGTCGGCGCCATTGACCGCGAGAGATTCGCCAAAGCCCATGCGCGTGGGCTTCATCTTGACCTGCATGTCGAGCGAGCCGTTCCACCAGTAGTCACGCTTGAATTGCGGCATCTTGGCGAAGAGCTTGGCGTCCACCGTCTTCTGGTATTCCTTGGCGTGCGCAAGCAGGCGGTCGAGATCAATCTTGTCGGCCAGTCCGAGCTCGGCCAGGCCTTTCTTGGTTTCTTCGAGATTCGTGGCCCTGCCGTGCCAGCCGGCCACGTCCTCGCAGAAGCTGATGCCCTTCCCCTTGATGGTGTCGGCGACGATGCACAGCGGCTTGCCCTCGCCGAGGCGCGACTTGCCCTGCTGCAGAGCATGCACCACCTGGTCCATGTCGTGGCCGTTGATGCGGACGACCTCCCAACCGAAGCTGCGGTACTTTTCTTCGATGGGATCAATGTTCATAACCTCGGAGACGCGGCCATCAATCTGGAGCCGGTTGTAATCAACGATGGCGACCAGGTTGTCGAGCTTGTAGTGACCGGCCTCCATGGCGGCTTCCCAGACCTGGCCTTCCTGCTGTTCGCCGTCGCCCATGATGCAGAACGTGGTGTAGTTCTTTTTGTTCAGCCGCCCGGCGAGCGCGATGCCGATGGCGATGCTGAGGCCCTGGCCCAGCGAACCGGTGGAGGCTTCCACGCCGGGGAGTTTGAGCCAGTGCGGGTGACCTTGGAAGCGCGAGTAGAGCTTGCGCAAGGTGACAACGTCTTCCAGATTGCAGAAACCGGCGAGCGCGAGACCGAGGTAAAGACTTGGTGCTTTGTGACCGGTCGAGAAGATGATGCGGTCGCGATCGGCCCACTCGGGATTGCGGGGATCGAGACTGGCAACTTTGAGATAAAGGGCGGCGGCGATGTCCATGATGGACAGCGTCCCACCGGCGTGGCCGCTGCCGGCAGCGCAGAGAGCGACCAAATCGTAGCCGCGCATCAGTTTCGCGGCGTCCTTGAGCTGCTCGACGGAATACTCGCGCAGTACCTTGCCGGTCGTGGAATCGATGATTGCCATGGTTGTCCTCTCCCCTGCCCGAGCGCACGGCCCAAGGCTCAAGGCGCACGGCGGGACACACCGGCGCCTCGCGATTGTTACCCATCGAGAGTAGGGGGCCGTACACACCAGGGTCAGTGAGTGTTGTCACAAGCGGGGGTGATGGGTCGCACAGGACTGCCAAGTACGATGGGCGACGTAAAACAAAGGTCCGTTCGGCGCGGAAATCAAGATATAAGTGAGGTGAATGGGCCGGCTCCGATCTCCCAAGTTCATTTTCCTGGCAGCGCTGGCGATCCGCGCGGCGGTGGTGACGTACTTCTACCGAACAACTTCATTCACCCTGGCAACGATCTGGAATGTGGCCTACGAAATGGCGCACGTGGGCGCGAACGTGGCGGCGGGCGCGGGATTCAGCTCGCCTTTCCAGGAGCCGACCGGGCCGACCGCCATTTTGCCGCCCGGGTATCCGGCATTGCTGGCGGGAATCTTCCGGATGTTCGGCACGATGACGGCCACGTCGGCCGCGGTCGCGGTGGGCCTGAACTTGCTGTTCTCCGCGCTAACGTGCGTGGTCATCTTCTTTCTTGCGAAGCGGACACTTGGCGAAAATGCTGCGGTGATCGCAGCGTGGATCTGGGCGGTGTATCCGCCGGTGATCCTGTCGGCGGGATTTCACGTGTGGGACGGCACGCTGACCACGCTGCTGGCCGCCTGTGTATTTTTGCTGGCAACGAAAATGACATCCCCACCCCGTCCAGTTAACGCCGGACGAGGCGAGGGTGGGGCAACAGCACGGGATTGGGCGGTCTTCGCCGTGGTCTGGGGTGGAGGGGCGCTGGTGAACCCGTCCGTACTGGCCATCGGCGGAGCGGTGTGGCTGTGGGCGGTATGGAAAGAGCGGGCGGTCAGGAATGGCATGATCGCCGCTACCATCGCGGTGGTGATGCTTGCGCCGTGGGGAATTCGAAACTATCGAATCTTCCACCGGGTGTGGCCGGTGCGGAGCAATTTCGGCGAAGAATTGTGGATCGGCAATCATCCGGGCGCGGACGGCTATTTCCGCGTGCTGCTGTATCCCTTGGGGAACGGCGCGGAACTGATGCAATACCAGCGCCGCGGCGAGGCCGGCTACATGGAGTGGAAACAGCGGGAAGCGATGGCGTTCATCCGCGCGCATCCAGGCGAGTTTCTGCGGCTGACGGTGCATCGCATGAGCTGCATTTGGGGCGGAGTGCGCGACGCCGGGTACGACCCGATTTTTCTTCCGACAACGCTGCTGGGGTTAACCGGGCTGTTGCTGCTGGCGCGCCGTGACCGGGGACTGATGTGGTTTTTCCTGCTGCCGCTGCTGATCTATCCAATTCCTTATTACGTCACGCATCCGGACCTGCGCTTCCGGTTTCCCATGGAGCCGCTGCTGACGTGCTTGAGCGGGTATGCGGTGGTGGTGATCGCCGAATGTGTACGAGAGCGCGCGAGGGCTAAAGCCCTGGTTCATGCTGCGCCAAATTCAAGGTCCTGAAGGCCCGCACTTCCACCCTCATCAGGTGAAACAGATTCTTTCGCCCGCTGAAGCGGGCTCGTCCTTTTTTGCAGCTCACCCACGGCTTACGCCGTGGGCTACAGTATTTCGCGCGCTACGCGCGCTGACTTTATCGCAGCATTAGCAGCACAAGCCCCACGCCAAAGAATCGCTCGCGCCAAGAGAAACGGGCCGCGGTAGCGGCCCGAAAATTTCAAATTACAGATTTCCAACTACAAATTCTTCTTCGTCCAGTCCTCGATCCGGTCCAGCGCCTTCTGGATGTTCTCCATGGAATTGGCGACGCTGAAGCGGAGGTAGCCTTCGCCGAAGGCGCCAAAAGCGGTGCCGCTGAGGCCGGCAACACCGGCCTGCTCCAGCAGCGCGTCGGCCAATTTCTTCGACGGCCATCCGGTCTTGGTGACGTTCGGGAAAACGTAGAACGCGCCTTTCGGAAGGCGGCAGGAAAAGCCCTTGATCTTGTTCAGGCGATCCACCATGTAGTCGCGGCGGCGCTTGAACTCGGCGCACATCTTGTCCACGGATTTCTGATCGCCCTTCAGGGCCTCGATGCCGGCCATCTGGGTGAAGCTCGCGGTGCACGAGACCGCATTGGTCTGCAGACGCGCGACCTGCGCGGCCAGATCGGCACGCATGACGCCGTAGCCCATGCGCCATCCGGTCATGGCGTAGGTCTTGGAGAAACCATCGAGCATTATGGTGCGGTCCTTGAAGTCCTCCACCGCCATGATGGAGTGGTGATCGCCTTCGAAGAGGAGGCGGCTGTAAATCTCGTCGGAGAGGACGTAGATGTCGCGGTCGCCGATGGCTTCGGCGATCTGCTCGATGTCTTTCTTGTTCAGCACGCCGCCGGTGGGATTGTGCGGCGAGTTGAGAATGATCATCTTGGTGCGCGGGCTGATGAGACGCGCCAGTTCCTTGACGTCGAGGCGGAAATCGAGATCCTCGCGCAACTGGATGGGCACGGCCTTGGCGCCGACGAAATTGATCATGGACTCGTAAATCGGGAAGCCTGGGTTGGGGTAGATCACCTCGTCGCCTTCGTCGGCCAGCGCCATGATGACGTAAAACATGATCGGCTTGCCGCCGGGGACGACGACGACTTCCTCGGGGATGACTTTCACGCCGCGGGTGCGGGAAACGTAGTCGGCAATGGTCTGGCGCAGCTCGGGCAGTCCCGGCGCAGGGCCATAGTGGGTGAAGCCCTTGTTCAGGGCGTTGATGCCGGCCTGGATGATGTTCGACGGGGTGTCGAAGTCGGGCTCGCCAATCTCCAGGTGAACAATGTTCTTGCCCTGTGCTTCCAGGGCTCGGGCGCGGACCAGGACTTCAAACGCGGTCTCGGTGCCGAGCCGCGACATCCGCTTCGCCAGGCGAAGCGCGGGCGTAACTGCTGCTGTTTTCTGCATAGTGGAAGTAGCCATTATATCGCCCCCTCAGGCTGGTGAGGCCAAACGGTCGAGTTTTCACCAGCGTGGCACGGGGGTGCAGTGACCAGCATCACAGGAGAGCGTTTCAGTGTTGCACGCCAATCCAGCAGGTCCCTCGCTGCGCTCGGGATGACACCATCCAGAATCGTTTACTCTGCGACGGCAGATTGATCCTTGGCGCGGAGGACTTTGTCGACCGTGTAGGGCGTCTGACTCCCCGGACCGTAATAGTGGTGGACGTGCAACTCGCCGAGCAGGCCCATGGCGAGCAACTGCACGCCGGCAATGATGAGGACGGCGGCGGCGATCATCAGCGGGCCGTGGGCGGTCATGATGGCTTCGTGATACAGCAGCTTGACGAAGACCAGCCACAGCGCGATCCCCAGGCCGGCAAGATTACTCAGCATGCCGACAGTGCCGAAGAAATGCAGCGGGCGCGAGAGGTACCGCAGCAGAAAACGAATGGTGATCAGGTCAAAGAAGACGCGGAAGGTGCGCCCGAGTCCGTAGTGCGAGTTGCCGCGCTCGCGCACCGAGTTCTTGATGGGAATCTCGCAGATGGAGGCGCCATGCCAGGAGGCCAGCGCGGGGATGAAGCGGTGCAACTCGCCGTAGAGCGGCACTTGCGCCAGCAGGTCGCGGCGATAGGCCTTGAAAGTAGTGCCGAAATCGTGGATGTCCACGCCGCTCAAGCGGGCCATGAGCCAGTTGGCGCAGCGGGAAGGAATGCGGCGGAGCCAAAGATTATCGGTACGGCGCTTGCGCCAGCCGCTGACGATGTCGTAACCCTCGGCGAGCTTTTCCAGAAAGAGAGGGATGTCGCTGGGGTCGTGCTGCAAGTCGCCGTCCATGGCAATAATGGAATCCCCGGTGGCGTGATCAAAGCCGGCGGCGAGGGCGGCAGTCTGGCCGAAGTTGCGGCGCAGCTTGACCACGACGACGCGGCTGTCCACCGCCGCCACCTCGTGCAGCAGGGCGAAGGTACGGTCGGTGCTGCCGTCGTCCACGAAGACCAGCTCGAACGTCTCCGCCTGGGCTTCCATCACGGCTTTCAGGCGATCGTAGAGCTCGGTGACGTTGTCCTGCTCATTGTGCAGGGGGATGACGATGGAGTACTTCGGCACGAAGGGGATTATAGCTCGCGCTAGGTGGATTGACTTAGAAGCGGCCGGGAGCGGCCGCGGCGGGCAGCTCCCACTAGTTGCCGTGCATGACGTAGCCCGGTTCCAGCGGGAGTTTGCCGTTCACGCGGACCACATTGACACCGCTGGTGACGGAATAAATGTCAATGAGGCCGACGGCGCCGGGCAGGCTTTCGACCATGCGAATGACGGTGGAATCAGAATCGACGACCACGAAGAAGCTGGGATTGGTGGCGATGGTGGCCTTCAGCCTCTCGGCGCTGATGCCGAACACTTTTTCGAGCACGGGTTTGACGGCCGGATTGGAGGGATCGCGCAGAACAAAGGTGACTTTCCCGCCGCTGGGCCATGCCAGCACGCCGCTGGAGAGTTTGGCCAGCTCAGCCGAGGTCAGCGCCTTTACCTGGTTTCCCTTGTTGACGATGAGGGCGAGATCGCGCGCCAGCGAACAAACGGACGCTGCCATAACAACCGCCAACAGCAATCCACACTGGCGTATCCCCTGCAGCGGCAAGACGCCTCCTCGCTGGGCGGATTTAAGCACAACCGGCCGCGAACGGGAACCACAAAGACGTAACTGATGGGGTTCGGCACAGGCAAGCGCATTTGCATTTCAAAAACAGGGAGCTACCATGGCGGCGATGCGAAACCTAGCGCTTGTCCTGGCGCTGTGCGCTGCGCTCGTCGCGAATGCGCAGGCGCCGGCCGATACCCTGCCGATCACCACCTTATCCGAGAAAGCGCGGGAACTGTATACGCGCGCCCTGTCGGATTCCATGAACTTTCATCTCGAGCGCGCACTGACGGACTGGCGCGCGGCGGTGAAGCTGGACCCGAATTTCGCCCTGGCCAACCTGTTCATCGCCTTCCGCACGCAAGACCCGGTGGAAGCGAAAGCGGCGCTGAAGAAGGCCAACGCGGCGGCGCCCCACAGCACGGCAGGCGAGCGGTTGATGGTGAAGTGGATCACGGGGGTGCGCGAAGGGAATTTCGTCAGCGGCATCGCCGCCATGAACGACCTGGTTGCAATGTATCCGAAGGACAAGCAACTGCTGTCGCTGGCGGGCAATTGGCTGATGGTCCGGGGCAGCTACGATCGGGCTGCGGACTTGCTGAATCGGGCGCTGGAGGTGGACCCAGGTTATCCACCGGCGCTCAACTCGGCCGCTTATGCGTACGCGCAAATGGGCGATTTCGCGCAGGCCACCACGCTGATGGAACGCTACGCCAAAGCGCTGCCGAACGAACCCAACGCGCAGGATTCCTATGCTGAGATCCTGCGCATGGCGGGAAAATTCGATGAAGCCGTCGAGCGCTATCAGGCGGCGCTGAAGATTGAACCTGGATTCTCCATCATGGGCCTGGCGGACACATATGCGCTCAAGGGCGACGAGCAGCGGGCGCGAGCGGAGTACGCGAGGTGCAACGAGCAGGCGGAAATGTCGGAAGACCGGATTCTGTGTCGCCTGCAAATGCCGATCACGTATGTTCGCGAGAAAAATTACAAGGCCGCCGACGAGGCGTACCTGGCGGCAGCCAAATGGGCGCACGCCAAGGGACTGGGATTAATGGAGGCGCAGGCGCACCGGTTGATGGCCGAGTACCAGCCCAAGGATGATGCTGCCCTGATGCATCTGCAACAGGCGGAGACGACGCTAAAGGAACATCCGAATGTTTCCAAGTCCGACGCGGACGAGGAACGGGCGCGAATCCTGCGCTGGCGGTATGTACGGATGACGCATGCGGGCAAGCAAGCCCCTGCCAGCCAGGTTCTGGCGCAATTGCGTACGCTGGCCAGCGGCAATGCCAGCGAGATCGTGCAGCGGGAGTACGCCATTGCAGCCGGCGCGATGGCGCTGGCGGGACACGACGCCAAGCATGCAATCCCGTACCTGCGCGAGGGCCGCAACGACGCGTTCGCGATGGAAATGCTGGTTCGCGCCTATGAGCAGACCGGGGACAAGGAGTCGCTAGCGGCCGCGCGAACTGCCCTGGGGAACTTGAATTTACCTACCATGGACCAGGCGCTGGTCGTGCCTGCGTTTCGCGGGAAGTAGCTTTCAGCTATCAGCCTTCAGCAAAGGCGGGGGCGGGGGCCAGACCGATCGCGGGAATTGTGCGCTCACCCGCTGACGATTGTTCATTGCCGTAGCGGACGGCATGATTGGCGAGGTGGTTGGCCTCCACATTGTGCTCGCGCGGAATGTGGCTGATGGAAAAATCCAGTGCGCGCGCCAGCTTGCGGCAGGTCCAGTTGAGGGTGTAAAGGCGGGGGCTACGACAGGCGTACTCGCCGTTCATCTGACGGACTACGACTTCGGAATCGCAGTACACGCGCAGCGCTTTAGCCTTCAGCGCCACCGCCAATTGCAGGGCTTCCAGAACGGCGACGTACTCGGCAACATTGTTGTCCTGATGGCCAATCCATTTAGCGACGCGGATGGTCTCGCCATCCGGGATATGGAGCACCACGCCAATGCCGGCGGGACCGGGGTTACCGTGGGAGCCGCCGTCAACGTAAGCCACCAAGTACGACATTTTCATTTTGTTGGAACCACAATGCGCCCGACAGGTTTGCTGGTCAAGAGTCTCGTTAGATGCGGGCTGTGGATATGTCGTAAATTGGAGCGGATTGTGGAAATTTCTGTGCAAAACGCGGATTCGCGAAACAGCGCGTCTCTAAGCTGCTGCGCAGCTGAAACTTACGAATCGCAAGGTACTCTGAATTTTGTTCACGATTGCACACATCATGGGTGTTGACATTCAAGCGTTCTACGCTAGTATCACGCACGTCGACGGGCCAAAGGGTTGGCGAAATTAAACGGTCGCCAGTCCAAAGTAGCCCGAGTGATCCGGCCCGGCGGGGCAACCCGTTGGACGGCCGGACCCGAAAAAACCGGCGGATCTGCGAAGGTTCCGCTGGGGTCCGGTACCGCGAAAGCGGTGGTTGCATCAGGGGCTGTGACGGTACATGCCTCCACGTTGTCGGCTCTCTCGCAGGAGTCGGCGGCTAGAGCATAACCAAAGTCGCAGCCCTTTTAATTTTCCCCACGAAATTACATCCAAGAAACTTTCCCGCCTGCTCGATAACCATTGTTCGGCCCAAGCGTCTGACACAGCGTCGAACCGCGGGACAACTGTGCGCGTATAGCGGTGTTGGCACGCCAAGACGAAACCGGCGCGCGCGGAGTACACTGCCTAGTTTTGTCGGGTCCCCTTCGTAACCGGAAGTGCGGCATGACGGACAAGGAGCGAAGCTGATGCGTCACCTGCTGATTCTGTTAGCCATCGTAGGCTGCGCCACGCTGGCCACGGCGCAAACCGCCGAGGAACTGGTGGCCAAGAACCTCCAGGCCCATGGCGGAGTGGAGAAGATCAAGGCCATCAAGTCGCTGCGCATGGCGGGCAAGTTCCAACAGGGCCCCTTCACGGCGCAAGTGCAGAACGATACCAAGGCGCCGGACCTGCTGCGGCAGGAGCTCATCATCCAGGGTATGGCGCTGATCATTGCGTATGACGGATCGTCAGGATGGCAAATCTCGCCCTTCGAAGGCCGCAAGGACCCGGAACTGCTGGGCGAAGATGATCTGCGTGAGGTCGAAGAGGACGCCGACTTTTACGGCCCGCTGGTGGATTACCAGCAAAAAGGCAACAAGATCGAGTACCTCGGGCACGACACGGTGGATGGCGACGATGCCTACCGGCTGAAGGTCACGCTGAAAAACGGGGACATCTTTTATTACTTCCTCGATCCGGACAGCTACATGGAAATCCGCATCGAGAAGCAGCGCCACATTCGGGGCGCGGTGAAGGAAACCATCCAGGATCTAGGGTCCTACAAGCAGGTCGCGGGAGTCTACTACCCGTTCTCGATCGAAAGCGGGCAAAAGCGCAGCTCGCAGCGGACGAAGATTTCCTTCGACAAGATCGAGGCCAACGTGCCGCTGGAGGATTCCGAGTTCAAGATGCCGGCGGCGCCCGCCGTGCCCTCGCCGCAGGCACATCCGGAGCCACCGGCGCCGAAACCGCCGGCCGCCAAGCCACCGGCGGCTACCGCTCCCGGGCAGAAGCCGGCGACCGAAAAACCACCTCATCAAGGCTGAGGTCGGCCCTCATACGAATCATTTCTGCGGAGGACTTCGAAAGTCATGATCGCATCATTTCGGATGGCAACCCTGCGGCTGGCGTTCTCGACCTGCACGATCCTGCTTTTGACAGCGGGGGCGTGGGCACAGCAACCGGTCCGCTTTGACGCCGGCACGGTTTCCGGTTTGCCGGCAAGAAATATCGGGTCGGCACAAATGAGCGGCCGCATCGCCGCGGTGGCGGGGGTCACAGAAAACGGACGCACGACGGTATTCATAGGGGCGGCCAGCGGCGGCGTGTGGAAGTCCATCAATGGCGGCAGCACCTTCAAGCCGGTGTTCGACGACCAGCCCGTGCAATCCATTGGCGCGGTAACCATCGACCCCTCCAATTCAAAAAATGTCTGGGTGGGCACGGGCGAGAGCTGGGTACGCAACAGCGTGTCGGTGGGCGACGGCGTGTACAAGTCCACCGATGGCGGCGAGAACTGGACCAACGTCGGGCTGAAGGACTCCGAGCACATTTCGAAGATCCTGGTGGACCCGAAAAACAGCAACACGGTGTACGTCTGCGCCAACGGGCACCTGTGGAGCGACGGTGGCGATCGCGGCGTGTTCAAGACCAGCGACGGCGGCAAAACGTGGCGCAAAGTGCTGGCCGGGGCGAACGCGTCCACCGGCTGCGCCATGCTGGCGATGAGTGCCATGACGCCCGACACGCTGTTTGCATCGCTGTGGGACTTCCGGCGGCAAGCGTGGACATTCCGCTCCGGCGGGCCGGGCAGCGGACTATTCAAGTCCACCGACGGCGGCGAGCACTGGACCGAGTTGACGCCGCAGAACGCGAAGGGCCTGCCTGAGAAACCCTATGGCCGTATCGGGGTGCAGGTGGCGCCATCGAAGCCGAACGTGGTGTACGCCATGATCGAATCGGCCAAGAGCGCGCTGTTCCGCTCCGACGATGGCGGCCAGAGCTGGCAGAAGCTGGACGCCAGCCAGTTCATGGTGTGGCGGCCGTTCTACTTCGCCAACCTGATTGTCGATCCCAAGAATGAGAACAAAATTTTCAAGCCCGATTTGCCGCTGCTGCTGAGCGTAAACGGCGGCAAGAGCTTCAGCCAGGTATCGGAGTCGGCGCACGGCGATTTCCACGACCTGTGGATTGATCCGCTGAACGACAACTACATCTTCGCCGGTGACGACGGCGGCCTGTGGCGCAGCACCGACGGCGGTACACGCTGGGAACACCTGGTGAACCTGCCTCTGTCGCAGTTCTACCACGTCAGCGTGGACATGGCCGACCCGTACCACGTCTATGGCGGACTGCAGGACAACAGTTCCTGGGTAGGTGATTCGTCGTATCCGGGCGGGGTAACCAACTCGCGCTGGGAGAACATGTACGGCGGCGACGGATTCTGGATGTGGGAAGACCCGTCGGATGCGAACCACATTTATGCCGAGGCGCAGGGCGGCGAGATCGGGCGCATCAACCGTTGGACGCACCAGGTGCGGCGCATTACCCCGTATCCGAAATACGGAGAGAAGAAGCTGCGGTTCAACTGGAACACGCCCATCCAGATCAGCCCGAACGACAAGAGCACGCTCTACCTGGGCGCGCAGTTCTTGTTCCGCTCGCGCAACCAGGGACAGTCGTGGGAACGCATTTCGCCCGACCTGACGACGAATGATCCGGAAAAACAGAAGCAGGAGGAATCCGGCGGCGTCACCATTGACAATTCGGCGGCCGAGATGAACACCACCATCTATTCCATCAGCGAGTCGCCGAAGAACGCGATGGTGCTCTGGGTGGGGACAGACGACGGCAACATCCAGGTGACTCGCGATGGCGCTAGAACGTGGAACAAAGTGTATACGCCGGAGACAGCGGGTAAAGGCTCCTGGATCACCTGGGTGGAAGCCAGCCGGTTCAGCGAGAACACGGCCTATGCGACATTCGATCGCCACGTCTACGGCGACCTGACTCCGTACGTGAAGAAGACGACGGATTTTGGCAAGACGTGGACGGCGCTGCCGACACAAGGAGTTCGCGGCTATGCGCACGTGATCCGCGAAGACACGAAAGACCCCAACCTGCTGTTCCTGGGAACGGAGTTCGGATTGTGGATCAGCGTGGACGGCGGCCAGCGCTGGGCGCAGTACAAGGGCAGCAACTTCCCGGCAGTGGCGGTGCGCGATCTGGTGGTACATCCGCGGGACTCCGACCTGGTGCTGGCGACGCACGGACGCGGGATCTGGATCGTGGACGACATCTCGCCGTTGCGTGCGCTTACGCCCGAAATCATGGCCAAGGACGCGGCCTTCTTGCCGAATCCGGCGGCCGTGCAGTACATCAGGGCGTTTGGCGGCTGGCCGGAAGGAGACGATTCCTACGAAGGTCCAAGCCGGCCCGAGCAGGCCAAGATCACCTACTATCAGCGCACGCGGCACATTTTCGGCGACCTGAAAATTGCAATCTTCGATAGCCAGGGCAAGCTGGTGGACACGGTGGCCAGCAGCAAGCACCGCGGGGTGAACCGCGCCACGTGGTCGATGCGGCTGAAGCCGCCCAAAGTTCCTCCGGCGGCCAGCGCGGCCTTCGATGCGGCCATCGGGCCGCGTGTGCTGCCCGGCCCATACACGGTCAAGATGACCAAGGGCGATAACGTGTACACCACGCAGCTCAACGTGGTGCTGGACCCGCGCGCCAAGTACACCCTCGAAGAACGTAAGGCGCAGTTCGCGCTGATCGAGAAGGTGGCGGGCACGCTCAATCACATGAGCTGGGCGGTGGATGCGATTATCGGCATCCGTGACGGCGCCAAAATGCGCGCGGGCAAGCTGGGCGCCGAAGATGCACTGCGCGGAAGCCTGAGCAAGCTGGCGTCCGACGCGGACGCCATCCGGTCGAAAATCGTGGCCACCAAGGAAGGCGGCGCCATTACCGGCGAGGAGCGCCTGCGGGAGTACACGGCGACCTTGTATGGCGACATCAACTCTTACGAGGGACGTCCGACGGACGAGCAGACGGCTCGCGCCGGTGTTCTGGCGCGCGAACTGGACGACGTGGTCAAGGAATTCACTGACCTGACCGCGCAGCAACTGCCCGCGATCAACGACGCATTGCAGCAGAAGAAACTGCCGCCACTCCAGGTGATCCCAGAAGCTGCATGGCAAAAGGCACATGCCGGCGAAATGGGTCAGGGTGGCGGGGCCATGCCGCGGAGATTCGAAATGGATTAGGAAAGGCCGCGGAAAGAGAACAGAGGTGCGGAATGGTCCGCACCCTTTTTTCGTAATCCATATTTTCGATGGTGGCAATTCGAACAAGTACCCGACCGCAAGTGAATCCCCGCTGACAAACGGCAGGGTCTCCCGCTATAATCCGCGCCACCAACGCGCCATTCGTTTTTTGGGGTCTTTCGTTCTCAACTGATCACGCCAGCAACGACAGGAGAACCGCTATGAAGCTGCTGCGTTTGGTGCTCGCCTTTTCCCTTCTCACCGGAACGCTGTTTGCCCAGACATTTCGAGGAACCATTCTGGGGACAGTCACCGATACTACCGGCGCCTCCATCAACGGCGCGCAGGTGAAAGCGCGCAATACGGGGACCGGACTTCAGCGCACCACCCAGACCAGCGCCGACGGCAGCTACAGCGTCCCTGAATTGCCCATCGGCACGTATGAAGTGACCATCCAGCAGAGCGGTTTCCAGACATGGGTGACGCACAGCGTGGATGTGTCGGTGGCGAGCGAGCGCCGTGTGGACGCGCAGCTCAAGCCGGGGCAGGTGAGCGAGAGCATCGAGGTTTCCGGCGAAGCCCTGCCGCAAGTAGAGACCACATCGAACACGCTCGGCGGCACGATGATCGCCGAGCAGGTGAAGGACCTGGCGGTGAACGGCCGCGATTACACCAAGCTGATCTTCCTGAACCCGGGCATTACCGGGTCGCCGGACCAGATCACGGATTCTCCGGGTTCATTCGGCGTGTTCTCCATGAACGGGGCGCGCGGGCGCTCCAATAATTTCCTGCTCGATGGCACCGACATGAACGATGGGTATCGCAACGATCCGGCGATCAATGAGGCGGGCGTGTTCGGCACGCCGGCGACGATCCTGCCGATTGACGCCGTGGCCGAGTTACGGGTGCTTTCCAATTTCGAAGCCGAATACGGCCGCAATGCCGGCGCGACCGTCAATATCGTCACCAAGAGCGGCACCAACAAGTTCCATGGCACCGCGCTGGAATACTTCCGCAACAATGCGCTGGACGCCAGGAATTATTTCAACACCAAGGACCAGGCCCAGGCGCCATTCCATAACAACCAGTTTGGCGGCTCACTGGGCGGGCCAATCCAGAAGGACAAAACATTTTTCTTCGTAAATTACGAAGGGCAACGCGAGCGCGTGGGCGTGGTTACGCTGGCTTGCGTTCCGGATCCGGCGCAGGTCGCGGCCGATATAGCCGCGAATGGGCCGGCGAATCCGGTGACCGGCGCGATGCTGAAGTTCTGGCCTGCTCCCAACATCCCGGGAACTTTTGGAACACCCTCGGCGCCGGGAACAGGCGAGGATGTCGGCTGCCCGAACGGACCGAATGCATCCGTGATCAGTCCTTCGTATAACAACCTGAGCAGCTTCATCGCCAAGATTGATCACAACTTCAACGGCAACAACATTTTCACAGGCCGCTACTTCTTCGGCGACAGCAATCAGTCGTTCCCGCTGGCTTTGACCGCCACCGGCGGCCAACTGCCGGGCTTCAACACGGTAACCCCGACGCGCGTGCAACTGGTGTCGCTGTCGTTCGTGCATACGTTCGGAGGGACCAAGGTCAATGAGACGCGCTTCGGCTGGAACCGCTTTGCCGAGGGATTCTTTCCCGAGGACCAGAGTTTCCATCCGAGCTCGATCGGCTTGTGCGCGGCCAGTTCCCTGGCGGATTGCACCGGCGGCGGTTCGCACGATTCGGGACTGCCCATCACGCTGGTGTCGGTGACACCGTCGGGGGCCAGCAGCTTCTTTGCCCAGCCGGGCACTACGTCCGCCGATCCGCGGCAACGCGTGGACACCAATTGGCAGGCGATTGACAACTTCTCCTGGAAGGCCGGCAAGCACGACCTCAAGTTCGGATTTGAGTACCGCCGTACCAGCATCGAGCAATATCTGAACAAGTACTTCCGCGGCCGGATGAAGTTCGCCAGCCTGAGCAGCTTCCTTGAGGGAGCTCCGCTGGGCGGCGGGTTTGGCAGCCTCCAGTACTCCGGCAACTCGCGGCGACATACTTACGAGAACGGCACCGCAGCCTACTTTCAGGACAGCTTCCGCGTGACCCCTCGGCTAACGCTGAATCTCGGCCTGCGGTGGGACTACTTTGGCGTGGTGCGTGAAAGGAACCGGCTGTTCGCCGGCATCACCAACCAGAATCCGGCAACCGGGACGCTGAGCGTCGGGCAGATGGACAAGATCTACAACCCCGATCACAAGAACTTCGCGCCGCGCGCCTCCATAGCGTGGGACGTGACCGGCAAGGGCAAGACCGTCGTCCGCGCCGGTTTCGGCATCTTCTACGATGGCTTCTCGCAGGATTTCTTCCTCGGACACCTGCCCTATCCGGCGTTCTACGCGCCCGGCCCCGCGTATGGGAACTTCGGACCGGCGCCGATCACCGGCGCTGCAATCAATCCCGCCTTGCCGCTCGACCTTGCCGGCAATCCAGTGATCACGCCGGGCGTGCCGCTGTATGGCTCGTCGGATTGCAGTGTGGTGGAGTGCGACCTGTTTACCGTGGACCGCAACATCAAGACGCCCTACATGGAGAACTACAACCTCAACATCCAGCAGCAGCTCACCAGCAAGATCGTTCTGCAGGTTGGTTACGTCGGCTCGCAAGGACACCGGCTGTTCCGTTTCTTCGATCTCAACCAGCCTGGACCCGCGGCGATCTTCGCCGCCGATTGTCCCGGCGTTCCGCTGTCCCAGATCGGGCAGCCGTGCGCGGGGGGAGCGATCCAGGACTTCGGCGTGCCGCGCACCTACGGCACCGCCGGCGTGGGTGCTTTTCTTATCTTCCAGCAGAACTCGACCGGCAAGTCGAACTACAACTCGCTGCAGACCAGCTTGCGGATGCTGTCCTGGCACGGCCTGACCTCGAACGTGAACTTTGTCTGGTCCAAGTCTCTGGACAATTCCAGCGACGGCGAGGATTTCGTTCCCAACGCCGCCCAGCCGCAAGACAGCACCAACCCGCAGCGCGAATACGGCCCGTCGAATTTCAACGTGCCTCGGCGGTTCACCTGGGTGCTCGGATATCAGCTTCCGAACATGGGCGGAAGCTGGCAGAAGGTGAAGAACGGCTGGGGCCTGGACAGCACGGTAACGCTGCAATCGGGGCAGCCGTTCACCCTGAATTTCAACGGCGTGGATGATTACAGCGGCGGTGGGGACGCTTATGACCGGCCGGACGTGGTAGGCCCCATCCGTTACGATTACCGCAATCCGGCGAACTTCCTCGACCTGACATCCTTCGCCATGCCCTGCACGGTGGCGCCCGCAACCGGCACCGGGTTCGCTTCCGATTGTCTGCCGGGGACGCGTCACTACGGCACTCTGGGACGCAACGCGCTGGTCGGACCGCCGTACAAGCAGTGGGACCTGGCGATCTACAAGAACACCGCCATCACGGAGCGGGTGCAGATGCAGCTCCGCGCCGAGTTCTTCAACGTGCTGAACCACCCGAATTTCGCCAGCCCCCTGCTGCCGGCATTCATCGCCGATCCGGCGTCCAACGTGAGCCCGTTCAATAACTGCGCTTGCGGACTGCACCAGGTCGGCAACCGCGAGGTTGGCAACGGCGCCTACCAGCTCACCGCCACCGGCGATGTGGGCGTGGGCAATCCGTTCCTGGGCGGCGGAGGCCCGCGCGGCATCCAGTTGGCGATGAAGTTTACGTTCTAGAACAGGGAGTATTTAGAAATCTGCCGCGGATTTACGCTGATGAACGCGGATCAAGAACAGATTGCCTGATGCAGACATAACCAGGTGCGGACCACGCGTCCGCACCTCTTTTTGCGCTCAATTCAAGCGGGCGGCACGTGCTAACCTAGAAATGCGGGGCCGTAGCTCAGATGGATAGAGCAAGAGTTTCCTAAACTCTAGGTCGGCGGTTCGAATCCGCCCGGCCCCTCCATGCGTAGCCGCCAGCCCCCCAGCCGCCAGCACCCAGCACCTAGCCGCCAGCACTCTGAAATTTTTCCGGGTGCCCTCATTTATCACTTGCGCCAGCAAAGGTTTGGTGCGAAATTTTCAACCAACAAGGGAGAACTCCAGGTTGAAACATCAGCACCAACATTGCACTTGCGAGGAAGACCGCGCCGATTGGAGCCGCGGGCGCTATGAGCCGGCGGAACCTCCGGAGTCGGAACGGCCGGTCCATGTCCCGCGTCGCGACAGCCGCGCCAGCCGGGAAACGCAAGGCATGAAAATCCGCCGACAGCGGTAGGAATCCGCGCCGCAAAAAAGGGGCGGCGAACCGCCCCCAGCGCGCAGATTCAAGCCTTGTCTCGCCAGCGCCTTGCTAGCGACGACGGATCACGTAGTCAATCAAGCCTCCTGCGATTACACCCAGAACGAAAGCTCCGACGACGGTCTCCGTAGGATGACGCTTGATGCGCAGCACGGTATCGTCCATCAATTCTTCGGCGGCATCGCTGCTGCGCTTGCCGATGTGCTTGGCCGTGTCCACGGCATCGTCAATGGTGCCGGCCAGGGTTGAGGTCGCGTGCTTGACCTTGTGCATGGTCTGGGAAATGTTATCGGTGACTTTCTCCGCTGTGGTTGCCATCGGGATCACCTCCTGGATGAAGAAGCCAGCCGGTCAGCAACAAGTCTGCCCCTGCCGCGGGCGGGGAGCACGGTTATCCGTCACAGGGGTGAGGCCAGAAGTTCCGTTTCGGGCTGGGGCGAGGCGGCTACTTCGGATTGGCGGCGGTGACCGAGGGCGGCACGCAGGTCTGCTGCGTGAGGACCGCCTGGGCGACGGCGAGCATGCTGATGGCCCGCGCCGGCGGCGCATTCAGCTTCTGGGCACGATTGAGGGCGGCGATGGCGTCCACGCGCGCCGCAGCGCCGCTGACCTCCTCGACCAGGGCCACAACGTCCTGCCCGGGCACCCGATTTTCCCAACTGTCGTCAAGCGCGGAGTACGCGGTATCGAAATAGCGGTGGGCGGCGGCCTTGTCGCCGGCTTTTCCGGAAGCAAAGCCGTAGGCGGCAGACTGGCGGGCGCGCTGCGGCGCTCCCAGTTGGCTGAGCTCTTCGCTTTTATCACTGGAACCGCTGGCCATGGCGCGCAGCACCGAGATGTTGGTGTCCTCCTGCGGCGGTGGTAGTTCGAAGGGCTGGCCGGCGGTCTGCGCCACCTGAGATGCCATGAGGTTGGCGCGCAGCGCCTCCTGATAGCGCTGTTCTCCTAATACCTTCTTCAGAGTGCCGGTGGTGACGGTGACCGCCTGACTGCGCTCGGGAGCGGGGTCCATCTTGCTGAGCCACTCCAGAAACTTGATGCCGGCGCCGGCTGCCAGTTCACTGTTCCCGGCGAGAGCCGCCCGGTCGAACACCTCGGCCAAGGCAGGCGCGAGGGTGGTGGATTGCTGCGCGTCGGGCAAAGAGGAAAACAGACTCTCGAATTCCCGCTGCGACCACACGGAGCCGATGCCGCTAGCGTCCATGGCAGCCAGCGCGATGCGCGGCGGGACCGAACCCTGTCGCGCGGCGTCATCCAGCTTGCGCTGGATGGCAGGCACTGCCCCGGAGCATTTGCCGGAGACCCCGATCAGCGCCTGCTCGGCATTGGCCAGCGCTTCGGGGGGAATCGATTCCACGAACCGCGTCGCCGTGGCGCAATCCACGAGCCCGGTTTCCAGCACGGAGACGGCGGGTCTTTGCCCGCTAGCAACCAACTGGGTTTCGATTTCAGCGCCCTGGCGTGCCAGGCTGCGAGCCAGCGCAGGCGATACCGACGATGCCAGGCGCGCCGCCGAGGTCAGCACCCGCAAGTGATCCTGCGGGTCGGCTTGCGGCAGGGCGACCGCGGACTGGATCGTCTCCAGCACGAATTTTTTGCGTGACTCGTAGGTCTGTCCCGTGACCACGTTTTCCGCACGCCTGGAACCCGCTGGACGCTTCGGAGGCGCCTGCGCGAACGCCAGTGTAGAGACAACAACGGCCGCGGCCAGGATGAGGGAAAAACGGCGCAAACAAACTCCCGAGAGAAGACTAACGGGACATCTACTCTGGCTCAACGTGATGCGCGGAATTGTTGCGAGGCAGGGTTAGAGCGGACCACAGGCGGCCTTAGTACGCCCTGTGACGTGCCAACGCCGGAGGCGGTTACTTCGCTGGACCGCCATTGGGAGAGGCACGGTACGTGGCGCGCAACTCGGCGACGATCTCGGCCGCTGCCTGGCGCGCCTGGTCGAATCGGTCGGGCTCGAATGAGATGGCCCCTACGCGGGCATGACCGCCGCCGCCGTACCGTTCGCAGATTTTCGCCAGGTTCACCATGTTGTCGGGGCGCGCCCAGGGATTGGAGCCAACCGCCACTTTCGTGCGGAAGCTGCTCTTGCTGAGCCCGACGCTGTAGACGCAGTTCGGATGCAGGTAGTAAGGAATGAACTTGTTGTAGCCTTCCAACTCCTTGTCGGTGACGTCGAAATAGAGGGTGCCCTCCTTGCATTCGGCGCGTTCGCGGAGCACGCGGATGGATTCCTCGTGGCGCTTGAGAAGCGGCGGCAGCAGCTCAGCGACGAACGGCTGCTGAATGATCTCCCCCAGCGGCATGGTGGCCAGCAGCGGGATCAGGCGTGGGTTGAAGGTCGGGTCCTGGGACGATTCGATCACCATGGTGAGCTTCATCGCTGGCTGCTTCATTTCGACGGCCGTGCGTGCGTCGGCATAAGCGGCGCCGTCAATGATGTCCGCCCATTCGATGAGCTCAGCCACCGGCGCGGGATTGAACCCGAAGCGCTTCTCGGCGATGGTGGCAATGAACTTCGTGCAGGAGCGGTAATCGGGGTCGAAGAATTTCTTGGTGCTTCCCTGCTGCTCGTAATGGGCGGCATCTTCCGGCGTGAGAAAGGCGCTGAGATGATGGTCGAACCACCACGTGATCTTGGGCGAGGTGGAGTACTTGAAGTCCACGATGGCGTTCTCGTCGCCGTCGAATTTGGACTCGTCGAACAGGGCGCCGGCGCGGTGGACCAGGCCGCTGTAGGCGAATTCCACGTCCTGGCGGATGCGTTCGCGATAAAAGCGGCTGAACAGCGCGGCCGAGCACGCGCCGTCAAAACATTTGTCGTGGTAGAAGACACGCACTCTCACGGGAGCCCCTTCTGGCAAAGCAAAAGCGTATAGGAATCTCACCTTGGGGGGCTTCTGTCAAGGCAGGAAAAAGCGGGGCGGCGACCGCCCCGCTTTGCCTCACCACCTTGTACTCGCCTGACTGCTTAAACTGCGTTGGCCTGCTTCTCGGCGATATCGCCAATGACCGGCAGCTTGAACATCTGGCCGCTGTACGCCTTCGCCATGCACAGAACCCACAAGACGAGGAAAGCGAGGCCGAGCAGGCCCGCAATCATCCACCCCAGGACGGGGATCATCATCAACACAATATGTGCGACAAACCACGCCACGCACAGGAAGATGCTCTGGAAGGCATGGAAGCGCACGAACCGGTTGCGATTGAACGGTTCAATGACCAGGAAAATGATTGCCGGAACGATGGTGACATAGGCAAGCAGCCCGGCAATGTTGTCGGCAAGAGCCGCGTTGCTGCTCGCCGCGGGCGCGGCGGCGGCGCCTCCGCCGACAGATTGGCCGGCCACCAAGCCGCACTTCGGGCAGGCATTTGCGTTGTCGGGCAACTGGGTTCCACAACCGGAGCAGAAACGCGCCATAAACTCCCTCCCTTTTACCGCGCGGACAATATCAAAATCCCCGCGCGCGGGCAATGCCGCAGATAGAAAAAACGTCGAAAAGGGCGTGGGGCGCGGCTTTTGTTACACCGGGCGGCGTGCCGCCGATTTTCGGCGGCAGGCTTCGCAGACACCGTAGATCTGGAAGGTGTGGCGGGTGGTCATGTAGTGGTGCTTGCGGCCGATCTCCTGCTCCAGCTTGCTGACCTCGGGAGAGAAAAACTCGACCGAACCGCCGCATTCGGTGCAGACCATGTGATGGTGGTTGCGGCGGTTGTACTGGTGCTCGTAGCGGGTGATGCCGTCGTGGAAGGCGACTTCGCTTGCCAGGCCACACTCGGCCAGCAGCTTGAGCGTGCGATACACGGTAGTGGCGCCGATGTGCGGATCTTTCTTGCGCACCAGCCGGTACAGTTCCTCGGTCGAGAGGTGCTCGCGGGTGTCGAGGAACGTTCGCAGGATGGTATCGCGCTGGTCGGTGTGCTTGAGGCCGACCTTTTTCAAGTGCTGGTGAAAGATGCCTTCGGCCTCGCGGACGTTCTCCGCCGAAATGGAAGGCTGGTCGTCAACGCGTTTTTGCAGCGTAGTCAAGGCAGCGGGCGCTAGAAAGCCGCGCCAAATCAGGATACCACTGCCGCCTAGCCGGCAATTGTTCGATCCACCACAGTCTGCATACAATCGGAGGAATGGCTACTCCAACCCTGGCGCCGGAAAGGCGTCGAGCTGCGCGTCTGCTGCTGAGAATTGTCCTGGGACTGCTCGCCGTGGTGCTACTCGCGGCAGGCGGGGGCATCTGGCTGTTTCTGCACACCACCGACGCGGCCCTGCCGCAGCTGGACGGCAGCGTACATGTGGACGGGCTCTCGGCGCCGGTCACGGTCATTCGCGATTCTCACGGTGTGCCCCACATCACGGCCGCCACCATGGCTGACCTGCTATTTGCGCAGGGCTACGTCACCGCGCAGGACCGCCTGTGGCAGATGGACATGACCCGGCGCTTCACCGCCGGAGAGTTGGCGGAAGTGCTAGGGGCGCGGTACGTAAAGTCTGACCGCATGCAGCGCACGCTGGGCATGCGCCAGGCGGCGCAGCGCGCGGCGGCGGTGATGGCGCCTGAAGACCGCACGCTGCTCGATGCCTACGCCCGTGGAGTGAACGCCTTCATGGAATCCCACCCCGCTTCCCTGCCCATCGAATTCCGGCTGCTGGGGTATGCGCCGCGGCCGTGGACGGCGGAGGATTCGCTGCTCATTGGCGCCATGTTCAACGAGATGCTCAACCTGTATTACGTCACCGACGAACTGGCGCGGGAAAAAGTGACAACGCGCCTGCCGCCGGAGCTGGCGGCCGATCTCTTCCCGAACATCTCCTGGCGCGACCATCCGCCGCGGCAGACCGAGCCGCCTTTTGAGCCGCCGGCGAAAGAGTCTCAGTCGGAGGAGAGCCGCAACTGCGCGCCGGATCGGAACAGCAGCGAGCCCACCGCGCTGGAGATCGGCGAGCAACTGGTTGCCGGCTCCAACAATTGGGTGGTTTCAGGAGCGCACACGGTTTCGGGCGAGCCTCTGCTGTCGAATGATATGCACTTGCAGCACCACATTCCGAACGTCTGGTACGAGGTGCACCTGACGGCGGGGGATTTCGACGTCGCTGGCGTGAACTCGCCCGGGCTGCCGCTGGTGCAGGCCGGTCATAACCGGCGCATCGCCTGGGGCTTCACCAACATTGGTCCGGCCGTCACCGACCTGTACGTCGAGAACTTCAATTCTGCCGGCCAATACGAAACTCCGCAGGGTTGGCAAGCGCCTGAGCGCAGGCACGAAGTCATTCACGTCCACCGGCAGCCTGACGAAAGTTTCGATGTGCTGCTAACGCGCCACGGGCCCATCCTGAGCGACGTTCTTGCCGGCGAGACGCGCAAGCTTTCCCTGAAATGGACGCTGTATGATCCGCGCGAGCTCTCGTCCACCGTGCAGTTCTTCCGGCAGGTTGCGGTGGCGCAAAACTGGGAGGAATTTCGTCGAGCCGCCGCGGAGTTCGGCGGACCCGGGCAGAACATCGTCTATGCCGATGTGGACGGCCACATCGGCTATCAGGCCACTGGCTGGATTCCGCAGCGCGCTGCCGGCGACGCGACCAAGCCGGTTCCGGGAAATGTCGACACGTACGAATGGACGGGCTACCTGCCGTTCGAGAAGATGCCGAGCGTCTTCGATCCGCAGTCGGGCGTGATCGCCACCGCTAACGGCCGGGTGACACCAGACGGATACCCGTACTTCATCACCTCCGAATGGATGCCGCCCTATCGCCAGGAACGCATTTACCGCGTGCTGCAGTCGGGGAAAAAGTTTTCGCCCTCGGACATGCTGGCGCTACAAACCGACATTGACTCCGACGTGGACCGCTATTTCGCGCAGCGGTTCGCCTACTCTGTGGATCATGCGAAGGCGGCATCGGCTCGAGCCAAAGCGGCCGCCGAGATCCTGCGCCAGTGGGACGGTCGCGTGCGCGCTGATTCGGCGGCGCCCACCATCGTGTCGCGCTCGCGGCGACGCCTGATGGCTTTGCTGCTGGAACCGTATCTGGGCCGCGGCGACGAGAAATCGAATTCTACGACCGGCTGGCGGCAATATTCCTGGCACAGTTCCGACGTGTGGCTGGAAAATCTGCTCTCGCGGCAGCCAGCGCGCTGGCTGCCGAAGGAATTCAAAACCTGGGACGATCTGCTGGTCGCCGCGGTGGAAACAGCGGTCGCCGAGAAAGACGCGCCGAACGACGTTTCACGATGGACGTGGAGCAGTGTGGCGCCGCTTTACATCCAGCATCCCATTTTCGGGGGCGTCCCGATGCTGCGCCGCTGGACCGGTCCCGGCTGGCAGCCGCAATCGGGCGACGGCACGACCGTCAAGCAGGTGGGGAGAGATTTTGGTCCGTCGGAACGTATGACCGTGGATTTTTCTGATCTGGACGCGTCCACGCTGAACATTGTCACCGGCCAATCCGGCAATTTTCGCAGTCCCTATTACATGGACCAGTGGCCGGCGTGGTATGGGGGAACAACGTTCCGGCTTCCCTTCTCGCCGGATGCCGTGGAGAAGGCGCGCGCGCACCGCTTGACGCTGAGTTCGCAGTAGCTACGGATCGACCTGCAGCACGCCGTACGCCTTGCCGACAATGTCAAACTGGGTAGCTTGCGGCGCATTGGTGGTCGTGTCGTAGATGACCAGTTCGCCGCTCTGCACAACGTAGACGGCATTGCGGCCGGAGATCGGCTGCACGCTGGTGACATCGCCCGTGTTGGACGCCGTCGACGGGATAACGGCCGACCCCGCGGTAGCGTCGAAGATGGAAAGGCAGCCGACGCCGGCCGTGCAACTCCGCGCTCCGATAAAGAGCTTGTTATTGGAAGCTAGCGCCATCAGTTGATGGAAGCCGTCGCCAATGACCACTCCCGACTTGGTCACCGCCAGAGTTCCGGTGTCCACCACGTCCAGTCGCCCACCGGCAGCGCTGGTGCCGGCGACGTACAGCGCGGTGCCGTTCAGAAAGCCGACGGTTGCCGCCGACACTGGAATGGTATTGGTGACAGTATTGGTCGCCATGTTCAGCACGGCAATACTGGCCGTCGTGCCGCCACATTCCGGCCCGCAATTCAGGATGTAGGCTTTGCTGTCGTCGCTGCTGAACACCGCGTTAGTAGGGCGATCGAAACCGCTCAGCGTGGTAACGGCGCTGGTGGAAGGAATCACCACGTACAGATTGTTGGTATCGTTGGCGAAGGCCAGCACCGTCTTGCCATCATGGCTCAGCGCCAGCCGACGCGCGCCCGGCACCGGAATGGCAGGACCAACGATAGGCGTCACCATGTCCATCGGCTGCACCGTGCCACTAGGCTGGCCGCTGACGCTTGCCGTGGGTATGGCAATGTATACCGACTTGCTGTCGCTCGCAGTAACAATGCTTTCCGTGGGACCCGCAAGCTGCAGCGCGGTGTTCTCAAATTCCTGGGAGTTGTTGATCGCGTCCACCTGATTGCGCCCCGCGTCGAACACGACCGTAAATTTCTTGTCCGGGGTGAGCACCATGAAAGTAGGGTTCAGGCCGATGGACATGACGTTCACCAGCGAGTTGCTGGCGGCGCCGGTCGTAGTGAACGTGAGAAGCGTCTTCATGGTGTCGTTGGAGGCATCAATGATGTCAACTTGTCCCAGGAACTGATTGGTAAGGAAGACGCGTTTCTGAATGCCGCTGACCTGGCCGCTGGCATTGGAGGTGGTGGGAGTCGTCGTTGTCGTGTTGCTCGAGCCGTAATTATTTCCGCAGGAAGTCAGCAGACTCGCAGCAGCGAATACGGTCAGAATGAGTGCTTGCTTCAAACCCTCGGGCTCCCCGCTTCTTCGGTAGGATCAAGGTGTGGAAAAAGGGATTATAGCAAAGCAGCGCGCGGCGCTTGCGCGCAGCTTCCCTTCATCCCTACGATCATAGTAGATTGCTTAAAGACTCCTGGATCCTCTGCGCATGGCCATAGACCTTGTATCCCGCCTGAAACGCGAACCGCTGCTTTGTGATGGAGCAATGGGCACGCTGCTGTATGCCAAGGGTGTCTTCATCAATCGTTGTTACGACGAATTGAATCTCGCCATGCCCGACATGATTCGCGAGATTCACCACGACTACTTCCAGGCGGGCGCCGACATCACCGAAACCAACACCTTCGGCGCCAACTCCTTCCGCCTGGCGCGGCACGGCTGCGCCGAGAAGACCAAGCAAATCAATATCGCCGGCGCCAAGCTGGCGCGCGAGGCCGCGAAGCCATTCGGCGGACTGGTGGCAGGTTCCGTCGGGCCGCTCGGCGTGCGTATCGAACCGCTGGGCAAAACGGCGCGCGACGAAGCGCATGCTGCCTTCGTCGAACAAATTGCGGCGCTGCTGGAAGGCGGAGTGGACCTTATCATCCTGGAGACTTTTGGCTATCTCGACGAGTTGCGGCAGGCGTTGCGCGCGGCGCGCGAGGTCAGCCCCGACATGCCGGTGGTTGCGCAAGTCACCATTGACGAAGACGGCAATTGTCTGGACGGAGCAAGCGCGGAGACCTTCGGCGCCAAGCTGGCGGATTGGGGCGCGGACGTGATCGGCTGCAATTGCAGCGTCGGACCGGGCGCCATGCTGAGCGCGATGGAGCGGGTGCGCCTGGTGACGAATGGCATTCCGCTTTCCGCGCAGCCCAATGCCGGCATGCCGCGCGCGGTTGAAGGACGCAACATCTATCTTTGCTCGCCCGAGTACATGGCCAACTACGTTCCGCAATACATCGCCGCGGGAGTGCGGTTGATCGGCGGATGTTGCGGCACCACGCCGGAACACATTAAGTTCATGCGCTCCTTCATGCGTGCCGACACTGCCAAGGCAGTGCAATCCGCGGTGGTGGTGAAGAAGCCCGAGGTGGTAACGGCGGCGGTAATCCCGCTGGAGAAGCGCTCCCGGCTGGGCGCCAGGATTGCCAAGCGCGAGTTTGTGACCATGATCGAAGTTGTGCCTCCGCGCGGCACACAGGCCAGCAAGGAGCTCGACGCCGCGAAGTTCCTGAAATCGGTGGGCATTGACGGGATCAACATCCCCGACAGCCCGCGAGCTTCGGCGCGCATGAGCAACCAGGCCCTGGCCACGCTGGTCCAGCAGCAGGTCGGCGTCGAAGCCATCCTGCACTACACCTGCCGCGACCGCAACGTGCTCGGCATCCAGTCGGACCTGCTCGGCGCCGAGGCGCTGGGAATTCGGAACTTGATCTGCATCACCGGCGACCCGCCGAAGATGGGCAACTATCCGGACGCAACCGCGGTCTTCGATGTAGATTCCATCGGGCTGGTGAACATCGTCTCCAATCTCAACAAGGGCGTGGATCTGGGCGGCAATCCGATTGGCGCACCCACCGGGTTCGTGATCGGCATCGGCGCCAATCCAGGCCTGGCCAATATCGAAGAAGAGGTCCGCCGCTTCGAGTACAAAGTGGAAGCCGGAGCCGACTACGCCGTCACCCAGCCGGTGTTTGACCTCAAGCTGCTGGAGAACTTCGTGCGCCGGACTGAGCACTGCCGAATTCCGATCATCGCCGGTATCTGGCCGCTGATATCGGTGCGCAACGCCGAGTTCATGCAGAGCGAGCTTGGGGTGGCCGTCCCCAAAGAGATCATGGACCGCATGGGCCGGGCGGCGACGGCCGAAGCCGCGCGGGTGGAGGGCATCGCCATCGCCCGTGAGATGCTGATCGCGGTCCGCGCCATGGTCAGCGGGGTGCAGATCAGCGCTCCTCTGGGCCGCTACACCGCCGCCGTGGACGTGCTCGAAGCGCTGGGTTCGCGCGGCACCGCCACCGCATAAGGGTCGGATTATCCCCAAAAGGACAAGCGCCGATATCGGCCTTTCGAGCGCCTTTGTGTGACGAAATTTCCGCCTTCGGTTCGTCCGAATTTGGACTAAAATTCCCCTAGAGGACGACCTTGCCGAAGTTCGAAGATTGCCTTCAGCGCCTGGAAAAAATCGTGGACGAGTTGGAAAAGGGGAACGTGCCCCTGGAACAGGCGGTGAAGCTCTTTGAAGAAGGCGTGCAGCTCTCCAATTCCTGCCGAAAGGAACTGGAAGCGGCCGAAGGCAAGGTGGAAATTCTGCTCAAGCAAAACGGGAAGCCTGAACCGTTCGAGCCCTCGGCGGAGCGGGCCGAGGCCAACAGCTAGAACCGCGAGCGCCACTTCGATTCCAGCAGGAAAAGGAGGCCCAGCCATGCAGCGCCTCAATGTGGTCGTCGCCAGCAGTGATCCGAGTTCGGCAGCCAGACTCGCCGCCTCGCTCCATTCTCACTTCCGTTCCGTCGCCGTAGCGCGCTCCCTGGAGGAAGTGCGCCGCGCCATCCCCAAGCACCGCGCCCAGCTCGCCATCGTGGACCTGGAACTGGCGGACTTGAACGACATTCATGAACTGGTCAGCGAGTTCGGACAGACATCGGTGGTGGCCACGCACCGCATTCCCGACGAGGAGATGTGGGCGTTGGCGCTGGCCGCTGGCGCCATTGATTGTTGCCAGAACGCCGACGCGGCCGGCATCGTGCAGGCGGTGAGCCGCAACCTGCATATGGCGCAGTCGAACGCGGCGGCGTAATCATCGTCGTCGCGGGGCACAGCCCGGTGAGCGCCGGGCTTTTTTATTGCTCGAATGAAAAATTCAGAATGCAGAATGGCCTTTGGGCAGATGGTGGTCATTCTGCCTTCTGAATTCTTCATGGTGCATGATCGAACCGTAGATCCAGCTCAGCTTGCGAGCCGATGCTGCGCCCGCCGCGGGACCCGTACCTGTTCCAACGTGCACTGGCGTGGCGACTTGTCAGGACGCCAGCGCAGAAACTTCGTTCCGTGGCGGAACCGGCCCTGCGAGAAATAATCGTAAGCGACTTCGCAGACGAGTTTCGGCTTCAACCGTTCCCATTCGCCGCTGCGCTCCGTGCTCCAACGGCTGGGACCGCCGGGCGCGCGTCCGGTGAAGCCGCTGCCGCCGCGCAAGGGCTCCAGGATCTTTTTCAATTCTTTGCGTTGTTCGGCGGTGAAGCTGGAGGAAAAGCCGATGTGATCCAGCTGCCCCTGCTCGTTGTACAGCCCTAACAGCAGAGACCCGACCGCGCCGCCGTTGCTGGCCCAGCGAAAGCCGCCGACCACGCAGTCTGCGGTACGAATCTTTTTCACCTTGACCATGGCCGTGCGTTCGCCCGAGGCGTAGGACGCGTCGGCGCGTTTGGCGATGACGCCGTCGAAGCCGCTGCCGGCCAACTCCTTCATCCAGCGCTCGGCTTGGCGATGGTCCTGATTTGCAGGTGAAAGGCGAATCGAATCATTGTGCTTCGCAGCCTGCTTAAAGAAACGCTCGAGCTCCCGCCGGCGTTCCTGGAGAGGCCGATCAACCACCGCTTCGCCGCGGTCATTCACCAGCATGTCGAAGGCGAGATAAGAGGCTGGCGACTCCTTCGCCAGCCTGCGGATGCGGCTCTCGGCGGGATGAATACGCAGCAACAGGTCATCGAAGGAGGGCTGTTCGTCCACGAGGATCACGATCTCGCCATCGAGCACGAACTCGCGCGCGCTCAGCTTGCGGAACGCCTCCACCAGTTCCGGGAAGTAGCGGCCCAGCGGTTGTCCGCTCTTCGATTGAAGCAACACTTCATCATTTCGGCGGAACACCAGGCAGCGAAAGCCATCCCACTTGGGTTCGTAAATCCAGCCGGGCCCGCCGGGAATTTCCTTTACGGACTTGGCCTCCATGGGCGGGAACGGAGGCTGGATTGGCAAATCGATGCGCGGGAAACTCTGGCGGAGTTTCTCGGCTGCGACAGCTCCCTCGACGACTCGATCGGTTCTTTTCTTTCGCGATGTGCCGGCCATATGGAAGTGGGATGCCGGATGGGTTCTTCTCGCCAGACCTGGATGGGAGTTCTTTGAGGACCGGGGTTCACGCTGATCCGTGCCGGGGTAGGCCTAGTCGTCGAAGTGCAGATAGACGTGGCAGGTGGGGCCGCGCTGGATGACGCGCACGTGGTCGGCATGCCGGCGCAGCATGTAGCTGGAAAGCTCGCTGATATTGGCCTTGCCGCTCACCAGGTCTTCCGCCGACGGCGGCGCTTTGGGGATCCTCATCTCCGGGCCGTCGTATTCGAGGGCGGCGACAAACTTGATTTCATCGTAGCGCAGTTGCGCCTTCACCGCCGATTGCACGCCCAGCATTTGCATCGCCGACAAAAATTCATGCAGCGCATCAACAATCCGGCTGCACACTTCTTTCCGCATACCCCAGGTGGCGCCCTGCTCTTCCATGAGCGCAGAGACGGTGTCGAGGTTATCGGTTTCGGGCGACAAAACTGCCTCGCGGGTCCGCCCCACGCCAATGCGGAACAGCATATTGAGGCTGACGGCAAGGACCGTCCCCAGCGACAGGGCCGAGGAGAACAGAGGATGAACGACGGCCGGGAATTGCTGGTAAAGCGCGGGAACAATTTCCACGCTGAGGCCGAACAGCAGAGAGATGCCGATGACAAAAATGCGGCGGTTATCCAGCATGCGCGAGGTAAGCACCTGCAGGCCGCCAAGGGTGATGAAGCACGCGATATACACCATCACCGCACCCATCACCGGCGTGGGCACGACGGAAAAAAGGGCGGCCAACTTAGGCACGAATGCCAGTCCGACCAGCAGCCCTCCCAGCACGACCGCCACCGAGCGGCTGGTCACGCCGGTAGCGCTCGTCAGACCGACTGCGCTGGACGACGTGGTGTGCGGGATGGTCCCGACGGCGCCGCCGATGAGATTGGTTAGACCCGGCGTGAGAATGCCACCGGAAGCGGACTTCATGTCGGTGCGTTTCCACTCCGTGTCGTTGATCTTCTGGCAGAAAGTGACGTCGCCCACTCCCTTGAGAACGGCGCTCAGGCTGGCAATGGCGAACGGCAGCATCATGGCTGGGCTTAACTTCCAACCCCACCCAGGAACATGATCGGGAAAATCAATCCAGGGAACCGCCAGTGCCGCGCGTATCGCGTTGAAATGGAGAACTCCCAGCGACAGCGATGCCACATAACCCGCAGCCAGCCCCAGGAGCACCGGGGCAAGACGCAAACGGGTTCGGCTGACGGTTGGCAACACCATGGCGACCAGCGTGATGGTAGCCACCAGGGCAGCACGCGGGCTGACATGCTGATTTTCAAGTCCGAAAAAGCGGACGAAAGCCAGCCGGATAAGCTGAATACCGATCATGGCCACGACCAGCCCGGTGACTTCCGGAGGGAAGAAGGCGCGCAGCCGGCGCACAAATCGTGAGAGCACAGTCTCGACCACACCGGAGAAGCTGGTCATGCCGAACACCAGCGGCAGCCCGCCGGTCTTAGCGGCCAGGATGGCCGTCGGAAGATGATTCGAACCGGGGAACACCGGACACAAGTACCCGGCGCCGACCTTCCCGTTCGCGCGAGCTTGGAGGATGGTGGCGATCCCGGTCGTGATCATGCAAATGCGGATAATCGCCTGGCTCTGCGCCGTGGTGCCGCCCATGGAAGTCACCAGAACAACGACATAGATCCAGCCCACCGACATCACCAGCACGTGCTGGATGGCGATGACGAACGCAATTGCCAGCGGAGGATGCTCGTCAACGTCGTACAGGAGCCTGGCAGGTCTCTTGCGAGGCTCCGAACCGTCCTGCGGCAGCGGTCTTTCGGCACCCAGGCAGAGACGCACCAGCTTGGAGAATCCGGTCTCGGTCGGAAGCGGCGTCCCAGTCGGAGCTTCTGCGGATGCTGCCACGGTCGCGCTCCCTGTGCGGTCTTTCTGGTCGGCTCAGCGGAATTGAGGATTGGAGTAGCAGGGCGGACAAAGGTCGCAAGTTCTTTCCCGGGCGACGCAAGCGGCATTTGATGGCGTAAGCAACTAGCGCGCCACGGTTAGGTGAATGTAAAGCGCGTCGGGCTGCTGGCGAACTGTTTCTCCGTCCAGGCGAGCACCACCTGGGGGCGCAGGCAGACGAGGAACATCTCCCCCGGCGCGGTGCTGACCTTCATCTTGTACTTGCGCGCATAGGGTGCGTCGAGCTGCTTGAGAACGGCGCGGTCGGTGATCTTCTCGGCGACTCCCTCCAGAATCACGACCTCGCGGTCCAACTCCAGATGAATCAGCATGGCGGGATTGGCCTTCAGGTTGCGTGCCTTGCGCGAACCGGCGTCGGTGGCGAAATACACCGCGCCGTCGTGCCACACGCCCCACACCGGCATGGAGTGCGGGCGTCCGTCCGGTCGCGTAGTGCAGATCCAGTAGTTGTGCGCGGCCTCGATCTTTTTCTCGACAGCCGGCCACGACATCATGCCCTTCATGCCTTTCGGCGTTTGATAGCCGGCGGGCATGGCGGGCCTGCCGCGCTGCGGGCGTGTGCTCCTCTTTTTCTTTTTCGCGGTCATGATGCCGCTAATATCCACAATTGCCGCACCCAGCACAACCCGCAACGCAGCGCTCGGAAGTCCTAACCCGCTGGTATACTGGCGCGTTTATGCTCGCGGACATTCTGGAAAAAGGGCGCGCGCTGGCCGACGACGCGCTGGAACGGCTGTTGCCGGCCGCGACCGAGTACCCGCCCGTCATTCATCAGGCCATGCGCCACAGCGTGTTTGCCGGAGGCAAGCGCTTGCGCCCCATTCTGTGCATCGAGGCCGCGCGCATGATCGCCGGCGTGCTGCCGCTCGGGGTGGACAAGCTCGGCGCCGCGCTGGAGATGCTGCATACCTACTCGCTGATTCACGACGATCTGCCCGCGCTCGATAATGATGACCTGCGCCGCGGCCGCCCTACGTGTCACAAGGTCTATGGTGACGCCATGGCGATCCTCGCTGGCGATGCGCTGCAGACGCTGGCCTACGAAGTTCTGGCGCGAATTCCCTGCCCCGCCGACTGGCGCGTGCGCATCATCGAGGAAATTGCGCGCGGCACCGGTACCTGTGGCGGCATGATCGGCGGCCAGGTCATGGACCTGGAAGCCGAACGCAAGAAGCCGGACGCGCAGACCTTGGAGTACATTCACAAATCCAAGACCGCGGCGCTGATCACCGCCAGCCTGGTCAGCGGTGGAATCTATGCCGGCGCCAAAAACGGCGACGTCGCGCAACTCCGCTGCTTCGGGCAAGGCGCTGGCCTGGCGTTCCAGATTGCCGACGACATTATCGATATTGAGGGAACGACAGAGG
>JBPCSQ010000010.1:0-154054 GCA_051006995.1 Terriglobales bacterium
CCCACTGGATCAGGCCGTTTAGCTCGTCGCCGAACTGCGAACCAGATCCGTTGTCAATGCACTTCGACCAGGTGTAGGCAGCCTGCATGTACAGCCCGTTGGCAAACCGGTGCAGCAAGGTGGTCTGCAACGAGTGGTAGCGCGAGTAGCCGCCGTTGATCTGACCGAAGTAGTGGTTTTCCGCCATGCCCAGGAACTGCACCGGAACACGAGCGTTGGCGTTATCGAAGGTGCTGCCGGTGATGTCAATCGTGCCGTTGGCATTCTTGACAACGAACGGCGTGCCCGCCGGTACCGTCACGTTCTGCGCGATGTTGTTCGGGATTTCGCACGGATGGCTAGCGGTGCAGTACTTGCTGAAGTTCTGCGCGCCGCCCGGTCCGAGCAGGTTCTGGCCCTTCGTGCCCACGTAGCCAACTTCCAGCACCCAGTCTTTGAACAGCTCATGCTGGAGACCGAAGTTGAACTGCATGGTGCGCGGCGGCACCAGGTCGCGAGTCGGCTGGAAGATGAACGCCGAGAACGCCGGGCCGCTGAAAATCGGCGCGCCCGTCGCTGCATTGAACGACGTCAGGACCGGCACGGTGTCGCCGGTGGACAACGGGAAGAACGACTGCGGAATCAAGTTCGGAGTCGGGTTCTCGGGCGTCACCGTAAACGGCGCCGCCGAGACTGCCAACTGGAACGGAAGTCCGCCCGTGGTCTGCAGGTTGGCCTGGTTCGAAGTCCGCATATAGTAAATGCCGAATCCGCCGCGGAGGACCGTCTTCTGCGTGCCGAAGATGTCCCACGCGAAGCCGACGCGCGGTTCCAGCGCCTTCTTGTACAGGCACTCGTTCTGCGTGCAGCTCGGAACGCCCGGTGTAGCCAGCGATCCGGGGAAGTTCGCCGGGTGGATTTCCACTGCCGGCGGGTTCTGTGCGGCATTGAAATCCCAGTTGGTCTGGAAGCCGCGGCTGTCGTGCGCCGTGCTCAGGAATTCCCAGCGGAAGCCCAGGTTCAAGGTCAAGCGAGGATGGATCTTCCAGTCATCCTGGAAATAGGTCGCGTAGTCCTTGGCCCGGAAGTAGTAGGTGGTGATGCCGCCGCCGGCCTGCGTCGAGCTGATGCGCCCGAGCAGGAAGTTCTGGATGCCGGACAAACGAATGCCGGACCCGCCCACGCTCTGCGCTGCTGTCGAGTTCGGGAACGTCATCGAACCGCGGGTGGAGAAATTGTTCTGGCGATTGAGCTGGTACTGGTCAATCTCCATGCCCAAACGCAGCACGTGATGACCCTTGGTCATGGAAATGTCATCGCCGTACACGAAGCCGTTCTGCACCGTCTTCCGGTCGTCGTTCTGGCCGGTGCCGATGGAGAAGCCGCTGGAGATGGAGAAACGCGCCATGGCCGGGAAGTCAGCCACGTTCGGACGGGTCTCCCCGATGTCGGCCGCCGAGATCGGTTCGCCCGGAGCGAAGGACCACTTGAACCGGTTGACGCCGATCTTGAAGTCGTTCACCACCTTGGTCCCGAAAGCGTGCGTCCAGCCTACCTTCGCAAACCGGTTCTGCTGCGGAATGGTGCGGCTGAACGGCAGCGTCGAACCCGAAGACAGGTTCAACGGAATAACGGTGGCAAAGTTGTCGTAGAAATACCGGAGGTTGAGCTTGTCGTTGTTGCCGATGGTCTTGTCGGTCGTGATGGCGAACTGGTTCTCGTCGTACTTTCCGGGAGAGAAGGCCACCAAACTGGCGGTGTTCGCTTTGGGCAAACTTGCACCAGGTGCACCAACGAGGCCCGGAGTGCCGACCGACGGAATGCAGAAGCCGTTGTTGCCGAAGATCGGGCACTTGGACTGCGGTTGGTTGAGCAGCGCTACCGAGGTCGCATCCAGGGAAGCGACGCCCGGCGCCCACGCGCCAATGCCGCCCGGGAAGAAAATGGCGGCCAGGTTGGCTGCGCTGCGGTCGGTCGGTAGAGCCGTGATCGTGGTCGAGATGCTGGTACCGGAGGAAGCCGCCGAGCTGGCGCGCGTTCCCTGGTAGGTTCCGAAAACGAACCAGTCCTTCACCAGCGGAATCGGCCCGCCCAACTGCCCGCCGTACTGCTGCTGGTGCAAGCGCGGCTGCTTGTTCAGCTCGCCGTTTTCAATTTCATTGCGCTTTTCGAACCAGCCGTTGGCGTTGAATTTATCGTTGCGATAGAAGTCAAAGGCGCTGCCATGCCACTTGCTGGTGCCCGACTTCAGGTTGACCTGAATGTTGGCGCCACCATTGCGGCCCTGCGACGCGTCAAACAACGAGGTCTGCGTCTTGAACTCCTCGATTGCGTCCGGGTTGGGAAGCGGCACGTTGTCCAGAACCGGAAGGTTGAAGTCGTTGGCGACGATGCCTTCCAGCTCGTAGTTGTTGTTGGTTGGACGCTGCCCGTTGACGTTGATCGTCACCGCGCCGCGGCCCAGAGCTGCCGAGTCGAACATTTCGCCCTGCGCGCCGGTGGCCAGTGTGGCCAGGCCGAAGAAATTGCGCGTTACCAGGGGCAGCTCCGAGATGCTGTGCGTGCCCACCACTTCACCGGTGGCCGCACTGGTGGTTTGCACTTGCGAAGCGACGTCGCTGACCGTGACTTCGGTCGCTACCGCGCCCGCCTTCATGCCGATCATGACCGGCGTCGTTTCGGTGGTTCTCACCTCTACGCCCGGGGCTTCAACTCTCGCGAAATTCAGCGTCGCAGGAGCCGTCACCACCAGCTTGTAAATGCCCACCGGAAGCAACGGAACGGCAAAGTGACCGTCTTTCGTGGTGGTCACGGTGCGCTCGGTGATGCCGGTGCCCTGGTTGACGACCGCTATTTTGGCGTCCGGAACGGCCGCCCCGCTCGGGTCCTTTACAAACCCGTCGATGGCGCCGCGCGGACCGCCTTGCGCGACCATGGATGCGCTCAGTCCCAGCAACATGACAAACAGTACAAACAAGCTTGTCGCGCGGCTGAGCTTCGCTGTCCTAAACGCAAAGTTCATAGCTTCTCCCTCTCTTGGAGTGTCTACCTGGCTATGCTTGGGAATGAGTGCTTGCATGCCTGCAAGCTGGGTGTAGTTGAGACTGCGCTTGCTCGGTTTAGTACTCCCCCCAAAAGGGTCTCCCCCAGCGCATTCCAAAATAGACTTTCGAGTGAAACTGTAAACTTCGCTGCAATTTGCAATCCAGAGTTGATGTTGAAGATAACAAAAGATTTACAGCAATCGCGAAGCGGCACATATCCATGAAATAGAAGAGTTTTCCATTGAGAAATCCGCCATTTCATAGATCATCGAATGGGGATGCGCAACTTCTTGCGCCTTAACACCTTAGATTCTGCCACCCGGGTTTCGCCTGTGCCACACTAGATCCGTGGACTCGGAACCATTCCAGCGCGGCATCGCGCTGTTCAATCGCGGCGAATACTTCGAAGCGCACGAGGTGCTGGAGGAGGTTTGGCGCGCCGCTTCAACTGCCGATAAGAAATTCCTTCAATCGCTGATCCAGGTTGCCGTCGGGCTTCACCATTACGGAAACCACAACCGCGAAGGCGCACGCTCCCTGCTGGCACGGGCCCACCGCAACCTGCAGCCGTACGCGGAGACGTACGGCGGCGTGAACCTGTCCGTCTTGCGGGCGGCGCTCGGCCGTGCCGCAGACGCGCTCGCGGGCAGCGGCGTCGTCGACGTGCAAAGTTTCAAACTGTGAACTTATACCTGCGCTGAGGACTGGAGACTTACAGGGCGCTCACGCTCCTGGACTGAAGCCTGCAGCGTGCAACTGAGGCGTGTCTTCGCCTGCGCTTCTGCCTGCGCGCGATATCTCTGCGCCGCGCGGCGAAGCCGTATCTCTTCCGCCGTTCCGCGCATCGCGAACGCCGCCATGCTGCAGTACGCCATGCGGAATACCGAATAACCGAGAACATACGCCGGCAGCCGTTTTCGCGCATCGTCACCGCTGCGCCTGCGAAAGCGGTCCATCAAAAATTGCGCCGCGTCGCTCGACATCTCCCATTCCACGATGGCGCCGGCAAGGTCCCAGGCAATGTCCACCGGCCCGGGAAAGAAGTGATCGTCGCCGTGCGACGCGGCGTCGGTCTTCAGCAGCGCGCCGGAAGTGCCGATCATCCACTCGTGCGGCAGCATGCGATTGTCAGTAATCACCGGACGGCCGCCGCTCAATTCGTCCAGCCCATTTTCCGTTTCGATCCCGAGTTGTTCGCGAAGATTGAAACCCACCATGGATCGCAATTGCGTCTCGGGCGTTCGGCAGGAAAACTCCACCGCGCGCAGCGCGCAGTAATCGGCGATGCGCTCCAGCAACTCCGACGAGAGATCCGCCACGCTCATTGCCCGGCCCTGCACCAGCGCGTACTCGCCAAATCCATCGCGCCGCCCCAGCAGCTTGGGGCTGAAGCCGGCCTCACCGAGCAATCGCGAGCGCTCGCTCACGGCCTGGCCGAAATGTCCGTGACCCTCGAACTTGTACCAGCGGCGCCGATCACGGGAAGCAAACTTCAGCCGCTCCATCTGCGTCCACGACGCCGGCCAGAGTGATTCGCCGGCGTAAAAGTTCCGCCGCCATTCTCCACCGCCGAGAGGCTCGACCGCTTCCGGCGGCACGTGCGTTGTTTGCGTGGCGAGCACGCGGAACGATCGCCAGCGCGCAGCAGCATCTGGCGCAACGAGCGCATCCGGGTTGGGTTCGCGGCTGCACAGAAACGTAATCTGCCGCCGCTCCACGCCCGCTTCGAGCAACGCATCGGCAACCGAGAGAAATGACGAGCCGCTCAGCCCGGGGCCTTCATCCACGACGAAGAATTGCGCCTGCGCCGCCCGGCAACTTGCGATCCACCGCAACTGCGAGGCAGCGAAA
Source organism: Terriglobales bacterium (assembly GCA_051006995.1). Classification (GTDB taxonomy): domain Bacteria; phylum Acidobacteriota; class Terriglobia; order Terriglobales; family Acidobacteriaceae; genus JAIQGF01. Next base: position 4,875 of record JBPCSQ010000010.1, read on the forward strand.
CACGTCCGCCGATCATAGGGATGCCCGGTGGGGCGCACGGTGGTACGCGTGGCGCGTAGGCCGCATTGCACGGCGGCAGCGGCAACTACCGCGCTCAAAGTCGTGCCGATGCTGCGGATGCCGATGACCGCGACGGCCCCGCTGCTCGCGCCGGCGCGTTCCATCACCCGCGCAAAATCCATCGGGTGAAGCGCGTAATAGACGAAGCCCTCGGGAGTAGCCACATCCACCGATTGCGGCGTGCTCACCTGCTCCAGAAGTTCCTGCGTGCGTGGCAGCAGCGCGTTGTCCGGAGCACCGGCCAGCGCCGCAGCCAGCAGATCGGTGATGCGCGCAACCCGCGCAGCGCCTGGCCACGCAGCATCTTCCAGCGCGCACTCCAGTTCGCCGGCGCGCAGCAGCGCGTCCACCAGCGCGTCTCGTGTTGAGTTTGACGAGAGTGCCCGCAGGGCGGAAGCCAAGCCGTCGAGGAGGGCGCGGCCTTGGGTGGCGCGCCGCCCCTCACGGAATACCCAAATGTGGGGCGAGTTTTCGGCGGACATCAGGCGACGTTCTTCTGCTTCGTGCCTTTGGAACCGCGTTCGGAGCGGGCGACGTCCCCGTCCTTGTCGATGAAGTATAGATACTTGTTGTCGCGATCGATGGCGTGCTCCACCAGCACCTTGGAATCGCCCTCGCCCGACTTCGCCTTCTGGCAGACGTTCCCGCTGCCGTCGATGAAGTACAGGTACTTTTTATAGTCGCGCGGCAGGTTCAGCGTCTTCACTTTTTCAGCCATATCCGCTCCCGACCCGTTGGATTCCTCCCTGCGCCCTGCTGATGCCTAGGCCAAAACCAGCCGCTGCCCCGGATTTTGGACAACTTTTTCATTTTGAACAGCCTGCAATTTGGGGATGGCCAAGAATCCGCCTTAGACGCCTGGCCAGGATTGCCGGCGAGAATTACCGCTGCTTCCTGCGGCGCGGCACAGCTGCTCTCGTCGGCTCCTCTCCGGGCGAGAGCACGCGGCGAACGATTGGCCCGTTGAGCTTGTACTTCTTTGCGACGACGTTGCCAGCGTCATCTTTCACGCGCAAAGTAAATGTCGGCAGCACACCTTCTTTGCCGAAATCTTCCCTGCCGACGCTGGCGGGGAACACGCCTTCCAGCCTGCGTTCGCGATACGCGGTTTCGTAGCGGTGACGCTTGGTGTTCCAGGTGAAGATGCGCGCCTGATCGTAGTCCCATGGCAGGCCGTCTTTGTTTTCGGTCATCAACACCAGGAACTGCGGCACCTTCTTGTCTGCGTCCGGCACTTCGTTGAGGACGAAGTAGCCGACGATGCGCTGGCCCTCGGCGTACTGCGCGATCTCCAGCGGAATATCTACATCGACCATGCGCGCCAGCACCCAACCGGTATGGCGCTGCGCGTCGCGCACCAGCGACCAGTCTTCCAGCGCCGCGGCCGGCGGCTCTTCACTCTTGCCGGTTTTCGGCCCCGGCTGCTGCCGGGCAGCCATGGCCCTGGCCTGCGGCTTTTCGGCCGTCTCGCGCTTCAGGATTTCCAGCTTCGCTCCCTCGGCAAGCTGGAACAGGTGCTCGGTTTCGCGTCCGGGCGCGATGTGCATGTTGAGGCTGGCGCGCGTAGTGCCGTGCGCCTGTACGGGCGTGTTGTTGTTCTCGGCGCGGAGCTTCTCAAATCCCGCATAGACGTTGGCATCGACGAGATAGCGCTGCTCGATCCAGCCGCTTTCGCCGCTATCGGTCTTCACCTTAACGAAGCGCTTGCTCTTCTCCAGGATTTCCACGCGCTGGCCGTTGCGCACCGTTCCGGTCTTGTTGTACACGGCCGAGACGCGATCGCGGAGGTTGGCCAGCGGCGCCGCCACGTAGGCATATTCGGCTGGCCTAAGCTGGGCGCGCTTGCAGCTCGCGAAGGCAAGCAGCAGCGCCAGCACGGCAAGCCACACGAGGGGCAGCCGGATTTTTTTCAGCAGGATCACCGCTGCCGTTCAATATAACGCAAGGCGGCGATGAGTTTTCTGTGATGCGGTGGTCCGTGGCTGGTGGTTCGCTCAACCGGCCACCAGCCATCGCCCACCATTCTTCATGCAGCATCTTCCTCGCCGGCGCGATGCGGCAACGACTCGATCGCGGCTGGTCCGGAAGTGGCAGCCGGCGAAGTAGCTGAAAACGGCAGCGGTTCGGGTGTGGCGTCTTTCGGTCTGGGATGGACGCGCATCTTGCGGCGCAGTTGCCGCTGCGCATCGTCCCAAGTTTCTCGAGCTTTCTCGAAACCCCGGTGGGCCGCACCCCGACTCTGCTCCTCGGCTTTACGGAGCTTGTCAAACAGGCCCATATGTCCCCTCAGAAATACTCGAAGCAGGCGATGAGATGCTGATCGCTCCGCATGGGAAACTGCTGCTGGATTGATTCCAGGGCTCGCCAGAGCTGCTGAAAATCAGTTGGCGGCAGCGATGCTGCGGGTCTAAGCTGCTGGATTCGCGGTTGTGTTCCCGCCCCCGCGGCGCGCGACGCGACATCCGATCATGCTGCCGTTCAAGGTCATTTACAGCGACAAGTATTACCTGCGCCTGGGTGAGCACGTGTTTCCGGGGGAAAAGTACAAGCTTATCCACCAGCATTTGCTGGACACGGGGGTGTGCGAGCCATCCGATTTTCTGGAGCCCGAGCCCGCCCGCGACCGCGATGTACTGCTGGTGCATGGTTCGGAGTGGGTGTACAAGCTGCAGACCGGCACGCTGACGGCGCGCGAAGAACTGCAACTGGAAGTCCCATACTCCGCCGAACTGGTGGACGCCTTCTGGCTCTCGGCGGGAGGCTCGATTCTGGCCGGACAGAAGGCGCTGGAGAACGGAATCGGCATCAATCTGGGCGGCGGATTTCACCACGCATTTCCCGACCACGGCGAAGGCTTCTGCATGATCAACGACATCGCCATCGCCATCCGCCGGCTGCAGCGCGACCAGAAGATTCAGCGCGCGCTGGTGGTGGATTGCGACGTCCACCAGGGCAACGGCACGGCGGTGATCTTCGGGCAGTGGCGGGCGCTGGCGCTGGCTTCGGAAGCGCTGCCCTCGGCCTCGCCGCCGCTGCTGCGCCGCACCGAGCACGGCTCCATCCGCGAGCTGCCCCCCGGCGACGGCATGGACGTGTTCACCGTCTCGCTGCACCAGGACAACAACTACCCGGCCTTCAAGCCGCCTTCCATGATTGACGTCAATCTGCCCGACGCGATTGACGACGAGCACTATCTCGGGTGGCTGGACAACGCGCTCAGCTCGGCGCTGCGCAACTTCGATCCGCAACTGATCAGCTTCGTGGCCGGCGCCGATCCCTACAAGTACGACCAGCTCGGAGGGTTGAATCTTTCCATCGAAGGGCTGAAGCGCCGCGACAAGTTCGTCTTCGATGTGGCCCGGACACGCGGCATTCCGGTGATGGTCACCCTGGCCGGCGGCTACGCCCAGGAGGTGGAGGACACTGTCGCCATCCATGCGAACACCGTGGTGGCGGCCAAAGAAGTGTTCGCGAGCAGCCCGCCAGCCACCAGCTAGCCGCAGCCACGGGCGATCTGACACAAGCGAGTTCCCCACCCTTCGCGTACCCAGGACTGGCGTCTTGGGCTACCACCGCGCAGTCCTACGGGACTTAACCGCAACGCTGCCTACTTCGTGTTTGCCGGGCGAGTCGCCGTGTCCAGCACTGCCAGGTAAGCGGCGATGAGATCGTAGCTCTGGTAATAGTCGTCGAGGTGGATGGCGGAAAACTGGTCTTTCGAGGTGTGCAGAATGCGCTCATCCCAGGTCTTCTGGGTCAGGGAATGGACGGTGATGCGGGGCATGTTGCGCGCCGCGAATTGTTCGGAATCGCTGCTGCCCACCTGGTCCACATTCACCGCGCTCAACGGCAGCTTGAGCTGGCCGGCGACGTAGACGAGGACCTCCGCCAAAAATTTGTCCGAGTGGCTGAGCCAGATTTCCGTCGGCGCCAGGCCCAACGTATCCATGTTGACCATGGCGTCGGTTTTTGCGACCTCCTCGGCGGTCATCTGCTTCACGTAGAAATGCGATCCGACCTCGCCTTTTTCCTCGTCGGTAAAGCCAATGAAGATGTAGGTGTGCTGGCGCGGCCGGATGTTGATGGCTTCGTACAGCGATGGCAGCAGCGACGCGCCGCTCCAGTTATCCACCACGCCGGCCCCGGCGGACACGTAATCGTAGTGCGCGCCGACGACGATAAAGCGGTCGCCCGTACCCGGCAGCGCACAGATGATATTGGGAGAGTTGGCGTGTTTCACCGGCTGCTCGGAAACGTGCCCATCGCAACCTACTTCGGCGAACATCTGCTTGAGCGTGCTCTCGCGCTCGGGGTTTTTGCCACGGTAGCGTTGCAGGCGGCTTTCAATGGCTTCGCGAGTGACAGGTTTGAATTCCGCCGATTGCGCGCGCAGAAGCACCGAAGCGAGAAAGAGCGCAAGGAAAGCGACGCGATGAAGCACACGCGATGGCGGCATCAGCTTCCCAGGAGCAGCGGCAGTTGCACCGGATGGGGCTGGGCACGCAGGCGGCGTGGAGGTTCGACGGCAGTCTCGCCGGAGCCTTCGCCGCGCGGCAGGAAGACGGAAAACGTTGTTCCGGTGCGGCCCGGCGTGGTGCTGGAGGTCATGCGCAGAGAGCCGCCGTGCTTCTCGATGATGCCGGCGGTCACCCACAATCCCAGCCCGCTGCCCTTGTCGCCCTTGGTGGTGAAGAACGGCTCCAGGATGTGGCGGCGGTGCTCGAGCGAGATGCCGACGCCGTTGTCGGCAATGATGACGCGCGTGCCGATCTCCGGCTGCTTGTTCCAGCGGCGCGAGGGAAACACGTGCACGACGATGAGGCCGTTCGTCTTACTGGCCTCCACGGCATTGATGAGCAGGTTGGAAAATACCTGGCGCAGCTCGGCAGGAAATCCGACAGTGATGTGCTCGCCCTCGAAGCGGCGCTCGATGCGGATGCTGCGCCCGCGGGAGCGCGCTTCCAGCAACGGCAGCAAGGTATCGAGCAATTCGGTAAGGCTCAAAGCGACAGGAAATTCGGATTGCCGGTGAAAGCTGAGCGTCTGCCGGACGATGTAAGAAACGCGCGCCAGTTCCTGCTGCGCCATGGTGACGTACGATTTGGCTTCCTCGGCCAATCCGGCGTGGTTCCCCAGGATGTAGAGGAGATTGGTGACCGAGGCGAGCGGGTTATTGAGCTCGTGCGCGATGGTGGCGGCCAGACGCCCGGTGGCGGCAAGCTTTTCGGTCTGGCGCAGCGCTTCTTCGGCGTACTTGCGATCGGTGACGTCCATGTTGACGCCGATCATGCGGACGGCATTTCCCTGCTCGTCGTAAAAAATGCGGCCGTTGGCGACCATCCAGCGAATGCTGCCGTCGGGCCGGACGATGCGGAACTCGTCGCGATGGCGCAGCTTGCGCTCGGCAACGGCGGCGTCCATGCGGGCCTGCATGGCGGCCATGTCGTCGGGATGAACGAGAGAAAGAAAGGTGCTGAAGTCCTGATCGAATGTGCCGGGCTGGAGGCCGTACAGCAGTTCCTGGTCGCCGGTCCAGGTGACGTGGCCGCTCTTCAGGTCCCAGTCCCAGGCTCCCATGCCGGCTGCATCCATGGCCAGGCGAAGCCGCTCATCGTTTTCCTGCTTGGTGGCTCCGTTCGCCGCATCAATGAACCGCAATGGACCCGGATTGGCAGCCACGAGAGTGGGCTCCTGGAGAAAGACAACCGTTATTGCCAGCAGCACACGCGAAGTCGCGTGCTACACGAGGACAGCTGTGACTCACAATTTGTGGCCGCGGGTGGCTGGATGTCAAGGGGCGTCCGACACTAAGCTGCACCTTAGTGCTCCGCCTTTCAGGTTGAACGCCGCCGTGCAGGCGCATTTTTGAGGAAACGGAATTTCGAGAGTATCCTTGCCTGCAAATCTTCACGGGGGGTGAGGAGATGCCGAACGATAAGACTGCGCCCGCCGCGGCCAAACCCAAAGCACACAACGGGTGGGTCCGAAAATCGGAGCTGGATGCGTGGCTGGACCGCTTCCTCCCGGTGCCAACCCAAGTGGTCTCCAACGAAGAATACACGCCGATTGCGCAGACGCCGCAGCAGCGGCGGGTGGAGCAGGAGATCGTGGCCGGAGCAATCCGGCAGGCCAAGCAGGTTGGAACCAACCGCAGAAGTTTTCTAAAAACGACGTGCGGCATGGCGTTGGCGTTCGCGGCGATGAATACGGTCTTCGGCGACCTGTTCAAAGTGGAAGCGGAGGAGTTGTTCGAACCCGGCGCGGTGGACGCCAACAAGACGCGCTTCTTCATTTTCGATGTGCAGACCCACCACGTCGCCATGCCGGAACAGGCGCCGCACGCCGATAAAAACTTTCTCGATGCGGTGGTCGGCATGCGGCAGCAGGCGCGCAAGATGAATCCCGAGCTGAAAAACCGCGAGGCACACATCGAAGACACGTACCTGGAGAGCTATATCAAGGAAGTGTTCCTTGACAGCGACACGGACGTGGTGGCGCTGAGCGCGCTGCCGGGCTCGTCGGAGGAAACCGACGTGCTCACGCCGGAGGTGATTTTCAAGAGCAAGACGTGGATCAATGATCTGACGCGTTCGCCGCGTGTGATCAGCCACGGCTACTTCTCGCCTGACCTGGGGAACGAAAACCTCGACCTGATGGACGCGCAACTGTCGAAGCTGAAGATCAATGCTTGGAAGGGCTACACCGGCGTGGCACGCGCCAAGGGCAAAGAAGGTTGGAGGCTCGACGACGAGAAAACAGCGTTCCCGGCGCTGGAGCACGCGCGCAAACAGGGTGTGAAGAACATCTGCGTGCACAAAGGCTTGCCGTTTCCCGGCGATCCGGAGTGGTGGAGCCCAATGGACGTGCCGCGGGCAGCGCAGGCTTTTCCCGAGCTGAATTTCCTGGTCTATCACTCCGGTTTCCGGCGCCTGCAGGAGGCTTTGCCGGCGGCCGCCGATGGCTTTCGCAAGACCAGCTACATCCCGTGGACGTCGGACTTGTGCGCCTGGAAAAAGAAGAACCCGCGAGTGAACAACGTGTATATGGAACTGGGTTCAACGTTTGCGCTGATGGTTTCGGCGAATCCACTGATCGCGGCGCATGTGTTGGGCATGATCATTGACGCGTTCGGCGCCGATCACCTCTTGTGGGGGACGGATTCGATCTGGTGGGGCTCGCCGCAATGGCAGATCGAAGCTTTCCGCCGGCTGCAGATCCCGGACGACTTGCAGAAGCGGTTTGGATATCAGCCGCTGACCGACGATGTGAAGCGCAAGATTTTCGGGATGAACGCGGCGCGGGTGTACGGGATTGATCCGAAGACGAAGCTGAATTCCATGCCCGCCGACTACGTGGATCGGCTGCGAAAGCTGTACAAGAGTTCCGGGCTCGTCAGCCCCAGCAATACGCAGTACGGGTGGGTGAGAGAAGCAGTGGTCGGCGGCTAGGTGGCCAGCGGTCAGTGCGGCGGGCGGGACGATTCAATTGTCGTTTTCGCCGATGTGCTGTTGCATCAGTGGCTTACGCGGTGACACGTGGCTATGCCACGTTTTACCTGCCGTGCATGGACTCGGATCGCGATCGGGAGCATCTTCCACCGCGATAGGAGGCCATTATGGTCACACGTAACGATTGCCTGCCGTTCGTTCCCGCGCAGAGGATCCAGCAGAGCATTTCCTCAGCGGCGGAGAAGCGAGCGCTGGTGTGGATGGCGCAGCGAACGCCGGCATGGATTAACTCCGACCACCTCACCTTGCTCGGGTTCGCCGGCCAGGTGCTGGCGGGAGTGTTTTACGCCCTGGCACGGTGGGACCGTCGCGCGCTGCTGGTGGTGATCGCCTGCCTGGCGCTGAACTGGCTGGGCGATAGCCTCGACGGGACGCTGGCGCGGGTGCGCCAGAAGCAGCGTCCGCGCTACGGCTTCTACGTAGACCATATCGTGGATACCTTTGCCGCTTTCTTCCTCATGGGCGGGCTGGCTGTCTCGGGGTACGTTCACCCGGCCGTCGCCATGGGAATGCTGATCGCGTTCCTGATGATGTCCATCGAGGTCTATCTGGCCAGCTACACGGTGGGATCCTTTCGGCTGTCCTATGGCGGGCTGGGGCCGACGGAAATCCGCATCCTGCTGGCGATCGGAAATGTGGTCCTGTTGTACCACCCAACGGTCACGCTGTTCGGAAAGCAGTTTCGGCTATTCGACGTGGGCGGCGTGGTGGCAATTGGCGCCATGCTGCTGATGCTGATCATCGCCAGCGTTGCACACACGGCGCAGCTCTATGACGAGGAGAAGGCCGCGTGAGCGGCGGAAGTTCAACGCGGCTGCGCTGGCTGAAGTTCTCGTTGGTGGGAGCCATTGGCATCGGGGTGCAGCTTGGTGTGCTGGCGCTGCTGACGCGATGGCACGTGCATTACCTGCTGGCAACGCTGCTCGCGGTGGAATGCGCGGTGATGCACAATTTCGTGTGGCACGAGAGATTCACGTGGAGGGAGCGGGTGCGAGGCGAAGAAACCCACATCTGCCAAAACCGGGCAGATGTGGGGCACCTGCATGTACTGAAGCGGCTGGTGCGGTTTCATCTGGCGAATGCGGCGATCTCGGTTGGCGGGAACCTGCTGCTGATGCGTCTTCTGGTGGGACAGATCGGATTACCGGTGGTCCTGGCGAACCTGATCAGCATTGCCGCCTGCTACGTCGCGAACTTTCTGGCGAGCGACCGCTGGGTGTTTATCGCGCCGAATGGAAATCAATTCGTGGACTGCGCAGCGCGGTCGCCCATCAGCAGCAGCGTGCGCTGGGAAAAAGGCACATAAAGCAGCGCGGCGGTGGCGGCGAGCGCGCCGCCCAACCCGATTTTGGATACGAGCAGAAATGGCGAGAGGGCCCAGAGCTCGTCGAGAACGAAGATCAATGGAAACAGGCGCGCAAATTTGCGGCTGAGCTGCCGGATGTTGAAGGCGGCGGCGCTCAGCAGAAAAAGTCGAATGGGAACGCCGACCACGGCGGTGATCACGACAACGATGAGAATCCATCCCGCTTGCCCGAGCACGTGGTCGAGAGCGCGGTCCACGGCGTGAAGGCGCGAAAGCGCGACGATGTAGAAGGCGAGGTACATGATCTGGATCAGCGAGAACAGCGCGCGCACGTAGGCCCGCGGCACGTGAGGCACCTCGGCGGGATGGGTCAGAATGGAGAAGTCTTCTTCGCCAGCTGGTCCACCCAACTCCACCGCCGGCAAGGGTGAACCACTTGAAGGGACAACGGCCGTGTTGTTTTCGACGATCTGAACCGGGGCGATGAAGCGGTAGCCGCGACGGGCGAGGGTCTCGACAAACCGCGGATTGGTGGCGGAATCGCCCAGCGCCTCGCGCAGCTTGTTAATCGCCGTGTTCAATGAGTGATCGAAGTCCACGAAGGTGTCGCTGGACCAGAGCTTCTGACGGATTTCCTCGCGCGTCAGCAATTCGCCCGGGCGCTCCAGCAGCAGGATCAGGACGGCGAAGGGCTGGTCCTGGAGTCGGACGCGGGTGCCGCTCTTGCGCAGCTCGCCGGTGGCCGAATCGGCTTCAAATACGCCGAAGCGATAGAACGCGGGCGGGTGGGAGGTGAGCATTGCCGAGGCAATGGTAGCGCAAGGCAGTGGCCGGTGAACTGAAATGCCTGCAGGCTGCATCGTATTGCGAGCAACCGCGGGGTCCTTCGACTCGGCGGCTGCGCCGCCTCGCTCAGGATGACAAGAGGTTGAATTACAATCCAATAAGAAGCCATGTTTGAGAATCTTTCCGACAAACTACAACGAGCGTTCAAGAACCTGCGCGGCCAGGGCAAGCTGACCGAGGAGAACATCCAGGAGGCGATGCGAGAAATCCGCCTGGCCCTGCTGGAAGCCGACGTCAACTTCAAGGTGGTCAAGGAGCTCATCGAGCACATCCAGGCGAAGGCGGTCGGGCAGGAAGTGATGACCGCGCTCTCGCCGGCCGAGCAGGTGGTGAAGATCGTCCGCGACGAGCTAGTCGAGTTGCTGGGCAAGGACACGGCGAAATTTAAGTTCGCGGCGCAGCCGCCGTCGGTGGTTTTGATGTCCGGACTGCAAGGTTCGGGCAAGACCACCACGTCGGCGAAGCTGGCGTATTGGCTGAAGAAAGGCGGGCACCGGCCACTTCTGGTGTCGGTGGACGTCTACCGCCCCGCGGCGCGCGAGCAGTTGAAAGTTGTGGCGCAGCAGGTGGGCGCGAACTTGTACGAAGGCGAGGTTGCGGAGGCAAATACCGCGACGGTGGAACGTCTCGCCAAGGAAGCGCGGCGCGAAGCGGTAAATAGCGGCAGCGATGTGCTGATCGTGGATACGGCCGGGCGCCTGCACATTGACGAGCAGTTGATGGAAGAGATGCAGTCGCTGAAGCGGATGCTCAGCCCGCAGGAAATTTTATTCGTCGCTGATTCGATGACGGGCCAGGACGCGGTGAAGTCCGCCGACGAGTTCCATAAGAAGCTGACGCTGACCGGCGTGGTGCTGACCAAGATGGACGGCGACGCCCGTGGCGGCGCGGCGCTCTCCATCCGCAAGGTGACGGGGCAGCCGATCAAGTTCATCGGCGTGGGCGAAAAGTTCGACGCGCTGGAGCCATTCCACCCGGAGAGAATTGTCGGGCGCATTCTCGGAATGGGCGACATCCTGTCGCTGATCGAAAAGGCGGAACAGACCATTGACAAGAAGAAAGCCGAGGAGTTCACCAAGAAGGCGCTGGCGGGCGACGGTTTCTCGCTCGATGATTTCCGCGACCAGTTGCGCCAAGTGAAGAAGATGGGCTCCATCCAGAGCATCATGAAGATGCTGCCCTCGGTCGGGCCATTCGCGGGCATGCAGAAGGCGGTGGACAACGTCGACGAAAGCCAGATCACGCGCGTGGAGGCGATCATCAACTCCATGACGGCGCATGAGCGCGAGCACCACGAGGTAATCAACGGCAGCCGGCGCAAACGCATCGCGCGCGGCAGCGGGACCACGGTGCAGGAAGTGAATCAGCTGCTGCGGCAGTACGCGCAGATGCGGAAGATGTTCAAGGACATGGGCAAGGCCAGCTTCGCGCGCAAGATGGCAGGGATGAAGTTTCCCGGGCTCTAGTCGTCAGTCGCCGCTCCTTAGTCGAGTCGTCAGGACCGGGAACTCCGGTTCACCACCGAGACACCGCGGGCACCAAGTCTGCACGGAGAAGACTTGATGCGGCAACCGCGCTGATTCATACTGGCACGCTATTCGCCGCATACTCCATCCGTGGTGGTGCACTCATGCCGGTTGAAACCGCAACTCCCACTGCCCCTACATACGCTGCAACCTTGAAAAAACTGGATGACGCGATCTCACGTTTCGTGCGTCCGGACACGTTTCCGCTGGCCATCCGGATGCTGAAACCCGGCGAAGCTCTCCCGCCCGATGTGAAAGTGCCGAGCCGTGATTTGAACGAGCAGTGGATCGTGTGCCAGTCCATCGGGATCGCACGGCGCTACGGCTGGGGTGTAGCGGTGGGCCGCCAGGACGTGATCTGCCCGCTGGCAGCGATCGCCTTCGGATTTCGAAAGCCGAATGATGAATACCTGAAGGGCTTCGCCGCCGCCGGAATGTATTGCAAAGACGAAGCGGCCGCGGCGAACCTCGAGGCGAACACGTGGAAGTTCGAGCCCGGCGCCTACGAGCACGTCTGCGTGGCGCCGCTGAATCGAACCAAGTTCGAACCGCACGTCGTGGCCATGTACGGCAACAGCGCGCAGGTGCTGCGACTGGTGCACGCGACGCTGTACAAGCGGGGCGGGCGCGTGGAGAGCACCTCAGGCGGGCGGCTGGATTGCTCCGAGATCGTCATTCAGACCATGACGGCGAACCAGCCTAAGGTCATTCTCCCGTGCACCGGCGATCGCATCTTCGGCTCGGCGCAAGACACGGAGATGGTGTTCGCATTCCCATGGGCCTGGGCGGAAGAGATTGTCGAAGGGCTGGAGGGCACGCACAAGGGCGGCATACGCTTCCCCGTCACCGTGGCCATGCGCGAGACGGTGCACATGCCGCCGAGTTACCAGCAACTGATGAAAAAGCTGGAGGAGCGCGACGGGAAAAAGTGATCTCCCAGACGAGCAGACCCGGCTCGTCTGGGGCACCCCTCGCATCTGGGGCACCCCGCCCTATGGTCTAATCGAGACATGAAGTGGCGCGGGCTCGACGAAAAACAAAATGTTGACGCAGGCACCACGCTGGCGGCCCGGCTGGATGAGCGGCGCGTGCTAATGGAGAAGTACGTTTCCGCCGAGACGCAGGCGCTGAATCGGCGAGCGGTGGAGGAGTTGCAGGCCTCAGGAATTGAGGCCCGGGTGCTGCCGGTGGGCGGGGTGGCGCCGGGTTTCGAGCTGCCGGACCAGGATGGAAAAATCGTCGGGTACGCACTCACATCTGCCAACATCGGGCAGATGTGGGGCACTGCGTTATCTGGGCCGCTGATCATACTGTTCTTTCGCGGGCGATGGTGCCCGTTCGATGTGGCACAGTTGGAAGCATGGAACGAGCTGCTGCCGATCGCCGGCGTGTCGGTGATCGGGATTTCCCCGCAGACACAGCACCAGTCCTACCTGATGCACGAGCAGCACAAGCTGAAGTTCCCACTGCTCAGCGATGCTGGAAACAAAGTGGCGCGCCAGTTTGGGCTGGTGTATCGCGTGCCGGCGTACCAGCAGGAGATTTATAGCCGCACGTTCGTGAACCTGCCGTTCATCAACGGAAATGACAGTTGGGAGTTGCCGGTGCCGGCGACGTATGGGATCGATCGCGAAGGCCGAGTGGTGCTGGCGGCTGCGAATGCGGATTACACGCGGCGCGTGGAGCCGGCGACGGCGATCATGGCAGTAGTTCCCGGAGCGTACTAAAGATCCCTCGCTGCGCTCGAGAAGGCACCATTGGAGAGTTGCCGGTTCCTCAGATGGCGCCGGCGAGGCGGAGGCGGGCGACCGGATCGAGATCTTCGTCGTTGCGATTGCGACGCATCAGCCAGCTCATAAACAGGCAGCCGAGCGCAAAGTACATTCCGTTCTTCATTCCTTTAACTTCCTTTCCAACCCCTGCCCCGACCACGCTAGACGACAGTTCTGCGGCCTTCAGCCAGGCGGACGATCAGCACAATCAACGCGATCAGCAGGAGCAGATGAATCAGTCCACCGCCGAAGTTGAAGGTGAATCCGAGAAGCCAGAGCAGAAGCAGAAGCACGAAAATCGTCCACAGCATGGGGCCCTCCACAGCTACTCAGGATTTCGATGGGAGGGATGGATGGCGCGTTGCCAGAGTCAGTGTGCAGCGGTCAGCGGCCAGAAGAAGCCCGGCCGAGGGCGGCCGGGCTACAGCGTTGGTCCGCGCGTTGGAGGGCGAACGCGCTCCTGCGGTCTTTCCTACTCTTCCTCCTCGCGGAGCTTGGCGATGACGCCGAGATCCTCGAGGGTAGTGACGTCGCCCTTGACGTCGCCGCTGGTAGCGAGCTCGCGCAACAGGCGGCGCATAATCTTGCCGGAACGCGTCTTGGGCAGCACGTCGCTGAAGCGGATGTCGTCGGGACGAGCGAGCGCGCCGATCTCCTTCGAAACCCACTGCTGGAGTTCCTTTTTCAGCTCGGGGGTGGGCTGGTTGCCCTGTTCGAGCGTGACGAAAGCGGCGATGGCCTGGCCTTTCAGCTCATCCGGACGCCCGACCACGGCGGCCTCAGCGACCTTGGGATGGGCCACCAGCGCGGATTCCACTTCCATGGTCGAGAGCCGGTGCCCGCTCACGTTGATGACGTCGTCCACGCGGCCCATGATCCAGAAGTAGCCGTCCTTGTCCTTGCGCGCGCCGTCGCCGGTGAAGTAGATGCCCGGAATCTGCGACCAGTAATTCTGGACGTAGCGGTCCGGGTCGCCGTACACAGTGCGCAGCATGCCGGGCCACGGTTGCTTGATCACCAGGAATCCGCCGGAGCCGAGCGGCACGGATTTGCCATCCATGCTGACCACGTCGGGCACGATGCCGGGGAACGGCAGCGTCGCCGAGCCGGGCTTGGTGGGAATGGCACCGGGCAGCGGCGTGATCATGATGCCGCCGGTTTCGGTCTGCCACCAGGTATCCACGATAGGGCAACGATCGTGGCCGATCAGTTCGCGGTACCACATCCAGGCCTCGGGATTGATGGGCTCGCCGACGGTGCCGAGCAGGCGCAGCGACTCCATCTTGTGCTTCTTCGGCCACTCCTCGCCCCACTTGATGAAGGTGCGGATGGCGGTGGGCGCGGTGTAGAGGATGTTGACCTTGTGGCGATCCACGATGTCCCAGAAGCGGTCGAAACTGGGCGCGTTGGGCGCGCCTTCGTACATCAGCGACGTCGCGCCGTTTTGCAGCGGACCATAGACGATGTAGCTGTGCCCGGTAACCCAGCCGATGTCGGCGGTACACCAGTAGATGTCGCTGTCCTTGATGTCGAACACCCACTTGGTGGTCAGGTAGGTGTAGACCGAGTAGCCGCCGGTGGTGTGGACCACGCCCTTGGGCTTTCCGGTGGTGCCGGAGGTGTAGAGGATGTAGAGGGGATGCTCGGCCTCGAGCGGCTCGGCGGCACATTCGGGCGAAGCGTCCTTCATCAGCTCCTGCATCCAGTGGTCGCGGCCATCCTTCATCGTGACCTGAGAGCCGGTACGCTTGTTGACGATGACGTGCTTCACCGAGGGGCAGGACTCCAGCGCTTCGTCCACCGCGGGCTTGAGTTTTACTTCCGAGCCGCGCCGCCAGGAGCCATCCTGCGTAATAACGGCGACCGCCTGGGAATCGGTGATGCGGTCCACCAGTGCGTTGGAGGAGAAGCCGCCGAAGACGACCGAATGCGGCGCGCCGATGCGGGCGCAGGCCAGCATGGCGATGGGCAACTCGGGGCACATGCCCATGTAGATGGCGATGCGATCGCCCTTCTTGATGCCGAGCTTCTTTAGCACGTTGGCGAACTTGGAGACCTCCGCCAGCAGTTGCTTATAGGTGAGCTTGCGGATTTCGCCCATGGGCTCGCCTTCCCAGATGAGGGCAACTTTGTCGCCGCGGCCTTTCTCGATCTGGAAATCGAGGCAGTTGTAGGAGAGATTCATCTCGCCGCCGCTGAACCATTTCGCCCACGGCGCCTTCCACTCCAGCACCGTCTTCCACGGTTTGAACCAGTGCAGCTCCTTGGCCACGCCCGCCCAGAACTTTTCCGGGTCGGCGATGGACTCGTCATAAATCTTGCGGTACTCCTCCATGCTCTTGATGTGAGCGCGCTGGCTGAATTCCGGCGGAGGAGGAAACTTTCGCTGTTCCTGAAGAATGGAATCGATGTTGGTGGATTGCGTCGTAGTGCCGTGTGCCATGTTGACCTCGTAGCTTTTAGCTTGTAGCTCTTAGCGATTAGCTCTTAGTGACTGCCGGCTGGCCTGTTCACCACTCTTACGCGGGGCTAGCTAGGCTAAGAGCTAAAAGCTGCTGTTTTCATTGCTCCATGGTCGAAATGTCGCCCACATCCTGGCCGGCCTCCTTCGCCTTCAAGAAGCGGCGAAGGATCTTGCCAGAGCGGGTCTTGGGCAAGCCCGCAACAAATTCGATGGCCGAAGGCGCCGCGATCGGGCCGAGCTCACGGCGAACGTGCTCGATCAAGCCGGCCGCGAGCGTCTCCGACGGCGTGTGCCCGGCGCGCGTGGTCACGAAAGCTTTGATGCTTTCGCCCTTCACCGGGTCAGGAACACCGATGGCGGCCGCTTCCGCCACGGCAGGGTGGGAAACCAGCGCGCTCTCCACCTCAGCTGTGCCGATGCGATGCCCGGCGACATTGAGCACGTCGTCCACGCGGCCGAGAACGCTGATGTAGCCCTGCTCATCTTTCACGGCGACGTCGCCGGTGTGGTAGAAGCCGCCGGGAACCACCTTCCACTCGCGGGTAAAACGCTCGTCATCGCCCCAGACGGTACGCATCATGTGAGGGAAAGGACGCTTGAGCACCAGCCGTCCCCCGGTGCCCGGCGGCAGCGACTTGCCGTTCTCATCCACCACGTCGGCTTCGCAGCCGGGCAAGGACACGCCCGCCTTGCCGGGGCGCATCGGCATCGATGCCGGCGTACCAATGGCAGGACCGCCGAGTTCGGTTTGCCACCAGTTATCAATCACGTAGCCCCACTTACCGTCGCCCGCCAGATGGGTTTGCGCCCAGCGCCATGCCTCGGGATTCAGCGGCTCGCCGGCGCAGGCGATGACCTTCAGACTGGTGAGGTCGTACTTCGCGGGTAGCGCGTCGCCAAACTTCATAAACATGCGCAGCGCAGTAGGCGCGGTGAACATCTTGGTGATGCCGTATTTCTGGATGATTTCGTAGGCGATGTCCGGGCGCGGGTAATCAATGGCGCCTTCGCGGAACAGCGTTGTCACACCGGCGCACAGCGGCGCATACACTATGTAAGAATGGCCGACTATCCAGCCGATGTCGCTGGTGCACCAGAAAACGTCGCGGTCACTGACGTCGAAATACGAGCGCAGATGATAGGTGGTACCGACCATGTAGCCGCCGTGGACATGCACCACGCCCTTGGGCTTGCCGGTGCTGCCCGAGGTGTAGAGGATGAAGAGCGGGTCCTCGGCATCCATCTCCTCGACCACCGGGATGGCGGACGCCTTCATCAGCTCCTGGAAATCCACTTCCTTCTTGCTGGCGGGCTCGAAGCCCTGGCGGGCGTACAGCACGACGTGCTCGACAAACTCGACGCCGTCCAGCGCTTCGTCGGCAATGGCCTTAAGCGCGACGGTCTTGCCGCGGCGGTAGCCGACATCACCGACGATGACAACTTTCGCCTGCGCGTCGGTGATGCGGTCGCGCAACGCGGTGTGTCCGAGGCCGGCGTAAACCACAGAGTGAATCGCGCCGATACGCGCGCAGGCCAGCATGGAAACCGCGCCCTCAATGGTGAGCGGCATGTAGATGACAACCCGGTCGCCCTTCTTCACGCCGAGCGACTTCAGGCCATTGGCGAAGCGGCAGACCATGTTGTACAGCGCGCCGTAGCTGACGGTGCGCTCGGAGCCGTCTTCGCCCAGCCAAATGAAGGCGGCGACATTGCGTCGGTCGGAGTGAGCATGACGGTCGAGCGCATTGAGCGTGATGTTGGTGCGAGCCCCCAGGAACCAGCGGTGGTGGGCGCCGTCGAACTCCATGACCTTGTTCCACGGGTGCGTCCAGTGAAAATCTTTGGCGACGTTGGCCCAGAACTGCTCCGGGGCCTCGATGGAGCGGCGGTACTCCTCGGCCCAGTTCTTCAGCAGGACCTGGTCGGCGACGACCCTGGGGGCGGCATACTCGCTGGTTTCGGTCAGAAGGTTGGAAATACCACTGGCGGCTGGGCTGCTGGTACTCATGGCGAAACCCCCACGGGACGGGCCGTAATCTTAACGCCGGGGAGAGGTGGGCTGCAACGTCCGAATGTGATGCAGGTCACATCATGATGTTGCAAGAGTGAGGGGTGGAAACCAGCGCTGAAGCGCTGCCGTGGTAGGGAATTTATTCACCGGCCTGAAGGCCGGTGCTCCACCGCGGCATCGACGATGGGCGCTCTGCCCTAGAAGCTATCTTTTTCGCTGGAAGGAGTGAAGTGCATGACGAACGAGAACCACGGCAGTTCCACCGGCAACCGGTAGTCGGCGGCAAGGTACATGGTTCCGGGACTCGGACGCTCGACCGTTACCTGGGTCGGGTCAAGCTCAATGCCATGTTCCTTGGCCATGTGAATTACGGCATCGCGGAAATCATCATCGGAGCGCGGCGGAGTGTAGCGAATGTAGTTGCGAGACTGTGATGCCAGGTCACGCATGTCTGACTGCAGCTCAATATTCGCCACTTCGCCCGAGCCGACGCGCCACCCCGTCGAGATCCCGATTGCGAGGACCGCGATTCCGATGATGACTTTGATCGGTCGCATAAGCAGCTGGAGTGAATGGTACAAATCCAGCCCGCGCCGCGGAAGGTCACCAGAGGACACAGCCTTCAGTCACGCAGCATTTCAACCAGCGCTAAGGCGCCGCCGTAGTAGGGAGTCTATTCACCGGCCTGAAGGCCGGTGCTCCCACCTCTGAATGCAAGCGATCCAGGGTTTCTCGATCCTGGCGTGCGCCCTCGCCGACTGGGACGTTCCGAGGCGATTCGGAAGCTACTTCACGGCCCCGACGGTGAACCCGGCGATGAAGCGGTCGAGGAACAGGTTATAGAGGATGGCGATAGGCACGCTGGCCAGCAGACAGGCGGCCATGAGCGAGCCCCAGTAGTAGACGTCGCCGCGCACCAGGAAGGTCGGCACACCGACGCCGAGCATCTGGTTTCGCTCGGTGGAGATGAAGGTCAACGCGTACACGAACTCCTGCGTGACGAGCGTAAACGTAAAGATGACCACGGTCAGGATGCCGGAGAGCGAGATGGGCACTACCAGCTTGAAGAACGCGCCCAATCGCGTGAGGCCGTCCACCATGGCGGCGTCCTCCAGCTCGCGCGGGATGGATTTGAAGAAACCCATCAGCAGCCAGATGGAAAAGGGCACAGTAAATGTGGGGTACACCAGCACCACGGCCCAGATCGTGTCCTGCAATCCGAGAATGGCGACGATGCGCGACAGCGGGATGAAGAGCAGGGTCGGCGGAACCAGATAGGTCAGGAAGATACCGATACCAATGTTTTGCCCCCAGCGTCCGGTGAGCCGAGTGAGGGCGTAGGCCGCAGGCAGCGCAAGGAACAGCGTGATGCCAACCACGATTGCGCCGACGATGGCGGTGTTTGCCACCCACGTCAAATACTGCGTCTGCGTGAACAGCAGGTGCAGGTGCTCGAGCGTCGGCTTCATGTTGAACTTGAACGGATTGTTCTCGAGCGTATAGAGGTCGGCCGTCTGCTTAAAGGTGGTGATCAGCATCCAGTAGAACGGAAAGGCGAGCAGGACGCAGAAGATGATCAGCACCACCCAGCGTAGCGAGTTTTTGGCCAGATATTCGGCGAACCGCTTGCGCATCAGGCCACCTCGGCGCGATGCGCGGTGCGCAGCATGAAGTAGGTGACGGCCACCAGGATGGGCACCAGGAACAGGGAGATGGCGGCGCCTTGCGAGAGGTCGCCGGCCAGAATGCCGGTGAAGAAAGCCAGCGACGGCAGCACCTGGGTGGAATCGAAGGGACCGCCGGCGGTGAGGACGTACACCACGGTCATGTCGGTGAACGTAAACACGATCCCAAACAGCACCGCGACCGTGATGATGGGCAGCATCATCGGGATCGTGATCTGAAACAGGGTGCGGAAAAAGCTGGCGCCGTCCACCTGCGCGGCTTCCGGGATGTCCTTGGGAATAGCGGTAAGGCCAGCAAGCATGATGACGGTGGAAAACGGTATCAACCGCCAACTGTGTACCAGGATGACGGAAGCCATGGCCAGCGTGGGCTCGCCCAGCCACATCGGCGCCATGTAAGGCTTGAAAAGGTGCAACTGGTACACCGCGACCCAGTTGATGACGCTGTAGAGCGAGTCGAGAATCCACTTCCAGCCAATGGCGCCCAGAGAGATCGGCGCCACCCAGGGCAGCAGGATCAAAAACCGCACAAAGCCGCGGCCGACAAACTTGTCCTTCAGAGCCACCGACAAAAAGGTGGAGGCAACAATGACGATGACCTGCGAAATGATGGTGAAGAGGAAGGAATTCACCAGCGCTTTGCGGAAGCTCGGGCTTTGCAGGATGCTACGGAAGTTTTCCAGCCCGACCCAGTGCGACTCGATGCTGCCCACCTTCACATCGGTAAAGGCATACACGAAGGCCATGAAGAAGGGGATTCCGATCAGGGCAACAATGAAGAGCACCGCCGGGGTGAACATGGCGATGCCGAGCACGCGCGCCCGGCCTTCGGGGGTGCGGCGCCAGGGAACAGGGGCGGCGCTGCCATCGCTGGATTTTGGGGGCTGAACGCCGACGGTCTCCGGTGGAACCTTGGCGGAAGCCGGCGGGTCGGCCTTCATTGCCATGCCAGCACCTTGGGCTGAGTCCTCTTTTCGGTCTGCTTGTCGAAGAAATGCAGGTCCGCTTCGCGTACGCCGAACTCGTAGGTCTGGTCAGCCTCAAATGATGACGCCGATGCCAGCCGCGAGACGACTTCTTTGCCGTCGAACTTCCCGCCCATGATGATGCCGTACACAATCCATTCCGCGCCCAGATATTCCGTGATCTTCACCTTCATCTGGAACTTAACCGCAGCATTGGGCGCCAACTCCTCCGGCAGCAGGTGTTCTGGCCGGAAGCCGACAATGACGTCGGAGTCTTGCATAAGGTTCATGGGCGGCGAACCCAGAAAGGTGGCGACGAAGGTGTCGGCCGGAGTGTCATACACCTCGCGCGGCGTGCCGAGCTGGCGCACGACGCCCCTGTGCAGCACCATCACGCGGTCGCCCATAGCCATGGCCTCGACTTGGTCGTGCGTGACGTAGATGGTCGTGGTGCCCACGCGCTTGTGGAACGATTCCAATTCTTCGCGGGCGCTGGCGCGCAGCTTGGCGTCGAGGTTGGAGAGCGGCTCGTCGAGCAGGAAGACGGAAGGCTCGCGCACGATGGCGCGGGCCAGGGCCACGCGCTGGCGCTCGCCGCCGGACAGCTCTCGCGGCTTGCGATTCAGCAGGTGTCCAATGCCGAGTAGTCCGGACGCCCACTCGACTTTCTGGCGGTGGGTGTTCTTCGGGACTTTCTGCGCCTTCAGCGGGAAAGAGATGTTGTTATAGACGGAAAGGTGAGGGTAAAGCGCGTAGCTCTGGAACACCATGGCAATGCCGCGCTCGCGGGGCGAAAGATTGTTGACCATCCGCCCGCCGATAAAAATCTCGCCGGCCGTGGGGACTTCCAGGCCGGCGATCATGCGCAGCAAAGTGGTCTTCCCAGACCCGGACGGGCCCAGGAAAACCAGAAACTCGCCTTCGCGAGTTTCCAGGTTCACATCGTTAACCGCTCCGAGCTCCCCTTCTTTAAAAACCTTGGTCAGTTGCTTGGTTTCAACGACTGCCATCGATTCTGTCGAACCTCATTTCCACCGGTCGAAGATGCGCTTGTACTCCTGCTCGGCAGCCTTGGCAGCATTCTCCGGAGTTTCGTCGCCGCGGGCGACTTTGGCAAACATCGTGGGAATCACCCAAGTGCGGAACGCCTCATCAATGGCGGCCGTCGCGTAACCCGGGTAACCCACATTGGTGGCCCAGTCTAGCACGTCAGCCAGAACGGCATACTTGGTCGGAGGATCCGCCGATGGGTCATTCTGAACGATCTTTTTGATGTCCGGCACGGTCTGCGGGAAGCAGGGAAAGTTGTACCACTTGCCTGCCTCGAAGCCCGATTTAAAGTTGTCGATGTAGTCGATGAGGAATTGCTGCGCGCCATCTTTGTTCTCCGCGAAGTTCCAGATGACGTAGCAATCCATGACGTGCTCGGCGGCCAGGCGGTGCACCGGGCCTTTCAGCGCCTTGCTGATCATGATGTGGGGATTGATGGGCGAGTGCTCGCGCTCCGCCTGCCGCGTGATGGAGATCGCGTTCGCGACGTACGAAGTCTTGCCCGCCAGCATGGCGCGGTTGTTCGATGACGGATCCCAGGTGAAGACTTCCGGCGTCTCCGATTCCTGGTAAAGCGCCTTCATGAACTTGAGCGCTTCAATGGTCTGTTTGGAATTGATGGTGACGTTGCCGTGCTCATCCTGCTCGGCGCCGCCAAAGGACCAGAGCAGGGCGCGCATGGCCATGCTGGTATCCAGCTCCTGCGCCAACCCGAGACCGCAAGGATTGCCGCGCTTGTCACGGATCTTCTTGGCGCCGGTGCGCAGGTCGTCGTAGGTGTCGGGACCGTTCGGATATCCAGCTTCCGCCCACCACTCCTTGTACCAGTTGCCTGGATCCGGAACGTAGGAGTCGGAGAAGGCGAAATACTTCTTCGTCTTCGGGTTGAAGGTGGACTTGTGCGCCAGCTCGATTTTCTTGCCGTGTTTCTTCTCGCACTCCTGGTAAACGTGGGACATGTCGAGGACCTGCGGCTCGAAAGCCGCCGGTGGCGAGAGGAACATGAACAGGTCGTGGCCTTTTTTAGCCGAGACTTCCGCCGCGGCACGCGCCGGCAGTTCGTTCAGATTGATGTGGTCCACGACCACGTTGGTGTTGTGCTTCTGGCCCCATTCTTTGGTGAAAGTATTATCGAACCACTTGTCGTAATCGGGAACGAAGTGGCTCCACTGCGCGATCTTGAGAGTTTTTTGCTGCGCTTGCGCGCGCTCCGGAAACAAGAACGTTGTTCCAACTCCGGCAGCGACGGCGGCAGCGCCAGTCGTTTTGAGAAAGTCTCTACGGGACACGCCCCCACTGCGCTTCTTCGCCATATGCAAGTCTCCTCCTCGGTTAGAAAGGCCACCACGGCAGGAACCCCAAAAAACGGCGGGGGACATCATACTCCGCGAAACATCGTAAGGCGAGGGGTGGTTTTGGCGGCCGTCGGGCGTCGCTAAAACTCAGACCAACAGCCCGTGACGCGGGCCGCGCGGGTGGCGGTCATGCGCCTGCGGCACGGACGCATCCGAGGTGGAGCGAAGCGCGAACCCGGATGGCGCGCCGGGCCGGGCAGGCTGAGGTTGGCGGCCGCACGCGAGCGCGTGCAACCCCGTCCTCAGCTTGTGAGCGGGAGAGGATGGAGTCTCCGGGATGGCGCGATCGACCTGCTGCTTACGCATGAAATTTCTCCCCGCGAAGGGCCGCGGCGAGGATGACGCATTGTCGGGGAGGTGGCGAACCGGAATCTGTGATGCCAGTCACCCATCTGCAGTGACAGCCGGATCAGCCGAAGGGATGCTCCAGCGATGGCGAAGGCGTGGTGAACAACTCGGCGCCCTCAGCTGTGATGTGCATGACGTCTTCCAGGCGCACGCCGAACTCGCCGCGGATGTAGATGCCGGGCTCGTCGCTGAAGGTCATGCCCGCGGCCACCGGCAGCCGGTTGCCGCGCACCAGGTACGGCCATTCGTGGCCATCGAGGCCGATGCCGTGTCCCACGCGGTGGGTGAAGAACTTGTACCCCGGGCCGTAGCCGGCATCGGAAATCACCTTGCGCGCGGCGGCGTCCACCGCCTCGCAGGCGATACCAGGGCGGGCGGCGGCGAGCGCCGCCTTGTGCGCTTGCCGCACAATTTCACAGACGCGCTTCTGCTTCTCCGTCGCCTTGCCCAGCACCCAGGTGCGCGTGATGTCGGAGCTGTACCCCTCCACTTTGCATCCGCCATCAATCAGCACTGGGGTGCCATCGCGGATGACTTGCGGAGTAATGGAGCCGTGCGGGTTCGCCGTGTACTCGCCCACGGTGACAAAAGCGTCGCCGCGGAATCCGACCTTGCCATAGGCGGCGGCAATCAGACCTTCGACATCGTGTTCGTTCATTCCCGGCTGGAGCGCCTGAAAGACGGCGCGGTAGACCGCCCACGTCGCCTGGTTGGCCAGCTTCATCAACTCCAGCTCACGCGCACTTTTCAGCATGCGGCAGCCCGCCGTCACAGGCGTGGCGCTGGCGATCTTCATCGCGGGCGCGGCCTGCGCCACGCCGTTGCTGAACACGAACGTCACCCGCTCCTCCATGCCGAGCGTGCCCGTGGCGATGCCGCGGTCCCGCAACCCCTGGGCGACGAGGCGGTACGGATCCTCATCTTCCTGCCAGGTGAGCACGTCCACTTTGCTGTCGAAAGGACCCTGCCCAAGCTGCTCGCGCAGGCGCTCCTCCTCGAACGCGGGAGCCACACAGAACGGCTGCGCCTTGGCGGGAAGGATGAGCGCGCCCAGCCGCTCGCTGTTCCACCAGTGGACATCGGCGAAATAAACCAGCGAGCTGCCGCCGATCATGAGGATGGCGTCGAGCCGGTTCGACAGCATGAGCTGGCGGGCGCGTTCCAGGCGGGCGCGCCGCTCGTCGTTGGTGATGGGCCGCGCCTGCTCGCGCATCGACGCGAGCGCCTGGATGGAGGGCGGCAGTTTGGTTTCATTCTGGGCGTGGATCGAAGTTGAGGGCAACAGCGCCGAAGCGGCCACCGCCCCGCCCGAGCGCAGCACATCGCGGCGAGAAAACATGGCCAGTACTGTACCCGGCCCGAGGAATTGCCGGAAATCTTTTCCACTCCGCTCGCTGCGGCAGACTAAGGGGGCTCCCTACCTCTGCCCGCGCCGCAGCGTCTTGCCGCTCTCCTCAACTCCGCATACGATGACAGCAATGCTCCGAATCCTGCTGCTAATCGCGGTCGCCGGGCTAGTGTGCTCGACCGGCTATCTCGTGCTCGTGACCTTCGCCGCGCGCCGGTTTCGGCGGCGAGCCATTCTGTCGGCGCAAGCAGCGGCGCGATTCCCTCAGGCCGAGCTTCCGCCGGTCAGCGTGGTCAAGCCGGTCTGCGGGCTGGAGCCGATGCTGGAAGAAAATCTGGAGAGCTTCTTCCGCCAGGACTATCCCCAGTTTGAGCTGATCTTCGGCGCGCGCACGCCCGAAGATCCCGCATTCGAGATCATCGAGCGCCTGCGCCGCCGTTATCCGGCGGTCAAGGTTCGCTGCGTTTACTCCGGCGAGCCGCCGTGGCCCAACCCGCGGGTCTATTCCGAGCACAAGATGATCGAACTGGCGGCGTACGAGATCATCGTCATCGGCGACAGCGACGTGCGCGTCCGCCCTGACTACCTCCGCAACATTGTCCCGCCGCTGTGCGATCCCCGCGTCGGCCTGGTGACCTGCATTTATCGTGGGCTGCCAAGCGGAGGCATCTGGTCGCGGCTGGAGGCGGCCGGTTTTTCCGTCGAGTTGACCTCCGGCGTGCTGGCAGCCGATCTGCTGGAAGGGATGAAGTTCGCACTCGGCCCCACCACCGCAACCCGCAAGGATGTGCTGGAGAAGATCGGCGGCATTCGCATGCTGGCCGACTATCACTCCGACGACGCCGAAATCGGACGCCTGGTAGACGCCGCCGGATATCAGGTCGTGCTTTCGCACGTTGTCATTGATCACATCACGTTGAACCGGGCGATGCTCAGCCGCCAGGTGCGCTGGATGCGCAGCACGCGTTACTCGCGTCCGGCGGGACATCTGGGTAACGGCCTGACGTTCGCCATGCCGTTCGCTGTGCTGGGATTTCTGGCGGGCGTGTTATCGGGACAGTGGCTCCCCGGCGTCGCGCTTCTGGCGTGGGGTGTCGTGAATCGCTGGCTGCAGGCATTCATCGTGGGCGGAGCGGTGGTGCACGACCCGGAACTGCGGGCCTACTGGTGGTATTACCCGCTCCGCGACTTGCTCGGTTTCGGCTTCTGGTGCGCCAGCTTTACTGGTCGCGACTTTATGTGGCGCGGCGAACCCTATCGCTTCGGTCCTGGCGGACGCGTGATCCCGCTGCGGGCGCGGCCGGCGGAAGAGCCGGAAACGGCGGTCGCGAACAAATCTCGCTGACCCAACAAAATTCAAGCGGAGTCACTCGCTCTTAGTTCTGCCTTTGTTCCTCGTTTTTCATTGACATCGACGCCACCTTTGTCGCATAAATATTCATCTAATGCATAAATATTCCATCGGGACCTTTTCCCTCTGATGCGCACTATGGGTACCGAACTGCAAACCGCCATCGTCGGCTCGTCGGGCTACTCGGGACAGGAGCTCACCCGGCTGCTCTTCCAGCACCCGCGCTGCAAGCCGCCCCTGCTGCTGGCGCGCGAGAGCGACAACGGCGCCGGCGCCACCGAAATTGCATCCCCGGTGGACGGCAGCTCCGTCCCGGTCTCTCCGTTCTCCTGGAGGCTGCTGCACCAGCGCGGTGTGGACCTGCTGTTCCTGGCAACGCCGCACGAAGTGTCACGCGCCTGGGTACCGGAGGCGGTGGCTCGCGGCCTGCGCGTGGTGGACCTCAGTGGGGCGTGGCGCCTGCGCGTGCATGAATACGCTGCGGTGTACGGCTTCCACGACATCGGGAGCAGCGCGACCGAGGCGCTCATGGCCAAGGCTGTCTACGGCCTGCCGGAATTGAGCGGCTATCGGTTGTCGGACGCGCAACTGGTGGCCAATCCCGGTTGCTATCCCACGTCCATCATTCTTGCTCTGGCGCCGCTGGTGACCAGCGGCCTGGTGAATCTGGACCGCGGCATCGTGTGCGACTCAAAATCCGGGGTGTCCGGCGCCGGCAAAGCTCCGACGCCGAAAACGCATTTTGTCGAGACGGCGGAGAACTTCCGCGCCTACTCGGCGTTCACACACCGCCACACCGGTGAAATCCTGGAGCAGTTGCAGCTCGCGCCCGAGCAGTTGACCTTCAGCACGCACCTGCTGCCGATCCGGCGTGGCATTTTGTCCAGCATCTACGTGCAGCTTCGCAAAGCCATGAGCTCGGAGGAAATCGAGCAGTGCATGCGCGACTTCTACGGGCGCAGTCCGTTTGTGCGCATCGTGTCGCCGCCGCGGCTGCCGGAAATCCAGCATTCGCAGCACACCAACTTCTGCGATATCGGCTGGGTGCTCTCGCCGGACCGCAAGCGCCTGATGCTGGTCTCCTGCCTCGACAACCTCATCAAGGGCGCCGCCGGCCAGGCAGTGCAGAACATGAACGTGATGTATGGCTGGGACGAGCGCGAAGGCCTGCTGCCGGTGGGCAGCGAGCCGCGCACCGGCGTGGCGCGCGCCGCCTACGCCTCGGCGATGATGCAAGCCGGTGAGCTGGCAGGGGCGATCCATTGAGGCTGGTGGTCAAGATCGGGGGCGCGCTGCTGGATGATCCGGCGTTGGTGGAACGCTGCGCCCGCTGTGTCACCGAACTGATTCAGTCCGGCGATCAGGTTGCCGTCGTGCACGGCGGCGGCGGCGAGTTGACGCGCCTGCTCGCCAGGCTTGGCAAGAAGAGCGAATTCATCAACGGGCTGCGGGTCA
Source organism: Terriglobales bacterium (assembly GCA_051006995.1). Lineage (GTDB taxonomy): Bacteria > Acidobacteriota > Terriglobia > Terriglobales > Acidobacteriaceae > JAIQGF01. The sequence goes on from JBPCSQ010000010.1 coordinate 31,925, forward strand.
CCGACGCGGAGACGCGCGACGCGGCGCTGATGGTGCTCGCTGGCGGCGTCAATAAACGTCTGGTGGCGTCACTGGCCCGGCTGGAACAGCCGGCAATCGGCATCTGCGGCGGCGACGGCCTCAGTTTTCGAGCTCAGAAGCGCCAGAATGGCGGCGCCGATCTGGGCTTCGTCGGCGAAATTTCCTCGGTAGACCCACGGTGGCTGGAAGCATTCTGGAATGCGGGCGCGGTGCCGGTAATTGCCAGCCTCGCGCTCGGCCTCGACGGCGAGTACTACAACGTGAATGCCGACCAGATGGCCGCCGCTTGCGCAGTAGCGTGCCAGGCGCAGCGGCTGGCGTTTCTCACCGACGTTCACGGCGTCTGGAATGCGGATCACGACATCATTCGCGTGCTCCCGCTGAAAAATATTCCTGTACTGAAGAAAGCGGGCGTGATCAACGGCGGCATGTTGCCCAAACTGGAAGCCTGCGAACGCGCCCTGGCCGGCGGCGTTCGCTCGGTGCACATCCTGGCCGGCGCGGAGATGGAGGCATTGAGCCAATTGGCCAAGGGGACGATCCAAGTGGGAACGGAGCTGGTGTCGTGAGCCTGGAGAAAGTGGCGCGCGCGGAAGCCCGGCTGCTGCTGCACACCTACGACCGCAAACGCGTGCTCTTCCGCCGCGGCCAGGGCTGCTACCTGTGGGACGACAAGGGCCGGCGCTACCTCGACCTGCTGAGCGGCATCGGCGTACTCGCGCTCGGCTACAGCCATCCCGCCGTGCTGAAGACGCTGCACAAGCAAGCTTCGCAACTGGTGCACGTCTCCAACCTCTTCTATCACGATTATCAGGCTGCACTCGCCGAGCGGCTCACCAAGCTTTCGGGACTGGATCGCGCCTTCTTCTGCAACAGCGGCTCGGAATCGGTGGAGGCCGCGCTTAAGCTGGCGCGGGCCTACGCGCGTCTGCGCAGCAAGAACGGCCGCCGCGCCCCGGTGGGCGTGCTGGCCATGCAGGGCTCATTTCACGGCCGCACATTCGGCGCCCTGGCAGCTACGGCGACCAAGAAATATCGGGAGCCGTTTGAGCCGCTCATGCCCGGCGTGAAGTTCGTGAAATTCAACAATGTCGCGGACCTGAAAAAGAAATTCGACGCCAGCATCTGCGCTGTGCTGATTGAGCCGGTGCAAGGCGAAGGCGGCATCCATCCGGTGACGCAGGAATTTTTTGCCGCAGCGCGCGCGTTAGCCGACAAGCGCGGCGCACTTCTGATCGCGGATGAAATTCAATGCGGACTGGGACGCACCGGCGAGTACTTCGCCTTCCAGAAGTATGGTGTCACGCCCGACGTGGTCACCCTCGCCAAGCCCATCGCCTGCGGACTGCCGCTTGGCGCGATTCTCGCCCGCGAGCACGTTGCCGGGGCATTCAAGCCTGGGCTTCATGGCACCACCTTCGGCGGCGGACCGCTGGCCTGCGCGGTCGCAGTCACGGTGCTGGAGACGCTCGAACAAGAACAAATACTTGCGAACGTCCGCCGGGTAGGCGCTTACTTCCAGCAGCGGCTCAAAGAATTGAAATCGAAGCATCCGTCCATCGTGGAAGTGCGCGGCATCGGGCTGATGCTCGCGCTGCAGTTGTCCTTCCCCGGCAAGGACGTGGTGGACGCATGCCTGAAGCACGGCCTGGTGATCAATTGCACGCATGACACCGTGCTCCGCTTCCTGCCGCCGTTCATCCTGACTGAAAAGCAGGTGGACGACGCCATCAAGCTGCTGGGCCAGGCGCTGGGCGAAGTCGAATCCATGCAGCCGCCGCAAACGCGGGCGGCAGCCTCGTGCAAAGGGAATTGATGCCGTTCGGCAAAGGAAAAATTCGGGCTCGCAAGGCGATCGTGCCGGACGCGCAGGCCATCTCCAGCCTGATCTCCTATTACGCACAGGAAGGCTTGCTGCTGCCGCGCACCGTGCCGGAGATCTGCGAGAACGTCCGCGATTTCTACGTTGCCGAGCGGAAGGGCGAAATCATCGGTTGCGGCGCCATGCATTTGTACGGGCAGCACCTGGCCGAGGTGCGCTCCATCGCGGTCGCGCCCGAGGCCCAGGGACAAGGCGCCGGGCGCAAGCTGATCGAGGCGCTGCTCGCCGAGGCGCGCCACCACCAGATCGCGCAAGTCTGCCTGTTCACGCGCTCGCCCCAATATTTCGGCGCGCTCGGCTTCATCGAAGTCCCCCACGCCAGCCTGCCCGACAAAATCTTCAAGGACTGCCGCAACTGCCCGACGTTCAACAAGTGCGACGAAGTCGCCATGGTCTACGCCGGCGCCCAAGCGCACGACGAAGTCGCCGACAGCGCGGAAGTTGAAGCCGTGCTGCGGCCCGCGGCGGCCCCGGCCCTCGTGAGCTTGCGCGCCGGCCGCTCTTCATGAAGGTCTCTCTGGAAATCATCGTTCCACGAGGTTTTGAATTCTCCGCGACCACCGCCGGCATTAAGGCTTCGGGATCGCCCGATTTCGCGCTCGCCCTGGCGCCACAAGGAGCCAATGCGGCGGCGATGTTCACCACCAACCGCGTGATTGCCGCCCCGCTCGTCTGCGGGCGCGAGCACCTGCGCCACAGCGCCGGACGCGTGCGCGCCGTCGTGGTCAATTCCGGCAACGCGAACTGCGCCACCGGCAAGGCAGGCCTGCGCGCCTGCCAGGATGTGTGCAGAGGGGTGGCGAAAGCCGTAGGTTGCGACGGCATCGAGGTCTTCCCTTCTTCCACTGGCGTCATTGGCGTTCCTTTGCCCGCCGAGCGCCTGGTGAAAGCGATTCCCGCCCTTATCGGCGGCCGCAGCTCCGAAGCCAATGCTGCACAGGCATTTGCCCGCGCCATCATGACCACCGACACGCGCATGAAGACTGCCTCGGCCCGCTTCGGCCACGCGACGTTGTTCGGTGTCTGCAAGGGCGCAGGGATGATTCACCCGCGCCTGGCGACCATGCTCGTCTACCTGTTCACCGACGCGCAGGCCAGCGCTCGCGAGCTGCGCGAGTTACTGCACGACGCGGTGAAGGTCTCTTTCAACCGCATCAACATTGACGGCGATACTTCCACCAACGACACCGTGCTGCTGCTGGCCAGCGGCGCGGTCGGCAGATGCACCCGAAAAGATTTCGCGGCAGCGCTGAATGGCGTATGCGAGTCGCTGGCACGGCAGATTGTTGCCGACGGCGAAGGCGTGAAGCACGTCATCAATCTCACGATTGAAGGCGCGCGGAACCATGAAGAAGCGTCTCAGGTAGCGCGTGCTATCTCAAATTCATGCCTGGTGAAGACCGCCTTCGCCGGCGCCGATCCGAACTGGGGACGCGTGCTCGCCGCTATCGGCTATTCCGGAGCGCCGATCGATCCCGGCAAGGTGGACATCTTCTTCGGGAAATATCCGGTCTGCCGCAAAGGTATAATCGCACCGTTTGACGAGACCACGGTGCATGCTTATCTCAGCCAGCCGGTGGTGGACGTGAAAGTAAGGCTCGGCCGCGGCAAAGCCTCCGGAACATTCTGGACGTGTGACCTGACCACCGAGTACGTCCACATCAATGCCGACTACACCACCTGATTTGGTAATTTCGTAAATTGGTAATTTGGTAATTGTGCAGCGTCGTCGGCAATCCCGGAATTTCGTGCGCTGGTTTTTAAATCACGAAATTACCCAGGTACCAAATTACTAAATTGAAGAATCACTGGCCCGCCGCCGCTTTCGCCGCCTCCCCCTTCACCAGGAGTGCGACCCTGGGGAAGGCAAACGTTCCAGCCGCATCATCAATAATCGTGACTTGGCACACGTACAGTCCCGGTTTGAGCTGGCTGAGCGGCACGTCGAACTGAAAAACCGCCGCCTTGCGGTCGGGTGCGGCGAGCTGGCGCGCTTCCACCAGCGGCGTCTCGAAGCTCTTCACTTTTCCCTGGAAGAATTGAATGCTGGTCAGCAGGCGGATGGGCTTGCTCTTGTCGCCGCCAGTCTTCGCGGGGTCGTACACCTCGTAGTAAAAATACAGGTGCTGGCCGGGCGAGAAGACGTGCAGCACGTTGGGGATCAATTCGCCGCCATCGCGCACCAGCACGTTGTCGGATCTCTTCTTCGCCGCCGGCTGGATCTGTGCGCCCAGGATCACCGAACTGAACTTCAGCGGCGTCTTTTGCTTTTTGTAATCCGGGATCACTACGTCGGTTTCAAACGAGCCCAGCCGCCCGGTCTGGTTCTCTCGCAGCACGAATTTCAGATGGTACTTGCCCGGAGGCAACGTGAACGCCGCCTGGTACTGCACGTTTTTGCGCTGTACCTGCTGCGTTTCATCAAGATTCAACTTCACGGTGTCGCGCACGTTTCCGGCCGGACGTTTGAACTCATCCTGCACCAAGCCCAAGATGTCGAGCGTGGCCTTGTCCTTATCTTTTGTCTGCGTGAATGGAATCTCGGAGCCCGGCACGACCAGCGACACCGGCACGTAGAAGCGCGTGTCGCTCAAGCGGAAGTAGGCGGCGGAGAGAAAAACGTCCAGGTCGGTAGACGACGATTCCGAATTCAGCTCATCCAGCAGTTGCTGCTCGCGATCATCCTTGGTGGAATGCGCGAAGTCGCGCGGCGCGTAATAACCCTTGCGAAATTCCAGCGAGACATTTGGCAGCGTCGTCTTGACGGTAATGCGCCGGAATCGCCCGTCCCTGGCGGGATTCGCGCTGCGGTAGCCGAGCACGTAGTACGCCGAGGTGTCTTCCTGAACCTTCTTGAAGACCGCGCCAAAATCGTTGGAATCCAGGAATGCGCGGCCTCCGGTGTCGGCGGCCAGCGTGGCCAGCGTTTCCTGCGTCGAGAAGTTGGAATCGAAAGCATTGCGCATGGACGCACCGGAGTACGGCGAGGTTCCCCGCAAGCTGGCCTGCTGCGCGTTGCCGCCGGGAACGATCGCCTCCAGCCCGCGCATATCCATGGTGTAAATGGCCACGTTGCCGCGGACAGCGCGATTAATCGCGTTGCGCAACTGCGCCTGGTTCTCGATTCCAGTGCGGTTCATGCCGCTGCTGAAATAAATGATGGACTTCTTCTGCTCGATCCGCGACAGCGATTCCGCCAGCGACTGCAGCGCTTCCAGCCGGCGATCGGTGTTGAAGATGTTGTACTCGGTGTCGTCGGGCGTGAACGGCTGCGCCGTGTCAGGCGTGCCCTCGGTGTCGCCGGTCATGCCCTCGTCGAATCCGCCACCGGCCGACGGATTCATGCGCGCCAGCGCCCGGTTGAGCAGTTCGCGATCGGCGGTCAAATCCTGGTTCACCTGCAACGAAGACGCCAGCGAGACCACGCCGACCAGATCGGCGGGCGTCATCTGCTGGGTGACGAACTTCCGCGCCGCCTCCACCGCGCGCTCAATCTCCTCCGGCTGCATCGAGCTGAGGTCGAAGAAGAGCACGATCAGCCGCCGGTCGCGCAAATCCAGCTTCTCGGGCGCAACCGCAACCGGCGCCGCCGCAGGTGTCGTACGCGGTCCCACCAGCACCGCCTGCGCCGGCTGCGGCACTGCGATTTCCGCCTGCTCGAAATCGAAGCTGGTGATGCGCTGCGGCTTGCCGTCCTCCAGGACGGTGAAGTCTCCCTGCTTGAGATTGCGAACCAGATTCCCCTGCTTGTCGCGAACCACCAGGTTCACCAGCACCAGGTCAGTTTCGGTCTTGAACCGGTAGAGCGATCCTGCTTGCGGCGTCTGCGCCGGCAGCGGCGGCACGGCGAGCGCCGCGATCAGTGCCGCTGCCAGCAACCGAGTTTTCCAATGCGAGCGCATTCCTTTCCTGGAATCATTCCGAGCGCAGCGAGGAACCTCTTGTCAACACCGCCAGATCCCACATCAAAACCTGAATCTCGCCAGCAGCGTCATTCTTCGCATTGCACCGGCGGTAATGACCTGGCCGAACGTCCGCGAGTTCACCACTGTGTCAAGGCCGGTGAACTGCGGGGTGTTGAACACGTTGTTCGCCTGCCAGCGCAGCTCGAGGTTCTTCGTCTCGCCGAGATTGATCGTCTTGGCCAGCGCCATGTTCACCGCCCAGGTGCGCGGCCCGATGATGGTGTTCCGCCCAGCATCTCCGAATTGTCCCGGCGGAGGAGGGGTGAAGGCGGCAGTGTTGAACCATTCGGCAACGCTTGGATCCGCCAGCGCGATCGGCTGCCCGGTCATGTTGGCGCGCAGCGTGCCATTCACGCCGCTCGCCACATCGAAAAATGCTCCCAACACGCGCGCGGTAAATGGAAATCCTGACGCAAGGCTGAAGTTCCCGCTCCACTGCCAGTCGCCAAAGATGTGCGCCAGTGTCCCGCCAGCGCCAAGCCAGCGCTTGTTGGTGCCCAGGGGAAATTCGTAGACGTAATCGGCGGTGAGCCGGTGCCGCTGATCGAAGCTGGAGAGCCCTCGTTCCGCCGCCAGGTCTTGATCGTTCTGCGCCACCACGCCGGCGCCACCGCCAATGGAGGATGCATTATCAATGGATTTCGAAAACGTGTAGCTGCCGCCCAGCGATAGCCCGCTGCTCATCCGCTTGCGCAGCCGGACCGTGCCGCTGTGCAGAATGGAATCCCCGACCGACGACTCCCACAGAAACGGCTGCGCGCCCGTAATCAGCACCCCGGTGGCAGTCCGGTTCGGCGCCCGCAGCATATCGAGGTGCGTGCCCTTGGTGCCGGTGTAGTCCACATTCAGGACCAGGCTGCGCGAGAGCTCGCGCTGCACGTTGAGGTTCCACATCTGCACGTAGCCGAGGCGGTAGTTGCGATCGACTCCGTAATTATTCGTGGTGGTACTCGGTACGACCGTTGGGAACGCATTTTGCACCAGCAGGGGCGCGGCGAACGTCCCGACGTTAGTCTGCGTGAAATCGAACGGCGGCTGGAAGGCCAGGTTCTGCACGATATTGGCGTACTGCGTGGTGTTGTAGTTGATACCGTAGCCGGCGCGCACCACCGTCTTCGCAAACGCTTTCCACGCAATCCCAATGCGCGGCGCGAAATTGTTGCGGTCAGGATTCACCAGCGTCGCCGGAAATACGCCGCTGTACGGACCATTCGGACCACACGCGCTGTTGGCGATCTGCATCGGACAAACCGGCGCGACGGCCGCGAATCCGGGCGCAGCATCCAGGTTCGCTATCTGGTGGTTGGCTTCCGAATACGGCGAAACGTACTCGTAGCGCAGCCCGACGTTAATGGTCAGATTGCCGCGCACCCGCCAGTCGTCCAGCACGAACAGGTCCCAGGAATTGGCGTTAAAGTGATAATCGTTGGCGCCGTACTGCACCGAGGCCTGCTGCGCGAAGCCGAGCAGAAAATCGGCAAAATCGTAACCGGTGCCGGCGAGTGGCGCGCCGCCCGCGAATCCGGCGGTGTACAGTCCGGTGAAGATAAATGTGCCGCGCGCGTTCTTGTCGGTGCGCGTGTTCAGGTAGATGCGCCGAAAGTCGCCGCCCCAGCGCACCGTGTGCTTTCCGCTGCGCCGCATCACCGTGTCGGAAAACGTGAGCGTCTGGTTGCGGCGCGAGACCGGCGAAATATCGTTCAGTCCGACGAAGTTGGTGAACGACAGGCCGGGAATTCCCCAATCGAAGGGATTTTGCGAGACGCCGGCGATGCCGAGCTCGGAAGCGACATTCTCGATACCCGCGTACAGATTGGTCGCATCGGTGCTGGAACGGTTGTAATCGAAGCGCAGGATGTTGGTCGTTTTGCCGCGCCCATAAATCCATCCCACCGGAACATCCCAAGCGCGCGAATGTGCGCGGCCGCCGATGGAGGGCACGGGATTGTTCTGCACGCTGTCGCTGCGCTGGAAATGCAGCCCGAAATTCAGATTGTTGCGCGGGCCGTTGCGCCCCGCGCGCCCGCCGCCGCCGGGCCCCATCATGAACGGCGTGCCCGATTGACCGAAGTTGTGCATGACACGCAGGTTCAGGTTGTCACTATTCGAGGTGGTCGAGGTGACGTTATGGAAGTTCTGGGTCGCGCCCGGCAGGTTGGGCTGGGGGATGAACTTCAGCAAGCCCTGTGCCGCCGGATTGATCATGCCTGCCGGGATCTGGTTGTTGGCGAACAGAAGACCCGTCGCAGGATCGAAAATCTGCACCGGTTGTCCGGCGTGGGGGCCGCTGCGGATTGTGCTGCCGGAAAAATCGCCGGCCCGCTCCGCCAGTGTCGGCACCGTGGAGAAGACGTCGTACGGGTTCTCCGACCGGTTGCCGAAATAGTTGAGGAAGAAAAAGGTCTTGGTCCCGCCGTCGAAGATGTGCGGAATCTTCAACGGACCACCGAGCGTGCCGCCGAAGCGCTGTTGCAGGTAATCGGGCTTGGCGGTCGGATGGCCGGTCAGCGAGTAGGGCTTGGCGTCCAATACGCCGTCGCTGGCGGAATAAAACAGCGCCCCGTGCGGCTTGTTGATGTTGAATCGCCCGCGTCCACCCAGGCGAATGATCCCCGGTACCCCGCCTGGTCCGCCGGGACCTCCCGGACCTCCCATGCCGGGGCCGCCGAACATCGGCCCGCCTTCCCCGTGCTGGTAGCGTTCGCGCATTTCCTGGATGCGCTCGCGTACCTGCTCATCACTGCCGCCGAACAGCATCTCGTTGGTTTGCGCGTTGTTGCTGGAGAATGAAACTGATTCGGTCGCCGCGTCGGGATTCAGTGCCTGCGCCGGCAATCCGGCAGTGTCGTTGGCACTGGCCGATGTTTCGCCGGTGCCTTGACCGTTGGCCGCCGCCGGATCCAGAGACAACGACAGGTTCTGGAACCGGCTCGCCACTCCGGCCGCCTGCTGCTCCGCCTGGCGCTGCTCGCGCTGCTCGGCGGCCTGGGCGCGCGATTGCAGCATCATTTCCAGATCGGCGCGCTGATGGCAGTTCGCCGCTTTGACCACTACTTCTTTCGTGGCCGCGGCGAAGCCCGGCAACTCAGCGCGCACCACATAGCGGCCATTCGACGGTGCTGCCAGCACAAACGACCCGTCCAGCTCGGTCGAGGTCGCCGTCTTTTTCCCTGTGAGCGAATTCGACGCGCTGATGGAGACTCCCGGCAGCGGCACGCCCGACGAAAGCACGCGTCCCACCACGTCGCAGGATTGCGCGGCCGCCGGGCACACGAGCGCGCTCAGCAGCGCGATGGCGGCATAGCAGCGTAGTGAATTCGCAAAGGTGTAGGCGATCTTCATTCAGCCAGTGAACGTTGGCACGCGTCTTTGACGCGTGCACGCCGGTCGAAGACCCGCGCCGCACTCAGAGTGCGCTCGCTCAGAGTAAGGGATTCCCTGCGGCCGCCGGCGTAAACTTCACGTAAATTTTTGTCAGTCACTGCGGCGGCTGTTGCTGCTCCCGGGGTTGCGGGGGCTGTGGCTGACGGCGCTCTCCTCCGCGCTCCCCCCACCCCATGCCCCGTCCAGCGGGGCCGCCGACGTTCAGCGTTTGCGGCACGAACACGCCGGCCGAATTCAATTTGCCCGGCCCCATCACGTGGTCGCCGACCTTGATGTCAGGCAGCGTGATGCTCTCGCGTCCCTTGCGGAATGAGGTGTTCTCGTCGACCTCGATGGTCTGGCTCTGCCCGTCAGGCCGCGCAATCGTCAGCTTGGTTCCGTCAACAGCCTTGACCTCGCCGGCGATAAATTCCTTCCCCAGCCCCTCGCGCATGCGCGCCATTTCGCCGCGCAACGCCACCATGCGCGCGTTGATCACGTTCTCGCCCGCCGGATCGCCGCCCGCCATAATCATGTCGCCGACTTTGAAATCCGACAGCTTGGCCGGTTGCCGGTCCTTCATCAGCCGCGTATCGCTGCCGATCTTGATGGTCACCGTTTTGCCCTGCATGGAATTGACGGTGATGCTGTCGGCGCCGATGGCGGTAATGGTTCCACCGACACGCGCGCCGCTGCGCTCCCCTATGCTGCGGTCTCCGCGCGGGCCTTGCTGGCTCGGCGAACCGGCCTGGTCGGCGGCCTGGGCCGCGCAGAACAGTGGGATGGCAAACAACAAGATAAGCGGGAGAATTCGTTTCATATTCTTTCCTCGGCGGAGGAGCCTTTCGGTCCCGCGGAGACCTCCTAGCATAGACCTGAGCCGGCCGGAAAAGTTGCTGGCCGGACAAAATCACTCCCTCCGCTACGGCGCTGCTGTATCCTTTTTTGTCGTTCGCTGTCCTACTATCGAATGCCCAGGACCGCACTCTGGCGGATCGCCGCGACGGCGCTGCTGTGCGCCTGCCCCTTGCAACTGGCGGCGCAGGCTGACGCCGCTTCCTACCGGCTTCACATTCGCAAAGTCAATGCGCATATCAAGGTAGATGGGAAACTCGACGAGCCTGTCTGGGACACCATTCCTCCCATCACCAACTTCGTGCAGACGCAGCCCAACGAGGGCGCGCCCGTCAGTCGCCGCACCGAAGTCCGCATTTTTTATGACGACGACAACATCTATTTTGGCTTCAAGTTCTGGGACGATCCCAAGAAGATCACCGGCCGCCTGGCCGCGCACGATACCCCCACTGGCTCCGACAGCGCCGACATCCTGCTCGACACTTTCCACGACCACCGCACCGGCTACTGGTTCAGCGTGACCGCCGCCGGCGTGCAGTTTGACGCAACCTACAACGAGGCAGCCAGCACTTCCGGCTCCGGCTTCGCGCTGCTTGATTTCAGTTGGGACGGCATTTGGTACAGCGCGGTCTCTCGCGGCGACTGGGGCTGGTCGGCTGAAGTGCAGATTCCCTTCAAGTCGATTCGCGTTTCGCCCTCCGACACCCAGGAATGGGGCATCAACCTGTGCCGCGAGATCCAGCGCAACCAGGAGTTTGCTTTCTGGGTCCCCGTATCGCGCTTCGAAGGCATGATGAAGCCCTCGCGCGCCGGCGTGATGACGCTGGAGAACATCCACGTCGGACGCAATCTGGAAATCATCCCGTTCGCCGGCTTTTCCAGCCGCAGTGGCGGCCAGCAGCCGCAACTCAACAAATTTTCCGGCACCGGCGGCTTCGACCTGCGCTACGGCCTCAAGCAGAACATGACCGCGAATCTCACCGTGAATCCAGATTTCGGCGAAACCGAAGCCGACCAGTTCACCGCCGAGGTCTCCCGCTTCGAGATCTTTTTCCCCGAGAAGCGCAAGTTCTTTACCGAGGGCGCCAATTATTTCCAGACGCCGATGTTCCTGTTCTTCACCCGGCGCGTGGGCGCTCCGCTGCCCGACGGCGAGCCGCAGCGCATCCTGGAGGGCGGCAAGATTACAGGTAAGTCAGGCCCGTGGACGGTCGGCGCGCTCGAGGCTGTGACTCAGCGCACCGAATTCATCGACCCCGCGACGCAGACGCTGCAGGTCGCGCCCGCCGCGCTCTTCGGCGTGTTGCGCGTGCAGCACGATCTCTTCGGCAAGTCGAACATCGGATTCATCACCGTCAACCGGCGTCAGGCCCCCGGCGACGTCGGTCAGAGCGAGAGCACGCACGCGGTGGACCTGAGCATCCTTTCCGGTCCACACCTCCGCTGGAATTCGCAGGCCATGGTTAACCTCAACGACGCTCATCCCGGGGTGGACGGCCAGCACCTGGGCTGGTTTTCCGATTTCCTCTACGACTCCAACAGCTTCACCTACGAAGCTCAGGGGAAGTTTCTCGGCCGCAATACCGACCTGAGCCACACCGGCTTCGAGCCCGAGGTTGATCGCTGGAGCGGCTTGATGTCCACGACCTGGAAGCCGTTCATCAACCGGTACGGGATCCGCCAGCTTTTCTTCAATCTCAATTATGACGAGAGCAGCGGCACTGCCGGTGAATTGGAAGACGCCGGCGCCGATAGCGATTTCCAGGTCCAATTTAAGAATTTCTGGCTGGCGCATTTCCGCTACTCTTACGACCGCACCCGCTTCTTCGCCTTTACGCCAGACTTCCAGCGGCTGGCATTCACTCGCGGCTACCTGGTGCCGCGCTACCAATTTGAGTTGAGCACCAACAACAGCAAGGCCGTTGTCGTGGACCTGCAGTACGTCACCCAGAAGATGGTGCAGTTCAACGAGAATTTCTATGGCTTCGCCCGCGCCTGGCAACTGCAAAGCACCGCCCGCCTCGGCCGGCACCTGCGCTGGGACCTGACCGCCATCCAGGTGAGTGAGGCGCTGCAGAACCGCGAACACTTCCAGTACCGCCGCTTCTTCATTTCGCGCTGGACCTATCAGGCCACACAAAGACTGCGCGCTCGAATCCTGGCGCAATACGCCAAAGATCGCCACGGCAACGATCTCAGCCTGAATTCACTTTTGGCGTATGACTTCACCGCCCGCAGCGCTCTTTACGTCGGGTTCAACCGCCAGCGCCACGTCCCCTTCTCCACCACCGATCTCGGCAACCAGTTCTTCATCAAGATGGCGTATCTGTTCGGCTGGTGACGCCTGTTATGCTGGGCCGTTCATGTTCCATGTCCCGCCCGCGTTGTCGCAAGCGCAGCTCCTGGCTGCTTACCTGATCTTTCTCGCCAGCTACCTGGTGTTCGCCATCGGCAAGTTCCCCGGGTGGAAGATCGACCGTCCCGGCATGGCCATCATCGGCGCGGTGCTGATGTTTGCCTTCCGCATCCTGCGCCCCGGCGACTCCCTGCGCTACATCAACTTCGCCACCATCGTGCTGCTGTTCGCCATGATGCTGATCGTCGGCAACCTGCGCCTAGCCGGCTTTTTCGACCGCGTTGCTGCCCTCTGCGTGGGCCGTCTTGGCGCGCATCATCTGCTGCCCGCGGTGATCTTCACCAGCGGCATTCTCTCGGCATTTTTCGTGAACGACATCATCTGCCTCGTCATGGTGCCCTTCGTGATCGCCATGACGCGCAGCCTGCGCGTACCCCCGATGCGGTACCTGCTGGCCGTCGCCACTGCCTCCAACATCGGCAGCGTTGCCACCATCACCGGCAATCCGCAGAACATTCTGATTGGCTCGGCCTCCGGGATTTCCTACCGCGTCTTCATCGCCCACCTTGGACCGATCGCCATTGCCGGCTTGCTGCTGGACTGGCTGGTGCTGCACTTCGTCGCCGACCGTGGGATGCCGGCCCTGGAGGAACCAACTTTTGTGGACCGCCGTGCCAAGCCGGTGCGCTCGCTTGCCAAGCCGGTGCTCGTGACCGCGGCCGTGCTCGCCGGATTCATTGCCGGACTGCCGCCCGCGCTGGTGGCCGCTGTCGGCGCCGCCATTCTGCTCATCACTCGCTCGCTGGAGCCGCGCCTGGTTTACGACGAGGTGGACTGGGGTCTGCTCGTCTTCTTTATCGGCTTGTTCCTCATCGTCGGCGGCGCCGAGCAGGCGGGAATCACCGGCTTGTTATTGGAAACCGCACAACGCTGGAACCTGCACAGTGCTGGCGTCCTGACCTTGGTCACCGCCGCCTTGTCGAACCTGGTCAGCAATGTCCCTGCGGTCATGCTGCTGAAGTCGCTCGTCCCGGGATTTCAAAATCCGCAGCACGCCTGGCTGGTGCTCGCCATGGCCAGCACGCTCGCCGGAAATCTGACCATCACCGGCTCCATTGCCAACCTGATTGTGGTCGAGCGCGCGCGTCCCGCGGTGAACATCGGTTTCTGGGACTACTTCCGCGTTGGATTCCCGGTGACCGTCCTCACGCTTCTCTTCGGCTGGGCGTGGTTGCGCTTCGTGCCCTTTTGACAATGTAGCCCGGCCGCCCACGGCCGGGTTTTGCAAGGGCCAATCGCTAACAGCTGCTTTTGCTACACTCCGCCCATGCGCGCTATGGTGCTCGATCAGCCGCGGAAAGCAGAAGACAATCCCCTCGCCCTCCGCGACGCGCCCCTGCCCACGCCCGGTGCCGGCGAAATTCGCCTCCACGTGCGCTGCTGCGGCGTCTGCCGCACCGATCTGCACATTGTCGAAGGCGATTTGAAGTTGCCGAAGCTTCCCCTTATTCCCGGTCACCAGATTGTGGGCGTGGTGGATGCTATCGGAAAGGGCGGGCACCTGTTTCGCGAAGGCGATCGCGTTGGCGTGCCCTGGCTCTACCAGACGGACGGGGCCTGCGCCCACTGTCTTCGCGGCCAGGAGAATCTATGCGAGCGCGCCCGCTTCACCGGCTTCCACGCTGATGGTGGATATGCCGAAGCCATGGTCGTGCGCGAAGACTTCGCCTATTCCGTCCCTTCCCATTTTGACGACGAGCACGTTGCGCCCTTGCTCTGCGCCGGCGTGATCGGCTACCGCTCATTCCGGCTAAGTGGCGTGCGCCCCGGCGAACGCCTCGGCATGTACGGCTTCGGCGGCTCCGCGCACATCGTGCTGCAGATGGCGCGCCACCTCGGCTGCGAGGTTTACGTCTTCACGCGTGGCGCGGCGCACCGCGAGTTGGCGAAAAAGCTCGGTGCCGAGTGGGCAGGAAGCGCGAAAGATTCGCTGCCGGAGAAACTGGACGCCGCCATCATCTTTGCTCCCGCCGGGGGCTTGGTTCCCGAGGCGCTACGCGCGGTGCGGCCAGGCGGTACGGTCGCACTCGCCGGAATTACCATGACTCAGATCCCGGCCATGGAGTACGGATTGCTCTACGAGGAGCGCGTGCTGCGCTCCGCCGCCAACAGCACACGAGAGGACGTCCGCGACTGCCTGCGCCTGGCCGCCGAGATTCCAGTGAGAACCCAGGTCGAAGTCTTTCCCCTCGAGCAGGCCAACCAGGCATTGTTGGCGCTGAAGCGCAGCCAGATTGACGGCGCTGCCGTGTTGCGCCTGGCAACGTAGCACGCTTCGTGTGGACCCGCGCGCCTGCGAAGCGGCGTGCTGCAAAGAAAAAGCCGCGGGTCTTTCGACCCGCGGCTGAAGCTCGTACCGCTGTTTTACGCCCGCGCGCGGCCTGCGGCCACTGCTGGCGTCTCTTTCACTTCGTCCCAAATCTTGGTGCCGTGCGTCTCCTTCAGTGCGATGGAGCCGACAATGAACGTCATGCCCGCAATCGCCATCGGGTAGTACAGCCCGGCGTAGATGTTGCCGGTTGCCGCGCAGGCCGAGAGGCCGATCAGCGGCAGCAATCCGCCGAACACGCCGTTGCCGATGTGATACGGCAACGACAGCGACGTGTAACGGATCTTTGCCGGGAACGCCTCCACCAGGTACGCCGCGATTGGGCCGTACACCATGCAGACGTATACCACCTGGATCAGCACCAGCAGCACCAGCAGCGCTACGTTCGGGTTCGCGGCTTCCTTGGCCGGAACCAACGCGCCGGTGGCGTCGGTGGTCATCGGTGTCAGCGCGAGCGCGCCCGTCACCTTGTTTTTGGTGGATTTCACGCTCACCACATGGTTCCCTGCCGCCGCTTCCATGGCGTGATAAATCGGCAGGTAGGTCAGGACGCCGAGCAGGCAGCCCGCCATCATGATTTTCTTGCGCCCGATCTTATCCGACATCCACCCGAACAGGGTGAACAGCGGCATGCCGATCAGCAGCGCGACGGCGATGATCTTGTTCGACAGGGTCGGATTCACCTTCAGGATGGCCTGCAGGTAGAACAGGGCGAAGAACTGCCCCGTGTACCAGACCACGCCCTGCCCGGCGGTGGCGCCGAACAGCGAGATCATCACCCGCTTCAGGTTGTCCCAATGCGTGAAAGCGTCCTTGAGCGGCTTGGCCGAGGTCATCCCCGCCGTTTTGATCTGCGTGAAGATCGGCGATTCCTTCATCTTCAAGCGGATGTACAGCGAGATGGCCACGAGCACGATGGACGCCAGAAACGGAATGCGCCAGCCCCAGTCGGCGAACGCTTCCTTGCTCATCGAGTTCTGCACGCCCAGAATCACCAGCAGCGACACGAACAACCCCAGCGTCGCCGTGATCTGGATGAAGCTGGTGTAAAACCCGCGCTTGTGGTCGGGCACGTGCTCGGCCACGTACACGGCCGCGCCTCCGTACTCTCCGCCCAGCGCCAGTCCCTGCAGCACGCGGAAGCCGATCAGCAGCACGGGCGCGAACCACCCGGCGGTCTTGAAGGTCGGCATGAAGCCGATCAGCGCCGTGCAACCGCCCATGATGATCAGCGTCACCAGGAAGGCGTACTTGCGCCCGATCAGGTCTCCAATTCGACCGAAGAACAATGCGCCGAAGGGCCGCACGACGAAGCCGACGGCAAACGTCGCCAGGTAGGCGATGTAGGCGAAGGTGTCGTTCCCCGGCGGGTAAAACTTCAGCGCCAGCACGGCCGCCAGGCTGCCGAAGATGTAGAAGTCGTACCACTCGATCATGGTCCCGACGGCCGAGGCCATGATCACCCTCCAAATGCTGTACTCAGCAACCGCGCCGCGTCCGGACACTGATGCTGCCATGTACTTCCTCCTGGGCGCCGCTCAGGCAGCGCCTCTTCTTCGTTCAGAGTTGACCCGCGCCCAAGCGGCCGGGTTGCCCCACAGATCCCGAAAAGATGACCCGAGCCCCTGAAGCAGGCCGGGTAAACCCCACATAGGTGTGTGACTTGTATCACAAGAGAGAGTGACTTGTCTCCTACGGCCGCGTTTCCTGTCCGGCGAGAATCAGCCTTGGATGCCCGAATCGGGAATCCTTTTGGCTGCCCAACTCCAACCCGCCGGCTTTCTCCAGCGCGTGCTCTTCGCCACCGACTTCTCTCCCGCTGCCGCGTCGGCCCTGCCCTACGCCGCTGCCCTGGCCCGCGCCTTTCACGGCTGCCTGTACGCGGCCCACGTCATCGAAGTGGAGCCGTGGGAGACCGCCCCGGAGCTCACCCTGCAGAGCCGCATTGAGGCCCTGCGGGAGCTCGACGCGCTGGTGGACATGCCGGGCCTGGGCACGCTTCCGCGCCGCGCCATCCTTCGTCATGGCGGCGTCGCCCCGCAGTTGCTCCGCATCGCCGAAGAGCAGGGAATGGACGCCATCGTGACCGGCACGGAAGCCCGCCACGGCCTCGGTTATCTGTTGGCGGGTTCGGTGTCCGAGAAACTGGCGCGCGCTGCATCCTGCTCGGTGCTGGCGGTCGGCCCGCGGGCTACCCACCCTGATGGAGAAGTCCGCTTCCGCAACCTTGTGCTGCTGGCATACCGGAATCCCGCGGCCGCAGGCGCCGTTCAGTACGCCGCGCGATTTGCCGCTTCCTTCGGCGCGCGCTTACAGGTGCTGCACGCGATTCCGCCGGGCTCCAGCAAAGACCAGACGGATTCGACGCGCCTGTGGCTGCACAAAGTGGTCGCGCCGGAATTAGAGCTGCAAGTGGACCTGCACTGGTGCGTGGCGGAAGGCGAGCCGCAAACGGTGCTGTGCCGCATGGCGGAAACCAGCTCCGTTGACCTGGTGATGCTCGGGCCGGGCGCCGCGAACTTGCTGCCGGAAGTTATGCCGCATCTTCCCTGCCCGGTGATGGCGGTCCGCCAGACGCTCTCCTTCGCCCGCCAGACCGCCAGCGCTTAAAGACTTTTCAGAAGCGCAGCAGGTACGAAACCTTCACAAAAAATTCGCGATTGTCATTGATGAAGCGGCTGCGGGTGCGCAGCAGCATCCCGTCCGGCGCGAGCGCCAGCGCCCGATCAATGTTGGCGGCGTCGCTGTTGTAGCCGACGTACACGGCCGTTCCCGGATGCAGCAGGTAGCTGATGAGCACGTCGGCATTCACGTTTTTCGCCGGCGCCAGCGAGGTCCACAGCGGGTTGGAAAGAATGCTGTTGTATTGCAGGATGACGCGCGCCGCCAGCTCGCGCGTGAACTGGTAATTCCATTTTGTGCGGAGGATGTGATTGTTGAATGCGGCCGCCCGCACGCCCCCGACGCCGCCCTCGCGGAACCACAGGTAGGTGTTGTCAATCTGCAGCCGGTTCAGAGGATGCAGCGTCATCTCCACGTCTACGCTATTGCGGCGCGCCAGGTACGGCGGCATGCCGGTGGCTGGCGCGTAGTTCACTCGACGGCCCCAGCGGTAGTCCACCGAAAATGATGCCTGCTTAAAAAACGCGCTGCTGAACTGGACCACGTTGGTGTGCCGCTGAAAGTCCGCGTTCTGCGCCAGCACGCCAAAATCGCGTGGACGCAGCGTTTCCGCCTCGTACGCATACTGGTAGGTGAGCTTCGTCTGCCGCTGAAACTGGATTTTGAACTGCGGGATCGCGCCCCAGTTGATCCAGTTCCCCTCGTGGTCGTGGATCGCGTAGTTGTTGATCTCCGGGCCCCAGTTCTGGATATACCGGCTCGCCTTGGGCCACCATCCGTGCCACACGTCCATCGACACGTTGTGAATGTCGGGCTGGGGATCGAAACCCGAGAGCGTCCGGAATCCATCGCTGCGCCCGGTGTAGTGAAGGTTGCGGTAATCGCTGTGCGCGTTCTTGGTCAGGTCGTACTCGAAGGCCGGTCCCGCCAGGTAGCTTCCATCCAGGTTTCTCGTCGAGCTTTCCACCGCCTGGAACGACGTGATCACGTCCTTGCTCAGCCGGATTCGGCCATCCACGCCGCCCACTCGGTTCCAGGACCCGACGAACTCCCGGTCGGTATAGATCACGCCGAGCGTGGAATCGCGCAGGATGTCGCGCGCCACGCGTGCAATCGCGAAGTGCGCCCGCTCGCCCGCCAAGGGGTCATTGTTGGGTACCGCCAATCCCGGAGCGCGGTCGTCCGCCGCCAGCACGCCGATGGCGTAGCGGCCCAGCCGCCCCGTCATGCGGGCGCCAAACTGCGGCTGCACGATGCGACGGGTGAAGAACAAATTAATCGGCGTGGCGAAGTAGCTCGCGTTTTCCAGGAAGAACGGACGCTTCTCCGGGAAGAACACCTCGAAGCGCTGGCTGACCGTGACCTGCGGCTGATCCGACTCGATCTGGCTGAAATCCGGCTCGACCGTGAAGTCGAACACCAGGCTGTCTTTCACAATGAACTTGGAATCCACGCCGCCATCCACCTTGGCGGTCCGCGCGGTGAAGGTCGGCAACGTCGGATCGCGCAGGTCAAGCCCGCGAAACGCCCGGAAGAGCCCGTAGGGAATGAACTGCATGTTGCGCGCCAGCGAGATGCGCTCCAGCCCGCTCAGGTCCGCCGACTGGCTGGCCAGGCCGGAAACGTTCTGCGTCACCCGCGGCCAGAATGTCTTCTCGAAGTTGCGCACGATGTCGCGTTGCAGCAGGATGCCCCACGTCTGCGGGTCGGCATTGGGAAACCGCACGCTCTTGAACGGGATCGCCATCCAGACCACGTAGCCCTTGTCCGTAAGCTTGCCGCGCGAGTGCCAGACGGTGTCCCAGGTGAAGTCCTCGTTGTTGGTGGTCTCGTCGTCAATGCCTTCGCTCTGCACGCCCAGGGGATTCGACACGAATTCGTACATGCGATGGTGCTCGTGGAAGGTGTCCAGCCAGAGGTCCACGAAATCGTCTCCGCCGAAGGTGTCGCGCGCGGTCAGGTGGGCGCGCACCAGCTTGGGATCGTCGAAGCACACAAACACCACGTACAGGTTCTTGTCGTCGTAGCCGAGATACGCGACCGTCTTCTGCGTGGAGGGAGCGCCGTCCTTCGGACGCCACTGGCGAAAGCCATCGGCCACGGCCATTTTGCCGCGCCACTCGGGCACGGGCTCCATGGAGAGAAAATCTTCCAGCGCCGGCGGTTTCGATAGGCGCGGGATCTGGAGGCGCGCCGGCTGCGGCCGCTGCGCGAATCCGGCCATGGCCGCAAGCAGCAGAGCGACGAAGGTAAGTGGTTTCAGAGCGCGGCTCATCCGGTGATGCGCCGCACCTTACCGCCCTCACGGCGCCTTGGGAATGGACGCGCCAGCCTCAGGCTGGTTATCGCCAAAGTTGTAAAAAATGAATTTCAACGCAGAGACACAGAGGAATTCAGAATGCTTAATTCAGAATGCAGAATTGATAAGAGTGCACCTGAACAACATTCTTCATTCTTAATTTTTTAATTCTTTATTTCCCTCTGTGCCTCAGTGTCTCTGGATTGAATCAAGAGACTGGGCCGGCCAGCTTGCGCAGCTCGTTTTCAAATTCTTCGCCGTTGAGCTGGAAACTGCCGTCGGGCTGGATGTTGGTGGCGCGGAACGGAAAGGAAGCGAACAGGTTGAGCACCGACTCGTCCACCTGGTCGTTGTGCAGGAACTGCATCAGTTCGCCCTCGGCGATGGCAGCGTTGAGCATGGAAGCGCGAAAGTTCACGGCTTCCAGGTCGGCGCCCGGCGAACAGACTTTTTGCAGCAGGGGCGCGCCGATGGAGAAGTCTTCCTTGCCCTCGCGGCTTTCCAGGATCTCTTTATGGAGCGCGCGCACCTGGCGAATGTCTTCGGGCTTCACCGTGGGCACCGTCGCGCCGGATTGCAGAAGCTCTTGCAGCTTAAACATTTGTTCTTCTCGCAGTACCTGAGTACCTAAGTACCTGAGTACCTTCTCGGCTGTGCCTCGGCTGCACGTCCTCAACTCCGGTACTTAGGTACTGAGGTACTCAGGTACTCCTTTCATCGTGCCGCGGCCGTCGTCGGCTGGGCCACGCTCACTTTCGAAAATGCCGCATCCAGCTTGCGAATGGCCTCATCCACGTCGGCCTTGCTGATGTTCAGCGGCGGCGACATGCGGATGGCGTTGCCGAACAAACCGCCCTTGCCGATGATCAGGCCGGCCTTGCGCGCCTCGTCCATCACGCGATTGGTTTCCTGCGGCGCCGGCTCTTTCGTCTTGCGGTCCTTCACCAGCTCCAGCGCCTGCATCAGGCCCATGCCGCGCACGTCGCCAATGAGTTCATGCTTGTCCTTCAGTCCTTCCAGCCCTTCCCGGAAGTAGGCGCCGACGGTGTGCGCGTTTTCGGCGAGCTTGTCTTCTTCGATCACGTCAATCACCGCCTTCGCCGCGACCGAGGTCACGGGATTGCCGCCGAAGGTGGAAATCTGCGCGCCCTTGAAGGCGCCGGCAATGTCGGGACGCGTCATGGTCAGGCCGATGGGGACGCCATTGCCCAAGCCCTTCGCGCTGGTGATGATGTCGGGCACCACCTCCCAGTGCTCGATGCCCCACCACTTTTTGCCGGTGCGGCCCCAGGCCGTCTGTACCTCGTCGTCAATGAAGTCGCCGCCGT
This sequence comes from Terriglobales bacterium, assembly GCA_051006995.1. Classification (GTDB taxonomy): domain Bacteria; phylum Acidobacteriota; class Terriglobia; order Terriglobales; family Acidobacteriaceae; genus JAIQGF01. The sequence goes on from JBPCSQ010000010.1 coordinate 53,005, forward strand.
ACTTCTTCACGATGTTGAACACGATCTTGAAGTACTCCTTGGGCGGTGTGATGAATCCGCCGACCCCCTGGATTGGCTCGGCGATGAAGCCGGCGACCTGCCCCGAAGTGGTGGTCTGGATGACGTTCTCCACGTCCTGCGCGCACTTGACGCCGCAATCGGGATAGGTGAGACCGAACGGGCAGCGGTAGCAGTAGGGATTCAGGGCGTGCACGATCCCCCACGCGCCAGGCAGCGACGCGCGCCAGGTGCTGTGCCCGGTGAGCGATTGCGCCAGTTGCGAGCGTCCGCTGTAGCCGTGGCGCAGCGCCACAATCTCGAAACGGCTGGTGTGCACACGCGCCGACTGGATGGCGGTCTCGTTGGCCTCGGTGCCGCTGTTGGTGAAGTAGCACTTGCTGATTTCCCCAGGAGCGAGGCCGGCCAGCTTCTCCGCCAGCGTGACGATGGCTTCGTTCGGAAAGACGGTGGAAGTGTGCTGGAGCTTGTCCACCTGCGCCTTGATCTTGGAGGTGACCCGCGGATTGCAGTGGCCCACCGAGACGGTCACGATCCCGCCGAAAAAGTCCAGGTACTTGTTGCCCTCCACGTCCCACAGGTGCTGCATGGAAGCGTGGTCGCTCACCATCGGATCGGTGAAGTAAGTGGTGACCGACGGGAACAGGTACTGCTTGTATTTGGCAATAATTTCGTCTCGGGTCATAAGAGGGCCTCTCGGGAAAACGGGAACTATAGCACCGAGGCCAGCCATTGGCCATTGGCGGCGCAGTTCGGTAATGGTCGCAAGGGCACCGTCATTCTCTCCGACGATTAGGTGTTCGCCGCGAAACTGCGGTGATGTCCCTAATGTCAGGTTTTGGACTGAGCACCTTTTCCACAGCCGCGCCCTTTTTTGTGATCTACGTCCTAGACAGAGTGTGTTATAATGTAAATTGATATAATATCTTTAAGCAACGCATGTGTTGTCCGCGTACGGCGCTCTTTGACAACTCGAGACCTCCCGAACACCGTCCCCACGGTGTACGTCACTTTTCCACGGTATACCGTGCGTAAGTTGCTGCTTCCATTGAACAGCAGGGGGGAGGGGGTGCATACCGTCGCCTTCTTCGCACCTCGCACTTGGCACTTTGCACTCCCGCAAGGGACACAAGGGATTTCCTAGGGATCCCTTGTGGAAGCTGCTGATTCGATTGAAGAGGCCAGGGGAGGGGGTAGTCCCTACCCCGCGCTCACGGCGACCGACTTCATCACGTCCTCCAGGCGCAGTTCGAGACCGCCGAAGTCGGGATGGTCGTTGAGTTCGAGAGTGAAGGCGACGTCCACGATGTCGCCGGCCATGATGGCGGCCTGCTGGACCTGCTCGGCCATGCGCCAGCCGAGGGCATCGAAAGGTTTCGCGTTTCGCGTTTCATGTTTCACGTTGTCGTGATCGTGGTACGCACTCGCACCTTCGGAGCGTGAAACGTGAAACGTGGAACCTGAAACTTCAACAAGACGCATTTTGATGTGCTTGTCTTTCAGAACTCTGGGTGGATACATGACGCGGACCTGGCGGGCGGCGAAGACGGGCGTCGGATTGCCCATGCCGAACGGTTCCAGCCGTTGCAGGCAGTCGAAGAGCGCGGGCGTGATCTCGGCGAGCGAGAGCGTGCCCTCCAGCGAGAGCGTGGGAACGAAGTCCGCGGGCGTGAGGCGCGAGCGGGCGTAGCGGTCCAGCGCGGCGCGCAGCTCGGGTACGCGGTCGCACGGCAGCGAGAAGCCGCAGGCGTGGGCGTGCCCCCCGAAGCGGGTGAACATCTCACGGCAGGACTCCAGCGCGTCGAGCAAATGGAAATTTGGAATGGACCGCCCGGAGCCGTAAGCCTCGCCGTCCTGCTCGCGAGACAGCACCAGCGCCGGACGATGGTAGCGCTCCACCACGCGGGTGGCGGCGATGCCGATGACGCCGCGGTGCCACTCGTCGCCGTCCACGACGAGGCAGTAGCAATCGCGCATGGCATCATCGCCGGCCAGGCGTTGTTCGACCGCCGCCATGATGCGCTTCTCTTCTTCCTGGCGGTCGGAGTTGAGCTGGTTGAGCCGCATGGCGATCTGGCGAGCGCGCTCCGCGTCCTTGACGCTGAACAACTCGACGACGTCCCTGGCGATGTCCATGCGGCCGGCAGCGTTGATCCGAGGCGCAATGCGGAAGGCCACATCGCCGGAAGTGAGCTTCTTGGCGCCATTGAGCGACGCTGTTTCCAATAGCGCCTTGAGCCCGGCGTTTACCGGGCGACGCAGTCCTTCGAGGCCCAGCGCGGCGAAGACGCGGTTCTCGCCAGTGAGCGGCACGGCGTCGGCGATGGTGGCGATAGCGACAATTTTGAGGAACGACGGCAGCAGGCGCGCCTGCCCGCTTTCCTCCAGCAGCGCCTGCGCCAGTTTGAAAGCCACGCCGGCGCCGCACAGCGACTTGCAGGGATAGGCGCAGCCGGCCTGGTTGGGGTTGAGCACCGCAAAGGCATGCGGCACGCCTTCGTGCTCGGGCAGGTGATGGTCGGTGACAATCAGGTCCACGCCGAGGCGCGCGGCGGTTTCGGCGGCGGCGAAGGCGCGAATGCCGGTGTCCACGCTGATGATGAGGGTGACGCCGGCGGCAGCGGCGCGCTCGATGACGTCGTCCTGCATGCCGTAGCCTTCGCGAATGCGGTGCGGCACGTGGAAGTCGGCGCTGCCGCCGAGGAGTTCGATGGCAGTCTTGAGGATGACGACCGCGGTGGTGCCGTCCACGTCGTAGTCGCCGTAGATGAGGATCTGCTCTTTGCTGGCGATGGCGCGGCGCAGACGCTCGGCCGCGGTCTTCATGCCGAGCATGGAGTAAGACGAGTGCAGCTGGTCGAGAGCGGGGTGCAGAAACCGGTGCGCTTCTTCCGCGGTGGCGACACCGCGGGCGACAAGCAGGCGGGCAACGACGGGCGGCAGCGCGGCTTCGGTGGCGAGGCGCGCTACTAGCGATTCGTCGGCGGATCGGAATTGCCAGCGCACGGTGGGAAGGTACCACGACTCCGACTGCCGGGAAGAAATTGATCAGTGCTCGTCTTCGGAGTCGTCGTTCATCTCGTCGATGGTGATGCCGCCGTATTCCTCGGCGACGTCGAGCAGGCGCTGATAGCGGTCGTACCAGTCGGTGGAGAGCTCACACAGCAGAACGGTACCCTGGTAGGGCCAGCCGAGCTGCACGAAACCGGTCTTGCCGATGTAGGCGCGCAGCCACTTGGCTTCCTCAACGTCCTCATCATTGATGTAGCTGGAATTTTTCAGGCGTTCGACGAGGAAGTCCACGTCCTCCTTGTCGAGGACGACGTCGTTCATGGTGAGAAAGGTGGCGCTGGCGTTCTTGGCAAGCTCGACGAAATCTTTCCAACTGTCGGGGTTGTCGCGCGGATCCCACATGATGCTGGCGACCTCGTCATTGACGTAGCCGTGGAAGCGGCGCATGCCGTGGCCTTCGATGAAGGCGGTCATGTCATCTTTCACGGTGGTGAGGTCGTCTTGCATGCGGATGCGGGGGCGCGCCATTTAGTCCACTCGTACCAGAACATCATACTCCGCGGCGAGGTCGCGCGCGGCAGGCGTAATGATGGTCTTGGGCCCAATGAAGATTTTGGCTTTGCGCTTGACGGCGGCGCGAATCTCGGCCTCGCTGACGAAGTCCACGGCACGCGGCTTGGATTGATACGCGGCGGCGGCGGTGGGGCCATCGGTTTTCGCGGGAGCTTCGGGTTTCGCGGGAGCGCTGGACGCGGGCGCAGATGCAGGCTCCGCAGGATTTTTCCCCGCCAGAAAACGGTCCACGGCGCGAGCGACAACCCAATTCACCCCAGTTGCCGGTTGTTGGTTGCTGGCGGCTGCTGGCTCGGTATGTGCGCACACGCCGCAGACGGCGGTTGCAGCCGGCGCAGTTGCGGAAACGGCCGGCGATGCGGTGACCGGGCGCGCTTCGTAAGCGATGCGCTTCAGGTTGATCAGGTGCAGCGGCGAAATGTTGTCGGAGGTAATGTTGCCGCCGGCCGCGCCGCAGCCCAGCGTCATGGCAGGAAACAGATTGGTGGAAGAGCCGATGGAGCCTTGCGGCGAAGGGCTGTTCACCACCACGCGATAGGCGGGCATGCGCAAACCGTATTCGCGGATGACGGCATCATCTTTGGCGTGGATGGAGCAAGTGTGGCCGAGACCGCCGAAGCGCAGCAGCTCGACGCAGCGCGCCATGGCGGCAGCGCGATCTTTTTCCAGGTAGAGCGCGAGTACCGGCGAAAGTTTTTCGGCGGAGAGAGGCTCGTCGCGTCCTACCTTTTCGAGCACGGCGACCAGCACGCGCGTGTCCGGCGGAACCTTGAGGCCTGCCAGCTCCGCGACCTTCGCGGCGGACTTACCGACAAACTTCGGGCAGATGGTGTGGGTTTCGGTGTTGACCATCTGCTTGCCCAGGAGTTCGATGTCGTCGCGGGTGAGCAGGTAGGCGCCGTTGTTCGCCAGCTCCTTGACGATGGCTTCGCGCAGGGACTCTTCGGCCACGATCGCCTGCTCGGAGGAACAGATGGTGCCATGGTCGAAAGTCTTGCCGAAGACGACGTCGGCCACGGCTTTGCGCACGTCGGCACTGCGGTCAATCATGGCGGGAACATTGCCGGGTCCAACGCCGAAGGCAGGTTTGCCGGAGCTGTAGGCAGCGCGCACCATGGCCATGCCGCCGGTGGCAAGGATGACGGCGGTACGGCGGTGCTTCATCAGCTCGTGGGTGCCGGCAAGACTCGGCGTGCTGAAGCAGCAGATGACGTCAGCGGGGGCGCCGGCCTTGATGGCAGCCTCGCGCATGATGGAGGCCGCCTCGCAACTGCACCTCAGCGCCGTCGGGTGGGGACTGACGACAAGAGCATTGCGGCCTTTGAGTGCGATTAGGATTTTATAAATCGCGGTCGAGGTCGGGTTCGTCGAAGGCAGGATGGCGGCAACGACTCCGACCGGCACCGCAACTTCGATGATTCCCTTCTCGCGATCCTCGCGGACTACGCCGACGGTCTTGAGCGGCTTGATGGCCTCGTAGACCCGCTGCGCGCTGAACTGGTTCTTGACGAGTTTGTCGGCGACCACGCCGTAGGTGGTCTCCTCGACGGCGAGGCGCGCAAGTTTTTCCGCGTTGGCGGCGGCGGCGGCAGCCACGGCCTCGACGATGCGGTCCACCTGCTCCTGGGTGAAGCTGGAGAATTCCTGGTAGGCCTTATAGGCGCGCTCGATCAGGTCGCGCGCTTCGGCGACACTACGTTCGTCTTTGGATTGCTGAGCCGGAGCGACGGCGGCGCTGGTTGTGGAGTCGTGGGCCACGGGAGAATTGAGTGATTTAGTGATTTGTGATTGAGTGATTGGCTTCGATTATCAACGCAATCGCTAAATCACAAATCACTAAATCACAAATGTTTAGTCGGCGCTGGCTTTCTTGGACTTGGGGGCGGCGCCGTTGATCATCGGCATATTGGTTTCCAGATCGCCGTGGGGCCGCGGAATGACGTGCACCGCGACGAGCTCGCCAACGCGGCGGGCAGCGGCGGCGCCGGCATCGGTGGCCGCCTTGACGCTAGCCACATCGCCACGCACGATGATGGTGACAAATCCCGCGCCGATGTATTCCTTGTGGACGAGTTGGACGTTGGCGGCCTTAGCAGCAGCGTCGGCAGCTTCGATGGACCCAACCAGACCCTTGGTTTCAATCAATCCCAGTGCTTCCATACTCGACTCCATGTAGTACTTCTTCCCGATGCGGCCAGGAGCCGCAAGCTGCGCCTAAGGCGCGAAAATGATGATTGCGTGCGTACCGTACCACGCGGTCACTCCGGGGTCAACGCCCGCCCCAGGCGTGTTGTCCCCTGATATGCGCCGTGGCGCCGACTTCGACAGTAAGTCCGTCGCAACCGAACTGAGCGCAGCGCCAGGTCCATACCTTGGAATGCGGCTCGTAGTCGGCGAGATACATCGGGAACGACTCATTGGGGCATGGCACGCGGCGATTGGCGTCAGGATCGGTGCGCTGCTTGAAAATGTTGAAGTAGCCGTCCGCCACGTTGTAGTGCCGCGGACAATTGGGCTCGCCACAGACGAAGGCAGGCGTCCAGGGATGAGCCGGCCCGGGCTTCATCTGCATCATCACCGGGACCATGATCGATTCGGGGTGCCGGTCGCAACGGGGATGAATATCCATGCGCATGCGCACGCTGAGCATCGAGGAAGACCTCCGTTGAGCCCATTGTAGATGTGAATTGGATTAAAACGAGCCAGATTTGCTGGATTTCGGTGGCCATTTACAACCGGTCCCTGGCTGCGACCGGATGACGCCAGGCTGAGTTTCTGGCCGACTTGGGATGACTTCGATTGAATGGTGACGGTGCGGCGGCGCTTAGGAAACGACGCGCGGGCGTGTGTTAAACTCTTATGTTTGTCAGCGTTGCGCGGTTGCTGACTGTGCGCTCTCATGGTCTTCTCGAAAGAATATGTGGCCTACCTGGCCCGGCAAATCACGAAAAAACTGATTAAGGGCGAGTTCATTGAGACCGCCGAGGTACCCGCCGCCACCGAAAAGGTGCACGCGGCGCTGCTGGACGAGCTCAGCCTGGAAGACCGCATCAACGACGAGGTGCGTGTGATCCTGGAGACATACTCCGACGAAATGCGGAAGACCGGCGCCAATTACCAGGAGATGTTCAAGAAGGTGAAGAACGAGTTGGTGCGGAAATACAAGGCGGTGCTGTAGTGCGGGTGGACATCAAGTCGGAAGAGCCGTACCGGCTGAGCCGCGACAAGATCAACGTGCTGGCGCGCGCGGTGTCGGAAGCGCTGGCCGGCATGGACAACGTAGTCTTTGTCGAGGACAAGAATACGGTGCGGCTGGAAGTGCGGCGGCTGATGGAAGAGCTGCTGATGCAGGAAAAGAAGATCGATCTGGAAGCACGGCGCAAGATCGAATCGCAGCGGCGCACCATCCTGGAAGGCAGCCAGGAGTGGGATATCCTCTACCGCAAGTACTACAACGAAGAGGTCAAAAAGCTGGGGCTGTAAGCAGTACCGAGTACCGCAAACAATTTTTTCCTACCTGCTGATTTCTGTTTCTTCCATCACCTCATTGCGAATGCGTTCCAGCACGACCCGGCGGCGGGCAGCGTAGGAGCGATACCAGGCAGCGCGCGCCAGGGCCGAGCGGTGGTTGGTGTCGTCGTGCAGCAGCGGCGCGACGAATTCCATGTCTTCGGCCGCCTTTTCCCAGTTGGCAACGTCGGCGGTCAGCATATCCAGCAGTTCGCGGGTGTGCTCCTCCACAATGACCTCCCGGTTGAGCCGTCGCCATCCATCCCACTCACGTATAGGCTACGCCCGATTTGGCAATGTGGAAGTGGCGCGGGCGTTACGTCGGTCACTTCAGTGCCATGAGCGCCTGGAAGCGGGGATACCCGCGCAGGCTGGCCAGGTCGGGATCGTGTTCCATCCACTGGCGCTGTCCCCAGCCGTGGGTGTTGGAGCGCTCCAGGCAATCCATAGCGAGCTCGGCTTCGCCGAGCAAGGCATACACACAGGCGATGTTGTAGAGCACTTGCGGCTCGTCGGGCTCAAGCTCCAGGGCGCGTCCGACCCACTCCAGGCTGCGCTCTCGGTCTCCAATCTGGGAGAGCGCGTTGGCGCCGAAGTAGAGGGCGCGTGCGTCCTCCGGGTGGAGCAGCAGGTGGCGCTGGGCAACGGCCAAGCCGCGGCGATAGGCGGCCGCTCCCTCCGGCTCACGCTTCAGCCCGTGCAGCGCGCTGGCCATGAGCATGGGCGCCTGATAATCCTCGGGATTGACGCGGGCGGCGCGCTCGAACCATTCCACGGCTTCCTCCAAGAGCCCCTGGGCGTAGAAGTTGCGAGCGTAGAAGTAATAAGACTCGAACAGGTTGGGCTCCAGGCGGATAGCGATTTCGAACTCTTTCTTCGCTTCCTGGTAGCTCTTGCGCAAGGACGCTGCCAGACCGCGCGAGGCGTGCGCCTCAGCCAGTTCGGAATCGAGTTGCAGAGCCTTGCGACTGGCTTCGTCAGCTTGCTCGATGTTGGTCTGGCTGGAATCCCAGTAGAAGTACAGGAAGGCGCTGCAATCGGCGATGCCGGCGTAGGCGCGCGCATAGTGAGGATCAATTTCAATGGCGCGGGCGAACATCTGGCGGGCAAGGTCGAAGCCCTTGCGGCGGAATTGATGGAAGAACTGCCGCCCACGCAGGTAGAAGTCGTAGGCCTGGATGTCGGCGGTGGGAATCTTTTCGATGGCACGTTTTTCTTGATCGCTCAACACCAACCGCAGGGCGCCCGCAATGCTGTGAGCGATTTCGTCCTGGATAGCGAACACGTCCTCGAGTTGGCGGTCGTAGCGTTCCGCCCAGGTGCAATGCCCCGTGCGTGTCTCCACCAGCTTGGCGGTGATGCGCAGCCGGTTGCCTTCGCGGCGCACGCTGCCTTCCAGGACATGCGAGGCATCGAGTTGCCGCCCGACCTCCGAGGGCAGGACGGGCTTGTCGCGATAGACGAGCACGGCGGAGCGGGAAAAAACGCGCAACTCGCCAATTTTCGAGAGCTCGGTCGTAATGTCCTCGGTAATGCCGTCGCGGAAGTACTCATCTTGGTGGTTGCCTCCAAGGTTTTCTAAATAGAGGACAGCCACCGACTTGCGTGTCTGGGTCGTGGGATCGGCGGCACGCCGCAGTTCGCTGGCCAGATCGCGCGCCGATGGGTAACGGCGCACCGGATCTTTTTCCAGTAAGCGCAGGATGATCTGCTCCGCGCGATCCGACAGGTCCGGCCGAAGGCGCTTGGGACCAAGCGGAAACTGGTGCAGCACCGCTTCCACCAGTGCCGGGAAGACGCTGGCTTCGAACGGCTGCCGGCCGGTTGCGAGCTCGTAGAGCACGACCCCCGCGGAGTACAGGTCGCTGCGCGGATCGACCGTTTCGCCGCGCAACTGCTCCGGCGACATGTACTGCAGTGTGCCGGCAAATACCGGCGTGGCAATCGCGGAATCGGCGGTGCTTGCATCAGGCAAGGGCGGTAAGGGCGCGGCCACGCCGAAGTCGAGGACCTTAAGACGCCCGTCGGGCGTCACGCGCAGGTTGGCGGGCTTGAGGTCGCGGTGGACCACGCCGCGCTCGTGCGCGGCCGCCAGCCCCTCGGCCAATTGCAAACCGAGATCAAGCACTTCCTCTCCGGCAACGGTCCGGCGGCGATCTTTTCGCCGAGGGTAGCGCCGCTGACCAACTCGGTAACGATGAAATCGGTGTCCGCCTCAGTGTCGAAATCGAAGATGGTCGCGATGTTTGGGTGATTCAACTTGGAGAGCGCGAGCGCTTCGTTGCGCAGGCGCTTGCGTGCGTTCTCATCAGGGAGCGTGCCGGCGGGCAGCAACTTGATGGCGACCTCGCGCTCCAGGTGGGTATCGCGCGCGCGGAACACCTCGCCCATGCCGCCGGCGCCGATTTTTTCCAGGATTCGGTAGTGCTTGAGAGAGTGCTCGGCGGGCGCACAGGCTGGGACGGACATAAGGCCGCTCCTTGCCCCACCCCTGCTGGCCATCGTAGGACCGGCATGAGCGTAAGTCAAACGCCAGCAGTCACTTGGGGTGATTTCCGAGCGGGACTGCAGCACCATTTCGGGCCTGGGGAACCGAATCCGGAGCGGGAGCGTAACATCTAATGAGTGAAAGACAGATTATGACGAATGCTTTGAAGACCACGCTTCTGTTGGGCCTGTTGACCGGGTTCCTGCTGTTTATCGGCGACTACTTCGGCGGGCAAAACGGATTGATTATCGCGCTCGGCATTGCCGGGCTGATGAACTTTGTCTCCTACTTCTTCTCCGACAAGCTGGCGCTTGCGATGTACCGGGCGCAGCCGGTAACGCGCGAGCAACTGCCGCGAGTATACGAAATCGTGGAGCGGCTGACCCAGCGGAACGGCCTGCCGATGCCGAAGATTTACGTGATCCCGATGGACTCGCCGAACGCATTTGCGACCGGGCGCAATCCGAGCCACGCCTCGGTGGCAGTGACGCAGGGCATTCTGAACCTGCTCAACGACGAAGAAATGGAAGGCGTGCTGGCGCATGAGCTGGGACACGTGCGCAACCGCGACATCCTGACCAGCTCGATTGCCGCGACCATCGCCGGGGCGATCACCTTCCTGGCGCGCATGGCGGCCTGGGGCGCGATGTTCGGCGGCTACGGCGGACGCGACGACCGCGACCGCGGCGGCGGCCTGGGGGCGCTGTTCATGCTGATCCTGGCGCCGATTGCAGCCATGCTGATCCAGTTGGCGATTTCGCGCTCACGTGAATACGGCGCCGACGCGACCGGCGCGCACATGACCGGCAATCCGTACGCCCTGGCAAGCGCGCTGCGCAAGCTGGAAACATATTCCAAGCGGGTGCCGCTGCCGGCCTCCCCTTCGACCGCGCACTTGTTCATCGTGCAGCCGTTCCTGGGGCTGGGTGGCATGAACTGGGCCAACCTGTTCTCGACCCATCCGCCGATCGAGAAGCGCATCGAGCGGCTGACGGGACATTCGGCGGACTTTCAAGTGTAGCTGGTCAGCTCTTAGCTCTTAGCTCTTAGCTTTTAGCTCTTAGCTTTTAGCTCTTAGCAGTTAGGCGGATGGCGCAAGAGGGCCCGCCACACACTGGCATCATTTTTGAAACAGCATCTCTCCCAAGCGTGCGATCTGTGCTCTCAGGAGCCATCGTCTTTGGCGAAAGGCTAAGCGCTAAAAGCTAAGAGCTTTGCTGGTTTACAATCCTCAACAATGTCATCGCACGCCATCCAACAGGCTTCGCAGCGCGCTGCCGCGCTGGAAGCGGCGCTGCGCACCATCATTCGCGGGCAGGATGAGGTGGTGCGGCTGGCGCTGGTGACGCTGTTCGCCAAAGGCCACCTGCTGATCGAGGGCGTGCCTGGCGTCGGCAAGACGACGCTGGCACAGGCGCTGGCGCGCGCGCTGGACTGCACCTTCCAGCGAATCCAGTTCACCAGCGACATGCTGCCCAGCGACGTGCTGGGGATCTCGATGTACTCGGCGGTGGAGCAGCGGTTCGAATTCAAGCGCGGGCCGGTGTTCACCAACGTGCTGCTGGCGGACGAGATCAACCGCACGACGCCGAAGACGCAATCGGCGCTGCTGGAAGCCATGAACGAATGCCAGGTCACGGTGGACAGCCACTCCTACACGCTGCCGCAGCCGTTCCTGGTGATCGCGACACAGAACCCGGTCGAGCACCACGGGACGTATCCGCTGCCGGAATCGCAAATGGACCGTTTTTTGCTGCGGGTGAATATGGGCTATCCGCAGGGCGAGAGCGAGCGCGAGATCCTGCGCTCGGAAGCGGGCGCGGCGCAGTTGGATACGGTGCGCCCAGTGCTGACGGCCGCGGACGTGATCAGCGTGCAGGACGAGGTGATGCGCGTGCGCGTGGACGATTCGCTGGTGGAGTACACGCTGGCCCTGCTGAGCCGGACGCGCGAGTCGGCGTACCTATCGCTGGGGGTCTCGCCGCGCGGGGGCATCATGCTGTACCGGGCAGCGCAGGGGCTGGCTTTTCTGGACGGGCGCAACTTCGCCACGCCCGACGACTTCAAGACGCTGGCGGTGCACGTGTTCGCTCATCGCGTGGTGGTCAGCGGGCGGTATTCCTCGACGCTGAAGAAATCCCAACAGGCGGAAGAAATCTTGCGCGAAATCGTGGAGAGCGTGCCGGTGCCGGTGTAAGTCAGAATTAAGAAGTAAGAACGAAGAAGTAAAACCAAAACGCGAATTGTTCCTTCTTACTTCTTAGTTCTGACTTCTGACTTTCGACTTTCCCTATGTCGGTACTGCGGTTTTTCATGCTGCTCTCGCTGGTGGTCTGGGTGGGCGGGATTATTTTCTTCTCGTTCGTCGTTGCCCCGGCGCTGTTCAATATCCTGCCGACGCGGCATCTTTCCGGGCTGGTAGTGAGCCGCTGCCTCGCGTTATTGCATTGGATCGGCGTAGTAGCAGGCGGCGTATTTCTGATCTGCTCCGCGTTCGAGGCCTACCATACGACGGGCAGCGTGCAAGCCATGGCCACGCGCAATGTGCTGGTGTTCGCCATGGTGGTGGCCACGCTATTCTCGCAAGTCGGCGTCAGCACCCGGATGGCGGCACTGAAGGCCGAGATGGGGGAGATTGACACCGTCTCGCTCACCGATCCCCGCCGGCTGGCGTTTAACAACCTGCACCGCTGGTCGACCGGGCTGGAGGTGGTTGTGCTGCTGCTGGGCCTGGCGGCCATCTACGTGATCGCGCGGCAGTGGGCGATTCCCGTTGTGAATGCGTTGTCGGAGCGCTCAGTTTCCACACGCGCATAATCCTGCGACAACATTTATCATCATCGGTTGCTAATGCGACGTTCCAAGTGCTAAGCGCATAGTGACTTCGATCGCGTAGCTATTTGCACTTCGCACTTACGACTTCGGACTTGGCACTCAGCACTTCGCACTCCTATGAAGACTGGAATCATTGGCCTGCCGCAGGTAGGCAAATCGTCGCTGTTCAGGATGCTGACCAAGGCGCGCGCGGCCGAGCATCACGCCAATCCGCGGGAGGCGCACGTCGGCGTCGCCAAGGTACCGGACGATCGTCTGGACCGGCTGGCCGCGCTCTACAATCCGCGCAAACTGATGCATGCCTCGGTGGAGTATGTGGACGTGGCGGCGATGCCGGCGCACACCTCCAAGGCGGAAGCGAAGGCGGGCGCAGGGCTAAGCGACACCATTGTTGCCAACATCCGGCAGGTGGACGCGATCGCGCACGTGGTGCGCGCCTTCGACGATCCCGCCATCGCGCATGTCGGCGAGATCAACCCGCTGCGAGATATCCAGAACGTGGACTTCGACCTCATGGTGAGCGATCTCGGCCAGGTGGAAAAGCGGCTGGAGCGCCTGCAAAAGGACCTGAAGAAACAAAAAACGCCGGAGCTTGAAAAAGAAAACGAGCTGCTCCTCCGCTGCAAGCAGTTCCTGGAGCAGGAGCGTCCGCTGCGCGAGATGGAGATGACGCCGGAGGACCGCAAGCGGCTCCGGGGCTTCATGTTTCTGAGCGCAAAGCCGATTCTGCACGTGCTCAACGTCAGCGAAAGCAGCGAGTTGGGCCGCGAACTGGAGCAGGCGGCGGAAAAATACAAGCTGAAGGACGTGGTCTCGCGCCCGAATACCGGGGCCACCGCGGTCTGCGGCAAGGTGGAAGCCGAGTTGGCGGAGATGCCGGACGCCGACGCGGCCGAGTTTCTCTCCAGCTATGGCCTGACCGAGAGCGGGCTGGTGCGGCTGATTCGCAAGACGTACGAGCTGCTCGGCCTGATTTCGTTCTTCACCGTCGGCGAAGACGAATGCCGCGCCTGGACCATCGAACGCGGCACGAAGGCCGTGAACGCTGCCGGCGTGATCCATACCGACCTGGAACATCATTTCATCCGCGCGGAAACCATCCATTGGGACCACCTGCTGGAAGCAGGGTCGGAGGCGAACGCGCGCGCCAAGGGGACGCTGCGACTGGAAGGCAAAGACTACGTGGTGAAGGATGGTGATGTGATGCACATCCGGCATTCAGGCTAGTTGTCGGTTGTGAGTTGTGAGTTGTGAGTAGCACGCTCACAACTCACAACGCACAACTCACAACTTCCAGCGATAAGCGTCCTTCTGCTCCAGCCCAACATGCGCCAGCACGCGGAAGGCGAACTCGCGCGCCATTTCGTCCACGGTTTGAGGACAGTTGTAGAAGGTCGGCATTAAGGGAAAGACGGTCGCGCCGGCATCGGCAACGCGATACATGTTGCGGAGATGGATTTTGTTCAGCGGCGTCTCGCGGACGCACAGCACCAGCGGGCGCTGCTGCTTCAGACAAACGTCGGCGGCGCGCTCGATGAGCGCATTGCTCCAGCCGGAGGCGATCCTGCCCAGCGTACCCACCGAGCACGGAATCACGATCATGGCGTCGGCGGGATAGGAGCCGCTGGCCACGTTGGCGGCAATGTCGGAGTTGCTCTGCTCCCGGATTTTCGCTGACTTCCTGCCTAGCAGGTGCTCCACCAGCCGGCTGCGCCCGCGGATACCGAGCTCCTCGGCCATTACGCGCAAAGCGTTGTCGGAGGCGATGAGGTTCACGGTGTTGACGCGCCGGTCGGCGTCCAGCGTGAGCAGCATCTGTTTGAGGAACACGGACCCGCTGGCGCCGGTGGTACCAACGGTGATGTTGTGGGGTTCTGCGCTCATGGAAAGCTGCATCTAAGTGAGTACGTCCCGACACTCCCCTGCCCCGGGCTGCTGCTAACCGGCAGTGTGCTCGGAGCGTCGAGGATAGGAACACGGCTGCTCGCAAGTCAAGTTGAGCGCCGTGCGGGTACGAACATGGGAACGAACACCGCGTTGCGCTTGCGCCGCAGCGCCGCGCAACTACACGCTCTGGCGCAAGTGGAACGCGAAATCCGCGCCACCGATTCCAAGAGCCGCAGCCGCTACCTACGCGATTTTTCTGAGGCCTTCCGCAGCTACGAGCGGGTGCTTTCATCCTCCGAGACGGACCGGGAGCTGCTTTCTTCCGACATTCTGCTGGTGGGGGACTACCATGCCCTGCCGGCGTCCCAGCGATATGTAACCACGCTGCTGGAGAGGCTGGCGCGCGATACCGGCTGGCCGGTGGTGCTTGCGCTGGAAGCCATTTTCGCCCGGCACCAGCTCGCGCTCGATGACTGGATGCGCGGCGAAATCGCGGAGGAGGAGTTGCGTGAGCGCATCCGCTTCGATCTGGACTGGGGCTACGGCTGGCAGCCCTATCGCGAGCTGCTGGAGTCGGCGCGGCGCCATGCGCAGGCGATTTACGGCCTGGACTGCATGCCCCGCACCGATCTGCGGCGGATTGCCGCGCGCGACCGCCACGCGGCCAGCAAGCTTACCGAAATTCGCGAGCGGCATCCGGAAGCGATCATCCTGGCGGTGTTCGGCGAATCTCATCTGGCGCCCAACCATCTGCCGGCGTTGTTGCGCGCGCAAGCGCCGCGCCAGCGCGTTGTCACGGTGCTGCAAAACGTGGACACCCTTTACTGGCTGGCCGCGGGGGAGGCGCGCGATCGAGTGGAAGCCGTGCGCGTCCGCGACGGCGTCATCTGCGTCTTCAATTCCACGCCACTGGAAAAATACGAGAGCTACAGGCTGTGCATTGACCGCTGGCGGCGGCAAGGTTCGGCCGCGCCTGACCTGGCGCCCAGTGTCTATAACCTGATTGACGCGCTGCTGCGCTTCCTCAACATCAACAAGTATTCCTCCAGCAACGGCACGCAGCCGAAATTCCTGGTGGACCTGCTGCCCGAGGTCTGGTGCCGCGCGTCGGAGGAGCAGCTGCATAAATTGCTGTTGCGCAAAGGTCTGCTGCCGGAGGAGGTGCGCTCGATCCTGGAGCAGGTTGATCTGCGGGGAGCGTGCCATGTCGCGGCGGTAAACGCGATTTTTGCCACCGACTTTCAGATGGATGTTGGAGCGGAAGAAGCGACGCGGTTTGTCCATCACGCGTGTCAGGGAACGCTGTGGAAACGGCCGGAGCCGCCGGTGTCGTCGGAAGACCGCTTTTATGGCCGAGTGATGCGGCAAGCGCTGGCGTTCCTGGGCTCGCGCGTGCTCTACCCGGCGCGCGCTCCGGTGCGCGAGTCGGACCTATACGCGCTGTATGCGCAGCCGCGCGAAGCAATCGAGGAACAAACCATCTACCGCTACCGTGAGTACATGGAGATGATCGACTTCCTGGTTCTTCACAAGGATTTCGAAGTCAACCACCGCCGTTACCGCCACACACCGGACCTAGTCTCCGCCGGGCTGCTATACACCGGAGACAAGTTCGATTTTGTTACGGACAACCTCGGGCAGATGCTCGGGAGCCAGCTCTACGACGCGTATGTGGCCGGTCGCATTGCCAAGCGTTTCTTGCGCTCGTTGTTCATGCGCAAGCTGGACAGGGCCGGAGCAGCGCGCGGGCTCTATCAGGCGGCGGTAAGAAAGATGGGACGTCAGGCGCAGCGGCTGGCGGCGTAGCTCGGTTTGCTTACTGGGGCGCTTTTCGTGCCCTCTGCGGTTTGGGTTTTTCGTCCCCGAAAACGCGGGCGAAAATTTTGCCGACGTTCCGCAGATGGCGTGCCAGTTCGAACGAGCGGTCCAACTGCTTGTGCGAAATGCGGGAGACGATCTCCGGGTCGGCCTCAATGAGCTCGCGGAAATTCCTGCCCTCATTCCACGCCTTCATGGCGTTGCGCTGCACGACGCGGTAGGCGTCCTCGCGCGAAACCGTTCCACTCTCCACCAGGTCGAGCAGCAACTGACCACTGAACACCAGCCCGCCCGTGCTTTCCAGGTTGGCCAGCATGCGCTTGGGATAGACCACGAGCGTCTCGATGAGCGTGGCCGTCTTGGTGAGCAGGTAATCGGCGAGAATGGTTGAATCGGGCAGGATAATGCGCTCGACCGAGGAGTGCGAGATGTCGCGCTCGTGCCATAGGGCGACATTTTCCAGCGCCGCCTGGGCGTTTGCCCTCACCACGCGCGCCAGCCCGCTGATCTGTTCGCAGGTAATCGGGTTGCGCTTGTGCGGCATGGCCGAGGAGCCTTTTTGCTTCTCGCTGAAATACTCTTCCGCTTCGCGAACCTCGGTGCGCTGCAGGTGGCGAATCTCGGTGGCGATCTTGTCCAGGGTGGAGGCAATCACGGCCAGGGTTGCAACATAGTTGGCGTGGCGATCACGCGAGATCACCTGCGTGGTGATGGCCACCGCCCGCAGCCCCAGCCGGGCGCAGATTTTCTCCTCCATCTCGGGGTCAAGGTGCGCGAAATTGCCGACCGCGCCGGAAAACTTGCCCACACGCATCTCTTCGGCGGCGCGCTGGAAGCGCTCCAGGTTGCGCCCGGTTTCGGCATACCAGTTGGCCAGCTTGAGGCCGAAGGTGATGGGCTCGGCGTGCATGCCGTGCGTCCGTCCGATCATCGGAGTGTCCTGGAACTCGAGGGCACGACGGCGCAGCACGTCCCGCAGGCGCAGCAGGCCTTCCAGAATGATCCCCGATGCCGCTTTGATTTGGAGTGCCTGCGCCGTGTCCACCACGTCGTTGGAGGTCAAGCCGAAGTGCAGCCAGCGCGAGTCCGGTCCCACCTTCTCCGCCACGGCGGTGGTAAAGGCGATGACGTCGTGCTTGACGTCGGCCTCGATGGCATGAATGCGCGCCAGATCGAAGTCGGCCTTCTTGCGGATGGCCTGGGCTGCCGGTTTGGGCACCAGACCGGCTTCGGCGAGCGTTTCCGTGGCCGCGAGTTCGACCGCAAGCCACTGGCGAAACTTATTTTCCTCGCTCCAGATGTGGCCCATTTGCGGCCGCGTGTAGCGCGGGATCAAGGTCCCTCCTTGCTCTGGCCAACCGGGTCCCGGAACCCGCCATTCTAAATGGGGGCTGGCGGTTTCAGTCACTCGTCCCGAAAAAATACCCACCAAAGTGCAGTGGAAAAATACATCGTGCCGTGATTGAATCCCGAGTCGCCTGCGCTGGCAAGGTGGGGAGGCGCCGCATTCCAGCTCCGGCTGCGCGCCGGCTCGCCCCCTGGATTGCCGCCGGTCATAAGTTTTCGGCTCGAACAGGCGAGATATATCGTGTTACGATGAGAGGTGGACGATGAGCCCACGCAACAATTTCCAGCCGAATTACCGCTCGATGGCGGAATTTCGTTACCACATTCGCAAATTCCTGCGATTCAGCGAACATAGCGCGCGAGCCGCCGGGCTTGAACCGCAGCAATACCAGCTCCTGCTGGCGCTGAAAGGCATGCCGGAAGACAACAGCCATCGTATCGGAGAGGTGGCGGAGCGGCTCCAGGTGCAGCACCACAGCACGGTGGAGTTGGTGGACCGCCTGGCGCGCCGCGGCTTGATCCGGCGGCGCCGCAGCGAGGTGGACCGGCGCGAAGTCCTGCTCGACCTGACCCCCAGGGGCGAAAAGGTTCTGCAGGAACTGGCGCTGCATCATCGCGCCGAACTGAAGGAAATCGGGCCCAAGCTGGTGGCGTCGCTGAAGCGTGCCCTGCGCGATACGCAGGCCAATGATGGCGCGCGCCCTGCATCCAAGCAGAGTAGAACGAAACGGGGAAACAACTCCGGATGATCGAACCCAAAGACCCCTCAGGCGACGGCCAGCGTCCTTCGCTTGTGCCGGGCGCAGAGAATGGCAACCGCACGGAAGCGCCGGCGCTCAGCGCCAGCGTCGCCGGATTAATCGAAGGCCCCGTCCCCAGCGCCGCCAAATTCCGCATGCTGTTGGTGTCGGTACTGGCAGCAGCCGTCGGCGCCGCGGCCGGTGTGATCGCCTACTTCCTTTACAACCTTATTGGCCTGTTTACTAACCTCTCGTTCTACCACCAATGGTCCTTCCGGTTCCGCAGCCCGGAAGCAACAGCGCTGGGAGCATGGATCGTCGTGATTCCGGTGGTCGGGGGGCTGATTGTCGGGGTGATGGCCAAATACGGATCTTCGAAGATCCGCGGCCACGGCATTCCGGAAGCGATGGAGGCCGTGCTCGTCAGCCGCAGCAAAATCGAGCCCAAGGTAGCCATTCTGAAACCGATTTCGGCAGCCATCGCCATTGGTACCGGAGGCCCGTTCGGCGCGGAGGGCCCGATTATTCAGACCGGAGGTTCGGTAGGCTCGCTGGTCGGCCAGGTATTCCACATGACGGCCGCCGAGCGCAAGGTACTGCTCGCCTGTGGCGCCGCCGCCGGCATGGCAGCGACCTTCAATACGCCGATTGCCGCCGTCGTGCTGGCGATCGAGCTGCTGTTGTTCGAGTTCAAGTCGCGCTCCTTCATTCCCCTGGTGATTGCTTCGACCCTGGCGACCAGCGTGCACATTGCGCTGCTCGGTCCGGGGCAGATGTTCAAAGTCTCGCCGGTAAATTTTGGCGTCCCCGGTGCGTTGCCATGGTATTTGCTGCTCGGGCTGCTGTGCGGGCTGGCAGCGGTAGGCTTCAGCAAGCTGCTTTATTGGGTGGAAGATCAGTTCGAGAAATTGCCGATTGATGCCATGTGGTGGCCGGCTATCGGCGCTCTCGGGCTGGGCATCATCGGCTACTTCGTTCCGCGCGTGCTGGGTGTCGGCTACGACACGATCACGGACATTCTGAACAACAACCTGGCGATTAAAGTCCTGGTACTGGTAATGATTTTCAAGGCGCTGGCGCTGGTGGTGTCGCTGGGCTCAGGGACGTCGGGCGGATTGCTGGCACCGATGTTCATGTCGAGCGCCGCCATGGGCGGGGCTTTTGCCTTGGGATTGAATCACGTCGCGGGGACGAACCTTGCGCCGGGAGCGTTCGCGCTTGTCGCCATGGGAGCAGTGTTCGGCGCGGCCTCGCGCGCCACGTTCACCTTCATCATCTTCGCCTTCGAGATCACGCGCGATTACAACGCCGTGCTGCCGCTGATGCTGGTCTGCGTGATCGCCGACGGCGTGGCCATGTTCTTCACCCAGACCTCCATCATGACCGAGAAGCTGGCGCGCCGCGGCCTGCACATTCACCAGGATTACGAGCCGGACGTTCTGCAGCAGGTGCAGGTGTCGGAAACGATGTCGAAGGAGATCAGCACGCTTCCCGAGGACATGAAAGTGAGCGAACTCGCGCAGAGCTTGGCATCGCGCGAATCTCGGTACACGCGGCATTACGCCTGGCCGCTGGTCAATCAAGACGGACGCCTGACCGCCATCATCACCCGCGGCGATGTGGTGCGCGCATTGGAGAACGATCCGGCAGGCAATATGACGCTCCGCGAAGCCGGCAGCAAAACGCTGATCGTTACCTATCCGGATGAGCTGCTGTACACGGCTGCCGAAAAGATGCTGCACAATCGAGTCGGAAGGCTGCTGGTGGTGAGCCGCGCCGATCCCACGGAAATCGTCGGCTATCTGGGCCGCTCCGGAATCATGGCCGCTCGATTGAAGCGCCTGGAAGAAGAACAGGTACGCGAGCCGGGCTGGATCCGGCGGTTTGCGCGGAAGTAGTTGACAGCCCCGAGCCGCGAGCCCCTAGTAGTTATTTTTCTGGTACGAACGGCGTTGCTGCTAGCAAGACATTCGTCGAATTGAAGCTGTTTGGGATTTCACCGCTTCGCTAGCGACTAGGGACTAGCTGCTAGGAACTACCAGGGAAGATCGTCGCCACCGGCGGGCACATCGAAATCGCCACCACCTGCGGCGTCGGTACTGGCCTCGTCAGCGCCAGGCTGCGCTGGAACGGGATTGGTTAACTGCGAGGCATGGGTGCTCTTCTGGGCGATGGCGATCAGCGGCTTCAACGCCTGCACCGACACGCCCAGGGTTCCGCCGGCGAAACCATCAATGTAGGCTGCAGTCACCCCAATCACCTGCCCTCGCGAGTTGAACACCGGTCCACCGCTGCCACCCTGCGCCGTGGGCGCGTCATAGATCAGCTTGTCTTCCACGACGTCGCCGAGATGGCCATAGGTGGCGGAGGGGCGGATCAAGGAGTGCGACGCCAGGTCGCGGGCAATGTCGATGGTCTCGTGCGTATATGCCAGCCGCTTGTAGACCTTGCGCGGCGACTTGGCCAGCATGGCGGTCACGCCCATCGGATAACCGACCACCACTACCGCATCGCCCGGCACCGCATTGGCACCGGCCAGCGGCAGCGGCCGTTGCGCAGACATTTTGGGCGTTGTCGCAAAATGCGCGACCGCGAGATCGTGCGCGGTTGAAATCTGTACGTTGGTGAGCTCCACCGGATCGGGCAGCCCAGGGAAGAACGCGACCAGCTTTTCCAGCCGTGGGACGGCGCCACGTTGGATCATGGCCTGGTCCTGCTCATCGTCGTACCAGGGCTCGACCACGTGACGGTTGGTAGCAACCAATCCGTTGGCTACTACGAAGCCGGTACCCGACACGCGCGTGCGCGCCGGATGCTCCCATCGCCCGCCGGGGGGCGTGAGCGTATACAGTGCGTAGATGTAGCAGATGGAGTCGCGATGCCGCGCCATGACCACGCTGGGCATCGCCTGCTCCTGCGAGAGGCGGCTGACTTCGGCTGTCAGGCGAGTGACCTGGTCGGTCACTTGCCGCGATTGCCGTGCTGCCGGAATGTTCAGCAATGCCGCGCCGCCCAGGATCGCCAAGGCCAGCACGACGGTCGCAGGCAGCAGGTGCCGCGACGTTCGAGAATTCTCGTTTGAACTCACCCCAAAGCTACCCAGCAGCGCCGAATCTACGGCGCCGCGCACCTTAATACCGTTGGTTTCCATCGCCGGGGCAAGAGATGCCCGGCCCAGGGTCATGAAGGGGGACAGCCCGATTGTTCGTGGGGCAACCTCAAGAAGGGTACTACCGAGCAGTGACTGAGATGTGTCAGTTGTGCAAAGTTAAAAGCCGGCGGTGTCGCTTGCCGGCCTTGCTTGAACCAAACTGTCGTGGTGGAAGCTGGAAGCTCGTTTAGTCGTTGGCCTGGCTATCTTCCTGCACGCCCAGCAACTGGCTCATTTCCTCATACAGAAAGCCCTCACCGGGGCGATAGGGCTGCACCCATGCGCCGTCGATTACAAACTGCGGGATGGCGCGCTTGCCGGTGCGAGAGACAATCTCCTGCGCCGCCCCGGGGTTGGTCTCAATGTCAATTTCCTGGTAGGCGATGTTGTGACGCTTCAAAAAACGCTTGGCCTCGTGGCAGTCCGGGCACCACTGGGATGAGTACACAATCAGTTCCATGCTTCGCTTCGCGGTCCTATGAAATGGAATTGCGGGGGCTGTGCCCGCCTGCTTAGTAGATGATCCGGGGCTGCTTTCGACGCAGAAAAACCGCGGAAATCAAGGAAGTACCAGGTAGTAAGTAGCATGTGCCAGGCAGCATTCGGTATTTCGCACCTGCTTCCTGGTAATAAAAACCAAAGCCACCGGATGTTCCGGTGGCTGATGGCAAAGTCGCAAGCCGCACTACTTTTCGTCCTGTCCCTCCAGGCGAGTGATGCGGCTTTCGTGGATTTGTGCGATGTGCAAGAGGCGGGCCGTACCCTCGGCTATGTCTTTAACGTAGCCCTGCATGCCAAGCCTATCGCGAGTAAGCAATTCGACGGATTGCGTCAACGCTTTGTGGCGCTGGGCTAACTTATCCAATCGCTCGTCAATGTTCATCGCGTTTCCATTCTTAATTGCTGTACAGCAGCACGCCTTCCTGCTTCTCTTCCCCAACCTGCCGGTAGAAGAGGCGGTCGCCGTCGAGGTAAACCTCGAGAAACGCGGGCCGCACGTTGATGGCGCCCTGGATGAGGGCCTCGCTGAGCGGATCTTCGATGTACTTTTGCAGCGCGCGGCGGAGCGGACGCGCTCCGTAGCTGCGGTCCACCAGTGTCTTTTCCAGGATCCACTTGCGCGCGTCCTCGTTCACCGTGACGGTGATGGATTTCTGCGCCAGGTTCTGGTTCAACTGGGTGACCATCAGCTCGACGATGGCAATCAGGTCCTGCTCGCTGAGCGAGTTGAACAGAATGACCTCGTCCAGGCGGTTGAGGAACTCGGGATTGAACGTGCGTTTGACCTCGTTCTTCACCATGTCCTCAACGTTTTTGGAGACTGCGTCCTCATTGGACGCTTCGAAGCCCAGCCCCTTGCGCTTCTGCAGGTGCCGCGCGCCGATGTTCGAGGTCATGATGATGATCGCGTTCTTGAAGTCCACGGTATTGCCCAGGCCGTCGGTCAACTGCCCGTCTTCGAAGACCTGGAGCAGGATGTTGAACACGTCCGGGTGCGCCTTCTCAATTTCGTCCAGCAGGACGACGGAATAAGGCGCGCGCTTGACGCGCTCGGTCAACTGGCCGCCCTCTTCGTAGCCGACGTATCCCGGAGGCGAACCGATCAGCTTGCTGACCGAGTGCTTCTCCATGAATTCCGACATATCGAAGCGCACCAGCGCCTTTTCGGTGCCGAACATGAATTGCGCGAGGGTGCGCGCGACTTCCGTTTTGCCGACGCCGGTGGGACCGAGGAACAGGAAGGAGCCGATGGGCCGGTTGGGTGACTTCAGGCCGGCGCGGCTGCGCCGGATGGCGCGCGCCAGCGCCGAGATCGCCTTCTCCTGCGAGATCACGCGCTTGTGCAGCTCTTCCTCGATGCGCAGCAGCTTCTGCGATTCCTCTTCCTTGATGGAGGTGATGGGCACGCCGGTCCAGCGTGACACCACGTCCTCGATATCTTCGCGCCCGACCACGCCGGTGCTGGATTCGTCGAGATGATATTTCTCGCGCAGGGCGCGCAGGTTCTCGCGCTCCTTGCGCTCCTCGTCGGAGTAGAAGCGCGCCTTCTCGAACTCGTGGTTCGCGATGGCGTTCTCCATGCGGTGGACGATGAACTTGATGCGCTTTTGCACCTCGGTGATCTCGTCCGGCAAGGAGGTCTGGCGCAGCTTCACGCGCGCGCCGGCCTCATCGATGAGGTCGATCGCCTTATCGGGCAGGAAGCGGTCCGGAATGTAGCGGTTGGAGTGCGACACGGCAAAGCCGATCGACTCTTCGGTGTAGCTCACCGCGTGGAACTTCTCGTAGCGGTCCTTGATGCCGTTGAGGATTTTGACGGCATCGTCCTCGTTCGGAGGTGGAACTTTCACGGACTGGAAGCGGCGCTCCAGGGAGCGGTCCTTCTCGATGGACTTGCGGTACTCGCCCGGGGTAGTCGCGCCGATGCACTGGATCTCGCCGCGCGACAGCGCTGGCTTCAGGATATTGGCCGCGTCCAGGGAGCCCTCGGCGGAGCCCGCCCCAACCAGGGTGTGCAGCTCGTCAATGAAGATGATGGCGTTCTGCGACTCCATCAGCTCCTTCATGATCGTCTTCAGCCGCTCTTCGAACTGGCCGCGATACTTGGTGCCGGCGACGATGAGCGAAAGATCGAGCGCGAGAATTCTCTTGTCGGAGAGGAACGACGGAACTTCGCCGTCGGCGATGCGCTGCGCCAGGCCTTCGACGATGGCGGTCTTGCCCACGCCCGGCTCGCCGATGAGCACCGGGTTGTTCTTGGTGCGGCGGCACAGGATCTGCACCACGCGCTCCAGTTCCTGCTCGCGTCCGACCAGCGGATCGAGCTGGTTATCAATGGCCGCCTGGGTCAGGTCACGTGAAAACTCGCTCAGCAGCGACGACTCGCGCGAGCGCTGCGGCGCTGCCTTCTCCTGCGTGCTGCGCGCCAACTCCTCGCGAATGCTCGACAGCCGCAGCCCGCGTTCGTGCAGGATTTCCGCGGCGAAGCACTTCTCTTCCCGCAGCAGTCCCAGCAGCAGGTGCTCGGTGCCGATATGCTTGTGCGACAGGCGCTCAGCCTCCTCGGCCGCATACGCCAGCACGCGCTTGCACTCGTTGGAGAGCGGGAGGTCGACGGAGGTCGAGACCTTCTCGCGGATGGTGGTGTGGCCTTCAATCTGCTTGCGGATGGACTCGACTGAGGCGTGCGACCGCAGGAAGCGGTTAGTCAGCGCCTTGTCCTCGCGTAAAAGGCCGAGCAGCAGGTGCTCCGTCTCGATGTAAGGCGAGCCGAACTGGCTGGCCTCGTAGCGAGCAAAGAAGATCACGCGCCGGGCTTTTTCCGTGTACCGTTCAAACATGGGTTGTTCTCCAAACTCCTGCGACCCGCTCACCCCATCCACCGCTCACCACTGCAGCGGAGCCCGGAATCGCGGCATCCGATACACGAAAGCGGACTGTCCTTCCAGCGAAGGGCCCAAACCATCAAGCCACCGGCAACGACGCCGGAGAAATCTCTTCCAGCCGCCCGGTTTCCAGGCGCAACACCCGGCTGCAACGCCGGGCAAAGGCAAGGTTATGGGTAGCGATAAGAGAGGTCAGCCGGTAGTCGCGATGAACCCGGGCAATCAAATCGAACACCGCCTCTGCCGTACGGTTGTCGAGATCCCCGGTCGGTTCGTCTGCCAGCAGCAATTGCGGCCTCGTTACCAATGCCCGGGCCAGAGCCACGCGCTGCTGCTCTCCCCCGGACAACTCGCCCGAACGATGGTGTGCGCGTTCCTCGAGCCCCACTTCGCGCAGCCACTTCGAGGCTTCCGCTTCCGCTTCGCTTCGGCTTCGCCCCCGCACCATCAAGGGCAAGGCCACGTTTTCCTTGGCGGTGAACTCCGGCAGCAGGTAATGAAACTGCCAGACGAAGCCGATTTCCTTGTTGCGAAACTCGGCCGCCGCCTCGTCGCTCAGCGATTGCAGCTTTACTTGGGCGCAGTGTACCTCACCTTCGGAAGCGCTATCAAGCGTTCCTAAGATGTGCAAAAGAGTGCTCTTCCCGGCACCCGACTGTCCCACGATGGCCAGCATCTCCCCCCGTCCCACCCGGAAGGACAAATTGTCAAAGAGCACCAGGTCCGATCTGCCCGAGCGAAAAACTTTTTTCAGATTTTCGACGCGCAGTATCTCTGTCTCATCCATTGGATGCGGGCGCTTTCTGCGGCGGTGCAACTTTCCCTGCTCCGCCACCTTGGGCGCGGGTTCCGTATCGATACAACCCTGCGCACACCGCCTGTGCCTATGATGACACGCGGGCAGAGAGGATTCAGCGGTTCTTTTGCGGGGTGGAGGGTACCTGAGTACCTGAATGCCTGAGTACCTCGGTGCGGGCTACGTGCGACGGCGCACTTCGCACTTCTCACTTATTCGTACCGCAGCGCTTCCGCGGGCAGAATCCGCGCCGCCGACCACGACGGATAGACGGTCGCGACGAAGGAAATCCCTATCGCTACAGCGGCGACCCAGATGCCGTCGAGGGCGCGCGGCGCGAAGGGCACGTAGTCAATCGAGTACACCTCGGGCGAGAGCGAAATCCAGTGGTAGTGTCCACCCGCCCATGAGAGCGCGTACCCGATGGCCAAGCCCAGCGCCGTCCCCACAACGCCGATCAGCACGCCCTGCGCGACGAACACGCTTCGCACCTGCCGTTTCTTCGCGCCCAGGGACATGAGGACAGCGATGTCGCGCGTCTTTTCCATCACCATCATGATGAGCGAGATCAGGATGTTGAGCGCCGCCACGAAGACGATCAACCCGATGGTGATGAAGGTGACCACGCGCTCCAGGCGCAGAGCACGGAACAGGGCGCGGTTCTGCTCCATCCAGTTGGTGGCCATGAAGCCGGGCCCGGCAGCATGCTGGATTTCGTTGGCCACCTGCCCGGCGCGGTAAATATCGGCCAGCTTGAACTCGATCACCGAGACCAGATTGCCGAGCGCGAACAGCCGCTGCGCGTCGCCCAACCTTGTGAACGCCCACGAGCTGTCGTAATCGTAAAAACCGGAGCTGAAAACGCCGACGACCCTGAAACGCATGTACTTCGGCACCAGCCCGAACGGCGTCAGCTCTCCCTGCGGGCTGGTGATGAGCACCACGGAGCCGACGTTGGCGCCGAGGTCGTCGGCCATGTCCTTGCCGAGAATGATGGGCGGCATGGCGGCAACGCGCTCCTGCACGGCTGCCAGCGAATGGGGCGACGATGATGATGGGGGGCGCTCACCCTCGAGCGCGGGGGATTCTTCCAAAGCCGCTGCCGATCCCGCGGTCACCGTTTTCAGAAGATCGCTCACGCGGCGCTCATACGACGGGATAATCCCCTTCAGCACCGCGCCCTTGGCGCGCGCCCCGCGCGAGATCAGCACCTGCTCGTAAATCGCGGGTGAGTCGGCTACGACATTCGGCTGCTTTCCGAGTCGTTGCAGTAGTGCCGGCCAGTCACGGATGCCGTCGTTTTCCACGCGCATCAGTTGCACGTGCGAGGTCGAGCCCAGCAGCCGCGCCTGCAAGTCCTGGCGAAAGCCGTTGTTGATAGCGAGCGCGATGATCAGCGATGCCACGCCCGCGGTCACGCCGGCGATAGAAATGCCGGTGATGATGCCGATGACAGCTTGGCGTCTTTTGGCACGGAGATACCGGGACGCGATGAAAAGCTCGAATCGCATAAAAGAAGCCGTCAGCAATCAGCCGTCAGCTCTCAGCTGCATGGTAATTGATGCACCCCAGACTTTGACATCCCGACCCCGAGAGAAGCCGAGGGGAGAGGACCCTACCTTCCTGCAGCCTGCAGCCCGTAGCCTGCTCTACTGCCCCGTCCTCTCCAGGTAGGCATTGATCTCGTGCGCCGGATCAGGGACGCAGCCGCCCGGACGCCGGTACACGCACCATTTTGCCCAGCACTGTTCCCGAGCAAAGCCCGCGGGCTGATTGTCGAGTCCGTCCACCGTGACTAGCACGTTAAAAGTGGGGGCGAGCGCCTCGACCTGCCGCTCGCCCGCAGCCGCCGTGATCGGGACCGGCCGGTGCAGCCAGGTGTAGCCCCCGCTGTTGAACCAGAAGCCGCGCACACCCACCCCGCAGACCTCCGGCTCCAGCCCGACGGCGGCAAATGCCGGCAGCGCGCCCCGGTACCGGCCGCGCACATGGGAATTGCCCCACGTCCACCACGAGGTCAGGGCAACAAACACGATGGCGAGCGCGATCGCTGTTCCAGAAGGCAATCGCATTCGCGCCGTCAACCAGGCCAGCACCTCCGCCAAACCCAGGCCGGCGAGCACAAGGATGAGCATCACTGCCGGAAGGATGAACCGATACTCTTTATGCGCGAGTGCGCTGTGCGTTATCAGGATGGTGGCGGCGACCGCGGCCAGCAGCGGTGCTCGCCGCATTCCCACCAATATGAGGGGCAGCAGCACGCTCGTGCTCAGCAGCAGCGACCCGAAATACCAGTCCCACGGCGCGACACCGTAGCTGGCGCTCTTGTCCTGCAGCAGGTTCACCTTCACCGAGCGCACGTAGGATGCGAACGGGTACGACCACGTCAGAGCATCTTCCATTCCGAAGGCAAGGAACGCGATCGCCGCGCCGGCCAGCATGGGCGCCCAGCGCTGCCGCCACTGGCGGCGGCACAGCATGATCATCGCGACCAGCACCGCCGGCGCGAGCTGAATTCTGACCCCGACGGTTGCGCCAAGGAGTGCTCCCGTCAGCAAACCGGTGCTCCACCAACGTCCGCGTCCCTGGGCGGCCCACCCTTGTCCGCCACCCTTTTCGGCGGACGGGGTAGGAGCTTGGCCGAGCCACAGCGCGATCACCAGCAGATGTCCGGCGACGACTTCGTTCAGCGCCTTGGGACCGTAGTAAATCAGGTCGTACCAGAGCGCGCATGTGAGGGCGGCGATCAGGCCTGCCTGATATCCCAGCAGGCGCTCTCCCCAGCGAAAGGCGCACCACACCACCGCGAGCGACAGCGTCGAGAGCGCAAACGTGATCGCCGCCAGATACCCGCTGGAGCCCGCGCCCATCCACGCAGTTAGCCGCATGACGGCGGCCAGCACCGCCGGCAGCACCCAGTTGCGCGTGCCCTCGCGCCATTCCCAACTGATTACGCCGTAGCCGAAGGCCAGCCGGTGCGCGGGCTCTGTGGTCTGAAAGATTTCATCCGGCCAGTCAACCGTCGGATAGGCAGCGGTGATGCCGGCGCGCAACGCCAGCGCGACCAGCAGGACCGCAGCGATGGCGACCGTCCTCCCGCTGAGGCGCGGCACGATGGCGGGCACGCGCTGCTGGTAATCGCGATACGCCTGGCCGAAACGTGCTCCCAGCTCGCGCTCCTCGGCGACAATCATCATTGCGCCCGTGAGGATTGCGAAAGCGCTCAGCGCGTACAGCACCAGCAGACCGCTCGCGATAGTCCAGCCAATCAGCTCGAGCAGGTGGCCGAGATAAAACGCATGGCGGACATACCTACGAATGCCTTCGGTAATCAGGAGCTGCGGGTGGCGTTCGGGTTCGAGTTCAGCGCGGCCCAGCAACTGGTCGGTGGTGAAACGGCGCCGCGCGCGTGTGTACACCCACAGCCCGGAGGCGACCAGCAGCGCGCCGGCGAACCACGTCCACGGCGTGCGATAGAGCGCTAGCCGCCGCCACGGCCAGGTGATGGCGCCGGCGACCACCCACAGTGCGAACAGCAGCGGGCCCACGGTAAACAGCCGTGCGCGGCGCGCCCGCCAGTACTCAATGCGCGGGTGCACCAGCAGCCAGTAAGCCGGCACGGTGCTGCCCATGATGCCGATCGCCCAAGCCACGGTATAAGCGAAATGTTCGGCGCGGAACAAGTGGTGAAAGTGTATAGCGAGCTTGCGGATTGTTCGATTGCGGAGAGGGGTTCGGGTGGCGCGGCGGTGCGGCTTCTCGCTGGAGTCATCCCGAGCGTAGCGATGCACGCATGGCCACCACTGGTCGCCGCAATCACAATAGATTCGGAATGAGCGGGTGGTCGCTATCTTCCGCGGACCACGAACTTGGCCGAGCCCATGTTTTCGAAGCGGTCGTACACGCGCACGACGATGACGTGCTCCTGCGCGGGAACGGCTGCATCGGCCACCCCGCCGCCCTTGGCGGAGCGCCTGGCTACCGGAGTGGCGGCTTCGGAGGCGGCATTCGCCGGCGCGCCGGAAATTGCCGCATAGAAATCGTAGTTTTCAACCCGGTAATCGGACAGCTGGCCAATGGGCTCGACGTACTGCCAGTCACCCGCGTCAATCGAGTACTCGGCGCGCTTGACGGCTGAGAAACCGTCAATGGCGCGGAAGGTAATGTGCAGCGCGTTGTTGTCGAAAGC
The DNA here is from genome assembly GCA_051006995.1 of Terriglobales bacterium. Taxonomy (GTDB): domain Bacteria; phylum Acidobacteriota; class Terriglobia; order Terriglobales; family Acidobacteriaceae; genus JAIQGF01. The sequence continues at coordinate 82,755 of JBPCSQ010000010.1, forward strand.
GGCGTTCAGGTTCACCACCTGAGGCGGCGTGGTGTCCACCTCGAAACGCTGGCTCTCCTTCGACGAGCTGAGGGCCTCGTCGGGTGAGTGCGAGGGAGCGTCGGAGGCCACGACTTTCATGGTGTAGCCGCCGTCGGGCAACAGCGAAGCGTCGAACGAATAGACCTTCTCCGTCAGGTCCGACTTTAGCAGCTTCCACTGGCTCTCGTTGTCGCCGCGGTAGTAGATGGAATAGACGATTTCATCGTCGTTATCGTCGTGCGCGGTCCAGCGCACCGCCACCGACTCACGATCGCGAACCGCGGGCGTGGGCGATTCAAAGCGCGGCTGCGGCGTCGCGCCCACCATGACATTCTCCGTCTGCGGCTTGGGCATGGTCTGAAAGCGGGCCCCCGCCTGCACGTAGATGTCATCAATCACCGGAGCAACATTTTTCGGCAGGTAGTTGATCAGGACGCTGCTGACCACCGGGTTGGGATTGCCGGGATGCAACACGGCCTTCCACTGCACGAAGCGGGCGGCCGGAACGCCGAGTTCGCCGCCCTTGGCGAAATCAATTTTTTGCCACGGGCTCCAGTTGCGGTCGGGATTGTCCACGTTGCCGCTGCGCGCGTAGAGATCGAAGGCGCCGCTGCCGCGAACCTCGGCACGCCCCCAGCGGGAGAAGATGCGCCCGTCGTACACGTCACTTTCGTAGGTGCCATCGGCATCGGGCGATGCGCCAAGCATGAAGATCTTGCCCAGATTGCTGGTGGCGGCGTAGACGGCGCCGCTGGGCGCCTGCGCCAGCGACGTAACCTGGGTGGCGCTGGCTTTCACCAAGTCGGTGAAATCGCCGGGGCCGGCAATGACGTAGATACGTCCTTTGTTGCCGGTGCCGGCGAGCACGCGCCCGCGCTGGTCGAAGGCCAACGAGTACACGACGTCGTCGTTGGATTTCCAGATACGGCGGGGTGAGCCATCGGGAGCAATGAGGTACACCTCGGAACCACCGGTGGCGCCCATGGCGGGGAACGGAATCGTCATCGGCATGGCCTGCGGCGGCGGCTGTATTACCGGCGCGGGCCCGGCAACCACGCCGATCACCGGCTGCTGCATGGATTGCATTGGAGCCATGCCTGGTGTGGCGGGACGCTTATCGCCCACGCCGGCCGCGTAAATGTTTCCGGCCTTGTCAATTGCCAGAGCGGTGATTTCCTTCTTGGGCGCGCTGTACAGCACAAACGCCTCGCCGGTGGGCGAGATGCGGTATACCAGCCCGCTGCCATCGGAGCCTGCGATCAGGTTCCCCTGGGGATCGAAGGCGAGTACGCGGATATGGGCTTCGTCGCTCTTGAAGAACAGCGAATGATCGCCGTTCTTGTCCACGCGGAAAATCTGTCCCTGGTCTCCGGTGGCAACGTAGACGCGTCCTTGCGAATCTTCTGCGAGGTCCCAGATGTACTTCGTCTTCGGATCAAAAAAGACCGCGGACGTATAGCTGGCATCAACCGGGGTTTTGCTCTTGTCAGCCTGCGCTGCCGACTCGGCCGGCCGCGCAGCGGGCTGAGCGGCGGCGCCAGAAACGATCTTGTACACCTTGCCGTCCGGGGAAGTGGCCGCGTAAATGGCGCCGGCGGCATCCACCAGCAGCGATTGCACCTGCAGTTCTTGCGGCTGGAAGATCACCGTGGCCTGCCCGTTCGGGGTGATGCGGTAGACGCGTGCGGGAGCGCCGGCGGCGGCGTACACATTGCCCTGGCGGTCGTCGGCGATGGCCCAGATATAGGTCGACGGCGTCGTAAACAGCGATTGGAAGGACGGCGCCAGCTCAATGCCGCCCTGGCTGCGGACGGCAACACCGCGCGCGGTGCCCTTTTCGAGCTCGTCGAACTTGCTCTGTTCCCAGGTGCGCGTGCCTTCGGCCAAAGCCAGAGACGAAAGGAGAAGTAAAGAGAGCGCAAACAACAGCTTTCGCATTTCGGGTCCTAGCGAGGGATTAGGTTCAGCGTAACACAACGGCAGCGATCAGTGCGGAGCCCGGCAAGGGCCGTCCGGCAGGCGATCTCATGCTTTCCTGGTGCTTCCTTTTTCGTAGCCTTTGGCGGAGTAATAAATCGCGCGGTAGAAGAATTCGCCGAGATGGTCGAGGATTTCCATTTCCGCGGGGATGTCGGAGCGCTTCGCCTCCTGGCGCAAAAATTGCCAGATGCCGTCGCGCACCAGAATGATGGCGTAGATAAGTTCGCTCAGCAGCACGCCCTGCTTGCGGCGCTGGATGCCGATTTCGAGGTAGCGCCGGGCAATATCCCCTTCTTTCTTGTTCAGCAGCCATTCGCCGAGGTGATCGTAGACTTCATAAACGCGCTGGCGAAAGTCCTCGCGGGGGACGCTCTTGAACGAGGTCGCATCTGGTGAGGCCTCCAGCTTCATGAGCACGACCTCAGCCAGGCGATCAGAGTTGGATTCGATCTGCTGCACGAGACGGTTGGCCATGTCGAGCGATCCCCCGGTAGCGATAGCAACCGCATATCGTACACCTTGGGAAAAGATCAACTGAGAGGAGGGTTACGGGCGAATCTCGACGAGGGTGCCGTCGGGAACCAGTTGCCAGATCTCTTCGATTTCCGAGTCGGTGACGGCGATGCAGCCGTCAGTCCAATCCACGATGCGGTGATTGGAGCCGACCCAACTGAATGCCGGCGGAAGGCCGTGGATTTCAATGTTCGCGCCGGGACTGGCGCGAAGACTGGCGGCGCGAACGCGGTCGAGTTGCCGCGGATAAGAGATGTGCAGCGCGAGATGAAACTTGCTGCTCGGATTGCGCCAGTCAATCCGATAGGTCCCCTCGGGAGTACGGCGGTCGCCTTGGCGCTGCTTGGCGCCCAAGCCACCACGGCCGAGCGCGACGGAATAGGACTTCACCATTTCCGTACCGCTCAGCAACATCATCTTGTGCTCGCGCTTGAGAACGACGACGCGGTCCACAGCTGCCGGTGACGCGGCCAAGGCCGACACCGCGGCCAGCAGCAGCACCATAAGCCCAAGATGTCTCGGATTCACGGCGCATATATACAACAACTCTGGTGCGGTTTGTAGGTGTTTCGCCGGGGGACGGTGACTCTTCAGTACCCGTCCTTCCGCGCCTGTGGCGCAATGGAGCCCATGATTTACCCGAAACCTTTGAGATGACACCAGCACTCGCCTTTACGGCGCGGCCAGTCGCCGGGGTTTCAGCAGCGGTTCTGAATTGGATGCAAGTAGCTGGAACGGGGAGCGCTGCTATGAGCCGAGGCTCTACTGCGCGCCGGCGAGCGAAGCCGCTCGTACCCCTCGGGGCGAGCTGTTGTCTAGGGCCTGTTCGAGTTCGGAATCGTAGCCGTAGATGTCGCGATAGAAGTGGACCTGCCCGGTCTCGTCGGGAAAGGCCGTCGAATACAAAATCAGCAGGGGCACCGGGCGGATGAGGTTCACGCGAAAGTCGTTGCGGCCGTGTTGCATCGCTTGCGTGATGCGCTTCAGGTCCCAGCCACGCTGTTGGCGCAGCAGCCATGCCGCCAACAGTGCCGGTTTCTGCACCCGCACGCAACCGTGGCTGATGCTGCGCGGCGTCAGCGGAATGGCGAAGTTGTTTGCCCAGGGCGGCGTGTCGTGCAGGTACACGTCGTAGGGATTGGGAAAGATGAACTTCAACAGGCCCAGGGAGTTGTCGGTTCCCGGTCGCTGGCGAAGCCGAAGACGTCCGGAGCTCAACCCTTGCAGCGTCGTCTGCCCGAAATTGTTGCTGGTCACCACCTTCCCGCCGGGCGTGACAACCTCGAACCGGAATTGCCGCAAATAAGCCGGGTCCGTCTCCATCACTGAGACGATTTCGTCCTTCTGAATCTCTGCCGGGACGTACCAATACGGCCGGAACACAAGGTATTCAATCGTCGCCTGCAGCAGTGGCGTGCGCGCGTCGTCGTCGCCGACTCCGATCGCCATGCTAAGTGCGGTGCGGCCACGTTCGTCAATCGCATCGAGCCGGTAGGCCGGGATGTTGATCACTACCGCCGGCCGGGGCACCTGCCGCAGCCAGCGCAGTCGTTCCATGGATAACCTGATCTGCTCCACGCGCTCGCTGAGCGGAACATTCAATTGTTCGATGGTTGCGCGATCCAGACAGCCGTTGACCAGCAACGAATGGCGTTCCTGGAAACGCTGGACCGCCTGCACCAGAAAGCCGTCGTAGAGCTGCGGATCGTAAAGCGGCTGGGCGCCTGGCGGGAGATCGCCGAGCAAGCGCAGCAGCCGGAACAGCCGCGGCGTGCCCGCGTACCTCGCGCCCGGATACACGGTCCGCTGCGGCACGGGGAGTGGCTCGCCATCATCCTGACCGGCGACGCGCGCATACTGCACCAATGCCCGCTGCAACTGACGGTAGGCGAACGATGGCGGCTCCAAGGCGGCAATCTCGGATTGCGCGTCGTCCGCATCCGCCAACCGCAGAACGGCGCCTGTGAGGTCGAAATCGCTCTCTCTGGTCGCAAAGTTGAAGTCGCGGGGATCGGTTCGCCCAACCCGGAGATCGTGGACATAACGGAGGGCAGAAGCGGTGAGCGCCACGTCGAACCGTGCCTCATCGGCGGGCGAGTGTGGCGCTCTGAGAGCAGCCAATCGCAGCCGCCAATACGGCCCGTCGTAGTCGGCTGGATCGAGGCCCTCATCCCCTGCGTGCTCCAAGGATTCAATCAATCGGGACGCCTGCTCTGTCGGAAGGCCTTCGCGCAACCATGAGGGCTCGTAATCGGACTGGAGGTAGAACTCTGCCAGCGCGGAACGAAATCCGGACGCATCCTGCGAGCGCAGCTCGTCCAGCCGGTTCGCCAGCAGCATGGTCTCCAGGATCGTGCCGGGCTCGTGGGGCGTGGCAACCGAGACGGCGGCGCGCGGCATGGAGCTTGCGCCGCTCAGATGCTGCGCGGCAAGCGGCAGCGCGAGAAAGGACACGAGTAGCAGGACGGAAGCGGCGCGGCGTTCCACATTGTTAGCGGACGTAGCTCCGCTGTCCGGAGTTGCCTAAACAGCTACCAACCTCAAAAATCCAGCCATAAGTGAGCACAAAGAAGAACCCCCGGGACGCATCCCGGGGGCTGGCAAGGGAGGGAATTGGCATCAAGCGTCAAACACTGGGGCCTTTTCTTCCTCAGGCATCTTGAGTTGATGAAGGGCGAGCTCGACAGCTTCCAGCATGTCGAGCAGCCCCTCGCGATCGGTGTCGAAGCCGGCGCCGGTGCTGAGCGCCGTCAGGGTCTTGGCTGTAACGCGCGGCTCGCCGGAACCGTCCGCTTCCACCACGGGCGCGCACATGATCCAGCTCGCGATCAGCGCTTCCATGTGGTTGGAGCAGCAGAGATGGCAGATGCCGGGCTGCGCTGCCAACTTCTCGTTCCAGCTATGGATTTCGACGTGAGTCTCGTGGGGCCGGTCGCTGACCAGAAGCCAGCGGCTGTGATCCGCTTCCTCGGTGCCGCATACTTCGCACATGTACTGCCGTACCTGGCTCATGCGACCTCCTCCTCACTTGAATTAAACCCCGCTGCTCCAAAAAACTCCCGCCGCCCAATTCGAAGGCATTTGCCAACGGACGAGCGGCTGGGCTCTAGCGACTCAGTTAGACGGCGGCCAAAGCTGCCGATTTGTCTCGAGGGCCACGAAAATTAACGTTCCCGCCTCCGGTCTGGCGGTAGGCCTTAGACCCAACCGGCATGGGAGGCACATTGGCCATCGAACCGCGTCCGGCAATGTCCAGTAACGCGGCCTGATTGCTGAGCACCATCGTGGCGCCCCGCACATCGATCAACTTCTGTTTGCGGAACCGCGCCAGCACGCGCGTCACGGTCTCGCGTGTGGTGCCGATCATTTGCGCAATTTCCTCGTGCGTCAATGTCATTTTGAAGACGGGAGCCGCGCCAGTTACGTGCCCATTCTGGTGCTCCTCGCCCCAGCCCAGCAGCATGCTGGCGACTTTCCAGTCCGCCGAGCGCGACAGCCCCACCCAGCGCAGCTCTCGGCAGGCGTTGTTGTACTGCCGGCTGATCTGGACGGCGGCGCGCATGCAGGCTTCCGAATCCTCTCGAATCAGCCGCAGAAAATCGTCCATCTTGATGAAGTTCACCTGACACGGGCTGAGCGTCTCCACCGAGGCCTCATAGGGCTTGTTCATGACGCAGGCGCTCAGGCCGAGTACTTCTCCAGGACCGGCGATCTTCAGGATGAGAGTGCGGCCGTCCTGGGAAACCACCGAGAGCTTGGCCTCGCCACGGCAAATGATGTACACGCCGCGCGGCGACTGCTCCTCCACAAATAACAGGGCGCCGGCAGGGTAGGAGGTCACGAACGATATTTGCTCCAGGGCCTGCAAGGTCTCCGGCGGCAACTGGCAAAAGAATCCAGAACCGGGAGCAGCGCAGTGCTCACACGAGTCGCTGGGTTGCAGGTTGTAAGGTGTACGGTAGTCGGCCATTGGTTCCTCCTGGACGTACGGGGCCCGAAGCTGCACCAGGGGTAATGCACGCGGCCGGCCAGCTTCGCAGCCGCTAGACGAGAGAAGCTGCACTTTTAGAATCAATCGGTTACGCGGAAGAGATTGGCAGCGTCACAGGACCATGTGCGCGGAAGCACACAGGCGGGGTGATTCTTGGGGCAAAAGGCGCAGGATGATCGGTCGTCGGTCTTCAGTCGTCAGGCAGGGCAGCCTTGCCCGAGGCCTGACGACCGAAGACAGAGGACTACTTCACGGAGACCGTGATCACCTGGGCGCCGGAGACGACGTAATCAATCGGCGTGGAGGATTCGTTGACCGACGATTCGCCGACCACGATCATGTCCTGCGTGCCGCGCATGCCCTCCATCACGTTCATGACGGAAAGCGGCAGCGTGGGCATGACCTTGTCTTCGACCATGGCCTGGGGGTTCGCTTCCAGCAGCGAAACGTAGAGCCGGTCGTTGGAGTGCTCCTTGTTCAGCAACGCGATGGTGGACGCCAGGTCGAGACGGCGTCCGAAGTTGCCGCCCATGTTGCGCATGCGGTCCAGCGTGGTGCCGTCGCTGATCAGGATGCGCAGGATCCCACGCGGCGTGGAAGGTGGAATCTTCACCGGGATCTGCCGCACGATGCGCTCGCCGCGGTAGGGCCGCAGCACAGACTCAATCACGATCTCATCGCCGGGGCGCGCTTCCGTGACGTCGGTGCGAGCGCTTTCCAGTTGCGCGGTGCGGCGCTCGCGCACCAGATCGAAGTCGAGTTCCACGCCATTGATTTTGGGCGTGTCGTACGGATTCTGGTAAATGCGGCCAAAGCGCTCCCCGAGCGAGAGCGCGGCGCCAAATGCCGTGGGCAAGCCGCCGTCGGAGGGAGCGTACATATTCTGCAGGTGGACGTCGGAATAGCCTTTCACGTCAATGCGGCCGGCCAGACGGTAGGTCAGATCCTCTCCTGCCTCGTTGACGCCCTGCAACGCGCTGAACACCGTCGCCATGATCGCCACCGGCGTCAGCTTGCTGTTATTCAGCACTTCGTAATGGAACTGCTTGGGCGTGTTCGTGCCGTGAATGCTGAGCGTCACCGGGATCATCTGCGGCTGGCGGTCGAAGCGGCCGAGAATGCCGGTGTGGCGGTCCTGCACGAATGATCCGACGTTCTCGGTGGTGTTCACGATCTTGAAAGCGTTCAGCGGCGAGGGCAGCGTGGCCAGCACGCGCGCCTTGGTCATGGGCAAGTCCACCATGCCGAACTGCAGCAGCGGGTGCCCGCAGGCGAGCAGGCGCTTCGGATCGAGATAGGTAACCGTGCAGGTGGCAGCGATGTTCAGATCGCCGCGTACCAGGATGGCGCTGACCGACGAGCCGGGCTCCAGCGGTTCCGGCTGCTTTTCGTTGGAGACCGAACCCGCGCCCATGACCGGCACGATGCCGGCGGCGGCGAATTGCGGCGCAAAGCGGTTGACCGCGTCCTGGGTGAAGCCGCTGAAGACCAGCGGAGTTTCAATCGGCGTGAGCAGGTTCGCCATACCCTGGATGCCGCCGGTCGACCCCGGTCCGCTGGTGCGCGTCACTTCATTCCTGAGCGCGGGACTCACCGATTGCGCGTCCGCCGGAATGGTGCCGTCCAGCGCGTTGATTTCCAGCATCTGCTCAATCGGCGTAACGCCGGCAATCGGCTCCTTGGAAAATTCGCCGATACGGAACGAGAGCGCGCCCATTAATTTGCCGTCCACATACACCGGGCTGCCGCTCATGCCGGCAACGACGCCGGTGTACTCCACCTTCTTGCCGTGGAGGCGAACCAAGATCAGGTCGCCCTTGGGGCCGTTCATATTGCGGAGCACGCCGAGGACTTCCACGTCCATCGGTTCGGGCTTCACGCCTTCGAATACGGTGTAAGCGGTGCCGCGCATGCCGGCCTGCACCTGCGACAGCGGCAGGATGGGAACATCGGTCTTCTGCACGGGTTCGGCGGCCAGGGCCGCAATGGAGGCGAGGACGAGAAGGGCGCTGAGGGCGAGGACTGCTTTTTTCATACCACCTGATGGACCGCGAAAACGGCCGGCTACTGCTTACCAACCCAGATCTGCTCTCCAGGTAGCGCCACGGAGGCGCAGGCCGGAGAAATGGTCCGCCGGCGTGCCATCGTTCGTCCCGGCGGAAAACCCCATCCACCTTCGTCTGCGTGCGGGGGAAAAAGGTTCACGCGCACTCGAATTGCGGGGTAGCGCATCTATACTAATGCAAAGAAACTCTGAAGGGAATTGCTCATGTGGCTCTTGAATTACCTTAGTTCTCGCCGCGCACTGGCCCGCGGGCTCGCGTTTCTGGTTACTTTCGCCTTCCTCTTTTCAGCCACCGCGATAGCCCAGCAGGCGCCCAGCACCAGCAAGCCCTCGCAACCCGCGCCCGCCGAGGCAGGAGGGCCGCAGGGCGACATCGGCCCTTACACGGTGCCCAAGAAAAAGGAGGAGCCGCCGCCGGAGCCGAAGACCACGGCCCCAAAAAAGATCGAGGGTATGCCGGATTACTCCATCAAGGTGGACACCGCGCTGGTGCAGGTGCCGGTCAGCGTGGTGACCAAAGATGGCCAATTTATCCCCGGCCTGAAGGCTGACAACTTCCGCGTTTTCGAGGATGGCGTGCCGCAGCGCATCTCGAATTTCGAACTGTCCAAGCAGGCGCCGATCACCGCGGTGATGGTGATCGAGTTCGCGGCGCGCGCGTATCGCTTTGTGTACGACGCGCTGAACGCCTCCTACACTTTCGCCCAGACCTTGAAACCGAGCGATTGGGTTGCCGTCATCACCTTCGACATCAAGCCGACGATCCTCGCCGATTTCACCCAGGATAAAGGCCGGGTGATGTCGGCGCTGAACTCGATGCGCCTGCCCATGTTCAGTGAGACCAATCTGTTCGACGCGCTCTATGACACGCTGGACCGCGTGGACGCCATCGAAGGGCGCAAGTACATTCTGCTGATCTCCAGCGGCTGCGATACTTTCAGCCGGACCACCTACGACCAGGTGCTGAAGAAGATTAAAGACACGCCCAACGTCACCATCTTTACCGTCAGCACCGGCGAAGCGCTGCGCCTGTGGCTGGAAGCCCGTGGCTACGGCATGCAGCCGAGCCTGTTCCAATGCACCGATCAGATGGCCTTTCTCCAGGCCGACAACCAGATGCAAACCTTCGCGCGCATGACCGGCGGACGCTGGTACAAGCCCCGCTTCGAGGCTGAGATGAAAGACATCTTCGGCGACATCGGGCAGAACATCCGCAACCAGTACGTCATCGCTTACCGTCCCACCAATCCGAAACTTGACGGCACCTATCGCAAACTCAAGGTGGAAGTGGTGGCGCCCGATGGGGGCCAGATGCATATCCGCAACCAGAAGGGCAAGGACGTAAAGTACACGGTGCTGTCCCGCGACGGCTATATGGCCAAACACCAGGTCGAGTAGCTGGCGGTTAGGAGCTAGCTGTCAATATTCGCTTCTACACAAAAAGCCCGGGATCTCCCGGACAATTCTTCATGCTACGAATTACAGACTCCTAACTCCCGGCTACACTTTCGGCAGTATCTCCCGCAGCGCCCACTGAATGCGCTTCACACTTTCCTGCACGGCGGCAATCTGCTGCTGGTCGGCGAAAGAAAATGCAGACAGCGAGATCACCTGCAAGGCATTGCGGACGTGGTGATTCATGTCGGCGATCACCTGCAGGCGTTCGCGCAGCAGCCGGCGCCGGTCACGCTCGTATTGCAGGATGCGATACACCAGCGCGCCGGCGACGATGCCGCCGAGCGCGTCGGAAATGTCAATCGCCACGTTCCGCGATTCCCGCTCGTGAATCACCGCCCAGTCCAGGGCTGCGCTGACGAAAAACACCATCAGGGCGGCGCACACCGCGATCACCAGCAGCTTGCGGTTCGACCAGACGGGGGTGAGCGGCGGTAATTCCAGGCCGGGCGGGAACGGTACTCCCGGCCGTTCCACGGAATTCTGATTGGGCAAGGAACTCATGAACGTCGACAAATCGATTTTATCGCGCCGAGGTTGGTAGCTGCACGGCGGCGAGCTAATCGCGGCGAAGGGCCTTCTGCTCCTGCACGGCTTTGCGCGCGCTGCCTTCGAACGGCTCGTAGTTGGGCTCGACTTTCGGCAGAACCTCGCGCAGCGCCCACTGGATGCGAGTAATGGCTTCGCTGATCGCGGGGCCTTCTTTGCGGTCTCTCAGGGCGCCGGCGGCGAAGGCCAGCGATTGCAGCGCGTTGCGAATGTGATGATTGACCTCATTGAGAGTCTCCAGGCGCTCCAAGATGCGCCGCCGCTGCTCGCGGCCATAGGACAGCAGCGTGAACACCAACGCCGCCGCCAGCAGCGCCACCAGCCCGTTGGAAACCAGGATAGCCGCCGGCGTCTCGCGATGCTGCAGCAGCATGTAGTCGAAGGCCACGCTGCCGATGAACATCAGTGCGCCGATGCCGCCGGAGATCAGCCACAGGCTGCGCGTCAGCATCAGCAGCCGTTCGCGCTCCAAGGCAACCTGCTCCTGCTCGTCGTGCGAATCCGCTTCCGGGAAATCTGTGTGGGAACCCACGGCGCAGGATTGTATCGCAGTCCTGACTGGATGACGGCGGGAACCGTCCGGAAGGGAGAACAGCGTCCCATTTAGGAATCCGCGTCAGTGCATGTGAAACAGCCGGTCCAGCAGCAGCAGGGTTCCTACGCCGAGAAACACCACCAGCGCCATCTTGATGCCGGGCTCCTGGTTCACCTCCGGAATCAGGTCGGAGGCGGCCACGTAGATGGTGACCCCGGCCGAGAGCGGCAGACCGACGCTGACCGCCTGGCGCGTCACCGCCATCGTCAGGACTCCCAGCAGCGTCGCCGCGCCCAGCAGCACGGACGATCCCCAGGCGAAGCCGCGGCTGCGTCCGCTGGCCAGCATCACGGAAGCGACGGTAAAGCCCTCTGGAACCTTGTGCAGGAAGACGGCAAGAAAAATGATCCAGCCGAGCCAGCTCGACACCAGAAACCCGGAGGCGATGGCGATGCCGTCGAAAAAGGTGTGGATCAGCAGCCCCAGCAGCACCGACCAGGACTTGTGGCCCTCGAGGAACTCGCGCTCGTGGGTCTCCTCGCCAAAATGAAAATGGGGTGAGAGCGTGTGCTCGAAGAAATGCACGATTAGGTACCCGCCGAGAATCAGGAATCCAGTGCGGCCGCCGCGCAGCTCGATGCTTTCCGGAACCATCTCGCCGAAGGCCGTGGCCAGCATGAACCCGGAGCCGAGGGCGACGAAGTATTTCAGGTAGCGGCGCTCCCATTGTTTCTGCACGATCACGGCGCCGCCGAAGATGTTGGCGGCGGCCGCGGTAAGGCCGAGCAGCACGCTGAGCGCGACAGGGTTCATGGGAGAGGGCAGCATATCAGTACCGAGTACCAAGTACCGAGTACCGAGTCGTTGCACACCTCCCTCGGTAGTCGCTACCCGGTACTCTCAAATGCAAGCGCAAAACTCCCGGAGAACCCTGGAAAGCAGCATCCAGTCAGTAATTCCAGCCGGCAACACTGAATTTGACCGTCTCCGCCGATGTGCGCTAGTGTGGAAATACACTGAGAAAGGAGGTGGTCCAGGTCAATGATAGAAACCGACAAACGAATCCGCAGTGAGGTGTCTGAGGCTTAGAGCGGTCCGCTCTAAAGAAACCTCAAGATCCGGTGAGTTTGGCCCAAACGCCACTCCAGAGCAGTGCTGGAGTCCCGGAGGCAGCCAGGTCGCAGTCGCCCCGCAAGTGGGGAACGATTAGAGTGACCGCCTCAGGCCAATCCCAACAGACTACCGGCGACCCGCGTGCCGCAATCGAGCCGCGGGTCGCTTTCTTTTTGGCCAATGGTTCTTGGCCATTCGCTCTTAGCCGGATACATTGATGACGGGCTCGGAACCCGCAACTCGGAATTTCCCGCATGAGCGAGCCGATCAAACGTGACTACCCCGACCGCCCGCTGGTCGGCGTCGGCGCTGTCATCGTGCGCGACGGCCGGGTCGTGATCGTGCAGCGCTCCACTGAGCCGCTCAAGGGACAATGGTCCATCCCCGGCGGCGCCCTCGAAGTCGGCGAGACCCTGCGCCAGTGCGCCGCCCGCGAGGCGCTCGAGGAAACCGGCCTGCAGGTCGAGGCCAGCGAGGTGCTCGACGTCTTCGACAGCATCTATCGCGACACTGAAGGACGCACTCAATATCACTACGTGCTGATTGATTTTCTCTGCCGGCCGGTCGGCGGGGAGTTGAAGGTGGGCAGCGACGCCGCCCAGGCGCGCTGGGTCACGCTGGACGAATTGGCAGAATTCAAGGTGACGGAAACAGCGCGAAAGGTGATCACAAAAGCTCTTAGCTTTTAGCGGAAGCTAAAAGCTAACAGCTAAGAGCTGGTTTAGGAAAAGAATCCCCGCGGATTGAAGTCCACGATCTTCCATCCCTTACGCCCGCGTTCCATTTCAAACCGCACCTGTCCGTTGCGACGCAGAGGCATGCCGCCCTGAAGCGGAATCTCTTCCAATTCGAAATCCACCAGCGCCACGCCCTTCGGGCCTTCCACCGTAGCCTGGCTGATGCGGAAGTGCACCCGGAACTGCGAGTACTTGGCGAACATTGACTCGATCTGGTCTTCGAACGTCAGGTAGCCATCCATCTTGTCCTGGTCAAAGACGGAAAGCGTCAGGCGGGGGCTGTGTCCTTCCAGACCATCGCGCAGGTCGGTCAAAATGCTGTTGGCCACCGCGGAGGTGAACACCGAGCTGTCAAAGGTGTCCTGCGGGCCGCTGGACTTGTCCTTTTTCTCCTTCCTCTTTTTCTCTTTCTTGGCCTTCTTTTCCTCCTGCTTCGAGGAGGACTGGTGCTGCGGCGGCGGCGCCTGCGTGGACTGGTCCTTGTCCTTGCTCTGGTCCTGAGGAGAAGAAGATGACCACGACTGCTGCGGGGCGGACAGGCACATTGTCACGCTCACCGCCACCAAGGCGAGAATACTGAGAAACCTGCGCATGAGGAAGCCTCTCATTCCTGAGATGCTGAAAATTGTACTCCCGCCGCTTCGCTCAGCAAGCGGCCCCCGCTGCACGCGGCCAGGGCCACGGGTCTTGACGCCCGAACTACTGCATCTGCACCGTGATGTCGACAAACACCGTCGGCGCCGTGCTGCGTCCGCGGCCGGCAACGTCGCCGGTCTCGGCCGGACCGGAGCTGCCGCCAAGGCCACGCAGAATGCGCACTGCGTTGGACCGGAACAGCGCCCGCGCTTGTGCGCTCAGCTCATTCGGATTGCGGATCGAATTGATGATTAACAGGCCGGCGCGGCCGCCACTGAGTTGCACCGCGTAGCTGTGTCCTGTCATGGCCGCGAGTTGCGACGAATAGCGCGCTGCACTTAACCGCGCCGAGTCCAATCGCGACGAGGCGGCCCCCGTCGTAGCGCCCAGGTCGGCGATGCCGTCCAGCGCGCTCAACGTGTAGCCTCCCTTGACGGCTTCCTCGACCGTCATCTCCACTGTCGCGCTGCCGCACGGGCCGGCGCTGCCGGTATTCATGCGCAGTCCGACGCAGGCGCCCTCCTGCACTTCCAGCAGGATGTGCTGCGAACTGGCGGTGGAGCTAAGCCCCGCACTGCCGGTTGCATCGCCGGACCGCAGGCTGAAGTGCGCCAAGGCCGCGGACTTGTCGGCGGTGCTCAGCTGCTTCACCGTGTGTTGTGGATCGATGACGACCATCGCCTGGGTGCGGCCCAGCGGACGATTCGTCTCCGGAATGTCAACGTTCTCGTTGCCGCGGTCCGACAAACGACCGGGCACGCGCGCCTGCGCCAGCGTAATCCGGGACGGACCCGTTCCCGCCGGCAGGCTATGCGTGTCCCAGTTCAAGGCGCCGAGCGTGCTGCGTCCCGCACCGACGTTGAAGGTGTCGCTGGCCACGGTGGTCCCGTTGATCTGCAGCGCGATCGGTACTCCGGTGGCGTCACCGGAGCCGCTATTGCTCACGCGGAAGCGTATCTGGACGGTGTCGCCGACCTTCGGTATCGAAGGCGTGTAGGAAACGTCGGCCGCCAGAATATGCAGGTCAATGTTGCCGGAATTCTTCACCTGGGCCGACCGCGAAGCCAGCGTGGCGGTCCCGGCGCCGCCGAGAATGGCGCTGCGGCTCCAGGAGCCCGGCACGCGGACCGTGCCCCGGACGCGTCCTGCCGCGCCGCAGAAGTTCTGCGTGATCGAAGTGTCAAAGTAGAACAGGAAAAACTTCGCCGCGCCGGTATTGTTGACGATATTCGGCGTGACCCGGAGCAGGTAGGAGAGCAATCCGTCCTGCGCCGGGCCTACGTTGGTGATGTTGTACGTGATCGTGCCGTAGGTACCGCCGGCGCCCGGACTGGACAGCGCCAGCGTGGTGCTGCCCTGCGCCACGATATTCAAGGGCGCGGAAGTGGCCGGCTGCCAGTCCAGTGTGACCGTGGGGACCGTGAAGTAGGGGGCGGCGACGCTGATCAGCAACGAAGTAGGCTGCGTCGCGCTCGGCGGAACTGCCAGGCAGTTGTTGGAGATGTCGGCGGTGGCAATGACGTCGCCCACCTGCACCGGAATTGAGGTCACCACTCCCACGGGATCAGGAGCGGTCGAGCCGCGCTTGAGGAAGCGCTGGATGCCGCTCAAGCTCACCGCGTAGGAGCCAGTCGGGCCCACGGTGATATTTCCCGTCGCGTCCACGGCCGCCGTCAGGTTCAGCACCTGGTTGGTGCTGAACGATAGCTGAGAAACCTGCTGCGGCGTGGTGGTGGTGGCTGGATCGTCGGTGACGGTAAGGTCCGCGGTGCCTGTGCAGGTCTGGCCCGCCGTCGGCGTGCAGGTCGGCGTGATCTGTACCGTGATCGGCTGCGGAATGATGCCGTTCAACTGCACCGTGGTCGCCGTCTGCCCATTCGGGTCGCAACGGTTCGGTCCGTTGCCGATCAGGCAGGTCAACGTTAACGGGTAATTGAGCGCATTCGTCCCGTTGCTGATGCTGACGTGCACCGTCGCCTGGCGCTGCGCGGTCGGCAAGCCTGTATGCGAGTCAATCAACTGAATGATCGCCTGAGCTGTGTAGAGGCCGCTCTGCGCGTTGGCGTTGGTACCGGAGATGAGCATGTTAAAGCTGGTCGAGTTTCCTCCGGCGGAGAAGCAGCTCGACCCGGCGCACGGATCAAGCGCCGGGCTCATCACCCCTGCGGTCGGATTGAA
Organism: Terriglobales bacterium; assembly: GCA_051006995.1. Classification (GTDB taxonomy): domain Bacteria; phylum Acidobacteriota; class Terriglobia; order Terriglobales; family Acidobacteriaceae; genus JAIQGF01. The sequence goes on from JBPCSQ010000010.1 coordinate 98,528, forward strand.
GTTCCATGCGATGGTCTGACCGGGCGTGCAGGTGCCGGTGCAGCCATCCACCGAGCCGGTCAGCGCGGCTGTCGCGTTCCCCGGAGACGGCAGAGTCACCGTCAGCGGGGTGTTGTCGCTCGACCCGTTGCCGCTGACGGCAACGTGCCAGTTTGCTGTCGCCACACTCTGGTTGCCGGTGCCCTGTTGCGAACAGGCGCCTGCGCCGACGCAGCTATTGTTGGCGTAGTTCAAATCGCCGGCGGTGTCGGCAGCCACCTTCGTCCGTAACGACGCGGAACTGCTGGTAAAGCTCGGCCCCAGGTCGGGCGCCACCGCGTGCACCGTGATGTCGATGAAGCTGGTCGGGCCGCAGCATGGCTGCAACTGCGGCACGGTGACATTGCCGTTGTCCACTTCCGCGCCCTGCAGGAACATGGTGAGCGATTCCCCGCCCGCGCTCGCGGTTGGGCCGAGGTTGGTCACGCGCACGATGATGTCCAGGGGTTCGCCGGCCAGCCAGGGCGCGCTGGTATTCAACGTCCGCGGCAGGGTCACGCTGGTGATCTTCAGGTCGGGCACGCCGTGTCCGATAACGAACAGAGGCTGCTGCACCACCATCGACGGATTGCTGCTTGGCAACACGATGTTCGCGTTCAACGTCGTGGGCGCCGTGCACCCGCTCGCACACGTCACATCCCAATGGAATGGCGTTGCCGGCAGTGGCAGGCTGCCAGTGTTGCTGTTGCCCAGATCCGCGCTCTGACTCAGAAAGTTCCCGGCATTGGCCGGCACAGTGACGGTCACGGACCCGCTGAAGAAAGTTGCGCTGATGTTGTAATCCACCTCCTGGGGCGCCGCCTGGCCAATCTGGATCTCCAGCGGATTACTGGCGTCGTTCACGAATACGTTCGCCGGCGTCACCGAAACCGAGACCGAGTTGAAGGGCTGGGTGGCGTTCCGGGTTACGCCGCGATGAATCCCATTGAAGGTATACGTGTAGGCGCCCGGGGCCAGGACGATGGTGGAATCACCGGCCGTCCCGCCCGCCGGCACGCTGTTGAATTGCTGGACCGTCGTGGGCACGTTGTTGAAAACGCGCGTTTCGACGATGTTCAGCGGAAAAGTGGACGGGTTGCCGCTCTCATCCAAGACCGCCAGGATTTGCGACGGCTGGTTGGGATCATTCAAACCGTACTGCGTGCCCGAGATGATGCCGCCCGCCACCGGGTCGGGTGTCGAAATCGTGACGTGGAAGTCCACCATGTCGAAGGCGGCGCTGTAAACATCGTCGGCCGTCGGTTGCGGAATCGGCCGGCTGTTGGCATCCAGCGCGGTGAGTTGAACGTTCCACGTGTACGCCAGAGATGCTGCCTGCACGGGAAGAGCAAGCGGGCTGGTGAACGTCAACGTCACTGGCGTCGGGCCTGCACCCGCCGTCGGCGCTGTAATCTGCACTGGGGTAGCGAAGCTCCCGGGACATCCGGACGGCCCGGCGCAGGTTATCGACACCGTAACCGTGCCCGACGGGCTGGCGTTGCCGGCGTTCTCCACTTGCGCGACCACTGTCACCATTTCGCCCACCTGGAAAGCATCCGGGCCCTGGAACGGCTGCGCGTGGCCGGCGCTGGTTCCGTCAAAGAAGATGGGGTTCACCTGGAACTTGTAGTTCGGCTGGCCGTTGATGTTGTACGCCATCGGGAAGCTGAAGTTCCCGTCTTTCACGATTAGCGTTGACGCCGATGCCGTAAAGTTGCCGGCTGTCGCCGTGAAATCGGCGACCAGGTTAAAGGTCACGGTGGCCGGCCCCGCCGTGGGCGGGCCGATGGTCTGCGGGTTGGGACTGGTGGTGGTGACGCCGGTCGGCAATAACAGCTGATAGGTGCCGCCAGAGTCCGTGGTAAAGCTCAGTGTCTGCGCTGTCGTGTCCCCCGAGAGCATCGTCGGGGTCACGGTTTGCGTGATGGTCGGCGCCGCTACGTTGATGATGGCCTGGAATGGGAACTGCCCCGCCGCGCTGATCGTGGTCTGATAAGAACCAGGGATGGCGGTGTTGTCCGCCACCACGCTCCAGGTCAGCGTGCCCGCGCTCGTCAGCGTCTGCGGGTTGGCGCCCGAGGAGATCGTCACTCCCGTTGGCAGCGTTCCCAGCGTGAATGTTCCGGGAACATTGATGTCAACCAGCAATTGTTGCGAGGCCCCGGCCGGCAGCAGGTTCGGCGTATTGCGTTCTGTATAGGTCGGAGCATTCACCGAATATGCCATCACCTGGGAGAAGTTGCCGTCGCCGACCACCAGCGTGGACGTGGTTGGCGTGAAGCTGCCAACGGTAGCACTGAAGCTGGAGGTCAAGCCCCAGGTCAATGGACCACCGGCTTGTGGCAGTGTCTGCGGTGTGCTGGGATTTGCCGTGATTCCTGGCGGCAGTGTCAGGCTGAAGGTACCGCCGGAATTCACTGAAATGCTGAGCGACTGCTGGTTGATTGTGTCGCCCGCGATCATCGCGGGCGTGGCGGTCTGGAGAATCGTCGGCCCAGCCACCGTATAGGTTCCCGGGAACGTGTACTGCGACGGGTTGGCCTGATTCATCTCCGTGACCGTGATCGGCAAACTTGTCCCGGTCGCGGCCGTGGTGCCGGCCGAAATAGTCCACGTCAGCGTGCCGTTGACCGGAGCCTGCGCCGTGGACGGAGTCACGGTGGTGCCTGCCGGCTGGCTCAGTATGAAGTTTGCGACCGTGGCATTCGTTGTAAAGGAGATGCTTTGGGATGCGCCACCCGCCAGCAAGCTTGGGGGCGTGCCCTCGACCATGGTCGGCGGCTGCGCAGAGTACGACGCCGACAGCGCGTACGACGACAATGCATTGCTCGGCGTAAGGCCGTTAATCGGCATCGCCAGCGCTGAGCCGGTCTGCGCCGCGAAGCCTGCCTGCACGCTCCAGTTCAGGGCTCCGCCCGTGGGCGACAGAATGGTTTGCACGCACACCGTCGGCGCGGTGCACGTCCCATTGATGAAAATTCCCGCCGGAGGCGAAATGCCATAGTTGCCGGGCACATTCACGTTGACGCTCAGGGTTTGCGGAGCATCGCCGATGATCAGCGCCGGAATGTTCGCTCCGGAGAATGTCGGCCCCGTCACCGAGTAGGCCGCCTGGAAGGTGAAATTCGGCTCGCTGATGGGCATGGTCAAGCCGGCGCCGCTGGTGGCGCCAAAATCCGCGGCCAAGGTCCAGGTCAGCGTGCCCCCAGTGGAAGGAAGCGTTTGAGGATTGGCGCCGGAGGCAATCGTGACGCCCACCGGCGGTGTCAGCGTAAACGTTCCGCCCGTATTCACCGCGACCGAGAGTGTCTGCGCCGGGCTGTTGGTGAGCATCGCCGGAATCGCGGTCTGGCTGAACGTTGGACCCGCCACGGAATAGCTCATCGGGAACGAGTACGCGCCCGAAGTGATGTTCATCGTGTGCGAGCCCGTCGCCGCGGTCGTACCGGCCTGGATGGTCCACGAAAGCGTGAATGGCCCGCCTCCCGGCACCACCGCTCCTCGCTGCGCCAAAACCGGCGTGCCCACTGTCTGCGGGTTCGCGCTGCTGGTTGTCACTCCTTGCGGCAGAACCAGCGTGTAGATGCCAGGCACATTGACCGTCGCCGTCAGCGTCTGCGTCGGCCCTCCTACGGTCAGGCTGGGGATGCCGGTAGGAGACTGCGTCACCGTCGGGCTGAGGATGGTGAACGTCGCCGGGAAGCTGAAGCGCCCGATGGTCACCGGCGCCGTGTAAGTGTTTGCCGCCACGCCCAGGTTCGACTGGATGTCCCATATCAAATTGCCGGGCGCAGTAATCGTCTGCGGGTTGGGACTCACCGTGCTCACGCCGGTCGGCAACACCAGCGTGTAGGTCCCTGCGATGCTCGCTGACATGATGATTTGCGACGCGGTGGTACCGCTGGCCGGGGCGCCACTGATGATGGTCGGCGCGTTCGACTCGCTCACCGTCGGCCCCGTCACCGAATACGTGACCGGCACGTTGATGAGGAAGCCCTGGACATTGGCGACCATGTTGAACACCGCGCCCGGCGGTGGATTTCCCGGTACGGCCGTGAAGTCCGCCTGCACGATCCACGTCAGGGTGGTGGCCGCGGTCACGTTCTGCGACAGCGGGTTCGAGCCCGCCGCCAGCGTGATGCCCGCCGGCAGCGCCAGGCTCACGCTTGCGGCTGCGTTGACGTTGGTGACGTTCACCGTGAGAGTCTGCGGCTGTCCGCCCGACAGCAGGTTCACCGGCGCGGCCTGCGTCAGCGTGATCGGTGACGCCAGCAACAAAGGTTGCGAGGCCGTGTTATTGGAGCAACTCGTTTCCGCCGGGGAGGTGTTGCACTGCGGGTCCACCGTCGCCACCAGCGTCATCGGCGTACCGATGGGCAGATTGGTCGGCACCGGAATCGTGGCCGGCACCAGTACCGAGGCACCCGGCGAGAGCGGCCCCGGAAGTGGCATGGTCACTGTCGCCAGCGTGCCCGAGCCTCCCTGCAAGTTGAACTGCACCGTCGTGTCGGAGGTCAAGGCCGCCGTGCCGGCGTTAAAGATCACCGCCGTTGCCGGCTGGTTTCCCGGCGGGAACGCCAGCGCCGACGGACTGGAGGAACTGGCGTAGGACGGAAACACGCCGCTCACCAGCAAGTCGGGAGCGGAGCTGTTCACCGACGCTGCCACCGGTCCGGGCAGCGCGATGGCGGCGCTGCCGGAAACGCTGCCGTTGTCGCCCTGGAAATCCACGAAGTTCCAACCCTTGCCCGGTGTCAGCAGCATGCGCGCCGAGAGCTGCTCTTCCTGGGTGAACACCACGCTCGGGTCGCTGCACGAGGTCACGTTGCAGGAGCACTGGTTGGTGGCGGTCAAGAAGGCGGTGCTTCCGTCGGGGCATTTGTTCAGCGAGCAGCTATTCAGGTCCGGCGGCTGCGGGAACAGCAGCACCGGAGTCGTTTGGCAAGTCTTGGGGAAGGTATAGTTCAGCAGCCAATCAGCGCGCATGGTCGCCGTCGGTGGCGCTGACGGATCGCTGCAACTGGTGCTGGCCTGCGATTGGCGCAGCAGCACGTTCATGGACGCCAGCTTGGGGAAGTTCGCCCGGACGTTTTGTTCCAGCACGGTGTAGCCCGGGAAGTTGGTCTGGTCAAAGAAGCCGAGGAACTGCGAGATATTCAGTGAACTGTAGGCCCCGGCCATGTTCTTCAGCCGCGTCGCCGGATCGTCATAGGCGCCTGCCAGCACGTGGACTTTCACGTCCATCGCGGCCTGCTGGTTGTTGGAATCCGTCACCGTAACGCGTGCGATGTAGTCGGTTCCCGCGGTCAGATTGCAGGTGCCGAACGGGAAATCGGAATTGCTCGAGGCGAACCCAGGCTTGGGACTGCATCCGGTGGTGCTGGCTGGGATGGCGACGCCGAACTGCGCCGGCTTGTACGACTCGTTGCACAGCACCCAGTTGTAGCGCGTGATGGTCGCGCCGTTTACGCCTTGCGACTTGCTCGCGTCCACTGCCGCAATGCTTCCGCCGAAAGCCGCGCCCCAATCAATTGAGCGCTCGCTGGCATTCACTGCTGGTACCGGCGGTTGCACGATGGCCGCGCCGATCGTTGTCATCCAGGTTTGGGCCGTCTGTCCGATGCTGCCGCCCGCGGTCTGTGACGCCCCGCTCAACGCGCTGGTGATGGTGTTGAAATTCGTTCCCAGCGTGGTATTGACCTGCTGGAAGATGGCTTGCACGGCGTCGTTAAACGCCTGGTCCGGTGCGCCCGCTGGATTTCGCTGTAGCAGCGCGTTGAACGCTGTCTGGAAAGAGGTGTCAAACTCAGTGGTGGCCGACAGCGCCGCCGCGTCAATCTGGCCCCCGGCCTGGTCCACCGCCGTCTGCACCGTCGCAACAGCATTGTTCAGATTGGTAGTGGCCTGCGTCAGGTCCACCGCGTTGCCCTGATTCGCCTGCTGCAACGATTGGCTGACTTGATTGGCGGACTGCTGGGCCGCGGTTACGTACGACGCCAGTCCTGCTCGCGCCGTTTGTCGTTCGGTTTCGATCTGGTCGTGGTATGGCTTCTTCAGATCTCCGCTGGTGGCCGGTGTAGGCGGGGCCAGTACGTTGAAGGACGCCGTTGAATTTGCTCCGCTCGGCTTGGTCAAGTTGATCAAGTACATGCCCGGCGCCGCGGTGGGGGCAACCACCACGTGAACCACGGCCGAGGTCGCCGTCGGCGTTCCCGACAAGGTCGCGGTCACGCCCGTGCTCGGTCCGGTTGCCGACGCCTTATTCACGGCGCCCATGTTCTGGCCGGAGATGGTGGCGTCCAGCGCCGCTCCCGGCAGCGCCTGCATCGGCGTCATCGCGGTGATGATGGCCGGTTCGGTATCGAGGATCAGTTGCTGGATTTGCTGCGGGGTCGCATTCGTTGGAATGGTCGGCGGCTTGCCAGGCGAGACCGTGGTAGTCAGGCCGGCCGCGCACTGCACCGAGCCGGTAACGTTGGGATCCACATTCGCGACTTGCACCACGCCGGAGATACACAGGAAGGTGCTGGTTCCGACCGAAGAGGCGTCGGTGCCGAAGTCGGTGCCGATAACGCCGGCCACCGCGGTGGGCGTGCGCAGTTCAAAACTGCCGCCCTGACGGGTGATCTTCGCCACTTCCGCGCGCACTCGCCCGCCGTACAGTTGCAGGGCCGTCTGTTGCGACCGGTTGTCGTGTTTGACGATCTTCAGTTCCGCCTGCGAACCCAGCGACAGGATGGACTGGTCGGCCAGCGTGACCCGGGCGCGCCCGCCCTTCAGGGTCTTCAGCAGATCGTCCCATACCAGGTCTTCGCCCTTCTTCGCCTCGGTGGTGACCAGTTGTTTACCCACGCGGCGGCTGACCGTCGCCACCGGCAACAACGCGGTGATGGTGCCCGCCTTCGGGCCGACCTTCGGCGTCGGCTCTTTGGGCGGCGGCGCTGCCTGGGCCGGCAGCACGATGCCCATCAACACCAGCATGATCACGATCCAGAGGAACGCTCGTTGCGTCTTCATGATGTCTGTACCTGTCCTTCGCAATCCCGGGGTTCGTCGAGGGGGGAGTTTCGCGGCTTCCGAAAATGGTCTCCCATGTCCCCGGCGAACCGAAACTTACCTTCGAAATCCCGCCGGTCCGAACCGGCACTGTCCGCTCGTCACTTCGAGGTGGCCACGTACACGCCGTCCCAATCTTTCGCCGGCGCTTGCTTGTAGTAATCGTAGGAACGCTTCAGGAACGTCTCCGTCGGCCCATCGTTGGGATACGTTCCCAGCAACGACTCGAACTTCTGCACCGCCTCGTCCCAGGCCATGCGGTAGTAGGCAGCAGTCGCGTCGTTCCAGCGCATGATGAGATCGTTGTACTTCTGCGCGTCTTTGGCATGCCCCACCAGCTCGTAGATCCGCACCGGCTTGAGCTTGCCCTTCACGCGGATGCGGTCCAGGTCGCGGCACACGAAGTCGCTCGCCACCGCCGCGTACGTGAACTCGCTGATAATCCGGGCCGTGTGGTACTCCTTGTTCTGTCCTTCCAGGCGCGACGCCAGGTTCACGTGGTCACCCATCACCGTCCAGGCAAACCGCCGGTTCGATCCCATGTTCCCGACGTTCACCTGCCCGGTGTTGATCCCGATGCCGATGGAGAGCGGCTTCTTCCCTTCCATTTCCCACTTCAAGTTCAGCTCTTCCAGCCGCAAGCTCATCTCCAGCGCGGCCGCGCAACCGCGCTTGGCGTGGTCGGCCTGCGGGAACGGCGATCCCCAGAAACCCATCAGCGCATCACCGATGTACTTGTCGAGCGTTCCCCAGTTCTTGAAGAGAATATCGGTCATCTCGCCCAGATATTCATTGAGCAGGTGCACCAACTCGTCCGGGGTCAGGCTTTCCGAAATGCTGGTGAAGGAGCGGATGTCGCTGAACATGACAGTCAGCTCTTTCAGCTCGCCGCCGGTCTTGAAGTACTTCTTGGGGTCCTGCTCGATCAGGCGGATGACGCCGGGCGAAACGTAGCGCTCGAACGTCCGGCGCACCTTGCGCTTCTCGCGCTCTTCGAACACCATCCGGAAGCTGGTGATGGCGCCGTAGTTCATCACCAGCGTTCCCACTGGGATCACGAAGTACAGCCACATCCCGTAGTGGGAGAAGACGAAGTACGTGATCCCCATGAACGCCAGCACCGCCGCCATCATCGAAAACGTCGATTGCAGCGGCTTCAGCCGCGCGAACAGGTATCCCATCCCGAATCCGAAGACCAGGATGAATGCCACGTCGAGGATCTCCTCGTTCACGCCGCGCTTCAGAAAGCCGCGTCCCGCAACGTCGTTGTTGAGCAGGTTGTCGAGCACGTTGGCGTGAAGCTCGACACCGAAATAATCCACGGTCTGGAACGGCATCGGGCGCAAGTCGGCGATGCCCAGGGCGGTGGGGCCCATGAGCACGATCTTGCCCTGGAAGGTCTGCGGCGGAACCGTACCGTCAATCACGTCCGCCATCGAGTAATGCGGGTAGGTCTTGAACGGGCCGGCAAAGTTGATCAGGAAGCTGCCATCCGGCTGCGTGAAGTAGGTGTGCGGCCCGATTTCCATCCGCTCGAGCCCATCCTGGCCCATGTAGCCGACTTCGCTCTGGTCCTTGATGTTCTCGTAGACCTTGAGCATCTCTACCGGCAACGAGGGAAACCATTCACGGTCCCGGTAACGAATCAGCGCCGGTGCTCGACGGTAAATACCGTCGCGCTCCGGGCCGTAGTTGAAGAAGCCGTAAGAGCGCGCCGCCTCCGCCAGGATGCGGATGTTGGATTCGATCCCGTAGCCCACGCCGCCTTCATGGCCGGCGACCGGGTTGAACCAGGCCTGGCTCAGGTCAAAGTTCCCCTTCAGTTTCTGCATCTGCGGGAACGGGTGGCCCCACAGGACGTTGTAATAATCCTCCGACGCCTTCGCGTCGATTTGCTTGGCCCGCTCTTCGCCGAGGAAGATGTGGCCCAGCACGACATTGCCGGCGCGCTTGATGGACTCGGCAAACACAGCGTCGTTGTCGCTGCTGCGTTCGATCTCGCGAATCTTCTCCAGCACCGCCGGCGACGCGGTCCCGGTCAGCTCGTTTTGCAGCTTCTGCAGCGCCTCGACGGCGGAGTTCTTCTCCGGCGTGGGGAAATCAAAGTCAAGCCCGATCACCCGAGCCCCGCCGGCCGCCATCTGGTCGATCGCCTTGCCGTAGAAATTGCGCGCGATGGGATAGGAACCCACCTTCTGCAGCGTCTTTTCGTCCAGCCCCACGATGACGATCCGGTCGTCCACGCAGTCGCGGTTTCCCGCCTGCCCGGGGCAAAGACGGCGCGGTCCCCGCATCTTGTAGCGCGCGTCGAGCGAGCGCAGCTCGATGGTGTCCAGAAATCCGAAGGCCGCCTTGGTATGCGCCGTGATCGAGACCAGCACGTAGACCGTAAGTCCCACCACCGTGATCACCAGCGCGATGACCATGTCCACGCGCTTGGTCGGCACCTGTCCCACCAGGTCCGCGAACCGGTCCCAGGCTTCCCTGATTTTCTCCAGGACTTGTTTCATCGCCCTCGTTTCCCGAACTTGTAAACAAAAGTCACGCCCGCGATCCGCTCGTCAAAGTTCTGCGGATTGACCAGCGGGTACACGCCCCCCGGCGGGTAGAGCGTGGTGGTTGCCACACCGCCCAGAGGCGGCGCTGTGTAATAGAAGTTGTTGTTGCGCTCGAAGGAGAAGATCAGGGTCTTGTTTTCGTCGTTGGCGATCTTGTATGTCAGCGCCGCCTTGTAGCTCGGCCGGTAGTAGCCGGCCAGCGTAGTGGCCGAATTCTCGCGGTAGCCGAGCTCGAGGATGAACCAGCGCGGCGCTTCCACGAACAGCCCGGCTGTGATCAGCCGGTTGGTCTCACGCAGCAGCAGCAGGTCGACCGCACTCGGTGTGTTCCCCGGCAGGACATTGGCCAGGTTGGGCCGCGTGCCCTGGCGCTCGAACTCGTACCGCATGGTCGGGTTCAGGTGCCAGCCGCCGAGGTCGTAAATCCCGCGTAGCGCACCGTAGATGCGGTCGGTATTGGAAGTACTGGCGACCGCCAGGTTGTCCACCTGTTGCCGGCGCTCGTAGCCCACCGTGAAAAACGTGGTGTGCAACGGGATGGAAATTTCCGCGTACGGTGTGCGCACGTAGCGGTCGGCGCAAATCATGCCGGCTCCGTTGGGAACGCACCCCGCCACCAGCCCCGACGCCGGCAGCACCGGTGTCTCGCCTCCGATAATCCGGTGCCGATAGCCGACTTCGATCACCGCCCGCCGGTAAAACGCCAGATCGTGGAAGATGAAGCGCCCTTCCGGGCCCCAAAGGATTTTTTCGTACTGGTTCTGCTGCTTCAGATCGTCGTTGGTGCGCCGCGCCGTTCCATCCACCGTCAACCAGGGGGTCGCTTCGTACGAAACGCGGAACAGGGCGTCCTGCAAATCGGCGATCTGGCGCGCGTTCATCGAGGCGAACGCCGGCTCGTACCGCACGTAAGACCCGCGGAAGCTCAGCTTGTGCCAGCGATAGGTGGCGTCATAGCGGGCACCCCAGTCGGTTTGCACGCCCAGCCCGGGCGTGGGCACGCGCGGGTCGCAGGGTGCGCCGGCGATCGGAACGCAGGTTCCAAGGCGCCGGTCGAAGTTGGTGGCCGAATACGCCCACTCACCTTCCATCCGCAAGCCTTTGGCGGAGTACTTGAAATCTATCGAGCCCACCCGGTTGGTGGCCGGGTCGGGCGCCGTTCCGAACGGCTGCGGCTGGCGCGTGAAGGTCAGGTCATCGCTGGTGGAAGTGTTCAGACCGAGGGCGGAATCGCGCGCAAAGGCGTACTCCAACCGCGCGCCGGTCACCGCCGCCGCGAACGGACGTCCGCACTGCGGGCTCGGATTCGGCGTGAACGTCGCTCCCACCGGCAGGCTGGCCGGCGGGTAGCAATCCCCCGGCTGTTCCTTGAATAGCGAGCCCCAGCGGTCAATGAACACGCCGCCCACCGTGGAGAGCTTCCACTTCTTGTTCAATTTCCAGGACGCGCTCAGGCCCTTGATGTTCTGGTTGAATGACAGGCGCGAGTAGTTCACCAGCGCGTCGCCGAACAGGTATTCGTCGCGCGATCCGTAAATCCGGAAATACGTCTTCTGCAGGCTGTTGCGCTCCGGATCAATGCTGGTGTCGTCGGTGCCGCGATACATCGTCAGGAACTGGAAGCGCCGCCCGGTCGAGAAAAAGTTGCGGTCGAGGAAGTAGTTGAACTCCGCCAGATTGTTGCTGCCGTCATTGTGGAACGAACGCTGCAGACCTTCCGGCGCGCCGTTGACCTGGGTGTAGCGCGTCATCATCCGCACCTCGCCCAGTTCCTGGTCCTGGCCGGTGCCGGCGCCCTCGCCGGCATTGAACGTGGACGGCTTGCTCGCCCTCGTTTCGCCGCCCTGCTGTGGGGTCACGCCGGGCTGCTGCGTCACCGACTGCGCCGGCTTGGCCTGGTCCAGCGGATTGACGGGTGCCTGCCCGGATGGTTGCTCTTGCGACGGATCCTGGGAGGAGGATTGGGTCTGGGCGGCCACCATCGCCGCCAGGAGGAGGGCACAACACAGGACTCGTAACACTCGCATCGGACACCTGCGCTCCCGCTCCGGACACAGCTCTGCCTCGTCCTGGAGCGAATGCAAAATTCAGTTGTCGGGGGAGGATATCCGACGGAAGTGACCTGTTTCAGACCCCTTCCATGCGGCCAGCCTTAATTATTTCTTTGTAATTCTTGTAGCTCCCGGATAGTACAACAAAACCAATTCAAGTCAATTCTTTCCTGCCGAAAATCGCCCTAGAGAACGCACGAATTCACCTCAGAATTCCGTCCCAAACGGCCGGAGTCCACCTTTTTCATTTGTCATTCCGAGCCAGAATCCCCTCTGGCGAGAAATCTGGTTCTCCCGCCGCCCGTAGCCTGCAGACCGCTTCCGACCGCTGGCCACTGACCACCGGCCACTGCTATGCTGCCTGCCGCTATGAATCGACGCGATTTTCTCGCCGCCTCCGCCGTCACCGCCGCCACTTACGCTCTGCCGAAATTTGCCAGCGCCGACTCACCCGAGTTCACGCCCATCTGGGCGGAAATCGAAAAGCGCCACGATGAGGCGGTGCAGCGTCTCCAGCAATGGATCCGCCAGCCCTCCATCGCCGCCGAAAACCGTGGCATGAACGAGGGCTGCGCCCTCACCATGCAGATGTTGCGCGATGCCGGGTTCGAGCACGTCACCAAAATTCCTACCGACGGCCAGCCCGGCATCTTCGCCACCCTCGACGCCGGCGCTCCCCGAACGCTCGGCATTTACTTCATGTACGACGTCAAGCAGGTGGACCCGTCCGAGTGGTCTTCCCCGCCGTTCGACGCGGCGCTGGTGGATAAGCCTAGCGTAGGCAAGATCATCGTCGGACGCGGCGCGGTCAACCAGAAAGGCCCGGAAGCCACCTTCCTGGCCGCGCTGCACGCTATTCGCGGCGCCGGGAAGAAGCTGCCCGTCAATCTCGTCTTCGTGGCCGAGGGCGAAGAAGAAATCGGCTCACCGCACTTCCCGCAGGTGGTGCGCCGCCCTGAGGTTCTGGCCGCCATGAAGCGCGCCACCGGCGTGTACATTCCCGCCGCCTCGCAGGGACTCGACGGCTCGGTCACGCTCACCCTCGGCGCCAAGGGCGTCATCGAATGCGAACTTGTGTCCAGCGGCGAGCGCTGGGGACGCGGCCCGCGTCTCGACGTCCATTCCAGCAACAAGGCGCGCATTGACAGCCCCGCATGGCACCTGATTCTGGCCTTGGCAACGCTGGTGTCGCCCGACGGCAACACCCCCGCCATCGAAGGGCTGACCACGCACGTCCGCCCGATTTCCACCGCCGAAAAGCAGATGTGCGCCATCGCCGCCCGCCGCCTAAATGAAGAGGTCATGAAGAAACAGCTCGGCGTGCAGCACTGGATCCATGACGTGGATTTCGAAAAATCGCTGGAAATGCTGATCTCGCTGCCCACCGTGAATATCGAGGGCATCGTCGGTGGCTATACCGGTCCCGGCGGCAAGACCATTCTTCCGCACAAGGCGGCGGCGAAACTCGATCTCCGCCTCGTTCCCGATCAGACCGCTGCCGGCGCGCTCGCCGCCCTCAAAGCGCACCTGGCCAAGCACGGCTTCGGCGACATCGAGGTCACCATGACCGGCGGCTACGACCCGACCAGCACGTCGGCCGATTCCGGCATCATCCGTGCGGAAGAGAATGTCTACAAGCGAGCCGGCATCGATCCCGTCATCCTGCCGCGCAACGCCGGCTCCTGGCCGGGATACGTCTTCACCGGCGACCCGCTGCGCCTGCCCGCCGGACACTTCGGGCTGGGACATGGCAGCGGCGCACATGCTCCCAACGAGTACTACATCATCGAGTCCGCCAGCCCGAAGGTGCTGGGCATGGACGGCGCCGCGCGTGCCCATGTTGAGTACCTGTACGAGCTGGCGACGATCAAATAACCGCACATTCCCCGCCCCTTTCGGTATGTGGCTAGGACAGGTTCTTACTCACGATCCTTCGTGCTCCCTTGACGCCCTTCGTGTGAACCGGCTCCACTGTTAACGGCACTAGCCACCGGCCACTAGCCACTGCTACATTCGCTCCGCATGAACTTTTTCGTTTCTTTCGTTCTCTTGATTTCCGCCGCCCTGCTACTCACCGCCCAATCCCCAGAGCCCAAGGACCTGCGCACACCGGAGGAAAAACATCTGCGCAACGTGCGCCAGCTCACCTTCGGCGGGGAGAACGCCGAGGCTTACTTCAGCTCCGACGGCGCCAACCTGATTTTTCAATCCACCCGCGGCGGCCTTAAGTGCGACCAGATCTTCATCATGAACACCGACGGGTCAAATGCCCACATGGTTTCCACCGGCAAGGGCCGCACCACCTGCGCATACTTTTTCCCCGACGGGAAACGCATCCTTTATTCTTCAACGCACGCCGCCTCGCCCGACTGCCCGCCGCCTCCCGACTGGTCCAAGGGATACCGCTGGGCCGTCTACCCGAGCTTCGACATTTATGTCGCCAATGCTGACGGCGGCAATCCCGCGCCACTGACGCACAATCAGGGCTACAACGCAGAAGCGACCATCTCCCCTGACGGCAAGAAAATCGCCTTCACTTCCACCCGCAACGGCGATCTGGATGTCTACGTGATGGACGCTGACGGCAAGCACGTGCACCAGCTCACGCACGAGCTCGGGTACGACGGCGGGCCGTTTTGGTCGCGCGACGGCCGTTGGATTGTCTATCGCGCCTTTCATCCCAAGACCGAAGCCGAGACAAAAGAGTACAAAGAACTGCTGGCGCAAAACCTGATCCGCCCCACCTGGCTGGAGCTGTGGGTGATGAAAGCCGACGGCAGCCAGAAACGCCAGATCACCAGCAACGGCGCTGCCAATTTCGCCCCCTACTTTTTCCCTGACGGCAGGCGCGTGATTTTTTCTACCAACCTCGCCGATCCGAAGGGCATGGGCAACTTCGAGCTCTACGCCGTCAACGTAGACGGCAGCAACCTGGAGCGCATCACCTTTAGCCCCGGCTTCGACGGCTTTCCCATGTTCAGCCCCGACGGAAAGAAGCTGGTGTTCTCCTCCAACCGCAACCAATCCCGGCCGCACGAGACCAACGTCTTCCTGGCGGATTGGGTGAACTGACTGTGTGGCACAGGCGCCCTCGCGTGTGCTCAGCCAACTCACCCACCGCGGTGACATCCATCACGGCTACGCGAATCCTGCGGGCGTAGCCTCGCCGCCAGCGCGCAATCTTCGCCAGGAGGCGCCCCATGCGTACACCATTCACCCGGCGGGAACTCGTGATGTTGCTGGGCGGCGCGGCGGGAGCAGCCGGCGCGGGCAAGCTGCTGTTCGCCCAACAACGGGCGTTCGCGCCCAAGGCCGGCGGCATGCGCAGTGTGCCGTGGCCGTACAAGCCCCTCGATCCCGACATCGTCGGGCAGCACGGATTCGACGGCTACAATGTCCATCACTGCATGTACGGCGCCTTCGAGGCCATGGTCGCGCCCGTCGCCGAACAACTCGGCCCGCCCTACTCCGAATTTCCCTTCGACATGTTTACCTACGGCGCCGGCGGCATCAACGGCTGGGCCACCATCTGCGGCGCGCTCAACGGCGCCGCCGCCGCATTTCAATTGCTCTCGCCCAAGCCCGAGCCGCTCATGGATACCTTGTTCAACTGGTACGAGATGGCGCCCTTGCCGGATCTGCAGCCCAAGGGCGCGAAATTCGCCGAGGTGCGCTCCGTGGCCAATTCCCCGCTTTGTCACCAGTCCATCGTCAACTGGTGCAAGGTGGCGAAGAAGAAGGCGTATTCGGCGGAGCGCAAAGAACGCTGCGGCGCCATCACTGCCTCGGTGGCTCGCAAGGCCGTCCTGCTGCTGAACGAGCAGGCGGAAGGCAAGCTGGTGGTGCTGAAGCCGGGCCAGCCGGCGCAGACCTGCATGTCGTGCCATGAAAAGGGCGGCGCCGTCGAGAACATTCGCACCCAGATGGACTGCCGCGGCTGCCACGCTCCCATCATCGGCAAGCACCCGGGGAGGAAGGCGTAATTTCGCGAGTTGCACCCTCTCTGCGTAAACCCAGCGGAGCAGGATGGCTTCGCGGGTCGCGACGCTTTTCCCGGCTCCACTCGCCGCCCCAGCTCCTAAATCCTGATCGCTGATAAATTCCGTTCACCGATGGTGAGTTTTCCTCCCAAACCACCGTGTCGCTCGCAACTTACAACCCTCAACTGACAACTAATCCCACATGGCTCTCGAGGAATATCAGCGCAAGCGGCGCTTCAAGGACACGCCCGAGCCGCCGCCGAAAGTCGAGAACAAGGCGGGGCACCGCTTCGTGGTGCAGAAGCACCATGCCTCGCACCTGCACTACGATTTCCGCTTGGAAATGGATGGCGTACTGAAGTCGTGGGCGGTTCCCAAGGGGCCATCGCTCGATCCCGCCGACAAGCGCCTGGCGATGATGGTCGAGGACCATCCCATCTCCTACTTCCACTTCGAAGGCATTATTCCCGAGGGCAACTACGGCGCGGGCACGGTCATGGTGTGGGACACCGGCACCTGGGAACCTTTGGGCGACGAGCACGAGATGCTGAAAAAGGGCGACCTGAAGTTCCGGCTGGAGGGCGAGAAGCTGAAGGGGGAATTCGTGCTGGCGCGGATGCGCTCGCGGCGCCCGGGAAGCAAAGGCACGGAGTGGCTGCTGATCAAAAAGCGCGACGCGCGCGCGGAGGAAGGGTTCGACATCAACCAGCTGGACTGGTCGGTGCTGACCAGGCGGTCGTTGCAGAAGATCGCCGAAGATGAAGGCTCCGCCGAATGGCAGAGCAATCGTCCCGCAGCAGCGGCGAAAAAGGCCGGATGGCTGGATGAGACTTTGAAGAAAATCGCTTCAAGGAAGAAAAAGATCAACGCAGAGGACGCAAAGGAGCAGAAACACATAAAGATCAAACGCCTGACGAAGGCTTCTGCGGCAACAACGAGTTCTTTACGGAAAACAGCGAAAAGGAAAGTCTTGGCGTCCTCAGCGAAAGGTTCTGCGTTCTCTGCGTTAAAAAAAAACACTGACGCACCGGAGAAAGTAAAAGGTGCTGAGAAAGCCTCCATGCCGCGCGCTATCCGGCCGATGCTGGCCACGCTGGTGGATGAGCCGTTCAACAGCGCCGAGTGGCTCTATGAAGTCAAGTGGGACGGTTTTCGCGCCATCGCGCACATCGAAGGCGGCCGCGCCCGGTTCACCTCGCGCAACCAGAACGATCTGACCGGAGAATTTCCGGAGTTGAAAGACTTACCCGAAGCCATCCAGGCCAGGTCGGCGATCGTGGATGGCGAGATCGTCGCGCTTGACGTGGAAGGCCGCCCGTCGTTCAGCTTGATGCAGCAGCGCTCCGCCGTCAGTGGCGGCAAGCGGAGCGGCCCCAAGATCATCTACTACGCCTTCGACCTGCTCTACCTCGACGGCTATTCCCTGCTCAAGGTGGACCTGGAAGAACGAAAGCGCCTGTTGCAGGCACGCCTGACCGAGAGCGACCTGCTGCGCTACTCCGAGCACTTCGACGATGGGCTCGCGCTCTATGAGGCGGCAAAGTCGCGCGGCCTGGAGGGCATCGTCGCCAAGCGGCGCAAGAGCTGCTACCTGCTGAACAAGCGCAGCCGCGAGTGGCTGAAGATGAAAATCACGCGGCGGCAGGAATGCGTTATCGGCGGCTACACCGACCCGCGCGGCAGCCGCGAGCACTTCGGCTCGCTGGTGCTCGGCTTGTACGACGAAAAAGGGCGGCTGGTGCACGTCGGGAACGCCGGCACCGGCTTCACCGACCAGACCGCCGCGGACATGTGGCGGCGCTTGCAGAAGCTCAACTCCGGCAAGAACCCGTTCGCCACCAGGGTGGAAGCGTCGCGGCGCACGCATTGGGTGAAACCGGAACTGGTGGCGGAAATCAAGTTCACGGAATGGACGCACGAAGGTCAGAGCGGCGCCATCAAGATGCGCGCGCCGGTTTACCAGGGGCTGCGCTTCGACAAACCGCCGCGGGAGTGCGTCCTCGAGCGCGAGGCGCCCGCCCGCAAGGAAGCGCGCAAGGCCGAGCAAGGCGAGGCGGCGTAAAGAATAAACGTAGTTTTTCTTGAGCAACACGCATCATAAAAGTGGTATTAGGACACGGCAACGTGGGGTCAGAGATGCGTTCGCCCGTTTTGTCGGTTGTGCTCGCGCTGCTTGCCATTCCCGCGCTGGCGCCGCGCGCGAATGCGCAGGAAACAGGATCGCCGCATTGGGCGCGCCTGCTCGACAAGGCCGCCAAGAATGATCCGGTGGCGATGTTCCACGTTGCGCGCGCCTACGAGACCGGCAGCGAGGTGCGGCAGGACTATGCCGCTGCGGCGCGCTGGTATCGCCGCGCCGCCGACTTGGGCGAGTCGGGCTCGCAGTGCAATCTTGGACGTCTCTACGCCACCGGGCTGGGCGTGCCGCAGAATGACGACGAAGCCGTCCGATGGTATCTGCGCTCCGCCGCGCAGAAGTATCCGCCCGGTATGACAAATCTGGGGTACATGTACGCTACCGGACGCGGCATCAGCCGCGATTACAAGGCGGCGGTGCACTGGTACCAGGAAGCGGCGCAGAAAGGATTGGCGGCGGCACAGTCGAACCTGGGCTACATGTACGCCAACGGATTGGGAGTGGAGCCCGATGATCGTCAGGCCGCGAAGTGGTATCAGAAGGCGGCGCGCCAGGGTTTTGCCCCCGCGATGGATAATCTCGGCACGCTCTATCTGGAAGGGCGGGGCCGCAACGCCGGCCAAGCAGTGCAGATGTTTCGCCGTGCGGCGGCGGCAGGATCGGCGAGCGCTGCCAACAATCTCGGCTGGTGTTACGAGCACGGGCGCGGAGTAAACCAGGATTTTGCCGAGGCAGCGACCTGGTACCGCGTTGCTGCCGGCCGCGGCCTGCCCGAGGCGGAGTACGCCCTGGCGATGTTGTACGTGCTCGGGCATGGCGTCGAGAGAGATCCGGCCCAGGCTGAATCGCTGTTCGCGCACGCCGCCGAACAGGGGTTTGAACCTGCAAAAGCCCACCTCCGGGCGACTGGAAAACCGCCGACGGAAGCAAGCATTTCCGGATTCAGCCGATCGCAGGAATAAGAACAAGGATCAGGGTGTCTGTCGCTAGGCGTGCGTGGTTCTGGGCGCCAGATGCTCGATGGCGCGCATGATCCCCACCAGATCATCCGCTTCGCTCACCAGTTCATCGGCCGCTACGTTAGCCGGCGGTTCTCCCGCGTAAAGCAGAACGACGGGCGTCCGCGAGCTCTGGCGAATGCGGTCGAGCAGCAGGTGAAGCTGCGATTTGAGCACGGAGGGCGCGATCAGGATGAGATCGAAAGTGTCGTAAGAGAGCAGGTGCAAGGCGGCGCGGAGGTTGCGCGCGCCCTCGACCCGGATGCTCATCATCTTCAGCGCCGAGCTGCGCGATTGCAGTTTGGTTTCGTCGTAATCAATGGCAAGGATGCGGCGATCGGCCATAGGGGAGTTTCCTTGCGAACAGAGTTGGCCGGATCCAGAATAGCGCGCTGCAGACTGCGCGGAGCAGCGAAATTCGGCGAGGAATTCGACTTGATACGAGCCGAAATCAGTCCTTGGCGCGGAATTGGCGGGCACGCTCGAACTCGGCTTCCATCTCGCGAGTGCGAAGGTTCTCACGAAGATGTGCGAGGCGTTGTTCGAGCGCCAGCAGTGCATCGCGCAGGTTGGCGGTATTGGTGAGGGCGATGTCGCGCCACATGCTGTAGGGACTTTGCGCCAGGCGGGTCATCTCGCGGAGGGCTCGCCCGCCGATGGCGTCAACGTTGGCGTCCTCGCCGAGTTCGTCCTGCAACGTGGACGCCAGCGCGGTGGAGAGCATCTGCGGCAGATGGCTGATCCAGGCGCAGAGCCGGTCGTGGCGTTCGGCATCGATCTCGATGACGCGTGCGCCGATGCGCTCAATCCACTGGAGGAAATCGCGAGCGGCAGCAGGAAGCTCCCGCGCCGCCGGCACTATGGGCGTGACCAGCCACACGGCGCCGCGGAAGAGGTCTGCATCGGCGTGCTCGACGCCGCTAAACTCCTTGCCGGCCATGGGATGTCCGGGAAGAAACCGCTCGCCGGCCAGCTCACCGAACACCGCGCGCGCCCGGGCGACGATTTCCGCCTTGGTGCTGCCGACGTCGGTGAGCAAGGTGCCCGGCGGCAGCACGGGGCCGAGGCGCTCGATCAAGTCAATGATCGCGCCCACCGGCGTGGCCAGCACCACCACATCGCTGCCCTGGCAGGCCTGAATCGGATCGGCGATGCCGAGCTCGACAATTCCCGCGGCCTGGGCGCGGTCCAGGATTTCCTTCCGGTCGCAACCGACGATGCTGCCCCGGAATCCGCACTTCTTGAGGGCAAGCGCGAGCGAGCCGCCGATGAGGCCGGTACCGAGGATGGTGAGCTGGCGCATTGAGTGATTTAGAGATTGGTGATTTAGTGATTGGCCGTATTCACGCAAACAATCGAAAGCAAATCAGTAGTGGGCAAATCGGTCAATCACTAAATCGCTAAATCACAAATCACGCAATTGTCCGTCCGACGGCGGGGGCGATGATGCGCAACTGGTCCATCAGTTCGCGGAACTGGTCGGGATAGAGGGACTGGGCGCCGTCGGAGAGCGCCTTGTCCGGATTGTGATGGACCTCAACGATGATGGCATCGGCGCCAGCGGCCACGGCAGCGCGGGCCATCGGAGCGACCTTGTCGCGGCGTCCAGTGCCATGTGACGGATCGCCGCAGATGGGCAGATGCGAGAGCTTGTGCACGATGGGGATGGCCGAGATGTCCATGGTATTGCGGGTGTAGGTCTCGAAGGTGCGGATGCCGCGCTCGCAGAGGATGACGTCGTAGTTGCCCCCGGCCATGATGTACTCGGCGGAGAGCAGCAATTCCTCGATGGTGGCGGCAATGCCGCGCTTCAGCATGACCGGCTTGCGGACTTTGCCGAGCTCGCGCAGCAGGTTGAAATTCTGCATGTTGCGCGCGCCAACCTGGAGGATGTCCACGTAGGGCAGCATGAGCGGGATCTGCGAAATTTCCATGACCTCGCTGATCACGAGCAGCCGGTATTTCTCGCCGGCTTCGCGCATGATTTTCAGGCCTTCTTCGCCGAGTCCTTGGAAAGAATAAGGAGAGGAACGCGGTTTGAAGGCGCCGCCTCGAAGCACGCGAGCGCCGGCGGAGGCGACTTGCTCGGCGGTGGCGAAGAGCTGCTCCTTGGATTCGACGGAACATGGCCCGGCCATGATGAGGACCTTGTCGCCGCCGACGGTGAGTCCGTTGGGCAGCTTCACGACCGTGCCCTGCGGGCGGAAATGCTTGGCCACGAGCTTGTAAGGAGCGCTGATGCGGTGAACCAGGTGCACGCCGTCGAGAACCTCGATGTCGCGAACATCGAAATCGGTGCGCGCTCCGACGGCGCCGAGCACGGTGTGCAGCTCGCCGGTGGAGCGGTGAACGGAAAATCCCAGGCCGACGAGGTGCTCGATCACTTTCTGGATCTGCTCCTCGCTGGCGCCTTCCTGCATTGTCACTATCAAGACTGCTAACCCCTCAATCGTTAATCTCTGCTTCCAACTCCGTGTCGCCGGTACCTGCAGCACGCTTGGGGACGAATTCGTCTTTCTGGATGGTGCGCATGACGTCAATCAGCCGCTCGTAAATGCCGGAAAGATCGCGATCGTGCAGCGGCCCTTGGTTGGCGCGACGGATGTTCTCATGGATTTGCTTTTCGCGATCAGGCTCGTAGACCGGCTGGCTGGTACCGCGCTTGAGCTTGCCGATCTCCTGCGCGTAACGCGCGCGCTCGTTGAGCAACTCCACCAGGCGGCGGTCAATGTCATCGATTTTTTTGCGCCAATCCGCGATGTCCATAAACTGCGAGCTTTTAGCTCTTAGCCTTTAGCTTGTCGTGAATCAGATTCTCCGACTCACTTCAGGTTACGTGATCGAGAAACTGAGGTCGAGGCGGCTGCTCGCGCGGCCGGGGAACCAGCTAAGGGCTTAGAGCTAACAGCTAAGAGCTTCCTCACCAATTCTGCCACAGCCAGCGGCGCTGTGCCGGTGGACGCGGCGTTTTCGATGGCCTGCACAATGGCGCTGCCGACAACCGCGGCGTCGGCAAATCGAGCGACCTCGTGCACATGCTCCGGAGTCGAAATGCCGAAGCCGACCGCGATGGGCAGCTTAGTGTATCGGCGGAGGCGCTGCACCAGGGCGCGTGCGTCGTTCGCGAGTTCCTGGCGCGTGCCGGTGACACCGGTGCGCGACACGGCGTAGACGAATCCCGTGGAGACTTCGGCGATGCGCCGCAGGCGGTCGTCGGTGCTGGTGGGCGCAGCCAGGAACACGGTTGCCAGGTTACGGCGGCGCATGTGGCTCAGATATTCCGCCGCTTCTTCGACCGGGAGATCGGTGACCAGCACGCCGTCCACGCCGGCATCGGCGGCGGCCGCGCAGAAGCGCTCCAGTCCGAAGCGGAGGATGGGGTTCAGGTACGAAAAGATAATCAGCCCGGCGTTCGGGCGTTGCGCGCGCACGTCGCGCGCGATCGTCAATACGTCGGCAAGCGCAGTGCCGTGGCGCAAAGCGCGTTCGCTGGCACGCTGGATGACCGGTCCATCAGCGACTGGATCACTGAATGGAACACCGAGCTCAATTACGTCGGCGCCGGCATCAATGGCGGCGAGTGCAATCGCTTTCGAGGTGCTCACGTTTGGGTCGCCGCAGGTGATGTAGGCGACGAGACCGGGCCGGGATTTGAAGATCAGCGCCACAATTTACAAAATTACTAATTTACGAAATCGAAAGGTTCTCCTGCAGGATTCCCATATCTTTGTCGCCGCGCCCGCTAACGTTCACGATGACGATTTCGGATCTTTTCATTCGCGGCGCGCGCTTCACGCATTCGGCGATGGCGTGCGCCGACTCCAGCGCCGGGATGATGCCTTCGGTATGCGCCAGCAGCGTGCAGGCATCCAGCGCCTCGCGATCGGAAGCCGAGGTGTACTCGGCGCGGCCTATGTCCTTGAGCCAGCCGTGCTCGGGGCCAACGCCGGGATAATCGAGGCCGGCGGAAACCGAATGCGTGCTGGCAATCTGGCCGGCGTCATCCTGCAAGACGTACGAAAACGTTCCCTGCAGCACGCCGGGAGAGCCGCCGTGGAAGCGCGCGGCGTGCTCGCCGAGTTTCGAGCCGCGCCCCCCGGCTTCGACGCCGATTAGGCGGACGCGCTTATCTTTTTTCCTGACGAATTCGTAAAAAATGCCCATCGCGTTGGAGCCACCGCCGACGCACGCGATGATCGCGTTCGGCAGCTTGCCGGTGAGCTTGCGGATTTGCGCGCGCGCTTCGCGTCCGATGACCGATTGGAAATCGCGCACCATGGTCGGGTACGGATGCGCGCCGAGCACGCTACCCAGCAGGTAGTGAGTGGTGCGCACGTTGGTGACCCAGTCGCGCATGGCTTCGTTGATGGCGTCCTTCAGCGTGCGCGAGCCGGACTCCACGCCGCGCACTTCCGCGCCCAGCAGGCGCATGCGAAAGACATTGAGCTCCTGGCGGCGCATGTCCTCGGTGCCCATGTACACCACGCAGTCGAAACCGAACAGGGCGCAGACGGTGGCGGTGGCGACGCCGTGCTGGCCGGCGCCGGTCTCGGCAATGATGCGTCGCTTGCCCATGCGCTCGGCCAGCAGCGCCTGGCCGATGCAGTTGTTGATCTTGTGCGCGCCGGTGTGGAGCAGGTCTTCGCGCTTCAGGTAAATGCGTGCGCCGCCGAGTTTCTCGGTCAAACGTTGGGCGAAGAACAGCGGCGTAGGGCGTCCTGCGTATTGCTTGAGCAGGTAGTCCAGACGGCCGTGAAATTTCTTGTCGCGCTTCGCCTTGGCGTATGCCGCTTCCAATTCTTCCAGCGCGGCGACCAGGGTTTCGGGGACATAGCGTCCGCCGTACTGGCCGAAGCGGCCCGGGGTAACGCGAGTTTTGGCGGCGGATGACAGAACGGCTCCAGGCTTCAGGCGTCAGGCTTCAGGGTCGGAGTGCGAACAGCAGTGACAAACGCCCGCATTTTTTCGTGGTCCTTGATTCCCGGAGATTTCTCCACGCCGCTGCAAACATCCACGCCCCAGGGCCGCAGCAGACGGACTGCCTCGGCAACGTTTGCGGGAGACAAGCCACCGGCGAGGATGACGCGGGTGCGCTGTGCGAGCGCAGGGACAACCTCGGCGGCGCGCTGCCAGTCGAACGACACTCCGGTGCCGCCACGAATCAGATCGGTACCTTGCCCGGTGCAGCCGGCACGCAGCACCGCGGAATCCAGCAGGAGGGCGTCGGCGGAATCGTAGGCCTCGCAATTCCGCAGCGCTGCCTCACCGCCCGGTTTCACGGCCACTGCTTTGAAGACGCGGAAGCGCGGCTTGTTCTCGTCGTCGCGAGCGACAGCAGCGACAAAGTCCGCGCTCTCGTCACCATGAAGCTGCACGATGTCGAGGCCGACGACGCGGGCGATGGACTGAATGCGCTCCGCCGAGTCGCCGGCAAAGACGCCGACACGTTCGACGTGGGCCGGGAGAGCGGCGGCAATATCGCGAGCGGCCTCAGGCGTGATCTGGCGCGGGCTGGACGCGAACACGAACCCGACCGCGTCCGCGCCGGCAGAGACGGCTGCCAGCGCGTCCTCGCGGTTGGTGGTGCCGCAAATTTTGATCCAAGTCATAACTGCAGTCGTCGGTCGTCAGTCGTCGGTCTCCGGCATTTGCGAGCTGTGAGTTCCGAGTTGCCGCTGCACAGCTTCGCAATTACACAAATTACACATTGGAAACAGCGGCCCTGGAGTCCACCAGCAGTTGCTTCAGAGCTTCGCCGGGGAATTCGGCGCGCATCAGCGACTCGCCGACCAGGAACGCGTCGTATCCGGCGTCGCGCAGGCGGCGGAGGTCGGCCCCGCCCTGAATGCCGCTTTCGGCGACCTTCACCAGGCCGGGCGGGATGTTGCGCACCAGGCGCAGCGCCGTCCCGAGGTCTACTTGAAAGGTGCGCAGGTCGCGATTGTTGACGCCGATCATCTCGGCCCCAAGATCGAGAGCGCGGCCGAGCTCGGCTTCGTCGTGAACTTCACAGAGCACGTCGAGGCTGAACTCGCGCGCGACGGCATGCAGGCGGCGCAGGTCCGCATCGCTGAGCGCGGCCACGATCAGCAGCACCGCGTCGGCATGATGGGCGCGAGATTCCAGGAGCTGGAATTCGTCAACCAGGAAGTCCTTGCGCAACAGCGGAAGCTCGCACGAGGCCCAGGCTTCGTCCAAATTGGAAATCGAGCCTTGAAAATATTCCTCGTCGGTGAGCACCGACAAGGCAGCGGCGCCTGCGCCGGCGAGCTGGTCGGCGAGCGAAGCGACGTGGAAGCTGCCGCGGATAACACCCTTGGATGGTGAAGCTTTTTTGAGCTCGGCGATGATGGGCGGAGCGGATGCGGCCATCTGCTGCAGAGCGCGGACAAAGCCGCGAGGCTTGTGCTCGGCGGCGCGACGCGCGAGCTCGGCGCGGTTGGCCACGGGCTTGGCGCGCGCCACGCGGGCGCGGGTCGCGGCCACGATCTGGTCCAAAGTCACAGCCATGGTGAAACCTTAATTATAGAGGGAATGGCCCGTCAGGGTGCGATTTGCGGCGATGATACGGGCTCATTGCAGGCAGCCCCGGCGGGAGCGCCGGAGCCTGATTCATTTCTCCATTGGACGAATACGTCGGGCGCCGGGACCTGCCGGACGAACAACGAAGGGGCTCTCAGTCTTTGTGGTCGGCGCCGGGGTGCTCGTGGTCCTCGTGCCCGCCTTCACCCGCCGGGTTCATGGCGCCGCCCAGGACTTGCTGCACTGACGCGGGAATCTTGTCGGCGTTGGCCAGCAGCAGCGACACCTGCCACAGCTGCTTCTCCGAGAGCGACTTCTGGAACGCGGGCATGCCGGTCAGCCGGATGCCGTTCTTGACCTTCCAGTAGGTCTCGCCCGGCGGATCGTCGGTCACGCCGTGCCCCTGGAAGAGCTGCGGGGGCTTGGGGAACATGCCCTTGGCGGCGTCGGGCTGCTGCGCCTGTCCGGGGAGTCCGTGACAGAAAGCGCACTCATTCTTGTAAATATTGGCGCCCGCAATAAACGTGGGCTCGCCGGACTCGATGCCCTGGGGCGGAGTCTTGGGCGCTTCCTTGGCAACGTGCGCGTTCAGTCCCATGGCAGCGAGCTTCTTTTCAAACGGCATCGCCTGCGCATGGGTAGCAACGGGAACCATGCCGGTCGAGAAATAGATGTAAGCTCCGAGTGCCAGGCCCACGAGCGTCACGATAATTCCGAGAATAAAACCTTTCATAATCTCCCCGCGTTAAGCGCATTTAGATGAACAAGGATCCGTCTCGATGCTAACCATTGGAGGCCGGAATCTATTCCCCGGGATTTTACTTGGCCTTCTTCAGAAAACGATAGCCGACAATCACTTTCAGGATCAGCCGGTCGGTGGACCGCGTCGTACCGATGCCGGCGCCGGCGTTGAATTCCCAATTGGGTGAGAGATTCAGGTCAATGCTGGGAAAGATCTGCTGCTCCTGCTCGGCGAGGGAATCGAAATTGGAGATGGGGCCGAGCGCGCCGTAGTACTCCAGGCCGGCGGAAACTTTCTTCGTCAGATCGTAACTGAACTTGGCGTTGGGCGAGAACTCGAAACCCTTGCCGGAGTTCGCGCCCACCAGCGCCCTTTCCAGGGAAGGATTGAAGGCGAAGTACCAACGGCCAAGTTTCTTGTCCACGATGGGGCGCAATTCGAAGGTCCAAGTGTCGGCGGAGAACAGCGGGCGCTGGTAGCCGAACTCGGTAGAGAGACTCACGCCCACGGGCCAGTGCCATTTGTCGGGAACGCGGACGCGCGGGCGGACGTGGTCGCCGACCCACTGCCACCCGTAGCCGGAATGAGCATAGGTAAAGATATAGAAGCCGGTCTCAAACCAATCATTCCAGCCGTGGGTGATCTCGAAGGTTTCGTGGACGGCGTGCTGCGTGGGGCGCATGCCGTCCTCGAAGGAATGCCCCCGGGGCGTGAAGTTGGTGTGCGTCTCGAACATGGTCGCGCCTTTTTCAACGGTGTCGGCGCCGTAGACCTGAATCTCGTAGTTGTCCTGGGCAAGCGCGGGTGCAGCGGCAACGAGGACGGCAACCAGGACGAGCAGCGGTCGCAACATGTTCCCTGTTCGATGATGGCGAAAAAATCAGGATGCCTATTTTGGCGTCCAGTAGGTGGTGGCCAGTTCGCGCGCCCACGCCGGTTCACGTATTTCGCCGCGCGGGCCGAACAGCGCCATGTAGGGTTTGACGTCCAGCACCGGGGTACCCTCGATGGCGTCCAGGTCCTCCACGGCGATGGTGAGGCCGTTGACCGATACCAGCCGGCAGACAGTGGCCCCGATTCGGCTGGGGCGGTGCCGGGCGCGCTGGGCAAAAATGCCTAGTTTCGGCCAGTCAGTGCGATTGCGCGGATGCCGCTGGCCATAAACAATGTCTTCCTCCCTGAGCTGATGGAAGACGAAAAACACCTCGACGTGGGAGAAGTCGGTCAGCCCCTGGAGCGATTCGGGCGAAAAGCGCGAGGCGTCGATCTCGATGCGGGCGACGATGCCGCCGAAGACTTCATCACGCGGCTCGCGAATGGGGCTGCGCACGACTCCGACCGGAGTGAGCGCGATGGGATCGTTCATGACGTAATTGTAGAGGAGGCAGGGTGGCGTCAGGCTGCGGCGGCGCTGTCGCCGGCAAGCGAGTCCCGCACCGCGCCGAGCAGTTCGTCGAGAGGGACAGGCTTAGCCAGGAGCCTGAAATCGTGGCCGGTGAGCCGCGCGGTCTCGATGAGATCGGTGGTTGCGGCATTGCCCGAGAACAGCAGGATGCGCGTGGCCGGCAGCTCCCGGGTGAGCGCAATGGCGAGTTCCACGCCGTTCATGCGCGGCATCACGACATCGGAGAGAACAAGGTCAGGATGGAGCCGGCGAGCCATGTCGAGCGCGACATCGCCATCGTCGGCCGTGGCCGTTTCGTAGCCATGCATCTTCAGAATGGCCGACGAGGTCATCGTGATAGCGGGTTCGTCATCAACAACGAGAATGAGTCGACGTTTCACGAGTGGCCCGTCTGGAGATCCGACTTGTACGGCTGAACTTAGTGCGATGCGAGAATGCAGGGCAGAGTTGCACCGGAATCCAGCCCTGTCATTCAAACCGCAAGGCTTCGATGGGATCCAGCCGCGCCGCTTTCCGCGCCGGGTAGAAGCCGAAAAAGATCCCGACGGCCATGGAGAAGATGACGGCGGCAAGAATTGCCATGGGCGAGATCAGTACGGCCCATCCCAGCGTCTTGGTAATCACCAGTGAGCTGCCCACGCCGAAGAAGATGCCGATGGCGCCGCCAATCAGGCTGAGCACCACCGACTCGCTGAGGAACTGGCGCTGCACATCCTGCTCGGTAGCGCCGATGGCAATGCGGATGCCGATTTCGCGGGTGCGCTCGGTCACCGACACCAGCATGATGTTCATGATGCCGATGCCGCCGACAATGAGAGAGACTCCGGCGATGGAGGCCAGCAGCAGCGTCATGACCCGCGAAGACTGGTCGGCAAGCTCGGCGATGTCGGCGAGATTGCGGACAAAGAAGTCATCATCCTGTCCTTGCCGGATGCGGTGCCGATCGCGCAGCAGCGAAGTGATCTGCTGCTGGGCCGCGTAGCTGGCGGGCTGCGAAACCGCGGAAACCATGATGAACTGCAGCCAATCCTGGCCAGTGATTTTCTTCTGCAACGTAGTAATGGGAACAACGATGGTGTCGTCCTGGTCCTGGCCCATGCCGGACTGCCCTTTCGGCGCCAGCACGCCCACCACCTGGAACGGAAGATTGCCAACGCGAATGGTGGCGCCGACTGGATCGGTTGCGCCGAACAGATTCTGGCGCACGGTTTCGCCGATGACGGCGACATTGGCGGCCAGCGTCACGTCTTCCTGGCTGAAGCTGGTGCCGGCCTGGAAGGGCCAGTCGCGGATGTCGAAGTACTGCGGCTCAGTGCCAGTGATGCGGGTGTACCAGTTCTGGTTTTCGAAAACGACTTGTGCGCTGGAACCCGAACCGGGCGCTGCCTTAGCCACCGTCGGAATCTCGCGCTGGATGGCCTGCATATCGCTATAGAGGAGAGTCTTGGTCTGACCCCAGCCCATGTGCAAGCCGCCGCGCGTGACGGTACCGCTGGAGACGAACAGCAGGTTGCTGCCCATGGAGGCGATCTGGTCCTGAACCTTCTGCTGCGCGCCCTGGCCAACGCCAACCATGGCGATGACGGCGCCGACACCGATAATGATGCCCAGCATGGTGAGCGCCGAACGCATCTTGTTGCGGGCGAGGGCGCGAAGGGCGATTTTTAACGTTGCGCGGAAATCCATAACCTTGTCCAGTCTAGCTGGTTTCAATCCTCCAGCGTCGGCATTTTGGCCAGCACCTCGGCGGCGCGGGGCCGATTCAGCACAGGTTCATCGCGGCGGATTTTGCCGTCGCGAAAGACGACAGTACGTTTGGCGAACTGCGCGATATCGGGCTCGTGTGTCACCAGCACGATGGTCAGCCCGTGCGCATTCAGTTCCTGGAAAATCTGCATGATCTCCACCGACGTGCGGCTATCGAGGTTCCCGGTGGGCTCGTCGGCCAAAAGGATAGAGGGCTGATTCACCAGCGCACGTGCGATGGCAACGCGCTGCTGCTGCCCGCCGGAAAGCTGGGATGGAAAGTGCTCCATGCGATCGCCGAGGCCGACCATGGTGAGCGCCTTGCGGCCGCGCTCGCCGCGGTCCTCTTTCTTGAGCCGCGCGTACAGCGTGGGCAGTTCGACATTCTCCAGCGCCGTGGTACGGGCCAGCAGGTTGAACCCCTGGAAGACGAAGCCGAGTTCGCGGTTGCGAACGGCGGCGAGATCGCTCTTCGCCAGCTCGGAGACGTCGGTGCCATTGAGCAGGTAACGGCCGCTGGTGGGCTTGTCGAGACAGCCCAGCAGGTTCATGAAGGTGGACTTGCCGGAGCCGCTCGGGCCCATCAGGGCGACAAACTCCCCGGGAGCGATGTCGAGCGAGACGCCGCGCAAGGCGTGGACCTTGGTTTCGCCAAGGTCGTAGTACTTGTGCACGTCTTCGACCTTGATGACGGCGGCGGCGTTCTCGCCGGCTGCGATTTCGAATTCGGGTTTGGATAGGGTTGCCATGTGTGTTCTCGTTCGTCTATCAGTCTTTCGGTCTATCAGTCCGTCGGTCGTTTAGCCAATTGGTGATCGACCAAGAGACCGACAGACCGATCGACTGTTACCGTCCGGGCATTCCGCCGCTCATGCGGGGTGCGCTAGAGGACGCCCCGGCGCCGCTCGCAGCCTTTGCCGCCGACGCGGCGCCAGTAATCAACTGGTCGCCGGCGTTCAGCGAGCCGTGCAGCACCTGCGCCACCTCGGTGAAGGTATGGTCGGTGATGCCGGACTTGATCTGCACCGGAACCAGCTTCTTGTCCGCGGTGATCTTCCACACGATGCCCGAATCCTGCGCCGGCGCGTGCGTCTGGGCGGCAGTTGCGGCTTGGGCGTTCTGCCCCGGCTGCTGGCGCTGCCGAGTCTTGCCAGAACCGCCGGCAGTGATGCCGTTCTGCTGCAAGAGCGCGCGCAATTGGTCGGGCTTCAAGTCGGGCGTGTAGCGGAGCGCGGCGTTGGGAACCTTGACCACGTCCGTCGCATTGGCGACCGGGATGGTCACGTAGGCGGTCATGCCCGGGAACAACTTCGTGTCCGGGTTGGAGAAATCAATGATGCTGTTGTAGGTGACCACGTTCTGCACGGTCGTGGGGTTCATGCGAATCTGCGAAACCACGCCACGGAAGGTGTCGCGCGGGAAGGCATCCACCTTGAATGTGACCGGCTGGCCGACCTTGATTTGCCCGACGTCGCTCTCGTCCGTCGCGGCATAGACCTGCATCTTGGTGAGGTCCTGCGCGATGTTGAACAAGTTTGGCGCCTGCAAGGAAGCGGCGACGGTCTGGCCGACGTCCACGTTGCGCGCCACCACTACGCCGTCAATCGGCGAGCGGATGATGGTGTGGTCCAGGTTGGTCTGCGCGACGGAAACCGCGGCAGCCTTTTGCTGCACCTGCGCTGCCGCCTGCGTGACCTGCGCCTGCGCGGCGCTGACCGCGGCGGCGGCACTGTCGTGGGTGGCCTTCGCCTGATCCAGCTGCTGCTGGGCCACAACCCCTTCCTTGGCGAGCGCCGCATTGCGCTCATAATCGGCGGAAGCCTGCTGCGCGGCGGCTTGCGCCTTCACCAGGTTGGCCTTCGCCGTCGCCAGGTTCGCCTTCGCGTCCTGAAGATCGGCCTGCGCTTGCAAGAGCGCTCCCTGGAACAAAGACGGGTCAATGCGGGCGATCACCTGATTCTTCGTCACGTGCGAGTTGAAGTCGGCGGAGAGGGACTGAATCGTGCCCGAAACCTGCGAGCCGACCTGCACGGTGGTCACGGCATTGATGGTGCCGGTGGCCTCGACCACATCATGGATGTCTCCGCGCTCGGCCTTGGCAGTGAAGTACTGAGACTTGGGCGCGCGCCCAAAATCGAAGGCGGCGAACAGCCCAACCGCGATCACCAGGGCGAGTACGATCAGCCACTTGTTCTTGAGGAGCTTCATATGCATTTCTCCGTTGCTACTGGATTGGACACGGCGGAGAAGCTGCGGGGAGTAAAGAGTCAGTCAGTGCGGAGTAAATGTTTGTAACTGCGGTTGTGGTGGAGGGTGGCGGCTGGAAAAAGCCGTGGGAGAGCGGCTTTATGGGGCTTGGAGGAGCGCATGCCGTTCTCCCACGAATGTCAGTGGCCGCTCATGGAGGCGCCGTGTGCAGCCACTGACTCTGTTTCACTCTGTACAGTTAGACACGAATCCGCGACAGCGTGGCGTAAAGAGTTCGTGAACATGACGTAAAGATTTGTAAATGGCGTCGCGGCCGCATGGCCGCAGTAGTGGCGCGGGCGCGGTTGGGTGTAAAAGTAAGGTGGCATGGAACGCGTGCTGATCGTGGACGACGACGTGGAGCTGTGCGAGCTGGTGACCGAATACCTCACGCCGGAAGCCTTTGAAGTGGAAGTGGTCCACAACGGGGTGGACGGGCTGAAGCGGGCGTTGTCGGGCGAGCATGCGATTGTGATCCTGGATGTCATGCTGCCCGGCATGAATGGACTGGAGGTGCTGCGGCGCCTGCGGGCCGAGTCACGCGTGCCGGTGCTGATCCTCACAGCCCGCGGGGATGACGTGGACCGGATCGTCGGGCTGGAAATCGGGGCGGACGACTACCTGCCGAAGCCCTTCAACCCGCGCGAACTGGTGGCGCGGACGCGGGCCATCCTGCGGCGCACGCTGCAGCCGGCCGCGCCGCCGCTGGAGAAGATCGCGGTAGGAGACGTGGAACTCGACCCGGCGGCCCGCGTCGTGCGGCGCGGCGGCGAGGCGGTCGAGCTCACCTCGGTGGAGTTCGGCATGCTGGAAGCGCTGATGCGCGCCGCCGGGCAGGTGGTAACGCGCGAGAGCCTAGCGCAGTCGGTGCTAGGCCGCAGGTTCATGCCGTACGACCGCAGCATTGATATGCACGTCAGCAAGCTGCGCAAGAAGCTGGGCGACCCCAGCGAGGATTCCGAGCGTATCAAGACCATCCGCGGCGTCGGCTACGTCTTCACGCGGCCCAGCGAAGGCGAGAGGTAGATGCGGAGCCTGTTTCTCAAAATCTTCCTCTGGTTCTGGGTGACTCTGGTGCTGGTGGGAGCGGCGCTGGTGATCACCTGGGGTATCCAGCCGGAAGTGCTGGTTGCGCGCTGGCGCGGCGCCACCAGTGATGCGGTCGCGCTGTACGCGCAATCGGCGGCCGAAGAACTGGACCGCTACGGCCTGGATGCCACCAACAACTATTTCCAGCGGCTGCAAAGCTCGTCGCACATCAAGGCGACGCTGTTCACGGAAGATGCGCAGCGCATCGCCGGCGTGGTTTCCAAGCCAGCGCAGCAACTGGCGCCGCATGCCGGTTTGAACGGCGAGCCGGCGTTCGTGATCGGCAGCGAAACGGCGCTGGCGGCCCAGCGGACCTTGGGACCGTCGGGCAGAACTTATATCTTCGTGGCGGAGATGCCCCGGCCGCCCACCGCGGCATGGCGGTTGCTGGCCAGCCGTCACATCGAGCGCTGGATCGCGGCGTTCTTGATTTCGGGATTCATTTGCTACCTGCTGGCGCGGTATCTGACGAGGCCGATCCTTCGCCTGCGTGGGGCCGCCAACGAACTTGCCGAGGGCAACCTGAGCGCGCGCGCGGCGCCGGAACTGGAGCGGCGGGGCGACGAACTGGGCGAACTGGTGCGCGGCTTCAACCAGATGGCGGAACGAATCGAGACGCTGATCACCGGCCAGCGGCAGCTGATCAGCGATATCTCGCACGAATTGCGATCGCCGCTGGCGCGCCTGAGCGTTGCGCTGGGGCTGGCGCGGCAGCGTGCCGGCGACGGAGCCGCTAGCGCGCTGGACCGCATCGAGCGCGAAGCGGAGCGGCTGAACGAGATGATCGGGAAGCTGCTCTCTCTGGCGCGCATGCAGGCCGCTTCAGGGCCGCCGGAGAAATCGCAGATCCGGCTCGATCAGGTGGTCAGCGAGGTCGCCGATGACGCCAGCTTCGAGGCGCAGGAACGAAACTGCGCGGTGAAGATCGTATCGGCGAGCCCGTGCAGCACCGAGGGCAGCGCCGAACTGCTGCGCAGCGCCATCGAAAATGTAGTGCGCAACGCGCTGCGTTACACGGCGCCGGCCAGCACGGTGGAAATTGCCCTGGCGCACCGCGATTCCACGGCGGAGATCAGCATCCGCGATCACGGGCCCGGGGTGCCGGAGAACGAGTTGAGGAACCTGTTCCAGCCGTTCTACCGGGTGGCGAACGCGCGCGAGCGAGAGACCGGAGGCACCGGACTGGGCCTGGCCATCACCGAGCGCGCGGTGCGCCTGCACGGCGGAACGGTCCAGGCACAGAACGCGCTCGGCGGCGGATTGCTGGTGAACATCCGGCTGCCCGCGAAGTGCGGATGAGGTCTCTCAGGCTTTTCCCATCCTGAACTTCAGCATGAAAAAATGCTTGCACCGCTGCGGCGCCAGTCCCAGCGGGACGGCATACTAGTAGCCCAGCACGGAAGTGCTGGGAAAGCGGACAAAATAAAAGATGAGTCCCGTAGGGACGACACATGTCACATTCGTATATCAGCAATCGCCTGCACGTGGTGTTCAGCACGAAAGACCGGCGGGACCTGATCCTCGACAGCACGAGGCTGTGGGCGTACATGGAAGGTATCGGCAAGAACCATAACATTCCCGTGTTCGTGGCGGGCGGCACGGCAAACCACATTCACCTTTTGCTCACAGTTCCGGCGACAATTCCGGTCGCAAAGGCGATACAAACGTTGAAAGCGAACTCGTCCAAATGGATGCGCGCAACGATTCCGGATTTTGCATGGCAAGAGGGTTATGGAGCATTCAGCGTGAGCGCTTCCGGCGTTGACGCTGTCGCACAATACATCCGTAATCAACCGAAGCACCATGCCGAGCATAGCTTCGAAGATGAGTTCCGCTCGTTGCTCATGCGGCATGGCCTGAGCTTCGACGAGCGTTACGTTTTGGGTTGAGGTTCGTCCCTCCGGGACTCTGCTCATCCTCTAGACCGCTACCCAGCACTTCCATGCTGGGCTACTAGTGGGCCGCGCCTCCGGCGCATGAAGCCGAAACGATTCCCCCCATGGGGAAACCTAAGCCTCGCCTCTGGCGCATGAAGCCGCTACGATTCCGCCCATGGGAAACGTAAGCCTCGCCGCCGGCGGATGAAGGCGTCAACAATTCCAGTCATGGAAAGAACGTCACGCGCCTAGCACTGTTTTGCTTCACGCACATCCCCCTGAGTCACGCATCACGGCTTCTAGTGCCGCGTATCACTGCGGGTAGCGCCATGCACGCTGAAAATCCAAGTTGCGCGGTGCACCGGGCAGTTGTAAGCGCGGTGTTGGAGCGCGGGGTTGCGCATGCGAGCGAAATCGATCGCCACCATTGTGCTGGGCGTGCTGCTGGGCGTAACGCTGGGTGTCGGTTCCTACACGTTCGTTTACGCCAAGGGCTACTCCTACCTGTCGAATAATCCGGCCGCGTGCACCAACTGCCACGTGATGAAGGACTATTACAACGGCTGGCAAAAGGGCAGCCACCACGCCGCCGCCAAGTGCAATGACTGCCACACGCCGCCGGGCCTGCTGGCGAAATATTCCACCAAAGCCGCCAACGGGTTCCTGCACTCGCTGGCGTTCACGTCGGGGCGCTTCCCCGATGCCATCCAGATCGGCAGCCGCAATCATCGCGTCACGGAAGAAGCCTGCCGCGACTGCCACCAGGACATGGTGAGCGCGGTGGAGGGAACGCATGTGGAGGCGGCGCAGATGAGCTGCATCCGCTGCCATAGCTCGGTGGGCCATTCGGAAGCGGTGGCTTCCGGCAACACTACTCTTGAGGGGAATTTGCCATGACCAACAAAACGCCCGACGAAAACGGTGTCCGGCTGAATACGCGCCTGCTGATCACCACGGTGGTGCTGGCCGCGGTCGCGGCAATCGCCGCCACCGGGCTGCTGGTGAACATCTTCGAGCACCGCCTGGAGGCGAAGAACCCGTTCTACAAGGTCGTCCAGGTGAGCGACAACACTGACGATCCGGCCACCTGGGGCAAGAACTTCCCCATGCAATACAGCCTGTACGAGCGTACCAAGCTGCAGGAGGCGACGCTCTATGGAGGCGACGAACCGCAGGGCCGCAATCCGACGCCGGATGATCCGCGGCCGACGGTGGCCCGGTCCAACCTCGACAAAGATCCGCGGCTGAAGACCATGTGGGCCGGCTACGCGTTCTCCGCGGATTACCGCGAGCGCCGCGGGCACGCCTTCATGCTCGACGACCAGGTGTACACCGGCCGGCAGAAGTTCGCCAAGCAGCCGGGCACCTGCCTGAACTGCCACGCGTCCCTGTACGTCGCCTATAAGAAGGAGGGCAATGGCGACATCACCAAGGGCTTCGAAAAGATCAATAAGATGCCGTACGCCGAGGCGCGCAAGCTGGTGCAGCATCCGGTCGGCTGCATTGATTGCCACGAGCCGAACACGATGCAGTTGCGCATTTCAAGGCCGGCGTTCATCGAAGGCATCCGCGCGCTCAAGGCGTCGCAGGGCGTTGCCGATTTCGACGTCAACACGCAGGCCACGCTGCCCGAGATGCGCAGCTACGTTTGCGCGCAATGCCACGTCGAGTACTACTTCAAGCCGCCCGACAAGCGGCTGACCTTCCCCTGGGCGAAGGGCGTGAAGATCGAGCAGATCACGCAATTTTACGATGACGAAAAATTCAAAGACTGGGTGCACGGCGAAACCGGCGCGCCCCTGCTGAAGGCGCAGCATCCGGAATTTGAAATGTGGAGCACGGGCATCCACGCGCGGTCGAACGTCTCGTGCGCCGATTGTCACATGCCGTACCGGCGCTCGGGCGGGCTGAAGATCAGCGACCACCACGTGCGCAGCCCGCTGCTGAACATCAACCGCTCCTGCCAGACCTGCCACCACTGGGACGAGAAAGAAATCAAGGCGCGAGTGGAGGACATCCAGAAGAGCTTCTTCAACGAGAAGAGCGTCGCCATGGACGCGCTCATGGACCTGATCCGCGACATCAGCGCCGCCAAAGCGAACGGCGCGACCGACGCGGACTTGGAGAAGGCGCGCGATTACCAGCGCAAGGCGAGCTTCTATCTGGACTTCGCGATGTCGGAAAACTCCATGGGATTCCACTCCCCGGCGGAGTCGCAACGCGTGTTGACCGAGTCCATCAACTTCTGCCGTCTGGGCCAGCTGTCGCTGCGGACGAACACGCCGCTGCTGAAGCGCGCGAGCGCCGACACTCCGGCGGTGAAACCGGTTTCTGCTTCGGCCAAACCCTGACGCACCTCCGCGGTGTCCTAGCCCGGCGAAACATCGCCGGGCGTTTTTATTGGCAGGAGCATCTAGGGAGCGATTTGCCAGACGGTGTCGAGCACCGAACCATCCACCCATTTCACCACCGCCACGGGTTTGTCGGTGGTGCGCGCTTTCTGCGGTTTGCCCCCGCAGATCTTTTCCACGTCCCGCTGGAGATCGCGAATGGAACGAATGGGGAGGCGGGAATCTTTGGCGGCGTCCAGCAGGTCCTGGCGGCGGGGATTGATGGCGATGCCGCGCTCGGTGACCACCACGTCAATGAGCTCACTCGGGCCGGTGAGCGTGGTCACGCGGTCAACGATCACCGGAATGCGGTCGCGGAACGAAGGCACGGCAAGAATCGTGCACCCGGCAAACAAACAGTTCTGCCAGCCGCCGATGCCGTGCAGCAGGCGGCCGTCGGAGTGGGTGACGACGTTGGCGTTGAAGTTCACGTCCACCTCGGTCGCCCCGAGCACCACTACGTCCACCAGCGAGTTGAAGAATCCCTTGCCGTGGTAGTTGTACGAAGTGAACGGCGAGGTTGCGATATGGCGCGGGTCGGTGGCCATGGACCGCACCGCATCGAGGTCGAAGGTTTGTCCGTCGAGGATGTAATCGGTCAGGCCTTCTTGCAGCAACTCGACGAGGTAGCGCGTCGAGCCGCCGCGCACGAACCGCGCGCGCACCCCGCTCTCGCGCATGTAGCGGCGCAGGTAGTCCACAAAAGCCAGGGCGATGCCGCCGGCGCCCGCCTGGAAGGAGAACCCCGGACGCATGATGCCGGCGTCGCGCACAAACTGCGCCACGTATTGCGCAATCAGCAGGCGGTCGGGAGAGCGCGTGATCTGCGTGGTCCCGCCGACAATCTTGGACGGGTCACCAATCGAGCCCACCTGCACCACGTAATCCACGTTGTTGCCCTGAATCTGCCAGGGCACGCAGGGGAACGGTACCAGGTTGTCGGTGACAACAATCACGTGGTCGGCGTACATCGAGTCGGCGAGCGCAAATCCGAGCGAGCCGCAGGCTGACGGTCCGAGCGAGCCGGTGGAGTTGCCGAACGCATCGGCCGAGGGTGCGGCGATGACAGCGATGTCCACGTGCACCTCGCCGTCCTGGATCGCCTGCCAGCGTCCACCATGCGATCGCAGCACTCCCATGCCGCGCATCCGCCCCTGCGAACAGTAGTCGCCCAGGGGCCCATTCATCGAGCCCTCGATGTGGTGCACATGGCCGGAGTTCATCAGGTCGATCACCGGCGCCTGTGCCGGAAAGGACGCCGACGGAAACCACATCAGGTCGCGCGCACCCAAGCCGGCCGCGGTCTGCAGCGCTGAGAGAGCCACGCGATCGCCATCGCGCAAGTGGTGATGCGTCGAAATCACCATGCCGTCCCGCAGCCCGCACTTGCGCAGCGCGGTCGCAAGATCGGGCACGCGCTTGTCGCCATTGAGCGGGTATTCAGCAGCGGAGCGTACTGCCGGAGCGGCCTTGCGGCCCGTGGGCCGATCGTTGTTCACGCCAGCATACGGGCGCTGCTCTGCGCCATTGACCATGGCGGGCACGGCACGCCCGGCAGCATTTGTGATCAATTCCAGCGAGCTTGCAGTTGTACTCATCGAAAATTGTGCGGCACAGCCGCCCTCGGCTGTGCATTCATCCATCAGCACACGCGAGAGCGCGCGTGCCACACTATCCTTCTCCGCCCTCCGACTGTGATTTCAGGGCGGTTGGCGCCGCTGCCGCGCTGCGCATTTCCGCCGTGACGATCCCCATTTGCTCGGCGCGGGACACTAGCTTGAGCGCGCGCTGCACCACCGGAGGATCGATCATCTTCGACCCGAGGCTGACCACGCCCAAGCCGCGCGCCTGCGCATCGTCAAAGGCACTGACAATGCGCAGCGCTTTCACGATCTCGTCGCGCGTGGGGGCGAATGCCTCGTGGATGACCGCGACCTGCGACGGATGCACGCACCCCATGCCGTCGAAACCGAGCGAGCGAGCATTGCGCGCCCAGGCAGCGAGACCTTCCAGATCGCCAATATCGCCGTACACCGAGTCGCTCGCCTGCAAGCCGGCAGCGCGCGCGGCATTGATCAGGCGCGTGCGCGCATACAGCGATTCCGCGCCCAGCGCAGTCTTCGCGACGCCGAGGTCGGCGGTGTAGTCCTCGAGCCCAATGGTGATCGCCACGTTGCGCGGCGACGCTTTGGCGATGGCAAAAGCATCTTCGACGCCAAGCGCAGATTCGACGATGGGCAGCAGCCACAGGTCGCGATGCAGACCGCAACGCTGCTGGATGCGCACGATCCGCTGGTCCACTTCGCTGACCTGTTCGGCGTGCTCGACTTTGGGGACCAGGATTACGTCGGGATTCTCCGGAACAACTTCTTCCAGGTCGGCCAGCCCAAGCGGCAACTGGTTGATGCGCACCATGCGCTCGCAGGCGCTGAACTCCACGGCGCGGAGCGCGTTGCGCACCAGAATGCGCGCCGCATCTTTTTCGTCAGGATGAACCGCATCTTCGAGATCGAGAATGACGGCGTCGGGCGCGTGCAGCGCAGCATTAATGAAGTACTTCGGCTCGCTGCCGGGCAGATACAGCCGCGACCGGCGCAGGCGATCACGCGGCGACGGAGCGGGAGTCTTAACGGCTTGCGGCAGCGAGCGCCGGCCCTCACCTAGCCCGGCGCGGCGCACGGCAGCTTCGATGCGAGCAGAAATCACGAACGGCAACGCGCCGGCATCTTCGATGGCTAGGCGCGCGTGCTCGACGCCGAGATCGGCGAGCGCCTGGCGCGCCTGCGTCAGGATAGATTCGCCGTAGTAGGCAGCGACCTTCGACTGCAGCTCAATATCAAGGCCGCCGCTGGTGCGGCGTTCGATGAGAACGCGGCAATCGGACCGCACGTCGGAGCCGAAGCGCCCGGCGGCGAAGGTTAGCGTGCCCGGATTGGCCGTTGTCGCCATCAGTCTGCCGCCGTCCCCACCTTCATAGTCTCCAGCTTCGCCAGGATGGCGTCGGTCATTTGCGTCGTGGAAGCGGCGCCTTGCGCGATCGCCTTCGATCCACCCGGAATGCGCATCATGTCATAAGTGCGTACTTTTCCGTCGGTGACGACCGCCGCAATCGCGGAACGCACGCGGTCGGCCTTGCCGCGTTCGCCGACGTGGTCGAGCAGCATGGCGGCCGAAAGAATCATGGCGATGGGATTGACGATCGGCGGATGCAATTCCGCATACTTCGGCGCCGAGCCGTGCGTCGGCTCAAAAACAGCAACCTGGTCGCCGATATTTCCGCTGGCGGCGAAACCCAGCCCGCCGATCAGGCCGGCAAAGGCGTCGGAAATCACGTCACCGAACAGGTTCGAAGCAAGGATGACGCCATAGTCTTCCGGGTTCTTCGTCAGCCACATCGTCTGCGCGTCAATGTTGGTGGACCACAGCGGAATTCCAGGGTAGTCCTTCGCCACCTGCTTGGCGACTTCTTCCATCATGCCGCTGGTTTCCCGCAGCACGTTCGGCTTCTCGCAAATCGTGACGTTCTTGTAGCCGTATTTCTTCGCGTACTCAAACGCCGCGCGGCAGATGCGTTCGGCATTCGTGCGCGTGATGATACGCACGGAAATCGCCAGGTCCTCGCCCCTGGTGGCGCTGAACGGCTTGAACTTCGGATGCGAGCGCAGGGCCGCCATCACCGGCTCCGGTGGGTTCGTCCATTCGACGCCGCAGTACAGGCCCTCGGTGTTCTGGCGGAAGACCACCACGTTCACCTGCGGCTCCTCAAATCCTGCGCTCGCTTTCTTACGAACGAAGTTCAGAGGATTGCCGGGAAACCCGACGCACGGCCGCACGCAGATATCAAGATTGAAGCGCTGCCGCATCGTCACAATCGGCGAGTAATACGTGTAGCCCTTACCGCGCAGCGCAGGCGAGAGCTCGGCGTCGGCTTCTTTCTTCGGCTTCGACGTAATGGCGCCGAACAGGCCGAGCTTGTGCTTCTCCAGCAGGGCAATCGTGCGGTCGGGCAAGGCGTTGCCTTCGCTCTTCCAGAACTCCCATCCGATGTCGGCGTGCAGGTACGTGGCGTCGAAGCCGACCGCGTCGAGGACGCGAATCGCCTCGGGCAGGACTTGGTTGCCGATGCCATCACCGGGCATGGAGACTACGGTGTGATTCGCCATCACTTCTCCTGGGCGACCGCGAGCTTCTTCTCAACCAGCTTCTCGATTCCGCCCGCCACCACCAACGATTGTGGCACCGACCCCAGCGCCGGAAAACGAAACGTGTCACCTCGCCATGTGACAGAGCCGGTGGTGAAGTCCACATCCAGCTCGTCGCCGGCAACGACGGTTTTATCGCCGGACGCGATCTGCGGGGCGAAGTCGGCGCGCAGACGCTTCACCAGTTGCGGAATCTCGATGCACAGGAAACCGTTATTCAAAGCGTTCCGCAGATAAGTCTGCGAAAACGAGCCGGCAATCACCAGCGGGATGCCCTTGGCCTTCAGCGACGTTGCCGCCTGCTCGCGGCTGGAGCCGGTGCCGAAGTTGGCGCCGCCCACCAGCACGTCACCGGCGCGTGTGAGCTGCGCAAACTGTGGGTCGTAGTTGCGGAACACGACCTCCGCCATCTGCTCGGGCGTAACGTCGTCGCGATAGGTGTAGTCGCCGGGATAAATGGCGTCGGTATTCAGATTGTCCTTGGGTATCAATACCAGCCGCCCGCGCAAGCGCTCCGGAAATCCGGGAAGAATCTCGACAATCTCGTCGATTGGGGTGCCCCGGTCTAGCCCGGTTTTGGCTAGGCCGGGGATTTTTCTCGTATCGGCAGTGCGCGTTGCTGACAGATTCTTGTAGCGCGCCAGCATGCTGCCCTCGCGCCGCCGATCTTTGCGCTGGCTATCGCTCCGGCCGAGCGCTTCCGGGCCGCAGATGTATCCGGCAACGGCGCTGGCAGCCACCACCGCCGGCGAAGCGAGATAGCACTGCGCGTCGCGCGAGCCCATGCGGCCCTTGAAATTGCGATTGGTGGCGGAAATTCCGACCTCGCCCGGCTCCAGCAGGCCCACGCCGAGGCCAATGCACGGACCG
Source organism: Terriglobales bacterium (assembly GCA_051006995.1). GTDB lineage: Bacteria > Acidobacteriota > Terriglobia > Terriglobales > Acidobacteriaceae > JAIQGF01. Next base: position 140,416 of record JBPCSQ010000010.1, read on the forward strand.
CACCCGGCAGGCAGCGGCGAGGCCCCCGCCTCCACCAAAGCCTGCCACGTTCCGCGGCGCTCCGCCTCTTCCTGTACCCAGCGGCTGGCCGCGCCGAGGTAGAAGCTCACGCCACGCGCGACTTTCTTGCCCCGCAACACGGCAGCCGCCGCCTCAAGATCCTCGAGCCGCGAATTCACGCACGACAAAAGATACGCTTTGTTGATCGCGATTTTCTTGCTCTCGATCTCCGCCAGCGACGACATCACCTGCACCGTATCCGGCCCGGAAACATGCGGCGTCAGCTTGCTCAGGTCGAGCGTGATGCGCGCCGCGTAGCCGGCGTCGGGATCAGGTCGTGTGGCACACGCGCCCTGGCGTGTGCCCTCCTTCCCCCACCGCTGCAAATCCTCTTCCGAGTACCGTTCCGCCTCACCGCGCGAAATCCGCGTCCAGCGCTGCTTTCGCAGCCACGCGATGGTGGCTTCATCAGCGGGGAACCATCCGACCAGCGCTCCCCATTCGGTCGTCATGTTGGCAATGGTCATGCGCGCTTCGATGGACAGCGACGCGACGCCGGGTCCGGCGAACTCCACTGCCGCATTGAGCACGTGACTGGGAAAGGCGCCGCACAGCGCCACAATCACGTCTTTGCCGCTGACGCCCTCAGGCAGCGCGCCTTCGAGTACCACTTGCACGGTACGTGGAATCTGCCACCAGAACTCGCCAGTCGCCCAAATGGCGGCAGCGTCGGTGCGGACTACGGGTGTACCGATCGCGCCCAGCGCGCCGTACATATTGGAGTGCGAGTCGCTGGCCACCACGAACGAACCCGGCGTCACGTAGCCGCGTTCGCACATGAGCTGGTGTCCGATGCCCGTGCCGGCCGGGTAGAAATCGATGCCATGATCGCGCGCGAACGCCTCGATGGAGCGGTATTTCTTCTGATTTTCTTCAGACTGGTTCTGAATGTCGTGGTCGAGCGCGAACACGGGCTGGCGCGGGTCGTGGACTTTCGTGGCGCCGATGGATTTGAACTTCTTCATCACCGCCGAAGTGTTGTCGTGGGTCATGACGTGCTTGGGGCGGATGGAGACGAAGTCGCCGGCGCGCAGCGGGCGGTTCGGGCCTTCGGCCAGGTGGGATTGCGCGAGTTTTTCAGTGATGGTCTGGCCCATGCGACTCGTCCATTCCGTCAAAACGCTTCAGACCAAACCGATGTTCCACCTCATCGAGCACTTCTTTCGAGGCGTAATCGGGAGCTTTCGTGAAGTCCGGCGGCGTCCAAGGCACGAACACTTCAAGCTTCTCCTTGGGCTTAACCCATTCGTTCAAGCTTTCAGGCGGGATGCCGATGTGCCGCTCGAAAAACAGCTCAGCACCGTGTTCCAGTTCGTCACAAATCACTCTCAGATTCCGCAGCCCACAAAAGCGTATGCGAACACTCTTACCTTCGGGGTTGTCGTACTGCGTCTCGCCTTGTACACCGAATTCAATTGCCTTTGTGTACGCTTCGTCTGGAGAATCAGCGCGGATCAAGTTGAAATTAACGTGCACGACATTGCGAGCGTCATCCTCTACCGTGATTTCCTCGACGATCTCGGCAATCCACCACTTTGCATCATCCGGCATGTAGCTCATGGCTGCCCCTCAGCTAAGACTGTGAGCCCATTGTCACCGCCTTCTCCGCCACTCTGCGTGCTTTCAGCAGCTTCATCAGTGCGCTGACCGACTCCAGCTTCTCCAAATTCCACACCGCCTCGCGCACTTTCTTCTGCGCGGCTTTCCCCATGATGGGCGAAGCAAGCGCCGCGAACTTCTCTTCAATCTCCGCGTCCGACAAGGGATTCCGCGGATCGCCCTTGGGATAATCCAGCTGCTTGGTGAACTCCTGCCCTGACGTTGTGCGTATCGTCACGATGACCCGCTGCAACGCCGGGAACACCTTCTCGATCTCCGGATCGCCGACCACTTCCACCTTGTGCAACTGCTCGCGAATCCGCGGGTCCATGATCTTCTCCGGCGTGAACTGCGCCGGTGTGACCTGCCGGTCCACGAGCGCCGCCGCGGTCACATAGGGCAATGAATGGTCGGCAGTTTCTTTCGTGTGTGGATCGTACTTGCTGGGATCACTCAGGATGTCGGCCGCGCGCGCCAGCGAACGGATGTGAACTTTCTCCACCTGCTCGGGCTTGAGGTCGTGCTCGCGCACCAGGTCGAGCACGGCGGAGATGGGCGCGTGCGTCAGCGCCTCGGTGGGGAAAAACTTCATCCCGCACTGCGTGATGCGCCACGACTGCCCCAACCCTTCTGTCAGCACATCCAGCTTCCAGTCTGCCCCGAGGCAATGCGTCAGGCCTTCTTTGCCGTCCACCACGTGCTCGGGCCCGGTGTAGCCCTTCTCCGCCATTAAAGCCGCCAGCACGCCGGACTGCGTGGCCAGCGGGTCTACGGTGTTCTTCATCATGGTGAGCTTGCCCGCCGTCACTGCGCCCAGCGTGGCCTGGCGCGAGGCGGAAATGCCGATGGCGTGCTGGATCTGCTCGGCCGTCAGGTGCAGCGCGCGCCCGGCAACGATGGGCGACACGAATGCGGTCAGCGTCGCGTGATGCCAGCCACGCTCGCGAATGCCCGGCAACGCCGCCTCGCAGAAGCGGCACTCGAACTCGTGGCCGAGCACGATCCCGACGATCAGCTCGCGGCCGTCACCGCCAGCGCGCTCACAGCAGGCCAGCGCCGCCGGAATAATGTCGGACGGGTGCGCCGGATCCTGCTTCCAGTAGATGTCGTTGTAATCCATGCAGCGGACCATCAGCGCGTTGGCCAGCGAAGCGGAAACCGGATCCAGCCGCTGGCCGCTGCCAATGACCGTACATGGGCCGCGCCCCGCAATTTCGTCCAGTACCTGGAGGGCGATGACCACATCGTGCTGCCGGTAGCCACCCAGCGCGCACCCGAGCGAGTCGAGCAGGAAGCGCTTGGCCTGATAGACCGCCTCGGGTGAGAGATGTTCGAACTGCAGCGAAGCTGCAAACGCGGACATGGAAGCAGTAACAGTCATGTTTGGACCACAACGCGGTCGAGCTGACGAGCTAACAACTCATCGCTAAAAGCTAAGAGCGGCTTTTCAAGGGCTCATACGCCATGAAGTCGGCGTGGTGAACGATGATCGCCTCGGCCGAACGCTTCACCAGGTCGCCCTCGGCCGCGTGCGCAGCGATAACGTGGCAGACCTCATCCGGAACGCCGCATTCCATCGCCAGCGCCACTCCCGTGAACGGATGGCGCAGCAGCTCGCCGCGCCTGGACTGCCGTGTCTTGCCGCCAGCGTTCTCGTATTCGAGCAGCTTGCCGACATCGGCGAGGATGGCGCCCGCAATCACCACGTCCATGTTGATCTTCAGCGTGCGCCCCAGTTGCTCGTTCATCGCCTCAGCGGAGCGGCGGGCGATGTGGACGACGCAGCGCTTGTGCTCCATGAAGGTCGTCTGGCAATTCGGAATCAGAAGCGTAAACGGGATGCGCTCCAGGTCAGCCGGCGTCAGCGGCGAAAGCTCGAAGGCGCGCTCCCACGTGCGGGTGGTCTTGTCGCGCAGGCCGGCATCGGCGATCCAGTCCAGTTCCGGCCAGAGGCGGCGAACCTCTTGGCGCAAACCGGAAACCGCTGCTCTCGGCATAAGTGATCACTCCTCAGGAAACTCAACAGAATAAACCTGCCGGAAAGGGCAGTCGAGCTTGGGAGGGCATTCTTCGGCTCACTTTTCCCGTAATGGAGAGTTGCAATCATTCGTGCATAAGATTGCAAAAGAGTACGATGGCGCGCCTCGTGTGGGTTGGCTAACTGCTCTCAAGTTGGGCTGATTAAAGGTGCTTGCACCACTAAGGTGGCCTATCTATCCCAGGGCAAATTCCCATCCCGTATGCTGCAACGGTTTGCAACTTTCGCGGAAAGATCGAATGTGGAATAGTCCCGTAACGGTGGAACCTACTCATAATTAAGTGCTTTTATAGTAATCCTTAGTGGCGGGCTGTGGCAGCAGAATTGCTCCCAGGGAAGACCAGTAACTGCTGTTCGGAGGATTGCGATGAAGAAAACACTCTTGGCCTTTGGCTTTATGGTTCTGCTGATTGCGGCGATGAGCACAGCCGCCGTGGCGGACACGTTCTATAACATCAATGTTGTTAACGCAGGCGTGGTGCCGACGAACACTAGCTACGGCTACATCGACCTGTCCTACAGCGGCGATGGCAGTACCGGCACCATCACCATCAGCGTCAACTCGCCTGAGGGTTATGGTTTCTTCGGCAGCGGTGCCGGCAGCCAGATGTTCGGGTTCAACAGTAGCGTTAGCGGCTTCACCTACGGAACCTGCACCAGCTGCACAATCACCAATGCCACCAACGTAAGTTTCGATGGGTTTGGAAAGTGGGAGTACGCCGTCGGCGGCGGAGCCGGAATGGCCAATGCAGTATCCAGCTTCTCGTTCAGCATCACGGGAAATTTCACGGGTCTGAGTGATATTGAGATTGTCAACCCGAACGGCGCTGGCCGCGGCAAGCCGGGCCTTTATGACTTCGCTGTGCAGTTGGGGACCACCTGCGGGACGGGATTCGGCGCGACGAACACCTCTTCGGGCCCCTCGGCGCCGACACCTGGTACCACGGTTGATACCAGCAATTGCGGCGGAACGAGAACGCCTGAACCCGGTGCCCTGAGCCTCCTCGGCGTCGGCCTCGTGGGCCTTGCTGGCCTGATTCGGCGCAAGCTGTCCGCATAACACTCAAGGAACCACAGAGGAACCACGCGATCCTCCTCAAACGCCCCGGTTCAACCGGGGCGTTTTTATTTGCGTTCTGACGGAAAGCTGTAAACGGCCAATCGTCTGCTGCTATCGAATCTTTCGAGCCTTTGCGGCTGCGCAAACTCGCACGCACATGCGGGACAGAGGACCAGCCAGTCTGCACGATACTTCTCGAAAGGAGAAACGCTCGAGGTGTCAATCAACGCAATCCTCCGCGAACATACCGGGCAGTGCGTTCCCAGATAAGCGTACGTAGGCATAACGATCGACGCGAGCAGGCCGTCAACAACTGAAAGAGCGCGCCCTGCTCACCCTGTCTCTTCGATGGCGAAGCAGCTGAAGCAAGTTCTCCCGGGGCCGGATCCCTACAAATTCTCTTGGGTCGAACTCACGTCGGCTAAGGCGGCATATCCTGAATCTCGGAGGCATTCCTGGCAGCGCTTTGGTTCCCGAAGTGGTTTCCCGCAACGGGAATAAAGTCTTTTGTATCATAGTCTTACAAGGAAACAAGTCGCCACTTTGATGCAAGCGATTGCACTTTCGTCGGGCGGCCGGATTTGCACAAGTCGGCTGATCACCCCTGCAAGCCCTCAGCCAGCAATCGCTTAGGCACTCGGAAGAGGCTGGTCGGCCCGCGGTGTCAAAAGTGCTCGCATATAGGTTGGCAGTGGGATACGTCCCACAAAGGGGTGAGGAGAGAGGACTCTCTCATGAAGCTCGTGCGCTTGGTTGGTCTTCTGCTTCTCTCGTCGGTGGTTGCCGTGCTGCCCGCATCCGCCGACCTGCTTAGCGGATGCGACACCTGCCAAGGTGCCACATATCTGCTCCAATACAACCCTAATAACACTACGACGTCTGGTTCAGACCATATATACGATGTATTTTTAACTATCGATACTTCCCTCTACAACGGGGGTGGGACATACCTGAACTCGGTGGCCATTAAGATTGCCAACAGTGACGATTTTGCGCTCAGTTCGCTGCTTGCCGCACCCGGCGGTATAGGTGCCTGGAGTTTACAGGATGGCGGGCTGAACGCAAACGGTTGCAGCGGTAGTGGAAGCGGCTTCATCTGCGCGCAGGATGGGCAAACCGCGCCTGTGCCCCACGTAGGTTCCTATACATGGGAATTTCATTATGCCACTACTTCTGCACTCTTGACGGGCACCTTGGCTGCCAGCATTAAGGCGCAATACGTTGATGCTAACGGCAAAAAGGTAGGGGCTCTCGTTTCCGAAGGCATCACGCTGCAGGAGACTCCGGAGCCGGCCAGCATGCTGCTGATTGCCGCCGGTGCTTTCGGTTTGTTTGGTATTCTGAAGTTGCGCAAATAGATTCGGCGGGACTGCGCGCAAGCTTCACGGCGCCCTTTCGGGGGCGCCGTTCTTATTGGGCGGAACAGCAAAAAGCCGGAGCTTCACGCCCCGGCTTTCTTGCGCCCGCCGTTACACCCAGGTTCGAGCCGGGCGGGCGATAGCTCTTACCGCCGTCCCTTACCGTTCTTCCCCGCCGCCACGGCCACTTTCGCGGCCTTGGAGGTGCCATTGGCGAACAGGATGGCGTCCGCCTGCTTCTTGTCAATGTCCATGACGTACTCGATGCCGCTGATGCGCGCCGCTTCCGGCGTCAGCGCAGCGATATCGTCGCGCGTGATGTACTTGAGCGCGAACTTCCGCGCGCCCGCCATGAATTGCCGCAGGCCCTGCGCCAGCCGCTGGTTGTAGGTGTACACGCCGATGGCGCCGGTGGGCAGCTTCTTGAAGCGGTCGCCCAGGATCTGGCGCAGCTCGTGCGCGGTGACGAAGATCTCATCCACGCCCAGCCCGAAGCGCTGGATGTAAATGGGAAGATTCCCGGCTTCGATCGATTTGCCGATGTTCTTGGCGACCATCGCCGCCGCCAGCGGAGCGCGGGCATAGGCGATCAGCTTGGCGTACGGCGCGCCGTAAGCCAGGCCTTTGAACATCTGGTCTTCGAAGGTGAAGCCCCCGGCGAAAGCCAAGTCGGGCAGGAACATCTTCTTCGACGCGAGCTTCTCGTAGTACTGATAGACCAGCGAGTGCAGCTCGACCACCGGGATGCCCCATTCGTTCATCATGCGCCACGGGCTCATGCCGGTGCCGCCGCCGGCGCCGTCCACGGTCAGCAGATCGAGTTCGCAAACCGAGGCGTACTTCACCGCCCGCGCAGTATCTTCCGGCCGGTAAGCGCCGGTCTTCAGCGTGACGCGCTTGGCGCCGCACTTGCGCAACTCCTCCACCCGCTTCATGAAGCCGTCGAGTGAAACCATTCCGACGCGGGAGTGGCGCTCGAACTCGTGGAACGCGCCCCGCTTGAACGCCTCGATGACGCCTGGCTCGGTGGGGTTCGGCAGCACCACGTAGCCGCGCTTCTGCAGCTCCTGCGCCTTATTGAGGTCGCGGATCTTCACTTCGCCGCCGATGTCCTTCGCGCCCTGGCCCCACTTCAACTCCACGGATTGCACGCCGAGGTTCTTGATGGCGTATTCCTGCACGCCCAGCATGGTGTCCTCGACGTTGGCCTGGAGAATGACCTCGCCGAACCCGTCCAACTGCCAGTCGCGATAGGAATCCACCCGCCACTTCAGCTCGGGCGCGGAGATCACCTTGCCGTTCTGGAAGGTGGAGTTCATGTCCATGCCGGTGACGTTCTCACCGATCGCCATGGGTACGCCGCTGATGGCCAACCCGGCTGCGTACTCCGGCCAATTGTTCTTGGCGACGTTGGTGGAGCCCATGGCGGCGCCGATGAACGGCAGCTTGCAGCGGATGCCGTTCTTCTTGTCGGCGCCGATGGTCTGCTCCAGGCTGACGCTGGGGAACAGCGCCTTATTGCTGTCCGCTTCGACTCCCCACGCCCCGGCGCAGCGTCCGAGGACGGTGAAATGCGACAGGTCCACCGGGTAATCCTTCTGCGAGGCGGTGGTGATGATGCCGAACGGCTGCGGGTAGATCATCTCCGGCCCGCGGTAGGCGGACTTGCCGATCTCGCACATCCCGATGCACCCATCAATGCAGGTGGTGCACATTCCGCTGAACGGGCTGATCGAGTCCTCGGTGCGGTTCTTGGTCAGCGTTGCCGCGGATGCGTTGAGGCGTGTGTAGGTCATTTTCTTCTCCTAAATTCTGTCGGCCATTGGCCGCTGGCTGTTGGCCGTTGGCTTTTGGCCTTCGGCGCTCAGCTCCACATCCAAAACCTTTAACGCCAGTGGCCAACGGGCTAATGGCCAACGGCTTTCTTAATCTGCACATCGCTGCGCAGCGGTCCCGCCAACTCACACGCAACGCAGGGCTCGCGGAAACACATCGCGTCGTCGTAGCTCTGGAAGCACACGGGCGCGAAATTCACGCACCCGCTGCACAGCGTCGTGGTGGCCGTCGAGGCCTGGCAACGCAGCTCGCAGACCGGGCAGACGTAAATGCAGGCGCCGCACTGGCGGCACTTGTCGCTAGTAATGTCGAAGGGCCGGGAGACGTGGCGATGGTGCCCGCGTCCGGCAAAACCGATGGCGCCGGCCATCATCTGCTGCTCGCAGACACGCACGCACAGCCCGCACTGGATGCAGTTGTCGTTGTGCGCGTCGTAGCGCACCTGGCGCACGCCGTATTCGCTGGCCAAGTCCTGGATGCGCTTCGATTGTGGGCAGGTGGCGACGTACAACTCCAGCAGCAGCTTGCGCGCCTTTTGCACCTTGTCGGAGTTGGTGCGCACTTCGATGCCGTCCTGCGCCGGCAGCGTGCAGGCGCTCAGCAGTCGGGTGCGGCCGTTGCCGGAGAAGCTGACCTCGACCATGCACAGACGGCAGGCCCCGACGTCGCGCAGCCCATCGTCGTGGCACAGCGTGGGAATGGGGACACCGAGGAAGCGGGCCGCCTCCAGCACCGTCGTGCCGGGTTCCACTTCCACCGAAATGCCGTTGATCCTAAGCTTCGGCACGGAATCGCTCCTATGACACCAGCACCGCTTTGGGTTGACAGACTTCCAGGCAAGCGCCGCACTTGGTGCACTTGGCCCGGTCGATCGTGTGCGCGTGATCTTTCTCGCCCAGAATGGCCTGCCCGGCGCACACCTTGACGCAGGCGCCGCAGCCGTTGCACATGACCGGATTGATTTCGTAAACAATCAGCTTCTTGCAGACCTTGGCCGGGCAGACCTCGTCGCGGATGTGCGCCAGGTACTCATTGCGGAAGTAGCGCAGGGTGGTCAGCACCGGGTTGGCAGCGGTCTGGCCCAGGCCGCACAGCGAGGTTTCCTTCATCATCCAGCCGAGATCCTGCAGAGTATCGAGATCTTCTTCCTTGCCGCGCCCTTCGCAGATGCGCGTCAGGATGGCTTTCATCTCCTGCGTACCCTGCCGGCAGGGGAAGCACTGCCCACAGGATTCTTCCTCGAGGAACTCCATGAAGTAGCGCGCGACGTCCACCATGCACGTGGTGTCGTCCATCACTACCATGCCGCCGGAACCCATCATGCTGCCGGCCTTCTGAAGCTGCTCGTAATCAATCGCCAAATCAATCAGGTCGGCCGGGATGCAGCCGCCCGACGGCCCGCCAATCTGCACCGCTTTCAGCTCGCGCCCGTTGGGGATGCCGCCGCCGATGTCGTAGATCATCTCCTTCAGCGTGATTCCCATCGGCACTTCGACCAGGCCGGTGTTGTTGATCTTGCCGACCAGCGAGAACACCATGGTGCCCTTGCTCTTCTCCGTCCCGATGGAGGAGTACCAGTCGGCGCCGCGATTGATGATGTGACCGACGCTGGCCCAGGTCTTGACGTTGTTAATGATCGTGGGCTTGCCGAACAGCCCTTTTTCTGCAGGATAGGGCGGACGCGGGTGCGGCTCCCCGACGCGGCCCTCGATGGAGGCGATCAGCGCCGTCTCCTCCCCGCACACAAACGCGCCCGCACCTTGCACCAGGCGGATGCGGAAGCTCATCCCGGTGCCCAGGATGTTGTCGCCCAGCAGGCCGAGCTCTTCAGCCTGTTGCAACGCCATGCGCAGGTGCTGCACGGCCAGCGGATACTCGGCGCGCACATATACGTAGCCGGTCTTTGCGCCCAGCGCGAAGGCGCCGATGATCATGCCCTCGATTACGCTGTGCGGATTGCCTTCCAGCAGCGACCGGTCCATGAACGCCCCGGGATCACCCTCGTCGGCGTTGCAGATGATGTAGCGCTCGATTTCGCCATGCCCGTTGGGCTTGCCGTTCTGCCGGCACAGGCTCCACTTCACGCCCGTCGGGAACCCGGCGCCGCCGCGCCCGCGCAGCCCCGACTTGGTGACCGTTTCGATCACCTTCTCAGGCGTCAGGCCGTTCAGCGCCTTGGCAACCGCGGCATAACCGCCGACGCGCAGGTAATCCTTGATCTCCTTGGGGTCAATCTTGCCGTTGCTGGCGAACAGCACGCGCTGCTGGCGCGCGTAGAACGGGACTTCATCCTCTTTTTCGCAGCGCTTGCCGCTGACCGGATCCTGGTAGAGCAGCTTCTCGACCGGCCTGTGGCCGTTGCAAACGCTGGCCACGATGTCGGCCGCATGCGCCGCCGTCACCTTGTTGTAGAACGTGCCCTCGGGCCAGATCAGCATCACCGGGCCGCGCTCGCAGAAACCATGGCAACCGGTGCTTTTGACGTCGATCTTTTCGGCCATGCCGGCCTTTTGCACCGCCTTGCGCAAACCCTCCAGCACCTCGTCGGCGCCCGCCGCGCTGCAGCCGCTGCCGGCACACACCGTCAGGCAGGGCTTCTGCGCGTCGCGCTCCGATAGGCACTGGCGGCGCAGTTGCTCCAGCTCCGTAAACGAATTCAACCTTGGCATCTCGTTTCCTCGCGATTACCGCGCTGTCGCCGCCGGCTTGGCGTAGTACTTCTTCAACATGCCTTTGACCTTGGCCTGCGTCATGTTGGGGTGCGTGCTGTCGTTCACCCGCACCACCGGCGCCAGGCCGCAGCAGCCCACGCAGCGCACCGTGCGCACCGTAAATTCCATGTCGGCGGTGGTGCCGGGATCGTGGAGCTTCAGGTCGGTCAACAGCCGGTCCAGTACCTTGGGCGCGCCGCGCACGTGGCAGGCTGTGCCCAGGCATACCTGCACCAGGTTGCGGCCTACCGGCTCCAGGCTGAAGCAGTTGTAAAAGGTGGCCACGTGATACACGTCGGTGAGCGGCACGTTCAGCCGTTCGGCCACCTGCCGCAGCATGGGCTGGGGCAAGTACCTGTACTTTTCCTGGATTTCCTGCAGGATGGGAATCAGGCTGGAACGGCGGTCCTCAAATTGGGCCAGAATTTCCGGGATGACTTCGGTCTCCGTCGCCATAGGCTCTCTCTCTGCCCTACACCAGCATCACTCTTTCGGACTGCGCCGCCACAGGAAGTGGGTACAGTTCCACACGTCCACGTGGCGCTGGAATTCGGGGTCGCCGCGATGCGCGGCGTCGGAAAATTTCTCCTTTTCGTCCGCTTCGATTACATTGCCGACATAGCTGGACAACTTGCGCCCCAGGTCCTTTTCGGCAAGGCGGTCGAACAAATCTTGTTCTGGGAGTTCTCCTCGACCTTCACAAAGCGGGCATTTCAGCAGGTGTTGACTCTTGCCAGTTGGCTGGTCGCTCATCGGTCCCTCGCGGCGGAAACCCGCCCGCGTAACAGCCGATTACAGACCTATCCGGCCAGCTTGGCTGTGAGGGCTATCACTAGTTTCTGTGATAGAACCAATCGGTTTTTTCGATGGAAGGGTTCTTTGGGCCCCACATTGTCCGGTTTTGGCAAATGCGGGTAGGTCGTCTTCGCAACCCGTTAGTGAATCGAGGGTTGGCTCCCCGGGAAATACCTCATCGGCGTGTCCTTCGACGTGCGCAAGCCAGGCCTCATCTCGAACAAGACCGGAATGCAATTCACGGTGATGGCCGCCGTCGCCAGGTCGCCGTGCGTTCCGCCAGGCACAGTGAGGGTCAGCTCGGGCGTGCCGGTGATGCTGACCGTGTCCATAGAATCCGGCGCTCCCAGGTACATTTCCAGCGTGAGGTCCACGTTGATCTTGCCCGCCGCAGAAGTTCCGCGCGCCACCTGTCGCACGCCGACCACCTTGCCGGCGGGAACGTCGAAGTAGTCGGTCTTGACGCGTTCTTGCGCGAGCACCGGCTCGATGACCTCTTCGATCTTCGCGACCTCCAGGCCCAGGCCGTCGGCCACCATGCCCACCGACTCGGGCAGGCCGTGATGCTTGATGACGCCGGCTTTCACCTTTGCCTGGAACTCTTCCACGGTCATGCCGGAGCCGATTTTGGCCTGCAAAGGCTGGCGCCGCGTGCTGGCGTTCACGACGCGATGACCGCTGGCGTGCGTCACTTTCTGGCAGGCGGTGGCCAGCGTCAGGATGAGCTTGTCGAGCACGAAGCCGGGATTCACGCCGGTTCCCAGCAGCACCACGTTGTGCTTGCTCGCGGTCTCATCGAGCTTGCGACTCAGTTCGGGATGCTTGCGGAACGGGTACGACAGCTCTTCGCACGTCGAGACCACGTGCAGTCCGGCCTCAAGACATTCGGTAAGCTGGCCGGCAACCGAGGTCAGATACGACGAGGTCGTGTGCACCACCACGTCGGCGCCGGCGCGCAGAACGGCCTGCGAGTCGGCGCTGATCTTGAGGCCGATTTCGCGTTTCGCACCGGCGACGGTCCCCAAGTCCTTGCCCGCCTTGGCGGGATCCACATCAATCGCGCCGACAATCTGGATTTCCGGCTTCTCCAGCATCAGGCGCACCATGCCCGCGCCGATCGGTCCGACCCCGTACTGAATCACGCGTATCTTCTTCATGACTCCTCGATTTCCCGCAACGTAAGGAAAATGAACCACGGATTATCGCGGATGAACACGGATTCGCGAAAGATCCGTGGCGACCCGTGGTTACCGGTTTTCCGCGGCAGTGACCTTGGCCGCCGGCTCCAGCTTGGCGGTGAAGTGCCGCAAGAACGGCGGCTCGTAGGTGAGCTGGAGGCCGCCGATTTTTTCGCGGCGTTCCCAAACGGCGAGAATGACTTCGACCACGTAATCAATGTGGCTCTGGGTATACACGCGGCGCGGGATCGCCAGGCGCACCAGGTCCATTTTCGCCGCCTTGCCGAACATCAGCGAGCCAATCTCCACCGAGCGAATGCCGCCTTCCAGGTACAACTCGGCCGCCAGCGCCACGCCGGGAAATTGCTCCACCGGAATGTGCGGCAGGAAGGCGCGGGCGTCGAGATAAATGGCGTGCCCGCCCGGAGGCTGCACGATGGGCACACCCTTGGCGGCGATGTGGTTGCCCAGATACGCGGTCGAAGCGATGCGGTAGCGCAGGTAATCTTCCTGCAGCGCCTCCTGCAAGCCGACGGCGACGGCTTCCAGGTCGCGGCCCGCCAGACCGCCGTAGGTCGGATAACCTTCGGTCAGAATCAGCAGATCTTTTTCCTGCTGCGCCAGCAGGTCGTCGTTGGTGCAGAGAAACCCGCCGATGTTGGCCATGCCGTCTTTCTTCGCCGACATGGTGCAGCCGTCGCCGTAGCTGAACATCTCCTGCGCGATTTGCTTCGGCGTCTTGTCCTTGTATCCATCCTCGCGCAGCTTGATGAACCAGGCGTTCTCGGCGAAGCGGCAGGCGTCGAAATAGAGCGGGATTTTGTGCTGGCGGCAGACCGCGCTCACCGCGCGCACGTTCTCCATCGAAACCGGCTGGCCGCCGCCGGAGTTGTTGGTGACCGTCAGCATCACCAGCGGGACCGCGGCGGCCCGCTCGGACAGCAACCGCTCCAGCGCGGCGATGTCCCTGATGCCCTTGAACGGGTGGCGGGCGGCGGGCTGCA
>JBPCSQ010000011.1:0-110762 GCA_051006995.1 Terriglobales bacterium
GAGCGCGCCCTGGTTGATGGGATGGTCGGGATCGCCCTCCACATGCACCACCGCGGGCCTGACGTTGCCGCTCTTGTCTCCCAGGGTGTGAATGATTACCCCGCATCCCACCGCGCAATACGGGCAGGTGGAGCGCGTCTCGGTGGTACGGGAAATTTTCAGCTCCCGCACCTCGGCATGCGCCGGCGTCAAGTCAAAGCCAAGCACCGATGCGGCCACGCCGCCGACGGTGCTGACCTTCAGAAAGTCTCTACGTGAAGCTTTCATACTGGCGAGTCCTCCCCGGTTTACGGACACACACAGTGGCGCACACGGATAGCGCCAAGGAAAAGCGGCTTGCGGACCCCAAAAAGTGGCAACGGTTTATCGCGTTTAGGAGGGGGTGTCAAGGAGAATGGCTGTGGAAGGCCGCTTTGGGTCGGACACCACGAAAGTGCCATAGCCTAAGAGGCGGCAGCGGTCGCGAGGATCGCCCGCTCACTGTGAATGGGTCTCGGGCCTGCGGCGTAGTTTGACGCGACCGAAGGGCTTTCTTGCGCCGTTTACGATGTTGTCCAACGTGTCTGACCAGGTATCGGTCTTCGGGTCATAGACAAAATCGTTGCTGAAGTCCGGCTCGCCTTTATCGTTTTTAAAGACAAATGCCAGCTCATTGTCGGAGGGGGGCGCCACGCCGATTGATCCGACGGAGAACCCGCCGTAAACATCCAGCCATGCGCAGGAATAGTGTTTCGGCTGCTCATTCCAGGCGATGAATATCATCGCTTCATACTGCGGCTGCCCTTGGGCCGTCTTCTCCTGCGAGACCTCGTGAATGCGCAGATAGTGATGATCAAGTACCCACTGCGCGTCGATCTCGTGCGTGGTCGGCTTGCCAGCCATCGTGCCCTCCATCAACCACCTTCCGGCGAGATGGTCGAGAAGAGGAGAACTGACCGGCGGTTGCTGTCCTAGCATTGCGGGCACCGCAACCAGCACGAGGAGGAGGATCAGGTTTTTCACGTTGGACTCCGTTCCGCAAAGATTGTCGTCGTCAACAGGAAGTTACAGGATTTTCTGGTGTGCGCCCGGAACGGCTGAAGCCGTGCCTGCAGAGGGTAACGGAATGGCGCGTTTCGGGATTTCGGCAGACGTGGCGGCGAAGAGGGCGGCGCGAGGGCGGGGTTTTGGGCACTGGCTTTCGCCGGCATAGCTTCCACTAACCCCAGGCTCACGCCCGGGGCTACATCCTTCCGCCTGCTACGCAGGCTGAACCCACCGTTGCGCAGCCACGTCGCCTCGCAGAGAAAAACCCCGGCGGGATGACAGAGGATAAGCCCGTCCTTTTGGCCATCGTAAGGCTCTGCTGAAGTTCCGCCGGCCTATAATTCCGGCGCGGAGGAAGGCATGGCGACGGCATACGACTTTCTCACCGACACGTACGAAACCGAGCGGCTGAAGATTCTCAGCATCTGGCGGGCGTTTCCCGCCAGCAGCATGGATTACCGGCCGCATCCGAAATCACGCAGCGTGCTGGAGCAGATGGAGCACCAGGTCCAGTCGGAAGGACGCTGGATGAAGGTGATGCTCGGCATTGACACCGGCGATCCCAACCCCGGGCACCGGACGCAGGAAGGCTTTATCGAAAAATACGGCGCCGACGCCCTGAAGCGGCTCGAACTGTTGCGCGCCAAGCCGGAGCAGTGGTGGCCGGAGCCCACGCAGTTTTTCGATGTCACGCGCTCGCGCGCCTGGGTGATGACCCGCCGCATGACGCACTCCAGCCATCATCGCGGGCAGTTGATCGTCTATCTGCGGCAAGTCGGCGAACTGGTGCCGTCGGTGTACGGCCCCACTGCCGATACGGGAGAAAAAGTGGTCTACAGCTTTAAATAGGGACTGCACCTGGAAAAGAAAAAGGCGGATGCCAAGGCATCCGCCTTTTCGGTCTGCGGACTGCTATTTAAAGCTGACCATGGTCGAGTAGCTGTTGCCGTCGCTCAGGTTGAGGTTGAGGTTATAGCAACTGCCAGCGAAGGCCGAACCGGTCTTCCAGTTGAATACGAACTGGCTGGCGGTCAAGTCATAGCGCAGGGTACTGCCGCCTGCCGGAGCGGCCGCAAAAGGAGTCCCCTCGGCGGCGCCGGCGCAATCGGCGTTATACGCAGCGGTGATTCCCTGCACCGCGCCCGGGCTGGTGACCAGCGCCCCACCGGCGAATCCCAACTGGAATTTCACCGGAACGGTGCTGCCCGCATTGAACGCGCCGCCGCCCAGTGGCGAGAAGAACCCGCTGAAGGCGTAGCCCACGTTGACGTGGAAGCTGCCGGTCGCCGTGTTGCTGTGCGCGTCGGTGGAACTGCAGTTCACCGTGGTGGTGCCAATCGGGAACGTGGCGCCGGATAACGGAGCGCACGTAATCGTGGTCGGACCGTCCACCGTGTCGGTGGCGCTGGCCGTGTAGGTAACGACGGAGCCTGCGGCAGAAGCCGCCAACACGCTCATATCCGACGGGAGAGTCAGCACCGGAGGAGTCGTGTCCTGGGCCACGGTGAAGTAGGCGACCGGGACGTCGTGATCGGAGTAGCGCTCCGGACGCGTTGGATCGCCGTGATAGCTCTCCGGGAAATCCGCGTTGTTGCGCGCATACAGGAAGCGGCTGAGTTTCCCGTACGCTAGCGAGTTGACCAGGATGTGATCGAGCACCTGCATGTTGCCGTCGAAGACGTACGAGTACTGCTGAGCCGGCGGCAAGATACTGACCAAGTCGGTAAGCGGCGGCGTCACCAACCCAGACGGGCCTGCCAGCACAACCTGATCGGGAGGCGCCGGCGTGCCCATGACGGTGCCGACCACGTCCACATAGCCGTCCTGTTTGTCGGTCTGGTAGGCGTTGTAATCGCCAACGGAGATGATGCTGGCGTTCGGATGGGCAATCTGCTCGTCGTGGATGATGCCAGCCAGGTCCTCGGCCTGCGCCAGCCGCTTGGCGCGAACGCGGTCACCATCCGCCGGATCCTCGATGCTGCTGAGCGAACGCAGGTGATTGACGATCACCGTTAGCGGCAACTCCAGTTCTTTTCCGGAGACCTTCACGGTCGCGTGCACCAGCAGCGGCGGCCGGTCGTTCAACATGGCCTGCTGTCCGTTGTTGGGATCGGTATAAGTGGTGTCCTTGTGCAGCTGCGTGACGTCAACAACCGCAATGCGCGAGGACTTCACCAGGAACCCGACATCAATACCGCCGATGTCGTTGCCTTCTTCCAGGTAGGCGACATAGCCGGGGTTGGCGCCGGTGGCGGCCAGCGCGTCGCTGTTGATCTGCGTCGCCAGCGCTTGCAGCGTGGACAGATGTTCGACCTCCTCCACTCCCAGGATGTCAGGCATTTGCAGGATGGTGCGAATCGCCAGCGAATACTTTGCCAGCCGATTGTTGAAGCCGGTCAAATTAACAACAGCATCCTGCGTGTCGGGATCATCGGTGGTGTCGAAGAAGCGCTCCAGGTTGGCGGATCCGACCGTCACCTCGTGCGCCGCGGCAGCCGGAACCGCCGCCGGACCGATGTTGCCGCTGAAGGCCGGCGGCGTACCGGGATCAGTCACGATGGAGAAGCTGCGGAAGGTGTACTCCAGCACGCCGGTGATGTTGTTGACGGTCGCAAACGATGTGACGTCAATCGGCGTGGAGCCCACCTGCCCCTTGGTGTCCACGCGCAACCGCTCCGGATTGCCATCGAAGGTGGGGACATTCGCCGGCGACCCTGCCGGTGGAACTCCGGGGGCCTCGATCCCGGCTTCTCGATACGGCCGCGGCGTACCCGGGAACACGCCCCAGAACGCGCCGTTGCTGGTCGCCCCAGCGGTGGACTCGTTGATGCTGCCATTCGACGGCCCAGTGACGGACAGCGTATCGACGTGGACGCGCATGCCCTCATATTTTTGCAGTTGCGTCATGCTGCCGTGCGGGTCGAGGTCGGCTGCGGTGATGGTCACCGCCGCCGGCAGCGACTGGCCGCTCGCCAACACCGTCAGAGTGGAATTAGCGAACTCGGTGGTCGAGGGGCTGAAGGCGTCGGAGGCGGGAACATACTCCTGAACGCTCCCGCGCACCTGCACCAGGTTACCGACGGCGGCGCCCGCGGGCGGGGTGCTGGAAGTGAAAACAAATACGCCTTCCGAGGTGTTGGGATCGCCGTCCGCCTCTGCATCCGGCGCTTGAATGAAGTAGCCGTTGGTCTTCGCGCCGGTGACTACTCCCGTTGTTTTGACAAGTTGTCCGGCGTAAGGAGAGGAGGCCCCACTCCCCTGCACATCATGAACGGACAGCAGCGGCACCGGACCAATCACGTTCAGCACGATGGTCGGTGTGGCAGTGCGCAACTGAGCGTCGCTGACCGTCACCGGGATGTTCACGTTGCCCAGCGGCGTGGCCGCAGGCACGGCGATGCCATAGGAAAAACTATTGTCGCCGGCGATGGCGTCGCCATTGGTGCCATCGTCGAACAGCGTCTGGGTACTCGAGCCGCCGATGGCGGACAAGTCAGCCTTGGCAGTCAACCCGGTACTGGGCGGATTGGAACCCGGCGTAACCAGCACCTTCACGACGATGCCTTCGCCCTGACCCGCGGGCGAGGGATCGGCAACGCCGGACGCGCTGATGCCGGAAGCGCTGGTGCGCGGGTTCGGGGCGCCGGCGGCAAAATCGGCGCTGTTGCTGTCGGTGTCGGTGGCACCTGCGCCGGCGCGCAGCACGGCTGTGGTGTTGCTTGGCGCCGGCGTTGGACCCGTGCCCTCAAAGCAGTTGGCCGTACTGCCAAAGCCGACGAAATCGACCACGGCGGCCGTGGCGGGCACCGGGCAGGTTCCGGTCAGCGTGGTGCTGTTGTTCACCAGCGCGACCTTCCCCGCGCCCGCAGCCATGGGAATCGTACCGACCGCCGAAGGCGTGGGAAGACTCACCGTGCCGCCGGCGCCCTGCGCCTCCTGGATGAGGTAGTACTGGCCCGGCTGCAGCACGCCCGACAACGTGGTCTTCTGCCACGAACTGCCGGTCGCCGAGGCGTACTGCACCGTCCATCCCGTCAGGTCGACGGGAGCGGACCCGAGGTTGTAGAGCTCGATGAAATCGTTCTTGTAGGTAGCGCCGGAATTGCCGCCGCCGCCGTACACCTGGCTGATCACGATGGTGGTCGAAGCCGCCTGGACCCTTGTGGGAAGGAGCAGAAAGAGGGCGCAGACTGCGGTGCAGACCGCAGCCAAAACGAAATATGTTTTCTTCATAAGGGCGGGAGTATGGAAGCCGGCGGAGCATCGGGCAAGTGCTTTGTTTATCAATGTGCAAGCGCTTGCAGGCGTGTGAAAGAGTAGGCCGCGCTAAGATGCTAAAAAGAAAAGCCCGACGCCGCGGCGCGGGCTATTCCCATTTTGGGACCCAGAAAAAATCCGCCTCAGTGAGCGTAGTATTTTGCATTTTTCTCGGTGAAACCGGTTTTGTCGGCGGGCAGTTCCTCGGCCGGCATGATCGAACTCGAGGTGCAGACCGCGACGCAGGCGCCGCAATCAATGCAGCCTTCCGGGTCGACGTACATCTGGGTGGCGGCCTCAAACTCCGGCTCGTCTTTCTTGGGGTGGATACAGTCGGTGGGACAGGCATCGGCGCAAAGCGCGTCCTTGATGCAGGCGTCCGTGATCACATAAGCCATGGCTTTTCTCTCCCGCGAATGATTTTTCCGGGCGCCGCCGCCACGGCAGTATCCGGACGGTGCACCTCGTAGACCGAAGATAGCGAAGCGCTGCCGCAGCGGGCCGTGATTTGGCTCACTTTTGATTGTGAGGAGGCTCACCGCGCAGATCCCAAGCCTCACCCGCAGAGCACGGAGCCGCCGTTCACGTTCAATACCTCGCCGGTGATGTGGCGCGACCAGTCGGAAGCCAGAAACGCGACCGAGAGCGCCACATCGTCGGGAGTGGCGATGCGTCGCAGCGGGATCGCTTCCGAAACGTGGTGCTTGAAGCCGTTGTTGTGGAATACCGGATCGTTCATTTCGGTATCGACCCAGCCGGGCGCGACGCAATTGACGCGAATATGCGGCGCCAGCTCGGTGGCGAGCGACTTCGCCAGGCTGATCTGGCCGCCCTTGGAGGCGGCGTAGTTGGAATAACCGGCCTCGCCGCGCTGTCCGGTGGTGGAGCTTACGATCACGATCGAGCCCCGCTGCCGCGTTTTCATGAACGGCACCACGGCGCGGCAGCAGGTCCATGTGCCGCGCAGGTTGGCGTCGAGCACCCGGTCCCAAAGTTCTTCCGACATTTCTTCCACCGGCGCGCCTTCCCAGATGCCGGCATTGGCCACCAGCACGTCCACCTGGCCGAAGTGATCGAGCGCATGTTCCACCAGGGCCTGGGCGGTGTCGCCGCGGCTGACGTCCGCCTGCACGGTCACGGCCTCCACGCCAAGTTCGCGCGCCGCGCTCACCGCTTCCTGCGCCTCACGCTCGTGCGTGAGATAGTTCACAACCACGTGTGCCCCGGCTTCCGCCAGCCGGGTCACCGTGGCGCGCCCGATCCCCCGCGAGCCGCCGGTCACGATGGCCACCCGGTCGCGCAGCAGGTCCCTGGGTAACCGCGTCGTCTCTTCCGCCACTTGGGTTCGCATAGTCGTCTCCTAAAGATTCGCGCTGCGGGCCAGCCGCGGCCTCGCGATGGAAACCGCACTGGCCGCCGGGCGCCAGATGGCGGCAGTGAGGAACGGCGTCAGCAGGTCCATGTCGGCCAGGAAACCGTCATGGCCATGCGTGGACTTCAGCTCCGCGTAATCGCAAGTGCGGCCGGCGGCGCGGATGCGCTGCGCCAGGTCGCGCACGTCCTCCGGCGGGAACAGCCAGTCGGAGGAAATGCCCACCAGCAGCACCCGCGCGCGAATCCGCCGCAGCGCCTCGTGCTCCGATTCGTAGCCGCGTTCCAGGTGGAACGTGTCCATCGCCTTCGACAACACGAGGTAGGAATTGGCATCGAAGCGCGCGTTGAACTTCTCGCCCTGGTGGTCCAGGTAGCCGGCCACGTCGAAGCGCTCCTGGAAGGTGTGGTAGGGATCTTCCCCGTTGCGGTTGGGACGGCGGGCGAAGCGCTGCGCAAACAACTCCGCCGATTTGTACGACAGCATGGCGATGGCCCGCGCCAATCCCAGGCCGCCTGCCGGACCTTCTCCCGGCGCGTAACGGCCGTTGTGCCAGGCCGGGTCGAGTTGAATTGCCTGCCGCTGGAGGTGGTTCAGCGCCAGCGCCATCGCCCCGATGGACGCGGCGCCGATGGCGATACATCGTTCCACCCTGAGCGGGAAATCCACCGCCCACTGCAGCGCCTGCATGCCGCCGATCGATCCCCCCACCACCGTGTGCAGCCGCTCGATGCCCAGCCGGTCCAGCACGCGCGCCTGTGCCCGCACCATGTCGCGAACCGAAACCAGCGGGAAGTCCGGGCCGTAGGTGATGCCGGTCACCGGGTCGAGTGACGATGGGCCGGTTGACCCGTAGCACGATCCGATGAGGTTGCTTCCAATCACGCAAAACCGTGAGGTGTCGAAGACCGCCGGAAACAGTTGCGGCCACCAGTCGGCTACGCGCGCCGAGCCGGACAGCGCGTGGCACACCAGGATCACGTTGTCGCGCAGCTCGTTCGGTTCGCCGTAGACCGCGTAGTGAATCTCCGCCTGCGCCAATTCCCCTCCGCTGTCGAGTGCCAGCGTACCGATCGGCAGCGTCGCTTCGTGCGTGGGTTCCACGTTTGTCATGGTCAGTCTCCTGCGGCCCGTGCTTGCAGCTCGCGCTCCGCCGTGTCCGGAAATTTCCTGCCCACGATTTCCAGCCCCTGCTGCAGGTCGGCGATGATGTCGCACACGTCCTCGATGCCCACCGACAGCCGCACCAGATCCGGTGTAACGCCGGTGGTGCGCTGCTCGTCGTCGCTGAGCTGCTGGTGCGTGGTTGACGCCGGATGGATCACCAGCGACTTGGCGTCTCCGATGTTCGCCAGCAGGCTGAACAGCCGGAGCGAATTGATGAGCGCGCGGCCCGCTTCGTATCCTCCGCGAATACCGAAGGTGAGCAGCGCGCCCGCGCCCCGCGGCAGGTACTTGCGCGTGCGCTCGTGATACTGGCTGCTTGGCAGGCCCGGATAGTTGACCCAGTCGATTTGCGGATGCCGTTGCAGGAAGCGCGCCACCTCCAGCGCGTTTTCCGAGTGCCGCTGCATGCGCAGGTGCAAGGTCTCTACGCCTTGTAGCAGCAGGAAAGCGTTGAACGGCGACAGGCACGCGCCGGTGTCGCGCAGGCCCTGCACCCGCGCCTTGATGATGAACGCCGCCGGCCCGAACGCCTCGGTGTAGCTGACGCCGTGGTACGACGGATCGGGTTCCACAAATTCCGGGAAGCGGCCCGAAGCTTTCCACTCGAACTTGCCGCTGTCCACGATCACGCCGCCGATGGAATTGCCGTGCCCACCGATGAACTTCGTGGCCGAGTTGACCACGATGTCCGCCCCAAACTCGATCGGCCGGCACAACGCCGGCGAGGCACACGTGTTGTCAATGATCAGCGGTACGCCATGCTCGTGCGCGATGGTGGCAAGCCGCGCGAAGTCCGGCACATCGAGCTTCGGGTTGCCGAGCGTTTCGGTATAAACCGCCTTGGTGCGTGGCCCGATGGCGGCCCGCAGCCCCTCGAAGTCCTCGGCCTCCACGAACTTCACCGCGATGCCCAGCTTCGGCAATGTGTAATGAAACAGGTTGTAGGTGCCGCCGTAGAGAGATGTGGTGGAGACAATGTCGTCCCCTGCGCCGGCCAGCGTCATGATGGCCAGCGTTTCTGCCGCCTGACCGGAGGCGGTCGCCAGCGCGCCCACTCCTCCCTCCAGCGCGGCAACGCGCTTCTCGAGCACATCCGTGGTCGGGTTCATGATCCGGGTGTAGATGTTGCCGACCTCCTTCAGCGCAAACAGCCGGGCGGCGTGGTCGGCATCGTTGAATACGTAGGAGGTGGTCTGATAAATCGGGACCGCGCGCGCGTTGGTGGCCGGGTCGGGCGCCTGTCCGCCATGGACCGCGATTGTGGCCAGGTGCTGCTTCTCGGGCTGGTTGGCGTTGCTCATCTCTTCTCTCCTTGTGCGCTGAAAAAGAAAACGGCCCACGATCCGGATGTGGACCGTGGGCCGTTGAGCTTTCTGCGGCTACTGCTCTACTCGCCGCCAGTCCGCGCAACCCACAGACCACGACACATGCGCATAATGCACATGGCCATGGTTGTGTTGTGGGAGACGTGGAACATCGAACAAGTAGCGTACAAACCAGACGGCGCGCGTGTCAACCGTGGTTTTCCGATGGCTGCCATCGGATTTTCAAATACCCGCTCAGGCGCCGCGGGGAGCTGTCTTTCCTTGCGCAGCTTCCACCGGCGCGGAAGAGCTCTCACCCTTGTGCTGGGTGTGCGACTCGGCATAGGCGGCGTAAAACAGCATCAATCCCATTACCAGGAACACCGCCAGCGCGATCAGCGCCATAAAGAGGATAGGCATACCGCACCTCGCCTCCAGTCTGATTCCGGCCGGTACGCGCGTCGGTGATGCGTGTCACACCCAGCAGTGAGGCAGGCTTGTAACGAACGTCGGGTACGAACTGAATTTTCAAATTACAAATTACCAATTTCCAATTACAAATGACGTATGGTGCGCTTCGGCATCGCGGGCTTCGGATTGCACGCGGTCAAGCGGCTCATGCCAGGATTCGCCGGCGCAAACAACGCCCGAGTCACTGCCCTGTCCCGCCGCGACCCTGAAAAAGCCCGGGACTGCGCCGCGAATACCACATCCCGAAGGTTTTCTCTTCTACCGAAGCCTTGTGCGCCTCGCCCGAAGTGGACGCGGTCTTCGTGGCCACGCCGAATAACTGCCACGCCCGCGACGTTATCGCCGCCGTTAACTGCGGCAAACCCGTGCTGGTCGAAAAACCCATGGGCATGAATGCCGCTGAGTGCCGGCAGATGGTGGACGCGGCGGCCGCGCGTGGCGTGCTGCTCGGCGTCGCTCACATCTTCCGCTTCGCCGAGAGCGTGCAACGGATCCGCGAGCGCGTAGCCGCCGGGGACGTTGGCCGCGTCATCTTCGCGCGCGCGGAGTTCTGCTATCCGGTCGCCAACCACCCGCGGCGGTGGATCCACGATGCCGCCATTGCCGGCGGCGGACCTGTCGCCGACGTTGGCGTCCATTGCGTGGACACGCTGCGCTTCATTCTTGGCGACCAGGTAGCGAGCGTGTTTGCCGCCGGCTACTCCGACAACGCCTCCGGGACGGTCGAAGCCTCGGCGATGCTGTCGCTGAAGTTTTGCCATTCCGCGCTGGCGACAGTGCTGGTCAGCGCAAGGGCGCAGTACCGGACGCCGCTCGAGTTGGTAGGAGAAACCGGCGTGCTCCGCGCCGACAATGCCCTCAGCATCGAGCAACCGGTCACCATCGAACTATGGCGTAGCGGCGAAGTGCAAACCCAGCAGGCATCCAACACGCTCGCCTATTCTCGCCAGGTGGACGCATTCGCCGCCGCCGTCGAGGGGCGTTCGCCCTTCCCTGCTTCCGGCGAAGAGGGACGGCGGAATCAACTTGTGCTGGACGCGGCCTATCGCAGCATGAAGACAGGATCTACAGAAGACGTTACAACCGGCTAATCCACGAAACTTCTTGTACTTGGTGCCCTTCGTGGTTAGCTGTTTCCTTTTGGTGCGCGGCTCGCTGCTCGGGGCTCGGGGCTCTCCACCGGCACCTGCTCGACAATCTCGATTCCGAATCCTTCCAGTGCCGCCACCTTGCGCGGATGATTGGTGAGCAGCCGGATGCGGTGCAGGTCCAGATCCGACAAAATCTGCGCCCCGATACCGATTTCGCGCTGCGTCTTGCGCTCGCTCTCCGGGAGCGCCGGCAGGCGATGCTCGCGGTGGAAGGTGAGCACCGTCTTGTCGCCGAGCTTTTCCACCGCGTAACCCTTCTTCGCGCCCTGATGAAGATAGATGAGCGCGCCACGTCCGGCATCGGCAATCATCTGCATGGAGCGCTCGATCACGTTATGGCAGCCGCACCAGGTGGCGCTGAACACGTCGCCCACCAGGCAGTGCGAGTGCATGCGCACCAGCACCGGCTCGGAGGCGTGCTCGACCTCGCCGCGCAGCAGCGCGATGTGCGATTCGCCGCCGTCCACCTCGCTTTCGTAGGCAATCAGCCGGAACTCGCCGAACCGCGTCGGCAGCAGCGCCTCGCCCACCCGCCGCACGTAGCGCTCGTGCTGCATGCGATAACGAATGAGCTCGGCGACCGTCAACATCCTTAGGCCGTGCTCGCCGCAGAACTTCACCAGGTCGGGCACGCGCGCCATGGTGCCGTCTTCATTCATGATTTCGCAGATCACTCCGGCCGGCACCAGCCCCGCCAGCCGCGCCAGGTCCACCGACGCTTCGGTCTGTCCGGCGCGTACCAGCACTCCGCCGCGGCGGGCGCGCAGCGGAAAAACGTGGCCCGGGCGCGCAAGATCGCCGGCGCGTGAACGCGGGTCAATCGCCACCTGGATGGTGCGCGCGCGATCGTACGCCGAGATCCCGGTCGTGACCCCATCGCGCGCGTCAATCGCTTCGCAAAATGCCGTCCCGAACTGCGAGGTGTTCTCCGCCGTCATCGGCCCGATGCGGAGATGGTCGAGACGGTCCTCGGTCATTGCCAGGCAGATCAGCCCGCGCCCGAACTTGGCCATGAAATTAATCGCGTCGGGCGTCACTCTTTCCGCCGCCAGCGTGAGGTCGCCTTCGTTCTCGCGGTCTTCGTCGTCCACCACGACCACCATGCGGCCGGCGCGGATGTCCTCGATAGCCGTGGGAACGTCGGCAAATGGCGCAGTGGGAGACATGAGCTCTACTTCAATTGTAACAAGCGGGTGTGACCGGCTGCTGGAGCGCGCTCGCCCTCGAACGCGACGAATGACCTGAATCCAGTGAAATTCAGCTCACGCCGTGTGGTGAAACGCGCGGATGACGAAGAACGTAAAGGCGGCAACCGCGGCCGACGCTGGGATGGTGAGCACCCAGGCCCAAACAATCCGCCGCGCCACGCCCCATCGCACCGCCGAAAGGCGATTTGTGGACCCGACCCCAATGATCGCTCCGGTAATGGTGTGCGTGGTGCTCACCGGGATGCCGGCCAGGGCTGTGCCGAACAAGGTGATCGCGCCGGCGGCTTCGGCGCAGAATCCGCCCACCGGCTTCAGTTTTGTAATCTTGGTGCCCATCGTGCGCACGATCCGCCATCCGCCAAAGTACGTCCCGGCGGCGATGGCGGTATGTGCTGCCAGGATAATCGGCCAGTGAAAGTGACCCCAATTTCCGTTCATCTCGGCCTTGGTCATATAACCGGCGGTGTAAAGCGCGCCCGCGACGATGCCCATCGTCTTCTGAGCGTCATTTCCGCCGTGGCCCAGGCTGTACGCCGCCGCCGACAACAATTGCAGCCGGCGAAACCAGCCGTCCACCTGTTGCGGCGACTTCCTCTGCAGAATCCAGAACACCGCCACCATGAAGGAGAAGCCCAGCACCAAACCCATCACCGGCGCCACCACGATGAACACTAACGTCTTGGTCCAACCTCCGGGGATGATCACCGACCAGGAGCTCTGCCAGCTCCCGGTAAGCACCCACGCGCGCGCGAACGCCGCCCCCGCATAGCCGCCGATCAGCGCGTGCGATGACGACGTCGGCAAGCCCCACACCCAGGTCAGCAGATCCCACACTATGGCGCCCATCAACCCGGCCAGCACCACGTACTGCGTCACGATGTCGAGCCGGATCATTCCCTTGCCGATGGTGTGCGCCACCGCCGTGCCCAGCAGGAAGGCTGCGAAGAAATTGAAAAACGCAGCCCAGATGACCGCCAGCTTGGGAGAGAGCACGCGCGTCGAAACCACGGTCGCGATGCTATTGGCGGCATCGTGAAATCCATTGAGAAAATCGAAGACCAGCGCAACGAGGACAGTGATCGCAACCAGGATGAGTGTGGTGTTCACCAGCTCGGCTTTCCTTGGGAGTGGGTTAGCATCGTTGTCGGATCAGGCGCTTTTCAGCACGACCGCTTCCAGCACGTTGGCGGCGTCCTCGGCCTTGTCGGTGGCGATTTCCAGCACTTCGTACAGTTCTTTCATTTTGATGAGTGCGATTGCGTCTTTTTCATGCTCGAAAAGGTGGGCGATGGCCAGGCGGCAGACGCGGTCGGCCTCGTCTTCCAGGCGGTTGATCTCCACGCAGTGATCCAGTACGTGCTTGTTCTTTTCCAGCAGCGAGACCGCCTTGGTGAGCTCCTCGGTCTGGCGCACGATCAGTCCGGCAAGCTCCGCCGCCGGCGAAGGCGCGTTGCGGATCTTGTACAGCACCAGGCGCTGCCCCGCGGCATTGATGAAGTCCAGCACGTCGTCCAGCGACGACGCCAGCCGGTGGATGTCCTCGCGGTCGAACGGGGTGATGAACGTTTGATTGAGCTTGGTCATGATGCCGTGCGTCAGGTCGTCGCCACGGTGCTCAATCTCCTTGATCTTATCCACCTGCGCCTCGACGTTTTCAAAATTCTGCAGAATGCTGAGCAGCAGGCGTGCGCCATCGGTCACGTTGCTGGTCATCTGCTCGAATAGGTCGAAGAATTTTGTTTCGCGCGGGATGATGCGAACCATCGCTGCTCCTTGGCCTCTCCCGGGCTGCGCACGGATGGCCCGACGCCTCGTGTTGGGCTGACTACTATCTCATGCTGGCCGCGAGTTTGTCAGTAATCTCACGGAGAAACTCCGGCCACGCGCTCCGCGCCGCGGAAAAGCCGCCGCAACGCGCGAACCGCGTAGCGAATCGTCACCACGATCGCCGCCAGCAGCGCTAGCACCACCGCGATCGCGATCACCGGGTGCCGCGTGGCGAACCACGTCAGCCCCACCGCCACCACGTCTTCGCCGACGCTAAGCGCCGCGTTGGAGAAGGGCTCCGGGGACGGCGTCACTGCGGCGCGCGCCGCCATTTTTCCGCCGTGGGCGGCCAGCGCGATCGTTCCCCCGGCGACTGCGCTCAGAATCTGCGCCGCCGGCGAGAGGTGCGCGGTCGCCCCGTAAGCCACCAGCGCCGCCAGCGGCACGCGGATGAACGTATGCAGCGCGTTCCACACCAGGTCGAAGGCGGGAATCTTGTCGGCGATGAATTCCAGGACAAATAGCGCTATGGCGACGCCGATCACCGGCCATGATTCGATCAGGTGCAGCGCCGGCGGCAGCGGCACAACCTCGGCCCGCGCCAGCAGCCCCAGCGTCGCGATCATGGCGTACACGTTCAACCCGGCGGCAAAGCTGGTCGCCACGATCAAGGCCGCGAGTTGGTCCGGCGCCAGTCTCATCGCTTTTCGCTTAACGTGTTCTCTTCACGTTCACTGAACGTATTCTCTTCACTTCGTCAGCGCCCACGACGCCAGGAGTGAGGAGCAAAGCAAAAGGGGCCGCCCCGAGGGCGGCCCCTTTTCGGATGGGTTAAGCCTTTACAGCGTTGACTCGATTTCGAATCCCCATGCTTCCAAAAGCGGCTCGGGGATGTACTTCGAGTTCTTGTTCCGGCGCGCCCACTCGCGCAGGCGGGTGGACCGCAAGTACTGGTCCGGCTGGAGCTTAAACTCGCGTACCACCTGCTCAAACTCGGTTACGGTAGGGACAATCGGCCCAATTGGCTCGGGCTTGCCCCAATTCGGATTGCCGCGTCGCTTTGCCATGATAAGTTCTGTTCCTGCCTCTAAAAGTATGGTTTAAGGGCCTGGCCTGTAGATTGGATTCCCCGGGTCGGCAGAAGGATTCACTCGGAACCGCTGAGGTTGCCCCACTGTTTGCGCTGCAGGATGATTCCGAAAGCCCTGCCAAAACTGTCGATTCTAAGGGCTTTTTCCCTGAAGGGCAAGCAAAAACTACAGCCTTGCCGAATTTGGCAGCACCCGAGCTGGAACCGCACCACGTCGGGAACTCAGTGTATTTACATACACTTAGCAGCAGAATGCGCCACCGGAATGGTCCGATGGCGCATCCTGAAACAAACGAACGTTCTAACCCTCGACCTTTAGGGCTGGTTTCCGACAACCGTGTCTTGGTTCGGGGTGGTCGTACCCGGATTGCCGCGGAAGTCGGTCCAGACAGCATGTACATGCCCGGCCGGATCCACCGCCACACCGGTGTAGTCACCAATGAAGCTGCCCGAGAACTCGACATACGGGTTCGAAGACTGCGAAGAGACCCGGGTCTCGCTCGCATATCCGTCGGTCGAGCTGCTGTAGGCGTAATCGAGGCAAACCGGGTTCGTGTCGATGTAATGGACAGTGGTGGAAGCGGGATAGCCCGGATCCGTCGTATCCAGAAACCCGCGCTGGCAGGTGTGATCGGTCGCGGTTGGGATCGGCGAGTAGTCGCGGGTGAAGTACCCCACGACGACGCGGCCTGCGTTGGCGCCCACCGCCGGATACGCCTTATCAGCGCCCGAGGTAATGATCACCGGAGCCGTCCAGGTGATTCCATCCGACGAGGTCACCAGTTTCACCTGGTTGTTGGTCAGTCCGGAGAAGGAGCTCGCTCCGGCAGCGCAACCGGCATTGTTCTGGTCATCCGCCCAGACGATGGCGAGGCCGCCGGTCGTCGGATCGATCGCCAGTGTCGGAAAGCTGCTGAGGCGGAACTGCTCGAAGCTCAGGCGTGCGCGGCCCTGCGCCTGATTCAACGGGTAGCAGCCGATGTCGTCGTACACTCGCCCCAGTTCGACGTTGGTGAACGTCAGTCCGCCATCGGTCGAACGGGCCAGCACGGTCTGGTCCCGACTGACGTTGCTGGCCTGGTTGCCTTCGTAGGCGACGTACACGGTGCCATCGGGTGCGACCGCCGGATTCGAGCCCTGATCGAACGGATGGCTGGCATCGCTGACCGCGATCGGATCGGTCCAGCTGGCGCCGTGGTCGTGCGAGATGGCCTCCACGATCTTCGAAGAGATGTAGCCGGTGCCGTGAGGACCCACGTTGAACCGGGTCCAGGTGACGTACACGTTGCCACCGGCGCCAGCCGCGATCCACTCCTTGTCGTTGAAGAAGTTGTTGGCGTCTTCAAAGTGCACCATTACCGGCCTGCTCCAGGTCGTGCCGCCGTCCGTGGAAGACGCCACGGCGACACCGCTGGCGGTGCGGTTCGAATAAAAGACATACACCAGGCCGACAAAATACAAGGTGCCATCCTGGCCGAAAGCCAGCACCGGATCGCCTCCAGCCTGCACCTGCTTGAAGATGCCTTTGCCTCCCGTGGCCGGATCCCATCCCGGGAGCAGGACATCGGTGAATGTGTTGCCGCCATCGTTGCTGACGTAAACCAGGTGCTGGAACCCGTAGCGATAATCGTTCGCCGAGGTCACGATGTTCTGGCTGTTCGTCGGGTTGATCACAATGTTCTGCTCGTTCTGCGGGTTGTAGCAGAAAGTTCCGTCCACCAGTTCGAAGGTTGTGTCCGCCACGATAGCGTCCACATTCCCGCCTGAGAACGCGGAAAACAAACTCGTGGTGTTGAAAGGCGCGCGCCGGCACAGCGAGAACAGCACCAGACCGTTCGGATCCGGATGGCTGGCGACCGCCGCTTCGTACTGGTTGGGGTAGAACAGAGAGTCGTCGTTGCCCTGGCTCCTGTCGGGGCCAAGCGCCTTGAAGTGGTCTCCCGCTTGCGCGAACTGCGCGAACCCTACGGCCACGCACACTACCGCAAGCAGGACCCATGTCGGTTTCTGCATAGTTGAATTCTCCTGGGGAGTATCAGCGTTACTTGCAAACACCGGGATAGAGCACTTTCCGCTGCACTTTCCCTACCATTGACTGGTCTGAGACGAAAGCACTTACCTGGTGAAGACATCAAATCACTGCAAGCAATTGCCGCTTCGAACGCGGAATTTTACCATTTTGGGAACTCCTGCTGGAACGCTCCCGGGAGAAAAACTTGGCGCCGTTTATAATCGACACGCCTCAGCGTTCATGCCCGGGTGGCGAAATTGGCAGACGCACGGGACTTAAAATCCCGGGCCCCGAAAGGGGCGTGCCGGTTCAATTCCGGCCCCGGGCACCAAAGACTGGCGTTAGGCTTCAGGTTGTATCCTTCGATGCGCCGCGCCCAAATCGCTTCACTCACCTGGTTTTCTCCTAACAATTGACCAACCCCCTGCTGTTATCCAGTTGGTACTGAAGAGTTGTCAGCAGTCCTTTCCCGAAAGCGGAATGCCTTTCCCTCAATGTGCAGGAGTTTGCAGCAGAGTGGCTGTGCTCAATTGAGGCAGCAGCTATGTTGTTTAAGAAGCAGTGGCTTACCCAGCGTTACTTCGGTAATCGACGTGCTTAAGGTAATAACCCTAAGCTGCTCAAAACTAGTAAGAGGAAGTTTAATGAACAGGAAAGTGCTTGCTTCGGCTCTGCTGACGGTCATGGTTATCGGTATGTCCGTCATGGCAAACGCGACCAACGTGACCCCAACGCTGGTGCTCTACGACTTTGGCACCAATACCAGCATCGTGATCACTGACGGCGGCGGGAACGATTCCTGCTCCATCGCCGGTTGCGTTGCCTTTATCGGTAGCTTCGGCAACTTTGTGGTGAACGCCGACAGCGGACAGGTGTCGCCGCCACTGGCAGCCAACAACCAGGACCTGAGTTTCGTGGCTACGAACATCAGCGGACACGCCGATACCCTTCTGATTCTATTTTCCGGCCAAGGCTATGTTCCGGGCTCGGGCGGCGTGACCGCCACCGGCACGATCGGCGGGACGCAGGGTGGGGCAGGCAATAGCGTGCTTTGGGCCGCTGCCTATGACAATACCAACAGCGCTTGTAATGGTTCCGGTTGCGCGAGTGCGATTCTCCTCTGGGCAAACACGCTGACCGGCAACCCGTTCTCGTCCACCGCAAGCCAAGGATTCAACCCCGCGAATCCATACGCCTTGGACCAGGCCGTTTTCCTAACCGTGACCAACGGGAATACGACCACGGGGGACTTCCACGTGAACGTGACCGCGCCGGAACCGGCAAGCTTGACTCTGCTGGGCGCAGGCTTGCTCGGCCTGCTCGGGCTGCGTCGTCGCAACAACGTTTAACTCAGGCCACCCGCTTCGGAGGTTACAGTTTTGCGGCAGCATCGCGAAAGCGGTGCTGCCGTTTCTGCGCTGACCACGCGGCTAAGCCGGCGGATCATGGGTTAGGGTGTTCATCTGCCAGGGGGCGCGTAATAGTGGCGGCGTTTCTTGGCGTCCCGAATCGCTGCTTGCTGCCGCATACTTGCGGCAACGCTCTGCAAGAAGAAAGAAGGTAGCCAAGTGGTGAACCCGGGCGCCTTCCTCCACGTGTCCACACGCCAACAATCCGTTCTGCTTTCCGTATGCCAGTATTGCGGGCAGTTTGTTGCGGCAAGCCCCAGCGGAAAAATTTTGAAAATAGCTGAAGCGCTGCATTACTGCGACTTGATGGGCCACGAGCAGCCGCCGCTGCGCGACATCCATGCTCCGGAAACCAAGGGATACCACGACGAAGTCGCGCGCCTTTTGAACCTGCAACTGGGCCACTGAGTTCTGCCACACTTCGAAAACAGCGGCGCGATTTGTCTAGTCAGTTGTAACTTGCGGGAACGCGATTGTTTGCCCATCAGGCAGCCGAATGACGCCTGGCGGCACACTTCTGTTTGAGCAGCCGCACTCGTTCGCACATAGTGCTGGCATCGGTGGTTTGCTTCTGTGCCAATTCTCTGGCTCGAACAAGCAACTCGTTCGCCGTAGCGCCCAACCGTTTCGAACGCGAAACGATATCCAGCGCCTTAGTTACTTCCGCCAGGGAATCCACCGAGTGTCCAAACCGCACCGGCGCCGCGTGTAGCCAGTTATCCAATTCCTCGGGGAATGCGATGACTGCGCTGCGCTCCTGGCCCTTCGGCCTATGAATTGGCATATGCAGGTCGTGCTCCCAGCGCTGCGCTGTGCGCACTCCCCGATCCAGGTAGGCCGCGATTTCTTTCCAAGAGTTCAAGACCCGAATTTGCGGCGTCATATCTTTTTTCCTCTCTCGGAACCGGAAGGAGGTGACGCTACGCAGCAAAGTCGCGGCGCAGTCACGTTCTCTTAGAATTGTTTCAGGCTTAACGATCCGATTGATTGGATGCCAAACTTGCCTTGGGGGGCGCGTTTGTTCGGGTCGCATCTGCCTGGCGCTGTCCGATTGCCCGGCAGCCTCATAAATGGATCAGCAGCATCGCTCGAGCTTGGACCTTTGCCCTCGGGGAGTCCCTGCGGGAATCTTACGGTCTGCGGTCATTTACGTGAAGCCGATTTCACAACAGTTATCACGGGCAAGCAATCCGAGAGGGAGGAAACCTACTCCCCTATCGTGGCTTTCTGCATGATGACCTTGAACTCGGGAACCTCGCGAAGGGGGTCAAAGCGAGGAGTCACCGGCAGGTCCCCCAACCACGGGTCGTGTCGTTCCTCTGCGATTTTCAGCCACTTCAACGCGGCATCTTGATCTCCCAGCGCGACGTACACGGCTGCAATGTTGGTAGGCGAAAAGTACGCGGATTGGTAGAGCGCGAGCATTTCGGTCAGCAATGCCTGAGCTTCCTTTTTGTGCCCGGCGAGGGCATAGGCCTCGGCCAGCAACGATTCCTCATAGGTGCCGGGCCCGGCGCGCTCCAAATCCGCGCGGAACGTATCAATAGCTTCCTTGTACCTGCCCTGCGCCAAGTAGACCTGCCCTAATACCCAACTGGCAGGATGAAAGCCGGTGCCGACATTAAGCGCGTAGCGCTCGGCTTCGGCATAGCGGCGCGCGTCGAGCAGGATGCCAGCCGTGGTGCCGTATGAGCCCGGCCAAAGGGGATCGAGGTTTTCAGTCAAGTGCGCCTCGCGCAGCGCCTCGTCAAAGTGGCCACTGTCTCCGAGGAACATTGAGTACCCGTGATGCGCCTCGGCCGAATTTGGTTCCATCTCGATGGCACGCTTCCACTCTCGTTCCGCTCCCGGCAGATCGCGACGGGCGGTCTTAAGGAAATACCCCATCTGCACATGCACTCTCGCACTGTCAGGATCCAATTGAATGGCGCGCTGGAGAACAGCATCCTCGCGTGTAAAAGCCTGCTCGGGATCCATGCCGCCGTAGAAGGCCAGCAAACCGTAACCCGCAGCCATTTCGATGTAAGCGTCCGCATAATCCGGATCGGCATCAACGGCCCGCTGGAGAAACTGCAACCCACGCCGGATTTCGGCGTTGGTGCGGATACGCAGGGCTTCGCGTCCGCGGAGATACAACTCGTACGCTTCCGGCGGGGGGACATGGCGCCGTGCCATGCGGTCCTGCTGTTTCCCCGTGAGGCGAAGGCGTAATTTTGCCGAGGTCTGCTGCGAGATATCGCGTTCGATCTGCACCGCCTCGCTGCGCGGGAGCTCGAAATCGGCGCCCCAGATCTGACGCTCGTCGCGGGCATCTACCAATTCGATGCTGACACGAAGCTGATCGCCCTGCTTCCTCATCGTCCCCAGCAGCACAGCGCGGACGCCGAGTTCCCGCGCGACCTGCTTCGGCGCCACGATTTTTCCCTTGTAGCGGAATGCCGAGTTGCGAGACATGACCTTCAGCATCGGCACCTGGGACAAGCTCGCCATCACGTTCTCGGCAATTCCATCGCTGAGGTAATCCAAATCGGCATCATTCGTTGCATTTACGAATGGAAGGACGGCAATGGAATCGATCGCCGCAGGCGGCGCAAATTTCCAGACCCACACAGCCCCTATCACCGTCGCCGCGACCATGATGATGACGGTGATGACGAACATTCTGCGTCCGTGCCGGCCGACAGGCGTTTGGACTGCCGGCTGTCCGGCTTCAGCGCCCTGCGCCTTCACCGTCTGCAAGAAGGCGAGCGGTTCGATCAAAGCAGTGTCGCTGCCCTCGGGTTCGGTCGCAGGTCCTCGAGCGGCGGCTCCTTGCACCTCGCTGATAAACCGGTATCCGCGCCGAGGAAGGGTCTCGACAAAACGCGGATTGTCTGCAGAGTCGCACAAAGCATCGCGGAGGCGGCGAATAGCGGTGTTCAGGCTGTGATCAAAATCGACAAACGTGTCGGCCGGCCAGAGTTTTTGCTGGATCTGTTCGCGCGTGACCAGCTCGCCGGGTCGTTCCAGCAACATCATGAGGATGGCGAAAGGCTGGTCCTGGAGTCTAATGCGGGCGCCGTGCTTTCGGAGTTCGCCGGTTGTCGCGTTAACTTCATAGGCGCCGAAGCGAATAACCCGCGAGTTTGCAGCAGTTGGACGCACAATTGGGCGGAGTTTAACACCATCCGCCTTGCGCGGCACTTGTTATGCGTCGCGAATTGCGCTGTTAAATCAACAACTTAGGCCGTGAGGTTCTTTTGTCTTGCCGGTCAGACGCAGTGCATTGAGCTGTGTCGGCCGTCGCGGCATGGTGGGCACGCCTACAAGGAGGGCACCATGAAAACGATTGGGTTCGCCATCGCCGTCGCCGTGGTTTTGATCAGCGTCACACTTTCCGTCGCCGCGCAGGACCGGATGCTGTGCCGTGGCGACATCCCCTTCAGTTTTACAGCAAACGGACAAACATTCCAGGCCGGCGAATATCAGGTTCGCAGGATTGGCGAGAGTTTCGTTCGCATCGAGGACGTGCGCACTTTGAAGGGCGTTACCTTACTCAGCCCTCAGAACGTCGCCGTCAGCAAGACGATCAAGCTGGTGTTCCACAGCTATGGCAGCCGTCGGTTCCTGGCGGGCGTGGTCGCGCGGGCGTATGAGATCGCGCTGCCGCAGTCGGAGGCCGAGCGGGAAATACGGACGGCATCGGCCGACGCGACCTTGGTCGCTCTGGAGGTGAAGCGTTAACTCCGGTGTCAGCGGCAAAAAGCTGCCCTTCCCCACCCAAGCCCGGCTCTTGGGCTTGGGTGGGAATACTGATCTTGGGGTTCAGTCATTGCTTGCGGCGGAAGCGGCTTCCCGACCGAGTTTGTTGCGGAGCTCGTCGTGCAGGACGATTGTCGATAACAGCCGTTCACGTAAGTTTGCGCCGTTTGTTCGCCATCGGCAACCGTAACTTTACGTGAAGCGATTTATCAACAATGAGACCCGTGATCAGCAAATAGCTTTGAGCCGGCGGGGACGGGTCTCCGTTTTCTGCCTGCATGTAGCTGCAACGCCGGGAAAGAAACTCCACTCTGCGGTAATTTCTTCCGCAATCGTTTTCCACATGTTGCCCACGCCGACGCGCTGCCCACGCATCGATGCTGCGTTTGCGCTGCACCTCAATTCGGCACGCGCCGTGCAGTTCTTCAGGGCACCACAAGAAAAGCAGCGCCAGACTCGAATGCGCTAATTCGTCGCGACGCGCGTGTTCGCGCGCCGAACAACAGCACGACAAATTGTGTTCGCAGCCGCATTTCTATTTGCGGAGCCGCGGCATGCGTGTGCGCGGTTCCGGTTACGTGGACCCTGAACCCATGAGGAGAAAATCGTGAAGAAATTCGCGCTCGTTTGCGCCATCGCACTGTTGTCCACAACGTGGACATTCGCCCAGAGCTCCAAAGCCACCGCCGCCATCAACACCGCCGTCGGCTGTACGCTCAGCACAGCCTCAAGTCCCGCCGACGCCACGCTTCCGCAAAACTGTCATGACATCTTCAGCGGAGCAGCGACCGAAGTGACCGCTGATAACTTCGCGACGATTATGTCTGCCACGATCAAGGTTTCGAATTCACAGTCTCTCTTCGTATCACCGTCTTTGGTGGCGGGTCTGTATACCAATACCAAAGTGAAGACAAGCACGGGCTCTACGTCTTCGGCCGTAGCAGCGGGTGGCGTATATCTTCGCGCGATCGTGACCAATGCCGCGACGGGCCAGACCACCATCGGGTATCCGGTCGCGGTGTGCAATACGGACATTCTCGGCTGCCATGCCGACGCGAACGGAAACTTTGGCGTCACACTCGATTCGCGCATTCAGACGCTGACGCAATCCATCAGCGATTGCATTGTGACCATCACCGGCGGTGGCAGCGGCACCTGCACCTTTGATTTGACGACGGATCTGATTCTTCAGACCACCAGCGCTCACACCTTCAACTTCATCTTCCCGAATGTTGGCGTGGGCAACTACACCATCAAGATTCAAGCAGCGGTCAATTCCGACGCACAGGTCAGCGGATCGGGCTCTGCCGCCGGCGCCGCTGCCTACGGCCTCGGGTCGCTTACGGTCGAGAGCGTGAGATTGGTCCACGACTTTTCGTTCTAAGCATCATCCATAACTCATCCCCGCCGCCCCATCCCGGCCTCGGTCCGTGGTGGGGCGTTCTACGGATGAGGCAATTACTACGCGAGCACGCTGGACATCTGTCAAAACCGAGCAGATGTGGGGCACCCGCCGAGTGTGACTTTTGTCATCGATTGGCCCGCAAGCTTGGGTTCTTATCTCTCCAAGGCGGGTGAGGCTGCGCGTATACCAAGGCTCCCATTCTTGAGTCCTTTGTATTGCCAACGCTTCTAACCCCGATAGAGGAAGTGAAGGACGATGCTCGAACAGCGGATTGCCGCGATTGAACAGGAATGGCCGCAGATGCTGCAGTATTTTCGGCCGTATGACCGCTACGTGAGCCACAGCATCAACGTCGACGGCCACTGTCTGGATTACGTTCTGGAATCGATGATTGTGCCTGAGGATACGACGGAGCAGTGAGCACGCGCTCGCGGTTCACCCGGCGGCGCGAGCCAAGCTAGTCGCGGCGACGATTGGATTGCTGCGGGCAACGCTGCATCTGGTGGCTCTCCACGAAATCGGCTACATAGACGCCCAGGTACAGGGTCGCGAATCCCACCACCATGGAAACCAGGAAAGAAACCATACGCTTGCACTCCCGGCGAATCTGAGGGCCTCACCAGTTCGCCTGTTCAGCAACGAAAGTAACGCCGCCGCGCCGCCGGCGAAAGATGCCGTGGGTAACGCTGAACGGTGACTCTGGTAATCCACGGTCGACGGTCGATTCTTCAATTCGCAATTTCGCAATCTTTTTCACAATGGCAATTCCGGCTGTATTTCCACTAAACTCGGAGCAGCGATGCATCCATTCGTCTATCACAACGATCGCGTGCTTCCCCTGGAGCAGGACCGGCTCTCGCCCGGACAGGCGGGCCTGATCAACGGCTGGGGCGTGTTCACCACGGTTCGCGTTTACGATGGCCAGCCCTTCGCGCTCGAGCGGCACTACCAGCGGCTGTCGCGCGATGCCCGCATCCTCCAGCTCCCGCTGAAGAAGTCTTTCGAAAGCGTGCGCGACGCCATGCTGGAGATGCTGCGCGCCAACGGCGTCGCCAACGCCTGCGTGCGCATTTATTTCGTGCACAACACGGTCGGGATCTGGAAGAGCGATGAGCGCATGCCCGAGGTGGACTTCCTGATGTACGCGGTGGATGTTCCCTCGCGTGTCGGCCCCACCAAAATCTCGGTGCGCGAGCACGGGCGCCATGCCGCCAACCCGCTGACCGGAACGAAAGTGATTTCGTGGTTGAACAATGCGTGGATGGTCGAGCAGGCGCATCAGCGCGGCTTCGATGACGCGCTCCTGCTGAACGAACGCGCCGAGGTTGCCGAGTGCACCGCCGCCAACATCTTCTGCGTGCGCGGCGGCCAGGTGCTGACCCCGCCGCTGAACTCCGGCTGCCTGGCCGGCGTGACCCGCGAAATCCTGCTGGAGAGCGCGCCCAAGTCGGGCACGGCGATCGTGGAACGCACGTTGACGCTGGAGGAAGTGCTCAGCGCGGACGAGGTCTTTATTACTTCCACTACGCGCCAGGTCCAGGCCATCGAACTGGTCGACGAGCACAAGATCCGCCAGGCGCCCGGCCCGGCAACCCAGAAGCTGGCAAAATTTTTCGACGGTTACGTGAAGGAATATCTCGGGCGGGTCTCAGCGGCAGGAGTGAAGTAGGACGTGCCGGAGCGCGCTCGCGCCGAGTGCGATGATTTCCAGGTTTCACGTTTCGAGTTTCGCGCCAATCGCGCGCCCGGACAACGTGAAACGTCCGCGCCCAAGGGCGGGCGCGTTCCATGCGGCGTGCTCCTAACTTGGCGGGCGCACCACGATCTGCGATTCGTTGAGGAAGAACTGCGCCGAGCACTGGTCGGAGCCGCAGATGACCGGGGTCAGTCCGGAAATCTGCCGGCGCGTAATCAGGCCCAGGGTGGCGCAGGCGGGGCAGGACAGCACCGCCCAGTAGGGATCGTCGGCCTCGCCGACTTCGCCGGCGTTTTCCAGCACGAACATTGTTCCCGGCCCCATTTGCTCCGGAATCCACTCGTTCAGGACATCCACCTCAGCAACCATCTCTACCTCCACGAATGATGGCGTGCTTCTCAAGAAACCCGCCGGCGCCGATTGCGCGCGTGGGCGGGCCGTGCTTGTTTGCGGTCACAAATTTCCGCGCGGACCTGCCGCACGGTGTCGCTCAGGCACAGGGTGAACATGGGCTGGTGCGAGTTCTTCAGGATGTCGATCACCTGCTGGGGCGAAGTCTCCAGGTACAGGCGTTTGCCGTCGGTGAGCAGGTGGTAGTCGGAGGCGCCGCTGACGGTTTCCACCAGGCGCTTGCCGAATTCGCGCTGCAGGAAGCGGATCACCATCCGCACGCGTTGCAGCGAGAAGCCGCGCCGGCGCAGGTCGCAGATCACCGCCACCTCGGCCACGTCGTCGAGCGAGTACAGACGCCGGTGCGCCTGCTTCAGAGGGACGACCAGCCCGCGCTCGTCCCACCACTGCAGTTGGCGCGCCGTGATTCCGGTCAGCGCGATCACCTCGTTCGATGTGTATCGTGATTCCAAATTTCAACCTGAAACGCGCGAGCTGGAAAATGTTTAAAACATTTTAGGCAGAGTATGTCGGAAGTCAATAGCAAAGGAACCAAGGTTTTACACAGGGAGGAGAGTTTCTGATTTCGTTGGATCGTGAGCTGAGAGTCGGCCTTGCTGGCGGATACAGAAACTTGTTTTAGTTTCCGCCGCCGACGAAGTGCACGATTTCCAGACGGTCGCCGTCGCGCACTTCCCTGTCCGCCCAGCGCTCGCGCGAAACGATGTCGCGGTTGAGTTCCACGGCGACGCGGTCCGACTTCATGCCGAGCTGCTCGATGAGTTGCGCCAGCGTGAGGTGGTCGCCGGCGATGTCCCGAGGCTCTCCGTTGATCTGAATGCGCATGCGGAAATTCTAGGCGCGGCGGAGCTGGTACTTGCGGCTGGCCGACTTGCCGCGGAAGGTAGCCTGGATGAGCAGGCCGGTGGCGCTCAGGTCCAGCCCCTTGAGCGAGATGGAAAGATCGGCAATGCCGGTCGACCCGCTGGTGGAATAGACGTAGCTGGCCGGACCCGGTCCGCTGGTCAGGCGGCAGCTCACCTGCGCTCCGGCCGCGGCGCCGCTCTCATCGCCGACCTGAACGCTGATCATGATGGCGCTCCCATCGGGAACGGTGGAGGGCGGCAGACATTCCAGAGATATGCCCTTGCCGATCACGCCTCCGGTAGGGCTGAGCACGAGACCGGCGGCTTCGACGTCGGGCGCCTTGCCGGCCACCGCGGCGGCGAACTGCGCCGCCAGATCGTCCATCGGCGCCGGCGCCGTGGCAACTTCATCGAGCACGTCTCTGGCGATCCGCGGCGGCGCGTTCGGCGCAGGCTCAGGATCGGGCTCGGGCGCCGGTGGTGGAGCAGGTTCGTCGAGCACGATGGCATCCACGGCGGAAAGCTCCAGCGGCGGAGGCTCGGGCGGAGCTGAGGATGGAGTGACGGTGGCAGCCGCCTCGGCAAGCAATTCGTCAATGGAGGGCAGCCGATCCGCCTCCGCGGGTTTCGGCGTAGCGACAGGCGGAGGTAGGGTCGCTGCGGAGGATGGAGCGGCGACCGCAGCGGCGTGATGCGGCTCCATGTGCAGTTCGGACTCGATGGTCCCCTTCCGCGCCAGCTCGACGTAATGCTTGTGCTGGTCTTTCAGCAGATCGTGCAAGTGGTCTTCGGTGAACTCGGGATCTGACAGTTTCTCGGCGAACGATACCGCGTGCTTGCCGATGCAGCGTCCCTTGACGAAGACCTGCGTCTGCAGCAGATGCTCGTGTTTCCGAGCTTCGCTCTGCACGTGATAAACCGTACTTTCATACTTCACGTCGGTGTTGAACCCGAAGATCACGAATGCACCCGAGAGCCTCTTGCGTCACCGGCAAACACTGGCAAAAGCAGCGAGTCTGGCCGATTTCGACGGCTCGGCCCTGTGCCTTGACAGTGCAGAGCACCAAATCTAATATCGAGTGTTTGCCCTAGCCGCTTGGGCGCGGATTATATCTCTCTCCCGTATGCCGGACAACTACTTTGCCCGTTATTTGCCGCTGCTGATCCACCTGGCGGTCGCATTGGCACTGGCGGGCGGGATCGTAGTTCTCTCCACTCTGATCGGAAAACACCGCTACAACCGCGTGAAGATGTCGCCCTACGAGTGTGGCATGACGCCGATGGGCGACGCCCGGGAGCGCTTCTCGGTGAAGTTCTACCTGGTGGCCATGCTTTTTATTCTGTTCGACGTGGAAGCGGTGTTCCTGTACCCGTGGGCGGTGGTGTTCCGCGAGCTGAAGATGTTCGGGTTCTGGGAGATGCTGGTGTACATCGGTATCGTCATGGTGGGCTTGATGTATGTGTGGAACAAAGGCGTCCTGGACTGGTCGGGGCGGGAACCCGCCGGTGAAAACGCGCCGAATCCTGCCGCCATGATGCGCGCGCCCAGTGATGCCAGCGCCGAGGTGGCGGTTCCGGCGGAAGGGAGCAAGTCCTGAGCATGCCGCTTGCACCCGCCATCACCGATCTTGAACAGCTCAAAGAACATCCGGAAGTAGCGCGGCTGCTGGCGTGGCGGCCGGAAGCGGTTGAGGGCGCGAAGTTCGATCGCGGCGAGCTGGCGGTGATCCTTCGGCGGGCCGACATCCGCGATGCCTGCGCGTTCCTGCGCGACGACCACGAGCTCAACTTCAATTATTTCGCGGACCTGACGTGCACGGACTGGTATCCCCAGGAGCCGCGGTTTGAAGTTGTCTATCAACTGCTTTCCATGTCGCGCAAAGCGCGGTTGCGGCTGAAGGTGAGATTGCCGGGAGATGAGCCACGACTGGATTCCATCACGCCGGTCTGGCCGGGCGCGAATTATTTCGAGCGCGAAGTGTTTGACCTGTTCGGCATCCGGTTCGAAGGCCATCCTTATTTACGCCGCATCATGATGCCGGAAAACTGGGAAGGCCACCCGCTGCGCAAGGACTACCCGGTCGAGGGCTACCGCTGATGGGCCATCTGCCACACATCGCCTCGCTGGAGGAAACCGGCGACCGGACCATGATCCTGAACATGGGTCCGCAGCACCCGTCCACGCACGGGGTGCTTCGCCTGATCCTGGAGATTGACGGCGAGAATGTGGTGCGCATGATGCCCGACATCGGGTACCTGCACACCGGAATCGAGAAGACCTACGAGGCCAAGTTCTACCAGCAATGCGTGCCGCTGGCCGACCGCATGGATTACCTGTCGCCGTTCAGCAACGAGCTGGGATTCGTGCTGGCGGGCGAGAAGCTGCTGGGCATCGAAGCGCCGGAACGCGCGCAATGGATCCGGGTGCTGATGAATGAGCTGCAGCGGCTGGAGTCGCACCTGGTGTGGCTGGGCACGCATGCCATCGACATCGGCGCCATGTCCATGCTGCTGTACTGCTTTCGCGAGCGCGAGGACATCCTGCGCCTGAAGGAAATGCTGGCGGGGCAGCGGATGTTCGATTCGTACTTCCGCATTGGCGGGCTCGCGATGGAGCCGCCCATCGGCTTCTTCGATCGCGTGAAGAAATTCGTCGACGCCTTCCCTGCCCGGATTGACGAGTATGAAGACCTGCTGACCGGGAATCCGATCTGGGTGGGCAGGACCAAGGGCGTGGGCTACCTATCGGCGAAGGATGCGATAGCGCTCGGGGCGAGCGGGCCAACGTTGCGCGGCAGCGGAGTGGATTGGGACCTGCGGCGCGACATGCCGTATTCCGGGTACGAGAAATTCCAGTTCCAAGTGCCGGTGTCGAAGGATGGCGACGTGTTTGCGCGATACACGTGCCGGGTCGCGGAGCTGCGCGAGTCCACCAAAATCGTCCAGCAGGCGCTGGCGGGAATGCCAGAGGGCCCAATCAAGGCGGATGCACCCAAAGTCGTGCTGCCCGACCGAGAGAAGATGAAGACGCAGATGGAAGCGCTCATCTACCACTTCAAGATCATTACCGAAGGTTTCACCGTCGCGCCCGGCGAGGTTTACGTGGCTACGGAATCGCCGCGCGGCGAGCTGGGGTTCTGGATGGTCAGCGACGGCACGCCGAAGCCGTACCGCGTGCACGTGCGAGCGCCGTCGTTCGCGAACTTACAGACTCTCTCAAAAATGTGTGAAGGAAGGCTGATCGCGGACGTAGTTGCCGCAATCGGCAGCATTGACATAGTGCTTGGCGACGTTGACAGATGATTGTCTCAGAAGAACTCGATTCCTTTTTCACCGAGAAGATGCGGGAGTATCCGACGCAGCGGTCGTTCCTCGTGCCGATGCTGCTGTACACGCAAGACGAACTGGGGCACTTGTCGGATGAAGCGATTGCCTACATCGCGCAGAAGGTGAACCTGAGCGAGTTGGAAATTCGCAACGTAATTAGTTATTACTCGATGCTGACCACAAAGCCGCGTGGGAAATACAACGTGCAGGTGTGCCGGAATATTTGCTGCATGCTGCGTGGGGCCGATGACGTGATCGCGCACGTAAAGCAGCGGCTCGGAATCCCCCACAAGGGCACGACGAACGACGGGATGTTTTCGTTTGAAGAAGTGGAGTGCATCGGCGCGTGCAGCTGGGCGCCAGCTATGCAAGTGAATTACGACTTCCACGAACAACTGACGCCGGAGCGCGTTGACGGAATTCTCGATCAGTACCGAGCGAAAGCGTAATGCCGCAACTCGTTTCCCATCCCGATGAGGTCAAGGTGGTCAGCAAGCGCTTTGGCCAGGGTGCGGCGAACCTTGACCGCTATCTCGAACTGGACGGCTACAAGGCCGTGCAGAGGGCGCTGTCGTTGGGAGCGGACGGCATCATCAACGAGGTGAAGGCGTCGAACCTGCGCGGACGCGGCGGCGCGGGATTCCCGACGGGGATGAAATGGTCCTTCGTGCCCAAAGAATCGCCGAAGCCGAAGTACGTCCTGTGCAATGGGGACGAAAGCGAGCCCGGTACGTGCAAGGACCGGCTGATTTTGGAGCACGATCCGCACGCGGTGATCGAGGGCGTGGTCATCGGAGGGCTGTCGATTAAGGCGAAGGTCGGCTACATTTACATTCGCGGCGAGTATCGCTACCTGGTGGACATCATGCGCAAGGCACTGGCCGACGCCTACGCGCGCGGGTTCCTGGGCAAGAACATTTTCGGCAGCGGCGTGGATTTCGATGTGTACTGGCACACCGGCGCCGGAGCGTACGAGGTCGGCGAAGAATCGGCGCTGATGGAATCGCTCGAGGGCAAGCGTGGCATCCCGCGGATCCGGCCGCCGTTTCCTGCCGTGGTCGGACTCTGGGGCGGACCCACCATTATTAATAATGTCGAGACGCTGGCCAGCGTGCCGCACATCATCCACCGCGGCGGACAGTGGTATGCCGAACTGGGCACGCCCAAAAACGGCGGCACGCGCCTGTTCTGCCTGAGCGGGTGCGTCGAGAAGCCCGGCGTCTACGAGCTGCCGCTGGGCTACAACCTGCTGAAGATGATCAACGAAGTGGGCGGGGGGGTGTCGAACGGCCGCAAGCTGAAGGCGGTGACGCCGGGCGGATCGTCTACCCCGGTATTGAAGGCCGACGAGTGCGACATCGCGATGGACTTCGACGCCTGCATGAAGGCGGGCACGTTCCTCGGCTCCGGCGGCGTAATCGTGCTCGACGACCAGACCTGCATGGTGAAGTACGCGCAGCGGATCATGATGTTCTACCAGCACGAAAGCTGCGGGTGGTGCATTCCCTGCCGCGAAGGCACCGACTGGCTGAAGAAAACGCTGAACCGCTTCCACGCCGGCGCCGGCATTAAGAAGGACATCGCAAATATTCAGTACCTGGCGGAGAACATGTTGGGGAAGACGTTCTGCCCGCTGGGCGACGCGGCGGCGATGCCGACGATT
Source organism: Terriglobales bacterium (assembly GCA_051006995.1). GTDB lineage: Bacteria > Acidobacteriota > Terriglobia > Terriglobales > Acidobacteriaceae > JAIQGF01. The sequence continues at coordinate 31,322 of JBPCSQ010000011.1, forward strand.
TCGATTGTCAAAAAGTTCCGCGAAGAATTTGAAGCACACTTGGAGGGGCGACCTTGTCCCTACGAACCGTCCGGGGCAGTGACGGAATTACCGATATTGGCGCATTGAATGATGGTCGCAACAGAGAAAAGACGAAAAGCGGCGCAGTTGCTGCTCAATTTCTACAAAGGGCGGATCACGAACGACCAGATGGATGATGCTTGGCCGCGTGATGCTTCGGATCCCGCTTTGATGAAAGTATTTTGGGCAAAGTGGGGCTTGTATTCGGATTTGCGTGAAGAACACATCCGACCGAAGCTGAGAAGAAGTTACCCCGTTGCCAAGGTTATCCATCGGTGCGTGGTGTTTCTAAACTCCAGGCTTGAATACGAGTGGTACGGCTGGCCCTACCCCGGAACGTGGGCGGACCGGCTCGTTAGGCAGTTCAGTCGCAAACGGCGCGAATTGTACAGAGCGGGCAACGAATCGGTGTGGCCGTTCTACCGCGCGGAAGACTACAAGCGAGCATGGAAGCAGATGCGCAACCTCAGCGGCTAAAGCCGGGAGGATAACGGAGCGTAGCGGCACGGCTGAAACCGTGCCCTTCCGAAAGATGTTTTAAGCATTCGTTTCGGATTGGAAGTGCCGGTTCCCACAAAGGGCACGAAGGTTTCACGAAGGCTGAGTTTCAATTACCCGATGACGCAGTTACCGATTACCCGATTTAGCATTTGAGGCTCATGGCTGACGTAAACATTACGGTTGACGGCAAGAAGATCGCGGCGGCGGCGGGCACGCTGCTGATTGAAGCGTGCAAGAGCGCCGGCATCGAGATTCCGTCGTTTTGTTACTACCCCGGGTTGTCGCTGCAGGGCGCATGCCGCATGTGCCTGGTGAAGATCGAGAAGATGCCGAAGCTGCAGACCGCCTGCACGACGTTGATCACCGAGGGCATGACGGTGACCACTGAGAGCGAAGAGGTGCGGCAGGCGCGTAAAGCGATGCTGGAGTTCGTGCTCCAGAACCACCCGCTGGATTGCCCGGTGTGCGACGCCGGCGGCGAATGCGAACTGCAGGACATGACGTTCAGCTATGGGGCGGCCGAATCCAAGCTGATTGACATCAAGAACCACCGCGACGAGCAGCAGTGGTCGCCGGTGGTGTATTTCGACCGGCCGCGCTGCATCATGTGCTACCGCTGCGTGCGCGTGTGCGGCGAAGGCATGGACGTGTGGGCGCTGGGCATCCAGAACCGCGGCTCGGCGCAGGTGATCGCGCCCAACCGGCAGGAGCCCGGGCAGCTCGATTACCTGTGGTGCGAAGAGTGCGGCATGTGCATTGACATCTGCCCGGTGGGAGCGCTGACCAGCGGCGCGTATCGGTACAAGACCCGGCCGTGGGAGATGAAGCACGTGGGCACCGTGTGCACACATTGCGGCGATGGCTGCCTGACCACGCTGGGCGTCCGCCGATCGGAAACCGGCATGGAGATCGTGCGCGGCGACAACCGCGATAAGAGCGGCATCAACGGGGACTTCCTCTGCATGAAGGGGCGGTACGCGTTCGATTTCGCCGATGATCCGCGCCGACTGAAGCAGCCTATGGTGCGCGAGCACGGGCGGTTGCGTCCGGCATCATGGGAAGAAGCGTTCGATCTGATTGGGCGCAGGTTCAAGGAAATCAAGGAAGCGCACGGCGGACAGGCGTTCGGGGTGATCGGCTCCAATCGCACGACGAACGAAGAGAATTACATTTTGCAGAAGTTCGCCAGAACGGTGCTGGGCACGAACAACGTGGATCATCACCGTACGGCGGATTTTCCGGGGTTTGTTTCGGCATTGGCCGGGCAGGATCGAACGGCCACCATGCGCGACGTGTTCTTTGCGCCCGCCATCCTGCTGATCGGCAACAATCCGACTGACGAGCACCCGCTGCTGGCATGGCAGATCCGCACCAACGTGCGGCTGCGGCGCGCGCGCCTGTTCGTGGTGAATTCCTATCCCATCAAGCTGAAGCGCCAGGCGGCCTTGTTCGCTCAGATTTCGGAAGACAACGGCGAGAGCGCATTCGTGCGCTTCCTCACGGGCAGCGAGCCTGCTCCGGAAGGGCTGGCCGTGGGCGACACGACGGCCCAGCACCTGGGGGAATTGCGCGAGAAGCTTCGCGCCGAGCAGCAGCTGGTTGTGGTCTTTGGTGCGGAATTGCGCGCCGGCGCGATTGCCGACCTGGTGCGCGCGCTGCCGAACGCAAAATTCGTCTGCCTCGGCGACTATGCCAACTCGCGCGGCGCCGCCGACATGGGCCTCTATCCCGATCTGCTGCCCGGCTACCTGCCACTCTCCGCCGCATCGCGGCTGAACGAAGAGTGGTTTGCCACGGTGCCGAAAGAGCCGGGACTCAACCTGCAGCAAATGTTCGAGGGCGCGGGGAATGGAACCATTCAGGCGCTGTACATCGTGGGATCCAACCCGATCGCGCGTTACAGGCTCGACGCCTTCATCTTGTCGAAACCGTTTGTTGTGGTGCAGGACATGTTCCTCACCGAGACGGCCGAGCCCGCCGATGTGGTACTGCCGGCGGCGTGCGCTTACGAAAAAGCGGGAACGTTCACCAACACTTGCGGCGACCTGCAATTGCTGAAAAAGGCCGGCGACGTGGCGGGAACGAAGAGCGATCTGGAGATGATGGTGCGCATCGCCGAGCGCATGGGACACGACGTGCGGCGTCTGGTGCCATTCGGCCGCGGCGTGCACATTGACATGGGACAGTCACGCGGGGCGCAGGCCGGTGAGGCCGACCGTCATGCCGTGTGGCTGGAACGGCAAGGGCTGGAGCCGAAGATGAGTCCCTTCGATCCCATGGCGGTGCTGGATGAAATCCAGCGGCTGGTGCCCGGCTATGACGTGTCGCGACTCACATTGGCGGCGGGCAACGACGTGCACACGCGTGTGCCGCAGGTCGCGAATCTGCCAAGTCACCCCGAGTTGGTTCTTCCGTCACAAGACACGTTGTTCAGTTCCGGTACATTAGGTCGTTTCAGCAACAGCCTGGATTCCGTCATCGAGAACGAGCGCAAGACGCCGGCGGAAAAAGAGACGCCAGTTTAGAAGCAGTGGCCAGTGGTCGGTGACCAGTAGTCGCGAGCAAGACGAGATGCCCAGCGGTAACGTCAGCATCGGGATGTTCGTTTTCATCTCCGTGATCAAGATCCTGATCGCGCTGGGAGTGCTGCTCGGAATCGTGGCGTACACGGTGCTGCTGGAGCGCAAGCTGGTGGGGCGCATCCAGAACCGCTGGGGGCCCTCGCGCGTGGGGCCGTTCGGGCTGCTGCAACCGCTCGCCGACGGCCTCAAGTTCATCTTCAAGGAAGACCTCACACCTCCTTATGTAAGCAGGGGTTTATACCTGCTGGCGCCAGTGCTGTCGCTGACCCTGGCGCTGACTTCGATTGCGGTGATTCCGGTGGGCGGCATCATCAGCGTGAGCGGCATTCGGACACCGCTGCAGATCACCGACATCAACGTTGGATTGCTGGTGATCCTCGGGATCACTTCCATGGGGGTGTACGGAGTGGCGCTGGCGGGGTGGTCGTCGAACAGCAAGTATTCGCTGCTGGGCTCGCTGCGCGCCAGCGCGCAGATGGTGAGCTACGAGGTGGCGCTCGGGCTTTCCTTGATCGGGGTGCTGATCCTGTCGGGCACGTTCAGCTTGCGGGGCATTGTGGAGCGGCAACTGGGCGGCGTGTGGCATTGGAACATTTTTGGCGGCGGTTTCCAGATCGTGGCGTTCTTCATTTATCTGTGCGCGGCATTCGCGGAGACGAACCGCACGCCGTTCGACCTGCCGGAAGCGGAGACGGAGCTCGTCGCCGGGTATCACACCGAGTACAGCTCGATGAAGTTCGCCATGTTCTTCATGGCGGAGTACGCCAACATGGTGACGGTGGCGTGCCTGGCGTCGCTGCTGTTCCTGGGCGGATGGGGAGGCCCGGTGTTTGGGCCGCCGCTGCTGCAGGCCTTGTTGCCGGTGTTCTGGTTCCTGCTGCGAGTGCTGTTTTTCCTGGTCCTGTACATATGGATTCGCGGCACGCTGCCGCGCTTCCGCTATGACCAGCTGATGGCGTTCAGTTGGAAATTTCTTTTGCCCCTGGCCATCGCCAACATCGTGATCACCAGCCTGATTGTCGGTTTGAAGTCTTAAACACATGGTTCATTTCGCACTTTTCGCGCTGTTCGGGGCCATCTGCGTAGCAGGCGCCATCAACCTGCTGGCGCAGAAGCACCCCATCAGCAGCGCGCTGTCGCTGATCGTGGTGATGGGATCGCTGGCAGCGGAGTACATGCTGCTGGGGGCGGAGTTTGTCGCCGTCATCCAGGTGATCATTTACGCGGGCGCGATCATGGTGCTGTTCGTGTTCGTGATCATGCTGCTGAATGCGGGCGCGGAAGAACGCACCAAGGGGAGCCGCGTGGCGCTGGTTCTGGGCGTTCCGGGGCTGGTGGTGTTCATGGCGGTGATCGCGTGGATTCTGGTGCGACAGGGCTCGGCAGCGGGCGATGTCGCCGTGGGAGCGCTGCCGGGAACGCCGCCGGAAATTGGGCGACTGTTGTTCCGCGATTTCCTGCTGCCGTTTGAAATCACCTCGGTGCTGATCCTGGTGGCAATCATGGGGGCGGTGGTGCTCGCCAACCCCCTCAAGCCGAAGGCCGGCTCGCCGGGGGCCCCGGTAGCGCGAAGGGAGCCACGATGATTCCGCTCTATTACTACCTGCTGCTGAGCGCGATCCTGTTTGGCTGCGGCGTGATCGGGTTCCTGGTGAAGCGCAACATCATTACGATTTTCATGTGCATCGAGCTGATGCTCAACGGAGTGAACCTGGCGTTCGTGGCCTTTGCCGCGCACTGGCACCGGCTGAGCGGGCAGGTGTTCGTGTTCTTCGTCATGGTAGTGGCGGCGGCGGAAGCTGCTGTTGGGCTCGCGATCATCATTGCGGTCTACCGCACGCGCGAAACGCTGAACGTGGACCGCGTGGATCTACTTAAGTTGTGAGTTGTTGGTTGTGAGTTGTGAGTCATCGGGCTCCGCGGATCAAGTTGAGTTCTGGTTACCGAGCAGAATCTGCTGCTCACAACTCAGAACTCACAACTCAAAACTCAAATGAACCTCTGGCTCATACCGCTGTTGCCGCTGGCAGGCGCGTTGCTGAACGGGCTGTTCGGGCGGCGCTTCTCGAAGCGGACCGTGGCCACCATCGGGCTCGCCTTCCCCGGCGCGGCCATGGTGTGGACGTGGATCGCGGCGGTACGCTTCTTCGCCGCGGGCGGAGCGCCTTTGATCGAGCGCTACGCACCCTGGCTCGCGGCCGGCAATTTCGTCATCAACTACAGCCTCTACCTGGACCGGCTGTCGCTGCTGATGGTGCTGGTGGTCACCGGCGTCGGGTTCCTGATCCACGTCTACTCGGTCGGCTACATGGCGGAGGAGGGCGGCTATTACCGCTTCTTCTCTTATCTGAACCTGTTCATGTTTTTCATGCTGACGCTGGTGCTGGCGAACAACTACCTGCTGATGTTTGTCGGCTGGGAGGGCGTGGGGCTGGCGTCGTATCTGCTGATCGGGTTCTTCTTTCTGCGCGATTCGGCATCGGCGGCGGGAAAGAAAGCGTTCATCGTCAACCGGATCGGCGATTTCGGTTTTCTGATCGCACTGTTCTTGTTGATCAAGAACTTCGGCACGCTGGAGTTTGCGGGAGTATTCCAGCAGGCGTCGGCGATGCCATCGGAAGCCTCTGCCGGTCTGCTGACCACCATCGGACTCCTGCTGCTGTTGGGGGCGTGCGGCAAGTCGGCGCAGCTACCTCTTTATGTATGGCTGCCGGACGCGATGGAAGGCCCGACGCCTGTGTCCGCGCTGATCCACGCTGCAACCATGGTCACGGCCGGCGTGTACATGATCGCGCGCTCGCACGCGGTTTTCGACCGCGCTCCGATCGCGCTGACGGTGGTGGCCATCATCGGATGCGCCACTGCGCTGTTTGCGGCCACCATTGGCACCGTGCAGCACGACATCAAGCGCGTGCTTGCCTACTCCACTATTTCGCAGCTCGGCTACATGGTGCTGGCCTGCGGCGTGGCCGCTTATTCGGCGGCGATGTTCCACCTGATGACGCACGCCTTTTTCAAGGCGCTACTGTTCCTGGCCGCCGGTTCGGTCATCCACGCGCTCGGCGGAGAACAGGACATGCGCCGCATGGGCGGACTGCGCCACCACATTCCCGGGACGTTCTGGACGATGACCGTGGCGACCTTTGCCATCGCCGGGATTTTTCCGCTCTCCGGATTTTTTTCAAAAGACGAGATCCTGTATCGCTCGTGGGCCAGTCCGTTCGGCTCCTGGGGATTCTGGGCGGTTGGCGTGTTCTCAGCATTCCTGACCGCGTTCTACATGTTCCGGCTATGGTTCCTGACGTTTTTCGGCGAGCTGCGCTGGGATGCCAAGAAAGTCGCGCCGGCGGCGCACGCTCCGGATCGCGGCCGCAGCGAAGTGGATGTGAGTGTCCCCGAGCAGTACGTCGCCGAAGTTCTGAAGGAGCTGAAGAGGCGCGGCGCACGCATTCCCAGCGTCGAACCCCACGGCGACGGCAAGACCATTAAGGCGCTGCTGCCGGTCACGAAGATGATGTACCTGGAAGCCGAGTTGCGAGGCATGACCGACGACAAGGCTTCCATCACCGTGCATCACCCTGAAGAAGAGCGCCCGGGACAGGAGCGACACGCGCACGAAGGCCACATCCACGAGAGCCCGCGCGTGATGCTGATTCCGCTCATCATTCTCGCCGTGCTTTCATTCGCGGGCGGGTGGATTGGATGGCCGCAGGTGCTGGGCGGCAGCAATCACTTCGAGCATTTTCTGGCGCCGGTTTTTGAGGAGCATGCCACCACAGCGGAAGTGGCAGCTACCAATCCCGCCGAAGGCCATGCGCCTTCCGAGATCGCGCTGACCCTGGCCGCTACCGGAGCGGCGCTGCTTGGCATTGGGCTGGCGTGGCTGCTCTATTACAAGCGCCGCGAATGGCCGGCGCAATTGCGCGAGCGCTTCCACGGCATCTACACCACGCTGGAAAACAAGTATTACGTGGACGAAATCTACGCCTGGCTGTTTGTGAAGCCCATTGTCGAGGGATCTCGCTACGTTTTGTGGCGGGTGATTGATGCCGGCCTGATTGACGGCACGGTCAACGATTCGGCCGAAGCAGCGCGCCAGGTTTCCGACGGCTTCCGGCACATGCAGTCGGGCAACATCCGCTCGTATGCCGGATGGGTGGCGCTGGGCGGCGCCGCGGTGCTGGCCTACATGGTCTGGCTGGGGGTGCGATGAGCAGCCTCAACCAATCCATCCTGACGCTGGTGACGTTCGTGCCGCTGGCCGCCGCGCTGCTGCTGATTGTGTTCCCGCGCCGCGACCGCGATATCCGCTGGTTTGCCCTGGGCGCTTCCCTGCTGTCGTTCGTGCTTTCGCTGCACCTGCCGGTGCACTTCGCGCGTAACCACGCTGGTTTCCAATTCGAGCAGGACGTGCCGTGGATTTCGACTCCTAACATTCACTACCACCTCGGCATTGACGGCATCTCGATGTGGCTGGTGCTGCTGACCACGTTCCTGACGCCGCTCTGCGTGCTGATCTCGTGGAAGTCGGTGCACGACCGGGTGAAGGAATTCTTCATCCTGATGCTGATGCTGGAGACGGCGCTGATCGGAGTGTTCGTCTCGCTGGACCTGTTCCTCTTCTATTTCTTCTGGGAAGCCAGCCTGATCCCAATGGCGCTGCTGATCGGGGTGTACGGCCACGAGCGGCGCGTGTATGCGGCGGTAAAGTTCTTCCTGTACACGATGATCGCTTCGGTGTTCATGCTGGCGGCGATCCTGTGGCTGTACGCGAATGCGGGCTCGTTCCAGTATGCCGACATCCAGCGCTGGATCCATGCCACCGAAGCGACCGCCGCATTCGACGCCGCGCGCTGGCTGTTCCTTGGCTTCTTTATCGCTTTCGCCGTCAAGGTTCCGCTGTTCCCGCTGCACACCTGGCTGCCGGATGCGCACGTCGAGGCCCCGACCGCAGGCTCCGTGCTGCTGGCCGGCGTACTGCTGAAGATGGGCACGTACGGTCTGCTGCGCTTCAACGTCGGGCTGTTCCCCGAGGAGGCGCGCACGAATGCGCCCTGGATCGCCGCGCTGGCCATCATCGGCATCATATACGGCGCGCTAGTGGCTATGGTGCAGCCAAACCTGAAAAAGCTGGTGGCGTATTCCTCGGTCAGCCATCTCGGCTTCGTCGTGCTGGGAATTTTCAGCTTCACACAGGCCGGATTGGTGGGCGCGGTATTCATCATGCTGGCGCACGGAGTTTCGACGGGCGCGCTGTTCATGCTGGCGGGGATTCTTTTTGAACGCCGCCATACGTACGAGATCAGCGAATTCGGCGGGCTGGCCACGCCGATGCCGGTGTACGCGACGTTTTTCTCCATCATCACGCTCGCCTCGATCGGGCTGCCGCTGCTCAATGGGTTTGTCGGCGAATTCCTCGTCTTGAGCGGAGCATTCCAGGCACATCCGCTGTGGGGAATCCTGGCAGCGACGGGCGTGATCTGGAGCGCCTGCTACATGTTGTGGATGTACCAGCGCGTTTTCTTCGGACAGGTAAAGTCCGATGTGAACCGCACGCTTCCCGACCTGAGCGCGCGCGAGCGGCTGGCGCTGTGGCCGCTAACGGTGGCCGCATTCGTCATGGGTGTCGCGCCGCTGATCTGGATCAATGCCGTGGATCCCGCGGTGCAAAACGTACTTGGGATCGCAACCCAACTGACCAGCCAGGTGATCGGCAAATGACCGGCGCTGACTACATCCGCATTTTGCCCGAGTTGGTGCTGACCGCCTTCGGCATGCTGATCATGCTGCTCGATCCGCTCTTGCCCGAGCACGATGACCGCAAGGGACTCGGAGTCGTCGCGCTGATCGGCTCGGTGCTGGCCATCGCGGCCACGCTGTTCCAGACCGGCTACCAGGGCACGTCCTGGTTCGGCATGGTGCGAGTGGACAGCTTCAGCATCTTTTTCCACCTGATTGTCGGCTTTGTTGCGACCACGGTGATTCTCGCTTCCTTCGAGTATCTGGCGGTGCAGGGGCTGAGGCTGGGCGAGTATTACGGGCTGATCCTGCTGGGCGCGGTCGGCATGATGCTGATGTCGTCGGCGGTCGAGTTGGTGCTCATCTTTATCGCGCTCGAGATTTCTTCGATCTCCACCTACATTTTGGCGGGCATTCGGCGGCGGTCGCCGACGAGCGTGGAATCGTCGCTGAAATACTTCCTGCTGGGTTCCTTCGCCACCGCATTTTTCCTGTACGGAGTGGCGCTGATGTTCGGCGCCACCGGTTCGACCAGCGTGTACACGATCGCCGGCTCGCTGCGCGCCGGCGCGCCGCCACTGGCGTTTGCCGCCATGGCTTTGATGTTCGTCGGGCTGGGATTCAAGGTCGCATCCGCGCCGTTCCACGTGTGGACTCCCGACGTATACGAAGGCGCGCCCGCGCCAGTGGTGGCGCTGATGTCCACGGCGCCGAAGGCAGCCGCCTTTGCGGTAATGCTGCGCATCCTGTTCGCCGCCGCGGCGCCAGGATGGTTCTGGATCGTGTGGTTTTCGGCCGTGCTGTCCATGACGCTGGGCAACATCGGGGCGCTGGTGCAGACCAACGTCAAGCGCATGCTGGCGTACTCTTCCATCGCGCATGCCGGTTACCTGCTCTGCGCCTTCGCCGCAGCAAAAGACCTTGGCATCTCGGCGGCGATTTTCTACGCCGCGTCGTACGCGGTGATGAATGCGGGCGCATTCATCGTCATCAGCCATCTGGCCACGCACGGCGAGGGACATGTCCTGATTGAGGATTACTCCGGACTGGGCCGCCGCGCACCTGCTCTGGCGGCGGTGCTGACCATCTTTTTGCTGTCGCTGATTGGGATCCCGATTACCGGTGGGTTCTTCGCCAAGTTCTACGTCTTCAGCGCGGCGTTGAAGTCCGACCTGGTGGGTCTGGTCATCATCGGCGTGATCAATAGCGCCATCGCGGCGTACTACTACCTGCGCGTGATCGTGGTGATGTACATGCGCGAGCCGAAGGACGATGCGCCCATGATCCCTGTTCCGCCGGCGCTTGCCGTGGCACTGACCGCGGGGGTGCTCGCCACCATCTACCTCGGTGTGCTGCCGGGGCGCGTGCTGGAGTACGCGCTGCAGGGCGCGCGGGATCTGATGCGATAAGGAAGCCCTTAGCCGTTAGCTGTTAGCTTTTCACCTTTAGCTCATCCCTTCCCGACTTTAGCCACAGAGGGACACGGAGGAAACATTTCTCTGTGACCTCTGTGGCTAAATGAAATGACTGAGACTATTGGTGATTATTCCACCGCGACGGCAATGTCCCGCCGCGCGAAGACCAGCGTCGCCAGCGCCCAGAAGATCACCGACTGAATCACTGCCACCAGCGCTGCCGCCCAAGGCGCGTGCCAACTCATGACTCCGAAGTTGATCATCGCGCCGGCCAGCGTGTACGCCGGAAACAGCGTTGGCCAGGGAGGACCAAGTATCTGCCCCACGATGGCCATCGCCGCCAGCGTTCCGCCCGCGAATGCGGCGGCCAGCATGGGATGAAGGAAGGTGGAGAAGAACATTGCCGCCGTTCCTGCCAGGAGGAAAGCCGCCATCAGCACGGCCACCAGATTCCACACGGCCGCGACGGGGGCGCCATGGCGGGCCAGCGCCAGGGTTCCGACACCGAGGACCGCGAGGCAGTAGATAGCTGCGTCCAGCATGGCTCCGAGGAGGAGGCCGCCCAAGTACTCGCCGCGCTCAACCGATTTCGACAGCACCGCCAAGATTCGGCGCGATCGCCGCTCATTGTAGATGCCGGAAGCGGCCATCAACCCGGTAAAGGCCAAGCCGTACACGCCCACGGACCGGAGGAAGAACACGATGTCCTCGCCCGAGGGGTCTGGCATGAAGCCGGTGGCCAGGCCGAAAAACATCACGTAGACCAGCAGGGTGAGCATCGGCCAGCGATTCTCGCGGACAAAGTTGGCGGCGATGAGGAAGGCAGGTTTCAAAGTTTCACGTTTCAAGGGTTCAAGGTTTCGTGCTTCACGTCGGAGCCGGTAGATGTCAATTCGACGAAGATGTCCTCAAGGCTGCGTTTCACGGGATTGACGCGCACCACCTCACCACCGAGCGCCCAGACGCGCTCAATGGCGGCTTTCTGCGCCGGGCGTGCAACCGTAAAACGCACGAACCCGTTTTCACTAGCGGCGCCGTCGAATGCCGGCGCATTCACGCCGCTGGCAACAATCTCGCACTGCTCGCGCGATTCCAGCAGCTCGGAAGTGCGCCCGACGCGCGCCAGCCGTCCGCGATGCAGAATCCCGATGCGGTCGCAGACCAACTCAATTTCGGAGAGCAAATGCGAGCTGAGGAAGATGGTCTTGCCCGCCGCCCGCGCGCGCAGCAGAAGCTCGCGCACGGCGACGCGGCCCAGCGGGTCCAGGGCCGAGGTAGGCTCGTCGAGAATCAGCAGTTCAGGATCATTCACCAACGCCTGTGCCAGCCCGACTCGCTGCAGCATGCCGCGGGAAAATTTGCCGACGTTGCGATCGCGGACCTCGGCGAGTTCGAGCGTGTCGAGCACATCGCGGACGGCGCGCGCAAGTTCCGGATCAGCCAATCCATTGAGCGCGCCATAGAAGCGCACCAGGCGCGCGGCCGGGCGGTGGTAGAGCGCCACGTTTTCCGCCAGAAATCCAACACGCCGCCGCGTGGGCGCATGCCCGAAGCGATGGCCGAGCATCGTGCCGGCGCCATGCGTGGCCCGCATGAAGCCCATGGCAAGGTGGATTGCAGTGGTCTTCCCCGCCCCGTTCGGGCCAAGAAATCCAAAGATTTCTCCCGGCTGCACGGCGAGCGAGAAATCGTCGAGCGCAGTGACGGTGGAGCGCAGGAATCCGCCGTAGCGCTTGGTGATACGGTCGAATTCGAGAACGGGAGCCATTGCCCAGCTTTTAGCTTTTAGCTCTTATGCGCGTCAGGCGAGTCGTTGCCGGTGCACAACAATCAGATGCTAACAGCTAAGAGCCAAAAGCTAAGAGCTGGTCAGAAAAGCAAATCCCCGGCGCATGGCCGGGGACTGCGGGAATTTGTGAGTGGCTATTTTACTTTGGCAAAGATGATCACCAGCGTGTAGAGCGCCAGCGATTCGATCAGCGCCAGGCCAAGAATCAGCGCCAACTGAATGCCAGGACGCGCGCCAGGGTTGCGGGCCAGAGCCTCAGCCGAGGCCGCAGTTGCTTTGGCCTGTCCGAGGCCGCATAGCCCGGAAGCAATGGCCATGGCAAAGCCGGAAGTGATCGCCACCCAGTTGGTGCCTGCGGGCGCAGCCGCGCCCTGGGCAAATACCGGCACGGCGAAGCACATCACTGCCAGCATCAGGAAGACAAAACTCAACGTCTTACGCATTGTGTTTCTCCTTATGAATCGCCGCCAGGAGGTGGTTGACCTCATCCTCTTGCAGAGGCCCTCACGCTGGACAGCAGTTTCGAGGTTTCACGTTTCGCGTTTCGCGCTGCAAGTTCACGCGGCCCGCGTGAAACGTGAAACTCGAAACGTGAAACTTCGAATTAGTGTTCCGTCGCCACCGCTCCCGACAGGTACACCGTGGTCAGCAGTACGAAGATATAAGCCTGGAGAAGCGAAACGCCGATGTGCAGCCCCATGAACAGTACCGGGAAGCCCAGAGGCACGAGCGAAAAAAATACCAGGGTCACCATGTCGCCAGCGAACATGTTGGCGAACAAACGAATGGTGAGCGACATCACACGCGCGAGATGACTGATGATTTCGATGGGGACCATCAGCGGCGCCAGCGCCGGCATAGGTCCGGCGAAGTGCTTGGCGTAGTGCAGCGGCCCCTGGCGCTTGATACCCTGCCCGTTGTAGTAGAGAAACGCACAAATCGCGCAGCCCAGCGGGACCGAGGGAACCGCCGTGGGTGACTCAAAACCCGGCACGAGGCCAATCAGATTGCAAATCAGGATGAACAGGCCGAGCGCGACCAGGAAGGGGGTGAAACTTTCGCTGTGGTGACCGATGATTTCGCGGCTCTGCTGGGTGACGAAGCCGTGGAGCCCCTCGAAGAGATGCTGCAGTCCGCCAGGATTGTCGGGGGACAGCCGCGCCCGCAGCAGCAGAAAAACGACCAGTAGCAATCCGACAACCAGGATCTGCATCGAAACGGCGTTCGAGATTGGCGCCTGGGGATATTTCGGCGTGAAGTGCAGCGCGGTGAGGATCGCGGCAACAGGGCCGGCGAAGATCTTGTTCAGCAGTGCGGTGAATGGCAGTTGTTCAGGCATTGAGAAACGGTAATTTAGCCGCCCGGGAAATCAGATTCCTCGCCGAAGCGAGACCGCAACTTCGTAAGCTGCTTCACACAGAATGGCGGCTACGGTAAGGAATAAGCCACCTAAGAGCCCGTAAAGACTGTACTTGTAAACGTTGAATATAGCATACGCGCCGAGCGCGATTAAAGCGTATCGGAGCATGAAACGGACCACGATGCCAGTCGCCGGGCGTGTCTCGCCGCTTTGAGTAATCCGGTCCGCGAAAGCGGAAACCGCCGTCTTCAGCCAGTGAAAATTGATCCAGGCGATGGCGCAACCGAGGGCCAGGCCAACCGCCACCTGCCATCCATAGAGCGGCCAAACGGTGGCCGTGGCGACGATACCGATGACGATCATGAAGCGCTTAATGCGCTCCAGCGCGGCGCCGTAGAAGCGCTCGGCGGCGAGATCCGCTGTCGGCGTTTCGGGTTGGAAATTATCGGGCAATTTGTAGTTTGTAATTTGAAAACAAAAGCGATGCGCTTGCTATCCGACAGCTTGCGTTTGGAAAATTACAAATTACAAATTACCAATTACAAATCCGGCACGATTCCATATTTCTCCTCCAGAAAAGCCGCGAGCCGTTTCGGAGTCACTGCCGCCAGCTCTTGCCAGGTCAGGGCCTTGCAGCGCAGGCGCAGGTCCACGGAACGGACGCAGCTCATGATCGCATACCAGGCCTCGCGCAGGTCGGGACGACGCTCATCGTAGAGCACGCAAAAGGAGCAGCCGCTGGCGTGCGCGGCCAGCACGTTTCGGATGAGCTGGTAGGAGGCGTAGTGTGTGGGTTTCTTCCCTACGCTGGCAGCCCCGGCTAAGGTGGGCCATTCCTCGGGTGCACGGGCCAGAGACCCGTGGCACACCGGCAGACCTTTGCGGTCGAACACATCCTCGAAATCACGATAGCTCCCAACGATTCCCTTCTCGCGCGATTGAAAGTCGCTCTCGGTCAGCTTGGCCTCGACCAGCAGGTTGCCGAGCCGCATGTCCACTTCCGTGCGGTCGAACTTTCCGTTCGCCAGCGGAACGCGAGCCTTGAAGCCAAACTCGGGCACGGCATCTTCATCCAGGCCGAGCAGCGATCGCACTCGGCCATCGCGGAACACTCCAGGAAAACAGAATAGGTTCATCAGCAGTGCGTCGGAGCTGTTGGAGGAATCGAGTTCACTCCAGAAGCCGCGGTCGTTGCGCGGCAGAGCGGTGCGGGCGCTGGTGTGCGCCTTGTGCAGACGCCGCGACCATTGCGGGTTGGCGACGATGGCGCGATAGGTTGGCGGAAGGAAGTTGCCGTGCGTCGCGCCATCGGGCTCGTAACAGATCACCGGTTGGGAGCCGTAGCTGGCGCAATGTTTGAAATTGTGTTTCTCGGCGTAGGCGTGGTTGCGCAGGCTGAGCTCGTAGCGCAGCGCGGCAGAGTAGCGGGCAACGGCGGCGGTGGTGGTGGAAGACATTCGCGTCGTCCCTGCGGGACTTCACGTCTTGGATTCGTTCGACATTGCGGTGCGTACCAGCTCGACAAATCCGGCGGCAATACCGAGCAGCAGCCCGACCAGATATAGCCACGTCGTGCGCAGCCAGTGGTCGAGCGCCAGCCCAATCAGCCATCCGACCACGGTGCATGCCGGCAGGATGAAGGCGAGCTGGCTGTAGCGGGCAAGCTGGACGAAGAAGTTGCTCTTACCTGTACCGTCATTACTCGGTTGCCGGTCGTCGGTCGTAGGTCGTTGGTCGTTGGTCACGGCGTAAGTAGTTTCGAGTTTCCAGTCTCCAGTTTCCAGCACAAAACGAAACCCCGGCTCCTGCCGGGGTTTTTGATCTTTCGATCCTCTTTGTCCTCTGTGGCAATCACTTCAGCAGGCCCAGCAGCGAGGTTCCCGTCTGTTGTATCCCCACTCCCCATTCGGCGGCGCGGATGAAAAGGTTGGGAAAGATGCCAATGCCGACGGTACCCAGGGCGGTAATTGCCAGCGCGACGCTCATTCCAGGGCTGACCACCACCGGCTCCGCGTCGGTCGCGGGCCGCATGAACATGGCATTCGCGATGCGCAGGTAGTAATACAGGCCCAGCACGGCGTACAGCACCGCCACTGAAGCCAGCGCGTAGTGCTGCGTCTGAATCAGGCTGAGGAAGATGAAGTACTTGCCGTAAAAGCCCGCCAGCGGCGGGATTCCAGCCAGCGAGAGCAGGAACAGCAGCATGAGCACAGCCTCGGTCGGCGCTTTGGTGTAGAGGCCGGCGATGTCGTCAATCTCGTCGCCGATGATCTCGCGGCGCCGCAGCGAGGTGATCACTGCGAAGGCGCCCAGGTTCATGAAGGTGTACACCAGCAGGTAAACGAGGATGCCCTGAATGCCGGTTTTGTTGGTGATGTTGTCGCTGGCGATGAGGCCGAGCAGCATGTACCCGACATGCGAGATTGAGCTGTAGGCCAGCAGGCGCTTGAGATTGGTCTGGGTGAGCGCCGCCAGGTTACCGCCGGTCATGGTGGCCAACGCGACGAACACCAACAGTGGAAGGTAGATGGGCCGCAGCGGGTACAGACCCCAGAGGAAGATGCGCAGCAGCATCGCCCAACCCGCGGCCTTCACCGCCACCGACATGTATCCCGTAATGCTGGTCGGCGCGCCCTCGTAGGCGTCGGGCGCCCACTGATGGAAGGGCACGGCGGCAACCTTAAACAGCAGCCCGGTGGCGGTGGTGATCATGGCCACGATGGCGATGGGATCGTTCGGATTGCTGCGGTAATGCTGCTCCAGCGCCTTGGCTATCCCCGCCAGGTTGGTGGTTCCCGAAAGCCCGTAAAGCAACGAAAGGCCGTAGGCAAAGATGCCGCTGGAGAACGCTCCCAGCAGCAGGTATTTGAGGGCGGCTTCGTTGGAGCGCTTGTCGCGGCGCAGGAAACCGACCAGCACATAGGTCGAGATGGCCATGACTTCCAGGCCGATGAACAGCAGCACAACGTCGTAGCCGCTGGCCATGCACATCATGCCGACAACGGAAAACAGGATGAGGGCGTAGAACTCGCCATGGTGCTCGCGCTCGATCTCCAGGTAATGCACCGACATGAGGATGGCGATGGCGGCGCCGACGAGGAACAGGTAGAAGAAATAGATGGCGAAGCCGTCCATCAGCACGGAGCCGGCGTAGGCGAAGCGGCCGACCAGCACTCCGCTCATGTGCAGGCGGACCACAGCCGACGCCGAGAACGCCAGGCCGATCATCGCCGTGATGGCATTCCACTGCTTCCACTCGTCGGGCAGCATGAGGTCAATGATCAGCACGCCCAGGCCGAACAGCGACAGCAGGATCATGGGCAGCGACAGCGCGTAGTCGGTGCCGGTAAAGAATTGGAGCGACGTTGGCACGAGTGCTTCCCTTCTCCTAGTTCGTCTTGATGGCCGCCGCCGTTACGGGCGCGGCTATCGCCGTCTTGGTTTCCGGAACGACGCTTTGAACGGGCGCCTCCGCCGGCTTATTGGCCAGTACCGGCTGCTGCGGACGCACCGTCTGCACCAGTTGCGCAACCGGCTGCTCCAGGATCTGGAACATCGGTTTGGGATACAGACCAATGAACAGCGCCAGCGCGACCAGCGGCGCGAACGTCAGCAGCTCGCGCGGCGTTAAATCAGCGAGCTTTTCGTTTTTCGGATTCGTCACCGGCCCAAAGAACACCCGCTGGTAGAGCCACAGCAGGTACGCAGCCGCCAGGATCACTCCTGGAACGGCCCATGCGGCCCAAGCCTTGCTCTCCACAAACGTGCCCTGCAGGATGGTGAACTCGCCGATGAATCCGTTCAGCAGCGGCAGTCCCATCGAAGACAGGAACATGATCATGGTGATGGTGGCGTACACGGGCATGACGTTGGAAATGCCGCCGTATTCGGCGATTTCGCGGGTGTGACGCCGCTCATAGAGAATGCCGACAATCAAGAACAGCGCGCCGGTGGAAATTCCATGGTTGATCTGCTGGATCACCGAGCCGGCCAATCCAGCCTGGTTGATGGCAAAAATGCCCAGCGTGCAGAAGCCGAGGTGGCTGACTGAGCTGTAGGCCACCAGCTTCTTCATGTCCTTCTGCATCAGCGAAACCAGCGCCCCATAGATGATGCCGATAATGGAGAGGGCAATCACCCAGCCGCGCACCTTGGGATTCATCGCCACCGCCGGGAAGAACGGGAGCGAGAAGCGGATCAGGCCGTAGGTTCCCATCTTCAGCAGAACGCCGGCCAGGATAACGGAACCCGCGGTGGGGGCCTCGACGTGCGCGTCAGGCAGCCAGGTGTGGAACGGGAACATCGGCACCTTGATGGCAAATCCGGCGAAGAAGGCGATGAACAGCAGAATCGAAGCCGTGCCTGTAATCTGCGGCGCCGTCTTATACAGCTCGGGAATGCTGAAGGTGTAAATCCCGGTCACGGTGTGGTGGTGGAAGTACAGGAATAGAATGCCCAACAGCATCAGCACCGAGCCGAGCAGCGTATAGAGGAAGAACTTGATGGCGGCGTAGAGCTTCCGCGGGCCTCCCCATATGCCGATCAGCAGATACATCGGGACCAGCATGGCTTCCCAGAAGACGAAGAACAGGAACATGTCGAGCGCCATAAAGACGCCGAGCATGCCGGTCTGCAGAAGCAGGAACCAGATGTAGTATTCCTTCACGCGAACCTGGATGGCTTCCCACGAGGACAGGATCGAAATCCAGCCCAGCAGCGTGGTGAGCATGATCAGCAGGAAGCTGATGCCGTCGATACCCATGTAATAACCGGCGCCGATGGACGGAATCCAGTTATTGGCCGCGCCCTCCAGGAACTTGAATCCCGGCTCGTGCTTCACCGCCCAGAACCACGGCACCAGCGGCAGCGAAACCACCAGCCCCGCAAACGCGAAGATGTTCGCGATCCAGCGGATGGCATTCTTGCTCTCCTTGGGAACAAACAGGAGAACCAGGGCGCCCACCAGGGGCGTGAACAGAATGATCGAAAGAATATGGTTGTACATTTTTAGCTCAGCTCTTAGCTCTTAGCCTTTAGCCTTTAGCTCTTAGCCAATCAACGGGCCACGTAATAAATCACGAATCCGACGACGCCTCCGACCATGACCAGCGCATACCACTGCACCAGTCCCCACTGGACCAGCCGGATCGGGTAGGAGAATGCCTTGGCGACAATGGCGGGTCCGTTAACCAGCAGCCCGTCAATGATCCACTTGTCCCACCAACTGGAGAGCGTCCCGAAGGCGCGCGTCAGCCAGCCGGCGCCATTGACGCCGCCATCAATCACGTTGGCGTCGAACTTCCATGCGGCCTCGCCCACGCCCATGGCGCCGAGGCGTACCGGGCCCAGCTTGCGCCGCCCGGTAAACAGGTAGTCGTAACCTTCGTCCACGTAATACTTGTGGAACAGCAGACCGTACGCCGGCGGCGCCACTGCCTTGATCGGCTCGACGTATCCTTTTTCTGCTTTCTTGTAGAAATATTTCGCGATGAACCACCCGATGAAGCCGAGCATGACGGAGAGACCCATCAGGATGTACTCGATGGCTTCGGTGTGCTCGCCTTTACCTTCGGGCTTGGGCATGGTCTCAGCGGTTTCCGCCTTGCGCGCGCCCGCCTGCTCGGCATGCTGGCTGACCGCCGGCAACGTACCGCCTGCAACTTCCGCTACCGATTCGGTCGCGAATACCGGCTCGAGAAAGGCTTCGAAGTGGTTGCTGCCCCCGAGCGCCTTCGGCCAGCCGAGCCATCCGGCAGTGACCGACGCGATCGCCAGGACGATCAGTGGCACGGTCATGCTGCGCGGTGATTCGTGCACGTGATGCTCGGTCTCGTGGCTCATCCGCACCGGGCTCCAGAAGGTCAGGTACATCAGCCGGAACATGTAGAACGCGGTCATCAGCGCGGCGACGAAGCCGATGCCCCACAGCACTTTGAACTGTCCGCTATGCGCCGAAAATGCCTGCCACAGAATTTCATCTTTCGAGAAGAACCCGGCGAACGGGAAAATGCCTGCGATCGCGAGCGTTCCGATGAACATGGTCTTGTAGGTCGTCGGTATGCGCTTCGCCAGGCCGCCCATGTTGCACATGTCCTGCTCGCCGCTCATGGCGTGAATCACCGAGCCGGAGCCAAGGAACAGTAGCGCCTTGAAGAAGGCATGCGTGAACACGTGGAACACGCCGGCGGCAAAGGCGCCCACGCCGAGTGCGAGGAACATGTACCCGAGCTGCGAGACCGTCGAGTAGGCGAGCACGCGCTTGATATCGTTCTGTACCAGGCCGATGGACGCGGCAAAAATGGCGGTCATGGCGCCGATGATCGCCACCACCATCATGCTGTCCGGCGCCAGCAGGAACAAGGCGTTCGAGCGCGCTACCATGTAGACACCCGCCGTCACCATGGTGGCCGCGTGGATCAGCGCCGAAACCGGCGTCGGGCCTTCCATCGCGTCCGGCAGCCAGACATAAAGAGGTAGCTGCGCGCTCTTGCCGCAGGCGCCAATGAACAGCATCAGCGTGGCGAAGGTGATCACTTTGTCGCCGACCGCAAAGTGGCTGGTGGAGAGCGTGTGTGCGATGTCCGTAAAGCGCACTGAGCCGAAGTACCAGGCCAGGGTCATCATGCCCAGCAAGAACCCGGCGTCGCCAATTCGATTCACGATGAAAGCCTTGTTGGCCGCCGTGGAAGCCGAGTGGCGCTTGAAATAGAAGCCGATCAGCAGGTACGAGCACAACCCCACGCCTTCCCATCCGACGAACAGCATGGCGTAGTTGTTCCCCAGAATCAGCGTCAGCATGGAGAACATGAACAGGTTCAAGTAGCCGAAAAAGCGGTAGTAGCCGCCCTCGTGGGCCATGTAGCCGACGGAGTAGATGTGGATCAGCATGCCCACGCCGGTGACGAACAGCAGCCAGATGGAGGAGAGCGGGTCGAGCAGGAAGCCGGCGTCGGCGTTGAACTGGAAGCTGCCGTGCGCGCCCGGCAGCAGGATGGGATGCTGCGTGTCTCCGCTGCCCAGCCAGGTGTAAAGGATGGTCTGGTAGGGTCCGTTATTGTGCGCCGGCTGCCAGGTGTGCGTGTACTGCCAGACCGCCAGGCACGACCACGCGAACGCGACCACCACGGTGCCGACGCAGAAAGCGTTTACCGCCTTCTTGTCGAACTTGCGGCCGAAGAAGAACATCACCGCCGCGCTGAAGATCGGCAGCAGCGGAATGATCCAGATGTGCTCGAGAAAGAACATTTTTGTTCGCTCTTAACTCTCTGCTCGCTGGCCCTCAGCTCTCGGGAGTTACGAACCAACGGCCGATGGCCGACTGCCGCTTACCACTTCAAAAGATCCACTTCATCCACGTTGACCGTTTCTTTATTACGGAAGAAAGCGATCAGAATGCCCAGCCCGACGGCGGCCTCGGCAGCGGCGTCGGTCGTTACGAAAATTGCGAAAATCTGACCTTGCAGGTTGTACAGCCGCGAGAACGCCACCAGGTTCAGGTTGACGGCGTTCAGGATCAGTTCGATCGACATGAGGATGACGACCACGTTGCGGCGCGTGACCACGCCGATGGTCCCGATGACGAACAACGCCGCCGCGACCACGAGGTAATGAATTGTGCCAATCGGTGCCATGCTCAAATCCTCTTCTTCGCCATGACCACCGCGCCTACGATAGCCACCAGCAGCAGCAACGACGCCACTTCAAACGGCAGCAAGTAACTGCGGAACAGCACCATGGCCAACTGCTGCGTGTTGGTCGGCTCCGGCAGCGATGTCGGATTAACAGGGAAAATAGAGGCGCCGCGCTTGTACACGATCACGAACAGGATTCCCAGGATCAGGCTGGCGAGGATGCCGATGTGCCACTGCTGGTTGAACTGCATCTCGCGCTGTGAACGCTCGATGTTCACCAGCATTATGACGAACAGGAACAGCACCATGATGCCGCCGGCATAAAGAATGATCTGCACGCCGGCCACGAAGGGGGCGTACAGCATCAGGTACAGCCCGGCCAGCGCCAGCAGCGTCAGGATCAGCGACAGCGCCGAGTGCACCGGGTTCTTGCGGGTGATCACCAGGATGGCGCTCACCACGGCAATCGTCGCCAGCAGGTAAAAGAAAAAGGTTGGGGCTACGGGCGTCATCGCGTGTACACCGTCGGTTCCGGGCCGTGCTCCAGCCGCGCCCGGTCGAACACCAAGCCTTCGCGGCTGTAGACGGCCATTTCATAATCCTGGCTGAGCTCGATGCAGTCGGTGGAGCAGGCTTCGGCGCACAGGCCGCAGAACATGCACCGGCTGATGTCGAGGGTGAAGCTGGTCAATTCTTTGCGCTTGGTGACCGGATTGCGCTCGCTCTGCACCACGATCAAATGCTCGGGACAGGCGCCGGCGCACAGGTTGCACGCAATGCAGAGCGTCTCGCCCGTGTCCGGGTTAACGTTCAGCCGCGGAAGGCCGCGATAGCGCTCCGCGATCGCCGGGCGCTCCAGCGGATACTGCTCGGTGTAGACCTCGCGCGGATGCTGGTTGCGGAACGTCACTGCCAGTCCCTTGGCCAGGTCCACCATGAACATCTTGCGCAGCAGTGGCGTCACGCTCATCACCGCACCCCCTTGACCCAAGACGCGATTTCCGGCGTCAGCCCGACCAGGCCGGTCAACAGCAGCACCGCCAGGCCGATGGGCAGCAGGACCTTCCATCCCACCTTCATCAACTGATCGAAGCGGTAGCGCGGGAAGGTGGCGCGATACCAGATGTACATGTACATGAAGACCGCAATTTTGAAAGCGAACCAGAACACATCCTGCACGTGGTCGCGCACCGGCGGCGCCAGCAGTACCAGCCCGACCAGTCCCAGCACGGCGCCAAAGGCGTACAGGCCGATGGTCTGAATTTTCAGCATGGGGTGCTTGGGCATGCGGTAGGCGTTGAAGAAGGTGAAGAACGCCAGAATGAAGAAGACGGCTGCCGGCGCGAAGGAGAATGCGAAGTCCACCGCGCCCAGTTCCGGGTGCTCCCAGTAGCCGGGAATAGTGATCGCCGGCCCGTGGAAGCTGGCGAACGGCCGCACCCATCCCCCCAGCCAGAGCGTGATCGCGATGGAGCTGACGGCAACCATCGCCGCGTACTCGCCCAGCATGAATAAGGACCAGCGCAGGCCGCTGTACTCGGTGTGGAACCCGGCCACCAGCTCGGACTCGGCTTCCGGGAGGTCAAATGGCGTGCGATTGGTTTCCGCGACCATGGCCACGGCAAAAACGCCGAACGCAATCAGGCCAAGCGGGAAGAACTTGAACAGGAACCATACGTGCTGCTGTGACTGCGCCTGCACGATGCCGATCATGCTGAGCGTGCCGGAGGCGGCGTCACGCCCGATGCCATAGGCGCCCAAGCCGGTGAAACCGGTCATCACGATGGCGGAAATTACCGCCAGGCCCATGGCAATTTCGTAGCTCACCATCTGCGCGCTGGAGCGCAGCGCGCCCATCAGCGGGTAGTGCGAGTTCGACGCCCAGCCGGCCATTACGATTCCCAGGACGCTCAGCGAGGCCACGCCGAGCATAAAGAGGATGCCGATGTTCATGTCGGTCACGGCCTTGGTCGGACCGAAGGGCACCACGATGAACACGCTGAAGGAGACAATCACGATCCACACCGGCGCAAACCAGAAAATCGGCTTGTCGGCCTCGGAGGGCATGATGTCTTCCTTGGTCAGCAGCTTGATGGCGTCGGCGATGGGCTGAAGCAATCCATGCGGGCCGACACGCATCGGGCCCAGGCGCACCTGCATGTGCGCCAGCGCCTTGCGCTCGCCCCAGTTCATCACCATGACGATGCCCGAGACGCCAGCGAAAATCACGAGGATGTACACCAGCGCCCAAAACCAATTCCCCGCCGCGCCCGGCGTCAGATTGCTTTGCAGATATCCTGTGACGTAATCGAGCATTAGCGGTCCACCTCGCCCAACACGATGTCCAGGGTACCGATGACGGCGACCACGTCGGCCACCAGTTGCCCGCGCACCATCTTGTCCAGCGCTTGCAGATTGACGAACGACGGCGGCCGCACGCGCACGCGGTAGGGCTGCGTGGAGCCGTCGCTGACCACGAAGTAGCCCAACTCTCCCTTGGGCGCCTCGATGGAGACGTACACCTCGCCCACCGGTGGCTTCATCACCTTGGGCACCTTGCCCATGATCGGCCCCTCGGGAATGCTGTTCACCGCCTGCTCGACGATGCGCAGCGACTGGCGAATCTCCGCCAGGCGGACGAGGTACCGGTCGTAGGTGTCACCGTTGGTGCCGATGGGGATTTCGAAATCGAACTTCTCGTACATCGAGTACGGCTGCGCCTTGCGCAGGTCCCACTTGACGCCGCTGGCGCGCAGCACCGGACCGGTCACGCCCATGTCAATGCAGTCCTTGCCGCTGATGACGCCGACGTTGCGAGTGCGCGTCACCCAGATGCGGTTGGTGGTCAGCAATTCCTCGTACTCGTCAACTTTCGGGGCCACGAACTTGACGAACTTCTTTACGTCCTCTTCAAACCCGTCGTACGTTTCGTAAGCGGTGCCGCCGATGCGAAACGCGTGCGTGGTCAACCGCGCGCCACAGTATTTCTCGAAAATCTTCAGGATCTCTTCGCGGTCGCGGAAGGTGTAGAACAGCGGCGTCATGGCGCCGATGTCGAGCGCGTGCGTGCCCAGCCAGAGTTGGTGGCTGGCGATCCGGTTCAGCTCGGTGAGGATCACGCGGATGTAGCAGGCCCGGGGCGGCGCTTCCATGTTCAGTAGCTTTTCGATCGCAAGACAGTAGCCGAGCCCGTTGGAAACCGCGGCCACGTAATCCATGCGGTCCACATACGGGTTGAACATGGTGTAGGTGCGGTTCTCGGCGATTTTCTCCACGCCGCGGTGGAGGTAACCGATGATGCATTCCGTGCCCAGTACCTTCTCGCCGTCCAGCTTCAGGATCACGCGCAGCACGCCGTGGGTGGACGGGTGCTGCGGCCCCATGTTCAGGACCAGTTCGTTGGCGTCGAGAAATGTCTCGTCCTTCTTTGCTTCCTCGTAGAACCCGGTCTTGGTGGAGTCGCTCATTGGCCGCTCTCGATTCCCAGGTTGATGTGCACCCATTCGGCGTCCTGCTGAAGGATGGGGTAATCCTTGCGCAGCGGATGGCCCTTCCAGCCGTCGGGCAGCAGGATGCGCTTCAGGTCGGGATGACCTTCGAAGCGGATGCCGAACATGTCGAACACTTCGCGCTCCAGCCAGTCGGAGGTGGACCAGATTCCCACCACGCTGGCGATGCTCTCCCCATCGTTGATCGTGGTCTTGACACGGATGCGCTCGTTGCGCGGGAAGGAGTACAGGATCCAGACCACGTCGAAGGGCTCTTCGCGCTTCGGATAGTGCACTGCGGTGATGTCTACGCAGTAATCGAATTGCTCATCGTCGCGCAGGATTTGCAGTGTCTGATGGACGATGGACTTGTCCACCACCATGTAGGGCTGTCCGACGTAGGTGCTGGCCTCGCGGATGCCGGAACCGAAGCGGCGCTTCAGCCGGGCAATCATCTCCGAGTCCCAGGGCTGCGGGGTCGGGCCCGCGGGTTTGGGCGGCGCTGCGGGTGCAGCCGGCTTGGCGGCTGGCGGCGGAGTCGCTGCCGCCGCAGGCGGCTTCGACTCCGGCGGCTTGGGAGCTTGATCTTTGGGCGTTGTTTCGTCGGCCATGGTTCCCGTCAGTTCCTCACCGGCACGGCGTGCGCGGGCGCACTGCTTACTTCTAGCAATCGCCGGCGGCGCTCGCCACGTGTGCCGGTCACATCAAATTGTGATTCCTGTCACCTGTGCGGCGGAACTCTCTCCCGGTGCGCACAGTTTGGCGTGCGCCGCGTCACTCTCCGTCCGTACCGCAGCGCTCGCGCGCCTGCTTGTGCCTGGTTCGCGCCCGGCGGCTGGTTACACCCACTCCAGGGCGCCCTTCTTCCAGATCCACACGTAGCCCACGATCAGGATCACCAGAAACACCAGCATCTCCACCAGCCCGAACAAGCCCAGCGTCCGGTACTGCACCGCCCAGGGAAACAAGAAGATGGTCTCCACGTCGAACACCACGAACAGGATGGCGACGATGTAGAAACGCACCGTGTAGCGGCCGCGGGCGTTATCCACCGGGTCAATGCCGCACTCATACGGCTTCAGCTTGTTCTTCTCCGGATTGTTCGGCCGGACCAGCTTGGCGATCAGCAGCGTGGCGGGAATCGCGACGGCCACCACCGCAATGAAAATGAATAATGGCACGTAGTTTTGCGGCATAGGTTCGAAAAACAGCCCTCGCGTGCAGTTCTGGAACTAGTGATACTAAACCGGCTGGCGCTGTGGATACAAGCAGTTGAGGCGAGGGTCACATTCAATTGTGAGCGATGAACACTGGCCATGTACGCCGGCGCCTGGTTGTCACTCGCACGGGTGATGGAGCTGCGGGCCGGGCGGCAGCCGAGTTTCGCAGGCGACGCGGGACGCCGGACTATTTATAATCCTCGTTTTCTCGGTTCAGGTAACTGCCCCTTGGCTCTCGACGAAAAAATCTTCGAACTCCGCCGCCAGAAGCTTGCCCAGATCGAAGCCCTCGGACAGCAGGCTTTCCCGCACAAATATCAGGCCACGCACACCCTGCCGGCCATCCTCTCCGAATTCACTTCTAAGACGGCCGAGGAACTGGAATCCGCCCATACCGAGGTGAAGATCGCCGGCCGCATCATGGCTCTGCGTCTCATGGGCAAGGCCAGTTTTGCCCATCTCCAGCAGATGGGACAGCGCCTCCAGATTTACGTGAAGAAGGACGTCGTCGGCGACAAGGGCTGGGAACTGTACAAGCTGCTCGATATCGGCGACCACATCGGCGTGCGCGGGTACCTGTTCCGCACCCGCACCGGCGAGCTCAGCGTGCACGTGGATGAGATCACCTTTCTCGCCAAGGACCTGCGCCCGCTGCCGGAGAAATGGCACGGGCTCACCGATGTCGAAATCCGCTACCGCCAGCGTTACGTGGACCTGTTCATTAACCCCGAGGTGCGTGAGGTCTTCATCAAGCGCGCTCTCGTGGTGCAGGCGATGCGGCGATTTCTCGATGCCCGGGGCTACGTCGAAGTTGAGACGCCGATGATGCAGCCCATCGCCGGCGGGGCCACGGCGCGCCCCTTCATCACTCATCACAACACGCTCGACATGGATCTGTACCTGCGCATCGCGCCCGAGCTGTACTTGAAGCGCCTGATCGTCGGCGGCATGGAGCGCGTGTACGAGATCAACCGCAACTTCCGCAATGAAGGCATTGACCGCCAGCACAACCCCGAGTTCACCATGCTGGAGTTCTATCAGGCATACAGCGACTACCGCGACCTCATGGACATGACCGAAGAAATGCTTCCTTTCATCGCGCGCGAGGTGAACGGCGCGGCTGTGAACAAGTTCACCGAGCGCGATCTCGACTGGACCGCCTGGCAGCGGCTCTCGATGCGGGAAGCGGTGATCAAGTTCTGGCCCGAAGCGGCGTCGCCGGCGCCGGCCGTGTCCGACTTCTCGGACGCGACAAAGCTCGAAGCCGCCGTCAATCGCTTGAATTCCGTGCGCGGCGAAGTCATCGGCGAGCGCCAGCGCCTCGACGGCATCGGACGCGAAGAAATCGAGCGCGTCGAATTCGATGCCGCCGACCTGGGCAAGACAACGGTCGCATTGTTTGAAGCCGTCGCCGAGAAGATGCTGTTCCAGCCCACCATCATCTATGACTTTCCCAAGTCGGTCTCGCCGCTATCGAAGGACAAGCGCGACGAGCCTGGCTGGGTGGAGCGCTTCGAGGTCTTCGTCGGCGGCCTGGAGATTGGCAACGCCTTCAGCGAGCTCAATGATCCCGAGGAGCAGTTGCGCCGTTTTCAGGACCAGGTGAAGGCGCGCGCTGCCGGCGATGAGGAAGCCATGGCCGAGGTGGATTACGACTACGTGCGCGCTCTTTCCTACGGGATGCCGCCCACCGCGGGCTACGGGCTCGGCGTAGATCGCATCACCATGCTGCTGACCGACTCGCGTTCCATACGGGATGTGATCCTGTTTCCTCTGCTGAGGGCGGAGAAGCTCACCGGCGGGACCGACACGGATGAACAACCCGAAACCGCGTAGCCTTGCGCAATCTGCGATTAGGGACAAAGGGGCCCGGGCTTCCTCAGTTTTCGGTACTTCTCCGGAGTGAGCCCAATTGACCTACGTAGTTTGCTCTGTGCTCGTCGCAGATGGCGCGATTTTTCCTCTCGGCAGAGAACTCCACTCCAAACATCACCTGTTGTGCGGTCCACCGCGTAATGGCCGATCAGGCCACTACCGCCTGGCTGAGGGTTACTTGCTCTAGCCTCGAATGCATACCAACTCGGCCATGCTTTTTCAGCTGCAGGAGATTCTTCAATTGAAAATCCTGGCGCTTCTAAAGTTCTGGAGTCCAAAGTTGCGGTGACAAGCTCGCGTGCTTCGTCCGTGGTCAATTCTCGGGGCAAGCTCTGACAAATTGCCAGCGCCTCTATAAAGCAAACAACCAGACAAACAGAAAATCCGCGCATCTGAGCCCCATCTCAAGAAAATTGTCGGTAAAGCTTACTACCGCTAACTGCCATCCGCTTCCGTTCGCTGCCGACTGGTATCCGCTCAGGCCGGAATTCTCAATCGCCTGTGACATCGGCTCACAGGCCCCGGTGAGCACGGTCACAGACCCTGGAGACAAGCCGCTGTTAACTCATTGTCTTCATGGGCATTAATATCGGTCTGGACATTGGCGCCGTCAGCCTGAAGCTGGCCGCCATCGGCGCCCCGGGAGACGCCGCTCTGCTCGAGCGGCTGACCACGCGTGATCCCGACGGCTTCTTTGCCGCCACCTTTCCCGGCGCCGCCGCCTTTGCCAACCGCCCGCTGGCTCTCTCCCGTTACCGCCGCATCCAGGGCAGCCCGATTCAGTCCACCTTTGATTTGCTGAAGCAGTTTTATGAGCACGTGCCCGAGGAAAAGGTTGAGGGTATCCGCGTCACCGGCTCCGGCAGTGAGTTGATCGCAAAGATCCTCGGAATTTATTTCGAAAACGAGTTCCGCGCTGTGGCCAAGGGCGTACGCGAGTTCTATCCCGAAGTGCGCACCGTCTTCGAGATGGGCGGAGAAACTTCAAAGTACATTCGGCTGGAACCGGCCGCCGAGTCCAAGTATCTCGGCATCCTCGATTACCAGTCCAGCGGCGACTGCGCTGCCGGGACGGGCTCCTTCATTGACCAGCAGGCCACGCGTCTTTTATATGGTGTCGAGGAAGTCGGCGCCGCCGCCTGCGGCGCTACCTGCGCCGCGCGCATCGCCGGCCGCTGCTCGGTGTTCGCCAAGTCGGACATGATCCACGCCCAGCAGAAGGGCTACACCACCGACCAGATTCTGCGCGGCTTGTGCGACGCCGTCGCGCGCAATTTCAAATCGGCCATCGTCAAAGGACGGCAGGTGGTGCCGCCGGTCGCCTTCGTTGGTGGCGTCGCGCTCAACCAGGGCGTGCTCCAGGCGATGCGCGAGGCCTTTCAACTCGCCGAGGCCGACCTGCTCGTCCCAGACTATTACTGCTGGCTGGGCGCACTGGGCGCCGCCATCTTCGAGGCGGAAGAGACGCGCAAGCGCTCCTTCAAGCGCATTCATCAGCTTCGCCAGCACACCGGGAAACAGACCTTCGCGTGCAGCGACCCTCTTTCCATGGAGAGCGTCCTACTGCTTCGCAACCGCGTGAAGGATGTCACCATTGCGCCGGAAGGCAAGATTGACGCCTATCTCGGCATTGACATCGGTTCGGTCAGCACCAATCTGGTGGTCATCGACACGAGCGGCAACCTGCTGCACGAAATTTATCTGCGGACGCAGGGCCGCCCCATCGAGGTCGTGGACAAAGGCCTGGAGGAAATCGAGCAGGTGCTGGGCGACCGGCTGAACATTCTCGGCGTGGGCACCACCGGCTCGGGCCGCGAACTGATTGGCGAACTGGTCGGCGCCGACACCGTCAACGACGAGATTACCGCCCACAAAACCGGCGCCATGCACGTCTCGCAAAACCTCGGCATGGACCTGGTGGACACCATTTTCGAGATCGGCGGCCAGGATTCCAAGTTCATCCGCATTGACGACGGCGTGGTCGTCGATTTCACCATGAACGAAGCCTGTGCCGCCGGCACCGGCTCGTTTCTGGAGGAGCAAGCGGAAAAGCTCGGCATCTCCATCAAGGAAGAATTTGCGCGCCTGGCGCTGGCCTCCACCAAGCCCGCGCGCCTCGGCGAGCGCTGCACGGTGTTCATGGAGCGCGACGTCACCAGCCTGCTGCTGAAGGGCGCTGAAGTCGGAGACCTGGCTGCGGGCCTGGCATATTCGGTTGCGCTCAACTATCTCAACCGCGTGGTGCGCGGCCGCAAAATCGGCAACGTCATCTTCTTCCAGGGCGGCACCGCCTACAACGACGCCGTGGCCGCTGCCTTCTCGCTCATTCTGGGCAAGCGCATCATTGTTCCACCGCACAACGGGGTCATCGGCGCCATCGGGATGGCGCTGATCGCCCGCGACGTCATGCAGCGGCGCAATGGAGCCAGCAAGTTCCGCGGCTACCATCTCGACCAGGTGGATTACAAGACGCGCGAGTTCGTGTGCAAGGCCTGCTCCAATTTCTGCGACATCAAGGAATTCAATATCGAAGGCCAGCGCACCTACTGGGGCGACAAGTGCTCCGACAAGTTCCGCAAGCGCGCGCGCACCGACCGCAAGCCGGTAGTCGAAGACCTGATCGAGTATCGCGACAAAGTTCTCGAGGAAGTGCTGAAGCCCGCGGCCGGCAACCGCCGCCGCGTCGGTATCCCGCGCACCATGTTCTTCTACGACCGCTTCCCCTTCTGGTGCGCGTATGTGCAGGAGCTCGGCTTCGACGTGGTGGTCTCGCCGCGCACCGATCCGGTCATTGCCGCCACCGGCGACGAGCTCGCGATTGCCCAGCCCTGCTTTCCGGTGAAGGTCGCACACGGTCACGTCCAGAAGCTGCTCGATAGCGGCGTGGATTACGTCCTCGTTCCCAACATGTTGAATGAGTTCGTGCCCACCACGACGCCTGAACCCTCGGGGGAATCGCACCTCTGCCCGTGGAACCAGACACTGCCCTTTGTTGTCCGCTCCATCCCGCAGATGGAAGCCGTCGCCGGCAAGTTCCTGGCGCCGACGGTGAACTTCCGCTACGGCCGCAAGCATGTGCAGAACGAGCTCGCAGGATTCGCCGCGAAACTCGGCATCTCGCGCCGCGTGAACGAACGCGCCGTCACCGCCGCCTACGCCGCCCAGGGCGAATTTACCGACCGCCTCCAGGAAACTGGCCGCCGCGCTCTGGAGCGCGTCGCCCAGAGCGGTGAGCCTGCGCTGGTGCTGGTCGGACGTCCGTACAATCTCTACGACCGCAGTATCAATTGCGATATTCCGCGCAAGCTGCGCGTGCAGTACGGCGCCAATGTGATCCCGATGGATTTCCTCCCGCTCGACGAGGAAGACATCAGCGCCATCAATCCCAACATGTATTGGAATTCCGGGCGCAAGATTTTGGCGGCGGCGCGCATCACGCAACGCCACCGCAACCTGCACGTGGTGTACATCTCGAATTTCAAGTGCGGACCGGATTCCTACATCAAGTCATTCATGAACGAGGCCGGAGGCAAGCCCAGCCTGGTGCTCCAGTTCGACGGCCACTCCAACGACGCCGGGTTCATTACCCGGTGCGAAGCCTATCTCGACAGCAAAGGATTCCTGCGATGCTCCGCCGCCACCAGCATGTAACCCGGAAGATCGGCGTCAACAGCCCGCTCTACGGCAAGAAGGTGTACATCCCGGCGATGGCGCAGGGCAGTGTGGAAGCCTTCGCCAGCGTATTCCGCTCGCTCGGCGTGGAAGCCTATCCAACGCCGCCGTCCAACGAGCGCACGCGCGAGTTGGGCGCCAAGTACACCGCCGGCGACGAGTGCTACCCGGCGAAAGTCACCGTCGGTGACTTCCTGCGCGTTGTGGAACAGCCCGGCTTTCAGGCCGAGCGCACTGTCTTCTTCATGGCCACCGCTGACGGTCCCTGCCGCTTCGGCCAGTACGCCCCTTATTTGAGAAAGCTGTTGCAGGAGGCCGGCATCGGCGGTGTGGAGGTGCTTTCGCCAACCAGCAAAAATGGTTATGCCGACCTCGGCGATTTCGCGGGAACGTTCATGCGGATGGCTTGGCGCGCGCTGGTCACCGCCGATCTGCTGCGCAAGGCGTTGCTGAAGACGCGCCCTTACGAGATCAATGCCGGCGAGACCGATCGCCTCTTTGACGAATCGCTGCGCGATCTTTGCCAGACCATCGAAAGCAGTTGCACCGAACCCAAGTGCCAGCTCGAAGCCATGGCGGGTTCCATGCAACGCGCCAGCGAGCGCTTCCGTCGCGTGCCCGCGCGCCACGACCGCGGCATGCCGCTGATCGGCGTGGTCGGCGAAATTTTCTGCCGCCTCAACAACTTCAGCAACGACGACCTGGTGCGCAAGCTGGAAAGCTACGAAGCCGAAGCCTGGATCAGCGACATCATGGAATGGATCGCGTACACCAACGCCGAAGAAGTCCGCAAGCTGAAGCTGTGCGGCCGCGGCTGGTCCCTCGGCATGGGCAAGTCCCTGCTGCGCAGCCATGTCCAGCACAACGACGAAAAAGCTCTCGCCGCGCCGTTCCACGCCGACTTCGTCGGCTACGAAGAGCCGCCGATTGAAGAGGTGCTGCGCCTGGCCGAGCCCTACCTGCCGGCCTCCGGCGTCATGGGCGAGATGGTGCTGAGCATCGGCAAGGCCGCGTACCTGGCCAAGAATGGCGCCGACGGCATCATTGACATCAGCCCCTTCACCTGCATGAACGGCATCGTCAGTGAGGCCATCTACCCGAAGCTGAGCAAGGACCTCGGCGGGATTCCCATCCGCAACTTTTATTTCGACGGGACGCAGTCCGATCTTGACCGCGACCTTGGTATCTACATGGAACTGGTGCGCTCCTACCGCGAGAAGAAGCGCTGTGCGCGCCGCTATCCCGCTTACTTCGGCGCCAGCGCCGCCGACTAGCGCGTCGTGTGGCATACGCGTCGCGCGTGTGCGCCACGAAACCTCACTGCTCCACTGTTATAATCGCCCGCTTTCGCCACTTCCCAGGAGATCCGCCGTGAAAAAGCTTGCTGCGCTGTTCCTTGTTTGCGTGTTCGCCGTCCCGGCTATTGCGAAGGACCAAAAGAAGCCCGTGCGCCCGCCTGACTCGGCACCGGCCGCGCCGCAGCCGCAATTCTCCGAGAAGCTGTACGACGGCATGAAGTGGCGGATGATCGGCCCGTACCGCGGCGGGCGCGTGCTCGCCGTCACCGGCGTTCCCGGCCAGCCCAATACGTATTACTTCGGAGCAGTCGCCGGCGGCGTGTGGAAGACCACCGACGGCGGCGGTACCTGGCAGCCAATGTCCGACAAGGAGCCCTTCTGGTCGGTCGGCGCCATCGCCGTTGCGCCTTCCAATCCCAGCATCATTTACGTCGGTACCGGCGAGGCCTGCATCCGCGGCGACATCACCTACGGCAACGGAATGTGGAAGTCGGTGGACGGCGGACGCTCGTGGAAGCACATCGGTCTGGAAGACACGCGTCAAATCGGCCGCGTGCTGGTGGATCCACATAACCCCGACGTCGTCTTCGTGGCCGCGCTCGGCCACGCTTTTGGCCCGAACGCGGAGCGCGGAGTATTCCGCACTACCGACGGCGGCGCGACCTGGCAGAAAGTGCTTTACAAGGATGACAAGACCGGCGCCATTGACCTGTCCTTCGATCCCGGCAGTCCGAGCGTGATCTTCGCCTCGTTGTATGAAGCGCGGCGCTCGCCGTGGGAACTGGTGAGCGGCGGCCCCGGCAGCGGCCTGTATCGCTCGACCGACGGCGGCACAACCTGGAAACAGCTCACCGGAAACGGGCTGCCCAAAGGCGTGCTGGGGCGTATCGGCATCGCGGTTTCGCCGGCGAATCCAGAGCGCGTGTACGCCATCATCGAGGCCGAGAAGGGCGGCCTCTATCGCTCCGACAACGGGGGCGACAACTGGACGGCCGTCAACTCCGACTCGCGCTTCACCCAGCGCTCCTGGTACTACGGGCACATCTTTGCCGACCCGAAGAATGCCGACACCGTCTACATTCTCAACGTCGGCATGTTTCGCTCCAATGACGCCGGCAAGAGCTGGGTTCAGATTCGCGCGCCGCACGGCGACAATCACGGCCTGTGGATTAATCCCGATAACCCGCAGCACATGATCAACGGCAACGACGGCGGCGCCACTATCTCGACCGACGGCGGTAAAACCTGGTCGTCGCTGATGAACCAGCCCACGGCGCAGTTCTACCACGTGGCTACCGACGACCAGTACCGCTACCGCGTCTACGGCGCGCAGCAGGACAACTCCACCATCTCCATCGCCAGCAGCACCGACAGTGGCACCATCGGCGCGACCGACTGGTATCCGGTCGGCGGCGGCGAAGCTGGCTTTGTCGTCCCTTACCTCCCTGATCCCAACATCGTTTTTGCCGGTTCCTACGACGGCTTGATCACCCGCTATGACAAGTCCACCGGCCAGCTGCAGGACGTCAACCCCTGGCCCGACAATCCCATGGGCTCCGGCGCCGCCCCGTTGAAATATCGCTTCCAGTGGACGGCGCCGATCGCGCTCTCGCCGCACGATCCCAACGTGCTCTACCACGCCGCCAACGTGCTCTTCCGCAGCACCAACCTGGGCCAGAGTTGGACTGCCATCAGCCCCGACCTGACGCGCAATGACAAATCCAAGCAAGGCCCGTCCGGCGGGCCGATCACCAAGGACAACACCAGCGTCGAGTATTACGACGTGATTTTCGCGGTTGCCGAATCGCCGGTGCAGAAAGGATTGATTTGGGCCGGCAGCGACGATGGACTCATCCACCTGACGCGTGACGCCGGCGCGCACTGGGACAATGTCACGCCGAAGGATTTGCCGGAGTGGAGCACGGTTAGCCTGATTGACGCCTCATCGCACGACGCCGGCACCGCCTACCTCGCGGTAGACCGTCATCGTCTCGACGACATCGCGCCTTACATCTACGTCACTCACGATTTCGGCAAGACCTGGTCCAAGATTGTGAACGGCATTCCCGTCGGCTCATTCGTGCACGCCGTGCGCCAGGATCCTGTGGACGCGCACCTGCTCTATGCGGGCACGGAAAGCGGCGTTTTCATTTCCTGGAATGACGGCGCGCTCTGGCAGCCGCTCAAGCTCAATCTTCCGCCCGCGCCCGTTCACGACCTGGTTGTCAAGAACGACGGTCTGGTGGTCGCCACGCACGGCCGCTCGTTCTGGATTCTCGACGATCTCACTCCGTTGCGCCAGGTCGCCGCCTCGACCAACGCCGACGTTTATTTCTACAAGCCGGCCGCCGCCCACCGGCAGCGCGGGCGCGGGTTTGTCATTCCTGGGGCGGCTATCGCGGCGCCCAATCCGCCCGGACCTGCCGTCTTCGATTATTTCTTCAAGACCGCGCCCCAGGGCGAGGTCACGCTGGAGATTCTCGATGCGCAGGGCAAGCAGGTGCGGAAAGTTTCCAGCGCCGAGCCTCCAAAGCCGCGCAAGGTCGCCGAAGTCCAGAGTGAGTTTGAGGAATTTCTACCCGCCGCGCAGCCTCGCCTGCCGATCAAGGAAGGAATGAACCGCTTCACGTGGGACCTGCGCTACGATCCGCCCAGCAACATTCCCGGCCTGGCGCAATGGGGCGGACGTCCGCGTGGCGTTCTGGCGATTCCCGGCATGTACACCGCGCGCCTCGTTGTCGCCGGCAAGCAGTACGATGTCCCGTTGGAACTCAAAGGAGACCCCCGCGTTAAGACCGTGCCGGCGGCTTACGCGGCGCAGTTTGAGCTTGCCTCCACGATTGCCCGCCGCATCGGAGAAGCCAACGATGCCGTCAACCAGATGCGCGAGATCCGCTCGCAGATCGGCGATCTGAAGGAGCGCTTCGAAAAGGATGCGCGCGCCAAGGACGTGCTCGCCGCCGCCGATGCGCTCGACAAGAAAGTGACGCCGGTCGAGGAGACCATCGCGCAGACGCGCTCCAAGGCCTCCGAGGACCCGCTCAATTTCCCGATCCGGCTCAACAACAAGCTGCTGCTCCTGCAAGGCACGGTCGAGAGCGCCGACACCGCGCCCACACAGCAAGCCACCGAAGTTTTCCAGGAACTCAGCAAGCAACTGGACGCCGCGCTCGGACAATGGAAACAGATTCTCTCGACTGACGTGCCTGCGCTGAACAGCCTGGTGCAGAAGTCCGCGCTGCCGGCGATTTCCGTCAGCCCGCCACAGAAGGAGTAGTGCTGGCCGTGGGCGGCCACCGCTAACGACAACTCAGAATGGAGTCATCCCGAGCGGAGCGAGGGACCTGTTGTAAAACCCCGGCAAGCATTTCAGTTGCCCGCTTCCTTCACGTATCCCGCGCTCAACGTTCCCTTCTTCTTCGCCACTTCCAGCAGCGTCGGATAGAACTGCACGAAGGTCGTATCCACGGCGCCGTGCTGCTGGTGGCAGGAGTAGCAATCCGCTTTCAACGGGATCATCTTCGCCGGCTTGCCGTCGTTGCCGAATCCGAAGAAAGCCCACTTGCCTGGAAAGCGCGCCTCATCTTTTACATGAACTTCCGCGCCCATCATGTCGTTGTTCTGGTACTTGCCGTTTTTGTTGATGGACCCCTTGGTGTCCGCGCCGCGCACCTCCAGCACTAGCATGGTCTTGTCCGGCCACGTCCCCGTTTGCTGGAATGCCTTGTACGCCTCGGGATTGACGAACACATTGTCAAACATGGAGTGCCCCATGTTCGCGCCCGGCCCGTAGCTCATGTCCACGCCGGAGCTCAGGAAGATCCATTCGCGGTACTCGGCGGGAAATTCCAGCCGCTCGTCTGCCGTGTACTTCGGGTGTGCCGGCGCTGTTTGTCCCGACTGTGCCGGCGCTGTTTGTCCCGACTGCGCCGGCGCCGGACCATTCGACACGATCACCAGCAGTCCCACCCCTACGGCCAACAACAGTATTTTTGTCACGTTCCCTCCCCCACTCTTCCTAGAGACGTATGAGGCAGGAATACGTTTCATCACCCCACAAAGTTCCTTCGCGCGCTCTGACGGCCATCTCGAAGTTAGAATCGAGATTCGGGATGCCGTTTCCTGCCAAACGCGGCCTTCTTCTGCTGTTCGCGGCGCCGTCATTGATTGGCCGGCTGCGCCGCTGGGGTGGAATCGGCCTGCTGCTGCTGGGCGTGGTGGACAGCTCGATTATTCCCACTCTCGGCAGTTTGGACCTGCTCACGGCCGTGCTGGCCGTGCGCCATCGTGACCTCTGGTTCTACTACGCCGCCATGAGCACCGCCGGGTCGCTGCTCGGCGCTTTCATCACTTACCGCATGGGACTTCGCGCCGGCTCGGGCTGGCTGGAGCGGCGCATCGGCGCCTCCGGCGTACAACGCTTCCACGCCGCGCTCCAACACTGGGGATTCGGTGCCGTGTTTGTGGCGGTGCTGGCGCCGCCACCGTTTCCCACTTCTCCATTCCTGCTGGCCGCCGGCGCCCTGCACTACCGCGTCAGCCGTTTCCTGGCTGCGGTGTTTTCCGGACGCGCCATCCGCTACAGCGCCATCGCTTACATCGCCGCCCGGCTCAGCCGCCAGATCATTCGCGTGCTTCGCCACCCGCAGCAGTACGTCTGGATGTCAGTAGCGGTGACAGTCATCCTCATTGTCGGCACCGTCACCGCCGTGTTGCTGCTGAGGGTCGAGCGCCATCCCGCCGAGCCCACGCAGGATCAGCCGCACGATATTCCCGATCCCTCCGCTGCCCACCGGGCCCAATGATGTCCGAGTGCTGCCGCCGATTGTGCTAGATTGATAAGAGTCGGCGGCTCCCGCCGTCGTCACTGTGGGCGCGTAGCTCAGTTGGTAGAGCAATGCCCTTTTAAGGCATGGGTCGAAGGTTCGAGTCCTTCCGCGCTCACCATTCTTGTTTTCGTCCCGTCAGTGCTTCTTCAGCCACGCCAAGACATATTCCGTGAGTTTCGGATCGTACGATTGCTTTGCATCATGACCGAAGGCGAGTTGCGCGCTCTGGTGAGCGTAGAGGCCGTGGTCCAGCCGCGGCCAATCTACGAACTCGGCCTGTCCGGGATGGCCCGCGTTGAGCGCCGCGGCCATCAGCCGGTAATCGTCGGCGCTCATGACCCAGTCGTACTCGCCGTGGATGGCCAACACGGGCGCGGCAACGTGCTGCCACGCCCCCGCCAGATTGAGCGCCTGTAACTGCTGGTAGTAAGCGGCAGGACGCCCGTATTGCCGCGCCGGCTCGTCGTACCAGATGGCCTTCATCTCCGGATGCGCGGCCACGATCTCGCCCGGGGTCTGATCCCCGTTCAGATACAGGTCGTAAAAGTTCGCGTATGGTTTCATGCGCGCGTTGATTTCAGCTTCGGCCAGCCCGCTCAGCTTCATCCGCCGCCGCTCGTGTTCCAGCATGTGCTCCAGCCAGGTCTTGTACCAGCCGCTGGCCACAATGTATCCGCGCACCGGCGTGTCGCCTGCGACCAGCGGGGCGAAGCCGCCGCCATTGCTGAATCCGAGCACGTAGATGCGGGACAAATCAAATTGCGGGAAATCCTTCAGCGCCGCCAAGGCCGATCGATAGGCTGCCAGTTCGGCTTCAAAATCGGCGTCGCCGCACTTGGGACCGCCGCTCTCGCCCGTGCCCGGCTTGTCCACCCGGAAGGTCGCGTAGCCGGAACGGCTCGCCAGGTCATAGAGCAGCTGCGTGAACCCATCTTCCGGCCCATTAGGCTGCTCCACCGAGTCGCAGCTCAGCCACGCCACCTCAAATATGACCGGCAGCTTGCCGGTAGCGCCGTGCGGCAGGGTGACAAACGCCCGCAGCGGAAAACCCGCGGCGCTTTGCACGGTGGTGATGAACACGTCCGCGCCGGGAATGTGCTCGCGCCCGGGGAGCAACTTGGGTTGGCTTGGGTTGAGCTGCGCTACAGCGGCGGTGGCAGTTAACGAGAGAGCACAAGTGAGGACAAGCAGCGGTCTCATGCTCGCTAGACGAGCATCACGCCCGAAGGTTACGCCGGAACCCCGCCGCCCGCTTCACCGCTCCGCCACGCCTTCCAGCACCTCGAAGAATTCCGGATACGAAATTCGCGCCGCGTCGGCGCCGCGGATGAGCGTGTCGCCTTGGGCGCGCAGCGCCGCCACCGCAAATGCCATCGCGATGCGGTGATCGCCGACGGAATCCACCTCCGCCCCGTGCAGTTTCTGGCCCCCGGGGATGCGCCATCCGTCCTCCCGCTCTTCCACCTCGGCGCCCATGGCGCGGAGGTTGCGCGTGACGGCCGCGATGCGGTCGCTTTCCTTGACCCTCAGTTCGCGTGCGTCACGGATCTCGATGCCTTCGGTCGAGTACGGCGCAATCGCGGCCAGCACCGGCAGCTCGTCAATCAGTGCGGCTGACTGGGCGCCGGCGATGGTTGCGCTTTTCAGTTCTCCCGGCTGCACGCGCAGCGCTCCAATCAGCTCGCCGTGCTTGACTTCCGGGTTCAACACCGCCGCGCGCACGCCCATTCCCGCAAGTACGTCCAGCAGCACGGCGCGGGTGGGATTCAGCAGCAGGTTCTCGATCACCAGCTCGGAGCTGGGAAACAGCGCGGCCGCGCATAGGAAGAATGCCGCCGACGAGATGTCCCCCGGCACGGTAACCGCGATCGCGTGCAGCCGCTGTCCACCCTCGATGCTGGTTTGCCGACCCACGCTTTGCACTCGCGCTCCGAAGGCCTGCAATGCCAGCTCGGTGTGGTCGCGCGTGCGCATCGGTTCCTCGACTCGCGTTTCGCCCTCGGCAAACAATCCTGCCAGCAGGACCGCCGACTTCACCTGCGCGCTCGCCACCGGCGTGTGGTAAGTAATCGCGCGCAGCTTGCCGC
This sequence comes from Terriglobales bacterium, assembly GCA_051006995.1. GTDB lineage: Bacteria > Acidobacteriota > Terriglobia > Terriglobales > Acidobacteriaceae > JAIQGF01. Next base: position 70,868 of record JBPCSQ010000011.1, read on the forward strand.
CGTGAATGCGCAGCGGCGCCCGCCCGTCGTGCGACTCGACGCGAGCCCCCATCTGCTCCAGCGGTTCGATGACCCGCCGCATGGGCCGGCGCGATAGCGATTCGTCGCCCACCATCTCGCTCACGAACGGCTGCCCGGCCAGGATTCCCGACAGCATGCGCATGGTCGAGCCGGAATTTCCGCAATCCAGCGGCTCCTTCGCGGCCCGCAAATTGGCGCCGGTAATCTCTACCACGCCGGCCGCGGGACGTTCCACTCGCGCGCCCAGCGCCTGCATGCACGCCAGCGTGCTGGCGCAATCGGCGCCGCTGGAAAAGTTTTCCAGGCGCGTGCGCCCCTCCGCGATTCCGCCCAGCATGGCGTAGCGATGCGAGACCGACTTATCACCCGGCAGTGTGATCGCGCCGCGCACGTTGCGCGCGGGCTGGATCGTCACCGTGGCTGGCTGCTCTGTCATTCAGAGTTGCCTCTTGTTAGGAAAATTAACGTCGGTTCTTGGCGTACCCAGGGGCAACGTTGTTTTCCCGGCTTCATCTCACTTGTAGCACGACAGGATTAAGTCGTGCCGAGCGTGCGGCACCAGGTCTGAGAGTCCCCTGCCCTCCCTTCCCGGAACCGCCTCGACAACCAGCGAGTGCGAACGCATGAAGTACCGGGTTCTTTTTCTCTCCACCTTGATTGTTTTTGCCATCACCTTCTCCGCGGCCCAGGAGTCCCTCTCATCCTCCGGCTCGGGCATAGGCGCCGACCGTTCGCTGACGGCGTTGAGTGAGAGCGTGTCCGGTTCCGTGGTCACCGCGGACGGCCATCCTTTGCGCAACGTCCGGGTGGAACTGCGCAGCCGCGGCGGAGCCACCAGCATCGTCGCTTCAGGGTACACCCTGCCCAACGGAACCTTCGAGTTCGATCGCGTTCCGCGTGGACTGTATGAGGTGGTCGCCACCGTGGGTGTACAGGAAGTCCGCGAGCGCATCTCCGTGGATCAGATGGAAACCACCGTCACGCTACGCCTCGGCGCCGGCGCTTCTGCACCGGGCGATCCGGCGGCCGCCACCGTTTCCGTGCGGCAGATGAAGGTCCCCGATAAAGCGCGCAAGGCGTTTGAGAAGGCCGATGAAGCCTTTCGCAAGCAGAAGATTGCCGACGCCCGCGCGCATCTCGATAAGGCGCTTGAGATTTTCCCGCACTATGCCGCTGCGCATACCTTGCGCGGCATCCTTAGCCTGACCGACAACCACATCGAGGACGCGCGTAAAGAACTGGAAGAGGCGGTGCAGGACGACGGCTCCTATGCCATGGCATCCATTGCCCTGGGCGCCACCTACAACCTGCTTTCGCGTTTTGACGATGCTCTGCGCGTGCTCGAACGCGGCGTCGCTCTCAGTCCATCGTCCTGGCAGGCCTATTTTGAAATGTCAAAATCGCTGCTCGCCAAGGGACAATTTACCGCAGCGTTGCGCCAGGTGAACCGGGCTGCGGAGCTGGCGCCCCAGACCTACGCCGCCATCCATGTGGTCCGCGCACACGCTTTGCTGGGGCTGAAGGATTACACGGCTGCGGTCAGTGAGCTCGAGCAGTACTTGGGGAGCAATCCGCAGGGACCTGATTCCGCTCAGGCGCGCCAGACGCTGGACCAGGTGCGCGCCTTCATGGCCGCCAATCACCAGGCCCAATAGCTGCTGCCCAAAACACGACGGCCGTCCTGGAACTCCCGGGACGGCCTTCCTCTTCTAGCGGCGCGCCGATGCTTCTTTAAGCACCTCGGCCGGAACTTCCTTTGCCGCCAGGCTGAACTCGAACATCGGCGTTTCGACGCCACGTCCCCAGCGGTTCACTTCCCAGTGCGCCCGCAAGAACTTCGCGTCGGCGTGCTGCGACAAATCCAGCAACAGCGGGTGTTGTCCACGGTAAAACTTCTGCGGAAACGCAATCACCGCTTTCGCTCCCCAGGTGGTTCCGTCAGGGGAACCGAACACGCTCACGTCGAGCGATTCCTGCTCGATCACGTTGGCGATGGTCAGCGTCAGCAGCAGCACGCGGCTGCCGGCGCCGCTTACGTCCACCGCAGGTCCGTCGCCCTTCGCGCTGACAACGGTTTTTTCCGGTACAAGAAAGGTTTCAATCATGACGCCGGAATTTTAACATTGCGGAATTGCCGAAGTGCGGAACTGCGGATTTGGTTACCATTCCGCAATTCTGCGGTTCCGAAGGTCTGCAATCCGCCTCACAACGAATCGAGAAATTGCCGGAAGATTCGCGCCGCATCCTCCTGCCGTTCGAACACGGCGTAGTGTCCGGCGCGCGGAATCACTTGTAGCGTGCTGTTGGCGATCCCGCGATGCAAGATTTCAGCCTCGGCGGCGCCGGTCAGCAGGTCTTCCTCGCCGGTGATCACCAGCGTAGGCACGCCAATCGTCGTGAGCGTAGGCACCGAGTCGGGACGCTCAGCCATGCCGCGCTGCGCCGCCGCCACCCCTGCCGGCGTCATTTTCATCATCATCGAGCGCGCTTGCTCCACCAAGTCGGGACGCGCGGTGCGCGTGGTCTCGCCCAGCAGCTTCGGAATCATGCTGTCCACGAACGGCTCGACGCCGTGCTTTTCCACGTCGTCGGCGGCGCGCAAGCGGTTGGCGCGAGCTTCAGCATTGTCCGCGCCGGCTTTGGTATTGCACAGCACAAGCGCCGAAACGCGCTCGCGATACTGCCTCCAGAATTCAAACAGGATGTACCCGCCGATGGATTCGCCCGCGAATACCGCTTTGCGCACGCCGGCGTCATCGCAGACCCGCGCGACATCGGCGGCGTGCTTGGACATGATGGCGGGACCTTCGCCGGTGCCGGAGGCGCCGTGACCGCGCAGGTCGGGCAGGATCAGCCGGTATCGTGTCGCCAGCATCTGTGCCACCGGGGCCCACACGCCATGATGGGCGGGAAACGGATGCAGCAGGACCACGTCCGCGCCCTCGCCCATCACCTCGTACGCGATTTCGGTATCGCCGCAGCGAATGCGCACGCTTGGCTCAGGAATGTTGCGTACTGACCGGAGTCGCCGCCGACGGCGCCAGCGCTTGCATTTCCGGCGCCTCGGGGATGACGATCCACGCCACGATGTAACCAACCCACGAGAACGGAAGCATCAGGATTCCGGCGATCAGCCACACCACCCGGATCACCGTGACGTCCAGATCGAAGTACTCGGCGAAGCCCGCGCACACCCCGGCCACCTTGCGTCCGATGCGGGGACGCACCAGCCGCCGCCGCGCCGCCACCGCTCCCACACGCTTGCCGCAGTAGGCACACAGGTTGGCGTCATCCTGGACTACCTTGCCGCAGTAATTACAGTACATAGCCCCTCCATTAGCCTCTTTCTCTAAGATACGCCTGCGCCGAGGCAGCGGTTCCCTGCCTCCGCCGGATTTTCCAAATGCAAGTGCTAAGTGCAAGGAAAGTTCCAACTTCGCTCTTCGCACTACCTGACTCGGTATGGGTCCTTGATGTGCTTGCGCGCCAGTTCGGCATGATCGGAGGCGCTATCGGAGGCAATCACTTCCTGGTAGCGGCGCAACGCCTGGTCGCGATTCTGGATGGCATCGTACATTTCGCCGGCAGCCAGGCTGGCCCGCTGCCGCAGATCGGGATCGGCTTCCTTGAATTGCAGCACGGTATCGTACGCCTCGGCCGCCGGCCGGTAATCTTTCTGGCCGCGTAGGGACTCACCCAAACCGTAGTAGGCCATCTCCAGGCGCGACTTGGCAAAGGCGCCTGCCTTGCCGTCGTCCAGCAGCTTGCGAAATGCCGCGATCGCCTCCGGACCGTGGCCCGCGGCATTCAACAGGTTGGCATGTTCCAATGCAAACAGAAAATTCCGCGGAAACTCGGCCAGCAGCCCGCCCACCAGCTTGAGCGCCTCCGGATAGCGCTGCTCGCGCCGCAGGAATAGCGACAGCGCCACCCGCGCGTCCACCGAGGTCTCGCCGCCTCCTTGGCCGGCCGCATACAGGTACTCGATGCCCTTGCTCTTGCTGCCGCTTAATCCCACCACCGAGGCCGCCACCTTGATCGGCCAACTGATGCTGCCGATCACGTAATTGTGGATTCCCACCACCATCTTCGCGTCCACGTAGTTGGGATCCAGTTCGAGCACGCGCTCGTGGTCGTGACGCGCGCCTACGGCATTGCGCAGTGCGGCAAACCAGGCCTTCTCGATTAGTCCGATATAGGTCGAGCGCATGCCTCGCGTCGCCCCGCGCGCGTACAGAGCGTCCACGTCATTGGGATTGGCCTTCAGCCGCTGCTCGGATAATTGCAGCGCCCGCGCGATCAGCTCCTTGATCCGCGCCTGCTCTTTGGGGTCGAGGGGAAACTGCTTGCTGGTCAGAAAACCGTTTTTGGCGTAGAGCTCGGTGTCGAGCGCGCCGACGTTGTACAGAGCGCGAAACAGCACCCCCGAGAGCAGGTGGTTGGCGGCCAGGGGATCGTCCGGATGCGTCTTGACCGCCGCTTCGAAGTCACTGACCGCCTGGTCGTACTCCAGTTGGTAGAAGTGCTCGAAGCCGTTGCGGGTGGCCGCGTCGTTGGGCCGGAACTTGAGATTGGAAACGCCCGTTGCGGCTACCGCCATTGGCTTCGCCGTCAACGTAACTACTAGGACAACAAGGAAATACAGTAGCTTGCCCGGAGCCGGAAGGGCTCTCCCGTGCAGCCAATAAGGTCTCATAATAGGGGGCTTTGCGCAGTTTACCTGATGTGCCCACAAACCCCAAGCAGGTACAAACGTTCTGCCCCCGCACGAGGCCGCTATGACTATGCAGAGCGTAGACAAGCCATTCAAGCAGTCCTACTCGGAAGATGAAGCGGCACTCATGCTGGGGATTTCCCTGGGGCGCCTGCGCCTGCTGCTCGACGAGCACATCTTCAACGATGGCAGCCAGCGGCCCGAGGGCCTTAGTCTTCGCGCCTCCGACCTGGTTCTGCTGCGCTTCTGGCTGCGCAGCACTCCCAACCCAAAAGTCATCCGCATGCCTAAGCGCGCCTGACCACGCCCGTACGTCTACAGCATCCCGTCGCCGAAAAAATCATCTACAATGCCCGTGAGGATGGCTTATGCGAAGACTTCTCTCCCTGGCTTTCGTGGCATTGCTTACGGTTGCGACTTTTGGACAGGGCGGCCCCGCCGCCGACGTTCCCGCCTTTCATAGCGCTCCGCCCAAGGCGGGCGAGAAGCTGCCTTCGATTCTGCCTAAGGAGCAGCTCTGGGGCCCCAGCTTTAAGTATCCGGTGCAGACCCGCGCCTACGAGCTGGCCGCCAAAATTCCCCACGTTCTTTACCAGCAGCCGTGCTATTGCCACTGCGATCGCTCCGTCGGCCACACCAGCCTGCACAGTTGTTTCGAATCTACCCATGCCGCCCACTGCGACGCGTGCATGAAAGAGCTTTATTACAGCTACCAGATGACGAAACAGCACAAAACCCCCGCGCAGATTCGCAAGGGTATCGTCAACGGCGAGTGGGAGAAGGTGAGTCTCGATACGGCGGCCTCGATCCGGTAACCGCCAGAGCCAGCTTCTACCCGGGCCAACCCCGCCCGTCTCGGCCACGTCTTTATTTGCTGAGCACGCAGCCTGAGTTGACGCGCACCGCCGTTCACGTTATAAAACGTGCTCTCGTTGGCCATTCCTTTTCCACAGGCGATTTTCGCCCGGTTTAGGTCGGCGGTTGCGCAGGTGCAACTCGATGAAGAAAAAAGTCGTAGCAAAGGTTAAGCGTTCCGTCGCTAAGCCTAAGAAAAATAAGATGGAGAAGTCGAAGTCCAAGCGCGTCATCAAGATGACCATCCCGGTCCAGCCGAAGCCTTCCCCGCTTCAGGACCCACGTTTTGCACAGGCTGTGGAAAACTACCAGGCCGGCTTGAAGGCCATGCAGGAGCACAAATTCGAGAAGGCCAAGGCCGTATTTCAGAAGGTTATCGCCTCTGGGCCGCGTGAATTATCGGACCGCGCCGCCGTCCATCTCAATACCTGCAACCAGCGCCTCGGCCGCGTCGCCACCACCTTCAAAACCCCCGAGGAACACTACGATTACGCCGTCTCGCTGATGAATATTGGCGACTACGTCGGCGCGCGTGACCATCTGGAAAAGATCCTGAAACAGAATCCGAAGGCCGACTACGCGGTGTACGGCCTGGCGGTGCTCGACTGCCTGACCGGCCATTACGAGAATGCCCTGAAAGGTTTGGGCGACGCCATCCGGCTCAACCCCGGCAACCGGTTCCAGGCGCGGAACGATTCCGATTTCCAGAACCTCGGCGATGATCCCCGTTTCACCGAATTGATTTATCCTGAGTCGGTAGAAGAAGCGCCCAAGCCGCAATCGGGCATTCGGCGTTAGGCTCCTGATGTCTGATTCCGCCCTCACCACCGCATCCGGCGAAACCACTCAGAAACCTGGCCTGAAGGTCGTCGCCATCGGCGGCGGCACCGGGCTGTCCACGCTGCTGAAGGGCCTGCGTGAGTACGTCCGCCGCCCCGGCGAGTCTCCGGTTGAACCGGCGATCAGCGAACTTTCCGCCTTGGTCACGGTCACCGACGACGGCGGCTCCAGCGGCCGCTTGCGGAAAGAATTCAACATCCTTCCCCCCGGCGACATTCGCAACTGTATCGTCGCGCTCTCCGAAGACCAGGCGCTGCTCTCGCGCCTATTTCAGTACCGTTTCCAGGGCGCCTCGGCACTCGACGGCCACAGCTTCGGCAACCTGTTTCTTGCCGCCCTGGCCGCCGTCACCGGCGACTTCGCCGAGGCGGTTAAGCTCTCCTCGGAAATTCTCACCACCCGCGGCCACATCTATCCGGCGACCACGTCCAATGTCGAACTCGAAGCCGTCATGGACGACGGCTCGCACGTGCTGGGCGAAACCAGCATTACCAAAAGTCAGCACCGCATCATTCGCCTCGAACTCGTGCCGCCCGATGTACAACCGATGCCGCAAACCCTGGCCGCCATCGCCGACGCCGACCTCATCACCCTGGGCCCTGGCTCCCTGTTCACCAGCTTGATTCCGAACGTCCTGGTGCATGGCATCCCGGAGGCGATTGCGGCCTCGCCCGCCCTCAAGGTCTTCGTCTGCAACCTCATGACCCAGGCCAACGAAAGTCTCGGACTGAGCGCCGCCGAGCACATCCGCGCCATCTACGCCCATGCCGGCGCCAAAATCTTCGATTACGCGCTGCTCAATCGCACGCCCGCTTCCGACGACATGAAGGCGCGCTATGCGCTGGAAGCCGCTTCCCAGATCGCGGTCGAACTCGACGACATCCAACGCCTCGGCGTGCAGCCCCTCCTCGGCGACTACCTGCTCGAGGAAAACGGAGTTGCCCGCCACGACACACACGCCGTCGCCCGCGACCTGCTCGCCATCTTCACCCGCAAGCTGGCCCGCGCCGCCGGCGCCGAACCTCAGGCGACCATTTCCTGACCCAGGAACGACACGAAGCCGCCGCACTATCGCCCGCGCACTCACCGCGCTAAGATGTTCCCCGATGCCACCGTCAAAACAGGCTTCCCGCCCAAAGCCGAGAGCCCAGAGCCGAGCGCCGCGCTTCGCCATCGCCATCATGGCGGCCGGAAAAGGCACGCGCCTGAAATCCAAGCACCCGAAAGTCCTGCACCAGATCGGCGGCCAGTCCCTGCTGCAACATGTGGTGGACGCGGCCAAGGCCGTGCTGCCCGCAAAAGATATTTTCGTCATCATCGGCCACGAGGCTGAGCGCGTACGCGAAACCATGGCCGGATCCGGCGTGCGATTTGTGCTGCAAGCCGAGCAGAAGGGCACCGGCCACGCCGTACTATCCGCACGCGACGCTCTCGCCGGATACGACCATGTGCTCGTACTCTCCGGTGACGCTCCCATGCTGCACCCCGACACCATTCGCCGCATGCGCGAGTTCCACATTTCCAGGCGCGCCGCCATGACGATCCTCACGGCCGATGTCGCCAATCCCACCGGCTACGGACGCATCGTGCGCAAGAAGAAATCGGGCGACGAAGTCGCGGCCATCGTCGAGCAGAAACAGCTCAAGCCCGCGCAGCAGAAGCTTCGCGAAATTAATTCTGGGATCTATGCCTTCGACGCCGATTCCCTGTTCACGCACCTCACCCGCGTGGGCACTAACAATCCGCACCACGAGTACTACCTGACCGACGTCGCCGGCCTCCTCACCGGGGCTGGCGAGAAGGTATTGGCCATCAAGGGCGAGGCTGGCGAGCTTCTCAGCGCCAACACCCGCGGCGAACTCGCCGGGCTGGACGCGGAGTTGCGCGCCCGCAAATGCGCTGAGCTGATGGATGCCGGCGTCACTATTTTCCGGCCCGAAACCTGCGTCATTGATGCCGGCGTGAAAGTGGGCGCCGACACCGTGATTGAGCCCTTCGTCCAATTGCTCGGCAACACCACCATCGGCGCCGATTGCCGCATCCGCTCCTACTCCGTCATCACTGCGTCCGAGCTTGCCGACTGCGTCACCGTTCGCCACGGCTGCGTCATGGAAGACGTGCGGGTCGCCGCCGGCGCCATCCTCGGCCCCTACTCGCACCTCCGGCCGGGTAGCGATATCGGCCCGGGAGCACACGTCGGAAACTTCGTGGAAACCAAGAAGGCCAAGCTCGGCCGTGGCGCCAAGGCCAACCACCTCAGCTATCTTGGCGACGCCATCGTCGGCGACGACGTTAACGTCGGCGCCGGTACCATCACTTGCAACTACGACGGCGTGAACAAGAACGTCACCGTCATCGAGGATGGCGCCTTCATTGGCAGCGACAGCACGCTCGTCGCTCCCGTCACTATCGGCCGTGGCGCCTACGTCGGCGCCGCCGCCTGCATCACCGAAGATGTCCCTCAGGATTCGCTGGCCATCGCCCGCTCCCGCCAGGTCAATAAAGAAGGCTGGGCCAAGGCCAGGCGCGAAGAAATTGCCGCCAGAAAAATGAAGAATGCAGAATGAAGAATGCAGAATCAGTTGTGAGTCCCGTGTTTCGAGTTCCGCGAGACCAGAACCGAAGCTGCGGCCGGATCTTGAAATCGTCCTCCATTCTGCATTCTAAATTCTTCATTCTGCATTTCTGAAAATCGGGCCGCTACTCTCTTCCCCACACCATTCCTGCCATCTTAAGTACTGTGGAGGAATATCTATGCACCAGACACCCGACGTGCCCGGCACCAGCCCCGTCACCGACAATCCCAACCCAGGTAATACTCAGGGCGCCGACACGACCGGCCCGGGTACCGATACTCAGGCCAGCGCGGGCGAGCGCAACATCTCCGCCAACAATCCCGTAAAGCGAACTCCCGACCCGGGCGGCGACAGCGACCAGCGCACGTTCCGCTGCGCCGACGTCGGCAATGCCGACTGCCGATGGGAGGTGAAGGGGAGCACCGAAGAAGAGTTGATGCCCAATATCGAGCGCCACGCGCGCACCGCCCACGGCGCCGATCCGTTCGACGAGCGCATGCGCAACCTCGTCCGCGACGCCATCCGTGCGCGCGCTGCCTGACGGCAATGAACAATGCAGAATGTGTTTTTTGGCTCCGCTCTTCTAGTCAGGCCATTCTGCATTCTTAATTCTGCATTCTTATTTCAATAAAAACGCCCCTCTTTCGAGGGGCAGGTTCAGGAGAGAGAGATGAAGTCTTGTCTTAACGCACCATGTCAGCCAGGAGCTTGCGCATCCGCAGCCGCGCCTGGTGCACGCCGTGGCACGATTCGTCTTCCGTAATCCCAAGGGTTTGCGCGATGCGCACGTGGTCGTAATTCTCCACGTCATGCAGCAGGAAAATCATTCGTTCGGTCGCCGGCAACTGCACCACGGCGCGCTCCAGGTGCACGCGCAGCGTGTTGCGCCGGACGCTCGGCGCTTCACTGCAGATGCCTTCCTCCAGCGTGAGCACTCCCAGCGGCATGCGCTCGCGCAATTCCGTGATCAGCGACCGGTCCAGGACCTCGGCGTTGGGTTCGGCATTCAGGGCGAAGGCCCGGCAGAAGCTTTGGTGCATCAGTTCTTCCGCCGTCAGCTCATTGTCCGTCATCCAGAAAGCCAGGGCGTAAATGCGGTGCCGGTTTTCCTCGAAGATCGTCTGGTACTTCTCCGGCCGCTCAGCCGCTGTCGCGGGTAAAAATGTGGCTTGGCCGGTAATCTTTGCTTGCTGGAAGATGCTCGCCATGTTGTCTCCCATCGCTATGTCGTTGTGGCTGTCGCTTCTGTGTTTCTTATTCGATCTCACGCCCTGTCAAACTGCACTTGCCAAGCCACTCCAGCTACTCGGCTTTTCCGTCGTCCCGTCCTCGATTGCCTCGCCTTCCCGCCGACTTTCCTATGGGGACTGCCCGCAATCGATTACAAATCAAGCAATTGGTGTACCCAATTCGGACGCCGCTTGGGCATTTCCCGCATGGAATGGTTCAAATCGTTACAACTCAATGGGAAGCGAGCTGCTCTGATGGCCCGAGTTCCCGCTTCCGTGACTCTGGACGGCAGCAGATTCGGATGGGCGGCTGGAACTTTGCTGCTCAGAGTTGGTACCAAAAGACACACTTTGGCTACCACTGCGTAGATTCTTCAGGGTTTGAAACGAGCCGGAACACGTCGCCGGAGGGTCTCGGCGGAGGGAATGGGTCAGTTTTCCGCTGAGGCTCTCGATCGGGCCAGCAGCGCCTGCGTCGCCGTAATCAGATCAGCTACCTGGAAGGGCTTTACCACCGACGGCACGTGCGCGCTCTCCAGGAAGCATCGCGTCTCGACATCTCGGATGTTGGAAACTGCGAAAATGATGTTTCGCTCCGCGCCCGGCAAGTTTGTCTTCACCCATTGGTAAAAGTCGATCCCGTGCCGCTGGCCGGACATGGTGCAGTCCACCAGCATGGCGTCGAACTTCTCCAGCTTCAGGTGGGCGATGGCTTCTTCGGTTGAGCCCACCGCCACGACTTCGGCGCCTGCGCCGGCCAGCGCCTCACGCTCGAACTCCAGCACCGCTTCTTCGTCATCCACCACCAGGACACGCCCTTTCAGGGGGAAACTGAAGGAGACTTCCGGCGACTTCTCCTCTGTCGGGAGCTCCGCGCTCGCCGGCAACGTCACCCGGAATGCCGCGCCTCCTTTAGGATGATTGAAGGCCACGATGTCCCCGCCGTGCTCCTTCACGATGCCATAGCAGATGCTCAGGCCGAGTCCGGTACCCTTGCCCACGCCCTTGGTCGTGTAGAAGGGGTCGAACACCCGGTTCAGCTCACGGATGCCCGGGCCACTGTCGTGGAACTCGGCGAAGACCCGCTCGCCATCGCGTAGCACCCGCACCTCCAGTGTCCCTCCGGTGCGTTCCCGTTCCAGCATTGCGTCCACGGCATTATTGATGATATTGAGGAATACCTGCTCCATTTGGTGTGCGTCGGCCACCACGCCGGGCAGATCGCGCTCGAACTCGAACCGCACCACGATGTTTTGCAGCTTCATGTCGTAGTCCCGCAGCGCCAGCGTGTCTTCCACCACCCGCCGCAGATCCACGTATTCCTTTTTCGGTTTACGCTGCCGCGCGAAGGAAAGCAGGTTCTGCACCAGCCGCTGCGTGCGCTGCGCCTGTTTGAACAGCTTGCCGACGAAATCCCGCGCGCGTTCGCTGATTTCCTCGGTCTCCAGCAGCTCCGCGTAGCCCAGGATCGCGGTCAGCGGGTTATTGATCTCGTGCGCCACTCCGGAGATGAGCTGCCCCACCGCCGACATCTTCTCGCTCTGCAACAGTTGCTCCTGGGTGCGCCGCAAGTCCTCATAGGCCCGGCAGGTTTCCTCGTACAAGCGGACCTTCTCCACCGTGGTGGCCAGTTGCCGGCCGATGGCGACCAGCAGGTTGCGGTCGGTGTCGCTGAACCGGCCCGCCACACGGCTGCTGATGGCGAACGCTCCCACCGCCACGTCGTTGGTCCACATGATCACCCAGATCCAGGACTTCAGCCCCTGCCTCACCACAAAATCGCTGATCAGCGGCGGCAGCTGCGCCTGTTCCCGCTCCGTCAACAACTCCAGCCGCGACTGGCGCACGCGCTGCAGGAACTCCGCCGGCACCTTCCACTCCGAGAACGGGTCGAGGAACTGCCCCGACGATGCGCGCCGGTGCAGCACGCCTTCGTTGTCCAGCAGGTACACACCTCCCAGGTCGGCGTTGAACAGGTCAATCATCTGCCGCAGCGTCAGGTTCAGAATTTCGTCCAGGTCGAAGGACTGCGCCGCGATCACTGCAATCGAGTTCAATGCGTGCAGCTCGCGATTGCGCCTCCGGACCTCGTCTTCTGCGCGCTTCTTCGCCGTAATGTCCAGCAGAAATCCCTGGTAGCGCTCCACCTTCCCGCCGGCGCCGCGCGTGGCAAAGCTGTTTTCCAGCGCGGTAAACATCGAGCCGTCCTTGCGCCGCAGCGTTACTTCATAATTGCGCACGAAATTCCGGTCTTCGATGATGTCGCAGAAATCCTGCCGCTGCTCCGGCGAGCAATAGACATCGCGCCCGATGTCCAGCGCCATCACTTCTTCCCGCCGCTCGTAGCCCAGCATGCGAATGAACGCCTCGTTGCAGTCAATCAGCCGGCCTTCCGCCGTCGAGATGAACACGCCCTCCTGCACCTGCTCGAACAGCAGCCGGTAGCGTTGTTCGGCCGCGCGCCGCTCGCTGGTGTCGCGAATGATGTGGATGGTCCCCTGGAAGTCGCCGCCCGCCTCGGTCGCCGCCGAGGTGGAAACAATCGAGTACCCGCCAAAGCACGGGTCCGGCCCCTCGGTGAAATTGGCGCGCTCGTCCTCGCAATACGGGCAGTGCTGCCACTTCGTGCCGCCGCCCGGCAGGACCTTTTCCATCGGTTGGAAGACCACGTCGCCGAAGCCGTGTCCCAGCTTCTCCAGCACCGCGCGGTTCACCTTCACGATCCGCTGACGCGAGTCGTGCACCAGCACCAGGTCTTCGATGGAATCGAAGGTGCTGATCCACTGCCGGTGCGAGCGGATGATCTGCTCCACCAGCCGCAGGTTCTCCACCGCGATCCCCACCATGTTCGCGGTTGCGGCCAGGAATTTCATTTCCTCGGAGCGATAGCTGCGATGCCGCGGCTGTCCGATGCCGATCGCTCCAATCACCGCCGTCTTTCCTTTGACCGGCACAACCAGAATATGTCGAAAGCCTTCTTCCTTCACCACCTGCTGGTTGTCCGGGGTAAGCTCGGCCAGCCGCCGCACGAAAGGCTCCCCAGCCCGGATCACCTCGGCGCCACTCGCGCTGCGCGTGTCCAGCGCGGGAATGCCGCGGATGAATTGCTCCGACAATCCCACCTGCCGCACCAGCACCAGCTCATCGCCGTCGATCAGCCGGAACCACGCCGCCCTCGCTCCCAGCAACGATTTCAGTTGCTCCAGCGCGGTCAGGATGATGGCCCCATGCTCCTGCGCCTGCGCCATCGCGCCGCTGATCACGCTCACCACCGTCAGCCGGTTGGTCCGCTCCTTGGAATCGTCCAGCACCATCACCAGCATGCCGATGCCGAGGATCAGCTCGATGGTCATATCCACGCCGTTGAGCAGGTGCGGGCTGGTAGGATCTTGGTCAATGTGCAGCAGCAGCAGTGTGAGGATCACCATCCACGGTCCCACCTGCCGCCGTCCTCGGCTGAACAGCCCCAGTTGCACGCCTCCGGCCAGCGCCATGGCTGTGGTCAGGCCGCGGATCGCCCACATCATGCCATCGGAGTTTGGACGCCACGCCACCCGCGCAATCACCACGCCCAGCGCAACCACGGTGACTGCCAGCAGCGGCGCCCGATACCTTTTTGCGCCCGCATATTGGAACAGCGCCGTCACGAACAACGCCATCGCGCACACGAACGCCGCTTGCGCCACTGCGTTCATCCACGCCGGAGGACTCAACAGGGCGATGCTGCCGGTGGCGAGTCGGTAAGTGAGGTAGAAGGACCAGCCCACAATCCACGCCATCAGGTAGGATTCGCGGAATGTGCGGAACACCAGGAAGGCAGCGGCCAGCAGCATCAGCACGCCCGAGCCGTCGGTCAGCAACTGCATGAGCGGACCGGCCTGGCCCCACACCGAATTGAGTAATCCGGCGTTCATTCCTGTCCTGGAAACACTGCCCTTTTGCGGAAGCCCGCCACGCCGCCCACTGCGCGCACGGAGGGATTTCTCCGAGCGTGTGTATAGCATGGAATCTGGGTTCAGCCATTGTGCAATTTGATTCGCGGATCATTATCTTTGCCGATAACATTGGCGGAACTGTGGGGTACAATGACTCGCCCCAACGGAAAAAATGATGCCGGCTGAACGAATTCTCATTGTCGATGACGAGGAGGCGATCCGCGAGATCGTCCACTCCATGCTCACCATGGCCCACTACCGCTGCCAGCAAGCCGGCTCCGGCGCCGAGGCCCTCGCCATCCTGGAATCCGGCGAGCAGTTCGAGCTCATGCTTTCCGACCTGATGATGGCCGAAATGGACGGCATCGCCCTGCTGGAGCGCACCAAGGAAAAATATCCTGACATGCCGGTGGTGATGGTCACTGCCGTTCACGATATTTCCGTCGCCCTGGCCGCCATCCGCAACGGCGCCTACGATTACCTGCTGAAGCCTTTCGAGCGCGAGCAACTACTGGCCATCGTCAGCCGGGCCCTCGAGAACCGCCGCCTGAAAGTCGAGAACCGCGAGTACCAAACCAATCTCGAGGCCCTGGTCACCGCCCGCACCGAGCAATTGGAAAAGAAGAAGCTGGACTTAGAGCGCTCCTACGACATCACCCTGGAAGCCCTGGGCGACGCGCTCGACTTGAAGGATGCCGAGACCGAGGGCCACTCCAAACGTGTGACCGCCTTCACCATCGCCATGGCCCGCCAGATGGGCCTGGCCGGCGAGAAGATCCGCGTCATCGCACGCGGCGCTTTCCTGCACGATATCGGCAAGATGGCCATTCCCGACTCCATCCTGCGCAAGCCCGGCAAGCTCACCCCGGAAGAGACCGAGATCATGAAGGAACACGCCTTCCGCGGCTACCAGATGCTCAGGAAGATTCCCTTCCTCGCCGAGGCCGCCGAAATCGTGTACTCCCATCAGGAAAAATGGGACGGCACCGGCTATCCGCGCGGACTCAAGGGCGAGCAGATTCCGCTCGGCGCCCGCCTGTTCTCCATCGCCGACACCCTCGATGCCATCATGTCGGACCGCCCCTATCGCAAGGCTCAGCCCTTTTCCGCTGCCCGCGATGAAATCGTTCTCTGGTCAGGACGCCAGTTCGACCCCGAGGCCGTCAAAGTCTTCCTCAGCATCCCCGAATCCATCTGGCACGACGTCCGCAAGGAGATTGACGCCCAGATCAGCCAGTTCACCTACTCGCAAAAGGCCGCGAGTGGCTCCACCCTGACCGCCTGATCAGCCTGTGTGGCACACACGCCCTTGAGGCACAGCCGCAGCAGGCGCCCTCGCCCGCTGCAACTCATCTCAGATTCACCGCCGTGCTGTGCACGCTTCCGTCGTCGAGCTTCAGCACCAAGCTGTAACAACCGGCGGCAAGGCCTCTGGTCTGCCAGTTGAAAACGAACTGGTTGCCAGTGGCGTCATACCTCAATCCCGTTGTCCCGCTCGATCCGGGATCAACCGCCCCCGATTCGCTGTAACTGCCGCAATCCCCGCTGAAAGCAATCTGCAGTGATTGCACGGAGCTCAGGCTGCTGATGAACCCGCCGTTGGCGTTCCCTAGCTGCCACTTCACCGGAATCGTGCTGCCCAGCTTGAAATCTCCGGCCCACGCGCCCGGCGCAAGCGGCGCCAGAAATCCGCCGAACATGTAGCTCACGGAATAATGAGCAGACTTGGCCGGAGCAGTCGTCCCCGCGACGTCGGTCGCTCCGCCGCACGAGGCCGTAAACGTCCCGACACCGTTGCTCGTGCCGCCCGTCACGGTCAACGACGCCACTGTCGCGACGCCGGATAATCCGTCATAGGTGTCGCATCCCGCTGACGGGACTGCTCCCAGCGGATAGGTCCCGCCTTGGTTCACACCGGTCACGGTGACAACCGGCGGCGTCTTGTCCAGCTTCACGGTCGCGACCGCCGCGGCGCTGACGTTGCCCGAGTTGTCGGTGCACGTGCCGCTCACATCCGTGCCGGCGCTTTCCTCGCTCACCACCACATTGGCAGTACAGCTCGCTACCCCGCTGAAGATCGGGCCCGCATCTCCGTTGGAGGTGAAGCTCACCGTCGCATCCGTGTTGTTCCAGCCGGCCGCGTTCGGCGACGCATTCACATGCGCCGTCGGCGCGTTCGGAGGCGTGGTGTCGGGCCGCGTCGTCATCCAGATGTCGAAGTAACACTGACTGCCCGGCAGCGGCTGTGTGCATTGCGTTCCGATGCCAAAGTCCTCGTGCCGCTGCGCCGCCGCGAAGTACAGGCTCATGCCATCGGCGGTAATGTGCGGCTGCCCGTCGTGACGACCGCTGTTGATGGCCTTGCTTGCGACCGGGGGCTGCGTGCCCGGCACGACGTTGGGATCCACATTCACCGGCTGAGACCAGGGGTCGTGAGTCGAGGCCCGTGTTGATGTCCAGTGGTCGAAGCTGGCCTGCCCCTGCGCGTTCAGGATTGAGCCCGGACGATTCGAGATGAAGAAGATCTCCAGCCCGTCGTGGCGGACTGACAGGGCCTGCTCGTTGGCGCTGGTATTGAGCTCAGCAACCGGTGTTGCCGGACCGAATGTCCCGTCTGTTTGTAGCGCGCTGCTGTAGATGTCGTTCGGTTGCAAACCGCCGGCGCGGTCGGAATAGAAAAACAGGATAGTGGTGCCGGTTTCGGGATCCACGAAGGTTGAAGGGCTGGATTCATTCCAGGAAGTGTTGACTCCGTCGCCCAGATTGACCGGCGGACTCCAAGCCGTGCCATCCCAGGTTGACAGCCACAGATCGGAGCCGCCGCGCGAGCCGGCAGTGTTGCGGTCGCTGCTGAAGTACAGGCGCGTCCCCTCGGCCGAAAGCTGTGGCGAGTTTTCGTTGGCGCTGGTGTTGATCACGGGACCAAGGTTGGCAGGCGGATCCCATGGGTCGTGAATACTGGCGCGGTGCGCGATCCAAATATCGTCTTTGCCTAATCCCGGACAGCCGCCCAGGTTCTGGTCAGTGCACACGAAGTACATGGTCAAACCGTCGGCTGTCAGCACCGGGTTGGTCTCCTGGCTGACGGTGTTCACCGGTCCGGGCAGGTGAGTAGCTACCGCCCAGTCTCCTTGGCCCAGGGCCGCGCACCACGCCAGCCCCAACATCAGAACAAGGGCCCATTTGTTCCTTGTCATGGAGTCCTCCTTCGGCGGCCGCGACTCGCTGGCAGCCGCTTACTGGCATCACATTGGCCCCTGCCGGCGGGTCTGCTCAATGGCAACGGCGAGCGATGCAAGTGAAATGTTCCTGAGGACGTAAGTTGTTGTCGCCGCACCATTAACGCCGGCGCATGACAAGAGTGAAAGCTTCCGCCGCTGCCCTTCTCGCGCTAGAATGCGCCCAACCATAACCAGTGCCGACCAGAGAGAAGGTTCTCCGCGTGTCCGAGGCCCGGTCCACGGTCCGATTCGGAATTTTCGAGGCCGACCTGCGAACCGGAGAACTGCGCAAGAACGGCCTCAAAATTCGCCTCGAGGGTCAGCCCTTCCAGATCCTCCGCCTCCTCCTTCAGCGCCCGGGCGAATTGGTTACCCGTGAGGAGCTGAAGCAAGCCCTCTGGCCTTCCGACACCTTCGTTGACTTTGAAGTGAGCATCAACGCCGCTGTCAAGCGGCTGCGCCAGGCCCTGGATGATTCCGCCGACAATCCCCGGTTTGTCGAAACCCTCCCCCGCCGCGGCTACCGTTTCATCTGCCCCTTGCTGGAAAGCCCTTCCGCCGAGCTTCCGTCGTCTCGCCCGGCGCAACGAACCATCGCTGTGCTCGCGTCCATTATTGCCATTGCGGTCTCGGCTACCTGGCAAGCCGCGCGCTACATCGAGCGCCGCAACCTCGTGCAGATGCGGTCGCTGGCTGTTCTTCCCCTTGAGAACCTCACCGGCGATCCCGAGCAGCAGTACGTTGTGGACGGCATCCACGACGAATTGATCACCGAATTGGCGCAGATCAGCTCACTGAAAGTTATTTCCCGTACCTCCGTCCTGCGCTATCGCCAGCAGAAGAAGTCACTGCCGGAAATTGCGCAGGAACTCGGCGTCAACGGCATTTTGGAGGGCACCGTGCGCTTGGGCGGTGATCGTGTGCGCATGACGGTGCAGCTCATCTCCGCGCGCGACGATCGCCATCTGTGGGCGCGGACCTATGACGCCGATCCGCGCGATCTCACCCGCTTGCCGGCCCAGATCGCCTGGAATTTGGCCGATACCCTGCATCTCTCACTGTCGCCCCAGGAGCGGAGTGCGCTCGCCGATGCCAAGGGAGTGGATCCGGCGGTTTGGAAGCTCTACTTCAAAGCGGGGTATTTCGCCAGCAAGTGGACGAAAGACGATCTCTGGAAAGCAGTCGGCTACTACCGTGAAACCCTGGATCTGGATCCTACCTACGCTCCAGCGTGGTCGGGCTTGGGCGAGTGCTACGAACGTCTGGCCGGGCAGGCCGGGGAAGACACGCGTAGCAACGCCGTCGATGCCCTTCAGAAAGCGATCCAGCTCGATCCCGCTATTCGCACTCCTCACCAGGTGCTGGGCCGGTTGAAGCTCGCTGCCTGGGACTGGGAGGGCGCGGCAGCCGAGTTTGCGCGTGCCCGCGAAGTGGATCCTAACTGGCCCGGCCCGGCTGTGTTCTTGCTGACCACCGGAAAGCCGGAAGAAGCCGTAGCCGCGGAGCGGCGGAACGCCGAGCGCGACCCACTGAACTACAGCAATCAACTGGTCCTCGGCTGGACCTATTACATGGCCGGCCACTACGACGAGGCCATTGCGCAACTGCAGAAGACGATCCGTATTGATCCCACGATTCACCATGCTTACTACGAGATTGCCTGGGCATACGTAAAGAAAGGAATGTTTCAGGAAGCGATCAGCAATTGCGAGACGGCTGCTGTGAAGCTTCAGCAACGGCGTTCCGATACCGCCGTCGTCGGAACTTGTGGCTGGGTGTATGCCGTCGCCGGCCGCCAGCGCGAAGCCCTGGAGATTGCCCGCAAACTTGAGGACAAGCAGGGCGAAGAGCCTGCCGTCCAACTCGCCCACATCTACGACGCCCTCGGGCAGCGGGAAAAAACTTTAGCGTTCCTGCAAAAGGCCTACGACGCCCACGCCGGCAAGTTCCCTGGTCAGTGGAAGAGTCCTATGCTGTCCGATGGCATCAAGTCCGATCCGCGTTTTCAGGAGTTGATTCGCCGCACCGGCAATCCCTGGGCAAAGTTCGGGGCGCCGGGTCAGTCACTTGCCGATATCACTCCAAAGTCGGGACAACGGAGCCGCCAATGAAGTGCTTGGCGGCTGTTCTTCTGTTGGCCCTTACACTCCCTGCCGTCTGCCAGTACGCGGCCGAGGGATCGATCGAGGGCGTGGTGAGCGATTCCACCGGCGCCATCCTGCGCGGCGTCTCCTTGCAGGCCCGCAGCCGGGAAACGGCCGCCGTTTCCTCAACCCGAACCAATGAACTCGGACTGTTTCGCTTCCCCATTCTCCCCATTGGTACTTATGAAGTTGTCGCTGCGCGTCCTGGCTTCGCGACTATCATCGTGAAAGAAGTCGCCGTCACGCTGGGCGCCCGGGTCAACCTATCTCTGGCGCTGCCGATCGCGACTCGCACCGATAACATTGAGATCACCGAAGAACCTCCCTTGTTGGAGTCCACGCGTTCCCAGGTCTCCTCGATCGTGGACCAGCGCCTGATCGCCAACTTGCCGCTGAACGGCCGCAACCTCTACGGCTTCGTCGCTCTTGTTCCCGGCGTCCGTACAGCCGCCAACGGCAACGGCCTTAACTTTGCCGGGCAACTGAATTCGTTCCTTGTGGACGGCGTCGACGACACCGATACCTTCTTTAACTCTGCAATCGGAGGGACCGCGGGCGCCAATTCCTACCAGCTAAGCCAGGAGGCGGTTCGCGAGTTTCAGGTCAATATCAACGCTTACTCTGCGGAACTCGGCCGCGTCGGCTCCGGCCTCGTGAACGTCGTCACCAAATCGGGAACCAATGATTATCACGGCGACGTGTTCTGGTACTTTCGCGATAAAGGACTGAATGCAACCGACGCGATCAATAAATGGGTCGGCCAAGCCAAGGATCCCTTGCACGTTCACCAGTTCGGCGGTGCGATCGGAGGCCCCCTCGTCCGCAAGAAGCTCTTCTTCTTCGCCGGTTACGACGGCCAGCGCCGTACGGAGCAGAACCTGACCTACCTCAATCTGCCCTCCAGCTTTAAGCTCTCCTCCAGCGCCAAGGTCGCCGCCTTCCAGCAGCGCGCCCTTGACTACCTCACGCCGCGCGACGCTCCCTGGATCCGCAGCTTTGACCAGAACGTCTATCTAAGCAAGCTCGATTGGCACATCTCATCAACCCATCTGCTGAGCGGCCGTTGGAACCGCCAACGCTATTCCGGGGCGAACCTCCTGGGCAGCGGACCGCAGACTTCGGTTGAAAATACGGGGGCGCTGGCCCAGAACAACGACATCCTGGCCATCTCCCTAACCTCGACCTTGTCCCCTTTCATGGTGAATGCCGCCCGTTTCAGCTTTGTGAGCACGCATCAGCCCGGCGATTCCAATAGCGTGAATCCGGCGGCGAACGTGTTGGAAGGCGGGCAGCTGGTTTTGAATGTCGGACGAAATTCCACGGCCCCGCGGGAAATCATCATCCGCCGCACCGAATACGCCGACACCCTCTCCTTCAACCGTGGCCGACACGCCATGCGGACTGGCGTCAACCTGCTGCTGGACGGCGTCACCTTCACCACCGCCATCAGCTTCTCCGGCGTATATCGCTTCAATTCGCTGGAAAGCTTCGGCCGTAGCCTGGCTGGTTCGCCGGTTCCCATCGCCGGCGATCGCTTCACCCAGTCGTTCTCTGGCGAGGGAGCGCACGGGAATGTGGCGCATCCGAATTCGACCGAAGCCGCCGCCTTTTTCGAGGATGAGTGGCGCCTTTTCCCGAGCCTGACCCTTAACTTGGGCTTGCGATACGACATTCAGGTCATGGCTGAAGCGAGCGTCAAGAATCCTTCCGCGGCCCTCGCCGCAGCCGGTCTCGACACCAGCTTCGTCCCCCTGGACGGGAACAATCTGGCCCCTCGCATCGGTTTCGCCTGGAATCCCTGGCGAGAGCGGCTGGTCGTGCGCGGAGGCTATGGCATCTTTTATCCACGGACCAATGCCGGGCAGCTGGCGCGCGTTTACTATCAGAACGGCGTCAGCGTGCAGACGCGCAACTTCATCGCCGGCACGCCGAGCGCGGCCCTCATTCCGGCTTACCCCAATACCCTCTGCGGACCGCCGGATCCCTCCGGTATGCCGCCGAATTGCCCTCCGCCCGTCGGCGGTTCCGATGTCATCATGCCCTTTGCTCCCAACTATCGTCAGCCGATGGTGCAGCAGGGCAGCTTCGGCATTGAGTTCCAGCCGTCGAAAAACTTGTCCGTGTCGATCAGCTATCTGGCGCAGAAGGGCACGCATCTGGAGCGCTACCGTGACATGAATTTGCCACAGCCTTCCGCGGCGACCATCGCCATCGCCGGAACGTCAATCACGCTGCCTTACCCCTTGTTTTCTGACCCGCGGCCCATCGCCGGCTTCGATCGCATTCTGCTCCTCGGCAGCGAGGGCAGCTCCACCTACCACAGCCTGGCTGCCCAGGTGACCAAGCGCTTCTCGCGCAATTTCCAGTTCCTGGCTGCCTACACCTTCGCCAAATCCATCGACGACAATCCCGACCCATCACCGCTGAATCCCGGCAGCGGAGATAACAAGCTGCTGTCCGACTCCTTTACTCCGCACTCCGATCGTGGCCCCAGCGATGCCGACCAGCGGCATCGGTTCGTGCTCAGTGGAACTTGGCAGCTCGACTACGCGCGCAGTTTTCCACGGATGGCCCGGCTCGTCCTTCAAGGATGGGAGGTCAGCGGAATTCTGACGGCGCACTCCGGACGGACGTATTCCCCGATGGTGAATTTCGATCTCAACAATGACGGCAACGCCGTCACCGATCGCACTCCGGGCGCCGGCCGCAATGCGTTCTACTCGCCTCCCACCTACTCGCTCGACCCGCGGCTCACGCGCAACTTGCCCTTCGGCGAGCGCCTCCGCCTGCAGGTGATCTGGGAAGCCTTCAACGTTTTCAATCGCGCCAATGTCACTAGCGTCCGCAATACTCAGTTTTCGCGAGCCACGACCGCCGCCGCTTGCGGCATTGTCGCGACTCCCTGCTTGGTTCCTCAAAACACCGGCCTCACGGCCTTCGGCGTCCCCAATGGGACCTCCGGCCCCAGGATCATGCAGTTCGCGATGAAATTGCTTTTTTAGCGGCAAGTTCCGGCCGGCATACTTCAGCACGGCAATATTGAAATGAAAAAAGGAAATAGCTCTCCGGCAGACCGCCGGATTGCGAAGGGCGGCGCTACTGCGCCGCTTCCAGGGATTCCTGCACGTGGTTCAGCGCCGTCTGGATCCGATCCAGCTCACGCTGCGCGGCCTCGTTCCATTCCAGCAGCCGCTCCGGTCCCTGTTCGATATTTTCCCCGATCCAGGCCAGTACCTGCCGCCCGCGCTCGGTCAAGAACAGCCATCCGAGCCCGCCCAGGCCCAGCACCGTCAAGGGCACCACCACTTTCTTCATGCGCACGCTCACGCGGAAGCTTCCGCGCTCACTGTCTCCTTACCAGTATTGGACGTCCGTTTCAATACTTGAGTTTCTGATTTTTCGAAAATTTAGTGTATTTCCGGGTTCCGCCGCGTCCCCGCGCCGATTTCCGGGTTTACATGTGCAGCATTACCCCACTCCAGCCCCATCCAAGCGGGGCAGAGTGCCATCTCTGTGTGAAGGTGTGTTATGTCGAATCGATGGACGGTTGCAGTGGTTCTTCTGCTGGCCGGACTCCCCCTCCTGGGTCAAAATCCCGCCAACCAGCCTTACGGCAATAATCCGCCCGGCCAGGTTTACGGCAACAGCTCCGGATATGCTCCCAACGTCGTGCCCGACGGCACCCGCCTGATCCTTCGCCTCGACGACACCCTCGACACCACCAAGCTTAAGGTCGGCAAGAAATTCACCGCCAAACTGGGCGAAGACCTCACCACGCCCGCCGGCACCAGCATCCCTGCCGGCCACAAGATTCACGGCCACGTCAGCGAGGTCGACCGCGGCATGCATGGCCGCATTCTTCTGAGCTTTGACGAGATCGAGACTCGCCATGGCTGGCGTCCGTTCGCCGCCACCGTCAGCGATGTCCCTGGCGAGCACGGCGTCAAACAAGGCAGCGAGGGCGAAATCGAGAAGAAGGGCGCCAACAAGCGGCGGGTCGCTGAGGGGGCTGTTGCCGGTGCTGCCGTGGGTGCCGTCACCGGCGCTGTGGTTGCCGGACCGCACGGCGCCATCGTCGGCGCAGTTGCCGGCGGCGCCCTGGGCGGCGGCGCGGGCCTGCTCACCGACCGCGACCTCAAGCTCAATAAGGGCCAGCAAATCGAGGTCCGCCTCGACCGCCCGCTGCAGGTCCCCTAACCAAGAACGACCTAACTAAGAACGAAGAAGTCAGAACGAAGAACGGGAAACGGGAAACGAAGACAATCCTCGGTTTTCGTTTCTTAGTTCTTAGTTCTGACTTCTTTAGTTCCGATCACTTTCCCAAAATCTTCGCCAGAATTCCCTTCCCCTTCGCCGCCGGCAGCTCCAGTTGCGCCAGGATTTTATCGACCTCCGCCTCGCCCAATGGCTGCCGTTTTCTTCCCATCCAGAACATCTCCAGGAACGACGTGTTCCGCTCCAGACAGTAAAAGCAGTCGCGGATATGCTGCTCGGCCACGTCGCGCTCCCGCCACGTCACCTGCCCGTTCAGCAAATTGTTAAATGTCTTCAGCGACAGGCAATTCTCCCCGCCCGCTTTTTCCGCCTCGCTCATCAACACCCACGCCGAGATGTTGAAGGCGTCCTTGGTTGCTGCCGGCAGCACCTTCACCAGCCGCTCGTCGGCCACCTTCTTCACCGATTCGGCTGTGGACTGCGCGTTCGACAGGATCTCCCCGATCTGCTGCGCTTCGTAGCCCTTGATGACCAGCCACAATGACTCGCGCTCCACCATCGGCAGGTCTGTCATGATTTCCCGCACCTGCTCCAGCGACAGCTCCGGCGTCGGCACCCGCGCCGCCGCGCGCCCGTAGCTGAACACCAGCCCTCGGAACGCCATCAGGAACTCGCGCTCGTTGGTGAACTTGATTTGCCCGAACCAGGCGCTGTTGTCGGCGTGCGCCTGCTGGAACACGCCCGCGACGTGCGTTTCCAGTTCCGGCTCCAGCATGGGAAAGTATTGCCGCAGCAGCGTGCTGGCAATCGGTCCACAATCGCGCGCGAAGTCGTGCCATCCCGCGCGCTCACCCCGCGCGCACTCTTCCGCCATCAGAAATATCGTGCGAACCACCACGGCTTGAGTCTACCGAATCATTCTTCCGGCCTCCACTCGGCTGGATTGAATGGGCTCGGCAAGGCGGTGAATGGATACAAAACAAAACTTAACCGCCGGCCTGCCACATGCGTCCGAAAACCGGACGGCACGAATCAGATTATCGAACTTTGCTCGAATCCAGCACCAGCGGCCTCTGCAGCACCATCTCCACGCTGGTTCCGACCGGCAGCGTCGCTTCCGGACCACGCGACAGCAGCACTGCCGCCAGCCCGGCCGCCGCCCCTGCGCCTCCACCAATTCCCGCCCCTTTGACGCTCCGTCCGGCGATGGCTCCCACCGAAGCCCCTGCTCCTGCCGTTTGCGCCACCGTGCCCGCGTCATGCCCCTTGTTCCCGGCCTGCTGGATCGTGCCTTCCGGGTCTTTCACCGTCTGCTTTTCCGAGCCCGGCATGTTTTCCACCGCACCCGGCAGCATCACCGTGTACCCGCTGCGAAACACCAGCGTCGTGAAGTGCATCAGGAACTCGGCACGACCCTTTACCCGCCCCGGCCGCTTTACCTCGGTGATCCGGCCCTGCACGTAGGTTCCCGCCGGAATCACCAGGCGATCATTCTGCGTGATCGGAAACACCGTCTCGGCATACACCGCATCGCCCGGCTTCGCGTTCTTGGTGGTAATTCCCTGCGCCAGCCGCAGCGGGATCTGCGTTCCCGCCGGCACCGTGATCGTTCCCGGACGCGCCGCTTCGGGCGCCGTCACGTTCGTTTTTTCCGGACGATTCGAATCCGGCGTTTCGGCCGCCTGCTGCGCCGCCGCCCAACTGACCAACATCAGGATCGCTACACACCAGCGCATACCTGTCCTCCAAGAGACCACACCGCATTGGAACCCGAACCGCTCAACTTTGTTTCCCAACTAACCCGATGTCACAGACACTTCAACCACGCGATTACTGTCTCCACCGACGCCACGGGCGCGTCCTGATGTCTGCCCGGCACGATCACGTATCGGTTGAACGGATTCGCCGGGGCCTTGCTGAAGGCATAATCTTCGCCTAACTGTGTTAACGGGTCGTCCTGGGCCGCCACCCACAAAAGAGGCGTGCCGGCCGCCAGCTTCGCGACGTTGCGCGGGATCACGGCATGGCTGTCGGGATCGAAGTAGCTCAAGTAGTGCTCTGCCGTGGTCGTGACCGTGCCCTTTTCCCCTGCGTTGAAATCGTCGAAGGTGGCCTTCTTCCCTCCCTTGCCCTCGGCGACCATGGCACGTGCTGTCTCGACGCTTTCCGCGGCGTGCGCGCGAAATCTCTTCCCAGCAGGGTCTACTCCCGGCGCGATCGCAATGATCGCCGCTTCCCCGCTCTTGAGCGCGCCATAGCCCAGCGCGGCATTGCCACCCATGCTGTGCCCGATCACCACGACTTTCTCGGCGCCCGCAGCCTTCAGCTTGGCCACTTCCGCCGCGATTTTGTCCATGGCCTCGTCATAGCTGATGTCGTAAACGTGGTCGCTCGACCACGGCATCTCTGGGAGGACCACCCGGTACCCCTGTGCCCGTAGTGCCTTCGCCAGTGGCAACACCCTCTCGTCCGATCTCGCGGCCCGGACGCGCGACACCATGCCCGCCGGGATGAACGTGTTCTTGCCGTGCAGCAGCACGATTCCGACTTTATGCGGATCCTGCCCGCTCGGCGTGCACGCAGTCTGGCCCGCCGCTACGCTGGTCGCGGCCACCACCGCGATCGTCAGCAGCGCCGCCCACCGTGCGCTGCTCACCGCCTGCTTTCTCTCCATCTCCTGCTCCTTCCAAGCTCCAATCCTCTGTGTCCTCCGCGTCCTCGCGCGGTTTGGGTTTCGATCACGCGATGGCACGATCAATAAATGAGATATTTCGCCCTCACCTGCCCGAACCTCTCCAGTTCCTCTCTCCACTCCTCCGCGATCCGCCGCGGATCCACCCCCGCCGCAATTTCCTCCATCACCTGCTTGCTGTTCACCAGCAAAATCATTTTGCTCATGTCCCATTCGCTCGCATACAGCTTGCGCAGCGCCGACGCCAGTTCAATCCCCAGCTCCGGCGCGTCAAAAAAATCCCGCCGCAGCAGCACGATATTCACCCCGCCCAGCTTTTGTCCCGCGTAAGGCGCTCCTGTCGCGGGCGTGAACTGAATGGGCACGAAGCGGACGCCCTGGATGTTGCGCGCGTTCAGATAATCGCTCAGCTCCTTCGCCTTGATCCACGGCGCGCCCATTACCTCGAACGGAGTATCGGTTCCGCGTCCCACCGAGACGTTGGTTCCCTCGATCATCGCTACGCCCGGATACAGCGCCGCCTGCGTCAGGTTGCGCAGGTTCGGCGAAGGGTTCACCCATGGCAACCCGGTTGAATCGAACCAGTCGCCGCGTAACCATCCTTCCATCGCTACTACCGTCAGCTTGGCGTTGATGTGACGCTCGCTGTTGAACATCTTCGCCAGCTCGCCCAGGGTCATCCCGTGCCGCAGCGCCTCCGGCATGTAGTTGTTGTAGTTCTCCGTGCCCGGCTCCGACACCGGCCCCTGCACGTACGCTCCCGTGATTGGGTTGGGCCGATCCAGTACCACCATTTCGACTCCGGTTTGTGCCGCCGCTTCCAGGAAGTACCCGAGCGTCGTTTCGTAGGTGTAGAAGCGCGCGCCCGCATCCTGCAGATCGAACACCACCGCGTCCAGGTTCTTCATGACTTCCAGCGGTGGACGCCGTTTCGCATCCGTCGCGCCATACACGCTGTACACCGGAACCCCCGTCGCGCGATCCACCGTGTCTCCGACCGCCGTCGTGTCCAGTTCGCCGGTCGCGCCGTGCTCCGGGCTGAAGATCGCCGCCAGCTTCACGCCTTCGGCATGCGCCAGCACATCAATCGTGCGCCGCCCCTGCCCATCCATCCCTGTCTGATTCGTCACTAACCCAATCCTTCGGGTGTTCTGGGTGCCCCGGTCTGCCCCGGTTTTGGGCAGGCCGGGAGTGTTCTGGGTACCACGGTCTGCCCCGGTTTTGGGCAGGCTGGGGGTTTTCAATTCCCGAAACCCGTGCTCTTCCAGCACATCAATCCCGGTCTTCGCCTGACCGTTGCGCACGCTCACCCGGCGCGACGCCGGAAAACTATCGTTGTAGCCCGTTATCCGCGCCAGCCGCATCTTCTCTTCTTCGCCGGCCGTCAGCTTCAGTCCCGCTGTCACCGCCGTCGCCACCCGATTGCGAAGCGAAATCATCGCGCCATTGCCGCCGCGTGGGTGCACCGCATTCGACAAAATAATGATGTACGTCCGCGTCGTCGGATCAATCCACAGCGACGTCCCGGTAAACCCCGTGTGCCCGTAGGAGCCGACGGGTAGCAGGTCGCCACGATTGCTGGCGAACGGCGAGTCAATGTCCCAGCCCAGGCCGCGCAGCGACGTCGCCGTGGGCGGCTGCTGCGGCGTTGTCATTTTCTCTATCATTTCCGGGGCCAGCACGCCGCCGCCGCCATCCAGCATCGCCTGCGCAAATTTCGTCGTGTCCGCCGCCGTGGAAAACAGCCCCGCGTGTCCAGCCACGCCGCCCATTCGACGCGCCGTCGGATCGTGCACTACGCCCCGCAGCATCTGCCCACGCTCGTCGTACTCGCTGGGCGCAATCTTCGCCTGCCATGCCGCCGGAGGCAGGAATCTCGACTGCATCATCCCCAGCGGCTCGTAGATGTGCACCGCCGCATACTGCTCCAGCGGCAGCCCCGACACGCGCTCCACCAGAAATCCCAGCACCACGTAATCAACGTCGCTGTACAGGAACCGTGACCCCGGCGGAATCACCGGCGCCTCGTCCATCGCCATGCGGAACGCTGTCTCCTTGCCGCGCCACGGTTGCTTAAGGTCCAGATCTTCCTCCAGCCCGGAAAAGTGCGTCAGCAGTTGCCGGACCGTGATCTGCTCTTTTCCCTTGCTGCCAAATTCCGGGATGTAGCGCGACACCGGATCGTTCAGCCGCACCTGCCCGTACTGCACCAGGCGCATCACGCTCATCGCCGTCGCCATGGACTTGGTCAGCGACGCCATATCGAAGACCGTGTCCAGCGTCATCGTCTCGCGCCGCGGTTCCAGGCTGCGCCATCCGAACGCCTTCTCGTACACGATCTTTCCGTCGTGACCCACCACCACGACTGCGCCCGGAATCTGCCGCTCCTCCACCGCCTTCTGAAAAATCGCATCCACCGCGGCGAACTGCTCGTTCTGCGCGTGCCCCGGTCCGGCCTGGGTTTGATCTCGTGCCGCCGCATCGTGTGGCACACGCGCCCCCGCGTGTGCACCGACTGGCGCGACGAACATCGTTGCCAGCGCCGCGATCCCGGTACTGCGCCTCACGAGCGCGCGCAGCGCGCAAAAGAGCGTAGCCCCCGGCGCAAGCCGGGGGTCAGCGACCGAGCAAGGCAGAGCCGGCTTCAGCCGGCGAAAGAATCCCTGCATGAATGCTTCGGAATGTACCATCGCACCGCAGTCGGCGTGCCGGTTTTTTCAATCGTCAATCGACAATCGGCAATCGGAAATGTATTTTTCAATCACCCAATGACCCGATCACTCGATCCCCCGGTCCCCCGATTGCTCTCCGACGCCATCGCCGCCCGCGCCTTTCCCGGCTGCTCCCTCGCCGTGGAATTTCGCGGCGAGCTGACCACCCACGCCCTCGGCCGCTTCACTTACGAACCCGATTCCCCTGCCGTCACCTCCGACACCATCTACGATCTCGCCTCGCTCACCAAAGTTCTCGCCACTACGCCCATGGCCATGCTCCTCTACCAGCGTGGCCTGCTCGATCTCGATATGCCGGTCGCGTCCGTCCTCCGCGAATTCTCCGGCAGTGACACCCGCCGCGATCGCGTGACCTTCCGCATGTTGCTGGCCCACACCTCCGGACTGCCCGGCTACGCGCCATTATTCAAAACCTGCGGTACGCGCGACGAACTCCTTTCGGCGGCGCTCCGCCTGCCGCTCGCCTCCGATCCCGGCGAGCGCACCGACTACAGTGACATCGGCTTCATCATCCTCGGCGAAGCCCTCGCCCGCATCGCCGATGAGCCCCTCGACAGCTTCTGCCGCCGCGAAATCTTTGGCCCGCTCGGCCTCGCCCGCACCACGTTCAATCCGCCGCCGACCTGGCACGCCCAAATTCCTCCCACCGAGGACGATCGCACCTTCCGCCACCGCATTCTCCAGGGCGAAGTTCACGACGAGAACGCCGGCGTCCTGGGCGGTGTCGCCGGACACGCCGGCCTCTTCTCCACCGCTCTCGACGTCATCACCTTCGCGCGCGCGATTCTCTCGAACCATGCTGGAGCGCGCTCGCCCTCGCACGCGACGGATCGCGATGTTCTAGCCCCGCCGCCGTCGGCCGGGAAACTCTTCCTTCCTGCTACCATTTACACCTTCGCACAACCCCATCCCTCGCGCTCCGGCTCGCCTCGTGCCCTCGGCTTCGATCTGCCCTCTTCTCCTTCGCAATCCGGAAAACATTTTTCTCCGCACTCGCTCGGACACCTCGGGTTCACGGGCACTTCGCTCTGGCTTGACCCCGAGCGCTCCCTCGCGGTCGCCTTGCTCACCAACCGCACCTGGCCCGACCGCCATTCCGACGAGATCAAGCGCCTCCGTCCCCGCCTTCACGACGCCATCGTCGAATCGCTTTTGAGTCGCAACCGCCGCAAAGAAAACTAAAAGCGCTGTCATCCTGAGCGAGGCCGCAGGCCGAGTCGAAGGACCCCGCGTTTGCTCGCGGTCACCATGCCGTCGAAAGGGCGCTCCGATAGCGACTTCATCCTGCCTCTTCATTCTGCATTCTTAATTCTTAATTCCTGTGTTACAACTCGGGAAATGTCGAACGATCTCGACCACCTCGGCACCGAGGCGCTCAACCCCGCCTCCGCCGATCTCGACACCAAGTCCGCCCTCGAGATCGCCCGCATCATCAACGCCGAGGACGCTACCGTCGCCGCCGCCGTGTCGCGTGCCCTGCCGCAAATCGCGCAGGCCATTGACCTCGTCACCGACGTCATCTCCGCCGGCGGACGTCTCATCTACGTCGGCGCCGGCACCAGCGGACGCATAGCCGCCCTCGACGCCGCCGAGTGCCCGCCGACCTTCAACGTCGAGCCCCACACCGTGCAGTTTGTCATTGCCGGCGGCACCGAGCGCCTCGCTAACGCCCGTGAAGCCGACGAGGATTCCAGCGATTCCGCCCAGCGCGATCTCGCCCGCCGCCGTCTCACTCCCCGCGATGTTGTCGCCGCGCTCGCCGCCAGCGGCCGCACTCCTTACACCCTCGCCGCCCTCGAAGCCGCCCGCGCCGCCGGCGCCAAAACCATTTCCATCACCTGCAATCCCGGCTCGCCCATGGGACGCGCCGCCGATCTCGACATCGTTGCCGACGTCGGCCCCGAAGTCGTTGCCGGCTCCACTCGCATGAAAGCCGCCACCGCCGAAAAGATGATCTGCAACATCATCACCACCGGTGCCATGACCCGCCTCGGCTACATTTACGGCAACCTGATGGTCAACGTTCGCCCTGAAAACGAAAAGCTCGTGCTGCGCGCCATCGGCATCCTGCAATCCGCCGCCGCCGTCGACCACGACACTGCCGCCCGCGCCCTTCGCGACGCCGGCAACAGCGTTCCGGTCGCGCTCATCATGCTCAAGGCCGGCGTGGACCGCGCCAACGCCGAGCATCATCTCCGTCTCGCCGGAGGCCACGTCCGCCGCGCCATCGAATCCGCCTCGCCGCTCTCCACCCGACGCAGCTCGCGCAAATAAATAAACAAAAGATTGTCATCCTGAGCGTAGGACGCGGCAATAAGCTCGCGCGCGATTTTCGGGCGAGCACGCCGCGTCCGCAGTCGAAGGACCCCTGCCGTCTTCGCGAAACCAAGGCCGCCGACGAGGCATTTCATCAAGGGGCCTCTCTACTCCTCTGCGCCCTCTGCGCTGATCTTTTTTCCGACTACGGACTACCGCCTACGGACTACGCCTTTCCCCCAATTCCCCCAGCGCGCCCCGATGTGCGACACTGCCATCGATGGACAAGCTAGTCATCCGCGGCGGCAATCCTCTGCTCGGCACCGTGCGTATCTCCGGCGCCAAGAACGCCGCTCTGCCCTGCATGGCCGCCGCCCTGCTCACCGACGAGCCCGTCATCCTCGAGAACATCCCGCAGGTCCGCGACATCGAAACCACGCGCCGCCTGCTCGCCGCCATGGGCGCCGAGGTCGAGCTCGGCTACGGGCGCGCCCAACATCGCACCACCCTGCGCTGCGCCCGCCTCGACAAGCCCGAAGCCGCTTACGAACTGGTCAAGACCATGCGCGCTTCGACCTTGGTTCTCGGCCCGCTGGTCGCCCGCTGCGGCGTCGCCCGCGTCTCGCTCCCCGGAGGATGCGCCATCGGCGCGCGCCCCATTGACCTCCACATCAAGGGCCTGGAGTCCCTCGGCGCCGCCATCACCACCGAGCACGGCTACGTCGTCGCCCGCGCCTCGCGCCTCCGCGGCGGCCACATCGTCTTCGACAAGATCACCGTCACCGGCACCGAAGACCTGCTCATGGCCGCCTCGCTCGCCGACGGCGAAACCCTGATGGAGAACTGCGCCCGCGAGCCCGAGGTCGCCGACCTCGCCGCGCTCCTGGTCAAGATGGGCGCGCACATTGACGGCATCGGCACTTCCACCCTGCGCGTCCGCGGCGTGGCCAAACTGCACGGCGCGCGCCACCGCATCATTCCCGACCGCATCGAGGCCGGAACGTTCATCCTCGCCGCCGCGCTTACCGGCGGAGACCTCAACGTCACCGCCTGCGATCCCTCGCACCTCACGGCGTTATTGCAGAAGCTGGACGAGGTCGGCGTTCCCACGCGCGTCAATGGCGACTCCGTCCGCGTCATGGGCGATTCGGCCGTCTCACAACTCACAACTCACAACTCACAACTCGCCGATCACCGATCACCGATCACCGACCACGCGCAGCTGCGCTGCGCCGACGTCTCCACCGAAGAGTATCCAGGTTTTCCAACCGACATGCAGGCGCAATTCATGGCTCTGGCCACGCAGGCCGAAGGGACTTCGATTATCACGGAAAATATTTTTGAGAACCGCTTCATGCACGCCCAGGAACTGGTGCGCATGGGAGCGAACATAAAGATTGAAGGACGACGCGCCATCGTCCGCGGACGCACCCCACTCAGCGCCGCCGCCGTGCTGGCGTCCGACCTGCGCGCCTCGGCTTCCCTAGTGCTCGCCGCGCTGGTCGCCGATGGCGAGACCATCATTGACCGCGTCTACCACATTGACCGCGGCTACGAGCGCATCGAAGAAAAACTGCGCTCCGTCGGCGCTCAGATTAAGCGGATCGGCGAGATGTTTCCGCGACGGGCGAGTGCGCCCGTCGCGTAGGCTGAAGGCGCAAGGCTCACGGCGCAAGGCGCGAAGCACAACGCTCACAACCGGCGCAAAACCTAAACGACTGTCATCCCGAGCGAGGGCGCAGGCCCGAGTCGAGGGACCCCTACGCTGCGGAGGCCGCGCAAACCGCCGAAAGGCATTTCGATCCGTTTACCAGCCGGTTATTGACGACCGGCTTGTGACATGTTTACCCACCCCCCTCCCCCTCCCCTACCGTGGAAAAGAGAAGGAACTCACGTGGAATGAGGCGAGTAGGTGGAAAACGGTCCCTGACGGTTACCGTACGGATACCGTGGGAATCCCTTGGTATCGCGGGGAGCGGTATGTACCGCCGAGGCAACAGCCGCGTCGCGGACGAAGTTGTCAAAGAGCTAAACAGTGGCTGTGAAGACACAACCACCTGCGCGAAATCTGCGCAGGGAGAGGATAGCGGGTTGGGCGGGGCGTGTCTGTGATTAGCAAGGGAAAAATGCAGAGATTGCCTGGCCGCGATTCCAGGTTTGGGAAGGGTCGTTTTCGGTGATCGGTGGTCGGCAGGTCTATTCGGGGTGCGCGATGCGGGTGGCTGCCGGGAACTCAAACATTCGCCGGTAGCGGTTGCTGAGTATGTATTCCAGATTGCGCTCGGCGCTTGTACCTTTCGGCTGGTGGGCGTACACGACAGCCTCCAAGACCGCACGCGCGAATTGATAATCGCGCGTAATTTCCCTTGTCTCACGCTCGGCGAACGTCAACCAATCCTCCTGAACATGGTCTGGTTGGCGAGGAAACAAGGGTGGATCGACCAAGGAGAACCGGTACCAGGCAGCAATGAGATCATGCGCCTCCTGCATGACTCGATGATCAAAGCTTTTCAAGGATTCAACAGCATCCCCGAGATCGCCGCGAGCGCCGACAAACTTCTCGGCACCCTTGTACTGTTCGCAGGCACAGTGGACAAGCAGGCCGACGATTTTCGAATACACCTCATGCTGCTGCCACATGAGGTGCTCATCGGTGTCCCACGGGAATCTAGGGCAAACCCACATGGCGTTACGCGGAAGTAGCTTTGGCCGGTTCGGGGATAACGAACTCGGGAAGCGAGTTGACGATGTTGACCGTTTCGAGCGAGACGGTGATGACCTGGCCGATGAGGCGGAGGATATATTGCGGGTCGTCGGCGCGATT
Source organism: Terriglobales bacterium (assembly GCA_051006995.1). Classification (GTDB taxonomy): domain Bacteria; phylum Acidobacteriota; class Terriglobia; order Terriglobales; family Acidobacteriaceae; genus JAIQGF01. The sequence continues at coordinate 105,122 of JBPCSQ010000011.1, forward strand.
GGGGTCATTGGTGATGCCGGAGCGCTTGTCGGTTGAGATTTGGTACTGATCAATGACCCATTCGAGGGCGGAGCGGTTGCCGAGGCGGTATTCGTAGGTTTGCGGCGGGATGCCTTTGAGGGTCAGGGCCTCGTTGTAGAAGAGGATGGATTTGTCTTTGGAGAGGCGCATCTTCGTGACGCGGTAATCGAGCTTGGCGGCGGGGTTCCAGAGTTTTTCCAGCGGGTATTCGGGTTGGGATTCGTAGTGGACGTGGAGTTCGGCAAGTTTCTTGCCGTCGCCGGCAAGTCTCCAAAAGATGTTTTTATCGGTTGGGGTGGCGCAGGCCTTCAGGCCTGCGATTGAGGCAGGCGGTTTGAGTTCGGCTTTAGCCGCTGAGGGACGTACCTCCGGGGCTAAAGCCCTTTCTTTCTTGGCCGCCGAATCAGCAGGGCTAAAGCCCTGCTCCACCCGGTTCGCCCCCAGGAAGGGGATGCGGGGGAGTTCGCGTTTGAGGTTGGCGGCGTAGCGGGAGCGGTACTCAGGATGGTGGAGGACAGCGTAAACGTAGTGGAAGATGTCCCACTTGGAAATGAAGCGGTCGCGGTAGTGGGAGCGGAACTGATCGAGGGCCCAGTCGGTGATGTTCTCGCGCCGGTGGGCGCCGTCTTCGGAGTAAATGTAGAACGGAAAGCATTCCGTACTGCATCCGGCACCGGAGATGTGGAGGTCAACGAAGGTTTCGGCGCAAAACGCTTGGAATGCACGCTCAGAACCCGGACCGGGTAGTGCCAGTAGACAGTTTTGTGAAGAATGTTTCGGAAAGATGCGGGGAAATTGAGCTCGCCTGTGCACTAGGACAGGATTGAAGCATAAGTGCTGTTGAGTAAATGGCCTGTATAGGCAAGTAACGAAATCCCTATCCTCGACCTCTGCGTGGACGTAGCCGCGAAGAAAGAATTTAAGGCCGCTGCTCCACTTAATCCGCTTCTCATCGGTTGTTACGAAGTTATCGACTACGTCGCTGATCTGTTCGTTTGAGAGTGCCCGGCCAGCACAATGCTTTTCAAAATACCTTTGCCAGCGGTCTACTTCGGCATTGTACGTCTGTGCGATTGTGGCAAGGTGCTGCCGCAGGGTGTCTACTTCAAACGAATAGAGCCACCGATCTCGCGTTGTTTCAACTCCGCGACCGTAGATGGCGAAGATTGCTGACTGGGCAGAACCAGCCTTGGTTTCCTCGTTGGCCAGTGCTGGTGAATCGAGGTACACGTCCTTTGCCTCGGTGGCTTCATTCCACGGCTCCCGAGTAGCTGGCGATTTCCGCCATTCGACTCTAGACCGATCAATCATATTTTCCAGATATCGGTATTTCTGATATCTAGTCCAGTCCGACTGCACGGAGTGGTAGAAAAGCAGGCCGCGACCGCGGTGCTCGTGCGCATGTTTTACGAAAACATTAATGCTGACTCCCACCTGAATGCCAAACACGTTATGCGTCGTACCGGAGAGTTTGAGATTCTTCCTTACGTTTCCGCCAAGGTCCAAGACGTAAATAGAATCGAACTGTTCCGCGAGGCACTCGCGCATACCGTCTGCTGCAAGGCTGGAAACGAAGCCGTTATTGGTGACAAAAGCCACAACTCCTTCTTTGCCGATGCGGTCTGAAGCCCACTTAATGGCCTTAACATATGGATCCGAAAGCGCGCTCTTGTTGGTCGCTGCGGACCGTGCTCCATACGTAGCAGCTAGAGCTCGATCCAGTTCGTCATAGCGGCGATTACGGTTGTTGTCGTTTTCATTGACTTGCCAAGCGTTATAGGGCGGATTGCCGATGGCGACGAATATGTCTGCGGAGCGCTGCTGTTCGATACGATCAAGATTCTTTTCGGCAAACATGGCACTTTGTGCGGCCATGTCAAAGGTGTCAACCAGACAAATTCCCTCGAATTGCTCGTACTCGCCAGTCTGTTCCAGGTATTCGTGCTCGATGTTCATGCTGGCGATGTAATACGGCAGCAGCATGACCTCGTTACAGTGGAGTTCTTTTCCGTACTTGTAAGGCAGCGCGCCTTTGTCGGTTTCGGCGATCTGGCGCATGACGCGCACGATGAAATTGCCGGTGCCAACGAACGGGTCGAGGATGTGGACGTTCTTGTCGGCCAGCGAGCGGCCGAATTCCTTCTTCAAGATGTCTTCGACGGAGCGGACCATGAAGTCCACGATCGGCTGCGGAGTGTAGACAATGCCGTGGGTGTCGGCTTCCTTGGGCGAGTAGCCCTGGAAGAAGCGCTCGTACACGGTGTTGAGCAGGTCCTGGCGCTCCGTGTAGGTGCTGGTATTTTCGGCGGCGTGTTCGATGGCTCGGTAGTAGTGATCGAGGCCGGCGAGGAACTCATCACGGTTGAATGCGCGATGAGTGAGCGAGTCGATCACCTTCTCAACTTCATGGGCAATGACATTCTTGCGCGTGAAGTCCGGATTGTGAAAAATCTGCCGGAAGATGCGCTCCGTGAGAATGTGCTGAACGAGCATGCGCTCGACAGCCTGTGAAGTCAGGTTCGGGTTGATGGCTTTCCGGCAGAGGGCGTAGAAAGCTTCGAAAGCGGAGATGAACTGCTGGTTGGTGCGGCGCTCCTTCTCGATGAGGGTTTCGATGGCGGCACTGAACTCGGGCAGACGCTGCTTGAATTCGCCAATCGCGTCTTTCCATTCTCCGTAGTGCGCCGGCCGGTAATCGAAAAAGACCTTGAGCAGTTCTGCCAGGTTCTTGGGTGCGCTGATGTCTCTATTCAGGCCCTGCTCGACGCCCCTCTGGTAAAGGATCGCGGTCCTTGGAGCCTGGAAGATGATGTTCTCCTTGGGATAGCCCTGCGCGATCTTTCGTTTGGTTTCACGTTCCAGGTCCGCGCGGTCGCCCTTAGCCTCCCAGAAGCCCATCTTCTGGCTGAGATCGTCGAGCAATGCGCCGTCAACTCTGATCAGGCCGGAGGTTCCGGGCAGCGTGTATTCGCCAATGAATCTCCAATCCATCCTCTTCCCGTAACCAGTGAGGACGTTCTCAAACGCGCTGCGGACGGCGCCTTCGTGAGCTTTACCAGTTTGCTCAACTCTTTCGAGCGCCTCGTAATAGCCCTGATGAGCTTGTCGGCGGGCTTGATGGAGATGGAAAGCATCGGGAAGGGCGGAGTTTAGCATTGAGTAACGCAGGAATGAGAGTGGTTTTTCGGGCTCCTGGTCCACGCGGACGTGGCGGCGAACGGGGCGGAGCGCGCGCGGGCAGCGCGCGCGGGCAGCACGCACTGGCTATGTGGGTCCTCGCGGCGTCCTGTTCCCCAGGGATGAAGCCCCGGCGGCGGGTGGTTGGCGGTTGGCCGTTGGCAAACCGTGTCGGGATTTTAGTGAGAATGCCTGCGGGCCGCACGGCGGGTGCGAGCGAACGCGACGTCCCTCGGTCCCGCAAAGCGGGACCTCGCTCGGGATGACAGTTATCAAGGGGGGATCTTGGCGGCACTTTTTCGGTGCTACGCACGTCAGTCACGGCTGAAGCCGTGACCTACCAAGCCCTGCCCTACCAAGCCGTGCCCTGATACGCACAGCAGGTCACTCGTCGCTGCGCTCCTCGGCATGACACACGTCGATGGTTAATTGTACGCTGAAGGCCGTGAGCCGCTCGCGGCTAGTACGGCGTCCTCACCCGCTCGTCGGGTTCGTTGACGTTGCGCCAGAGTTCCATCTGGTCCTGGGTGGCGCTTTCGGGCTTGTCGGGTGGCTGGCCCTTGCGCACCGTGACCGTCGAACCGCCGTGGCACTGGATGGTGCCGGAGACGCTGGGGTCGGCGCTGCGAATCTCCACCGTGCCGGAGAGGCAGACGAACTTCGTCAGGTCGGGATCGGAGGCGTCCACGCCAAAATCCGTTCCGATGACGCCGGCGACCGCGATCGGGGTGCTCACCTCAAAATTTCCACCGGCGCGCGTAATCTTCGCCACGCGCGCGCGCAGCTTGCCGGCGGCCAGTTGCAGCGCCGTCTGCTGCGAGGCGGTGTCGTGGCGGACGATGCGCAGCTCGGAATTGACGCCGATGGAGATGAGCGACTGGTCGGTCATCTTGAGGCGCACCCGGCCCTGGTCGTTGGTGCGGAGCAGGTCGCCGGGCTCGATGCCGGTTCCCTTCTTGGCATCGAGCTTGGCGGCCGTCGAGCCCGCGCCGCGCGTAATGGAGACGGCGGGCAGCACGGCGGCCACGCTGCCGGCCGGGGTGGCGGCGGATGCGATGGACGTCAGGGCGAGTGTGGCGACGACGATGCGGCGCAGCATGGGGGATGGATGATTGGGAGGTTTCGGAAGTTTCGGAAGTTTCAGCAAACCGTTTCACGTTTCAAGTTTCACGTTTCACGAAGAATCGACGGATTCGACACAGAGGACACAGAGGCGGCCAAAGGCAAAAGAAAACGCGAAGGAATCATTTCCTTCGCGTCCTCTGCGTACTCTGCGTACTCTGCGGTTTGGCTAAAGGCTAAGAGCTAATGGCTAAGAGCTACATTAGCGCCGGCCGCGATCGCCGCCACGTCCACCGCCACGGCCTCCGCGTCCACCGTCGCGACCGCCGCCGCCACGACCTCCGCGGCCACCGCGTCCGCCACGTCCACCGCCGCCGCCTTCGCGACGGAATCCGCCGCCACCTTCACGCGGCGGGGCGCCGCTGCTTTCGCTGCGGTAGCCGCCGGCAGGGGCGTCAACGCGGTTGAAGTTGGGCTCGGCTGACTCGGGCTCGTCGGGAAAATCGCCGCCGCCTTCAAACGTGACCGGGGTGGGTGACGGGGCGCCGACGGGCGCGCCTTCCAGGCTGGCGTCAGCGTCGGTGCCGCCACCGCCCATTTTTGCGCGCTGCTCTTTCAAAATCGCTTTGCGCGACAGGCGAATGCGATTGCCCTCGACGGAGAGGACTTTGACCAGCACCTGGTCGCCCTCTTTGAGCTCATCGCGCACATCTTTAATCCTGTGCTCGGCGACCTCGGAGATGTGGAGCAGGCCGTCGGTTCCGGGCAGGATCTCGACGAAGGCGCCGAAGTCGGCGAGGCGCACCACGGTGCCGAGATAGGTCTTGCCAATTTCGGCGGTGGCGGTGATGTCGCCGATCATCTGGAGAGCCTTCTTGGCCGACTCCTGATCGGAAGAGGCGACGTTGACGCGGCCGGAGTCCTCGACGTCAATCTTGACGCCGGTGGCCTCGATGATGCCGCGGATGACCTTGCCGCCCGGCCCGATGAGATCGCGAATCTTGTCGGTGGGGATCTGCAAGGTGTAGAAGCGCGGCGCGAACTCGGAAATCTTGGTGCGCGCTTCCGGAAGAGCGGCGTTCATGGCTTCCAGGATGTGCATGCGCCCGCGATGGGCCTGGTCGAGGGCCTCACGCATGATTTGCGGCGTGATGCCGGAGACCTTGATGTCCATCTGGAGCGCGGTAATTCCTCGCTCGGTGCCGGCGACCTTGAAGTCCATGTCGCCGAGGTGATCCTCGTCACCCAGGATGTCGGTCAGGACGGCGAAGCGCTCGCCTTCCTTGATCAGGCCCATCGCGATGCCCGCCACCGGCCGCTCGAGCGGCACGCCGGCATCCATCAGCGACAGCGAGCCGCCGCACACCGAGGCCATCGACGA
>JBPCSQ010000012.1:0-94782 GCA_051006995.1 Terriglobales bacterium
GGTCTCCACAATTCAGTAGATCTCAATAGGCTGTGGAATCCGCCTTGGGCGCAGGGGGTCACAGGTTCAAATCCTGTCGCCCCGACCAATACTTTCAATCAGATGGCATGCACCGAAATCGGTGCAGCGAATCCGCTGTAGTCGAAATTGTAGGCGGTCAGATCCTTAAGGCTCCACGCGGCAGAACACCTGTCGGATTTCAAGACGATGGACGAACAGCAGTACGTGTGGGTTATTGATGAAACACTTCCGCCAGCTCGGAGTAGCGGAGCGCAGGTAAATCGGTTGAATGATTACGGTGAGTTCGACACCTGGCAGATGCCGACGAAAAAATCGCGCGACTCCGTCAGCAGCCGCGTTTCAGAAATTCTGAACTGATAGTCTCACGCGAACGACGGCGGCGCCGATAGCGAGCCGATGCACCTGGCGTTGCCCAAGCCACTGGTTCGGGACCAGGGGGTCGGAGGTTCAAATCCTCTCTCCCCGACCAATCTTTTTCAGAACCAACGGCTTACGGGCGTTCGCCCGACCACCTGGTTTTTCCGCCACAAATGTAGTCGATTTTGTGACGGTGCGAGCATTCCGCATCATCCTTCGATACAGCATCAGTCTTTTCTCATCCTGCGGCGCACTCGATGGCTAACACATTGGACACGAAGTGCGTGGCAGCATTTCTAGCGGCGACAAGGAGGACCAGATATTCTGCAGCGATGATGGAAGTGCCGACCAGGATTGTTCGAGAAGGCGGATGAAGCACACCCGCGGCTATCAGGAAGGTCGCCATGATACTCACTGCAAGAGCAGTCATTTCACGATAACGAAGGTATGCGCAATGGGCGTCCTCGACCGAGCCGTTCTCGGCGTTTTTTCTGTAGAGGTTGTACCACAGCACAGTTTGCTGCCCCGGCTCATTTGGCAGCGGACCATGTTTCTTTGCCAAGCGTTTGCGATCTATTCGCGGATCGTTCAGCGCAATCACGCTGAAGGCGCGGCTCGACGGCAGGCAATTCCTGTCAGTGCGCCAGAAAATGACAGCTTCCTTCCACCGCCTTGGCACGGCCCATCCGAGAATTCCGATCAGAAGAGCCAAACCCGCTGGGATGGCGACAAGCCTGAAGATGACAGCGATGTTTCCTTTGGTCACGTTGTCCAAGAGCATGAGCACTTGCCTAATGCCCTGCAGCAAAACCGCCAGACCAATGGCGTTCGCGAGGACGAAGGTGATGAGTTGAGTCTGGTTCTTTTCTTTGAGAGATTTTGGCATCACTGCGATCCCTGCTTCGCGGCTTCGATTCCGTGCTTCTGGAAGAAAGGCTCAAGCTCCTTCCTGTTCGCCAACTCAATCTGTTCCGTCGGCGCGCAGTCGCCAGGCCCGTAAAGAAGCCCAAGTTGCCTCAAGTAATAAAAAAGCAAAGCCTCGCGAACCCGAAGCACAAAACGCCCTTTGGTCATCCCGTAGTCCAACTCGATCAGCCTCCGCTGCGAAACCGAGAGTCCTGCTCCCGGTACGACAATGGCCTCGACAAAATGGTTCCAGTCTGCGTCGTTAGCCGGATCGATGTTGGAAACTTCCTCCGCACGAATGGCAAGCACGCGCGCCAGCACGAAATCCCGAAAATCCTGATGCTGATGGCAGAACGCCCTGACATGCCAGCGGAATCCATCGAAACCAAGAGCGTGCGGCGTAACCTTCCGCGGTGCGGGATCTGTCGTGCTCATGGACTGATACTCGATTTCAGCGGCACGGTGTTCCCGGATGGCCTGAAGCGTGACTCGAAGGACAACAGAATCGAGGGTTCTGCTTGGCGCCAGCACGATCCCCGTGGCCGGCCGCCAGCCCAGGAATGTCGGATAGCCTCCGAGGTTTCCGGACTCGACCGCCAAAACCTGGTTGAGATAGATATCGGCGGAGTTGCTGACCAGAACTGGATCGAACGAAGGGCCAGCGAGGTACGTTTTCTCCGCGGCGTCGTATACCGCATTGTCGGGGGCCAATTCACGGTATTTGGCCAAATCGAGCGAAGCCTGCGGCACCGAGATGGCGAAAAAGTTGATAAGGTCGGAACGGTTTAAGCGTCCCTCCCATTGCAATCTGAATTCAATGAACTCCAGCCGTTGCTTTTGACTCCAGCGCAGCGGCCATATCTGTTCAGCCTCCAAGAGTCAGCTCCCAGGGGAAAAAAGTGGACCCATCTAAATAGTAGATGGGTATATAATCTATACGTATTGTACTTGAATCAGCCTCGCACTGGCCATCCCGGAAATTCCAGCTGGTTCCAGGAGAATATATGTCGACAACAATTACGTACTTTCCGGTCGCCAACGGGGACATGACGCTGATCTGCCTCGGAGACAAGGCCGGAACAACCATTCTGATCGACTGCAACATTCGCGCCGCAGCCGATGACCACGACGATGACACCCGCGACGTAGCCCAGGATCTCCGCGATCGTCTCAAGCGCGACAGCAAGGGCCGGCCCTTCCTCGATGCTTTCCTCAACACTCACCCCGACGAGGACCATTGCCGTGGAGCCAAGAAGCACTTTCATCTCGGCCCTGTGAAAGACTACGCGGACGACAAGAAACCGGACAACGAAAAGAAAATCCTGATCGGCGAGATCTGGTCGTCGCCGATCGTATTCCGCCGCGCCAGCAAGGAGCACACGCTCTGCGAAGACGCTAAGGCATTTCAAAAAGAGGCGATACGCCGCGTGTCGTTGGCCCGCGACAAGCAGTGCATCGGAATCGAAACCGGCGACCGGGTGCTGATTCTGGGCGAGGACATTGACGGCAAGACCGACGACCTCCGCGCCATTCTCGTCAAGCTCGATGAAGTCTTCAACAGAGTGAACGGCACCCAAAACCAGCTCTTCAACTCGCGTCTCCTAGCTCCGCTGCCTATCTCCGAGGACGAGGCGGAGGAAGAGGAACTGGGCAAGAACCACTCCAGCGTGGTTCTGAATATCGAACTTGCCGACACCGCGGAGCGGAAGACCGTAAAGAACTTCCTCACTGGCGGCGACGCCGAGGTGCTGATCTGGGAGAAGCTCTGGGAGAAACACAAGAAGAAACCTGAGGTCCTTGCCTACGACTCGATGCTGACGCCGCACCACTGTTCATGGCATACGCTCTCCCATGACAGCCGTACTGACCTCGGGGACAAGGCCAAGGTTTCCCCCGACGCCAAGTCTGCCCTGTCGCAGATTCGCCAGGGCGGCTTCATTATCGCCAGCAGCGCTCCGATCAAGGATGACGATTGCGACCCGCCGTGCCACGCTGCCAAGCTCGAATATCAATCCATTGCGAAGGGCGCCAAGGGCGAGTTCCTCTGCACGGGAGAATACCCGACCGAAAGCGAACCGGCTCCCCTCGAGATTGTGATCTCTGACGACAAGCTTGCGAAGTCGGCCCGATCCGCAACCATGCACGCACCGGCGATTCTCACCGCCGGAATCGTGGACAGGATTGGCGCAAAGGCGGCGGAGGCGGAGGCCGTGAGACGGGGCGGCCACAGTCGTTATGCCTGATCCAGGCGGCATCATGGCCCGTTATCGGGAGGAAGGAATAGCCAAAGCGGATTCCTTCCTCCGGCGGGAATGCGGGGCGCGCCGCGTGCCCGATTCGGAAGCGCAATCCGTCGAAGGGCGTGACTTGGTGGCGGGCTGGCAGCTGGTCGTGAAAACTCCGGCCACCAATCGCCGGGTCAATGTCTACGTTGATCGTCAGTTTCCGTTTGCGCTCCCGCACTTCTTTCTCCTCGACAGGCCGCCGTTTCTCGCCTGGCCTCATGTCGAAGAGGATGGGTTGTTATGTCTTCGGAATCTCTCTGCGGTCGCGAAGTTTCGCCAGCCGGCCGATGTCATCGGCGAGCTCTTGCGTGATGCCTATCAGTTGATCTGCGAGTGCGAATCAGGCGCCAACGAAAATGATTTCAGGACCGAGTTTTATTCCTACTGGAATCGCGGCTTATCCACGGTGGAGGAGAAAGTAAGGAGCCTTCTCATGCCGCGAGGCCCGAGCCGTATAGTGCAGATCTGGCGCGGCAAGACTCGGTCTGTCGTTGGCGAAAATGAAGCCCAGGTTCTGAGTTGGCTGCGAAATCTCCTTGGAAACAAGCCTCAATTCGACTCGACCGACCCGGCCTGCCTGCTGTGGATCAAGGAACCGCTGTTGCCCAGAGACTATCCGAAGACGGCGGCCGACCTGTATCGTACCGCCGGTTCTGTCTCGGGCGGCAAGGAGCTATTGGAGGGTTTTGCGAAACTCAGTACCAGCCCATTTTATTTCCTGATCGGCTCGGAAAGCGGGAATGGACCGTGCTTTGCTGCCATCCGCGCACACAAGCCCACATCCACCGATGTCCGCGGGAAAACGCGTTATCGCACAAACGATGGTTTCCGACCGGGCAAAATGCCGCCACAACTGCAAGCGCAGCGTCTTTTTTCAGCCGATGCCCGCGCAAATCGAATGCAGGTCGAGCGCGTCGATGCGGAGTGGATTCATGGAAGAGGACGAGATCGAAGGCAGAAGGAACTCAGTGCGAAGACAGTCCTGCTCTTCGGAAGCGGCTCGGTCGGCGCTCCGATCGGGAATCAACTCGCCAAGGCCGGTGTAGGCCATATTATTCCGGTTGACCCCGCCAATCTCACCTGGGCAAATGTCGGCCGTCACCCGCTCGGCGCGGACCATGTGGAAACGAGCAAAGCGACCGCACTGGCGGAGATGTGGCGAAAATCCTATCCGCATGCGCGGTTCGAAGGATTCGATTCGACGTCTCATCATTTTCTGGCCGAACATCCCGAACTGGTCGCGAAAGCCGACCTGATTATCTGCGCGACAGCAGACTGGAAGGCCGAACTTGAATTGAATTTGCGTCAACGATGCGGCGAAATCGCATCCCCAATCATGTACGCGTGGACGGAGCCCAATGCCTGCGCCGGTCATGCCGTGCTCATTGTGCGCGGAGGCCCTTGTTTGCAGTGCGGATTTTCACTCTCTGGAGATTGCAAACTCCAGGTCACCAAATGGCCGCGCGACAAGAAAGAGCAGACGGAGCCGGCTTGCGGCGCGGTTTTCCAGCCCTACGGCCCGATCGAATTGCTGGGCACGATTTCAATTGCCGCGAGCCTCGCGCTCGACGTATTGCTCGGCAAGGGTACCGTGGCCGAACACCGCATCTGGGTTGGGCCAGAATCCCTGCTCTCGGATGCCGGCGGCACCTGGTCAGAAGAATGGATCAATGGAAACTTGCAACGAAGCAAAGGCGGTTTTCAGGAGGAGCGCGTTTGGGAAGGAGATCCCTTGTGCGACGTTTGTGGCAGCAGCGACACCGTAAGCCCCTTGTCTTCGAAATCGGACACTCCCAACAACGGCTTGCCCTCGACCCCTCCGTTCTAAACCATTTCGCCGAACACCAGCAGCGCGACGCTGATTCACTGGAGGCCGGCGGCCAGCTCTTCGCACGCTTCTCCGATCAAGAAGTAACGGTCTCGCGCGTCACCGGTCCCCGTCCTGTGGATCGTCGGTCGCGATATCTCTACCATCCCAACCGCCGCGAGGAACAGAGGGAGATCGACGAAATGCATCGAAAGGGACTCCACTTTGTCGGTGACTGGCATACGCATCCGGAGGCTGTTCCCACGCCCTCGCCTTCCGACATCCGAACCATTAATGAGGCAGTAGCCAAATCTCGTCATCATTTGTACGGGTTCCTCATGATCGTCGTCGGAAACGGGGATCTTCCCATTAGCCTGCATGTTTCGCTGAATACTTCAGTCTCTCACTTTCGGCTTCTGCCTGCGCCTTAGCCACTTCGCGAGAAGTGCGGTTTTATCTTCCCCCATGTCACTGCAGCACGGTTAACAACCATGCTAGAGTGCGTCCCCCGATGGTGACGCATGCGGATTCTGCATACTTCCGACTGGCATCTTGGCCATGAGCTCCATGGGTACAATCGTGCAGTCGAACATGACGCCTTTCTAGACTGGCTGCTCCACATCATTACCGAGAAGTCCGTTGATGCATTGATTATCACAGGCGATCTATACGACGTCGCCAACCCACCCGTTGAAGCGCAACACCGATTTTATGCTTTCCTGCACGACGCTCTCGCCCAATCGCCTCACCTCCAGATCGTCGCCATCGGTGGTAATCACGACTCGGCCGCACGGGTCGAACTTCCACAGGTGCTGATGGATGACGCGCGCGTTCATATCGTTGGGTCGATGCCAAGAAGGGGCGGCTTTGTCGACCCTGATCGAGTCGTATTCCAACTGAAAGACAAGTTTGGCAACGGAGGAGCGATATGTGCAGCGGTGCCTTTTCTTCGGCACGGCGATTTTCTCCAACCAGTCAGCAATGAACATGCAGTGGCTGCCCTTTACGAAGCAGTGTTTGATCGAGCATCACGCCTCGCCGCTAATTCAGGGCTACCGATACTCATAACTGGCCACCTGCACGTGGTCGGAGGCGCCGTTTCCGACGTTAGCGAACGTCGAATATTTGTGGGCGGCCAAGAGGCTATCCCTACCGATGTATTTCCATCAGGCGTAGCTTACGTTGCGTTGGGGCACTTACATCGACCACAGGAGATTTCCCAGTCGCCTTTGATTCGCTATGCAGGTGCCCCGTTTCCGATGGCGTTGGATGAACGCACGTACGAACATAGCGTTGTGCTCTTGGAGACGGCGGAACAAGACGTACAAGTACGCGTGATTCATACGCCACGAGTAGTTCAATTCTTGCGAGTACCAGAACTCGGTGCAGCGCCACTCGAAGAAGTCGAGTCATTGCTGGCCTCGTTGAATATCGGCGAAGTCGATGCGGATCACAAACCCTTCTTAGAAGTATCGGTCCAATTGTCGACTGCCGAACCAGATTTGCGTCGCCGCATTGAAGCAGCTCTAAACGACAAGCCGGTTAGGTTGGCAAGAATTTCCCGGCCGAGCCCAGGTGTCGGCGGCACTTTGGCCGATGATGTCGATGTCGCGAGCGACCTGTTGGATCTCGAACCCGAAGAAGTCTTTCAGCGGCTGCATCACAAACAATTTCAGACACAACCTGCCGACGACCTTCTCACTTGTTTCCGCGAACTGGTGTCAGCGTCAGCAGATCCGCTGTCTCACGAGGTTGGTGCTAAATGAGGATTCTCGCGGTTCGGGGTGAAAACCTAGCCAGCATCCCAGGTCCGTTTGAAATCAACTTCGATTCGGACCCGATTAGGACATCCGGTATTTTTGCGATCACCGGCCCAACAGGTGCCGGGAAAACAACCATTCTCGACGCCATCTGTCTGGCCCTTTATGACAGGCTTCCAAGACTCGGAGCGGCAGAGGCCGGTGTGGAGATAGGGAAGCCTGATGGATCCGCCCAACGCGTGAATTCCACCGATGTTCGTGGCATTTTACGTCATGGCACCGGCAGTGCGTTCGCTGAGGTCGATTTCGTTGGACAGGACGGCGAGAAGTATCGGTCGCGGTGGGAAGTGCGACGCGCACGTAATAGGCCTGGCGGTAACCTTCAAACACAGCAGCTTTCCCTCGCCATTCTCGAAAGTTCAGCAGATGTTACGCCGCACGGCAAACAGGCAACGCTCGCACTCATAGCTGAGAAGGTAGGCTTGGACTTCGAGCAGTTCAGACGTTCTGTTCTTCTTGCGCAGGGTGACTTCGATGCTTTCCTGCAAGCAAACGTCAAGGAACGGGCCGAACTTCTGGAGCGGATTACTGGAACTGAGATCTATTCCGAAATCTCTAGGCAGGCATTCCAGCGCGCCAAGACGGAAACGGACGCATTACAAACCCTTGAGCAAAAGCGCAGCGACGCTCCGGTTTTGTCCCTGTCTGACCGGCAGACTTTCGAGCAGCAGATCGCCTCGACAACAACAGAAATCGAGGATATGACACATCGAGTGGACTCGCTTCGGCGCGCTGAGGAATGGTACGCGCAGGAGGTTCGCTTTGTGCAGCGGCTGGCCGAGGCAACCGGTTCTGCCGCAACCGCGAAGATCGCGAACACAGCAGCAGACCCGGACAGGGATGTGCTGGAAAAGGTCAGAAAGGGCCTTTCAGCACGCGCCGAACTGCAGGAATATACGGCAGCTCAACAGCGACTTACGCAAGCTCAAATAGATGCTGAAAACTGCGACCGGAAACACCGGGAGGTGCTGGCCGCAAACGCCACGGCTGAGTCGCAAGCGGCTGACGCGCAACGTAAGTTTGCATTAGCCGATAAAGCGTACACCGAGATCGGCCCGCAATTAGATGTGGCAAAACGCCTGGATGCGCTAATAGAAGCAAAAAGAGAAGAAATCGAACGCGCGGAAGGTGACACTAGACTGGCCGCGGCCGCACGAGACGATGTCTCAGCTGAAATCCATGCCAGTGCCGACCGACTTGGTAATCGAGTTCAAGAGCGCGAAGTCGACGAGGTATGGCTGAATCAGAATCCTAATATCAGTGTGTTCGCCAGCCGGATCGAGGACGTTACATCGCATATCCAAGCTGCGGCCAATGGGGCGTGCGCGCTTCTTCGCCTCGACGGAGAAATCAGCGACTTTGCGAAGCAGGCCGCGACTCTGGCAGATCAAGAGCAGTCCAGAGGCAGCGAACTTACAAAGCTCGATGCCGAGTTCGTTGAGCTTGATGGAAAGATCAGAGCACTGGGCTGTTTTATCGACGTTCCCAGACGGAAAGAGCTTCAGCGGCGAGTGGAAGCAATCGCGCAGACGAAGCAGGCCCTAACCCGCTTGGATTCTGCATATGACTCGTTCGAGCGGGCTCGCCGCAATCTGAATTCCGCGCGCGAAGAAGAAAGAGAGCAGCAACAAACCATCGAAACGAATACCGAAACGATCAGGATCGTCGATCATCAATTGCCTCTCGATTCGACACGACTCGAGGAGGCACGCCGGAGCCTTGAGCTATCGGAGGCCACTGTTAGCGATCAAGCTGCAAGGCTGCGGTTGAAGCTTGTAGATCAACAACCGTGTCCCGTCTGTGGATCTCTGGATCATCCCTTGCACGATGTTGACGCGGCTTACAAGGCGCGAGTCGCAGCAGACAAGCGTCGAATGAAAGATATCGACGCAGAGATTCTTAGACTTGGTACGGACTGGACCCGTGCGCAGTCAGGCATCGAAGCGGCGAATCGCGCGCTGCTAAGTATTGCGGGCCGAATCAGTGAATCTCAGGCAGAAACTGCTGCTGCAGGTAATCTCTGGCTCCAGCAAACCGCCGTGCTTGAGAACGCGTGTTCTGCCGCTGGAATTCCCGCGTTCGAGTTTCCAGTTGACATCATGCAGGCTCAACGGCAACAAGGGGAGATAGCACTGCTCGAGCTTAAGGCAGTCGAGTCATCAACGCGTGATGACGTCGGCCGGTTACAGGATGCTGAGGCCGATCATGATGCCGCCTCAAAACAACTGGAAGATCTTAGAATGAAGCGCGATGCTGCACGCGAGAGTCTGCTTCGTACGCAGTCCGAGCGGCGAGAGGCGATGCACACACTCGAGATGGCACAGACCTCGCGCAAGGCGAAAGTGGAGGCTTACGAGATTGTTCTCCGCACTCTAGAGAATCTCGTCAGGCCGATATTCGACGATTGGAAGAAGCGGCTCGATGGCGGGGCGTCGGAGTTTTCTGGTCAATGCCGGCAGCTTGCACAGGAGTGGGACCGCAGAAGCAGCAGCGTAGAAAGCGCAAGAGCCGACATTCAACAGCTCGAGAAACACCTGGCAAGCGTTCAGGCGGCACTCGAGCAGAAAGCGGCGGTAGCAGAGACCACTCGCAAAAAGGAAGAGCTGCTCGAAAATGAACTGCAGAGTCTCCGCAGCGAACGCATGACCGTTATCGGGGGCCGACCTCACACGGAAGTAAGGACTGAGTACAGGCAGGCAAAAGAAACCGCGCAAACCGAAGCCACAACTGCTACGGAGGCGTTAGAGCGCTGCCGTGAATCCTTGGCCGTGGCTCATGCCGCCTCGCAAAAGGCGAACCAAACCCTCGAACAGACGGGATCTGCTGCGAAGTCCGCGCGAACAAAACTGAATCTGCGGCTGCAGGCGCTTTCCATTTCCGAGTTGGATGCGGACCACGCAATCAGTCGCGGGGAGCAATGGGCGACATCGGAACAGGTACGGCTGGACACTCTCACTCAAGCCATCGTTGCCGCAGATGCCACTGTTCACGAGTGCAACCAAGCTCTGAATCAGCACCGAAGTGGCGACATTCCACAGCTACCTAGCAACACAGTCGCATCAGAAAAGACGCACCTCGAAAGTCAACTCGCTACGCTTCGAGCTACACAGACGCAAGCGTTGGTGGCGATCTCGAAGGATGATGACGCCCGACGGACGATTGAGAAGTTAGACAAGCAAATCGACGCACAACGTGTTCGATCGACCGTGTGGTGTCGCCTCAACGAACTGATCGGTTCAGCCGACGGCGCCAAGTTCAGAAAGTTTGCGCAATCGCTTACATTCGACCAGTTGGTCGTTTTTGCAAATCGCCATATCACAGAATTGAAACCGCGATACGAACTGCAACGAGCACCCGGGTCCGATTTGTCTTTGCAGGCCATCGACCACGACATGGGCGACGAAGTGCGTGGTGTTCACAATCTTTCTGGCGGCGAGAGGTTTCTTGTAAGTCTTGCCCTAGCCCTTGGCTTGGCCAGTATGTCATCTAATCGAGGCATTCGGGTTGAGACGCTGTTCATCGACGAGGGGTTTGGTTCATTGGACGGCGAGAGCCTTGGTGCAGCGATCTCCATGCTAGAGCGCCTCCATCAGACCGGCCGTCGAATTGGAGTTATTAGCCACGTTGAAGAGCTCAAGGAGCGTATCGCCGTCAAAGTGGACGTCACGCCTGTATCGCCTGGACATAGTATGGTCGAAGTGATCTCCAATTGAGAACGATGCGCATTTCGCACTGTTGTCGATTTATCAGCATGACATCTATACCGGACATTCTGGTAATAACTAGTAGTTAATCGGCAATCGAACAAGGCGAAGGGTATGTTCGGACCGTTCGGACCGATTAGTTGGGTAAGATTCTGACTTTGGTCACTTCGACTACGCTTGTAACGCCAGTGCAGCAGCCTGCAGCGCCGCGTCCAGCTGTTTCCAACAGCCGCTCGGCATCAAGCCTTAGCCCTCCTCGTGACTAGCCAATACGCAACAAAACCTCTCCAAATCGCATTTGCGAACTGGAGTGCAAAGTAGTAGTAAGCCGCAAAGAATCTCAGAGCGGCGAATGTACAAATCGCTGCCGCAATTCCAAATGCCACAGACGCATGCCAGTTCGGACTACGGTGAAGTGCCAACATGTATCCTGCCGGCAATAGAGCACCACACAACGAATACAGGGTAATCTGATCACAAACCTTGACGGTTGCTATTGTCCTGCGTCTCACGAGTCTCACCGTACCAGTTCCAACCAGCAACAATAGCGCTACGCTGATCATCACATCCGCTGTAATCCTGAGACACTGTCGGTCGTACACTGCAGCAGTCCAACCGAGGAAATAGACCGCGCCCAGCACGAAACTGATTGCCTCTCCTCTCATGAAAGTATAAAGGCCCTCGAACTGCTCCCCATATGACGCGAGCTCATTTTGGATCAATACCTCCCTGCAGAGAAAAAATGTCTTGTTGCGCAGTTCCGATAACTCTTTCGCCGCTTTGTCCTGCGTGGACGCGTCGCCCTTTATGTCCACCGCCCATGCCCCTCGTACGGCGGCCGCAATCTCAGCCCTGAACGCGGGATCGAAAGTGTCATCAGAGTCATCAATCACACGGTCGCTTGGCGCTCGCCCGCCGATTTTCGACGGAATTGCATTCGTGAGTGCTGTCTGAAGAAGATGCCCTAAGAGATACGCAGCCAAAATGACGATCAAGGCGGAAGAAATTTCCTTGGCAGGTAAACTGCGAGACAGGTAACCGAACGGAGCCCACAGGAGGCCTGCGAGGGTCAAGCCTGGCAGCAAATAACCGTACAAGTCATAAAAGTTAAATTTCTCAATCAAGGAGCACTGCCTGTCAAGGAATGGCCTTCTTCCATCGACTTTGCTTGAACATGGGCCTGAACATCGCCCAACAGTCTCTCGAACAGGGAGCGTCGCTCATTCGATTTTGCTTGTGGAATTACGACGGAACCGACGCGTTCGTGACCACCACCACCATACTTCTGAAAGATGCGCCCGAGAGGTATGCTTGAGAAATCCATCCACGGATTTCTCATCGCGGTGATTTTTGCACCGGATTCAGATTCAATCATTGCAATCGAGTAGCGAGCATTAGGGTAGAAATAGTAAGGTGCATAACGACTAATCACGACATCTGGATACTGCTGGGCTCGTAGAACAGCAATGTCGCCCTCGATACGAACGTGACGTCCCGCTTCGTCGAGCCCTTTCCTGATTCGCCTGCCCGCTTCCTTAGCTCGTTCGGCGACGTCAGGTAGTGACGCCGCATCTGATAGGGTGCCCCGTCGAAGTGCTTGCACCAGCAACGTCCCATAATCGGCGCCGTTTGCAAGGATGAGGCTAAGGCTGATCCGAATAGCCGGCGCATCTCCAAATAACGCTTCCTCAACCGAATCGTAAGCGGCGGAATCGATTTTGGTAGCCCAAAACACCATCTCATCAAAACGACGTGCGTGATGAAGCGTCGCGCCGACGTTGCGCCAGAGAAGCTCCGCGCATGAACGACTAGTCGGATCATATGCGCGCCATTTGTTCTTCGGGGAATTGTCGTCAGTCTGGTTTGAATACTTCGCCGAAATGCCTGTGGGATGATGATCCGCCCATAGCGTGGCTTTAGGATGAAACAGAAAATCGACTACTGCCGATGTTGATCCCAGATTTCTGTGCGTCCAAGTGGGGCTCTGGTCGTAGTTGACAGGACAGAGTTCTTCGATGCGCCAATGGGCCCACTGTTCTAAGAATTCCCACGTGATGGCAGCCGATACAAGTCCATCAAAGCACGGATAATGAAAATAAAGCGTGGCATTTCGGTGCGCGGAAGAAAGGAGATTGTTCAAATCGGCTTCCGCGCTATCTATACGTCCGAGTTTTGCTCGATCCGTTGCCATTGGTGTTGTTCTCGTCCCGATGTCGCGAAGGAGATCCTTTTTCGCTGGAAGTAGCTGAACTGCCATGCCTTACGATTTAGTCTAACAAAGCACGACGACTGTTCACAATTGTGTGATCCCGAGCTTCGAATAGTGTGTGATACGGATTATCGCAAATCAAGACGAAAGGGCCGCAGCTTGGGCAATGATTGTGGATTTCTTTAGTCGGTTTGAGGAAGTGCGTGCAAAACCGGTCAAAAATCATCCGGTGCTCGGAGAACTGTCGGACCTCACGCGCAAGCTCTTCCGTCTTTGAAAAAAGGGCCGCACGCGGTGGCGTCGGCCTCTAAATTAAGAGCTGCGAAGATTGGGCACCTCGCGCACAAAGAACGTTTTCAACTCGTCCCAGGAGAACGGCGCGAGCATGTCCGGCATCGCTTCCACTTCCGCATCAGCAAAATAGGTAAGCGCCTTCTTCAAATGAATGGAGCTGTAATTGGCTTGTGCGAATTTCTTCTGGAAGAGGTCGAGGAGGTGCGAGAGGCCATAGCGCTGGGCCACGACGTAGAGATCCACGAAATCGCGTCGTGAGCCCCGGCCGGCCAGGGCCGAGAGCTTCATGCACGCGATGTCGCGCACATCCGCAACCGAGAGCCCTTGAAAAGGCTCGAAGGCGAAGAGCACGGGGTAGTCGTACCCGATGAAACTCACCTTTGTCCCGGATATGTGCAAGTAAACAGTTTGCGGCGATTTCGAAAGAACGGACAGTCCCGGAAATCCCTTTAATGCTGCGATGAGCTGGTCCTCGTTGAATACCTGCGCGGTGAAAAGATCCAGGTCGACAGATCGACGATGGCCGAGATGCAAGGCCAATGCAGTTCCGCCGGCCAAGTAGAAGTTGCGGAGAGCTTCGATCCTGGCCAATCGCCTCGCGGTGTCTGCCACTTCAGGCGACAATACCTCGAGGTGCCAGGCCTTGCTGGTTTGTTCCATAGGCATGCTCCGAATTCGTGAATGTTACAGCGAAGCGGGGTGTTGGGCGAGGGCGGCAACTTCTTCGGTGGGAATGCGGTAGATCAGGGCCCAGTAATTTGCGGATCGCGGGGAGAGGTGACGGTCTTCCCGTATCACCTTCTTGATCTCGTCCTCGGTGAAGGTGGATTTCATCCAGTCGACCGCTTCCTCCGTTCCCAGCTCCAGAATCCGCCCAATCGCGTACTGCGGGCGCTCATGGGGATTGAAATGATCCGTGCTGATGTCCCAGAAGAAATTACGTAACTCCTTCGGAATCATAAGCTTACCTTATCACAAGATGGGGTGGATTGCAAGGCGTAAGAGAGCTAGATGCATATTATATCGCCCAACGATACATGTCAAAGCAACCAACTTGTCTGTTGCATACCATGAGGGGGTTTCGTCGCCGCACGGGCTCGCCGTATTAATTTATGATCGTGACCGAACGAATCTGGAGGATCCCGGTTCCGCTCACGTTTGTATCGTCCTGTCCAAGAACTACTTGGAGGATCCGCCAACGGTCAACTGGTCGCGGATTAGAAGGCCCCAAAGGCGTCCTTTGCCTGCCGCCGGCGCCCTGCAACGGGAGTGCAGTCATCAACAAAGACGGAGCTGCTTTTCTTCTGTGAACCCTGCGTTTTTGCTGTGAGAATGGTGACTCAATGCCGGTCTTCGTTCAGGGGCTGTAATTAATTTCCAATATCAAGGGTATAAGTAAATGGCAAGTTGACATCAAATTTAAGCAAGAGAGGTGATCAGTTTGTGTGCAGAGCAAAACTCTCCTGAAGCGCCTCAGGGCTTGAACGACTCTCTGTACGAGATCCGTGAACTCTGGAGGAAGTCTCCGTCAGCGGACATGATTCCTAGGGGTGAATGGTGTGACGAGATTCAGTACTACTTCAACCGAAGCATCTTCCACGTTGGCATTCGGTTGGATATCGTCGCAAAATTGGCGGAAAGCCTGCCGCCTGAACGAGCGGCAAAATGCGCCTGCGAGTATTCCGATATAAGGAAAGAACTTGCGGTCTGCAATGCCGTTGCTGGTGCGCTTCTCAAGCTCGTACGGCAGACGCCAATTGTTAAAGACCGCTAGCCAGTAGCGGTCTTTGTTCGGTCTTCGTGTTCACGAATGCTCTTAGCATTCACAATGTAGACTGCCCCTTTCCCCGGCACTGTTTCTGACCGAAAAATCTCTTCCCTGGTATAGCCGAGTTTCGAACCTTCCGGAGTAGAGAGGGCCCAATCAAGTGCGTCGACGATTCGATTGACATTAGTAATCAAAGACCGCCGCGTCACATCCTCACATAGCCAAAACGAATGAAACTGGCTGCGCGGCAGACGTACTAAGATGCTGTCAATGCTTTGTGGTCGTCCAGGCGGAACGGCGAGCGACATGAAGTCGTACACCACGGCTGGCGTGCGGGCGATTTTCATTGGCAGAGGCACAAGTGTGTTGACCACCAAAGAAACTTCTGCAACCGCCTCTCCCCGGAGGCACGGCCCATTGGGGCCAGTCGTGCATGTGTGACGAAATATCTGTTCAGGTTGTGGGGGGTCGTTTTTTAACAAGAGTGCGACTGCGTGATAAGAATTCACGAGATCAGCTATGTTGCTTGTTTCAACGGTTAGGAGATGGTTTACGACGGCGAATGCAGTGACGGCCGGATCAGGCCGGTCGGTCAACAACACGACCACCGGCCTGGGATTATCGCCTATTATTCTAGACCGTTTACGAATTGCTCTGACATCCCTATGGACGTTTTCCGTGACCTCCAGCCAAACTGCGTCTAGCGTCGGCACTAGGCGGAGCACATCCTCCGCTGTCCCATAAGTGAAAATCTGGTTTTTCGAATGATCTTCAGGCCCGGCCAAGTCCTGGATTTGCAGCCACTCCGCCAGGGAGGCCCGCGTGATTCTGTTGCGGTCAACGATCGCGAAACGCATCACCGCCACCCCATGACTCTCCGTTCGTCGAGCAAACGGATCGTGTCTCAATCGCAATGATGCGTAAGTTGTTGAAATCAGAGATGATTTATTGCTTTTGGGACCCTGCATTATTACTGAGGCGGCATGTCGAAGCAAAATTTCAGCATCAATCCTCGTCTAAGAGGACTATGGAACACCGGTACATTTGGTGCGGCGATCAAGGAGAGCTTGAAATCGACATCGAGACCGGGGAGATCCTTATCTATTCGCGCCCGCCGCGCAAGAAGCTGGCCGCGGCGGAGTTCAAGGCGTTGGTCATTCTGGCGCGCAAAGGCGGCCACAAATGCACGTATTCTGACCTCTTGCCCGACGCAGCGCAAAGAATCGACAAAGCTGGCCGAGCACAGGGTGTGGTGTGCCAGCTCAATAACAAGTTGGATCATGAGAATTGGTTTCGCAACCGTCTGAGAACTATCTCCAATGTGCCGCCTGGAGAGGAGCGTGGTTACATCTTTACTGCACCCGTTGTCACCGGCGATTCACGCAAAGGCGGGGTAGGCGATGGTGACACGATCGCGCTGGAACAGACTAATTTTCATTCCGAGTCTCCAGATATATCTGACGATCGAATCAAATCAGACTGGGCCGAAAAATCGAGACACGGTAGAAAACTCATTGAAATGGCTTGCGCCGCTGCGATGTTGTGCGCCGTGGCTTTGTTGGTAGCGCTAAGGGGATTTGACGGGTTGAAGATGCCAGCGACAGTACAGAAGTGGTTTGTTTCTTCACTTACCCAAACCCGTTTGGGGGCTGCGATCGTAGTCGCAAATGCATATCCGGAACAGCCGCCCTTCGAGCCGCACATGCCACAAAGCGGCGCGCTGGAGGTGCGGTGGCCAGGGGTTTTCTCGGTAGCGAATTTCGAAGATAAGGCAGTGACGATTATCGGTTTCACTGCCGAGTTTCAGCCGTTTGCGTGCGGTGGCCATCAATGGCAACTAAGACACGAGCTCGACGAACCCCTTCTTGCACATAGCTTTGGGTCGCCGCAGCAACTCGCTGCGTATCAACAGATGGCCGGGGGCGACACACATGAGGCGCCGCAACTTGTCTTGAATCCAGGAGAAAAACGGTATTACGTCTTCGACTTGACGTTTAGGTTGTTCGAGGACGGAACTCCCTGCCGCTGCTGGCCAAACGTACAGTTTGTGAATTTGCTTATTGGCGGTCCGGCTGACAGCGCAGGGAAGCCACATCGTGGCTTAGTTCCCCTGCGCATCCTTATGAAATTGAATGATGGGCGTATAGTGCAGACTGAGGCCCAGACGATGTTGGAAGTAAATCCGGCAGGTCTTACGGCCATAGCTTCCAGGTGAGAATCACCTGGACTATTACCTTCGCACGGCGGCGAAATTCAAGCCTTTTCGTCGGCTCCTCGAAGGAAATGACGGCCCGTGTTTTGGCTGCGTCATTTGAGGAGCCGGCGAAAGGGCTCAGCCCTTAGCACGGACGCGCTCTGCGCCTCCAACGGCATCGGGGGCTTTGCCGACGTAGACCATGCCCACACCAGCTGCGTCAAAAATCGGCATGTTATCGTGCTCGTGCTGCCATGTTTTTCGAGGCGGCGGCAACCTCCAACTAAGTTCAGGAAAGATCTTGGCAAGCAGCGATGCAATCTCCTGTTTTGTGCGCGTGTCGCGCGCCGAGAAGTAATTCCACAAGCGTTCTTCCGGCACGAACACCACCTCGATCTTAGAATGGCGCCCTGTACGCCCAATGAAGCGTAGGAGCGCTCTCGTGCGTGGCTGATCACGCCTGCTTCGCGAAACAAGTTTCCGGAGGACGATAGTCGCTGGGCGGAACCTGTTCACGAGCAAGGACAGGCGGAGTTCGCCAGACTCAAGCAACGCGAACCTCGTGACGCCAAAATCAAGTAATTGATTAGGGCCATGAAATACCGCGAAGCCCAACCAATGCGGCCTGACATCAAGAGCGAGAACGCGGCGGTCTGGCGCGCGAGTCCCTTTCATGGAACCGGTTCAAGCTGTTCTGTTTGCCGTTCCGAGAGCCACACCAGCTTTCGTGCTGTTGCCGTTGCGCCTCTATCTCGGGCGCTGCGCTGACCAAGCCTCTTTTCTAACTGCGCTAATCTCGTTTCAATTCCATCGGCGGCCTCATCACGGAGTCCGGCAAATATTTTTGCGATCGGGACGCGGAATACGATTTCGTACCTGATGGCGGCCGCGAGGGACGGCGTGACGTGATACCGCTCATGCCTGGCGACTGCGTGGTCACGCCGGTAGCCAAGCACCTCGCTGAGCTCACGCTGACTGAGGCCGCTTCTCCTACGATGGACGCGAATGTAATTTATGGGGCGTGTTCCAGTTTCTTGTCTGGCAGTCATTCTTGCAAAGAACTGTGTCGTGTTCGACCTTTGCTTTCAGCCTAACAAGTGGGGTGAAATGGGCTAGGAGGTCAAACTGTCCCGCTGTGTATGGTTCTGGCGTGGTGTCGCGAGAGTTATCCACAGAAGAAAATCAGCGCAGCCCGTTGCACTCGCAATTCTCCGGGGAGGAATGGAGGAAAACCGGTGGAGTACATGGGAATTCTCCGGTGCATCGTCGGACGCGCGATTGACATCGGACGCAGGCCACTTAACATGTAAGGCAAAGGTCAAGGCCCGAAGGCAAACACTACCAATCCAATCTTCATGAACCATGCGCAAAAGGGTGGACTGGCATTACTGCGACCATCCCCCGTGCGATACATTTGCCTGCCTTTCTCTTCTCGCTACCATGACTTACGGTGCTCTTCATGCAGCTTACCGAGGCAGACCTTCGCGAGTTCTCCAAAATCTGGTTCCGGGAATTCCAAGAGAAAATCACCGATGAAGAGGCCAGATTGGCGGCGTCCATGCTTCTTGATCTGTATTTCCTGATGGCGGCCTTTCGATCGGAGGACTTCCGTGACGTCATCGCAACATGAAATATTTTCTTTACTGCCGAAAATCCAGCGAGGACGAGGACCGGCAAGTCATGTCCATTGAGTCGCAGCGGCAGGAGATGGAACGGCTGAGCGCCGGCTGGCCCGGAGTAGAAATTTCCCGCGTGTATGAGGAATCGTTTAGCGCCAAAGCCCCTGGGCGGCCGGTGTTTGGGGGCATGCTAGAGGCAATTGCGAACGGAGAGGCGGAAGGGATCATCGCCTGGCACCCGGATCGCCTCGCCCGGAACTCCATCGATGGCGGCCGCATCATTTACTTACTCGACACGAAAACCCTCAAGGACCTTCGGTTTGCGACGTTCAGCTTCGAGAACAACTCGCAGGGCAAGTTCATGCTTTCGATCATCTTTGGATACTCCAAATATTACGTCGATAGCCTCAGTGAGAACGTCCGCCGCGGATACCGCGCGAAAGTACAACACGGTTGGCTGCCGGGACTTGCGCCGCTCGGCTACCTGAACGACAAGGCGAACAAGACGATCATTGCCGACCCGGAGCGGTTCGACCTCGTGCGCCAGATGTGGCAATTGATGATGACCGGGGCGTACTCACCGAGGCGCATCTGGGAGACCGCAACGCGGACTTGGAGACTGACCACGGTGCCCCGAAAACGTATCGGCGGTAGCCTCGTCACTTTGAGCGCGGTGTACCGAATCCTCACGAACCCTTTCTACGCCGGAGTGCTTCGGCGCGAAGGGCAGTCCTTTCCCGGTAAGCACACGGCCATGATCTCCATCGACGAGTTTGACCACGTGCAGAATCTGTTGCATCGTCCCGGGAGGCCCCGCCAAACGCGCGCTTTCGCCTATACCGGCATGATCCGTTGCGGTGAGTGCGGTTTTGCCGTCACAGCGGAGGAAAAGACCAACCGCTTCGGATCCCGCTACACCTATTACCACTGCAGCAAACGCCGCCTCGATCTTCGTTGCCGACAAAAATATGCTTCGCTTGAGGACCTCGAACGGCAAATAGTTGAGTTCCTCGGAGGCATATCCCTGCCCGACGGCTTTCAACGCTGGGCGATTGAGCGTCTAGAACGCACCTTTATGGGAAAGAAGAATGAAATGGAAGCTCAAAAGGATTCTCTGCTCCGCGCGAAAGCTTCTGCGGAGCGGGAACTAGAAAACCTGACAAAACTGAGAATCCGGGACTTGCTGAGCGACGAAGAGTATCTGAGGCAACGTGAAGAACTGGGGCGAAAGCAGCTGGCCATTACGCAAAATCTCAAAATATTGGACGAGAAGGCCGTCCGGTTCGAACCTGCGAAATTGCTCGTCTCATTCAACAAAACCTTGGTTCCCCGCTTCATGTCGGGTGATCTCCATCAAAAACGGCTAATCCTCAATATCGTCGGTTCGAACCCTGTACTCAGGAACCAAAAGCTCAACATTGACGCGCGGAAACCGTTCCGACTGTGGTCAAAGTCGTCAAATGTTTCCGAGATGCGGGCCTTCGTGAAGGATGTTCGCACCTTTTTGTGCAGCCAAACGCAAGAGGTGCACGAAATGGTTGCTGCCCTCAAGGAGCTCACAGAGGGACCCGTGACCCCACATCGGGCGCAAGTTTGACTGCCTTTCTTTTTTTCGCAACCGCTATAGGCTGAGTTCACGCTTCGGTCTGGGCCTGACCGAAGCGAAACAATAGGGAAGGCCCTGGTTGAACCCCGCCAGGCAAATGATCGGACCTCTTTCATACATAGGAGGAAAGCGCTCGCTTGCCAAGCGGATCATTGCCATATTTCCGGAGCACACGACGTACGTAGAAGCCTTTGCCGGCGGCGCTCAGGTCTTTTTCCACAAGGAACCATCCAAAGTGGAAGTCCTGAACGATCTGGATGGCGAAATCGTGAACTTCTTCCGCGTCTGCCAATTGCACCATGAGGAACTGCTCCGGTATTTCCGGTTTATCCTCGTGAGCCGTCGGTGGTTCGATCTGCTCAAGGCAGTCAACCCGGCAACGCTTACGGACGTGCAACGGGCAGCGCGGTATCTGTACCTGCTGAAGGGATCGTTCGCGAGCCTCATCCGTCATCCGAATTACCACTGGCACGTCGTTCAGCCGCCGGGGTTCAATCTGGAACGCCTTCCCGCGCTCATTGAAAACGCACACAAGCGATTGGAACGGGTGCAGCTCGAATGCCTGCCCTATGAAGAGGTTTTGCGGCGGTATGATCGTCCGGCCACTCTTTTTTATTTAGATCCCCCGTATTACGGCCGGCAGCTCTACCACTACAACCTCACCCCCGCAGAATTCGAGATGCTGGCGCAACGCCTGCAAAAGCTTCGCGGCAAGTTCGTGTTGTCATTGAACGATGTCCCTGAGGTGCGTGCGCTGTTCCGTCGCTTCCACCTGCAGGAGGTGCAGCTCTCCTACACTGCGCAGAAACGAGCTGGTCGCCGCTTTCGAGAGGTCTTGATTACGAATTTCAAGCGGTGACGGCAGCTTCACGACTACCTCCTTTTGGTGCCGCGCCCCCCAGGAAGTCCTCTCCCGGACTTCCTGGGTTTTTTCTCTCTGGGCCGTGTACTTGCCGGCTGTTACCGATCTCGACGAGGCGTCCCGCAGAATTGAAATCGCGATGAACCGGTATTTCGAACAACTCATTGCGTCGATCTGGAACCGCCTGCGACAACGCGGTGCGAGAGCACGGAATAACGGTGGCGGCATCGGTCTTGGATTTCGCGTCGTTGACGGTCAGGTCACTCGCTATTCGGAACGCCTGAGTACTCGCCGCCGCACCATGCACCTCGCCGTCATCGGCAAGACCGGCACCGGCAAGAGCACATTTCTGCGTCACCTGATTCAGCAGGACATCGAGGCCGGGCGCGGCTTTCTGGCCTTTGACCTGCACGGCGAGTTGATGCCGTTCCTTCTGAGAGTCATGAGCAGCCTTGAGCGCAGACACCGGCAACACCTGAGCGACCGACTCATCATCATCGATCCGGCGGATCCGGTTGTCTCGGTTGGACTCAATCCCCTGGAACAAACTTCGCCCGACTTTATTCGCATTGCCGAATTTGCAGAGGTCCTGAGGCACCGGTGGGCACTCGACCACTTCGGGGCCCGAACCGACGAACTTCTGAGGAACGCCCTGTACGTTTTGTCGGCTTGCAGGCTGACGCTGCTCGAGCTTGCTCCCCTCCTGTCGAACGCCGCCTTTCGCATGTCATGCCTGAGGCAGGTAGAGAACGCAGAGGTTCGGGGTTACTTCGAAATGCGGTACGGCCAGGTGAGCGACGCCATGCGCTCCGCGATGAGCGAACCCGTCCTCAATAAGCTGTCCGCATTTACCTCCGATCCAAGATTCAGGCACCTGTTAGGTCAGCCCACGTCTACGTTTTCCCTCCGAGAAGCGATGGACAAAGGACTGTGGGTGATCGTGAACCTCAACAAGGGCCAACTGGGCGAGCATGCGCTCACCCTGGGCAGCCTGATCTTCACGATGCTCAAGAACGCCATCTTCTCGCGCCAAGAACGGACGCTCTTCACCGCTTACTGCGATGAACTTCAAAACTTCGTAGCGTTCGGAAGCGGGATCGAAACCGTGCTGAGTGAGGCTCGAAAGTTTGCCGTGGCGATAGTGTCGGCGAACCAGTTCCTCGATCAATTTCGGCCCGACATGCGCGCTGCCATTCTCTCGGTCGGAACGCATGCTTTCTTCCAGCTTTCGCCCTCCGACGCTGTCCAGGTGGCCCAGGCACTCGACGGTGGGAAGTCACTGGCCGAGCGGCTTAAGAATCTGCCGCAGCGTCACGCCATGGTGAAAAGCGGCGCCGACCGTACGGTCGAGATCCGCGTTCCTCATGTGGCCGAGCCACGGGCCGATTACACCGACCTGCTGAACCGGACGCGCGGACTGTGGGGAACATCACGGGTCGTCATTGAGCGGGAGATCGCAGATCGGCAAAAGCTCTCACGGAAGGTGAACGAGGTGCTCGATGAACATGAGCGGTGACTCAACGCGCAATACACCGGTCATCCTGACCCCACGCGATCACGTCCTTCTTAGTGCGCTCACAAAAGCCCGCATCCTTGATTGCGATCAAGTGAGGGCCATCTGCGGCTTCACCAGTGTTCGTCGCGCGAATGCACGCCTGCTGCGTCTGCACCAAGGAGGGTTTCTTCGTCGTTGGTTCTCCGCCACTCGCTCCGGAGGTCAGAAGGCTTTGTACGGTCTTTCCCGGAAGGGCGCGATCTCAATCGGGCAAATGCCGCTCCACCTGCTCGGCTGGAAACAAGGCGAACTCGTCTCTGGCAATCAGTTCGTTTCCCATCAAGAGGCAGTAAACGACATCTTCGTTGAGGTGCAATTTCGGCCTTTGCCGCCCGGAGTCAAGTTTCGGGAGTGGCAAGTCTTTTTCCGCCCGATCTCCTCTTCAGTTCCCCTGATGCCGGATGGGTATTTCGAAATTGAACGTGAGGGAACGGTGTTCCCCATGTTCCTTGAACTGGATCGTGGAACGGAATCCCTGAAGGTCTGGCGCAAGAAGGTCGAACACTACATCAACCTGGCAGTCACCGGGGAGTCGCAGCGAGTGTTCCATCAGGATCGATTCCGCGTGCTCATCGTGGCCTTATCGGACCAGCGGTTGCGATCCATTCGCCGAACGGTCTCTCTCCAGACGGACAAGCTGTTTTGGTTCTCAACGCTGCCAGAGATCAAGAACGGCGGATTGTGGGACGCGCCGTGGCTGAGGCCGAAGGCCGAGGCAAGGTACCGATTGTTATCAGCAGATGTTGGCAACAAGTAGGGCCGGAGCGGTGCGCGAGAACGGTTGAAAGCAAAAGCAATGTTCGCGATCCGCCTATACCAAAACTGGCTGAGCCATTGGCTGAGGCACAAAGGACGAAATCGAGGCACGAAACACTCATGAAATTCTGCTACGAATGCGGAAGGTTGACTGCCGGTGAGCCGCTCTTTTGCAACCACTGCGGTCGAAGCTATGAGGTGAAGCTTTGTCCGCGGCACCATCCGAACCCGCGCAATGCCAGCGTTTGCTCCCAGTGTGGTTCGCACGATCTATCCATGCCGCAGCCCAGGGTCCCCCTGTGGGGCAAAGCAGTGCTTCACCTAGTGCCATTAGTTTTTGCGGTTCTACTCACTGTGGTCTCGCTGGCCTTTCTGGTGGAGATGCTCCAGGAGCTTCGCCATCATCCTGATGTCGTTTTCATTCTCGCGATCTTAATTGGGTTCCTGTGGTGGCTTTGGTCTCAGATTCCAGAATCCATTCGGAAGTTCATTTATCGGCTCATCAAGCGGAGGGAGCGTCATGAAGAACGATGACTCGGACAGAGAGATTTCCAATTTGGCACATGCCTTTAAGAGCACGAATGTTTCCCTCGGTGAACCGATCAACATTCGGCAGGTGGCGCAGCTGATCGGCTGCTCGGCTTGGAGCGTGAGGCAGCGGCACATCCCGCAAGGATTGCCGTACTTCCGCTCCAGTCCGAGCGGCAGGCTGATCTTTTATCGCGATCAGGTTGTCCGCTGGATCCTTGAAAACCAAATACAGGAAAGGAGGACCTAGCGAAATGACGCTGTTCAAGCGGGGCGGCGTCTGGTGGGCCTACTGGTGGATTGATGGCGTGCGCTCGCACGCCTCGACCGGTACTGGCAACAAGCGCCTGGCTCAGCAGATCGAGCAGAAGCTGCGCGACGAAGCGATTGCGCGCAAGCACCACCTTGTGATCACCGACCCACACCTTACGTTCGGAGCGCTGGCGGCGAGCTTTATCGCCGACGGGGCCCCCACTCCGTACCAGTTGGGCCGGCTGGAAGAGTTTCTCCCCTTCTTTGCCGATCGCGTGATCATGTCGATCAATAAGGGGCATGCCGCCGAATACCGCCTCTGGCGAAAGGGCCAGAAGGCGGTCAGCGACAGCACCGTCAACCGGGATTTGAGCGTCATGCGACGAATCCTGAATTGGGGTGTGGACAACGCCCTGCTCCTGTCAACTCCCTTTGCACGCCTGAAGCTGGTTCCCGAACGCAGGACGAAGACACGAGTGTTGAGCGTGCGCGAAGAGCCGATGCTGCTCAACGCCTGCGCCAAGCACTTTCGGCCGATCGTCACCATGGCGCTCGACACCGGCATGCGGCGCGGCGAGCTGCTGAACCAACTCTGGGAAGACGTAGACCTTGACCGAAAGCTGCTTCTAGTTACGAAGTCAAAAACTCGGGGTGGCGAGGGAAGGGAGATCCCATTTTCCGACCGCGTTTATGCGTACCTCCGTGGCCAGAACGACCGGGAAGGGCATGTCTTTACCTACCATGGCCGCCCGATTCGCCTCGTGAAAACCGCATGGCGGCTCGCCTGGCAACGTGCCGGCATACGGCGCCTGCGGTTCCACGATTTGCGCCATACCTTCAACACACGACTCATGGAAGCGGGCGTCGTCCAGGATGTTCGTAAGGCCCTCATGGGCCATTCGAGCGGAAACGATATCCACGCCGGGTATACGCACGTCGAGCTTCCCGCAAAGCGCGAGGCTATCCGCCGGTTGCAGGTGTGGATTGCGGAGCAGACGCGGGAGCTTGAAGCAGAAATGGCAGTCGAGGTGACTCATGCAACAAACGCTGAAAACAACAGCCCTCACGAAGGCCAACAGGATGATCGAGGAACTGCTCGTGCGGCTTCGGGAAGTCCAGGAGCACTTGCAAGCCGGTGACGAACTCGCTGCTTTGGGAACTGTGGCCGGACTTGCTAGTCGTGTGCAGTACGTCGAAACACTGTTGACGGTGCTGCGCGATCTAGAGGCCGCCTCGGATCAGTCCTCAATCCATTTCGACGACCAGAAGGGAGGCCAGATTGGATGAACAAAGCGCTCTGAAGGCCCTGATCGTGTACGACGCCGAGCAGAACGAATACTCGATCTCGGGGCACAACCGCGAACCTCAGGAGGTCGCGCAGCTGCTTGAGGAATGGCAGACGCATCTTCGCTCGGGATGCCGGTTCATCGTCCTCAACCAGACGCGTCCTCACCACACGGTTGAGCCGTGGAAGTGTCGTGCCTGCCGAGAGCTTGTACGACGGTCCTCGGGACTCAATCCACTACCCAAATTCAAACGGAGGAAATGAATGACAGCCGAAAAAAGAACGGAAGCTCCCGCGTCCCGCGCGGGCGCGTCCGCAACTACAGCACAGGCGGGCGGCCGGAAACCGTGGAAGAAGAAAACGCCCGTCGAGGTCGTCCTCGATCAGATCAACCGTCTCCGCGAAGAAGTCGCGGAAAAAGAGGAAGACCTGAAACAGTCCAAGCGCCAGCTGCAGAAGCTCGAAGAAGCTCGCAAGGTGCTTGAAGCCTGACCATAACCAAAGGAGTTTGTCCCGTACAAGCTCCTTTTTTGTGGGGAAGCGGTTTATGCAAGCGCTTGTTTCGAACATCGTGGTTCTCGTGCTGGTGTGCACCGGCATTGCGATCATGATCGGCAAGATCGCCCCGGACGAAGTCGTTAAGCGACTACTCGGTATCGCGGTGGTCGTTCTGGTGGCCTTCTGCGTCATCGCCGTGCTCAACAACATGGTTGTTCCGGCACTTATTCCTGCGCTTGATACCGCAACGAAATTGCTAATCAAGCTGATGTTGGTTGTGATCGGTCTTGTCCTGCTGGGAGTCGTTGTTACCGTACTCGTCCGCCACTACATGAGAATGTCCTACAACAGGCATTGAGGTGCTACTCCAGAAACGAGGATGCTTATGTTCCCCGCAGTACCGAAGAGGAAAATTGATTTCGAAGAAGTCGGATTCAGGGCCATGATGCAAACGCAAGACGAATCGCTCGCCAGGGGATCCTGCCAGCCGAGGCTCATCGCGCTTGGGAACTCGATCAAGCCAGCCGTCCTTTCCCTCGGCTCAGAAATTAAGGAGGCGAAGGACCGGGCGGCTGCCTTGTGGGCGCAGCTCTATGATCGGCCCATCCCGGTCAGTGATCTCGCGATGCTCGCCACAAGAATTTTCGCTGCAGCGCTGGAGTGCCTACTCGCGCTCGCACTTCTAGCGTCCCTTTGCGGGCAGGCTCTCACATTTTACTTTTTTGGGTTCGGCGTGCTGTTGAGCGCCGTCGTGGCAATTGCATTTACCGGTATTGCCGTGGCAACCGGCCACCAGGCATTTGAGCGCATGTTTATTCGGTATCAGCTTCTTGCTGACGCAGTCATTCTTGCTGGATTCGTACTCTGCTTCTGGGGACTCTTCCAGGTTGCGCAATCACGGGCCAAGATGGCTAACGCCGTTGCCGCGACAAAGTCGACGCAGTCCTATGTCGAGGACTCATCACTAGAGAGTTCCCCTGATCCGTCGGACAACAACAATACGGAGCAGGCGGTCCGCCAATTGCTCGGCAGCGCCATTATCAAGATCATGCTCGCGGCCGACTTCATACTCGGCATCCTGCTTGCGAGATTGATGAAGACTTTCGCCGATGAGGACTTCGCGGGTTGGAACGAACTCAAGCGCCAGCTCAGCAGGGCCGCTCGGTGCGAGCGCCTGCAAAACGATCTCCTCGCTCAAATTGCAATCGCAGAACAGCTGACCATTGCTGGTATCCTGCGCGCCAAGGCGGCCCTCGGAAAGAAGAGAACCCGCTTCTACCACTCGCTTCCAGTGATTGCGCTCGTGGCCCTCCTCACGACATCGGACGCTGCCTCGGCGCAGTCCATAAAGCGTCATGAGGGCATACTAATCGACGTGAGCGGCTCAATAGGACGGGGAGGAAGCAGCAAAGAGCTTTTGACTGAATACCTCAACGGGGTAAAACAGCTGCTCGCGACCGAGCCGCCAGACAGCCGTGTTTGGGTATCGGTGATCACGACCGACAGCTTCGGTAGCGTGCGGGAGCTGACGAAAGGATGGACCCCCAGCGCCCACGGCGTATTTACCGATGACCTCAACCGAGCGCGACATCAGCTCGCCGCCAATTTCGGAGCGAATTCCGCGAGTCTTTCGCCTATCGCGTCCGGGACAGATATCATCGGCGCGCTATGGCATATGAAGACCCTACTCGACTCAACTTCAGACAATGGAGCGCAGCTCAAAGAGATATGGATTTTCTCGGATATGATGAATGAAACCGCATCGTTCCCGATGCCCGCGCTCTTGGCCACCGGGCCTGAGAGGGTGCTCGAAAACGCAAAAGCGAATGAACTGGTGGTGCCGCTGAAGGGGTACAGGGTTTATGTTGTCGGGGCCACCACGCGTGGCCTTACACCGCAAGCCTGGAACACCTCGAAAGCGTTCTGGACCGCTTATTTTCGAGATGCGGGCGCCGAGCTTGTAGCGTACTCGGCAGAGGTGATTGGCAGATGAAGAGAGTCCTAAGCAGCCTTGCGCTTGGATTTCCCCATCTTTCCCTGCGCCCAACGTTTCTTTAACAGATCCGACAGGCGCTTCCTCGCCTCGGCACTCATTCGTCTGCGACTACGTTTCGGCCTTGCTCCCGCTGGCCGAGTTTGGGCTCTTCCTGCCCCATCGAGGCTCTGGATTGCGGCAATAGCATTGTTAATGCGGTCGCGTTCAGCGCGAAGTTCTGAGAGAATTCCTTCTCTGTCCATCGCGGTCCATTGTACCAGTGACCATAGCCTAGACCAAAGCTAATCCTGAAGACGAAAAAATCGCCGTACTAGCTGGACAGCTCATTTTCCAGAAGCGGGCGCAGAGCTCGTCATGTATTCCGTGGAAGTGAACGCAGGTGAGGCTCTCAGGCGGCTTTGCATGCGCTCCGTCTTGCATTGACCGACGCTGCCTGAGAAGCTGATTGACAAGTCGGAGCTGCGCAGCATACGTTCTTTTTCGCAATGGAGCCGGAAGAGCGCAAAGACAAAATAGAAACGCTACGGCGATACGAAGCGACTCGGCGGGAGCAATTGGGCGCAGCCGTAAATTTAATTTTTGGCTTGGCCGCCGCTGGTGTTGGGTTCTGTGTCAGCCGGATCGGCGACAAGGATGCGCATTTTTCTTCCCCTGGCACATACTTCTTTCTTGCGGCAATGGTGGCTTTCCTAGCTACAGTGGGCTTGTGTATGTTGACCACTTGGACGAGGTTGCGAGATTTCCGCCTTACAGCGGAAAGAATCCGCGCAGAGTTACGCGACCGGCCTCACGTGGAGATTCAACGCTTGCGTGCACAGGCAGACTCACTCGGTATTCGAACGTGGTTCCTGTTTCGTGCCCAATCAGCGTCTTTTTTCATTGGGGTTGCATTACTGGCTGTTTCGCTGTGGTTGCTATACCAAGACCGCTTGTTCCCTAAGAATTCTAGTGCAACTGCGCCATCGCCTCAGGTCAACCCTCGCCCCCGAGACTTTCCGAAGCACCGACAAGTAAGCGAGCTGAAGAGTGCTCCTGGTGTTGAACTGGTAAGTTCAGCAAATCTTCCTTCGCTTTGCGCACGATAAAAGCGGCAAGTTCACAGTTCTCTTTTGCGCCCTTGTTCCAAAGTCCGAACAAAATCAAGATTTGTGTTGACTTTGTCAAGTTTCTGATATTGTTCATCCCTCGATCACCCGGACAACAACTCAAAGAGTTATACGCGCTTGAGCGCCTATGATTAGCTCAGCCTACGCGGTTCTGATCGACTTTGCTTGCGCCCTCGCCGCAGCGCTCATGGTTGTCCCCTCAGTATTGTATTTATTCACCGAATGGGTTTCCCGTCGGGACAAGATCTTCAGCTACCTGAACCCGGACGCTCTGAAGTTGTATTACGAGCAATTTCTGTCCGTCGACTCACCGCCTAACATTCAAGAGGCCTTCCGAAAACGTTTTGACCGGCTCTACGGTAGGCGTCGCTACATTCCACCCGTGATCGCGCTCGCCATTGCTGCCGGCTTCGCCGCATGGGGTGTGGCAAGAACAATCCAAGTATGGGAACACATTGCACCAGCTAACCACGCCATGCCCTCTATCGCGGTGAGCGCCATTACCGGCGCCTTCGCATGGATTGTATTGGATCAGTTGAGTCGCTTCCGCAAGCGAGATTTCACGGTAACGGACGTATACAACTGCGTTTTTCGTTTGCTGCTCGCCGTGCCATTCGGAGTTGCTTTCTCCAAATTCGCGGCACCTGAAATTGGCGTTCCCCTCGCGTTCTTTCTCGGAGCTTTTCCTACAAGCACTCTGTTCACGTTCGCCCGTCGAATTTCAACTCAGCGCCTTGGTCTCGGTGATCAGGAGCAGACCGGGCTGTTGGAGTTAGAGCGACTGCAGTGCATCGGCAGAGCGAATGCAGAACGACTGCAAGATGAGGGAATTAACACGATTGCGGGCCTCGCATGGTGCGATCCAATCGACATCACAATCCGAACTAATTTTAATTTTACGTACGTTATCGATGCGATGAGCCAGGCCCTACTCTGGGTGTATTTCGAGGACAAAGTGCGCCTAGTTTTTCCTTGCTCTCTGCGGGGAGCGCAGGAAGTTTGCTATGTGCTAGGGAGAATTGGCATTTTGACGGCACCGCCAGAAGGTGTAACGCAGGCCGATATAGAAGCAGCAAAGAACGCTGAGAAAGCGCTTGACTGCGCGGCTGCTGTTTTGGACATGGACAAAGAGGCGATGCTGGAGACGCTTCGGCAAGTGGCTTATGACCCATACACCCAATTCCTCATGCGTGTCTGGCATTGACACTGTGACTCAAAGAGGTCGTTCTATCGAAACCGAATAGTCGCCAGACCTGGTTGCGAGGCCAATAATGAAGACCAAGTTATGGCTTTCCCTAGTCGTTCCGCCTTTAGTGACGTTCTTTCTTTCTGGCCCGTTGGTAGCGCAGTCTGATGATGTTGCGTCAATCAAACGGGAACTACCGTCGGTTGCAGTGCCGGTAAAAGAGGCACTCGCCAAACGCTCGGCCGTGAAAATTCCCGAAGGTCCTCTGAAAGAGGCCAATAGTCGGACTGTCGCTGCATTGAACGCTCTCCTCGATCGCATTTCCGCTGTGCAGGCAATATGTGATGCTGGCCCAACCAAGGAGGAAGAACCAGTTCTGGCCGAAGAATGGCGCAAAGTAAAGGAGTTGTTGCCGGGACTGGGACTTGGCCAGCCGGTGATCGGCAGTGCAGGCCGTGCTGCTGCTCCCGATGCAACGTCACCAGCGACTCTCGGCGGGGCAGCAAAGATCGGCAAGAACACCAATGCGAACGCGAGTGCCGCCGAACCGTCAACGCCACCGGTGCCCTCGGATTCAAATTCGGGATCTCAGGCGGCAGCGGGCGTCGCTCCGGCGTTTGCTAGCCCGCTGAGGAACTTAGAGTCGATGGAGTTCACCTACCACATTGGAGTCTCGGTGCAGTTCAACCAATCCGGCGGCCTCTTTCAGGGTGGCTGCACGTTCGGCTCGGGCGCTCTCACAAGCGACGCTGCAGTGTGGGACGTTGTGGTTACGCTGTTGTCGAAGAAACTCAGTGGTATGGATCCTGTGGGCTACTTCAGCCGCACCAACAACCAGGGCGTGATCCTCGTACCCTTGATTTCAATGGACCTGCAGACGCGGTTCTTGGTCAGGGGACGTAAAGCATATATAGGGCAGGCCGTCCAAAACGTCCTTGCGCCCAAGTTTCACTTCCGAAATTTGTCGTTGAACGAGGTTACTGATCTCCTTGAGGCGCTCAAATCTAATGAAGTGATCATCCAGAATACTTTTGCGGGCGCCACGCCAAGAATGACGGTATACCAGATTCTGGTACGGACCGGCACGAAGAAGCCAGCGGCCTCGATTCTCAATGCTCTGGAAGAGCAGCTGCTGGGATCAAACCCAGATCTCATCACAGCCGAAAACTTGTCCAAGGCCCTGGCCGCTCAAGCAGGAAAAGACGTTGACCTATCGCCCGGTGGCACAGCTATCACGGTTCATGTGCAACCTGGCATTTCCGTACCGTTCTCGCCTCCCACTTTGGCTGGTCAAACCGCAGACGAAGTGTCTGCGTTTGCGCGGAGGCTCGCAAACTTAGGAGAACATGGTGATTTGAATCTCGCGAACGAACCTGGGAAACGCCTCACAAGCAGTTCCGGCGCAGGCGCAGAAGCCGCACCAAAGCCATTTGTCGTTGAGAACGAGTGCTTCCAGTTGTCGTTCACGCCGGGCGTGCAGAACGGTGGCCTCAATCCTGCAGCAAACTTTCGCGGGCGCATTTCGTATGTACCCGAGCACAGCGCTTTCTCGTTGAAACTCGCCGCCGAGGGCGAGGCCGCGCAGTCTGACAGTCAACCGCGACGAATTGCTGGTCAGGGAGACGTGACATACCTTGCAAAACCATTCGCTGGAGGCTGGTACGCCACGTTCGGCGCGATCGGCAATTACTCGTATTCGCAGGTGATGATGGCTCGAGTTGATGAATGGCGTGCTGGAGGCATGATCGAACTACAAGCACCAGTCCAGCATTTCTTTCCCGCCCGGGGAGGAAATGATCAGAAGCCAACATTGACAATCGAAGGAGGGGCGATCGGCGGGACAAATGCACAATCCACTGCCGGCTCGCTCATGCGCGGTGACTTTGTCTATACCTTACAGCCGGGCCAACGCATGTTCTTAGATTTCAAAGCAAACGGCGGTCATGCTTCGGATCACCGTTTCGGCGGTCGTCAGGACTTCAGCTTTGGTTCGATTGTCGGTCGGTTCGCGATTTATGGTGACTGGGACTTCATCTTGAAGTACGAATGCGGAAGAAAAGATCCGCAGTACCTAAAGGAGTGTGGATGGCAGACGGGATTTGGAATGCGGACCAAATAGGAGAGCAACATGCCGCCGAAAAAAACTATGTCGGAAGTGAGGAAGATCGTACTCGATTACGGCAGTGACGCGCGCAACAAATGGCTTGCTGAC
The DNA here is from genome assembly GCA_051006995.1 of Terriglobales bacterium. GTDB lineage: Bacteria > Acidobacteriota > Terriglobia > Terriglobales > Acidobacteriaceae > JAIQGF01. The sequence goes on from JBPCSQ010000012.1 coordinate 32,827, forward strand.
CCCCACCACGACGAAGATACGGAGGTGTCGCCGGTGCTGAAGGACATGCCATCGGAAGAATTCGATCCGTTCTTCCTTGATTTCACCACTTATATACGCACAGACAATCAGATGTCCGATGTGATCATGACGGAAGACGGCTTACGGAACTGCGGCAAATTCTGGGCAGACATCGTCTCGTACGTTTTCAATTTGCAGTGACTCCGTCCGCTGATCGCGTCGCCGCCCGCGCCACCTGGAGTCACGCAGCTCCGCGCCAAGATTTCAGACGCATTGCGCACCGGGACGACGCACGCGTGGATTCATCCATCCAGTACTAGCTCGGAGCTATTCCAGCCTCACCTGCAGGTTCTTTTCTTGTGCGGAACTACATCCCATCCCATGCGGTACACTGGCTTGCCGTTGGAATCAAAGCCAGCCGAGACGGGAACTTTTTCATAGGTGTAGGTGATTTCATCCTCGCAATGAATCTGAGGAGCGCTCGTGGCAGTGCTGTCGCTGTGGTTTACCGCGTAGTTGCCACTTGTCTCGACACGAAGATTGTTGACATAAGCCTGCTCGCGCTGCCTCGCCCTCTCATCGTCATGAGTGAGGCCTTCAAGTTCTTTCTTGCAGCGAAGCCAGCGCCCCATGTCCTCTCGTGCCTGCTGCCATTTCCACTCGGGTTCGACATCACGATTGTCCCTCCGTGCGATGTCGGCGGCACTGATTCCCGGAATCTCGAATCCGAGTTCCCTAATTTCCTGGTGCAGGCGCGTGCATTCCCGGCGTAGGTACACAGCGCGATCATACATTTCAGGTTCGGCGCGGACGCTTGCCCTAAAGATGGGAGCCGCTATCGCCCTTGCAGCTTCGGGGGTAAGTGCAACGTGAGCAGTTTGCGGCGTGTCAACGTGAGGGAGGTCTTCAGCCTTCGTCGGCGGCACTTTAATGTCGGAAATGTGGATTTGCGACGGGACTTGGGGCGCCTGAATTTGTGGAACGTGAACTGGTGGTGGTGGTGGTGGGGCTTGGGCAACTACGAAACTGCAGAAGGAGACGACACCAAGAGCCATGCAGACCAAGGATCGGTTCCGGATCATAAGAACCTCCTGTATATAGGTGACCGTTTCCTGGTTGTTTTGGATAGACGGGGAGCTTATCACGTCCCGATCTGAAACGCCCCGAAATTCATCATAGCAATAAAAGATAGGGTATAGACGCGTGCAATATGGCGTCCGGCTTCCGGGCATTCCAAGGAGCGATGGCCACCCTAAGCGTTACTGTGCAAGTATCAGTGGCACTTAGCGCATCCTGGGAGCCGATAAAGCCGGGCAGCCGGGTGGGGAAAGGGCCGGAAAGGACGAGCGGCGACTGACGAGGGACAATTCGTTGTTTCGCTTTCAGAACAGTCGGTGACGCCCATACCTGCCCGCCATTGCGTGTTTGCTGCACTAAAACGATCTCTGTCATAACCCGACATACCGGGCAGCCGACATCGCTATTCGGCATGTTGTTCCGAATTCGTAACAACAAGAGATTATTGCTTGACAGTTGTTGTATTCAGGGCAGAATTGCGCGTTCACTGCCTCGTTTAGTTGGTCGACGGGCTTCCCACGCTTGTGTTGACTTTTCGGCCTATACGAAAGGTAAGGAGATCGCAATGGAACGTGTCGTATGCTTCCTTGCTGCGCTCACCATCCTCCTCACGACCTCCGTCTGCAGCTTGGCAGCTGACGCAGTAGTGACACGCAATGCGACGTTGCGAAGCGATCCGTCTTCCAAGCACAAACCGATCGCTCACCTTGCCATCGGTGACGATGTGGAACTCCTCGCTAGCACGCTCACCAACGGTTATTACCACGTTCGCACAGTTGACGGCGACGAGGGGTGGATCTACTCGAAGAACGTCAACCTAGCGACACCGCCGGCGCCGAGTACACCTCCCACCCCCCCCATCCTTTCGGGCACGGGCGGCATAGCTTCCGGCTTTGTCGAAAATTGGGACAAACCTGCGCCGACCTCGAATTCATTTCAGACCGAGGACGGTCCATGTGGTCCAAGTGGTGATGGAGGGGATTCGTTTACAAACCTACGGAAGAATCGCGTCGACGTCCCGTCGGCGTATCACGAGGTGACGTGGAAGGCTCTTCAGTCGCTTCCGTACCCTGTCGCGGCTAAATCGCTTGATCAATGGACTCAGCCGCAACTGCAGAAAATCATGCCCTACGAGGGCGTCCCTGTATCTGTGGTCGGGTACATCGTCAAGATCAAGGTTGAAGACCGAGGCAGCGGTGAATCGACCAATTGCCATTTTGTGAATGCCGATGAGGTCGACTGGCACGTGCCGTTTGTAGAGCATCGCGGCGACACCGAGGACACAGCGGTGGTCGTCGAGACTACGCCACGCGTCCGCCAATCGCATCCGAAATGGACACCCTCAAACCTATCTCCTTGGGTGAACTCGCAGGCACCAGTTCGCGTGAGCGGCTGGACACTTCTCGACCCTGAACATCGCGCGCACCTCGGTAAGTACCGTTCCACGCTTTGGGAGATTCACCCGATCACGAAAATTGAAGTGTTCAAAGATGGCCAGTGGGTCAGCTTGGACGATCTTCCGTAGAAGCTGGCATTCGGGACGGCCGACGAGAGGAGCACACGTTGCCTGTTCAATATTTAGCCGTGCTAGGAGATTCGGTTCCATGGGGACAGGGTCTGCTCCAAGAGCACAAGTACTGGCACCTGGTCGCGCAAGCTCTCGGCAATGGAGCCACGAGGTCGAAGGTGACGGCCCATTCGGGCGCAATCATTGGCCTCAATGCCTCATCAGCGCATTTTCCTGATGATGGCGAGGTCCCGTCGTCATACCCGACCATCGTCCAACAGTGCGCCAGCTTCAGCGACAGCCCCGACGGAGTGGATGTGTTGATTGTCGATGGCGGCATCAATGACCTCGACGTCAGGAGAATTCTTGACCCCCTGACTGGGTTCCAGCGCCTCAGCGATCTCACCCGTTTGCACTGCTATGCCGACATGGCGTTACTTCTCCAGCAGGTCAAGGCAAAGTTCGTCAACGCAAAGATTGTGGTAACTGGCTACTTCCCAATCTTGAGCATGGAGTCCGATCCACTGCGAATCCTCTCCTTCCTGCAGCTTTGTGGAGTCGCTGTGCCAATCCATCTCTATCACGGCCCTGTGCTCGACAAGATTATCAGTCAGTGCCTTCAGTTTTGGAACGATTCCAACATGTGGTTGGAAAGAGCTGTCACAGACGCAAACGGATCGAACGGCAATCGAGTCACTTTCGTCCCCTGCCCATTCACCGAGCAGAACGCAGTATTCGCCAGTGATCCTCGGTTGTTTGGACTATCCGCCGAGTTGTTGCCGATGGATGAGGTACCAGATTCAAGACGGAGTGCATGTGATCTGTACTACAACGAAGCTGGTGAAATCATATCGAGAGAACAGTGCTACAGGGCGTCCGCCGGTCACCCGAACGTTGCCGGCGCGGCAATGATTGCGAAGGCGATTGTGGACCGAATACGACCATAGTGCTGCGCATCAGTGCGAAATATTCTGTAATTTGTTGAAGGACACTAATATGCCAACCACACCACGGATTGTTAGCCCCAACCTGGGATGTCCCGAAGTTGTTTCTCCTGGCAGTCTGGACAGCACCGGCGTTAATGTCGTCATCGCCGTCGGCGAACACGAGATCCCGTCCGCTTCCGTTTACTCACTGTGGGCAGTCCCGTGCCGGTCTGGAGATGGAAAAGAGTTTGAGTTGGCCATTGCCGATTCAGAACGGCTTGAGGACGATTCTCTGCCCAACGAGTTCTCCGACGTAGCCGACACTCGCAAGGTGCTAAGTACACTTCTTCGAAGAAAGCTACTCAGCAATTGTTCGTTCTGGTACACAAAAGCGCGGCCCAAGCAGACTGGAAATGACCGATTGCGAAGGGTAGCGGGATCTGCACGAGCGACTCTCTATGATCTCTCCCTCCGGCGTGCCGGCACAGGAGACGAGCTCTGCCGAGTACACCACGCGCTTTGTTTGCGGGCAGCAAACGCAGACGTGAAGTTTATTCACCTGACCGACCTGCATGTCGCAGCACGCAACGATTTGTGGGCCGAGGAAGTTCCAGCCCTTGTGACTCAATCAAACCTTCCATCAAAGTACGTGAACTTCAATGACAACCTCCGGACTTTTATCCGTCATGCCAATAAGGCTGCCGATGAGGGCCGGCTGGATCTTGTCCTTGCTCTTGGCGATCTCGTAGATTTCGTTCGGCTCGGTGTGACTGAAAGGAGCGCAGGCGACAACAACTGGACCACTTTCATCCAGATCCTGACCGGTACTGGCGACGAGCCGAGACACGACAATGAAGGACTGCGCGTGCCGGTGTTTACGACCTCGGGGAATCACGACTGGCGCCCTTATCCATATCCACCCGAAGTCAACTGCGCAATATTCGGCATGAGCAAGCAATGCGCGCTGGAGTTGGATTATTGGTACCACGACACGTCGGAAGAGGTGGGAAATAAAATCAAGACTGTGCAAGAAACGTTGGTTCGCGAAGGATCACCAATATTGCGGCGCAGTTGGTGGGGCTCCGTTACCACAATGGGAGTGCGAGGACTGATCGTCGGCGTAACGCGGTTCTTCACACGCGCAAAAGCGATCGGCGGCGACTACTCGCGCCATGTCCTTTGGCTTTTCGCAGCATCAATATTCGGTCGTGGTTTGGCAGGAGCTATATTCCCAGGCGCTGCAACCGATCGAAACTGGGCCTGGCTGCTCTCGGGAGGTATCCTTGCACTCATCGCATCGATCCTCGGTCCGAGAGTGTTCTACAATTGGCTTCGCAAAACGATTGAGAAGCTTGTCGCGATTGAGACCGACCTGACAGGGTTGTCGGAATACTTCTTGAATATCAATCCATTCTTCAACTACGCCTTCCGGCTGGAGAATTGTTACTTTCTTGTCCTGGATACTGGCCACGACTGCCTGACCGCCGAAAGTTTCTGGGACGAAGGTGCGAAGAAGATCGGTCCGATCAGCGTGGATGACAATATTCTCGGCGGCTCCCCTGACACTATGGCGTTCTATCCCGCAAATGAGAATTACCCGTACAGCCAGATCGCGTGGATGGAAGCAGTGTTGGCGCGTATCAGCAAGAATCACGGCGGTCTGCTTGCGGGTGACCCACGCACGTGCCGAATATTTATCGGGCTGCATACACCTCCAGCGAATCTCTCGAAGAAGGACCGAGCAAACGCCGACAAACAGCTCACGAGCGGCAAAGATTTGTTCTTAATACCGCCATCCGGCGGCGGTCTGGCTGCAGGACGCCTTGCTGGGCGCTACGACATCCGCTATGGAACTGTGAATCACTACCTCAGTCAGTTCTTCTATCTCTGTCTAGGTTATCGAGAGGCTCATCTCGGGCCTACTCCTACGGGACCCGGCGTGGACGCAGTATTTGCCGGACATGCTCACTGGAGCATCGAGTTCCGCCTTCAGCGGCCCCAAGGAGCGCATTGCACCTGGGACCCCGAGGTGTTTTACGGTCACTTCAGTACAGAGGTGGAAGGCAATTGCGGGGATTCGTCGCAGTGGTGGGGCCCCCTGTTCCTGCAAACTGGAGCCTGCGGTGTTCCGAGCGCAACCGATCCGAACTGCCCGAACTTTCGTTATGTGACAGTCAGCCCAACGATGGCAGTGTGCAATCTTCGTCCTCGCACACTTGCCAACTGGGGGGCTCACCTCACGGCAGCCGCAGCAGGAAAGAACCGCTAGCGTCTAAGCGTTGATTTGAATCGGGAAGGGACTGGAAGGATCCCGCTTGGGTCGGAAATACGGTGTTGCGCTGGTTCGCCACCCACGGTGAACTCAGCCGCAAGGACTTCCTCAAGATCACCAGCACACAGGAGAAAAACTATGCGCACGTCTGAAAAAAAGCCTAATGCAGCAGCAACTACCAAGGCGGAAGTGGTCAGCAGCACCGCCGGCATAACGGGCGATTGCGCATGGGCAAATCTGTTCAACATCTGTAACGGCAGAAGAGCGGAGCCGCACTTAAGGAGTGATCGGCGCGAGAAAGTCATTTTGCGTCCCTCGCGATGTGAGGGTTGCGGATCGCCTGTTCTTTCCATCGTTGCCGTTCACACCCTTCACCATGAGCCACAGTTCAAGTGGTACTTCCCCGATAGCGGAGAGAGCAGCGATGAAGGGGAACAGTGAGAGAGCGAACGGCGGTGACAGATAGAGCATCCATCCGGCCCCGGCCAACGCAAACAGAACTCCCAGGATTCGAGGCAAGAAGGTCGACTTGTAAATGAGGTAACCGATTAGAACGCACCAAAATCCGAAGAACGCCGTGTGGATGTAGAGGCGTGAGCATTTAATTTAAGAATTGCGGCCGCAAGCGCTTGTAATTGTTCCGTCGTAAATGCGCTCAGTGAACTCCCGCCCTGCAAGAGGACCAATGGGGCGATGTACAAGAGGCTAGTAACTGCCTGCATTGCGCATCCGATCAGGGTGATGAACGTTGCGTACAACGCGAGACGCATGTTCACAACCTTCAGCAGGTCGAACATCAGGAATGCCCAGGCGAAATGAAATGCCACCGCGACGACGGACGTCGCAAATCCCAACCGATACAACTGCTCGTGTCCGAGGATGTTGGCGGCTGTAGCGGCTGCGTTGCCGGAGACAATAAGTCTTCCGAGAACGACCACCTGGCCGTTGCAACCGGAACGAAAAACGGACGGAGCTAGTCGGAGAGCATCCTCCGAGATTCTCCCCATTTTGGTTACGGTGAAGTTTGGATGTGCCACGCTGGTGACTCTAGATAGTGCCGAGAAAAATGATTTCAAGGGCTGTTCTGAAATCGTAACGCAACCACGCATGCTGCGATCAAAACAAAATCAGTGCTCGCATTACCCGAGTTGCAGCCCTCAACTCATCCACACTCCTATTTGACGTAAGCCTTTGCTGGTCAGGAATATCACGCGACTGATAGCTACCGGAGCAGTCCGACCGCCGACAGCATGAGAACGCTGTTCCGAAAACGTAACAACTTCCCTTTTTGGCGGACGCCGATTCGTTCCGGATTACGCTTACCGGCGACATCGCGAAGAAAGTCCCGTTGTGGAGAAAACAGCTTGAACATATGGACCTCCATCGGGCGTTCGCGGAACTGGCTCTGCTGCGCTCTGCTGTTCCCGATAATCGCCTCGGCCTTGTGCGGAGTAGCGCAAGCACAGGGGCCCATCGAGTTTAAGATTGATGATGTCAATTTCGGCGATGGCCGCGTTCATTTCCGGGCCGGTACCTGCGATGTGCAATCTGCTCCAATCGCATTGGACCCGCAGCAGACAACTGAGGAACAGACAGGAACTTACGATGTGTCGGTTGATCTTCGTCGAACCACGCTGGCCAGCTATGGGTACTTTGTCTATGGTTTCTATGTAAGAAGGAGGGGTGAACTCTCGGCATCACACACCTGTTTGTTCCGCGTGCAAGCGACGCCTTCGGGTACGTTTTTGGACAAATTGGCTGATGTAAGTTTTCATGTTGGAGTCGGCACGCATGTCGAGGATGGCACGCTCAGCATACCCGTGCACAACACTTCATTCCTGAAGCCTATTCTGCAGGCGCAGCCATCAGTTTCGCTAATTAGAGTTCCTCTCACTGGCGAGTCTCCGATTACCCTCAGCATTGCCAATCTGCTTCCTGATCTGCCGGTTGTAGTCAACGGAGTTGTCGCCAATCCGGAGAACCCTGGTTTCTGGCAGGGAACGCCTCAGGCAGTACTGCACTTTCCCCGTCCCGGTCCAGCGACATTACAGCCGGGACAGAAGCTCGATGCCGGAATTCGGCTCACCCTTACCCCTGATCGCTGGCACGCCCTGGGTGCCTCTATTTTCCCGCTTGCACCCGACAAACCTCACGAAACAATTCATTTAACTGCGGATTTCAATACCCCGGGAGGAATCCCCGGAGCGCTCGAGGTCGCGGTTCCTGTGAGGTTCACGCCATCATTTTGGAGTCTCCTCGTGGCTGTAGTGATTGGCGGACTGGTTGGAAGCGGTCTGGCCAGTCTTGCGAGTCTGCTACCCAGCCACAAGACAGCAGCAGATGGTGCAGGCGAGCCAGCAAACAACACCGGAGCAGCGCCGCTTGAGTGGTGGATCGCCATCATAATTGCGATCTTGGCTGGAGTCGTCGCTGAAGGGTTGGCTATTGCCTTGGTTTATGCGAATAGCCAAGTCCGGCTCTTTGGGTTTGAACTCGACCCGTACCAACTATTGCCCGCAGCCCTAATTGGCGCGCTGGTGGGGCTCATTGGATTTCGAAATGCTGACGATCTCCTGAGTTTGTTCAAGAAGGCATGATGAGACTTCCTGACTTCAAGCTGGCCACGGCTATCCTCCATGTCATTGTCATCGGCTTGCTCGGGGGTGCTCGGGTTGTGGCGTCGGCTCAAACCGCACAGGCGCCAATCAGGCCTCCGACGAATAAAGCTCCGACGAATAAAGATCAAGGCCCGGTAGCCATGGGTGTTCTACCTTCCGGAACGCTCGCGGTACTGGAGTCTCGGGGCAGACTTTTGCTACTCCGCCCCGGCAGCGCAGTCTTGACTCCGATTAAAGAAACCTTGGGCTACTTTTCGCCTATGGACCTGACCGTGGCCCAGGTAGCGGGCCAAGACCAGATATTCGTGACCATGCTATGGACAGTTTCCACCCAATCGGAGCAGGCTGGCCAAGGGCTGCTAATGCAGTACTCGCTAGATGGACGAGAACAGCAGAAATGGTCCGTCTTCGGTCGAGTTTTGGCTGGAGTGGCAGTCGATGCGAAAAAGGGGGAAGTCTATTTGGGAGACTCTTCGAACGCGGAAATCCTCATCCTCAATTTAGGGAAAGGAACCGCAAGGACAGGGCCGCAGTATTTCGCTCGGGTAGCCGGGGCATCTCGCCTGGGCCCGATTACGCTGGATGCGGAGGGACACCGGCTATTTGCTGCCGACGTAGAACAAGGCAAGGTGTATGTGATTGATCTCAGCCGGCGCAAGTCAGCTCTTGTAGCATCAGGGCTGGGAGAGCCATCAGCACTCACATTCAGCCCCACCTTGCGTACTCTCTACGTGGCCGACGCCGCGCGACGTTGTATTTGGCAGATCCAAGTAGATACGGCAGTTCCCCGGCTGAAGACTTTCTCGGCCGTTACCGAGCTACGAGAGCCGCGCGGGTTAGCTATGCGACCGGACAACACGCTGTGGGTGGCCGATTATGGGGCGAGAGCAATCTTCCTTCTCTCGCCCACCGGTCAGGTTATCCAAAGCATACGGCATTAGCCTCCGTGAGAGTGCCGGCCGGATTTTGAGGACGCCACCCGGAGACCGGCAGGCGCGGCGGCGACAATTGCAGCGTCGGTCGGAACCGGAATAATGAAAGCCAGTGTCAGCTGTGGAGGTGGAGCTTGTCGCCACTAGCATTTCAAGGGACTGCTCGGGCTCTGTCTACAGCGGGAATGGCCGCGGCTGCCAGCCTGACCGGCACTCAACAGACAGAATTGTGGGCTGTCGTGGCTGTTGAGACATCGGGTTGCGGCTTTCTGCCTGACCGGCGGCCCCAAATCTTATTCGAACGTCACGTCTTCCATCGTCTCACCGGCGGCAAGTATGACGACGGCGACATCAGCGACCCGATTGCCGGCGGCTATGGTAGTGGTGGCGTCCACCAGTACGACCGACTTGCGGCAGCGATAGCAAAAGATCGAACAGCGGCATTGAAAAGCGCCTCGTGGGGATTGGGTCAGATCATGGGGACAAACTGTGTCCGCGCCGGTTTTGCCGATGTCGAGGCTATGGTCACGGCCACCGCGGCATCAGAAGACGACCAACTGAGCGCCATGGGAAATTTCATGCGCTCCACGGGCCTTGCGGTTGCGCTCGCCGCTCATGACTGGACCCGCTTTGCACGGGGTTACAACGGCCCTAATTACGCACTGAACGACTACGACCAAAAACTCGCGCATGCCTATGAGGCAGTTGCGCAAAATGGGCCCCCGGACCTACAGGTCAGGTCAGTACAGCTGTACCTCACATATCTTGGGTATTCACCGGGCAAAATCGACGGCGTTTTGGGGCCGAGGACCCTCGCCGCGCTGCGGCAGTTCCAGATCGCGAACAACTTGCCGATCGCCCCGCAAATCAGTGGCGTCACTGTTGATCAGGTTTCACTTGCGCTGCCCGCGATCGTGTTTACCACGTCAGTGAGCGGCTAGGCGACGCTTTGTGCCATGAGTTTTGCGCTTTTCATACGCGATGAAGGCACGCCGGCCGAGCCGTGCTGGCTCTCCGCAGCGAAATGTTTGGGCCTGACAGTCCGCTCAGCCACACGACCAGCGTTGCGCGAAGTGCTGCTCGCCGGAACAGTCCCCAGCGTAGTTATCCTGGCTGGCAATGGTGCCGAGGCGTCACGGTTCATCAGCATAGCCAGGGAAGTTCGCGGTCTCGCTTCGCAATTGCCCATCATTCTCATCGTCGAAGACAGTTCGGAAGAAATCGCGATTGCTGCCCTGCGAGCAGGTATCACCCACTATTTCCGTATCCCCGTTGAGATCCAGGAATTCCTGCACACCTTGCGCCAGATCAACTTCGAATTCGCACCCCACCGAACCGCCGGCGAGACGCTCTTGCCGAACTTCGTGGGCGACAGCTCGCAGATGCGGACGGTGCGCGCGGCTTTGCGGCGCATTGCCGAGTGTGACAGCAATGTGCTGATTACCGGCGAAACCGGCACGGGGAAGGAACTTGCTGCCTGCGCAATCCATCACCTGAGCCGTCGCAGCGCCAAGCCCCTTGTGTGCATCAATTGTGCCGCCCTTCCAGATGCGCTTGTGGAAAGTGAATTGTTCGGGTACGAAAGGGGCGCATTCACCGGTGCGGCATCCTCGAACCCAGGTTCGTTTCAGGCTGCCGATCACGGTACGGTAGTTCTCGACGAGATTGGCGACCTGTCGCTGCACGCACAGGCCAAACTTCTGCGCGTCCTCGAAGAGAAACGTTTTCGGCCGCTAGGCGCGCGTGGGGAACGCAACGTCAACGTAAGATTTATCGCGGCCACGAACTGCAATCTGGAGGATATGTCGCGTCGCGGCGCGTTTCGCCTGGACCTGTACTATCGGCTGAACATTGCGCGAGTGCATCTGCCGCCTTTGCGTGATCGCCGCGACGATATTCCGCCACTGTTGCAGCACTATATCGCTGAGTTCAATCGGCGGCCAAGTCCCCGCCCTCCGGAATTCACCGAAGAAGCCTGGCGCTGCCTGCTCAGGTACGATTGGCCGGGCAATATCCGTGAATTGAAAAACCTGGTTGAGGCCGCCCTGATTGACGTGCAGGAAGGCAAGGTGTCGCTCGACCATTTGCCCGCGTCAATACGCGAAGCCTTTTCGGATGCGCCCGCGACTTGCGCTAACGAGCAGGAGCAGTTGCTTTCGGCTCTGCTCGTGACGAAGTGGAACAAGAGCAAGGCTGCCGAAAAACTGCACTGGTCCCGCATGACCGTATACCGCAAGATTGCCAAGTACCGTCTGGTCCAGCCTCCCGGTAAAACAGCGTGACCGCGAACTGTCACAGTTACAGTTCTCTGTAACACCCAGTGTTACACGTGATCGGTTATCTGGTCTGTTGATTGATCTCGCGCAAGCGGCCAGTCAACAAGCGCTTACACATCTCGCGGTGCTTTGGACATCTGTCTGACGGTTGTTACACAGCGAAGTCGCATTGAGCTGCTAACCAACGAGCGCGCCTTCCGAAACCATTGCCACAGCTGGACGTGGCGCGGGATCTTTGTTTCCTCAGCACGTTGGTCTACGGAATGCACATGGCTGCGACGGTCGGCCTTGCATAGACACGCCTCGCCGACCTCCGCTGACCAGATGCGAGGTTGACGCAATGGACGAGGTTTTCACGTGCGATGAACCCGACGACGTTGAAGCGAAGTACGCGAACTGTTTCCGCGTCGGCTACAACACGTTCGAATTCTTCATCGACTTCGGGCAGGTTACAGAAGGCAAGCGCGCTCGAGTGCATACTCGCATCATCAGCAACCCGGACTCGGCCAAGGCTCTGCAGATCGCGCTACAGCAGTCGCTTGCCGAGTATGAAAGCAGCTTCGGCGTCACTAACCCGAGCAAAGCAGAACCTAATTAGCGGTACGCGCAAGGTCTGAAGGTTTAGGTGAAAGGAGAGTGGTCGCAATGCCGATCACGCCGACATACCCGGGCGTTTACATTGAAGAGGTCCCCAGCGGTGTTCACACGATTACCGGAGTTGCAACCTCGATTACCGCCTTTGTGGGACGCGCAAAGTGGGGCTCCGTAAATGAGCCCATAGTCGTGAATAGCTTCGCCGATTTTGAAAGGCAGTTTGGAGGACTCTGGCCCGAGAGCACGATGAGCTACGCGGTCCAGGACTTTTTCCTGAACGGCGGCGGCACTGCGATCATCGTGCGTCTCACGAATGGCGCGTCGGCAGCCCGGCTGGAGCTGCCGCAGGACTCGGTGTCAAGTCCGCCCTCAAGCCCGCTGAGCAGTTCATTCGCCTCGCTGGTGCTGAACGCGGCGAGCGCAGGGTCGTGGGGAGCGAGCCTGACCGCAGTGGTCGACCACAAAACTGCGAACCCGTCGGACACAACGCTGTTCAACCTTAGCGTCACGCTGATGGACGCGACCGGCAAGAAAACCGTCGCATCGGAGAAGTATCTGAACCTGTCGGTCGATCCGAAGAGTGCCCGGTACGTCGCGAAGTATCTTCAGCACAATTCTGCGCTTGCGCTTGTTGAGGCGGACTCCTCCGGAAACGACGAAGTCCCGGGAGTGCGGCCGGCAGATACAACCGTGACGATCCTCAGCCCGCCCCAAACAGTGCCGCTCGCGAAGCCCTTCGAGGGCGGCGGTGACGGTGGGGCGATCAGCAATAACGATGTCGTCGGAAATGCCGCGGGCAAAGAGGGACTGTACGCACTCGACAAAGCCGATCTCTTCAATCTGCTGTGCATTCCGCCGTATTCAGGCGATGACGTCGACAACACAGTCATCCCTAAGGCTGCGAAGTATTGCCATGATCGGCGCGCGTTCTACATCGTCGACCCACCGAGCGCATGGAATACGAAAGCGAAGGCAGTCGCTGGAATAGCGGCGGGAGATCTCGGCGTTCCTGGCGGCGATGACGTGGCCACCTCCTCCGCCGTCTTCTTCCCACGGATTCTCGAGGCCGACCTGCTCAGGGAGGGGCAGATCGAGACGTTCGTTCCATGCGGTGCCGTCGCCGGCGTTTTCGCACGCACCGACGCGCAGCGCGGGGTGTGGAAAGCGCCAGCCGGGCAGGAAGCGGGGCTCGTGGGCGTCGTTGATCTCGCGGTGAATCTCACCGATCCCGAGAATGGCGAACTGAATCCACTCGGCGTCAACTGTTTGCGGAGCTTCCCGCTGATCGGCCCGGTTGTATGGGGAGCGCGCACAGTGCAGGGCGCCGACCAACTCGCTTCTGAATGGAAGTACATCCCGGTACGCCGAACAGCGCTGTACATCGAGGAAAGCCTGTATCGAGGCACGAAGTGGGTGGTCTTCGAGCCGAACGACGAGTCTCTCTGGATGCAAATCCGCCTGAACGTCGGCGCATTCATGCATGACCTCTTCCGACAGGGAGCGTTCCAGGGCAAGAGTGTGCGCGAGGCGTACTTTGTGAAGTGCGACAGCGACACGACCATTCAGAACGACATCGATCACGGGATTGTGAACATCGTCGTCGGTTTCGCACCACTCAAACCGGCCGAGTTCGTCGTCATCAGAATCCAGCAGATCGCGGGACAAGTGCAGGTGTAAGAGGAGAGTGCGATGCCACCGTTTGTTGTGAACAGCCAGCGTTTTGATCCCTACAAGAACTTCAAATTCCGGGTGAAGTGGGAGAACCGCTACGTGGCCGGGATCAGCAAGGTCAGCATGCTGAAGCGCACCACGGAAGTGGTGAAGCACCGTGAGGGCGGCGATCCCAGCACCAGCCGCAAGTCTCCGGGCCGGACCGAATACGAGGCCGTCACGCTCGACCGCGGCGTGACGCATGACCTCGAATTCGAGAGGTGGGCGAACAAGGTATGGAACTACAACGGCGCACCCGCGACCGAGGTGTCGCTGAAGGACTTCCGCAAAGACATCATCATCGAGATGTACAACGAGGCTGGCCAACTCGCGATCGCCTACAAGGTCTTCCGCTGCTGGGTGTCGGAATATCAGGCGCTGCCGGATCTGGACGCGAACGCGAACGCCGTCGCAATTCAGCATATCAAGCTCGAAAACGAAGGCTGGGTGCGCGATGTCGCCATCCCCGAGCCAGCGGAGCCGCAGTTTGTCGAGCCGCCGGTGTAAAGCATGCGCAATCTCTCGCAAAGCGAGCTGCTGGATGTGTGGGAACGCGGTCTGGATCAATCGCAGATCGAGCGCGTTCTTTCGTTGGTCGGCGCTGTCGAAACGGAAGCGGAGCGCTTTACCTGGGGCGAGTGCGTTGCCACCCTTTTCCGCCTGAGCGAACAGACGTTTGGAGAACAGATCACCGGGATCGCGACGTGCCCATCGTGCAGCCACGATCTGGAGGTGTCGTTCACGGTGCCGAGCGAATTTCCGCCCGCGCATCCGACTGCGCTGAGCGTCACATGCGGAGGGTTCATCGCTTCATTTCGACTACCGACTCTGGTCGATCTCCTCACGGCCGGCGATGCTGCTGACGCATATTCCGCCGAACGTGCGCTGCTCCGGCGATGCGTGACCACCGCCAGCGCACCCTCGGGGCCGGTTGCCTCAGACGAACTTCCAGCTGACGTAGTCTCCGCAATTTCGGAAGCAATGGCCGAAGCTGATCCGCACGCCGAGGTCACCCTCCCGGTCGTTTGCGCGAACTGCCGGCACGCGTGGACTGCGGATTTCGATATTGCGAGTTTCCTGTGGTCCGAGGTTCAGGCGCGCGCGGTTCACACGCTGCGCGACGTGCATCGCCTGGCCGCGGCGTACGGCTGGAGTGAGGGTGCGATCCTCGAAATGAGTCCAGCGCGGCGACGCGTCTACCTGGAACTGATTGCTGAATGACACGATGGGCAACTATCTCAAGCTGCTTGTGGATCGGACTCTGGGCTCGCCCGCCGCGATCCAGCCCAGAATTCCGTCCTTGTTTGAGCAGGCGCCGGGGACGGCGGTGCGCGTCACAGCGCCGCTGATCGACCGTGAAATTGAGAATCACGAGACAATAGAAGCTCCGCCACAGTCGCGTCAACCCACTACAGCGATTCGCCGCGAAACTTCTCCAGAACAGCATCCACTAGGGCCAGCGCGGGTCGCAGCACCTGCGCCGAGTACGCGCGTGTCGCCGGACGCAGTCCCCCGCGAAGTTCGACCAGTTGGGAAATCGGCCGTGCCTTTACGGCCGGCGGAACCTGAGGGTCCCGTGCCCACAAAGCCTGTTGTAGCGACGCCGCTGTCGACCGTTGCGAAAAATGATCGTTCCTCATCGCCGGCCCAACACAGTGAACCGCCCCCGCCCGAGCGGCTGGCTCGCCACTTCGAGAAGAAAACTGACGATCCCGAACGTCCCGTTACTACTCGGAGCACGCCAAAGACGACGCGCAGACAGGAAGGATCGCCGTTCCGGCCGCTCGTGCAGCCGACGGTTACAACCCTGCCGAAGCCAGTCGTCCTTCCGACGGTCGCAGAGCCGATCTCCGATGTGCACGACGACCAGCGCCCATTCGTGTCCGTCACCATTGGACGAGTCAGCGTAAACGCCGTCATCGAGCGCTCGACGCCTCCGGCGAGGAGCGCAACGCCGCCCGGCCCGTCGCTCACGCTCGAGAAGTACCTCGAACAGCGGGAGGGCCGGCGATGAGCAACGCACTCGCGATTGCTTCTGTGACCTTCGTGCTCATGGATCTGCTCAACAACGGCATGATCGATCGGGACGTCAGTGCCGCGTTGGGAGACGTGAGCGTCTCCGCGCTACCTCCCGACCGGATCGAGATTGGGACTCTCGGACAGAGCCAACTGAACCTGTTTTTGTATCAGGTCACGCCCAACCAGGGGTGGCGGAATGTGGGCCTTCCGATCCGCAATGCCGCGGCGGAACGCATCGGCGAAAACCCGCTGGCCCTGGACCTCCACTACCTGCTCACGGCTTACGGAGCGCAACAGCTGCATGCCGAGATCCTGCTCGGCTACGCCATGCAACTGCTGCATGAGACGCCGGTGCTCACGCGCGCTGCGATACGGCGGTCGCTCGCGGGTCCGTCGCAGGTCGCTGGAGGCGGCCACCTGCCCGACACGTTCCGCAACCTCTACACGTCGGAGCTGTCCGAACAGGTCGAGATGGTCAAGCTCTGGCCGCAAACGCTGACGACCGAAGAAATCTCGCGCCTGTGGACTGCCTTTCAGGCGCGTTATCGCCCAACCGCAGCGTACCAGGCATCCGTTGTGCTAATCGAGAGTCGCGTCTCGACCAAGTCGTCGCTGCCGGTGCAGTCGCGCGCTGTGCACGCGACGCCGTCCGAAAGGCCGAACATCGACAAGATCCTCTCGCGGAGCAAGGCTGGCGATCCATTCGTGGAAGACCGCGCGATTGTCGTGGGCGATCAACTCGTCGTGCGCGGATCGCAACTCAAGGCCGACGACGTTCTGGTGCGAATCGGCGACAGCGACATCGCACCCGCAGACACCGACATCTCCTCAGACCAGATCCTCATTACGATCCCGTCGACTGTGCAGGCGGGGTTGCAGCCGGTTCAGGTATTCCACCGTCTGGTGATGGGTTCGCCGCCGGCGCCGCATGTGCTCAACGAGTCCAACGTCGCAACATTCAAGCTGCGTCCACGTATCGATTCGCAAGCTGTGTCGGGCGTGCAGGGGAGCGGAACGAATCCTCGTTCAGGAGTGATCGATCTGTTGGTGAGCCCCGCTGTGGGTGCGCAGCAAACGGTGAAGGTCCTCCTGAACCAGCTTGCGGCGCCGAGCAGCCCGCCGCCTGCAACGGTGCCCGCATTCACGATGGCGCTGCCGCCGAGGACGAGCTTAGCAAGTCCGCCGGCGAGCCCGCCCGACCCCAGCAACTCTCTTCACGCTCCGTTTAGCGGCGTGCCTGCGGGCAACTATCTGCTGCGCGTTGTGGTGGACGGCGCCGAGAGTCCGCTGCAGAGCGACGTGAACGGCGCGTACGGCGCTCCACAGGTGACGATCCCATGAGTACTCCGGCGCACACCGTTTCGGAAACGGCCCAGCCCACCGCCGCCCTGCTCAGCGCGATCGCACGCGTGCGTAGTCTCGTCGAGCAGTACGCGACCACCGGTACGCGTTGCGAGGCACCGGCCACCGACGAGACGTCTGAAGCCAGCCCGCTCGCGCTCATGTGCGAGCGCTTTGAGCTGTCGCCGTTCGAGCGAGACCTGCTCGTGCTCTGTGCGGCGGTCGAGGTCGATCCCGCGATGCCGATCCTGTGTGTGGCCGTGAATCACGACGACGACGCCACATACCCGACTTTTCATCTCGCCCTGCAAGCGCTGCCGAACCCGCATTGGAGCGCGTTGATGCCGGACGGCGCGCTTCGCCGGTTCAAACTCCTGCACGTCCACGCCGGTGACACGCTGACCGGAAGCCGGCTGCGTATTGATGAATCAGTCCTGCACTTCCTGATGGGCGCGCCATCTATGGACCGGCGCTTGCAGGCCATCCTTGAGCCGGTTCGCGTCATTCGCGCGCTGCCGGCGTCCTATCGTGCGGTGGCGGAGGCAATCACCGCAGCGATCACTTGCGACGAACCGGCACCGGCCGTCGTTCAGTTGGAAGGGAATGCCGGAAAAGGCAAGCGGACGCTTGCGGCTGCAAGTTGCGCTTCGCTGGGATTGCACCTGTATTCGGTGAACGTCGCAACACTGGCGAGCCCAGCCGAACAGGACGAGTTCGTATCGCTGTGGGAGCGCGATGCGCTGCTCAACGGCTGCGCCATCCTGCTTCAAGTCCCATCCGGCAACGCACCGGACTGGATCACGGCGACGAGGCTCGCCGACCGCATCGGCGGCGTTGTGCTTGTCAACGGATCGGGTGCGCTCGAACTTGTTCGCAAGCGGCTCGTCCGCATCCGTGTTGACCGGCCCGGCACCGACGAGCAGCGTGCGCTTTTCCGCCACGCACTCGGAGAGTACGCACTGCCGCTGAATGGCGAATTGAACGCGATTGCCGCGCATTTTCCTCTCGACGTCGAGAGCATCACCTGCGTCAGCGCGCGCGCGGTTGAGTCCGTCCGTCGCAACGGCGCGGACCTGGTCGCCGCGTTGTGGAACGAGTGCCGCGCGGAAGCTCGACCAACGCTCGACGGCCGCGTGCAGCGCATTGATGCGCGTGCAAACTGGGAGGACGTTGTTCTGCCCGACTCGGCGATGGAAACGCTGCGTTCGATCGCGGTCCATATCCGCCAACATGAGACGGTGTTCCGCACGTGGGGGTTCGCGGCGCAGAATTCGCGCGGCGTGGGGCTGAGCGCACTGTTCTGCGGGCAGAGCGGAACGGGAAAGACGCTCGCGTCCGAGGTCCTGGCCAACGAGCTGCACGTGGATCTATATCGGATTGACCTCAGCCAGATTGTCAGCAAGTACATTGGCGAGACGGAGAAGAACCTCTGCGCGATCTTCGATGCCGCCGAAAACAGTGGCGCGATCCTCCTATTCGACGAGGCCGACGCGCTCTTTGGGAAGCGCAGCGAAGTCCACGACAGTCACGACCGTTATGCAAATGTTGAAGTGAGCTACCTCCTGCAGCGGATGGAAACGTACGCGGGACTGGCTGTGATGACAACCAACATGCGGCAGGGCATCGATCCAGCGTTCCTGCGGCGCATCCGGTTCGTGATCAACTTTCCGTTCCCTGACCCGAGCTTACGCCGCCGAATATGGCAGCGCGTATTTCCGGCGAACACCCCGATTGCATCGCTTTTCCCAGAAAAGCTCGCGAAGCTAAATCTTCCTGGCGGAAACATTCGGAACATTGCGTTGCACGCCGCATTCCTGGCGGCTGATGCCGGCGGCGCAGTCACGATGGAGCATCTGCTGATCGCTGCCCGCCGCGAGTGCGCCAAGCTCGAGCGGCCCCTCAGCGACGCGGAAGTGGGGAACTGGGTATGAGCGTCGGCCGCCGGCAAATCCGCGCGGCATGGCGCGCGCGCCTCTTGGGCGCGCCCCAAAGCGGGGCCACGCCTCCAATCGGTGCGGTGATGCGGCACCCAGCAGAACCGGCGCGCGTTGCCCTGCACATCGGCGAGCTCCGCATGAACGCCTTCTCGCGCCGAGACGCACACAAGATCGCGGGCTGGCTGCAAGCGTCGCTCGCCTCATTGCTGCAAGTGCAAGGACTTCCGCTGCATTGGCGTTTCGCTGCGACGATCGATTCCATGAAGCTGGACCAGGTCCGGCTGGCGCGCCCTGACAAGCCGCAGGTCATCGGCGAAGCGCTGGCCAGGGCGCTGTTGGTTCCTGGAAGAGAGCACAAATGAGCGCGGCAGGAAAAACTGGAGTGATGGCGATAACGGCGGACCCTCCGCGTTCCGCAGTGTCGTCTGCACGCTCCGTCTTACTTCAGAAGAAGTGCGCGTGCGGCGGCACAGCGGGCGGCAGCAGCGCCGAGTGCGCGGCCTGCAC
Source organism: Terriglobales bacterium (assembly GCA_051006995.1). Classification (GTDB taxonomy): domain Bacteria; phylum Acidobacteriota; class Terriglobia; order Terriglobales; family Acidobacteriaceae; genus JAIQGF01. The sequence goes on from JBPCSQ010000012.1 coordinate 52,543, forward strand.
CAAGCGCGAGCGAGAAGAAAAACGCGCTCCGCTGCAACGCTCCGCGGTCGCCGGGAGCGCCGCGCCGGCGACTGCGCCCTCATCGGTGACGCGGGCGCTGAACTCTCCCGGCCAGCGTCTCGATTCCGGCACCCGTTCGTTCATGGAGTCGCGGTTTGGCCGCGACCTCGGCGGTGTGCGTATCCATACGGACAGCCAGGCCGCCGATTCTGCGCGCGACGTGAACGCGCACGCCTACACGGTAGGCAACCACATCGTTTTCGACCGTGGCAAATACGACCCGGGCTCTCACAACGGGCGGCACCTGCTGGCTCACGAACTCGCACACACGGTCCAGCAGAACGGGTTGCAGCGGTCTGCCGATGGGATCTCCGTCGGGGAAGCCCCCGAGTACCACCGCCTCGAAAGCGAGGCCGACTCCGTCGCTCATGCCGTCATGGCGGGCTCTCCCGCGCCTGCGGTCAGTCGTCCAGCGCAGCCTTTGGTCTCGCGTGCTAAGAACGATGAGGCCCCCGACAGCAAGAAGAAGAAAACGGCCAAGAGTTCCGCGCCGACCAAAGACCAGACGCGCGATTGGGAGGGCGTGGATCCCACGAGCGTTCTTGGACAAGCCGGCATCAAGCACCGTGCCGTCAAAGGCCCCGACGTCAGCGGCGAAATCCAGGGCTTTCATCTCGACCCGCTTGAGCTTCCGCCGGAGAAGGGTAACGTTCTGAAGCTGTGGCAAGACGTTGCCGATCGTGGTGCGTTGCAGGCCATTGTCGACACGACCGGAACGATCAGGATGGGCCTGAAGCAGGAGCGTCCGAAAACCGACGAACTACGCAAGATCTGGCTCCAGAAAGTGAATTGGGATCCCAAGGACGCCGAGACGAATTGGAAGAAGGTTGCGGGCAACGATTCCACGTTTATTCCAACGGTTGCGGGCAAGAGTGCATGCCAGGTCGACCACATTCTTGAACTTCAGTTTGGAGGCAGCAACGTAAAAGAGAACATGCAAATGCTCGACGGCCCCGAGAACATGCAGAGTGGCCGCGAGATTTACCAGAAGCTGCGGGAAAAGGCCACCGCGATCATTGCTGCTCTCCCCGACGCACAGCGGCCAAAGTACCTGCTCCTCTATTACGAAACCGTCACCCAGTCAGGCGCCAAGTGCGGGCCGTGCTGCGAGGCCGAAGCGAAGGTGCCGGCGCTCGGAGCGGCTGGACCAGGCGTCGGCGATAAGGCAATCGAGGTTCCGATTTATGCCGGCGGACCGCCGACCTCGCTGTTCATTACCGGCGATTACCTTAGCAAGAAAAACAAGCACAAGCCCGTTCCTATCAAAGACTCTGAGATTCCGAAAAACAGGTCGGCGGCCACGATCGTCTCGGGGCTCCTGCTGGATCAACTTCATCAGGACCACGACATCATCGATTGTGTTTTCGACGAAAGCCCAAAGAGCCGCGTGCCCGTCTCGCTCGACAAGAAGAGCGAAGTAAAACTCAAACGAGCGAAGGACGGAAAGCTGTCGCTGCAAAACAAGCATCCGAACCTCCACTTTCATTACCCGTATCTCAGCGAGGGCGTTTTCAAGGAACTGAATGTCGAGCCTGACGGCTCGGTCAGCGGCCGCGGGTCCATTCGTCCGAGCGTATCGTTCTTGCCGCCTCTCGATGTCAAGTTCGACAAGGACGGTTTTGCCCTCGTCGCGCCGCTCGATGCCAAGAAGATGACCGGGCCGGTCTCGCGTTTCATCCCCGGTGCGAAAGTGACTGAAGCCGACATTGGGCTACAGCTTGCTCCTGAATTCAAGGCGTACGGCGCCTTCGCAATCGAGGTCTCGAAGCCGAAGAAATTGCTTGCCGCACGACTCGACGTTTCGAGTGCCGGGACCGACGTCGTCGCAAAAGGTAAGCTCAACGCATTCCTGCCGGGTGTTGACACCGCTGAAGGCGACATCACCTACCAGAACCGCGAATGGTCCGGCGGCGTAAAGATCGAGGCCACGCAACTCCAAAGCAAGATGAAGTACGTCAAGAGCGGGAGCGTGACCGTCGGGATCAGCGGCAAGGGAGTTAGCGCCGACGGGAAAGTCAGCCTCGCGATCCCGCACACTGAGGGCATCGACGTCAGCCTGCATTACACCGAGAATCGCTGGCTGTTTCGCGGCACCGGGAAGATCAAACCGCCGAGGCTGGAAGAATCCGAAATCACGATCCTCTACGACGGCACCCACCTCGCGGGCGAGACGAAGACCGGCTTCAGGCTGTTTGGTATTCACGGCTCGATTCACGTCAAGTACTTCGACGAGAAGTTCTCCGGCGAGGGCGACCTCGAAATCAAGAAGGGCCGGGTCACGGGCAAGATGCACGTGGTCATGAGCCAGCAGCAAAAGTTTTCGGGAAGCGGCGAAGTCACCATCCAGGTGACCGAGAGCCTCGCCGCAAAGGGCGGAATCGAAGTCGACGAGCACGAGAAGGTCCGCATCACCGGTGCTCTCGAGTTCACCAAACCGATCCCGGTGTTCAAGGCCATCGAAGGCGACTACGAAATCTTCAGCCTCGATACGAGCATTCCGATTCCGGGCCTGTCGATTCCAAAAATTGGGGGCTTGAACGCGAAGATCAAAGCTTCGCTGCTGGCTGGATACAAGATCGGCCCTGCGGAACTCAGGAATGTGAAGGCGATCGCGGCGTTCAATCCCCTCGAAGACAAGCCTGATGTCGAATTCACGCTCACGGGCCAGTTCTACATGGGCGTCAACGGGCATGTGACCGGCACGCTGAGCGGTGGCCTCGAAATCAGTATCGCCATCGCATCGGTCAGCGGCGGATTGGGAATCGCCGTAACGGCTGCCCTCGACGGCCACATCTTGTCGGACGCGAAGCTGCACTACAAGGACGGAAAACTCGAGGCCGAAGCCGGTTTCGACCTGCTGCTGAAGCTGCTGTTCTATCTCACAATTTGCGCCTGGGTTCACGCCGAAGCCGGAGTCTGGCGCCTGAAAGTGGAAACCACGAAGGTCTGGAAGCTGAAATCTTTCAAGTACGACACCGGGCTGCAACTTCGGATTTATCTCAAGAAGCCGGTTCGCTACTCCTCCGACCAAGGCATGCAATTGCCCTCCATCAGCGACTTCGAATGGGTCAAGCCAAACGTCGATGCGAAAGACATGCTCGGTCGGCTGTTCAGCGCGCAGGATCCGCCCGACAGTGACGACGTTGACGGCGAAAAGGAGTGCGGCCGATGAGTACGATTCCGATTTCTCCGCGCGTGCTGCGTGCCGGCATTGTCCTCGCCGATCCGTCGACCCTGGTCGTGCAGCGCGTCATCTCGATGCAGTACAACCCCGACACGCTTTCGCGCACGCTCCAGGCGCGCGGAGTCGCCAACGAGGGCGGCGACCGGCTCGACGCGCTCCGTTTGACCGGACCGCCTATCGAAACCATCAAGCTCGATGCGGAAATCGATGCGACTGACCAACTCGAGCATCCGGAGTCGAACGTGAACGCGGTGCAGTTCGGTATCCAACCGCAGCTCGCGGCGCTCGAGACGATGATCTATCCGACGTCGTCGCAGATCGTCAGCGAAAACGTAATGGCGATGGCGGGCACGATCGAAGTCGCTCCGATGGAGGCGCCCTTGGCGCTGTTTGTCTGGAGCCCGCGCCGGATTCTTCCCATTCGCCTCACCGACTTCAACATCACCGAGGAAGCGTTCGACACTGACCTCAACCCGATTCGCGCGAAGGTAAGTCTCGGCATGCGCGTCCTCACGGTTAACGACCTGCAGTTCGATCACAAGGGCAACAGCCTTTTCATGGCTTACCACCAGCAGAAGGAAAAGCTTGCCGGCTTGGCCGGACGCGCGAGCTTGTCGGACCTGGGCATCAGCAAGATTGGCTGAGGTGAACGCATGTTCTCGATGAATAGCCGCTACTTCGGACTGCCGGTTCTCCGCTACGAGACGCCGGACGGCAGGCAAATCGCGTATGCAGCACGCCGATTTCTGCCGCAGCCCAGCGCGTTCGCGCTCCTGATGGAGCACACCGTGACCCGCGGCGAGCGGCTCGACCTCATAACCGCCAAGTATCTCGACGATCCGGAGCAGTTCTGGCGCATCTGCGATGCGAACGCAGTCATGTCGCCCTTCGAACTGGAAAAGCCGGGCAACAGCATTCGCATCACGCTGCCGCAAGGCATTCCGGGCCCGCGCCATGGTTAAAGGTATTTACATGACGTTGCTGATCGGCCCTGCGGTACCGCAGCCGGCGCCGAAATCGGTCATCGACTCGCTCACCAGCGTGCAGGTGAATTCGGGCGGCGACCGCAGCGGGTTTCAACTCGTGTTTGGCGTCAACAAGAAGTCACCGCTCCGGCAGACGCTACTGCCCGCCGGCTTTTTCGATCCCGGCACGACTCGCGTCATCGTCGTATGCACGCTTAGTGGTATCCCGACGGTGCTCATCGATGGCGTCGTAACCCGGCACGAAGTTGTGCCGAGCAACGAGGCCGGCCAGTCGACACTCACGCTTACGGGTGAGGATCTCACCGTCCTCATGGACGTGGTGCAGTTGCCGATGCTTTACCCGGCGATGCCGATCACAGCACGGATCAACGCGATTCTGGCGAAGTACGCCGTCTTCGGGATTGTGCCTCTCGTCATTCCGCCCCTGTACGAGGATGCGCCATCGCCGACCGAGAAGGTCCCGACTCAAACAACAACGGACCTCGCATATATCAAGAAGCAGGCTAACGATGTTGGCTACGTGTTTTATCTCGAGCCCGGACCTGCGCCCGGAACGAGCATCGCCTATTTCGGCCCCGACATCCGCATTCCGATCCCGCAGCGGGCCCTGACCGTAAACATGGATACCGCAAACAATGTCGAGTCGCTCAGCTTCAGTCTCGACGGGCTCGCAAAAAAGGTCGTCGTTACAACGATCATGGACCCATTCACCCACAAGATCCCCATCCCAATTCCGATTCCCAACGTCAGTTTGTTGCGCCCGCCGCTTGGAGCGCGGCTCACACCTCCGATGAAGGTCGAGTTCGCCGACGACACGGCGGACAAGAACCCGATCGAGGCGATCGCACTCGGCCTTGCGAGGACCGCCGCGACATCGGACGCGGTGAGCGGCACGGGCTCGCTCAATGTTCTCCGTTACGGGCACATCCTGCGAGCGCGCCAACTGGTTGGCGTTCGCGGCGCGGGCCTCGCGTACGACGGTATGTACTACGTCAAAACTGTTACTCACCAGATCAAGCGCGGCGAGTTTAAGCAAAGCTTCACGCTGTCTCGCGACGGGCTCATCTCGCAGACGCAGCAGGTGGTCGCATGAACAGCCGAACAGGCACTGAGCAGCTCTACTTGGGAAAGTATCGCGGCACCGTGATCAATAACGTCGACCCCGATTTTCGCGGACGACTGCAGGTCGAGGTGCCCGACGTGGTCTCGTTGCTACCGACGTCGTGGGCCGAGCCATGCGTGCCGCTCGCCGGGCCCACGGGGCCGGCGATGGGCCTGTACATGGTTCCGCCGATGGGAGCGGGCGTCTGGATTGAATTCGAGCACGGCGATTCGAACAAGCCGATCTGGACGGGGTGCCGCTGGGGAGCATCGGCTGACGTGCCTCCGTCCGCAAAGCTCGGGCTGCCGATTTCGCCGCCGATCGTTTTTCAAACCGCCGGACAACACATGCTGTCGATCTCGGATATGCCCGGACCGACTGGAGGCATCGTCATCAAGATCGTCAGCGGCGCCTCCATCATGATCAACGAACTCGGAATCACGATTCAGAACGGCCAAGGGGCTTCCATCGCGCTCATGGGGCCGACGGTCACGATCAATCAGGGCGCGCTCGTGGTGACTTAAATCGCAGGAGCGAAGAATGCCGGGATTCATGCTCAACCAGACATCGACCGTGCTCTGCTCACACGCAGGACAGGCGCAACCAACCGTCGTGAATCCGCGCGTAATGGCACAGGATGTGCCGACCGTGTTCGTGACTTCGCCGTACGTGATCGCCGGCTGCGCCTTGCCTCCGCCCCCGGCGGCAAACGGGCCATGTGTTACCGCGCAGTTCATCACAGCTTCGACCCGGGTGCTCTCGAACGGCCAGCCGCTACTCCTGATTGACAGTCAGGCGATCTGTGCTCCGTCGGGAACGCCCGTGATTGTGGTGATGACCCAGACGCGCGTCTTCGCGCAATGAGGAACGATGTTCAACGTCTCATTTCCGTATCGATTCGATGGGCGTGGCCACACCGCCGGTTCGAGCGATGACGATCACATTCGCGAGCTGATCGAGCAGGTCCTCTTCACTGCGCCCGGCGAACGCGTGAACCGGCCCGAGTTCGGCAGTGGGCTTATGCAGCTCGTGTTCGCGCCCAACAGCTCGGAAATGGCGGCCGCGACCCAGTTCCTCGTGCAAGGCGCGCTCCAGCAGAACCTGTCCGACTTGATCGAGGTGAACAAGGTTGAGGTCGCTATCGACGATAGCACTCTGACAATCGCCGTGGAGTACATCGTGCGCCGCACACAACAACCGCAATCGGCAACGTTTACACGTGGAGGAGGGCTCTCGCAGTGATCTATCGCTGCTGTGACGACACGCGCCGCCGAGACGCCCTAGAGAACCAGCCGCCGGCATCTCCGCCACGCGCGCCAATCAACGGCATCGACTTCCTCGAAGTGGTGGACCGGCCCAGCGATCCTGAAAATATCCGCCAGACGGTGTTGCAGGTGCACTTCGTGCTTCCGCTAGAGCCCGCTAGCCTAACTGCGGAGAACGTTCGCATCGCCGGCGGCGAGCGCATCCGCACGATCACGGTCATCCGCGCCGATGCGGCGGCTGCTTCGCCTCCCGGCGATCCCAAGCTTCTGACCGTTCGTGTCAAGGAGCCGGGCGATTTCTCCACATACACGCTGCGCCTCGTCGATCCCGCGCGACCCAACCTGCCTCCCGATGGTTTCGACTCGGTGCTGTCGAGTGTCGACTTTTCCTTCAAGGCAGGCTGCCCGAGCGAATTCGACTGCCGCCCGGAGACTTGTCCGCCACCTTCGAACCCGAAAGCCGACATTTCATATCTTGCGAAGGATTACGCGAGCTTCCGCCAACTGATGCTCGATCGTATGGCGACGATTATGCCGCAGTGGCAGGAGCGCAATGCGGCGGACCTCGGCATCGTCCTCGTCGAGTTACTGGCTTACATCGGCGACTATCTCAGCTACGAGCAAGATGCAGTCGCGACCGAAGCGTACCTGCGCACCGCACGCCGCAGGACCTCGGTGCGCCGGCACGTGCGGGTCGTCGGTTATCCCATGCACGATGGCCGAAACGCTCGCGCGTGGGTGCAATTCCAAGTCCGCGAGGACGTCCAGAACCTCAAGATCCCGGCTGGCCCTGGCGCTCAGTTACTGACGAGGGTGAGCCAGCAGGCGCCTGTCCTGAAGTTCGGCACCTCTGGATACGGCGAGGCGTTGCGAGAAAAGCCGCAGATCTTCGAGCTGATGGACGATGTCGTGCTGTTCGCCGAGCACAACCGCATGACGTTTTATACGTGGGGGGCCCGCGAGTGCTGTTTGCCGCAGGGCACGACTTCCGCGTACTTCCGTGGGCGCCTTCCGAACTTGAAACCGGGCATGGTGTTGGTGCTCCGAGAGGTGCGCGGACCAAAAACCGGAGCCGCCGCCGATGCCGATCCCGCGCGTGCGTGTGCCGTGCGTCTGACCAGCGTGACCGCCATGCAGGATCCGATCGGCGGATTGTTCGACGATCCCCGGTCGGCCTCTGTAATCGAAATCACAAAAGTCGAATGGGCGGACGACGACCGACTGCCGTTTCCGCTGTGCATCTCGAGCGATACGCAGCAAGGGTACTTCGACGGCGTCAGCGTTGCGCTCGGCAACGTCGCGCTCGCGGATGAAGGCGCGAGTGTGTCCGAGCAACTCGATCCAGTGCCCCCACCGAACCCAGCCCTCACCTTGGTTTCGACCGGTCTACAGCAGGCCTGCCAGACCCGCACCGAAATCGGCGGTGGATCGGAGATCCAGCCCTCCGGCATACGGTATCGTCCACACCTGAAGCAGTCGCCGCTCACCTTCGCGGATCCTTACGACAAATCAGCGCCGGCGCGTGCGGCGATCTCCGGCCGCACCCTGGTCGATCTGAAGCCCGCGATCACTCTGATCTCCGGTGGGGATTCGTCGCAGCAGTGGCTGCCGCAGCACGACCTGCTCAAGAGCCATCCTGAGGATCGCCACTTTGTCGCCGAGCCGGAGGATGACGGCACGCCTGTCCTGCGCTTCGGCGATGACGTACTCGGGATGAGTCCCGCAGCGGACGTCGTGCTCGCGGCCACGTATCGCGTCGGCAACGGCGCCGCCGGAAACGTCGGCACCGATTCGATCGTGCATGTGGCCAGCAACCGGCCAGAACTGGTGACGGATCTTGCGAACCCTGTCGTGGTTGCAGTCACGAACCCGCTTCCCGCGACTGGTGGCCTCGACCCCGAACCTCTCGAGGAAGTCCGTCAGCGCGCGCCCTACGCATTTCGCGTGCAGCAACGAGCCGTAACCGAGGCCGACTACGCCGACATCGCGCAGCGTTGCGATCCGACGTTGCAGCGTGCCACCGCAACCTTCCGCTGGACGGGAAGCTGGCGCACAGCATTCATCGCAGCTGATCGTAAGGGCGGAGCTGCCGTCGACGAGGGTTTCCGCCTCAAGCTTGAAAGATGCATGGACCAATACCGGATGGCCGGGCAGGACGTGGACGTGCAGGCGCCGGTGCCCGTGTCGCTCGAGCTGGAGATGACTATCTGCGTGAAGCCCGACTACTTCAAGGCCGACGTGGAAGCTGCGATGCGGCAGAAGCTCAGCAATCGCGCTCTACCCGACGGCACACTCGGAGCGTTTCATCCAGATAACTTCACCTTCGGGCAGACGGTATATCTAAGCGCAATTTACGAGATCGTGCAGCACACCGACGGCGTCGAGTCCGTCCAGATCACGAAATTCCAGCGGCAGGGAAGCAAGCTGAACGAAGGCCTCAAGACGGGTCGGCTCAACTTCACGGGTCTCGAGATCCCGCGCCTCGACAACGATCCCAATTTTCCCGAGCACGGCAAGCTCACGCTCAACATGGCAGGAGGACGCTGATGCCCGATTGCACGGGGACCGCGACTTGCACCTGCGGATGCTGCGCCGGCATCGCCATAGAGACGCCGCAGGCGATCGAGAACCGCGCCGGGCTCGACGCGATCGCCTACCGCGTCGGGAAACACGCGCAGTTCAAGGCCACCCTGCTGGCTCGCCTGCGCTCGTCACGCCAGCTCGCGCTGGACGGTCTGCGCACGCGCGAGGACACCGATTTCACAATCGCGCTCCTCGACGCGTTTTCGACGATGGGCGACGTGCTCACGTTCTACACCGAGCGCGTCGCGAACGAAGTTTACCTTCGCACCGCGACGGAACGGACGTCGGTTTTGAACCTCGCGGAGCTGATTGGCTACGAGCTGCGCCCGGGTGTCGCGGCCAGCACGCTGCTCGCGTTCACAGTCGAGGAAAACGCGGGATCCGTCAGCACCGCAGCCGCCGGCGCCGTGCTGGCGCAGGTGATTCCGCAGGCGCCGCCCACCATCTACATCGACGCCGGGACCAAGGTGCAAAGCATTCCGGGCCCGGGCGAAAAACCACAGACGTTTGAGACCGCAGAGGCAATTACAGCGCGTGGCGAGTGGAACGCGATTTTGCCGCTGCTGACGCAACCGCAGCACGTGAAAACGTCGTCTGCGAGGTTCGTGCTGGCTGGTTCGCAGTCGAACCTCAAAGTCGGCGACGTAATCCTTGTCATCGACGAAAAGGACGAGCGCAAGGCGCTGCGGTTGCTGAACGTCACCGTCCTCACCGGCACAAAAACCAAAACAACGCTGAGCAGAGACACGTCTACGACATTCGTTGATGTGGCAAAAATCGAGCCTGGTGCTATCGGATACGAGCCGCCGAAGTTCACTTCTCCGACGCTCGTGTCCGGCAAGATCAGTGACTTCAAGCCAAACACGCCGCTGACATCGCAGGCGACCCAAGAAATCGTCAAGAAGCGCTGGGGCAGCGATACCCTGATCGCACTGGCAAAAACACAGCGCTGGGATGTCGACCAGCTTTCGACCTTGATTGACGAGGCTGTAGCGCAAACCCCGGCAGCTTCTGGCCAGGTGCTTGTCTTCCGCCAGCACGCGTCACTGTTCGGACATAACGCTCCGAATTGGTATTCGCTGCCCGCAAGCATGCGGCCTGTCGACGCGGAGGTTCTTAGTAGGGGGCGCGTAACGAAGAAGATCATCAAGAACCAAGATGAGCCGGCGTTCCCTGACAACTGGGAGAACTGGAAGCTTTCCAATAATGCTGCAGACGGCAACTACCTGATCTACCTCGACAAGACCTACCCGGAGATCAAGCCGGGAAGCTGGATCGTGGTCTCGACTCCCAAGGCCAGCCGCATCCTCCAGGTACTGGCTGTCGCAGAGGTGGACCACAGCGAGTTCTCGATTTCGGGCAAGCTGACGCGTCTGACCGTCAAGGCCGATTCAGCGATTGCCGACTTTGGCCTGCGCGACACCTCGATTCTTTGCCAGAGCGAATCGCTTCCGCTCGCGCCTGTCCCGATTCCCGATGACGTCTCGGGAAAGATCATCGTCTTGAATCGGGCTTATGTCCGAATTCAGGCCGGTCGCAAAGTCGTCATCAGTGGCGAACGCGCGGATGCCGACAGTGTGAGCGCCGCCGAAGCGCGCACCCTTGCCGGCGTTGCGCTCGAACGAGGCCTCACTGTTCTGACGCTCGACAAGTCTCTCTCGTATCCGTACAAGCGCCCGACGGTAAGTGTCAGTGCGAACGTCGCCGATGCGACGAACGGCGAAACGGTCCAGGAAACTCTCGGGAGCGGCGACGGCAGTCAGGCGTTCCAAAGTTTCGTCCTCAAGCAGTCTCCCCTGACCTACGTCAGCGCGAGCACGCCGTCCGGTACGCAGAGTACTCTCCAGATCCGCGTCAACGGCCTGCTTTGGAAAGAAGCCCCGTTCTTCTTTGGCCACGATGCCAACGAGCACATCTACGTCACGCGCCAGGACAACGACGGCAATACGACCGTCACGTTCGGCGATGGAAAAACAGGAGCCCGGCTTCCTACGGGACAACAGAACGTGGTCGCGCAGTATCGGCGCGGCATCGGCAAGGGCGGGCTGCTTCGCGCAAATCAGCTCTCACTGATGCTGGCGCGCCCGCTCGGTGTTCGTGGAGCAACGAATCCAGCCGCGACAGAAGGCGCCGATGATCCCGAGCGGCTAGAAGACGCACGCCAGAACGCCACATTGACGATCAAGTCGCTCGGTCGCGCCGTCTCGCTTCAGGACTACGAAGATTTCGCGCGTGCGTTCGCGGGCATCGGCAAGGCCATGGCGAGTTGGACTTGGACCGGCGAAGAACGAATCGTCCTGCTCACGGTCGCTGGTGCAAACGGCGCGGCGATCGACCCGGAAGGCCCGCTCTACAAGAATCTACAAGCCGCCCTTGCTGCGGGTTCGGAGCCCTGGGTCACGGTCAAGATGTCTCCGCACGACCCGCTCACGTTCAGGGTGACGGGGACCGTGGCGGTCGATGCGGAATACGACGCGAAGGAAGTAGCCCGGAACGTCGAAGCCGCATTGCGAAGCACGTTCTCGTTCGCCAACCGCCAGTTCGGACAACCGGTCCACAAGAGCGAAGTCATAGCCGCAATTCAGATGGTGGAGGGCGTTGTCTCGGTCGACTTGACCGCCCTCTATCGGTCCGATGCATCGCCTGGGCTCAACAATGATCTCGTTGCTGCCGCCCCGAGGCCTGGCAAGAATGAGATATTCGCCGCGCAGTTGCTCACGATCGATCCAGCGCCCCTCGGACTGGTGGTGACCCAATGAGCCTGGACCTCGAGAAGATCTATTCGTTGCTGCCTGCAATCTATCGCGTCCGCGATGTCGAGCTCGCGGAGCAGCTCGGCGGGTTCCTGGATCCTTCTGAAGCTGAGGAACTTCAGCAGCTGATCGCGATTCAGACGCCACGGACGGCGCGCCAGGAGAGCCGCATCGTCGAACTCCAGGACAAGCGGCGACGTGGTCCACTCAAGGCACTGTTCTCGATCCTGTCCGAGCAGGTGGAGGTGCTCGAAGCGAGTCTGGAACAGGCATACGACGACCAGTTCATCGAGACGTGCCAGGAGTGGGTCGTGCCGTATCTCGCCGACTTGGTGGGCGCGCGCGGCATTTACGAATTTCCCAACGCGCCGTTCAGCATGCGCGCGCTCGTCGCGAACACCATCTCGTACCGGCAGCGCAAGGGAACCGTCTCGGTCCTGGAGAAGCTCGCCCGTGACGTCACCGGCTGGGACGCCGCTGTCGTCGAGTTCTTTCAGGTGCTCGGCGTGTCGCAATACATGAACCACGTGCGTCCGCAGAACCTGGCGACCGCTTCGATCCGCGGTGCCGATCGCCAACTGCTGAACACTCCGTTCGACCGAACCGCCCACACTGCGGAGGTTCGCAACATCGAGAGCCGACGCGGCAAGTACAACATCCCAAACGTCGGCATTTTCCTGTGGCGGATCCGGGCGAACCCGATCACCCATGCGCCCGCGTTTCGTGTAGATGATCGTCGTTACCTGTTCGACGCGATCGGCCGCGACACTCAGCTGTACACCCGACCGAAGACGCTGTCGCCCGATTCTGCACTCTCCGGCCCGCTGAACGTTCCGATGCCGATCAGCCGCCGGCGTCTGGATTCAAACCTGGCGGACTGCGGTGCCATCAGTCTCAACGGCGCGCCGATCACGACCATTGAGCCCAGCATCGTGTTGTACGTCGACATTGATCCTGGAAGTCCGCCTGCGGCTCTTCCAGCACGCGCCTGCTACCTCGCAGATGATCCCAGTTCCGGCGGCTGGGCGCACGAACCGGATGATGCCATTGGCATTGATCCGGTCCTCGGCCGAATTGCGTTACCGTCGAACTTCCCGCCCGTATCGAACGTTCGCGTGCAGTATCACTACGGCTTTCCGGCGAATCTGGGGGGCGGCGAATACGCGCGCAGGCTCGCTTCGGACGCGGCCATCTTCATCAAGGTCCCCGGCGATGCGCCGACGATCCAGCAGGGGCTTGAACTGGCGAGGACCCGCATCACCGGGTCCTCGCAATCGGCAATCGTCGAGATTCAGAACAACGACTACTACTTCGAGACCCCCTGTGTCGACGTGCCCGCCGGCGCGAACATCGAACTTCGAGCGCACGACAAGGTCAGGCCTGTGCTGGTGCTGTCCGGCGACATGATCGTGACTGGGCGAGAAGGCAACGACGCTGAGTCGTCATTTGCGATGGACGGTTTGCTCGTCGCGGGGGGCAATCTGATCGTCCCCGCAAACAACAGCGCTGGAGCGCCGAATCAGCTGCGGCGGGTTCATCTGCGCCACTGCACATGGAGCCCCGCGGCGACGCCGGCCATTAGCGGTTCGCTCGCGCACGGACCGACGCGCTTGCATGTGGAGTCTGCCGACACCGAACTCTGCCTTGATCACTGCATCAGCGGCGCGATCGAAATCGCGGACGAAGCGTCCGCGATCCTGTGCAACAGCATCGTCGATTCGCTTGCCGCGACGAATGTCGCGTATGCCGGTCTCGACGGCGCAAGCGCCGGCGCGCCGCTACGGATACAAAACACCACGATCATCGGCAAGATCCACGCTCTTTACATCGATCTCGCCTCCAATGTGATCTTTGTCTCGGCAAACGCGGCCGGCGACACCTGGGGGCCGGTAGTCGCCGATCAGGTCCAACGTGGCTGCGTTCGGTTCAGCTACGTGCCGGACGGATCGCTTGTTCCGCGCACCTATCGTTGTCACCCCTCAAAGGACGATGATCCCAAGCCACGTCCTCAGTTCACATCGTTGCGCTTCGGCGACGCGGCCTATTGCCAGCTTGCCCCACAGTCTGGCGTCGCGATCACGGCCGGCGCTGACGATGGATCCGAAATGGGCGCGTTTCACGATGTTTACCAGCCGCAGCGGGAAGCGAACCTGCGTGGCTCTTTACAGGAATACCTGCGCTTCGGGGTTGAGTCTGGAACCTTCTTCGTCACGTAGCGACAGCGGAGGATGCACATGGCTGGCGATTTCAGTCGTAACACATTCGATCCGACGCGGAACTACTCCGGTGTGCTGTTGCAGCAGGGGCGCGTCCTGGTTGATGCCGATTGGAACGAGCAACTTTCGATTCAGCGCCACCTCGACTACACCGAGATCCGCGATGTTATCGGCGAGAGCGGCACGCCGAAGCACGGAACGGGCTTTGCGATTGCGCAAACGCCGCACGGCAACGATTTAGTCATTGGCGCGGGCCGCTACTACGTCGACGGACTGCTGTGCGAACTCGGCGCGGCGGCGCTGGCAGTTACGATTCCTGCCGGTCCCAATGACCGGATCGTTGTGTCGGACCTCGCTATCGACTGGACCGAATTCGCCGCGGGGCAATGGGTCCAGATCACTGCCAAACACCGCCCGACACTCACCATGCAGATCAAACAAGTCGATTCCGGCGCGCACACACTCACGGTTGACGCTGACGTTAGCGCCTATCGCAATGCAGGCGTGGTTTCGCTTCGACGCGCTGTTACCTACACGACCCAGCCCTACTATCCCTCACCGGCGCTGGTGAACCCGGCGAGCCCGCCTACCGCTTCCGGGTTTACCGGCGTGACTCTCACCGGCAGCCACTATCTCGTCTATCTCGAGGCACGGAATGGAGAGGTTAACGCCCTTGAAGATCCGCGGATCCGGGAAAAAGCACTCGGCGGCCCCGACACGTCCGAGCGTCTCCAAACCGTGTGGCAGGTTCGATTCCTGGAAGTGAACCCGCTGAGCAGTCCGCCGTCGAGTCCGCTCTCAAGCCCGCTTTCGAGCCCGCCTTCAGGAGGGGCGCCGTGTTGCGGCGACTATCCCGAATGGGCAAACCTCACTGCGCCGCCGACCGGCAAACTGAACGCGCAGACGGTCGCGCCGAAGGACAAATCCGGCCCGTGTGTGCTGCCTCCGACGGCCGGCTATCAACGCCTCGAAAATCAGCTATACCGCGTCGAGGTATTCCAGGGCGGCAGCACGCGCGCGGCGTCCACGTTTGTCTGGTCGCGTGACAACGCAAGTCTCGAAACGCAGATCAGCAACATCGACGGCGCGGATGTTTACGTCACCAGCCTCGGCAAAGACGACGTTTTCAGCTTTGCCCCGAACCAGTGGGTGGAGCTCTTCTCGGTTTCGGAACCGCAGAGCACGCGATTCCTTGCGCAAATCAGCAAGCCGCCGGACACCGCCACGAAGAGGATCACCCTGAACCGCTCGGCCGCGAGCCTCAAGGGCCTTTCCGGACTGCGTCTGCGGCGCTGGGACATGACGGGCAGCGTTCCCACGAATGGCTTGGTGATAACTGCGGGGTGGATCGATCTGGAAGACGGCATTCAGGTGCAGTTCTCCGACGGCAGCTATCACACGGGTGACTACTGGCTGATTCCTGCGCGCACTGCAACGGGCGACATCGAGTGGCCACCGTTCACGCCCGGCGCCACGCCGGTTCCGCAGCCACCGGTCGGCGTCAAGCGACACTTCGCTTGTCTGGCCACTCTGACCGTGCAGGGCGGTGTGTGGAACATTTACGACTGCCGGCAGAAGTTCCCACCGCTTACCCACATCTGCGCGGACGACGTCTGCTACGAAGGCACCTGCGACATTCCAGGCATCACGACCGTCAAAGATGCAATCGACGAGCTCTGTCGCCAACGCGATCTGCGCTTTCACAACCGCCATCTCCACGGGTGGGGGATCGTTTGTGGAATGCAAGTCACCTGCGGGCCCAATAGCGGCAACGTTCGGCGCAACGTGACGGTCCACTCCGGGTACGCCATCGATTGCGACGGTACCGACGTCCTGCTCCAGAAGGATCAAACGGTCGACGTCCTCACGCTTGCCAACCAACTGCCGCACATCTCGTCGCCACCCTCTTCACCACCATCGTCTCCACCTTCCTCCAGTTTTCCGAACGGCGACTACTCGATCGTGCTGGATACCGGTGGTACCGTACACCTCGAGCCATACCTGCCTGAGAAGAACGTCTGGGACTCGATTCTCGATTCCACATTGTTGAAGAACGTCTACGATGATTGTGTCAAGCCGATTGCCGACTTTCTGGCGGGACAACTAAACACCTCCCCTCCTGCTGGCGACAAAGATCCTGTCGGGCTTCCGCAAAAGCGACTCAGCGCGTTAACGAACCTCGCCATCCAGTTCCAGAACCCGAACTCCGGCAGCTACGTCTTTGTTTCAGGTGGCGAAAACGAGAGCGGCCCGCAGGAGCACGAAATCCTTCGCGCGTTTTATAACGGGCTGAGAGCACACCTCCAGAGCGCGACCTTCTGCGGCATGTTCGATAACGTGCGGCCGTTCCCAATCGATTACCCGCTCGGCGGAGCGGACATGTCGACCATTTTTGGCAAAGACTTCAAAAGTCGTCTTCGCGTCGACCCGACCGGCGCACGCGGGTACACCGTCGGCGTCGATAACAAGATTCACGTCTACGACCTCCGCCAACAGCGGCTTGCTGTCATCCTCGATTTCCCGAACAGCGCCTCGGTCGTGCGCGACGTTGCATTCTCCGCTGATGGCAAGCAACTCTACGCTGTTGCGACCACCAAGACCGGACAGCACTCAGTGTTCGCGGTTGCGGCTGTGACCGGCATGAAGCACGAGTGGAAAGACCCGGTGGTGATCGACGAGATATCGCTGGTGACGCTGGCCACCGTTAGCACGATCAACAATGTTGTCTTCGCAATCGGCACGGGGCAGGGAGTTTTCCGCATTGATGTATACGGAACCGCGACGAAACTGAAGCCGCTGGTGCCGTTCAACGCATTCGGCCATCTCTCGGTCGACGACAGGACAGGGTTTGCGGTGGCGACGGGTCTCCACCTCGGATCGCCATCCCCAAGCCCCGGCACATTTGACGCAGTCTGGCTCGTCAACCTGAAGGATCCCGGGCCGGGGAGGATGGCGCAGCTCTCCGATAGCAATACGGTTAAGGGCGACACAACGGACGACATCGTGATCACGCCCTCGGCGAACACCGACACGATGAAGGTCTATGTCACGGCCAAGGCGGCGGGCCAGCCGACCAAGCAGATGTTCTTCTACACGCTGCCCCAACTCCAGGGTAACAAGCCCCCGCAGGTCGCAAACCTGGATGAGAACGCGACTCTTCGTCTGGCACAGAACCACGATGCCAGTATGTTGACAATTACGTTCGAGGAAAGCTTCCAACTGAAGTTGTTCGACTTGAAAACGAACAAGATCGTCGACAAGCGTTTTCCGGTGCAGGTGCAGCCGATCAGTATTGCTGCGAGCGCGGCGAACAAGCGCGTCTACGTCCTGAACTACACAAGTAATACGATCACATCAATTCCCGCGCCCCTGCTCGATCCGGCGAAGGAAGTTGACCTTGTGGCGCTGCTCACCTACCGCAACAAAGTGATCGAAGCCTTCCTTGACCTGCTGGGCGGGCTGCTGCAATACCTGAAGGACTGTGTCTGTGAACACCTGCTTGTCGACTGCCCATCCTGCAGGCCCGACGACAAGCTTTACCTGGGCGTCGTGAGCGTCCGCGACAGCCAAGTCTACAAAATCTGCAACTTCTCCAAGCGGAAATATGTGAAGACGTTCCCCGCCATTGGCTACTGGCTCTCGCTCATCCCGGTCGCGCCGTTGGTGGCGAAATTCGTCGAGAGGTTCTGCTGTTCGGCTGTCTTCCCCATATTCGCCAACCAGAAGCCGCCACAGCCCTCTGAGCCGCAGGGGTTTATGACGCACGCACTTGCCACATCGGTCACACCCGAGGTGCTGCGCGGTGGCATCACATTCCTGCAGCAGGCTTCGTTCAAAGAAGCAATCGGCCAAGCCGTGACCAAGATCCTCCCGAGTCAGCAGTTCGTGACGGACTTCTTCACATCGAAAGCGCGCGAGCAGGCTCAACCGGCGGCGCCAACGCCAGTCCACATTCGCGAGGTGATCAATACGCCGTCGCGCGACGCGATCCGTACCCTCGAGGATCGCAATATCATTGTCGCGAATGTCATTCGCTACGATCCGACCGATGTGGCCGGCAACGTGACTCGTTACGCGACCGCACCAACGGACTTGAAGCCCGGGCAGGCGGTTACGCTTGTCACAGATGACGAAGACAACGTCCGCTACTACCTGCCGAGCTCACCAGACGTCAGCGCGCTGCAAGAGGACCTGCGGGCCAACAGCCAGCAGGTTGCGGACGCAGGCGCCGCCGCGCAGAAGGCTCTCTCGCTCACGCAGGAGCTGCAACATTCGGTCGAATCTACGCAGCAGATCTTGACGCAAAGCCAGCCGGCGCTCACCGCGGCGCTCGCGGTGCAGGACCAAGTTGCAACTCTCAAGACACAACTCGCCACGCACGATGCGGCGCTCAAAGCGAGTCAGGAGCAGATCGCCGGCACCGCCGCGGCGTTGACACAGGTCCAGACGCAGAACCAGCAACTCAAGGCGTCGCTCGACGCGGCCCAAGCGACTATTAACGCGGGCCAGCCAGCGATCCAGGCGGCCAAGGCATTACAGGACCAAATGACCGCTCTCAAGCAGCAGTTGGGAACACATGAGCAGGCAATCGCGCAGCGCGATCAGCAAATCAGCGCGCTGCAAAACCAGATCAAGACGCTGGACGAAGTTCGGGGCCAGTTGAACAAGGTAATCAGCAAGATTCCCGGCGGGATCGGATAGCCATGAATTCGGCCGTCGAAGACATTTGTATCGGGATCATTGCCGACGCCGCCGCTGAACGGTTGCGGACGACGATTGTGTCGCTTGAGCAAACCTGCGCCGGCCGGCCGTATCGGCTCATCCTTTTAGCTGATCGTCCGGAGCCGGACATCGCGGTGCTGATAGCGGAGTACTCGGCCGCCGGACGGGCACAAACCGCGAGCGCCGAAGGCGGTGCCGCGTGCTTCAACCGCCTAGTCGAGAGCGCCACGGCGGATTTGTATGTGCTGCTCGAAAATGGTCTGCAATTCGCCGATGGCTGGCTGGATCATCTGCTCGCCGCCTTCCGCAACTATCCTCAATGCGGACTGGCAGGACCCTCGACGAATCGCGCCTGGAACCAACAGTGCCTATTTCCGACGGCGCGCGACGATGCTGAGGAGGTGCGCCGCATCGGTCTGGTCACCGCTCACCGTTTCGGCCGCGACTGCCGCAGCCTTCAGCCTCTCTACAGTCTCTCCGACTTCTGCTATGCGGTTCGGCGCGAGGTTGTGGCTCGCATCGGCGGCACCGACGAGCGGTACGGTCAGGGCCCTTGCTGGGAAATGGACTACAACATCCGCGCCGCACGTGCAGGGTTCCAGGGGCTGTGGGTTTGCGCGGCGTATGTACAACGCGCGATGCCCAGCGCGCGCCGCCAGCGGGACGAGTCCGAACACTTCGACGCCAGCAAACGCTTGTACCAGGACAAGTTCTGCGGTCTACACCTGCGCGGCCTAAAGCGTGACTACCGCCCACACTGTCGCGGTGATGCGTGCCCAAATTTTGCACCCGCGGAGTTGATCCACATCGGCGATGTCGAGCCCGCCGCCACTGCCGTCCGCATCAGCGTATCTCCTGCGCCTCCGCTGGTCAGTTGCATCATGCCGACGGCGAACCGGCGCCGCTTTCTGCCGCGATCGATGCGCTGTTTCTTCCAGCAGGATTACCCGAATCTCGAACTCGTCATCGTCGACGACGGCGATGACCCAATCGCGGATCTTCTCCCGCCGGATCCGCGCCTGCGCTACTTTCGGCTGCCCGAGAAGCAAACGGTAGGATCGAAGCGCAACTTCGCGTGCTCACAGGCGCGCGGCGACATCGTGATTCATTGGGACGACGACGACTGGTACGCGGCATTCCGCGTGCGGCGCCAGGTCACTCCTTTGTTAGAGGAGCGAGGCCTCGTCTCTGGAACGAGCACGATCTTTTACTACCATGCCGAGAACAATGAAGCCTTTCGATACGAGTACCAGGGAAGCCCGGTGGCATGGCTCGGCGGGATCGCTTATTGGAAACACTGCTGGGAGCGGCACCCATTCGGCCCGGCGCAGGTCGGAGAGGACGTGCTGTTCCTGGCGGCCGTACCCGCCGCCTCGCGTGTTGACCTTAGAGATCTGACTCTTTGCGTCGCGGCTTTGCACGACAGCAACGCCAGCAAGAAGATCACGTCCGGCAGCTTCTGGCAGCGGCATCCCACCGATAAGATTCACGAGATGCTTGGCGCGGAAGCTGGCCTGCCGGGGCCCGGCGCGTATGCGATTTCGACCGAGCCGCTTGTCTCGTGCGTGATGCCGACGCACAACCGACGCGGATTTATCCCACTCGCGCTCTCCTGCTACCGCAACCAGACGTATCTAAATCGCGAGCTGATTGTGGTTGACGACGGCGTTGACCGTGTCGGAGACCTGCTGTGTGGAGATCCGAGCGTGCGATACATCCGCTGCGAGCGGCGAATGACGATCGGCGCGAAGCGAAACCTTGCCGTCGAGCATGCTCGCGGAGAATTCATCGCACACTGGGACGACGACGACTGGTACGCTCCCCAGCGGCTCTCGTGCCAGGTTCAGCCGATGCGTGACGGGCGATGCGATCTCACAGGCCTGGTGAACACGTTCACGCTCGAGATGCCCGCTGGGCAATTTTGGAACGTCACCGAATCGTTGCATCGTCGCATGTTCGTCGGCAACGTGCATGGAGGAACGCTGGCGTTTCGCCGGGCGCTCTGGATCAGCGGAGTGCGTTACCCGGAAACCGATCTTGCGGAAGATGCCGCTCTCATCCGCCGCGCGACGGAACGGGGCAACCGTCTTGAGCGACTGGCGAACAACGGTGTCTTCGTCTACCTTCGGCACGAACGGAATGCCTGGAAGTTCGACGCCGGGAGCTTCCTCGATCCCAACGGGTGGGCCGCAACCGCGCCTCCGCCGGGTTTTTCAGCCGAACTGCTGGAAGCCTATCGCGCAGCGGCCTGCGGCGCCGGCGCCATCATGCAGCCAGCACTAGTGTGATCGGTGTCATAGAGTGCCTATGCTGCCGATGCAATCTTGCGCATATGCTTTCGGTTGGGTCACTGTGGTAGTCGCCGTGCTTTTAGGCTTTGTTTGGTGTGACTATCGCGCACTGAAACGTGAGTGGCCAAAGAGCGTGTACCTGCGATATTTCCAGGGGATGACGCTCGACAAGCGCACTGAGCATGACCGGCTCACGTGGATCTGCTTCATTGACTACGATCGGGAAATTTCATTGGTTGCAGAACGCCGTGAACCGCACACCGACGAACGGCGGATCATCGCGCTTGGTAACCTGACAAAAATGCCTCGCCGCAATGATTGTGAAATTGCTGCGATTACCAGCGACGATTGCCAGGGCCGCGGCTTGGGAAGCGAGATGATGCGCCGCTTGCTGCGAATCGCCCGCGACGAAGATTTCGACCGTGTAATCGCCACTACTCTGCCTGAAAACACCATCCGATTTACGCAATCGATGTCTGTAAGAGCAAGGCAATGACCAAGTGTCGCGTCAATGCGGATTCCGATTGGACGACCATGGACGCGTGGGTTGCCGCGCACCATGACATGTATGAAAGCGAAAAAGGTGAGCAATAGATATTGGCGATCGTGACGATGTGACGTGAAGGGGGACGATCATGCTCACCTGCAAAGTCGATGAAGTACTCGATGCTTACTGCAACGCGCATTCGAAGATCACTCAGGCGGCACGCGACGGGCTCTCGGTCCTGCTGGAAATGATGGTCTCGGATCCGGACGTCGATGACGTGCGCTGGGCTGCCTACATGTTGGCTACAGTGCGACATGAGTGTGCGGGGCGATGGCTGCCGATCGAGGAGTTCGGAAAAGGCAAAGGCCGGCCATACGGACAGGCCGTCACCGTCATCGACGCCGATGGAACTTCGTATGTGAATACTTATTACGGACGCGGCTTCGTGCAGCTCACATGGAAGGCGAATTACCAAGTCATGGGCCAAGCCTTAGGACTTAGCAACCTGCTGGTCATCCACCCTGAGCATGCGTTGGAACCGCAGACGGCGTACCGAATTATGTCAACCGGCATGCGCAAAGGATTGTTTACGGGGAAGAAGCTGGTCGAGTACATCACGGGAGGAACCTGCGACTACTTTAGCGCGCGTCGGATCATAAATCGCCTGGATCAGGCAGCGACAATTCAGGGCTATGCACAGGAGTTTGAAGCTCTACTCAACAACAGCATACCGGCGCCAGTCAATGCTTCCGTCGCCGCAGGTGGCACGCCGTGACATAGGGTGTGGGATTTTGTCGGCTCAATCCAGGTAGGACGGATGGCACATCGAGGTGACATTGGGCAACGTAAGTATCCTCGCGATTGATGGTGGCGGTATCCGGGGCATCATCCCGGCTCAAATCCTTGAAGGAGAATACCGCCGAGATTGACTCTATTTGTCAGACTCTTCAA
Source organism: Terriglobales bacterium (assembly GCA_051006995.1). Lineage (GTDB taxonomy): Bacteria > Acidobacteriota > Terriglobia > Terriglobales > Acidobacteriaceae > JAIQGF01. Next base: position 75,143 of record JBPCSQ010000012.1, read on the forward strand.
TCGCAACAGAGCCGGCAACGTGGTGCGGGCGGAAAACCCTGATCGACTGTCTTTCTTACTACACGCAGGCAGCGGGGCGTTCAGCATGACAGCTCACGACAACTCTCCCAGTATCTATGTGCGAAGAGATCTCGTTCTCTTCTCCTTCCGTGGCGGAAGCCGGACTGCAATCCAAGCTTTCATCGGGTACACGGGTTTGCGAGAAAGAACTTCGACGGTGGTCTTGCCGGTAAGCCGACGAACATTTCTTCACTGAAGCAATGCAAAAGCCTACTTCGCTGGTCCGAAGCCGGAACCGACAGAGCTGGAGGACGGGAACAGTCCCAATTTGGGAATTGCCGCTGTTCTGAATCTAGAACATTCAACTACAAAGTTTTGAAAAAACGCGACTCGGGGTAGCCTACTCTGTCGCCACACATCTATGCGTTTCGTTCTTTCGTGTCTTTCCGCGCGAACCGGGAGAAGATGCTCCGTCCAGCGCGCCAGCGCGATCGGCCTTAAACCAGCATGTTACGAACAGAGCGAGCCAGCTGATCCTAGGAAATTACGCAGTCACCAGTGCCGCAACCGTGACAGCGGTTCGCAGCAGTAAGAAGCGGCGAGCGAGGGATGGAACAGACGATCAAAGACGAGCGGAGTCGGCTCGGAATGCGGTCCGGCTGTAATCATCCGCGACAAAGGAACAGCCGTGCCGGCCGATCGCTAGCTTTCTGGTCGGCTCTTTCCCCGATGGTTCCTCTCCTGCTCCTGTTTCTCGTGACCTTCTTGTTCGGGTGTCAGAGCAAACGTGCACTCCCCGTCAGAACCGTGCAGGACTGGCAGGTCCTGGCAGCGGCCACTGAGAACGAACAAAGCGCAAGGTTACCTGATGTCGCGCGGCTGATCGGCAAGTCCGTTCCCCGCGACGACGCGATGTGGCCCGTCGATACGTTTTTACGGGCAGAGGTGTACCGGCTGCGCGGCAACACTGAAGAGGCTCGCACGAACTATCGTGCGCTCGCCCAATGGGGCGCCGCTGATCCTTACCAGGATGGCTCGGCGGGAAGCGGCCTCTCCGTCATCGCGCTTTGGAGGTGGCTCGAAATTACCAGTGCGGCCCCCGTTGCCGATAAGCAGGCCGTGACGGAGTTGCTGGATTGCGCCCGAAACTTTCAGGGGAAACGTCTCGTCACAGGAATGTTTTCGGCCCCTCTCCTGGGGACGCTGCCGCAGATTAAGGAGCAGGCCGCGCGAAAGCTCGCCCACTTGGCCTGGCTCGACGGCAGAAAAGACCTGGCGCAACGGTTGTTCCTGCTGTATCTACAATTCGCCCGCAGCAAAGATTTGCGAGATCTGAACGAAGCTGAGAAGCAGATCTGGCAAAACTTAGTCGCTACCGGACAAGCGTCGCCGGATCGTCTGACACTGTTAGTCGCGAACCGTGCAAGCGCCCTGGGTCAACATGCTATCGCGGAGGAAATATTTCGCGAGATCTTAGCCAGCGACGACCCCGAGGTACGGGCACAAGCCGGCTACCATCTGGCCCGACTCGAGCGACTCACCGGCGCGCGCCGGCCGATCCTGTTGAACCGTCTGACGGTAGCGCTGCAAGATGCAGCGGATCCTCAGTTGGCCCAGCAGATCCTGCTATACCGGGCGGAAGTCTACAATCTGCCTGGCAATGGACGGGATTCGAAGCGACATTTAGATGACCTTCAGCAACTGATCTCGGATTTCCCTGATGGGTCGTTAGCCAGCAATGCCCGGTATCAGATCGCCCGATATTATCAGGGCGCGAACGATATCGACCAGGCTCTGAAACACTTCGTCGCTTTGCAGACGCTTCCGGCGAACAATAATCGCTTTGAGCTAGCACACTACGAAGCGGCGCTCGCGCTCTACCGCCGCGGTGACCAGGGGGATCTCTCCAAAGCTGCGGCGATGTTGGAAAAACTCCTCGAGGATCGTCCGAATAGCGCCGTCCGTCTTGGCGCTCTCTTCTGGCTGGCCCGGCTCGCTGAACGTTCGGAAGATACGCAAAAGGCGCAGAACTATTTTCGCCGAATCGTAGAGGAGTCGCCGTACGACTATTACGGTATCCGATCGCGGATGCACCTAGACGAGGGCGCTCAAGCGCGACATACTCTGCTGCCCGACCGAAAGACGTATGACCAGCTCAGGGCCACCTATTCCCCCGCCCCGTCGAATGCTGGGATCGCAGCGGAATCACCGTATGGGATCCGTATCCGGGAGGCACTGCAAACTCGGCTCTATGCCGACGGAATCAAGGCCACTGAGCATTTGCAGCATCTTTATCCTTCCGCCCGCCTGGAGAACATGACTCTCCAGGAACTGGATTCTGCCCACCTGTTGGCTCGGGTAGGTCTGCTCATCGCATTCCGAGAAGATGCGGATGCTGCAATCGCGGCACATCCTGAAGGCCGCCTCGGGATGGCTGGCGCGTTGGGCAACATGGGGGAAGACTGGCCGTTTGCGATTGCGCTTTGCAACGCGAAAATTCAAACCGGAGATCGCGACTCGACCAGCGCGCAAAATGCCCGCTTCTTGGCCACGGCGTATCCGCTGGTGTTCGCCTCGGCGTTTCAAAAGGCGGCCAATGCGGCAAATCTGGAACCCGAGTTTCTCTACAGCGTCGCGCGTCGCGAAAGTTATTTCTATCCCGCGGCCTTGTCGCCCCCGCCTAGCGGAGCGCTAGGGCTATTCCAGTTCATTCCGTCCACGTTCGCGTCTCTCGACAAACGATGGAAGCTGCTGAAGGAAAGCGGCAAGTCGACTGCATCGGAGTTCCTTCTGGATCCGGATCTCAGTATTGGACTCGGTGCACGGTGGTTCCGAGACGAGCTGTTGCCCAGGAACCATGGTGACCTTATCGCAGCACTTGTGGAGCACAACGCGAGCAGGCGAATCGCGTTGGACTGGCTCTCCCGGGTGGAGAAGAGTGGGCAAAAAAACGATGTGGAATACGCGATCGAGAGCATTCCCGCAATGGAAACGCGCTTGTTCGTTAAAGGCGTGCTTGGGGACATGGCAATTGTTACTGCCACCGGGCGGCTGCGGAAATGATGGGGGCGGCTGACTTGGCTCGGCCAATCCCGGCGGGCGGCGGAGGCGAGGCACCGAAATGAGCTCAGTAAGCCCAGTAACCGGGACTACAGAAAAGCCATCGATCGGCAAGAAGGTAGCGGCGATCGCGGCAGCCGTGGCAACGATCGCGGGGATTCTTTCGCAAGGCCAGGCGATCTGGTCGACGCTCTCCGGGTGGTACCGAGGTATTTCTCCACCACCGATCCCCTACGAGGTCACCGCTACGTTCCCCTCCGGCGTGCCCTCCTATTTGCGCTACTACTACTTGGACGAAGGGCTTGGGAAAGACCAATCGCTGCATTGGTTCCGAGCGAGCATGCGAAACAAGAGCCGTAACCGGATCACTCTGGCGGTCCTTTTTACTCTGGACCCACTCGATTGCGAGTTCGTACAGATGAAAGAGGGCTCGAATCCAACCCAGATTGAATTGGCCGGCCGTCAACAGCAGCAGGTCGATATCTCTCCGGCCTTAATCTGGTTGAATAAGGACTCATTGAACAGCTGCTATCTCAAGGTCACTTATTCCATTAAAGATGACCGGGGCGACAAGCCGCATCCCACGGGCTTGGGAAATATCCAGATCCTGCCGCGGCACCGGATCAAGTGGGACCTCTCCAATGTAGAACGAAAGCCGGTGTCGAAAGATTTTGTATTGGCAACTTTGTCTGCCTGGCCGCAGTCGCGGGAAGGTAACATCATTAGTCGAGCCACCCAGATTCGGCAAAGACACACGGCCGCTGCTTCGCCCGAACAATGGGTCAAGCTGTGCTATGACGACCTTTTCATGGGGAACAAGGCCGTATCCGTCGCGCCGACTGCAACGAGCTACCCGTTCGAGGAGGAGACAACCTTACGCGCGCCTGGGCAGGTGCTTTCCGACGGCCATGCAGAGCCGCTTGAAGCCGCGTTGCTGATGGCCGCCGTTCTCCGTAATTTGATACCGCATCAGGTGACCTTCAGCCTTTTTGTTTTGCCAGGCGAACGCAATCCCGGAGCCCCTGCCATTTTGGTTGCATGGACTCCCGCCGGTCGCGATTCTCCCAACGCGGTCGATCTGAATCTCGCCGGGAGTACTGCATTTTCTGAGAACCTTCAGAAATCGAGCGAATTGCTCAAACGAACGCTGACGAATGACCCCGAGCTCCTTAAGAGGCTCGCATTGCAGGGGGTGTCGTTCGGTCAGGGACGAACCTCCATCTCGGCAATTGATTTCGAACGCGCGAGGACGAAGTTCCACATCGCTCCCTTGCAATGAGCCAGTTCCATGTTGAATTAGAAGGCCGATAGTGCATTCGTTTCTGTTCACGTGTGAACCTGTAGATAATTTTGTAGACGGTCAAAGCACAAGCCTTCAATAGAGCTCAACAGCGTTCAACGAGCAGGCTGCAACAGGTTCAACAGCAATCACTTGGAACGCTCAAAATTCCATAGCTTTCAACAAGCGGAAAAATCTGTTTCGGGACCGGAGGGTTGGAAAGTGCTCCCCTGCACACAAAAGCTAGCTGGGGCGACTTATGAATGGTCAAATTGTGGGACCTATCGTGAAACGTCGGGCCTCACCATAGTTACAATTTCGACTACAATTGCCATCCTGGCGACTCGCTTCTTGTTGATTCTCTAACTCCTTGGCATTCAAGCGCACCTGCACCTGGGGCAGGTGCGCTCTGATGGTGGATTTGATTCTGAACCTCTGGGCTTGCGCATTTGGCGCAGGTGCGCTAGGGCATCGACCGTCCGCCCTTTCTCCTTACTCCGTCTAGATCGAGATTTACGAGTTGGTGCGCGAACTAGTACGTTACGGTGATCGGAAGTCTGGCTAACTCTTTCGTGTAATAGTCCGAGCTACAACTTCCTTGGATGATGACGGTAGTGGCTCCGGGCGTTGGTGACGGCATTGGAGGTGGCGGCGTTGGCGGGGGTGTGTAAGTGGATGGGCTTGTGACGGCGCCACTTCCTCCGCCACCTCCTCCACAACTAGCCAGAGACGCAATCACCGCAACTGCGACGAGAATCAGCAGCAGAGGCCGAATATTCCGCAGCCTTCCGCAAGGAAGAAAGAGGGCGCATAGGACGACCCCTAAACTGAGATATAACGGAGCGCGCTGGAGCTGTGGTGGACGCAAAGTTGATACAGTGGGCGCGGGCTGTGCTGTGGGCATCGTTATCGCAGTCATCGTGACGCGGACGACCATGGATGTCGCGCCGACCGGAAAGTTCAATGGACTTTGAACCGTGCATCGAACATAGGGGCTCAAGCATGCAATAGTGAGTGGCTCATAAAATCCTGCGGGCGCGCTAACGGTCAAATCAAAATCCACTGCGTGATTAATCGCAAGGGTCGCTGCCGCCGGATTGATCGCACCATAAATGTCCACGACCCGCAGGGTTGCGTTCACCGAGCGCTGCACGCCTTTACTCGAGGCAATCATGGTGAACGGATAAATCGCCGGAGTAGCTGATAGTGAAACGGACACGTAAATCCGCGTAGTCACCCCTGCAAACACATACGACTCTTGACAGTGGATAAAGCTCGGAAGCCCGCTGCAAGTCAGGTCCATTCCGTCCGGAGAATCGCCGGTTACGTCAACCGCCAGATCGAAGATCGCACTCCGGCCCCCGATAAAAGCAATTTTCACGGGCTCAGCCAATCGCACCGAGAAATCAGCAACGGAAAGCGTAAGCCACTGCCGCACCGTGGTAATGCCGTCTGTCAGCACGACGGCGAATTTATAAGTGCCGAGGGGAGTGTCGGATGATGTCGTTACGACAGTGCTGATGCCGGTGCCGCCGCCGGCCGGCACCGTTATGACCGTCGGACTTAGGTGACAGGCTGCGCCTGCCGGCAACCCCTCACACGTCGCCGTCAACCTACCCGAATAACCGCCAACCGAGTCCACGCCAACTTGGTAGTCCCAAGTTGCAGTTCCGGCTATAACGCTCTGATGGTCCTTGGAAGACGACATGCTGAGACCCGTGGGGATGTTTGCCGCGACGCCGTAGATTGCGGCTGAGTCATCGCCCATCGTCGCCGTGATTTTCAGAACTCGTGTGCGATTGACCCCAGGGCCAAGCGTGATGGGAACTTCCACGCTTGTAGATCCTGCGGGAATCTCGACAGTGGCAGGTAGCGCAACACCAGGATCGCTGGCGAACAGGGCAACAGTGGCGACATCGCTCTGCGCAACACTAAGCCGCAGGTAAAGAGTCGATGCGTTGGAAGAAAACGGTTGCGGTGAGAGAAAACCGGAGAGATTGGAACCTGCAACGAGCGGGATGATTTGGAAAGCGCATGTGAAGCCATCGAATTCGATGAAATCGGCCCGCCCTGTGCCCGTGAAATCTACTGCGCGCGTCGGCCATGCGACGGTCCCAAGCCGGGAGACACCACTCATCGGCGTGAATGTGCCGTCGCCGTTGCCATGCAAAAACTGAACCAACCCATATCGCATGTAGGATGCACTGAGCTGGAATGAGGCTATATCGACGTTACCATCGCCGTCGAAATCGGCAAGCCAAGCCGCGCCACCATTGGGGCTGGTCGCGGATCCGTTGTCAAACGCTACCGGAACGCCGGCAAAGATATCTGAGTAGGACGAGGTCAGGACAAACGAGCCGTCCGGCCGTCCTAAGTAGATGTTGACCTGAGTCTTATCTTGGCTTGGATACCACCCCGTGAATTCCGCCGCCTCAACGATGTCGGGATTTCCATCATGATCAAGGTCTGCTACCTGAATGCGGCGCAGGTTGCTAAGCACTTTCTGTGGCGGCTGAAAAGAGCCGTCGCCATTGCCTAAGAGCAGGTAAACATCATGATTTCTATACGGAACCACGTTCTCGTATTCCTGGAAGAGAATGTCGAGCCTTCCATCATGGTTGAAGTCTCCGACATAGGCATACGCAGGCCACGGGCTTGAGCATAGCGACGAGCCTGGCTGCGCCGTGAATTGTTGGACGGGTTTCTCCGCGAACGTGCCGTCACCATTGCCAGTGAAAGGTGCTACGTCGCACTGTTCGATGATCGCGAAGTCGAGCTTGCCGTCATCATTGAAATCGCCCGTCGCCACGTAAGGGACGGGCACACCTCCTGTTGGCCTGGTGATCCGGGCACTCGAAGTGAAGGTGCCGTCGCCATTGTTGGCGATGAATGTATAAGAGCCACCCCATCCGCCAACCAGGACCAGATCCTCCCTGCCGACGTTTCTGAAGTTGCCAAACCCGAAAGCCCAGCCCCCGAACGCATCCCGAGCTTGCAAAGCCGTGGACCGGATCGGGGCACTGTACCCTCCTTGCCCTTGGTTGAGGATAGTCGTAATGTCCATCGGGCTGTTGGTGTAGCCACGTGAAGTCAGCCACACCAAGTCTGGCTTTCCGTCTCCATTTATGTCGTGCACGAAAACATCCGAGAACGGCTGGTTCACGGCGCCGGTCTGGCCTCCACCCAAATAGCCTATGTATCCTCCAGACGCTTTGCCAAAGCCGCCATGACCATCGTTAATGAATTGTGTGGACGTGTCCGTATCCTGGTCGGCCGTGACTATGTCTAGCTTTCCGTCCCCATTCAGATCAGCAGCCGCAATCGAGTAAACGTTCGGACGCCCGCGGTACACTCTCGGAGGCCTGAAGCCGCCCTGGCCATCCCCAGAGGCCACGCCCAGCAACTGACCGGACTCAAAACCATACCCAGGGCCGCCCTCGTCGAACTGGACCCCGGACACGATTGCGTCCAGGTTTCCGTCGCCGTCCACGTCGGCTAAGACGATGCCCCAACCCGCTTCTCCAATGGGATAAGCAGTCGGAGCACCGAAGCTGCCGTCACAGGCGCCGAGATGTACCTGCAATAAACCGAACACATCGGGAGCAACGATATCGACGCAACCATCCTTGTTTACGTCACCGGTTGCGAAATTGAGCTCGATATCAGGATAGATTCCAAAGAGTGTCTGCCCGGGCTTGAACCTGCCCGTGCCGTCGTTCATGAAAACCCGGCTGCCCATTGGCGAGAAACCATCAAACGTGATTCCATAAAGCATTACCAGGTCTGGCAAACCGTCACTGTTGAAGTCCCCAGAGGCTACGCTCAACGCCGAATAATTGATGTAATTATCATCTACCCGGCTTATGACAGGATTTCCGAGCTTCCCCGTACCATCGCCTGGACACATGGCGACGGCGCCAAAACCGTCAAAGGCAAAGACGCTAACAACGACATCGCGATAGCCATCGCCGTTGAAGTCACCGACCACCAGCGCGTTGGGTATGCCCGGTACAAACTGTTGCCCCGCGGAACTAAAAGTTCCGTCTCCTTTCCCGAGCAAGACCTCGATTGCGAAGCTGTCGGCTTCGGCGACCACGAGATCCAGAATGCCGACGCCGCGAAGATCGACCGCGGCCACCGCGGTCGGTGAGCCGCCCAGCAGTGGGATTACATAGGGAGCGTCAGCTGTCCCATCGCCGTTGCCAGGGTAGAACCAGAGTGTGTTGTCTCCGCCGTTGGCTACAGCCCAATCCATTCGTCCATCGCCATTGAAGTCTCCGACTGCGACGCTAGTGGGAATGAAGCCCGTCGGCATCGCGGGCGGGGCGACTACCGTGGGGATGAACGCCGATGGGCCGACTCCTCCACCAGTGCCAGATGCCCACGCGTTCTTGTATACGGGCATGGCGCCGCCTGCATAAACCCTCTCGCTGAACGCTTTGGTGTAAGCGGGAAGGTGCTCGCCGAATCGCCATCCATAGAATCGCTGCGGCATCTTCAACGCAAAGGTACCGCCCTGCCCGTTGTTCTGCACGGGTAAGTTGCCGCTGTTGGAAGAGTAGGGTGAGATGGTGAACAGCAAAATATTCGACTCCCCATACCTGTTCCCGACCTGAACATTCACCGTCCCCGGATTCGCGATCTCCTCGGCGGGAATGTTCACCTGCCAGACGCTATTACTGATGACGTTGACGTTGATATGTCTGGTCTTTCCAAATCCGATCCACGGCATGGGGTCCATGTACAGGTTCTGACCAGTGATCGTCAGGGTAAACCCAGGACCACCAGCCACAGCTGACGGCGGCGAAGCGGACGTGATAAGTGGCGGCGGTGTAGGCCCAACCACAAAACGAAGTTCATTCGACTCCCCACCGCCGGGAGCCGGATTGGTCACCTTGACGGGCCATAGCCCAACGATCTTCGTGTCGGAATCCAGCAGCGAGACCCTGACTTCGCTTGGGCTAACGTAAGTTGTGGCACGGCCGCTATTAGAAAAAAACACTTGCGAACTGGAAACGAAGTTGCTGCCGGTGATCTTGACGTCGAGCGGCCCGCTGATTGGCAGGGTGCTGGGTGGATCCAGCTTGTACACGACAGGTAAAGGATTCGGAGATGAATCGTCGGCAAGAAGCCGCCAGCGGAGCGCGGCGCCATCCCACACGCTTCCGCCGTTCGTCCACGACGAGCCCGTCCGCGGATCGACTTGAACCCCGACCGTCATGCTGAAATTGTGAGAAGGACATGAGTTGGAGACTTTGGCATATTGAAACAGCAGATCATCGCTGTTTTCCGAGAACACCGCCTCGAAGCGGATGGTTGCGCTCGGATCGCTCGAGCAGTCAAAAAAGCGCACATCGCGCCATTCGACGACCAGCTCACGCGACGGAGCAGTACCTCTTACTTCCCAAAATACGTTCTGGGCCGAGCCCTTGACCGGGTACAGATCGTCCCAGAACGGTGCGATTAGAATCGCAGCCGTGTGGTTCCAGCCATAAGGGAAATAGGACAGGCCTTGTAGCGGAATGAGTCGGTTGTAATAGTCCCCAAACGCCTCGGTCAGGCTGATCGTGCCGTTGCTGCTGATGTACAGCTTCGCGAATGTCGCTCCGCCGAACTTAAGCGGAAACGGCGCTAGCAGTTCCGCGACGGAGTCATCGCTAAGGTCGAGGTTCTGCCCGGCGATAATCCGGTAATTGCCAGGTTCTGCTTGTGCGTAGTAGCTCCTGAGTACTTCAATGGAGAATTGATCTCCCCCCGTTAGCGCGATCGTAAATGTTCCGAGCCCGGGAGGTGTCCACTGCCCAGAGAAAATGCCGTCGCCAGCCCGTTCATCTGGAGCAAGGCCGTCATCTTTAAGAACGATCGTTTCGCCGGTGGCCGGGATGTTCGCGGTGACGGGCCCGCCCGGACTGCCGCAATCGAGATTAAGAACAGCAATCGTGACGGGGGATGCTGCCGCCAACGAAGCGATGTTCCCTGGCGGGGCAATGCGTGAGAGCTGGCTGGAATTGGAACATGTCAGTGAAGCGAACGCGTTCAGCCTCCGACCTGTAATCGTGGCGTCCCGCAGGGCAGGAAGGCTGTCGCCCGCTGACAGCAATAAGTTCTTAATTGTTTTCCAGTCGCGAGAGGGATCTTGCGCCTTGAGTAGTGCTGCAACGCCGGTAACGAACGGAGCGGCCATCGACGTTCCCGTTTCATAACCGTAGGTCGCGCCGGGAAGTGTGCTGAAGATTTCCTCCCCGGGCGCGCCCAAGTGCACGCTCCACCTGCCGGTGTTGGAAAACGATGCGAGTTCGTCGAAGCGGTTGGTGGCCGCCACTGTGATGACATTTCCATATGACAGACTAGCCGGATATACGGGCACCAGATCATTGGTCTCGAAATCGTTGCCCGCGGCGGCGATAAACAGAATCCCGGCGTCCTCTTGCGCCTTGACCGCGTCTGCGAGCGCTTGAGAATAGAAAGGAAACCCCCAGCTATTGTTCGACGCGACGATGTTTATCCCTCTTTGCTTGAGGACGCGCAGCCAATCTAAGCATTCCACCGCATCCGCCACGGTTCCATAACCCCGTGAGTCGATGAACTTGCATGGCAGTAACTTCACATTCCAATTAACGCCGACAACCCCGAGACCATTATTCGCGGCGGCGCCAATAATCCCGGCGACGTGCGTGCCATGCCCATAGTCGTCCAAGGGATCAGACGTATGCGCGCTGGTGTTGATGCCGTAACAATCGTCGACGTACCCATCTCCGTCATCATCGATACCATTCGCATCGCAGTCGGCAGTGTTCTGAAATATGTTGGGAGCCAAATCCGGGTGCTTATAGTCGATACCAGTGTCGATAATAGCGACGACAACGTTGCCGTCCCCCTTCGTGAGGTTCCATGCTGCTGACGCGTTTATGTCGGCACCGGCCTTACCGAGCAGTTGACCGACGTTGCGCAGTGCCCACTGTTGCGCGAAATCGGGGTCGGAAGGGGCAGAGTCGAGCAAGCTGATTACGTAGTTGGGCTCGGCATATTCGACGGCTGGGTTGGAACGGTAGCTAGACAGTACAGCCGTCAATCTCTGGTCGTCGCGAAGCTCGATTAACTGCAGCCCTGGAGTACCGCGGAACTGTTTCTTCACTTGGGCGGCGTGCCTGTCGTTCAACAGCTTCGACAGTGGCTCCAGTCCCGCCCGATACTTCACCAGCATCTGTCCCGGCACGTGCTTGGGTGGATTCTGCTGCGCTCTCCCGTGCTGTGCTATGGGACGAACCTGTGCGTCACCTGCCGCGGCGATAATTAGGACGGATGAGAAGAGAAGAGTCCGCAGCAGTTGTGGGCGCATTATCTCCGTTCTGCGGCGGAAGCGTGGGGTACCCGGCTTTCGTGTGTGTCCGCCAGGTGTGCTTGCCGTCTCTGATTAGGAGTTGAAGTTGCAACGAAGAACCCAAGCAGTCTAACCATAAGGCATCTCACGGGTTGTGATTTCTGTCACGTAAGTGTGTGATGCCATGACCTAAATTGCTAAGACTGGCACGGCAATCAACCTGTTCTGATTTCGTAACAAGTCACCTGTGACGGTGACCAAAGTTAGTGAGCTAGGTCACGTCATGTTTGTGACAAGTAGTAGTGGCATGAAGTAATCCGCACGTTCACCCTACCTCATTCCTTTTATTGTCTTACAACCTATGGGGGGCACCAGGGCTATGTTCTATGGCCTTTGCGGTGTTACGAATCCGGAACAAGGCGCGTTTCTAAATCCGCGGAAGGCAGTTTACGAAGATGATTCCCCGATTTTTTGCGGAAATAACAATTTAGAGGTGGTCTTATGTGGCGTCTTGTCGCGCAGATTGCGTTCGCAATTGCGTCGTTCCTGGGCCTTATCGTTCACGTGCAGCAGTTACCCGCTCAGGTCGAGCCGGCAGCTGCGAGCATCCTTGCGCAGGCACTTGTAGCCTCAGGAGCCAACGGTGCGATTCAAGACACAGTCGCTACAGGCAACATTGCGTACTGGGATGGCCGGAGCGGCACTATCACTATCAAAACCAAGAAAGACAGCCGGTTCCGATTCGACACGACGATCGACGGGAAGGTCACCACCTCGATTGTGAACGCCGGAAAAGGTCGGACCGTACAAGGCGGTACTCGCCGGCAGCTCCCCATGCATGTAACCCAGTACCTCCGTGCCGAGCACGTTCCGGCATTCTCACGCATTGCAGATTATCAGCAGCCACATACGAAGGCGACCTACGTCGGGCTGGAGTCGGTTTCGGGTCGCCCTGCTCACCACCTTCTAATATCGGCGACTCCGTCGGACAACACTCCTGCTGATATAGAAGACGTGATCGCTGAATTTCATGTGTTCATCGACAGCAGTACGCTCCTGGTCGTGAAAACGATTACAAACGACTTCTCACCGGAGATCATCGAGAACCGCACAAAAGTTGAAACATATTACAGCGATTTCCGGCCGGTCGCCGGGATGCAGGTTCCTTATCGAATCGAGCGCTACATTCGCGACCGCATATTCAGCATCACGACGCTCACGAACGTGGCTGCCAATACCGGTGTTCCAGATAGCGATTTTCAATAAGCGAAGCAAGCACACATGAATCGCCAGTATAGACCTACTGCACTCCTCCTCACCATATTCATCGCTGCTGCAACTCTACTTGCTCAGGATGAAATCCCGACTCGCATCACCAATCAGAACCGCACCGGCGATCTGCCATTCTCAATGTCAATTGGAACGGATATTGAGCATGTCGATGTCGCCAGCGGAAATCTATTGATCCGTGTCCCCATTGCGTCGGTAAAGGGCCGTGGCATGGATTTCAATTTCTTCTTACGCTACGATCCACATTTTCTTGTGACCGCAAATCGCGTGGACTATTTGGGCACGAATTATCAGATTTGGAACACGGAGAAACGGGACAACACAGGTGGCGTCCCGTTTGGGGGGCAGTGGGAACTGGGCCGCGCTACGATGACACACGGGACAAGCCATCTTTATTGCTTGTGGGACAACGGGAATACGACTTACCGAACATCTTACATTTACCATGATGAGGGCGGCGGCAAGCATCCCCTCGCAGTCCAGCTATCGGGAGGCGGAAGTTGCGCAGCTGATAACGTTACCGGGCCGGACTTGGGCGGCAACGGTATCCTTGGGGACCTAACATTTAACGTCAATGCTGATGTGTATCTAGCCGACGGTACTCGCGCCTTGGCCACGCGGAGGGACTCGAACGGGAACACGCAAACGGCAGATCCAGGCGGTGTAGACACTCTGGGGCGAACGATCGTAACGCAGCAGAACGGGACCAATCAGGTCTTTTTCAAAGTCTACGACGCAAATGGTGTATTACAAACTTACACCATCAACTACTCTTCGCATCCGCTCGGAACCAGTTTCGGCGTCAACGGTTTTTGGAGTACTCCTATCCACGAGATAGTCGGGGGCAGCACAAGTCTCATTGATTCAATCATTCTCCCTAATGGCCGGTCGTACCAATTTCAGTATGAGAGTCCCAATTATGCGGCGTTGACTCGAATTGATCTTCCAACGGGCGGCTACATTACGTACACTTGGGCGACATTGTCGGATGCACAGAGGACGTACCGCTACGTCGCAAGCCGAACCGTGAATGTCGGCGGACAGAGCTCCACCTGGTATTTTTCCCGTACCGGAAGCGATCAGAACATTTCTGTCACCGTTACCGATCCGTTAAATAATCAATCTACATATTCTGTTGTTGACGGTGCCGTCACGTCCGCGAGAATTTACCAAGGGGCGGTGTCGGGCACGCCTCTGCGTCAGTATGCCATGGAATATAAGGCAGATGCAGACCCTTGGCAGGGTTCCCCGATTGTAGGGCCAGACTATGAGGCCCAGCCGGTAGGAACCAGGCTTACAAGGATCACGACAACTCTCGATGACAGTTCGACTTCAAAGAAAGAGTTCGATTATGAAGAAATAACATACCCTTGGACCACCTGCTACGGGAGTGACGACTGCACCCAACCACCGACTACGGACACATACACGACCAGCCGGGGCAACGTGGTTGAAATTCGGGAGTTTGCCTCCGCCGGCGACTCGCAGCCAGTGCGTCGGACGACCAAAAGCTATCTACATAACGCCGTTCCGGCCTATGCGGGCTATAACATTGTCAATAAAATCATTGCGGAAACGATTCTTGATGGCAGTTCAAATCAGAAGGCGCAGACACAGTTCGAGTACGATACGACAGCGCTCACTTCGACCGGCGTAACCATCGGCCACGATGCGAGTTATTCAGCAATCTTCACCTATCGCGGCAACGTAAGCAAGGTCAAGCGCTGGAGGAACACCGATAGCGCCTACGTCACGACCACGTATTCCTACGATGACTTGGGAAACATCATTTCCATAGCCGATCCGCGACAGCACTCGACATCATGGAGCTACGATGACCACTGGTCAGGAACGTCATGCCTCCCGGCCAGCAACACCAAGGCATTTCCTACTCAGAGAACGGACGCAGCCAGTTTACTTGTAAAATTTACCTATTATCCGTGCACTGGTGCAGTCCAGGCCCGGCAGGACCAGAATGACATTAACAATGGCAATCGAGCGGGCACTACTTTCTCGTATGATCTACTCGGGCGCTTGACGCAGAAGGCTCTGCCTGACGGCGGCCAAACGAGCAATTCTTACAACGACGTGCCGCCGGTCACCGTTACCGCGACTTCGAAGATCACGAGTTCGCTCAACATGACGACCATGGCGCTCAGGGATGGGCTCGGTCGGGTAGTTCAGACGCAGCTAACTTCGGACCCTGAAGGGACGGTGTACACAGACACCACGTATGACGTACTGGGGCGCAAGGCTACAGAGAGCAACCCGTACCGCTCGACATCAGAACCGACATACGGAATCACCAGCTATCAATACGACGCACTTGGGCGCATTACCAAACTCATACCGACAGATGGTACGTCCACGGCGAATAACGTGGTTACCACCTACTCCGGCCTGACGACGACGGTGATCGACCAGGCGGGCAAACAGCGCCGGAGCTATACGGATTCGCTGGGCCGGCTCGTGCGGGTTGACGAGCCGTGGGCGAGCGGAGCCGGCACCCCGGGCAGCGGCAGTGTTAGCGTTAGTGGCACAGAACAATCAGCGCAGATCCAAACACAACCGGGTGCAGCCGGTTCTGGCAATGTCACGATCAGCGGTAGTGAACAGAGCAAACAAGTACTCACGCACTCCGCTACTCCAGGAACGGGGTGGGCATCGATTAGCGGGACTTTGCGCACGCACCGAGTTTGCGATGATTACTGCCATGTTGATCCGGATCAGGGGTATGTCCAAGCAACGATCAACGGCGTGCAGGCTACGTACTACTATGGGGACGGCGACACGGCGGCTACTGTGGCTGCCGGGCTCGCGAGCGCAATCACCTACGTTTATACAAGCCTTTCTGGTTCAACGATCAATCTAACGAGCAAAACAAGCGGATCGAACACGAATTACTCACTGTCTGTCTACAGTACCAGCACAGTAATGACCGGCACCTCTTTCCCGATAAGCTCCGGCGGTTCGTTTACGGGCGGAACGGATGCAACGTACACGACGGTGTACGATTCGGGCTCGGTCAGTGTAACGGTCAACGGGTTTACGAAATCTGCGAGTTACGGCTCCGGCAGCAGCAGCTCGGGCATCGCTTCTTCTTTGGCAACCGCTTTCAACGGTGATGGGGGGTCGCCGGTGACTGCCAGCGCCTCGAGCAATGTTGTCACTCTCACCAGCAAGCTGACCGGGGCGAGCACGAATTACTCGCTATCGACGGCCCGCACTTACGATATGGGCAACTTTACGGGACCCTCATTCACCGCGGCTTCCGGCAGTGCGCTGACAGGCGGTCAGAATGCAATTTACACCACTGTGTATGACGCCGGAACTGTTTCTGTGGCAGTTGGTGGCTTCACGGGCGTGGCCTCGTATGGCCAGTCGCCGGGCAACAGCACTTCGATCTTGGTGGCGTCGGCTCTGGCCTCCTCCTTCAACACCAATCCAACTTCGCCAGTGACTGCGGTCGCCTCGTCCTCAACCGTAACGCTGACTTCAAAGCTCACAGGAGCGGTCACCAATTATGCGGTAACGAGCACGTCGAGCACATCGCAAGGCACCTACTTCAACACACCGTCATTTACAGCGACGAGCACTGCCCTTACAGGGGGAGCCGACCCCGACCTGTTTTCAAATCCGTATACGACGATTTACGCATATGATGTTCTGAATAATCTGTTGCGTGTCGACCAGAAAGGGTCCGCACTTGGGGACTCGACACAGTGGCGCACGCGCACATTCACGTACAACTCTTTGTCGCAATTGCTGTGCAGCGCAAATCCTGAGGCGGGAGCCGATCCAAGTTATCCCTGCCCCGCTGTTGACAACGGATCGCACGTTCAGGGTACTGTCCGGTACACCTACGACGACAATGGAAACCTGCAAACCAGACAGGACGCCAGGAATATCATTACCACTTTCAACCAGTACGATTCACTTAATCGCGTAACCGGTAAAAGCTATTCAAATGGAGATCCTGCTGTCAGCTACAGCTACGACAGTAATGCCAATTGCACTTCGCCGAATACAAACGGTATCTGGCGGCGGTCGAGCATGTCCGATGCTTCGGGCAACGCCGCGTGGTGCTTTGATCCGATGGGTCGCTCCACATCCGAGCAGCGGACGATCGGCGGAATAACCAAAACGACTCGATACAGCTACAATCTGGATGGTTCTCTGGCAGCATTGACGTACCCAAGCAATCGCGCGGTCACATACACCGTCAGTGGTGCAGGACGAACGCTATCGGCGGTGGACACGGTCAACAACATCAACTACGCAACCAATGCGACCTACTCGCCTTGGGGTGCACTCACAGGTCTCAAGAACGGTGTCGCTAATGGATTCAACGGCATCGTAACAACCAACACTTTCAACAAGCGTTTGCAGCCGATTCTGTTATCGGCCACGGTGCCCGGCAGCCAGGCCGTCCTCAGCCTAAATTACGATTTCCAGCTTTACACAACTGACAACGGAAACGTCTACGGCATTACCAATAACCTTGACGGTGTGCGGCCGAATCGGCCCAACGGGTCCGCGGTGTACACATACGATTCATTAAATCGCCTCACGTCAGCGTACACCCTGTCCACCGACTGCACTGTTCTGCCAAGTGGCCTGACGAAGAATTGGGGTCAGAACTTCAGCATTGACGCTTGGGGTAATCTGGGCAACATTGACGTACAGCGCTGTTCGACCCCGATACTGAATGCTGGCGTAGATTCTCATAATCGGCTGGTCGGTAACAATTACGCGTACGATGCTGCCGGGAATATGACTAACGACGGAGCGCACAGCTACACATTCGATGCCGAGAATCGCGTGGCGAAATTGGACAGCGATGTCGATCCGCGATACATCTACGATGGCGACGGCAAGCGCGTGAAAAAAGCTACGGGCACGTTGTATTGGACTGGACTCGGGGCTGATCCATTGGACGAAAGTGATTTGACTGGCAACATCAACGAAGAGTACGTCTTCTTCAATTCACGGCGCATAGCACGTTTAGATTTGCCAACTGGCACGCCGCATTATTACTTCTCCGATCACCTCGGCTCGGCGTCGGTGATTACAGGCGCAACCGGCTCCATCGAGCAAGAGTCTGATTATTATCCTTACGGCGGAGAACGTCCGATCACGTCCGGGCCGAATGCTTACAAGTTTACCGGCAAAGAACGCGATTCCGAAACCGGACTCGACTACTTCGGAGCTAGATACTACGGCAGTAGCATGGGGAGGTGGATATTACCAGATTGGGCGGCGAAGCCGACCGCTATACCGTATGCCGACTTCGACAATCCTCAGAGCCTAAACCTGTACTCGTATGTAGGAAATAATCCACTGTCTCGTGCCGATGCAGACGGGCACTGCTGGCCGTTCTGCGACATCGCCATGCGTGTCGTGCAATACGTCGCGACGCACGCAGCAGCGACGGGAACAGGGATACAGGCGACCCGGCAAGAGTACGTCGAACGTGCGAAGCGTGCTAGTTCACCGGCCGAACGCGATGCTCTAAAGGCCGAAATGCGGGGCAAGGGCCCAGCTTTGGGTCGTGAAGTCGCAAGTCAGGCAGCCAGCGATCCAGCCCGGGCGGCAGCACGCGCAGCCAAGACAGACGCCCAACTTGCAGAAAGCGTCACTCGTACGAATGCGGGGGCGACCGGGACAGCCGAGCTCGCAGGAACCATTGGAAAAGTCGGTACCGGTATCGCGGCGGGAATTGCTCTCTACGATGTTGCGACTGCTCCGGACGGGCAAAAGCTGGAGACGGCCGGACGAGAAGGTAGTGGAATAGGTGGGGCGTGGGCTGGAGGACTATTCGGAGCGGAGATTGGCGCAGCCGGGGGACCTTGGGGTGCGGGAGTCGGTGGGGTACTCGGAGCGATCGGCGGAGGCTTCCTCGGAACATCGATATTTGACAGCGCAACGAATCCAGAACCCGACCCCACGCAGAGCCAGAAACCGCCAGATCCTTCGCCATGTACCACGAAGAGCATCTGCTGACGTCGAGGCCGAAGATGACGATACTGCGACATGAAAGAAGCGGTGACAGTCCAACGGGAGCGAAACTGCAATCACTACTTCCGGAATGCCCCATCTGCGGAGAAAGCACGCGTGGGCACTCCTTCGGACAACTGGCGAGTACACGTATCAGCGAGAATAAAAGAAGCGTGGTTACCCGGTTTTTCGGCATCGTGAGGCAGCACGAATGGAACCGACTGATGGAGTTCAAGGACTGGGGGAGCACTTCTGACAATCTGGTGGCTTATGCGATTAGGGGAGAACATCCCAACGGCGTCCTCATCGTCCTCAAGGATGTATTTGAAGTGTACGGGCACGATGAAATCGTATTGCAAGAAACGGTGAGCGCCCCGGAGATGGAAATCCTCTCCGCTACTGCTGCTTTGGAGTGGCACCAAATGTAGCCACCAGTGCATTCCCGCCCAGCTAGCCCTTGCGCTTGAACTCGGCGAAGCCGTCGTTGTACACACTCTGGCCATTCTCATATGCGGCTTTGGCGAGTGGCCTTCGATGTAGACGGAATTGTAGCGGAGGTTGCATCCGGAAGCCGCACGTTTCAAAAGCGTTCAACAGGTAGGCCCGAAGCCATTCATTAACAAATAGTTCTGGTCTCCACAATTCAGTAGATCTCAATAGGCTGTGGAATCCGCCTTGGGCGCAGGGGGTCAC
>JBPCSQ010000013.1:0-42124 GCA_051006995.1 Terriglobales bacterium
CGGTAGAGCCGCCCCATCCACTCCGCGTCACGGCGGGCCAGGTAGTCGTTCACCGTGACCACGTGCACGCCGCGCCCGCTGAGCGCGTTTAAGTAGACCGGCAACGTGGCGACCAGGGTTTTGCCCTCGCCCGTCTTCATTTCGGCGATCTTGCCCTCGTGCAGCACCATGCCGCCGATGAGCTGAACGTCAAAATGGCGCATGTTAAGGACGCGGCGGCCGGCTTCGCGCACGACGGCGAAAGCTTCGGGCAGGATTTCTTCGAGGAACGCGTTTTCCGAGGAGCGGCGCTCGTCGTCGTCTTCTAGGCCTTCGAGGCGCTCCGCCAGGCGCTTGCGAAATTCGTCGGTCTTGGCGCGGAGCTGGGCGTCGGTGAGACGCTGCATCTCCGGCTCGAGGAGGTTGATGCGCCCGACCGACGGGGTGAGGCGCTTCACCTCGCGCTCATTCTTGGTTCCGAAAATCTTGGCTGCCAGGGTATTCAGCAAGGTCGTCCCGCGTAGAGAAGTCTAATTCCTTAACAGGCTAGCATATTAGATGCGGCAGCTTGGGTTGCGGCTCATCGCGCGACCGTGCGGGGGAGGACAGCGCATCATGCTGCGGCGCAGAATGTCGCTGCTGAATTCGGCAGGTCAGGTTATACTTTCCGCAACAGTACTGCGCGAGTGGGGTCAAGCGCCTACCCACCCGATTCTTCGCCACTTCTTTGGTCCCAGCTTTGCCGAGGTGTCCATGAGCGAGCCTGTTCCGGACTGGTCCGAGACAGAAACGCGAGCCGGAAACGCGTCCGCCGCGGTCCGAAGCCCCAGTACGCCCAGCGGCGGCGGCATGTATACATCGTTCGCGGCGTGGTAAATCCACGAATCCTGAGCGCGCACTCCGGTGAAAAGCAAGCTGCGTGACCTGTTACGCGTGGGCGCAATTGCTCGGAGGCGACCTCGCGCGGCTCGCACCAACGCACCACTCGCTCGCAGCTGACAGAGGTGCCAAAAGCTGCGCCAAATCTCGTTTACGCTTGCGGCAGCTCGCGTCGCTCAACGATAATTTGAGACCTCTTCGCGCCCCGGGGCCCACCATGAATTGTCCGCGATGCAGGACCAGCAATTCCGATAATGTCTCGACCTGCGTCCGCTGTGGTTCCGCGCTGGTTTCGGTGAATGAGCTGGACACCTTTGGCGGCGTGAGCATGCCGCCGACACCCGGAGCCAAGATGCCGGCTGCCGCGCCGGCACCCGCCTCTGTTGCGACTCCTCCGCCCGCCGATGCCCCTACTGCGGGTCCTTGGGCCGGAGCTCCGGGTGCAGGCTCCAGCTCCGACGAGGTCGACTTCGGCCCGCGCTACCGGATCGAACGACTCCTTGGCGAAGGCGGCATGGGCGCCGTCTACAAGGCCTACGACAAGGAGCTTGATCGCACGGTCGCGCTGAAGCTGATCCGCCCCGGCCTCGCCATGGATGCCGGCGTCACCGCCCGCTTCAAGCAGGAGCTTTTACTCGCAAGCAAGATTACCCACAAGAACATCCTGCGCATTCACGATCTCGGAGATGCCGCTGGCGTGAAGTTCATCTCCATGGCCTACGTCGATGGGACTGACCTCCACAAGCTCCTTGAGAATGGCAAGCTGCCGGTCGACCGCGCCGTCAAAATCGCCAAGCAGCTCTGCTCGGCGCTCGATGCCGCCCATGCCGAAGGCGTTGTTCACCGCGACTTCAAGCCGCAAAACATCCTGCTGGACGACAGCGACAACGTCTATGTCTCCGACTTCGGTCTCGCGAAGTCGCTGGAGAGCGACGCGGGCATGACCAGGAGCGGCGAGCTTCTTGGCACCCCCCGCTATATGGCCCCGGAGCAGGTCCAGTGCGGCAAGATCGATCACCGCGCAGACATTTACGCCCTGGGGCTGATTCTGTACGAGATGGTCACCGGCGATGTCCCGTTCCACGCCGACAGCACGCTGCAGCTCATGTACAAGCGCGTGCACGAGGCGCCGAAGAGCCCGAAGACGATCAACCCCGATCTGCCGGAATGGATCGTGCGCGTGATCTTGAAGTGCATCGAACGCGACCCGGACAAGCGCTACAACAGCGCCGCGGAAGTTCTCCCAGACCTCGACACCGCTACCGCCCCGAAGGGGTTGTCAAGCATTTCCATACGTCTGCCCAGCATCGCGGTTGAAATGCCGGCCGCCCGCGTTGCCGTCGGCGTCGCGATTCTTATGGTTGCGCTGATCGCCGGGGTTCTCGGAGTGCCGTCGGTGCATCGTTGGATCTTCCCAGGGAAGAGCGTTGCTTCGGCGGGCCATCCTGTATCGGTGCTGGTCGCAGATTTCACTAATCACACCGGCGATCCGGTGCTGAACGGCACCCTGGAGCCGATGCTAAACACTGCGCTGGAAGGCGCTAGCTTTATCAACGGCTTTGATCGCGGGACAGCTCGTAAGCTGGCAAAAAAATTGCCAAATCCGGCCGACAAGCTCGATGAACAATCGGCGCGGCTGGTGGCCGTTAGCCAAGGCGTTAGCTCGGTGATCACGGGAGAGATCAGTCTGCGAGGCGACAGATACACCCTGTCAGCGACGGCGCTGGATGCGGTAACGGGCAAAGTGATCGGGGTGTCGCAATTAGACGTGGCCAACAAAGACGACGTTATACGCCAGCTCCCCACCCTGGCAGTACCCATCCGCAAGGCGCTGGGCGATACCACGCCAGAATCGGTACAGCTCACGGCAGCAGCGGGAACGTTCAATGCCGCTTCTCTTGAGGTTGTACACCAGTACAGCCAGGGGGAGGAATATCAATTTGCCGGGAAACTGGAAGAGGCTATGAAGGCGTTTTCCAAAGCCGCCGAGCTCGATCCGAACTTTGCGCGCGCTTATTCCGGGATGGCGGCGGTTTCGAGGCTGATGGGGAAGGGCGAGAGTGCCGAAAAGTACTTAAAGCTTGCGCTGCAGCACCTGGATCGCATGACGGAGCGCGAGCGCTACCGTTTCCGCGGCATGTACTACGCCTCGACGAGCGACTTTCCTAAGTGCGTGGAGGAATACACCTCACTGCTGAGTCGCTATCCGGCCGACGACCTTGGGCACATGAATGTTAGTGTCTGTTACGTCGAGTTGCGAAACATGCCCAAAGCCCTCGAGGAAGCGCGCCGGGCGCTGGAGGTTTCACCTAAATCGCTTCTCAACCAGTTCAACTTCGCATTGTTCTCGGATTTTAACGGAGAGTTTGCTACGGCCGAGCGCGCGTCACGGGCCGTCGTACAAGCCAACCCGCTGTTTGCGCAAGGTTACCTCGTTCTGGCTTATGCCCAAATAGGTCAAGGGCAACTCTCTGAAGCGGCAGACACATATCAAAAGCTTTCGAAGGTTAGCCCGCTGGGAGCTTCCTTTGCTGCTTCCGGCCTGAGTGACCTTGCGCTGTACGAGGGCCGCTATGCTGAAGCGTCGCGAATCCTGGAAGAATTTGCGGCGGGCGAGCAGAAGACCAACGATCCGCGCGGGCCCGAGCATCTAGTTACGCTGGCTTACTCGCATCTTCTAGCCGGACGAAACCGCCAGGCAATCCAGGCAGCCGAAGGGGCGTTGGGCGCCAGCAAGAAGCCCAATGTCCGATTCCTTGCCGCGCGAGTGCTGGCAGCTGCTGGCCAGACAAAGAGAGCACAGGAAGTAAGTACCCGTCTTGCTGAGGAGGTGCCTCCGGAGCCTCGGGCGTCTGCCAAGCTGATCGAAAGCGAAATTGCCCTGCAGAAAAAGGATGCGCGAACGGCGATCCGATTGGCTGTCGAGGCGAATAACGTGCTGGATACCTGGATGGGCCGCTTTGATCTTGGGCGTGCCTATTTGGAAGCCGGTCTTTTCGCTGAGGCCGATTCCGAGTTCGACCGCTGCATCAAAAGGCGAGGTGAGGCTTTCGAACTGATTGATGCTCCGAGCTTCGGCTACTTCCCGCCCGTGTACTACTACCAGGGACGCGTTCGAGAAGGACTGAAAAGCCCTGGATTCGCTGATTCATATCGCATGTATCTGAGCATCCGCGACAAGGCCGGAGAAGATCCTCTGCTCGCCGATATCAAGCGGCGTTTAGGGCAATAGACTTCACGCACCGTCATCTGACGCGCAGGCTTTCCCAGTTCATCCGGCGCCTGGGGCAATACTGTCACGCGCAGTTCCTGCCCGGCCACCCACACAGCGGGGCCGCCCAGGTTCAGAACTAAACAACGCCCGGCGAATTGCCGGGCGTTGTTTTAGCTGCTGCGTACGCCTTGGCTTCCTTTTATTTCAGCGGCACCGCAGACGTGCTCGTTTTCGTTTGGCTACTGCAGGCTGAACTACTACTTCCTGGCTGACCCGAACAGCTGGTCGCCCAGCTATCCAGCGTCAGCTTCAGGTAATAGCAGCCGGACGTGAATCCACTCGTGTTCCAGTTAAAGGTGAACACGTAAGGAGACGCGTTACTCACGCTGTAGGACGCACTGCCAGTACTTCCGAGCGGCACTAGTGTTCTGGTCGGGGTAGTCGCCGTGTACGCCGCGCAGGTCTTCGTGGAGTTGTTGTACGCAGTCGGTCCAATCGCGACGAGTTGGCTGGCTCGCAAATTGTTCACGAAAGGATAGACGTTATTGGAAAGGTTATCGTCCTGGAATCCCCAAGTTACGGGGATGATCGTCCCTACCTTTACGAGGCTGGTCGAGAAAGATACCTGGTTCAAGCTAATGCTTGAGCCCGGCGCGTTCGTGTAGCAGCCCGTCAGCAGCGATGGGTTAGCCGCAGGCGCAATGTTCGAATTTGCGCTCTTCAGTTGCTGGCTTGCAGAGTAGGCGACGCCGCTCTGGTTGCCAGCCGAAGTGGTGAGGGTCAGCGAGGTAGCACTGTTGATCACCTGCACCACGTACTGCACGCCGTTGATGATGATGGGCTGACTGGGGGCGAACAGCGAACTGAAGTCGTTCCCCGAGAGCCATGTGACCGCGGTGCCGTTCGTGTTCACCGTGCCCGAAAGAATCGTATCGGCGACAACAACCGAGTTCACGAAGTAGCTGTAACCGCCCGGGTTGCACGTAACCGTATCGGTGTACGTGGTAGTGCTGGGAGGAACAGCGGCGATTTGTGTAAACGGACCTCCGGCAGCCGAGCGCGACACGTAGTAAATGATAGGTGTGCCGAAAATCGGCCGCTGCCAACTTACGGTGATGGTACGCGGTGACACTCCCTCCGATGCGGTCACGCTCCTGACAGGACGAGCGAAGGAGTTGGCGCTCTCGTGAGTGGGTTCTTCGTTCGATCCGCCGATCGCCCCATTGGTTCCACCGATGGCGCCGTTGGTTCCACCGATGGCCCCATTGGTTCCGCCGATCGCGCCATTGGTTCCGCCGATCGCGCCATTGGTCCCGCCGATGGCCCCATTGGTTCCACCGATAGCTCCATTCGTTCCCCCCGAGACGGATGAAAACGCAGCGGAGCTGATTTGCCGCAAGTCAACAACTGGGCTCGATGCAGGGTTCAACGTAGCCGAAGGCAACGTTAGGGGTCCCCAGTCACTGTGGCCGAGGAAAATGCCGCTGCTATTACCGTCGAAATTAATATCCTGACCGCTGCTCCAGGAAAGTGACGTCGTCGGCTGATTGGTCACTTCCGTCATCTGTTGTGCTCCAATTCCAGAGATGATCGGAGTGCCGTCGCAATGCCGTGTTGCGGCACTGCCGCCCACAGCCGTCGTTGGAGCATACCAACTGGTGTTTGAGTAGTAATTGCTGGAGAACGAAGTTGACGGACCGCCCTCGTTGAGCACCGGTAGGGTCCCGGGATCCGTCGACTCCTCGGCGTAATCGAGCCACTGATTATCCAGGAGATCAAAGGCAAACAAGTAATTCATTACGCTCAGGAAATTCGGCTTACAGTTTTCTCCGATGGCCGGCGTGTAATCGTTCAAGCTCGGGTCAGGACTCGGCGTTGGCGACAGTTGCTTGTAGTAGAGGCCACCATGGGTCAGGCCGAGCGTATGTCCGACCTCATGCATGAAGGTAGCGGCTTTGACGTTCCAGGTAACGTCGGTCGCTGGCCAGTTGCCCAATGAAATGAGAGAGTCGGCACCGCCCACATCGGACCATCCGCCAATCGTGCCGGCTTTTCCGGAGAAGGCGTTCAGGTCAGGGTCGGTTTGTTGGGTGTAAGTGGCCCGCGCGCCGTTCGCGGTGGCGATTTGTACCGTGAACGAATACGGTCCCGGCGCTGTGTTTTGAACACTGCAATCGCTAGCAACGCTCGTAACGGGGTTAGTTTGGCAACTGACGTCGCTCACCAGCCAGGTCCCATTGAGATTGGGATTGCTGATCGCACCATTGATAGTGACCCGGCCGTTGCCCAGAGTCGAATCTTTAACCAGCCCATGTGCCGTTGGGGTAGTGAACCTTACTGACGTGCCGGATTGAGAAACCGTTACTCCGGCGAGGAAGTTCCACTTCCCTCGCACCAGCCCGTGGGCAAACAGTACATAGTGCCAGCTGTCTTTTCGCCCGTGCTGGAAACGCGGGACGCAGCTTGCCGGAGGAGGTGTGGCCGTGCACGCGCTGGTGTCACCGTTGGGGTCGACGAGCTGGTTCTTCACAGTGGCAAAACCTGACTTCCAGTAAACCACACCCGGCTGATTCGGGACGGGGGTGTACACGGGGTTGCCGCACCCGGCAATCAAGTCAGTGCACGCCGGCTCCTGGATTGCCCACGCGGGAAAAACATGCAGATTGACGGCCTTGTGTCTTGCCTTAGCGTCAGCATATTGATCGGCAAACGCATTGGTCACTTCGGTAATAACATCGTTGCCGTCCGGGGCCACCGTTAAGTACGGATTGAACGAATATGAACCAGGCTGGGAAAGATCACATGCATTCGAGCCGCTTACCTTATTGCTGCACATGTAATCCAGCTGGACGTATACGTCCTTAACGTTGACATCCGAATTGGGGAGATCAACCCAACCCGAAGCCGGGTTTCCTACCGTACACACACCGTTGTTGATCGCCGCATCGCAGTACCCGTGGTTGGCTTCCCAAGAGTCCAGCAGGCCATCCCCGTCGCTGTCCTTAACTCTGGTTTCGACGATGACTGCGCCCCAGTCTACGCATCCCTGCTGGCTAGTCGTGGGCAGAACCTTGGTTGTTGCCGAAGCTGCGTCCTCCTGCAGTGGATTTAACGATAGGTTCGCGGTGGGGTAAGGGGAAAGACCTGACGATGTCAGATTTGGACCTACAGGATTTTGAGGAAATGGATAATTCTGGTCGCCGAAGGTCCACGTCACATTATCCCAGTCGCCGTACCAACCGGGGAACGTCGGCAGGCCGTTTGGATATAAACTCGGGAGCGCGAGAAGGTTATTCGGGTCAGTGCCGAAGTAAGCGGTTTGGAACTTATTGTTCTGGCCGCTACCTACAATGTGAGTCAACTTGGTTACGGGGTTTGCCGCAGCATCATAAAACCCCTGCACTGCCTGTTGCATGTTCAGCGAGCCCGCCGCTACGTTCAGCGTGCTTTGGCCGTAAGCGCCATCGTAAATGACAATCGAGTTCAGCGGAAAGTCTGTGGAGAGTACCCGGTAGACAATAACAAGAGTCGCGCCTAGGGTAATCGGGGGAGAGCCGGTAGAGCTGCTTGGAAGCGTGAGTTGGTATGACTGTGGCGCTCCCGAGGAGCCTGCCAGCACGTTTCCGCTTGCATCGCGAGGTAGCGCGCCTATGACGTTGGCGCGATAAACACTGACGGTCCTCCCTGTCGAAGTGCTCGGGCACCCGCCATTACTCCAGGCCACGTTGCCGCTGGGGCTCACGTTTGTTCCCTGAATGGCGTAACCCAGCCCACCATTAGGGCCGGCCCCGCCCCACCCGTTTGGGTTCGGCAAGAAAAACCCATTCTGACCCGCTCCCAGGTTGTTATTACTTTCGACCGTTTCCCAATAAAGGAACGCAGCAACTATATCGGCTCCCTTGGGCACTGAGGTTGCACCGGTGATGCCTGGATTCTGAGTGTCAGGGACAGTGATCGTTCCCTTCGTGTAGAGGATGCTACCAACGGTGAGGAATGAATTCGCACCGTTCATTCCGTACGCCCCGGCGACAACGTAATCCCCGGTGACAAAAAAATTGTCGCGGAAATTCAAGGGGTTCGACTGGGCGGCAGCAAATACCGGCGCCATGCATGTGAGCATTGCAAACACAAAGCCGCCGACAAAGATCTTTACTGGGGTGCTGTACTGCGACATATTGCCTCCACCACAAAACTGCAATCGTTGTTCACGTTCAACAACTGTCTGCGGCAGGAACTTGCGTTCGCGACACCGAAGCGTTGTCGCTTGCAACCACGAAAGAGACGGCCAAGAAACTCTAGTCTGGTCGAGAACCCCCTGGGCCCAAACAAAAATGCGCAGAAATAATACCAAAGCAGCCAGCATCCGGCGTGCCACCGTTCGCGTGGCTCGTGCGGTTCCAGCAGTGTACCTTACTGCTGCAGAGGGATTTCGACAGGGGGAAGAAGCCAGTGAGGCCTCCTTGGCCAGATCACCTGCGAAATCCTGCGGGCGAACGGATACCCTGTGCTCGCAATCACGACTTGCGTTGTCTTAGGGCGATTCCAGGTCCCCCGGAACCCGGCACAGCTATCCCAAAACCTTCGCTTCCGGCGTAAAGAGATTCGGCAATCGGCTGGTCCAAAGAGGAGCACAGGGGGAACGGCGCATCGCAAGCCTCCGTGAGATGACTGTACGGTCCGTGGGGTCATGAGAGCCGAGGCCCGTCGCTGCGGGCGTAATTTGGCCGGTTGGGTGAATTAAAGGCACTGCAGACGAAGCGGCGAGAGAACAACCTTGGCGGGATTTTGCGAGTTCCGGATAAGTTTGTCAAGTACTCCGCCCACCTGCCGGCGCCAATCTCCGCCGGCGGGCGGATCGTCCGCCGGAACGAGGTCCGGCGGAAGGTCGCCGGCAGAGCCGCATCGCCACTGACGTTCGGCAACTGGCGAATTGAATATTTCTGCGCTACTCTCGAAATTTCCTTTCCATGCGCTCGATTTTAAAAATTCGGCCGCTGCGGCTGGTGTTCACCGCCAACGTGATCTCCATGCTGGGCAGCGGAATGAATTCCGCCGCAGTGATGTGGTTCGTGCTGCAAGCGACGCATTCGGAGGCGGCGCTGGGCATGCTGGTCGTGCTGCAAACGCTGCCTTCGATGCTGATGTTGCCCTTCAGCGGCGTGATCATTGACCGCGAAGACCGGCGGCACCTGGTGATGCTGCTGGATGGCACGCGGGCGCTGGTCATCCTGACCGTCGCCATCCTTGCGCTCTACGGACGCGTCCAGGTCTGGCACCTGTACCTGATGAATACGCTGGTGCAGCTCGGCTTCTGGATGTTCTGGCCGACCATCAATGCACTGATCCAGGAACTGACGCCGGCGGAACATTACGTGAAATCGAACACCTTTCTGATGGCCGGCATCCAGGGCGGGATCCTGCTTTCGGGCGCGGTGGTGGGTTTCGTCTATAACCACATTCACCTCGGCGGCGTGCTGCTGGTGGATTTCTGCACCTACCTGGTATCGCTGTCGTGCTACTTCGCGGTCCGCAAAGGGCGGCATGTGGTTCGTCCGGCAGGGGAGACTGCGCAGCCGGCAAAATCGGCGCTGGCTCATTTCTTTCACGAGATGCGCGAAGGGGCCCGCTATTTGCGGCCACGTCGCGACGTAAGGCTGCTGGGCGCGAGCTGGTCGCTGTACCTGGGCGCGATGATGGCGTCGGTGGTGGTGATGGCGCCGCTCAGCGACCGCATTCTGCACGCTGGGGCGACCGGCTACGGGTGGATCTATGGCGGGTGGGGCTTGGGGGCGTTTCTAAGCGCGTTCTACGTGCCGGCATTGATTCGGAGCGCCGGGGCGCGCCGCGCATTGCAGATCGCGATGGCCACGCTCACCGTCGGAATCGTGATGATTCCCTTCTCCACGTTTGTACCGCTGGCGGTGCTGATCTACATGACGATGGGTTCGGCGCGCGGCGTGGGCGGAATTTCCATTTCCACGACGATGATGCAGTTGGTGCCCAAGCACTTCATGGGGCGGGTACAGAACACATTCTACTTTGCGGGAACAGGACTGCAGATCGTGCTGGCGCTGTCGGCGGGTTTGGTCGCCCATCGGGTGTCGCTGACCATGGCGTTTGGGCTGCTGGCCATGGTGTACGCGCTGGCATTCGTGTTTTCGGTATGGCCGGTGGGGGTGGCGGCAGCGGAGCCGGTAGTGGAAATGGCGGATTAGTGCTTCCCACATCTGTCAAACCCAAACAGATGTGGGGCACCAGCTGTTATCCTGATTCACCTTTGACATGCGCAGGTGACAAGAACGAATGACAGGTTTGCTTGAAGGACGCACGGCGGTGGTGTTCGGGGTGGCGAACAAGCGGAGCATCGCGTGGGCGATCGCGCAGGCGCTGCAACAGGCGGGGGCGCACCTGGCCATCACCTATCAGAACGAACGCCTGGCGGAGGAAGCCAAAGGCCTGGTGGAAGGCCTGCCCAATGCGACAGGCTTCCAGTGCGATGTGTCGAATGACGCCGAGGTACAGCAGCTGTTTTCGCAATTGAAGGAGCGCTACGGCAAGCTCGACGTGCTGGTGCACAGCATCGCGTTCGCGCCCGCCGAGGAGCTGAGGAAACCGTTCGTGGAAACCACACGCGAGGGGTTCCGGATCGCCCACGACGTGAGCGTGTACTCGCTGATCGCGCTGGCGCGGGCGGCGGCGCCGCTGATGACCGACGGCGGCAGCATCATCACGCTCACCTACTACGGCGCGGAAAAGGTGGTGCCCAATTACAACGTGATGGGAGTGGCAAAAGCGGCGCTGGAGTGCACCGTCCGTTATCTGTCGTGGGACCTGGGCAAGCAAAAAATCCGGGTCAACGCGATTTCCGCCGGACCGATCAAAACGCTGGCCGCGCGCGGCATCTCGGGACTGGGCGACATGCTGAAGAGCCATGCCGAGCGCGCGCCGCTGGGACGCAACGTCGAAGTGGAAGAGGTTGGGAAAGCCGGGCTGTTTCTGGCGTCGGAATTGTCCACCGGCGTCACCGGCGAGACGATCTACGTGGATTGCGGGTATAACATCATGGGGTTTTAGAAAATCAAGAGTGGAATCGGGTAAAGTGAAAAGTGGCCGGCGCTTACTTTTGACTTTATCAAATTTAAGTTTTTACTTCGTTACGGTAATTCTTCGCTCGTCCTCACCCATTCTCTCGAACCTGATTTCCACGTCGCACTCGCGCTGGAAGCGCGGAAATTTCTCGCCCCATTCAATCAGGATCACATTGGAGTCGCCGAACAGGTCGTCGAGGCCAAGGGTGTCGAGCTCGCGCGGCGTGTCCACGCGGTAGAGATCAATGTGGAAGACGTTGACCTGGGGCCCGCGATATTCGTGGATGAGGGTGAACGTGGGACTGGTGACATCTTCCTGCGAGGCCGCGTCGAAGGCTTCGGCAATACCCTTCACCAGGGTAGTCTTCCCGGCGCCGAGATCGCCGCGCAGGAGCACGAGTTTCGGGGGCGTAAGGTCGCGGGCGAGGGTGCGGCCTAGTGCGATGGTCTCGTCGGCGGAGTGGGTGGTGAATTCGCGCACGTACCATTTGTAATTTGTAATTTGTAATTTGCAAAGTGGAGGAAGCGCGCTGGCGACCACAACTGCAGGGCGCCCGCAATGCAATTCCCCATTCAACCCATGGATGTTTGCGATGGCTGTAATAGGCGGTTTGCTTTTTCCATAGCAGCAGTACAATTGGCAGCCACAGGGTGAGCGCCACCGGCGCGCGTTACGTCCGGAGGAGACCATGCGGACGCGGCCAGCCCACAAAGTCAGATTTCTAGGTGTTCTGATCTCGCTTGCCATCTTGCTGGCTTTGCCGGCAAACGCCCTTCAGAACGGCAAGAAGCAGAAAGCGAACCAATTTCGCGCCACCACGAATGAGCCCCTACCCATGCGGGAAATCCACGGCGTGGATGAGGCGCTGCCTCCGGTTGAGCCGGACACCGACTGCTCGCTTTCCAACGTGTTGCGCCGCGCCGGGCGCCGGGTCAGCGAACTGGTGGACACCTTGCAGCAATTTACGGCCACGGAAAAAGTGGAGCATCGCGAGGCCGACAAGGCAGGAAACTGGCGGGCGCCGGAGGTACTGAGCTTCGAATACCTGGCGGAACTACGAGACACGCAACGCGGAATGCTGGTGATGGAGGAACTGCGCAATGGCACGGCATCACCGGCCGTTTTCCCGGCGCGATTGGCGGACATCGGACTGCCGGCGATGGCTTTCGTTTTCCACCCTTATTTTGTAAATGACTATGACATGCGGTGCGAAGGCCGCGGCCAATGGGAAGGAAAGCCGGCCTGGCAGGTGTACTTCCAGCAGCGGCCCGACCGGGAGGCGAGGCTGCGCGCGTACCACGTGGCAGATCGGGGCTATGCGGTCAAACTGAAGGGGCGCGCCTGGATCGCGGCCGACAGCTACCAGGTGGTCCATCTGGAAACCGATCTAGTAGAGCCGATCTCGAAGATCCGGCTGAATTCCGAGCATCTCAGCATTGACTACGATCCGGTGCTGTTCAAGAAGCGCGGCGTGGAGCTGTGGTTGCCGAACACCGCTGACGTGTACATGAGTTTTCAGGGACACGTGTTTCATCGCCGGCACAGCTTCAGTAATTTTCTGCTGTTTGGAGTGGATGTGAGTCACCGGGAAACCGAGCCGGAAGTCCCGCAGTAGTCACGCCGCGGCGATGATTCGTGGCACGTTCAATGTGGCCCCGGCGAGGCGCCGGGGCCTACGTGTTTTGGGTTGAAATGCGTTTCGGCAGCATCGCGGGTGCGAGCAAACGCGGGGTCCTTCGACTCGGGCATGCGCCCTCGCTCAGGATGACAGATCAACTACCATGGCCATTTCCTGCCGATGCCCTGAATTGGAAGTGATGGCTGGTGGGCGATCCACTCCTTGGTCGCGTTATCGAGGTGACAAGCACGTAAAAGATCGGTTGCGGCAAGATACTGCTCGGAGTAGGTGGTCGCGACCTGATCTCCTCCATAGCCGTGCAGCCAGACGGCGGCGCAGACGGCGCGGACTACATCATTGGGAAACTGGGCGATCATGCCGGCGATCAAGCCGGTTAGGATGTCTCCGGTACCGCCGGTGGCCATGCCGGGATTGCCGGTCATGTTCACCCACAGGTGACCGTTCGGCTCCGCCACCAGCGTGCGATGTCCTTTCAGCACGACGATGCAGCGGTGATCGCGAGCGAAAGAGCGAGCGACACTGAGACGGTGCTGCTGGATATTCTTTGCTGAAATGCCCGTCAGGCGCGCCATTTCGCCGGGGTGAGGGGTGAGGACCAACGGGCGGCGGCTACCGTCGAGCAGTTCCACGGCACTCGCGGGCGCGAGCTCTGCAAAGGCATTGAGACCGTCGGCGTCAATGACCAGCGGCTGGGGATACTTATCCACGATGGCGCGGATGAACTGCACGGTGTCGGCATGGCGCGAGATGCCGGGTCCGAGGGCGAGAACCGTTTTGCCTTCCACGATGGAATCGAGGTGGGCGTGCTCGTGGGCCGCGAATGAGATGGTGCCGGCGTCGGTTTCGGCCAGCGGCTCGGTCATGAGCTCGGCGGCAAAGCCGGCGACCATGGGGAGCACGGAGCGGGGTGTCGCAACCGTGGATAGACCCGCGCCGGCACGTAGAGCTGCCATGCCGGCCATGGCCGCGGCGCCGGATTTGCCCAGCGAGCCGCCGATGGTAAGCACGTGTCCGAAGCTGCCCTTGTGGGCGTCGGGGGCGCGCCGGGCGAAGCAGGAGGCGATGTCGGGCCAGGCGATGACGTCCAAATTCAGCTCGGACTGAATTGCCTCGGGTGGCGAGCCGATCTGGCCGACCACGATCTCGCCGCCAGTGAGCTCTCCGAAAACGTGCGCGGGACGAGGCGCGGTGAAGGTGACGATGGCGTCGGCTCGGCAGCGCTGGGTCTCCTCGGGAGCATAGGCGTCAGCACTGGCGCCGGAGGGGATGTCCACGGCCATGACGGGGACCAAACCCCCCGGCCTGGCCAAACCCGGGCCAGACCGGGGCACCCGGTTGATCGCTTCGATCGCTGCGGCAAACAGCCCGGTGACAGGTGGTTTGAAGCCGGTGCCGAGGATGGCGTCGAGGATGAGGTCGGCATCTTCGAACGCGCTCGAGGGCGAGCGCGCTCCAGCGCGCAACTCTTCTTCGGTGCGAATGATCAGGGGCGCAAATGGCAGCTTGGCCAGCGTGGCGGCGGCGTCGCCCTTGACGTCGGCCGGATCGCCCAGCAGCAGGACCGTGACCTTCTTCCCTGCCTCGTGCAGGTTGCGGGCAGCGACGAAGCCGTCGCCTCCATTGTTGCCTTTGCCGCAGACGGCAGTGATGCGCTGGGCGCGCGGATAGCGAAGCAGAACGAATTTCGCAACGTGGGCGCCGGCATTCTCCATCAGCGTGAGCGAGGGAACGCCGTGGCGCTCGGTGGTCACCCGATCGATGTCGCGCATTTCGGCGGCGGTGGTGACTTTCATGAAGGTTTCACGTTTCGTGTTTCCTGTTTCACGTGCCCGAACTCGACCCTGTGGGTGCGAGCCGACCAACGTGAAAGTTGAAACGTCAATGCAGGCTCGCGGCTTCTTCGATTTTTCGCAGCCCCGCAGCCTCGCCCATGGCGATGAGCGTGTCACCAGCCTCGATGCGATCGTCGGGGCCGGGATTGAACCGCATGTTGCCATTGTGCCGAATGGCCAGGACGATAATGCCGGTGTCACTACGCATCTTCGACGTCCGGAAGGTCTGGCCGACATAGCGCGAGCCGGGATTCACTTCGATTTCCGCGATTTCGAGATCGACGCCGATTTTCACCATGGCGGAATCAATGAAATCGAGGACGTGCGGGCGCAGGAACGACTGCGCGATGCGGTGTCCCGCAAAAATGTAGGGAGAAATGACTGAGTCGGCCCCGGCGGTCTTGAGGTATTTCTCGGCCTCCTCCTCGCTGGCGCGGGCGATGATCTTCAGCTTGGGATTGAGCCCGCGCGCGGTCAGCACAATGTAGATGTTGGTGGCGTCGGTGGTGGTAGCCGCCACCAGGCCGGCGGCGCGCTCGATGTGTGCCTGCCGGAGAATGGCTGCCTGGGTGGCGTCACCACTGATGACCAGCCACTCGGGAGGCAGCCGCTCCATTTTGCCGGCGATGTTTTCGATGATGACGAACGGTACCGGCTTGCGGGCCAGCTCGCGCGCCGCGCTGCGGCCGACGCGTCCGGCGCCGCAGATGATGAAGTGACCGTTGAGACGGTCAATTTCGCGTTCCATGCGTCGCCTTCCGAAGAATTGACCGAGTTCGAATTCTAGCAAAGCCTGCGCCACCGCCCCGATCCATAAGAAAACGAGGCCGACGCCCATGACGATGACAAAGACATTGAAGAGGCGTCCGGAATGGGTGAGCGGGTGGACCTCGTTGTAGCCGATGGTGGTGACGGTGATCAGCACCATGTAGAAACTGTCGAACCACGACCAGGCCTCGATGAAGTGGAAGCCGGCGGTGCCGAGCACGAACAGCACGCCCACGGCGAGAGCGATCAGCTTCAGATTGCGAAGGGCCTTCATGCGGGCGTCAGGCCTCAGGCTCCAGGGTTCAGGCTTTGGGAATTCGGGATGAGTGTAGAACAGAAATGGTTTTTAGTTATCAGGTATCGGTTCGCGATTCTTCACTTCACGTTAAAACACAAGCCCCTCACCAGGACGAGGGGCTGGTTGCAACCGATGGGCAGGAAACCTAGTGGGCCATAACCGGTCCGGGCTTGGGCTCCTTGCGCGCGCGCTGTACGCGGCTGTGATGTCGGCCATAGAAGAAATACACCGCCATGCCGATGATGAGCCAGATAATCAGGCGGAGCCAGGTGTCGAGCGGAAGGCTGACCATCATCAGGCCGGAAACCAAGATGCCCATGATGGGCACGAACGGCACCCACGGAGTCTTGAAAGGACGCTTCAACTCGGGGCGGCGGCGGCGCATCAGCCATACGCCAGCGCAAACGATGACAAACGCGAGCAGCGTGCCGATGGAAACCAGCTCACCGAGAACGCCAATGGGGATCAGCGAGGCGAAGATGGCGACGAAAATTCCAACCGTGATGGAGGAGATGTAAGGCGTGCGGAAACGCGGGTGCACGCGCCCGGCCCACTCGGGGAGCAAGCCGTCGCGCGACATGGAGAAGAACACGCGCGACTGTCCGAGCAACATCACCAGCATCACCGAACCGAGACCAGCGATGGCGCCGAGCTTGACCAGCAGCGATCCCCAGCGAACCCCGGTGGCGTCAATGCCGACGGCGACCGGGTCAGGAACGTTGAGGGCGCGGAAGGAAACCACGCCGGTGAGCAAGCCGGAAACCAGGATGTAGAGGATGGTGCAGATGACCAGCGAGCCGAGGATGCCGATGGGCATGTCGCGCTGTGGGTTCTTGGCTTCCTGCGCCGCGGTGGAGACGGCGTCAAAGCCGATGTAGGCGAAGAAGATGACCGCCGCACCGCGCGCCACCCCCGACCAGCCGTACTTGCCGAACTCTCCTGCGTTGGGAGGAATAAACGGGTGCCAATTGGCGGTGGCGACGGAGGGGTTCTTCATCACGAAGGCGGCGGCAATGGCGATGAAGACCAGGACAATTGAGACCTTAATAATCACAACCGCGGAATTGAAGTTGGCCGATTCCTGAATGCCGATGACCAGGATCAAGGTCACAATGCAGATACCGAGGAACGCCACTAGGTTGAACGTGCCGGTGATGTGCGGCAGCGAGGCGGCGCTGACCCCTAACTTGTCGAGGGTGGGCTGAATCGTAGCCAGGCGCTCCCAGCGGCCGTGGTAGAGGACCATCTCGGTTCCGGGGGTGGAAGTCAGCGACGGCGGGATGTGAACACCCCAGTCCTGCAGCAGGCTGTTGACATAGCCGCTCCAGCCGCTGGCGACGGTGGCGGCGCCGAAGGCGTACTCCAGGATCAGGTCCCAGCCGATGATCCAGGCGAAGATCTCGCCCAGGGTGGCGTAGCCGTAGGTGTAGGCAGAACCGGCAATCGGGATCAGCGAAGCGAACTCGGAATAGCACAACCCGGCAAAGGCGCAGGCAATGCCGGCCAGGATGAACGACAGCACGATGGCAGGGCCGGCGTATTGGGCGGCGGCGGCGCCGGTGAGCACGAAGATGCCGGCGCCGATAATGGCGCCGATGCCGAGCGTAATCAGGTTGAGCGGGCCAAGAGCGCGCTTGAGGGCATGCTCGCCGGTTTCGCCTGCCTCGGTCAAAATCATGTCGAGCGGCTTAGTTGCCAGTAGGTCCGACATAGAAATTAAGGATCTCCTTTAACGAATGCCTGCCCTCAGGCCGCAACCGCCGCGCGGGCCTGCCGGCGCCACAGGAAGTACACCGGAATCCCCACAAGAACGATGACCAGCCCCGGCCAGGTGTATTGGGGCTTGTAACGCAGGAGAACTATATCAATAAAGAGGGCCAGGACGATGTAGATGGCGGGCAGAACCGGGTATCCCAAGGCGCGGTAAGGACGCGGCGCGTCGGGCTGCTTGGCGCGCAGAACGAACAGACCGAAGATGGTCAAAATGTAAAACACCAGCACCGCAAAGATGATGTAGTCGAGCAACTGGCCGTAGGTCCCGGATAGACAGAGGATGGCGCACCAGACCATCTGCACCATCAGCGAGACCGCGGGGGTCTTGTAAGTGGGGTGCAGACGGGCGACGGGTCGGAAGAAGAGGCCGTCCTTGGCCATGGCGTAGTACACGCGCGCGCCGGCGAGGATGAGGCCATTGGCGCAGCCGAAGGTGGAGACCAGGATGGCGGCGGCCATCAGGGCGGCGCCGGCGCTGCCGAAAACCGCCTGCAGCGCGGCGGTGCCGACGCGGTCCTCGGCGGCGTACTGAATGCCACGCGCAAAGACGGTGGTTCCGTGCGGGTCGCCGTGCAACGGCAGGACCGACAGATAGGCAAAGTTGGCGGCAACGTAGAGCAGGATCACGATGCCAGTGCCCATGGCCAGCGACAGGGGCAGATTCCGGCTTGGATTGCGGACCTCGGCGGCGGTGAAGGTGACATTGTTCCAGGCGTCGGCGGAAAACAGCGAGCCGACCTGGGCGACGGCGAGGATGGTGATGAGGCCGACCATGGCAATCGGGCCACCCACGCCGACTTCGACGGGATGCAGCGCGCTCCATCCGGCGTTTCGCCAGAAAGCGCCGAAATTGACGGCAACAGCCTGGGCATTGCGCGCGACCACCAGTCCCAGCAAGACCAGGCCGAGCAAGGCCGCGGTCTTGGCAAAAGTGAAGGTGTTCTGCACCATGGCGCCGGTGCGCACGCCGTACACGTTCACGATGGAGAGCACCACAATGATGATGATGCCGGCGAGGTTGGCGGTGTTCAGACCAACGTCCATGTTGCCCAGAACCATGGGACCAACGTGAAACGGCGGCGCCTTCCAGAAGTGAAGAATCCAGTTCGTAGAAGAGACGGACGGGAAGAAAACGCCGAGGAACTTGCCGAAAGCGACGGCAACGGCGGCAATGGTGCCGCACTGGATAACGAGGAAGAAGGTCCAGCCGTAGAGAAATCCCCAGAGCGGGCCGAGCGATTCGCGCAGGAAGACGTACTGGCCGCCGGCCTTGGGCATCATGGCAGCGAGCTCGCCGTAACAGAGCGCGCCGACGACGGTCATGAACCCGGTGACCACCCAGGCGCCAATGAGTAGCGCCGGGGAGTCGGTCAGGCGTGCGATGTCGGCGGAGACGATAAAGATGCCGGAGCCGATCATGGAGCCCATCACCAGGGTGGTGGCGCTGGTGAGGCCGAGACCTTTGATGAGTTCCTGATCTTGAGAAACGGCGGCGCGCCCGAGAGTATTGGTGGCGGGGGTTTGGGTGCTCACGAAGCTCCTTGGGGCGCGAGAAGTTCGGAAGAATTTACACCGGGGGCGCGCGGTTGGCAATGCGAGGGACGGGGCATTCTTTTCCCGCTAAAGCGGGCTTTGCCTGTTTTTCGCGTGCTGACCCCCGGCTTACGCCGGGGGCTACGTTCTGTTGCGCGCTGCGCGCGCTGAATTCGACTCAGCGGATGGAATGAACTTAAGAACTTAGGGGTCCCTCGACTCGGGCATTCGCCCTCGCTCGGGATGACAACAATTGTCGTTTTCGCTCCTAACTGCAGAGTTCCCAGTCGGATCAATCATTCAGCGTGGCCAGGAATTCTTCGACAGCGCGGCGGGGGTCCTGAAGCAGGTCGGAGATGACGGCGACCGAGTCGGCGCCCGCGTCAATGACGGATCGGGCGTTGGCACGGGTGATGCCGCCGATGGCGACGAGTGGTTTGCGGGTCAGGGCGCGGGCGGCGCGCACGCCTTCGAGACCGACGACGGGATCGGGATTGCCCTTGCTGCTGGTCCGGAAAACGGGACCGATGGCGAGGTAATCGGCATCGCTCGCGTCGGCCAAGCGAAGCTGTTCCGGGTTGTGCGTGGAAACGCCCATCCAGAGCGGCTTTCGGACGACCTTGCGCACCGACTCAGGTGAGAGGTCATCCTGGCCGACGTGGACGCCGTCGAAATCGGCGGCCAGGCAGAGGTCGGCGCGGTCGTTCATGATGAGCCGCGCGCTGGGCGCGAGGCGGCGAAGTTCGCGGGCATGCGAGAGCATCTGGCGCGCGCTTCCCTGCTTATTGCGGTACTGAAGGAGGGTGACGCCCGCCGCCAGAAGTTCTTCGGCGCAGCGGAACAGGGCGGCGTCATCTTTGAAGCACACGGCGTCCACGATTGGGTAAAGACGTGGGAATTGGTCGGTGGTCATGGGTCGTTGGTCGTCGGCCATGTGAGTGCAATTATCGCGCCGCTGGCGCTCGCGCTATTGCCTAAGCTTACCCACCGCTGCCGCGGTGGGCTAACGAATTCCGCCGCTCCGCGGCTGATAGCGAAGAACGCGCAAGCCAGTGAACTACACGAATGAAGTCATGCCCTTCCGAAAGCCGCACACGCGAGGGCGCGTGTGCCACACGAGCCTAATCGGCGGCTTTGCTTTGGGAGAGAAGGCGCTCCATGAACTTGGTATCGGTACGGCCGATGCGGAAATCCTGGGTGGCGAGGATGCGGCGGTGCAGCGGAATGCTGGTGTGAATGCCTTCGACAATGAACATCCCCAAGGCCCGGGTCATGCGCGAGATGGCCTCGTCGCGGTCCCTGCCGCGGACGATCAGCTTGGCGATCAGCGAATCGTAATACGGGGGAATGACGGCCTCGGTATAGGCGGCGGTGTCTACGCGGACGCCGGTGCCGCCGGGAGGATTGAAGGTGGTGATCTTGCCGGCCGAGGGAGTGAATTTTTCCGGGTGCTCGGCGTTGATGCGGCACTCGATGGCGTGTCCGCGGCTGACGACCGGCCCGTGCAGCACCGCCTCCAGGCGCTCTCCCATGGCGAGCCGGATCTGGCTCTTGACGAGATCCACGTCGGTGACCATCTCGGTGACCGGATGCTCCACCTGGATGCGGGTGTTCATCTCGATGAAGTGCAGGCTGCCGTCCTCATCCATGAGGAATTCGACGGTGCCGGCGTTGACGTAACCGATCTTGGCTAGGGTTTCAGAAAGCAGCTTGCCGATCCTGGCGCGCAGCTCGGGCGTGACCACGGTGGAGGGCGATTCTTCCACCAGCTTCTGATGCCGGCGCTGGATGGAGCACTCGCGCTCGCCGAGCGACAGCACGTTGCGGTACTGGTCGGCCAAAATCTGGAACTCAATGTGGCGAGGGCGCTCGATGAATTTCTCCATGTAGAGGTCGCCATTGCCGAACGCGGCCGCAGCCTCGGCCTGCGCCGCCTGAAAGCTGGTGGTGAG
Organism: Terriglobales bacterium; assembly: GCA_051006995.1. Taxonomy (GTDB): domain Bacteria; phylum Acidobacteriota; class Terriglobia; order Terriglobales; family Acidobacteriaceae; genus JAIQGF01. Next base: position 20,957 of record JBPCSQ010000013.1, read on the forward strand.
CTCCTCTTCGCGACGGATGATGCGCATGCCGCGTCCACCGCCACCGGCGGAGGCCTTCACGATTACCGGGAAACCGATCTGGCGCGCCCATTCCAGCGCTTCGCCGGGCGATTGCACCACGCCGTCGCTGCCGGGCAGGATGGGGACGCCCGCCTGTTTCATGGCCTGGCGGGCCTTCTCCTTTTCGCCCATCAGGCGGGTCACCTCCGGCGGCGGGCCAATGAACTTGATGCCGCAGGTTTCGCAGACCTCGGCAAAATTGGCGTTCTCGCTGAGCAGGCCGTAGCCGGGGTGAATGGCGTCCACGTTGGCGATTTCGGCGGCGCTGATGACGGCGGGAATATTGAGGTAGCTCTCGCTGAGCCGCGGCGGGCCGATGCAAAGGGCTTCGTCGGCGAAGCGCACGTGGAGGGAGTTACGGTCAGCTTCGCTGTAGATGGCGACCGTGCGGATGCCCAGTTCCTTGCAGGCACAGATGACGCGGAGGGCAATTTCTCCGCGATTGGCGATGAGGATTTTGTTGAACAAGATCTATCTGTCTATCGGTCTATCAGTCTATCGGTCGGTCGACGTATCGGTCCAAATCCAATTGGGCTGAAGACCGAGCGACGGACAGACTGAAAGACTATCTCGAGCGAATGGAGAACAGCGGCTGGCCGTATTCGACCGGCTGCGCGTTGCTGACGAAGCGCTTGACGATTTCCCCGGCGTAGTCCGATTCAATCTCGTTCATCAGCTTCATGGCTTCGATGATGCACAACACCTGGCCGACGCTGACCTGGTCGCCGGGTTTGACGAAAGCCGGCGCACCCGGCGAGGGCGACTCGTAAAACGTCCCCACGATGGGCGAACGAACCACATGGAGGCCTTCTTCTTCCGCGGGTTCGGCGGCCGGTCCCGGAACAGCGGGTACCGGCGCGGCGGCGGCCGGCGGCACAGAGGTTGCGGGCTGCGGCACATGAGCAGGCGCGACCGCAATGATGGGCGCAACCGTCGCCGCGCCGTGCACGTCGCCGCCGCGCTTGACGCGCAGCTTGACGTCGCCTCGCTCCAACTCGAATTCCGCGATGTCTTTCTCGATCAGGAATTCGATGAGTTCTTTGATTTCTTTTTGGTTCATGAGGCAATTGCCCCTGGCCAAAGAATTGGGCCACGGGCGGAACAACGACCGCTACAGCTCAATCAGGTCCTTGGGAGCGGGGGTGAGGACGTCACAACCGCGCTCGGTTACCAACACCATGTCTTCGATGCGAACACCGCCACGGCCCGCAACGTAGGCGCCCGGCTCGATCGTGACCACCATCCCGGCACGCAGCGGGTCGCTCTGACCGCGTCCCAGCCGCGGAGGCTCGTGAATTTCCAAGCCCACGCCGTGCCCCGTCGAGTGCGTAAAGTAACGGGCCAGGCCTGCGCGTCTAAGCACGCGACGGGCGGAGGCGTCCACCTGCCCGCAGGCGATTCCGGCCTTGACGGCGCCGGTCGCGGCCTCCTGCGCCTCCCGCACCGCCTGGTACAAGCTGCGCTCCGTGGCGGAAACTTTGCCCACGTGCACAGTGCGGGTCATGTCCGAACAATAACCGGCGAGTATAACACCGAAGTCGAGCACGACGAACCCGCGGGAGGGAATGCGGGCCGAGGAAGCGCGTCCGTGCGGCAGCGCGGAGCGCGGCCCGGAAGCGACGATGGTCTCAAAGGACATGGCCTCAGCGCCAGCACGTCGCGCCGCATATTCCAATTCGGCGGCAACATCTGCTTCGGCAATGCCCGGACGTATGGATTGGAGCGCCACGTCGAGCAGCCGCGCGCCAAGGTCCACTGCCCGGCGAATGAGCGCGAGTTCGGCGGCGTCCTTGATGACGCGAAGTGCCTCGATGGTTCCGCGTGTCTCGCGCAACCGCGCTTTGCCGCTGAGCGCCCGGCGAAGGGCGGTGCGGGTGGCGAGCGTCATGTGCTCAGCTTCGACAGAAATGGACTGAAGGCGACGCTGCCGCGCGTATTGCGCCGCCGCCAGCAAGGCCGGACCCTTGGCGATCACGATGCGCGTTGAGCTGGTCTCGGCGCGCGCCTGTGTGCTGTAGCGCCCGTCGGTGAACAGGACCGGGCGCTCGCCCCGGCCGGTTACGAGCAGCACGCCGGAACTGCCCGTAAAGCCGCACAGGTAGCGGATATTCGGCAGGTGCGTAACCAGCATCGCGCCGGCGGTGATATCGGCTTGCAAGCGGCGCTGGCGGGAGGAGTGGTCCATTGCAAGGAGAGTAACAGAGGCGCAAGGCTCAAGGCGCAAGGCTCAAGGCCTTGGGCCTTTAATCTGCGCCTGAAAAAGCGAAGCCCCCGACCTTACGCGGGGGCTGTGGCTAGGTTGTTGGGTTCGGGTTTATGTCTGCACGATCTTGGGAGTGATGAAGAAGATCAGCTCCTGAGTCTGCGTGGAGACCGAGCGGTGCTTAAACAGGTTGCCGAAGATCGGAATGTCGCCGAGCAGCGGCACCTGGCTGATGGAAACCGAGTTGCTGGTCTGGATGACGCCGCCGATGACAACCGTGCCACCGTCGGTCACGAGCACGGCGGTCGTCGCCTGCTGCGTAATCAGGGTTGGGTTCCCTTGCACCGCGTGACCGAAGTCAGGCGTGGTGTTCTCCACGTCCACGTTCAGGAAGATGGTGTTCTCCACCGTGATCTGCGGCGTGACCTGGAGCCGGAGTTCGGCGTCCACGTAGGTCGTGGTGGGTGGGCCGCCTAACTGCGCGGCGGTGACCACCGGGATCTTGACGCCCTGCTTGACGGTCGCGCCGATGTTGTTCTGGGTGACGACGCGCGGACGGGAAAGGATCTTCAGCAGACCCTTGCTCTCGGCCATGGTGAGGATGGCGTCCACCCGGTAGGCGCTGGTGGCGTTGGACACGCTGATGCCCGACGTCGGTCCCACGGCTCCCAGGTTCGAGAACAGCGGAATGGCGTTGCCAGTAGTGAAGTAAGTCGGGGTCGGAACCGCGACCTGCAGCGGGCTGGTGCCGACAGCGCCGGCGCCACCGACGGCGGTGGGCCGGTTGCCCCAGGCGAAGCCGAGCTGCACGCCGATGTCGCGCGCGAAGTTGCGCGTCGCGGCGACTACGCGAGCTTCAATTTCCACTTCCTGCGTCTTGCGGTCCAGTTGCCCGAGCAAGCGCTGGATCTCGGGGATGGTGGACGGTATGTCTGTAATGATCAGCGCGTTGGTGCGCGGATCGGCGACGACATCGCCACGCTGCGAGAGGAACTTCTTGACGATGGGCAGAGTCTCGTTGGCGTGGGCATAGCTCAGGAAGTGCGTGACCTGAATCTTGTCCACGGCGAGCGCCTGGGCATCAGCCTGGGCGCGGCGCGACTCGGCTTCCTTGGTGAAGGTCTCGCGGGTGGCGATGCGAAGTACGTTGCCCTCCAGCCGGCGGTCCAGGCCGTTGTTCTGGAGGACGATGTCGAGGGCCTGGTCCCAGGGCACATCGTCGAGCACCAGCGTGAGCGTACCGTGCACGTTGGGATCGACGACGATGTTCAGGCCGCTGATCTCGTGGATGAGGCGGAAGAAGTCCTTCAGGTCCACATCCTTCAAGTTGACCGAGATGGGCTCGCCGGTATAGCGCTGTCCGGCAGCGGCAGGGGCCTGCGAGGCGCGCTGCTGAGCTTGCGCCTGCTGGGCAGCCATATTGACCGCGGGGCCTCCTAACGAGGCGCTGGGCGGCGGCAGAAGATTGCCTTCCGAACTGTGCTCGGTGGCCAGAAGCGTCTTGGCAGCGGCTTCGGCCACGGTCTTCGGCTGCGGATTGGCAACGACCGGCTTGGATTCGGGTTGAGGCGCCACGACGGCAAGTTCGGCAGGAGCCTGCGGCGCCGGCATCACGGCCGGTTTCACGGGCTCGGTCGCAGCAAGTTGCTGCGGTGTCGGCTGGGCAGGCTTCACAGGAGCGGCGGCCACGACCGGGGCCTGCCCGGCGCGAAGCTTCAGCACCAGCTTGTTGTGCGAGGGCACGATTTCATAGTCGCGCGGCGCAGCCAGATCCACCACCACGCGGGTGACGGGCGGGTCGAGCTGGAAACGGCCGACGCGCACCGACTTGATGTCATTGCCGTTGACCACGATGGGCCGCTGGCGTCCCACGGGAACGGTGTTGACCAAATCGAGCACCAGGCGGTCGGGGCCGGTGAGCTTCATCAGACTGGGCTTCATCTGGCCGGTGCCGGCGATTTCGATCTCCATGCCATGACGGCCGCGAACCACCGACACGTGGCGCAGCTGCGCCGGGGTGGAATCACGCAGGGCCGCGGGGCGGGGAGCGGCGGTGGTCTTCATGGCCGCAGCGACGGGCTTGGCCGGAGTTTCGGCCGCGGCGGCGCCGGATTCGACGCGCACCTGCAATCCGCCGGCGACGCCGGAAACGTGCACCACGGCGCCCGCGTTCAGCGAGAGTTCCACTCGCGTGACTTCAGCGCCGCTGCTGCCGGCGTAGGCGACGACGTGATAGGACGCCAGCCCGGGCTGGTTGACGGTCTGGGTGGTGTCCTTGAATTTTCCGGGCTGCACGCCGGCAAGATCGACGAGGAGCAAGTTGTCGACCGGGCGGTATTCGGTGTGGGTGAAGGAGCCGCTCGCATGGAGGATGATGGTGGTGGCGTTGCCCTGTCCGCTGACGCTGACGTTGGTCAGTTGCGAGCCGGCGGCGGCCGCCATCGTGCCCAGGATGAGCAGCAGGAACGAAACACCCAGCAGTTGCTTCAACCTCATCTCGATTCTCCCCACGCGCAGGCATGGCCTGAAAGCGTGTGCGGCGCTCTAAGCCGCTTCAAGATTAGCCCCCGCCGCGTTTTTCCGCCGCAACTAGCTGCGTCACGGAACCACGACGGTTACTGCTCCCAAGGGTTCGGCCGAACTGAGGTACTGCGACTGCGGGACCCGACCTCTACCACGTCGTCCGCGTGAAATATCGTGCTGCGATACTTCAGCCACGCGGAGATAAAAACTTCGCTAAACGACCGGAGCCACGACTTTCAGCGCAACGTCGCGGGTCGCGGTCTTGCCCACGCGATCGGTCACGTTCTCGCGGAACACGACCGTGTCGCCCGTAATTCTGAGGACGTAGCCGTTGAACACGGGATCGTTCTCGCGCAGGAAGTAGCTGAGGTGCCGGGTGGAGCTCTCCACCACGGCGATCATGCCCTGCTGCGACTTGACGATGCCGCGCAACAGAATGGAATCGACGGCCAGGCACTTCTTGCCGGTGCTGCAGGCCGGGCCGGACGCGCCGCCGACTTCGCGGATCGGGTTGACGAAAGGATCGCGCTTGCCGGGCGCCGGCTTGGCCGGGACCTTCAGCGCGGCCTTGGTGGTAGCGCCGGCGGAAGGCTTGGCGGCGGATTTTTTGGCGACCGCGGGCCGCGGCTTGGCCATGGGCTTGAACGGTGACTTCGGCGCCGGGGCAGCCTGGGCCGCGGCCGCTTTCTTAACATCGCCGGCGACCTTCTGGCTCGGCGGCACGGTCTGCGCGGATACTGCCGCGGCCGCCACTGCGCACAACAGAGCAATCGTCGTTGCCTTCATGAGGTCCTCTACTTCTTGGCCGGCGCGGCCGCCGGCGCAGATTCACGACTGAAGAACGTGGTCGCCGTGGTGGTGACTGCCACGGTTTCCGTGGGCGCGTAGGTGTACTGTTTCTTGACCCCGGCGTCGCCGGCCTTGCGGATGGTGGCCATCTTCAGGTTCGACATGTTGATGATGCGGTCCAGGTGCGAGACATTCTCGTAGAACCTGAGCAGCGACCAGTACGGACCGTCCAGCTCCAGGTCGAAGGGCACCTCGGTGTAGAACTCCCGGGTAGCGATGGGCTTGGAGGTGTAGCGCCGGACTTCGATGCCGGCCTTGCGCGCCTCGGCCTGCATCATCTCCATGAACTGGGGCGCTTCCTTCTCGTCGGGCACGATGCGCTTCATCTGCTCGAGCTGGTCCTTGAGGGTGGCGATGCGGCGCTCCATGTCCGCCTTCTTGTCCGCAAAAGGCGCCAGGGCCGCATTCTCCGCCCGCTTCTTGTCGACCTGAGCCTTAACCGTGCGGTTGGCCTGATCCATGTCCTTGTAGACGAACATGTACGCCGCCGCACTGAGGGCCACCACCAGTCCGATAACGATGGCCAGCTGAACTTTCACCGCGAGATCCGTAAATTTCGCCATATCCGCCTGCCTAACTCTTGGTTTGAGGCTGCTTCTCGCAGACCAGGGAGAATACGAAGGCCGTCATGTCCTTGACCACATCGTCCTGGAACGACTCCTTGATCTCCACGTTCTTGAAATATCCGGTGGCCTTGAGGTTCTGCATCAAGTTGGCCACGGCATCCACGCTGAGAGCCACCCCATCGAGATTGATGGAATTGCCATCCTCGGTCATTTTGTTCAGCCAGACGGCGTCGGTCTTATTGACGGTGTCGCCGATCATGGTGAGCAGGTTGGCCGGGCCGGACTGGTTGGTCTGCAGCTGGTGAATGACGTTCACGCGGCGCTCGTAGATGTCCTTCTGCTTTTCGAGCTCCACGTACTTGGCCTTGATATCGGCCAGGCGCTGGTACTTGATGGTCTCCGCCTGCAGGTCGGCTTTGAGCTTGGCACTCTGCCGTTGCAGCGTCCAGTAGTAGAAATAGTTGCCGGCAAGACCGAGGACCACGAGGATCAGCACGATCACCATGGTGTTCGGGGCGGCGCCGCCGCCGCCGACGGAGATGGAACCGCGCTTGCCCTTCTTCGGTTTGGGAACGCCCAGCAGGTTTATGCGGATCATAGGTCTTCAAAGCTCCTCAGGGCCAAGCCCACGGCAACCGCGAGTTGTCCCGCATTCTGGCCGATCAACTCGGCGGCGGGGGTGCCCTCCGGGTAGTTGATCCGGGCGAACGGATTGAGGACCTCGACCGGGAGCGAGAACTCCTGGCGTAGGGCCTCCATCAATCCCGCCACCTTGGAAGAACCGCCGGCCAGGTAAATACGCTCGATATGCTCGCCGGCGGCGGTGGCGCGGAAGAAGTCGAAGGTTTTCTGGATTTCCAGCACGATGATTTCGGTGACCTGCTGGAGAATCGGGGTCTTGGCGTCCTCGCTGACGGTGCCGACTTTCTGGCCGAGCTTGAGAGCTTCGGCGTCGTCAAAGCTGAGGTCGAGCTCTTTTTGCAGCGAGTCGGTGTACTGGTGGCCGCCGACGCTGACGTCGCGCGTGAACAGGGGCTTATTGCCCTTGACGATGTTGATGTTCATGACGCTGGCGCCGATGTTGAGCAGCGCGACCGTGGTGGTGGGCGCCGGCTCGTAGTTGTACTCGTAACAGTTCTGCAGCGCGAAGGCGTCAATATCCACCACGGCGGGCGTCTTGCCGGCCATGTTGAGCACGTTGGTGTAGTTGAGGATCTTGTCCTTTTTCACCGCTACCAGCACAAGATCCATCTGGGGAGCGGTGAGATCTTCGGAGAGCACCTGGTAGTCGATGTTGACGACGTCAATGTCGAAGGGGATGTGCTGGGCGGCCTCGGTTTTGATGCTGTCGGCCAGCTCCGCCTCGGAACGAGTGGGAATGGAGATCGGTTTGACGATGACCGAGTGGCCGCTGACGCTGGTAGCGACGGCGCGACCCTTGATGCCGCTGTCGGTAAACAGCTTGGTGATGGCGCTGGAGACAGAGGGGGAATCCATGATCATGGAATCCACCACCACGTCGGAAGCCAGCGGCTCCACGCCGAGGTGAGCGACCTCGACGCCGCCGCGGGACCGCTTCAGCTCGACGGCCTTGATGCAAGAAGAGCCGATGTCGAGCCCGACAATCGTTTTGTTACCGCCCATTCCAAACATGCGTTCGCCCCTAGTGCCCCGCCGCCATGCGCGCAGCTTTGGGCTTCTTCTTGTCGCGAGATTCCCTCATTGTGCTCTTCTCTTCCATCCACTGGTCCAACTTCGACTTTTTAAATCGCCAGCGATTCCCTAATTTGAACGCCGGGATTTTCTCCTCGTACACGTACTTGTAGAGCGTGTCGGGACTCACGCCCAGGTACTGGGAGGCCTGGCGAATGTTCATGACTTCACGCGAATCGGCCATAAAGCGCTAAGCCCTTTCCACAGAGGTAACGGCTACCCGGGACGGTACTGCCGCCCGGCCAACAGTGAGCCAGGCCCGCTGCCGGCCGCAAACGAGGCCAGCGGGATGTTGCCCGCACCAGACTTGTATCCAGAGAGGAAAATCCTCTGCTGTTCTCGGGGGGATTTACTTGAGCGCTGCACGTTATATCAGCGTTATCAGGGTGGGTGTCAAGAAGAGTTTTGGTTTTACCCCGGTAGTTTGGGGTTTTCAGGGTGGAAAGCGGGCATGTCCTTTCGGCCGAAGTTCTATGGAATGTGGTTTGGTTTGGTTCTTACCACTATATACGGTGGTGTTAATGTAAACGGTACGAAAAATTGCCTCAATGGTTCGTAGGGTACGTAGGCCGGGTGAGCATGTACTGAGGTGTTACGCGGAGCGCAAGGGTACGGCGCCGGTCATCCCGCTCGTTTAAACAAGCCATCTAAATACAACTGGGCATTCCCTAACAACCAGAGCAGGCGAGCGTAGGTGGGGAGGATTCTATGAAGTACCTGTTTGTGATGATGGCAGTGTTGCTGGCGGTGGCGATCACGGCGGCTCCGGCGCAGGCCCAAGCCCAATACCCGAACGGCTATTATGGCCAGCCGCAGAACTGGCACGGAGTGTTATCGCCGCAGGACCAGCAGCAATTCGACAAGTATTACTCGAAATGGGTGGACGCCACGCGCAAGAACGATCAGGACGACATCGCCGGAAATGCGCGGCATATGCAGGACATCATGACGCGCTACAACATCCCGGGCAATGTGCCGTTCGATCAGATTACTTCGAACCCGGCGCCTTATGCCGCCGGCTATCCGAACGGAGCATACCCAAACGGAGCATATCCAAACGGCGCCTATCCAAATGGAGCGTATCCGAACGGCGCCTATCCGTATCCAGCCAATGGTCAAGTGCGGCTCTCGCCCGATGACCAGAAAAATTTCGATAAGGCCTACGGTAAGTGGGTAGACGCTACGCGCAAGAACGACCAGGATGATATCGCCAACAATGCGGGCAAAATGCAGGAGATCATGGCCCGGTACAACATCCCGCCCAACGTTCCCTTTGCCGCAATCGCGACCAACGGATATGCGGCAGGGCCGAACGGCGCAGCGCCATATCCTTACGCGCAACCTGCGCAGCGGCTCTCCGCCAAGGACCAGGGCGATTTCGACAACGCGTATCGCAAATGGGTAGATGCGCGGCGCAAAAGGGACATGGACGACGTAGACAAGAATGCGCGGAAGATGGAACAGATTATGGCGCGCTACAACATTCCAGCCAACGTGCCGTTCGACCAGATCGCCTCAGCCGGCGGCGTCTATCGCTGAAGCCCGGGAAACACTGATGCCCAGAAACCAACAGGCCCTGGCGCTTTGCCAGGGCCTGCTTGCGTCCTGCTTTTACTTGTGTGCCAAGAACATCTTGGCCTGCTCGACTTCAGGCCGGCCGTCGGCGAAAGGGCAGGTCGTCAGCAACTCCGCGTAATATTTCTTCGCGATGTCGCGTTTGCCGGCAAGCTCGGCGGAATGTGCGGCGCCGTGCAAGGCGTGGAGCCGGTGCGGCGCGGATTTCAGCGAAAGTTCATAATCCTGCAAAGCCTCGGTGGGACGCTTGACGTCAACCAGCAGGTCGGCAAGCAGATCGCGCGCCGGCAGCACCGGGCCGGGCGTCACGGGATGCTTCTCGGTGGTTTCCTCCAATTCAACGGCGGAGCGCAGGAGGCGTACGGCCTCGTCGTTATTGTTCTCGGCATGGGCCAGCCAACCGGCGGCCTCGCGGCGCTGGACCTCGACTTGGGCGCTCCAGTCGTATCCGGGCTTGCCCTTGATGGCATCACGGATATCCTGAAGCTCGATGATTTCAGCGCGAGCTTCGTCGAGCTTGCCCGTGTGCGCTGCGCCGAGCGCGCGCGCCCAGTGCGTGATGGCCTTGGTTTCGGGCGAGGCGCTGACCTCGGGAAGTTCCGCGGCTTGCGCCCACTCACCGCGTTCGACGGCAAGCCGCGCGGGGATGGCAGCTTCAGCGTAGAACGACTGCGGCGCCGGCTGCACGCGCGCCATGGCCTGGAGTTCCTTCAGGACTTCGACGGCTTCGGCATCACGGCCCTGCTGGAGATAGGCGTATGCGAGGTAGTCCATGGCGTGCAGCTCTTCGGGGGCGCCCGCTCCCGGATTTTCGCGGGCATTGTGGGCGGCGTTCTTCGCGTCGATGTTGGAGCGAATGGAATCGTCCCACAGACCCAGCCGGGTGAAAATGTGCGATGGCATGTGGAGCGCGTGCGGCACAGCCGGCGCGATGGCGGCGTACGCACGCGCGGCTTTCAGCGCGTACGGGGCGAGATCAGGGAAGTCGAAGCTGTGGATGACGTAGTGCGCCGCGCCGGGATGATCAGGCTGCGCAGTGAAGATCTTCTCCAGAATGGCGGCCGCTTTGCGCTGGTCGGCGTAGGTCTTGTCAGGCGGAAAGGAGGTGTCGAGCAGCGCCAGAGCGTAGAAGGCGGCGACCTCGTGGTCCTGCGGGAATTGCGCAGACAGCCGTTCCATGCGGGTGCGGTAAGCCAGGGAGCGCGTGCGGTGATCGCGCGTGGCAGCGTCGGTATAGAAGCCACTCAGCCGCTGCGATGAACCCCTGTTCGCGCTCGGTTTTGGCGGGCAGAGCGACCGCTCTGGCCATCGCTTCGGATCCCGCCTGCAGAGCCTTGGCGTTGGGCAGGTACCACAGCGGACGCCACCAAGTCATCGCCTGGCCCCAGTAGGCCATGGCGCATTGGGGATCCTGCTTCGCGATCGCGGTGAATTCGCGCAGGGCCTCCTCGTAGGCAAACGAGTGCAGCAGCGCAACCGCGTGCGGAAACGCCTGCTGCGCGGCCGGCGAGCACGACACCGGAAACACGACGGTGCCAACCTTCCCCATGCCAAGGCTGTGCTGATGCTCGTCGGCAACTGCAGGCCGACTGACCGTGGAAACGAGGAGGAGAGAGAGGAGAAGCGCGCGGACACGCATGGCAGCCACCCCACGTGGAGTCCGAAAATACTAGCGCTGGGAGCAGCCCGCGTCAATTGAGCGCGGACGCGTAGATGGCAATAAGAAGCGCGCCCTTGACGGCGCGCTTTTGGTCGTTGACATCAGCACACGCGACGGCGCATGTGCCACATAACGTGTACCGCATCGCTACATGTCGAACTGCTCCTGGTGAAGCGCGGCGTCGGCCTTGATGATGATGCTCTTACCGGTGAGCTCCTCAAGGTCGTTCAGCCAGCGCGCATTGTTGGCCTTCAATTCCTTGGCGACCTCGGGATGGACGCGCAACAGGACCTCGTTGCCCTCGAAATGGCGGCGCATCTTCTTCATCTCGATGTAGATCTCGTTGCAGACCGTCTCCACCGACTTCACCAGGCCGGTGCCGGTGCAGTAGGGACAGGGGTTGCCGAGGGTGCGCTCCAGCGAGTGCTTGACCCGCTTGCGGGTGATGGCCACCAGGCCGAAATCATTGAACTGTAGGACCTTCGACGGCGCGCGATCATGCTTGAGCGCTTCTTCCAGCGCCTGCATGACCTTCTGCCGGTTCCTGCGCTCGTCCATGTCAATGAAGTCAATGACGATGATGCCGCCCAGATCGCGCAACCGAATCTGGCGCACGATTTCCTTGATGGCGTCCACGTTGGTCTTAACGATGGTGTCTTCCAGGCGCTGCGTCTTGCCGACGTATTTGCCGGTATTGACGTCAATGGCGACCAGCGCCTCGGTCTGGTTGATGACGATGTAGCCGCCGCTCTTGAGCCAGACCTTGGACTTGAGCGCCTTGTTGATCTCCTCTTGGATGCCGAACTGCTCGAACAGCGGCGTTTCCTTGGTGTAGAGGCGGACGCGGCGAACCAGGTTGGGCTGGAAGCGGTTGACGAAGCGCAGCACGCGCTCGTATTCCTGCTCATTGTCCACCCAGATATGGGTGAACTCGTCGGTAACCTGGTCGCGCAAGGTGCGTTCCACCAGGTTGAGGTCGTGGTAGATCAGTGCGGGGGCCTTGCTGTTGTCGGCACGGCTCTTGATTTCGTTCCACAGGTTCTTGAGGAAGCGGATGTCGGCCTTCAGCTCGTTCTCGTCCACGTTTTCGGCGGCGGTGCGGACGATGAAGCCACCGTGTCCGGGCATATCGCGCTCGCCCATGACGATGCGTTTCAGGCGCTGGCGCTCTTCGTCGGAGGAAATCTTGCGCGATACGCCGATGTGATTCACGGTCGGCATGTAGACCAGGAAGCGCCCGGGCAGAGCGATGTGGCTGGTGATGCGCGCGCCCTTCTTGCCGATCGGTTCCTTGGCGACCTGGATAAGGACTTCCTGACCTTCCTTGAGCAGGTCGCTGATCATGACGGTCTGACGCTGCATGGGGCGGGACTGGTGGGTGCGGCGTGCGCCGCGGCGGCCGCGCTGGCCGCGACGATCGAAGCCGGGACGCTGTGCCCGCTGTTGATATCCGGCGGTGCCGCTGGAAGCGCGCAACTCGGCGCGAGAGCCTGCCTGGTCGCCCTCGCCGGCACTCTGCTCCTCGAACTCGAGTTCCTCGCCGCCTTCCTCGGCTTCGTAGCCCTCGACGGCGCCGCCCTCGGCTTCTGATTCCTCGACCGCTTCGGTTAGTTCCTCGCCGACCTCCGCCAGATCACCATTGCGCTCGGCGGCGACGCCGCGCGCGTCCATGGTTTCTTCTTCCAGCTCTTCGAAATCCTCGCCCTCTTCCAGGCGCTGATGCACGCTGGGCAGGTCAGCCTCGTCCTCCTCGATCTCCTCTTCTTCGAAGGCGTGATGGACGCCGGCAGCGCGCTGCGGCTCCTCGCCCTCTGCACGGGAGACAGCGGAATCAAACTGAGCCTCGCCGTGCTCCTCTTCGACATCGCGCGAAACCGGTGGCGAAGACTCGCTTGGCGTTTCCGCCCTGGTAGCTTCCGCGCCGCCAAAAACGGTGGCAACGTTCATCACGTCATAGCGGTGTTCCGGCTCCGCATTTTCCGCGCGCTCTTCCGCGGCCTGCGTGACCGGGGTCTCGGGATATTCCTGCTGGAAGGCCGGCGCCTCAATGACCGGGGTTTCGGTCTCGGCCTGCGCGGCAACTTCGGAAACGACCTGTGGCGCGTGTTCCGGTTCGCCTGGCTGGTCAGCGGCCGCCTGGCCGGCGCGGCGATACTTGGAAATAGACTCGCCCGGCAGAACAATGGGTTGATATCCCGGCGGCGGAACGAAAGACGGCTCACGGCCACGATCACGGTCGCGATCACGATCTCGTCCGCGGCCGCGGTCACGATCGCGATCCCGCCCGAACCGGCGCTCGCGCTCGGGTTCTCGCTCCGGCGTCGGTTCAACGCGCGGCGTTTCCGCGGGGTGCGACGGCGGCGCGGCCTGCGAATACTTGGACAGCGATTCGCCCGGCAGCACGATGGGCTGATACGTCGAGGCCGGCTGCGGCGGGGCGGCTTCCGGCGGCGCTTCGCCGTCCTCGTGCGCGAACTTGTTTTCCGGGAAGCCGCGGCTACGACGGCCACCACGACGGCGACGTCCCCCACGACCGCGCCACGGGCGTCCGTTTTCGGCATCTTCGCGATTGCCCGGCTCGGCGGGCGGTTCCTCCGGCCCCTCGATGATGATGGGGGATGGCTCGCCCTGATCGGGCTCGGCTTCCGCCTGGATGAGATGGGGCTGCACTTCGCCCTGCGGTTCCGACTGGCGGACATCAACGCGCGCGGAGGACAGCTTTACCGGCTCGAACTCCTCCTGCTCGTCCTCCAGTTCGAAAAAATCGGAGACGTAGAGGAAGGCGTCGCGCTCCAGGCCGATGTCCACAAAAGCAGACTGCATGCCGGGAAGAACGCGGGTGACGCGTCCTTTGTAAATGGAGCCTGCCAGGGTGTATTCGTTTTCACGTTCGTAATAAATTTCGCTGAGTTGGTCGTCCTCGCTGACCGCCACCTTGGTTTCGTGGGGGGTGAGAGAGACAAAGAGTTCTTTCGACATGTTGCTCCGGCCCCGCTCGTGTGCGGGGTTACGCCGGGCCCTAGTGAGAGAGGAAGAGAGGAGGGAGCATCAGGATGCAGGGCTCGGACAGGCTTGCCGGGGGCAGGACGCCGGACATGGGGCGTCCGTGCGCGCGGGAAGACCCGCGGCACAATGCAAACCTCTGACGTTGTGACTGGTTCCGAATCTTGCGCACCTTGTACGCGCAGCACGGAGTTCTGTGACCGTCTCTTCCGGACGGCGCGGCCGATTTCGCCGCGCGCCGCGTCCGAAGGGGCCGTTACCCGCCCCGTGGCGCTTATTCAGGCGACCGCATTAGCGACGCCTGGCTCAATCCTCTTCCGGCCCTCTCATCGCGGCCGGTGCTGCCCCCGTAACGAGGAGGCGATCGTAATCTGCAAAACTTGTTCGCGAGCCGGCGTCCATGCTGGGAGGCCGAAGCGCGTGGTTCCAGGTCCGCTCAGTTTACGAAGCGGCGCATGCGGATGTTCATCACAATGCCAAGCGCCAGAAACGTAAATAAGACGGAAGAGCCGCCATAACTCATCAGCGGCAACGGTATACCGGTGACCGGCATAAACCCGACCACCATGCCGACATTGACCAGGATGTGGAAGGTTAAGACCGCCACCACACCCATAATCACGAAGGTACCCGACCGGTCCGGCGCCGTCTGGGCGTTGTGGACCAATCGCATCAGCACTATGAAGTATAACAGCAGGATGGCGACCGCCCCCACAAATCCATGTTCTTCGGCGTAAGCGGCAAAGATGAAGTCGGTTTGGGGCACCGGCAGGAATGAACCCTGGATTTGCGAGCCCTGGCGGGTTCCCTTGCCCCAAATACCCCCAGAACCGACCGCGATGAGGGATTGTATAACCTGGTACCCGGAGCCGTGATAATCGGCTTCGGGCTGCATGAAGCTGGTGAGGCGCTCGCGCTGGTAGGGCTTGAGCACATGCCAGGCGACGGGCATCATCATGACGGCAAGCAGGACGATGACGGTGGCCTGCTTCCAGCGCATCCCTCCGAGGAACAGACCCATCAACGCAACCGGCATGTAGGTGAGAGCGGTGCCCAGGTCAGGCTGCGAGAGTACCAGCAGCATGGGGACGGCGACCAGACCACCCGCCTTGAGAATGTCGGCCCAGGTGCATTCGCGCTGGCGGGCATCGGCGAAATACTTAGCGACGGCGAGAATCAGGATCAGCTTCACCCACTCCGAAGGCTGGATATGAACGCCGCCGCCAATCTTGATCCAGCGCCTCGCGCCCAGATACTTCTCGCCGACAACGCGGACAGCCGCGAGCGAGATCACGGCCACCAGGTACATCCAGGGGACCTGTTCGAGCAGGACCTGGTAATTGAGGCGGCTGACCACGAACATCACGAAGACACCGCCCAGGATCCAGTAGATCTGGCGGATGTGGGCGCCGGCGAATTTTGTGCCCACGGTGGTGCTGTAGATCTCGATTACCCCGGCGGCGCAGATGGCGAGCACGAATCCCAGCAGGACCCAGTCAAAATCGCGGGTTGAGATGTAGCGTTTCACGAAAGCAGTTTCAGTTTCTGCTCGTTCATTACTGGCGCCCCACGTCTGCCCGGCGTTGGCAGATGTGGGTCTTTCTATCGTCCTGCAATAGCCATGCCCACTGGTGCGCGAGTTTTAGCGAGCGGCACTTGAATGCGAGCGCCGCGCAGAGTGTCGCCATGGCCGTCCGGATCGGGCTCTGTCCAGAAACCGGCAATTTCAAAGAAATCGCTGGACGGTTTGGCGGCCGACGGCAAAGAAGAATTTGCTGCGGGCTGATGCTGCGCAACTTCCGCCAGCAGTTCCCTTCTCTCCTGCGGCCACACCGTTTTGTCGCTTCGGTCCAACGCGCTCATGACCGCAGCTGAAGCGGTCGGAACATTCTCCATTCCCGGCGCGGAAACGGCTCGATACAAGTTCGGATTGTTCTGTTTGGTCCTTTGCTTCTCGACGTAGGCCTTGATCACCTGAGCGGCGCCGCGGGCGGCCAGGTAACCGTGCTCGCCTTCTTCCAGCAGCACCGCAACGACGATTTCCGGATTGCGGCGCGGGGTAACGCCGACGAACCATCCGTTGTCCTTCACCGAATGCTTGTGCCCGAGCTTTTGTGCCAGCGCGTTGCTCATGGTCTGGGCGCTGCCGGTCTTGCCGGCGAAATCAATGCCGGCGAGGTGCGCGCTGGGGGCGGTGCCGAAGCCCGGCTCGACTACCTGCGCCAGGGCGTCGGTGATCGTCTCCCAGTTCTGCGGGTCGATGGGGATGTGCGTTTCCGCCTGAATCTTCGAGGCGTTCTGCAAGCCGTACTTGGCCAGCTCGTCGGGAAAAGCGACGTGAGGTTTCTGCAGCACGCCATCCATGGTGACAGCTCCGACGGCGCGGGCGAGCTGGATCGGGGTGGCCGCGACGGCGCCCTGTCCGATGCCTACGGAAATGGTTTCCCCGGCATACCACTTCTGCTTGAAATTCTTGATTTTCCACTCTTCCGACGGCATTACGCCGCTGACTTCGTTGGGCAGATCAATGCCAGTCCTCTGGCCCAGGCCGAGCGCCGTCGCCCATTTGGCGATGCGATCAATGCCCAGCTTCTCGGCAAGCGTGTAGAAGAAGACGTCGCAGGACTGGTAGATAGCTTTGGTGATGTCCACCACGCCGTGGGTGCGGTGTTCCGCAACCACCCAACATTTGAAATAACGTCCGTAGAAGGTCCCGCCACCGCCGCAATTAACGTGCAGGGTTTGCGCGATCCCTTCCTGCAATCCGGCAGTAGCCATGATCACCTTGAAGACCGAGCCCGGCGCCAACTGCGCTTGAATCGCCTTGTTCAGCAGGGGGTGGTCCTCATCGGTGACCAGCTTGTTCCAATCATCCTTGCGGATGCGAACGGCGAAGGAGTTCGGATCGAACATTGGCCGGCTCACCATGGCGAGGATTTCTCCGCTGCGCGGGTCCATGGCGACGATGGCGCCGTTGCGATCGGCGAGCGCCTGCTCGGCGGCGATCTGGAGATCGAGATCCACAGTGAGTTTCAGAGGCTTGCCGGGAATGGCGGGAGTTTCGTCCAGCCGTCCAACTTCCTTGCCGCGGCTGTTGACCAGCGCGCGACGCGATCCGTTCTTGCCCATCAAAATCTCGTTGTACGAGAGTTCCACACCGGACTTTCCGACTACGTCGCCGGGGTTGTACCACTCCCACTGCGGGGAGTTGAGCATGTCTTCGCTCACCTCGCCGACATAGCCGACCAGGTGGGCCATGAAGCCGCCGCGAGGATAAAGCCGGCGGTGCGCCATGATGGTGTCGAGTTCGGGCAATTCGTTGCGGTGCGACTCGATGAAAGCCAGCTCGTCGGGGGTAATGTCGTCTTTCAAAAAGATGGGCTGGTACTGCGGTGTGCTGCCGAATTTCTTCAGCCTGTCGCGGACCTCCTCGACGGTCATGTGCAGGCCGGCGGCAATGGCAGGCACGTCGCTCCAGATGTTGCGAGTGGCATCACGCAGCAGCAAGGCGGAGAACGAGGGATAGTTGTCCACGATGATGCGGCCCTCGCGGTCGAGGATCTTGCCGCGAGGCGCGAGGATGGGCACGTTGCGGATACGGTTCTTCTCGGCGAGGGTCTGGTAGTAGTCGTTGCCTACCACCTGCAGGCGCCACAAGCCGTAGCCGAGGATCAGGAAAATGCCGAGGATCGCGTATTGAACGGCGGTCAGCCGGAGAAGCGGAACTTTATCGTCGCGCCCTAACGCCATAAATCACGGGGCAGCTCTGCTTTATTCGATGCTGCCTTTCACAGTTTCGAGTTTCAGTTTCTGTTTCCGTTGGCGCCCTATCGAAAGCGGCTCCGCGACCTGGGGTTAGGAAACTGCTGACTGATTCCGAGTAGCTTCAGTCTAGCAGTGTTTGCCGCTCTCGCCTTCCCCCGCGAAGCTCATTTTTCACCTATGGAATTAGGGTGATTACCGGAGAAGACGATTTCTGTTTCTGTTTCCGAGGTCACGCCGACTGAAATAGAAACTGAAACTGTTCTCACGTCCTCTGCCGCAAGTGGTCGAGAGCCATGAACAGCACCAGGGCGAGCAGAGCGTTGGCCAGGCCGACCACCAGCATGTGCCCCCAGCGCCAGGTGAGAGCTTGCTGCGCCAGGCCACGGGCGACAATCAGATAAATCAACTGGTGCGCCAGATAGAAGCCGAAGGTCATGAGGATGCGCGAGCCCGGATTGTCCACGTCCACCTTCACGCCCAGCGACGAAGCGGCGTAGCCAATCACGGTCTTGGCCATGCCGTACAGACCGATGGGCTGGTGGGTGAGACTGTCCTGAACCAAGCCGATGACGCCGCC
Source organism: Terriglobales bacterium (assembly GCA_051006995.1). Lineage (GTDB taxonomy): Bacteria > Acidobacteriota > Terriglobia > Terriglobales > Acidobacteriaceae > JAIQGF01. The sequence continues at coordinate 39,451 of JBPCSQ010000013.1, forward strand.
AGTCAACAGCCCGGTAATCGGGCTACGCCGCGCGACCGCGAAATAAATCGTGACCAGCAGCGGCAAATCGAAAATCGAGAAAAAGGGCAGCTTCAGTGGCAGGTATTGCTGCAACAGCAGTGCCGCCAGAGGGACGCCAATGGCCGCCGCCACACTGAAGCGGTAAACCTCGATCTGCTCGCGGGTAATGTTGCTCGCAGCCACTACCGGGGCGTGTCCTTTGTCGAGGTGTCGGGCTTGCTCTTGTGCGCCAGCGCGGGTGGAGAGGAAGCGCTTGCCGCAGGGGCCGACGGCGTGGCCGTGTCGCGCGGCTGATCACCGGCGTTGTCGCTTGCATTCGTCGGCTTAGTCTGCGGAGTTGAGGCAGCGGGCGTCGCGTTGGCTTTGTCGGGTGGCGTTGACGGCTTCGGCTTCGTCGGCGTTGCCGCGGGTTTCGAGGCCGCTGCGTTGGATGGCGCTGGAGCTGCCGGTTTGGCGACGGCAGTTCCGGGCGGCTTCATACTGACGGCTTCCGCGGGTTTGGGTACGGAAGGCAGGCGCTCGGCCAGAATGTCAATGGCGCGAATCGGGCCGCTCTGATCCTCGGCCACATCGGGCGCCTTCTCCACAACCTTGCTAATGACGAGCACTTCTTCCAGACGGTCGAGATCCGCAGACGGACGCACGTCAACGTTCAGAAACGTGCCCGCGGGGCGAACGTGCGCCACTTTGCCGACCGGGAGACCCTTGGGGTAAATGCGGTCGCCGCCGCTGGTCAGCACGGTTTCTCCGGGCTCGATTTTTTCGTCGGCCATGATGTTGGCGACGAATGTTTCGCCGTTGCCTGAGCCCTTCAGGATTCCCTGCAGGCGCGATTTTTGCAGGATCACGCCCGCGCCGCTGGACGGATCGTTGATCTCCAGAACCAGCGATGATGCGGAATAGACGCGGTACACCTTGCCGACGATGCCGGCTGGCGTAATCACCGGCATGTCGGGCTTGATGCCGTCGCGCGAACCTTTGTCAATGTAAACGCCGCGCGAGAACTCGCTGCCGGTGGTGCTGATCACCTGCGCGGCGATGGTCTGCGAAATGTATTGCTCTTTGAAGCCGAGTAGAGTTTGCAGGCGCCGCGCCTGGCCGGCGTCCTCGGCCATGCGCACCTGCTCCAGGCGCATGCGCTGGATCTCCTGTCGGAGCGCCTCGTTCTGGCGATTCACGTTGCGCAGGTAGAAATAGTTCTGCCAGGCGTCGGACACGGCGGTGCTGGTATGCACCACGGCTTTCTCGAATGGAGTAATGGCGGAAACGACCCAAACGCGCACCAGGCGCGCCGATTCGCCCTGCGGAGTTTTCCGGCGAATTTGCGCCGCCAGACCGAGAAGTTGGGCAAACAACACGCCCGCCAGCACCCACAGGCTGACGTGTCGTTTGAGGATGTTTTCCACTTCTTGGTGCCCAGTGGCCAGTTACCTGTGGCCAGTCAGGTGCGCTAAGCCCGACGGGAAGCAAGCGCCGCGATACAGGCTAGTAACATTGCAGCTCCAACTAAGCGAGCATACCAAAAATGCTTGCGATTCCCGGATCGTCGAAAATCGGCTGCGGGCAGCAAAGGCCACGGATTTGCCACATACCACTGCACGATCTGCCTCGTCCAGATTATGTGGGCCGCGCCGATCAAACCACCGATCAGAAACAGCACATCGCGGACATCCACCGTCGTTGCCTTTCCTAAACATCACCGGGTCGCGGCTACTCCAGCGAAATCTTTCTCAGAAGCTTGAAGTCGCTGAGCATTTTGCCGGTGCCGAGCACCACGCTGCACAGCGGATCGTCGGCGATGGAGACCGGAAGGCCGGTTTCCTCGCGGATACGCTTGTCCAGGTTCTTAAGCAGAGCGCCGCCGCCGGTGAGCACGATGCCGCGGTCGCTGATGTCGGCGCTCAACTCTGGCGGAGTGCGCTCCAGCGCCACGCGGATGGCGTTCATGATGGTGGCCACGCACTCGCTGAGCGCCTCCCGCACTTCGCTGTCGTCCACGGTGATGGTCTTGGGCACGCCCTCGATGAGGTTGCGGCCCTTCACTTCCATGGTCAGCGGCTTGTCCAGCGGATAAGCGGAGCCGACTTCGATCTTGATCTGCTCGGCCGTGCGTTCGCCGATGAGCAGGTTGTATTTGCGCTTCAGGTAGTTCATCACGGCTTCGTCCATCTGGTTGCCGGCCATGCGGACCGAACGCGAGTAGACGATTCCGGAGAGCGAGATAACGGCGATGTCGGTGGTGCCGCCGCCGATATCGACGACCATGTTGCCGCTGGGTTCGGTGATCGGCAGACCGGCGCCGATGGCGGCGACCATGGCCTGTTCGACGAGGTGAACTTCGCTGGCCTTGGCGCGATAGGCGGAATCCATGACCGCGCGCTTTTCCCCCTGCGTGATTTCGCTCGGCACGCCGATCACGATGCGCGGATGGACCAGCATCTTTCGCCCATGGGCCTTCTGAATAAAGTAGTTGAGCATGCGCTCGGTGACCTTGAAGTCGGCGATGACGCCGTCCTTCATGGGCCGGATGGCGACGATGTTGCCCGGCGTGCGCCCGAGCATTTCCTTGGCTTCTTTGCCGACGGCTTCTACCTCGCCGGTGTTTTTGTTGATAGCTACGATGGAGGGTTCGTTGACTACGATGCCCTTGCCC
>JBPCSQ010000014.1:0-186523 GCA_051006995.1 Terriglobales bacterium
CCGTTCACCGTGTAAGTGGTGGCCGGAGTGCCGCCGGCGGTGGTAACGGACAGAACATATCCGCTCTTCACGCCGCTGGCCAGAACGGCGTCAATCAGACCCGCCGCTGTAGCCGCGCCACCGGCGCCGCCCAGATTGCCAAGCAGGGCAAAGCCGTTGCTCGGATAGGTGGAAGCATAGGTCACTTCCGCGGTGTTGATGGTGCGGACCGAGCCCACAGCCGAAGCCTCGTTCGCGGCGATGCGCGAGCGCAGCAGGTTGGGAATGGCGATCGCGGCAATGATCAGAATGATCGCCACCACAATCAGCAGCTCGATCAGTGAGAAACCTTTCTGTTTACGCATGTTTCCTCTCTCCCCTGTAGCGGAGTCGCTGCCTGGTATTTAGCAATCGAAGCGCCACCGCCTGTGGCAAATGGCGCACCCGTGAGTAAGCGTATTGGAAAGAATCACTTACGTTGCGCCAAGCTGGCGATGGAAGGGGCTTTCGGAGGGTGGCCATGAAGCGAGAGTGTCGCCGATTGACAAAAATCGTCACTGAAAAATGACAGGAAATGTCAGAGCAGCTTCAGAAAGCGCTTGGCGCGCTCCAGTTCCGGGAACAGCTTTTCGTCCGCCTGAAACTGCGGCGGGTGAACGCAGCGGCGGCTGCCGCGCAGCCGTACCGGATGCTTCAAATGCAGCATTTCGTGGTAGACGATGTACTCGACGGCATAGCGCGGAACCCGTTGATGGTCGAACACGCGGCTGACGACGATCGCGTTATGCGCGGGATCATAATGGCCGAGGCTGTTGCGCGCACGGTCACGGCTCCAGGTCATCAACGGGCGGCCAAGCAAGCCGTGAAAGAAACGCGTGTTCAGGTCTTCGAAAACCGCCTCCAGGTCGTACACGCGGCCGCGCGGGCTCTCAATGCGCTTGCGCCCGCGAAGCTGCCGCATCAGGTGCGCCTTGGCGCTGAGATCGCGCCGGGAAGTATATTGCCGGTAGCGCCGCGCTTGCGCCGGATCAATTTCCTTGCGGTAGAGCTTGGCCATCAGGATATGCGCGATGGCGTAAAGCACGTCGTCAGGGGCGCCTTCCAGCAGATCCGAGATGCGGACGATCACCCGCTCCTGGCGGAGGCGAATCGTGTTATTGATGTTGGCAAAAGGAAAAAATTCGATCCGGAACTCCGGCATCGGTGCGCGCGGGCGCAGATCGCGATAGGCACGCTCGAGTATGGGTTGAAGGCGAGGATTCACGAGTAGCTCGTTCCGCGTATCGTGTACTGAGACGCCGCTGTTCACGCGGTACTCAGTACTATTTTTTCTTCCCCTTTTCCTTGGCTGCGCGGAACGCGGCTTCCTGCTCGTCCATAAGCTGGCGCGAATCGTCCAGGTTGGCGTTGACCGCGTCGATGGCATTCTGGAGCACGAAGTGATATTCGCCGACCTCGCCTCCGGGCTTGGCGCCCGCTCCGGCCCCCTGCTCCTTTAACGTCCGCAGCTTCAGCCCAAACTCGTTGTCGGCCTCAATGATGAGCTTGAGGGGCTTGCGCAAGTCAGCTTTGCGGCTGGCAAAATCGTCCGTATTGTCGCCGAGTTCATCGATCAGCCTGGTGAAATCCTCCAGCAGGTCGTGCACTTGGGAACCACGGCCGGCGGCGAAGCGGGGATCGCCGCGCAATTGCTCGATGGTCGCTAGACGCGCGCGGGCGTAGTCCAGCATCAGCTTCAGCCGTTTTTCGGGCTCCTGAGCAGTTTCGCGAAGCTCGTCGATTTCCTTCGGCGTGAGCGGTTCCCGGCCGCCGACCTGCGCTGCGGCCGAAGCCGTCATCAGAGCGAGGACGAGCGCGATTACGAATGGTTTCAATTTCACCATGGCTCACTTTTTGAACATCTGGTTCAGCAACTCGGCACGTGCCGTCTCCAGTTTCTGGATCGCGGTGGTGACGGCGGGGCGATCGTCCACGCTGAGCGAACGGCGGATCGCCTCCAGGCGGATGTTGATCCGCCGCATCGCAATCTCCGTGTGCTTCATTTTCTTGCCGGTTTCGCGCGAGACCTGGGCCGCGCGCACTCCGTAGGTAACTACATCGGAGAGCGCCGCCTGCGCATTCCGGAGGTCGCCATCGTTGTAGGCCTTATCCAACGTGTCGAGCTGGCGCTCGGCAATCTTGGTGCACAGCACGACGTGGTCACCACCCGAGGTCGTGTTCAGCCGCGCCTTGAGTGCATCCACGCTTTCGTTTTTATCGGCGAAAGCCAGCGCCGAAATCAACAGCAGGACGACGATGGACAGCTTCTTGATCATCTTCACTTCTTTGGTTCGATGGCGATCAGCCGGTGCCGTGCTTGCCATTCCTGATCGGGAAACTTTCCATTCGATGCTTGGAGGAACTCGTGGTAACAAGCTGCGGCTAGTTTGTATTGGCGCAGGTGATCGTAGGACGTAGCGCGCAAAAACAATGTGCCCGGAGTTTCGGGCTGAAGCCGCGCGCGCGCCTCGAGCGCCTTGATCGCCAGCGGATAGTCCTTATTCTCCGAAGCCACCAGCGCAAGGTCGCCGTAGATCTCACCTTGGTCGGGTTTCAGCTGGATGGCCCGCAGCAGTTCGTGCTGCGCTTCCTGGAACCGCCTCTGCTGCATCAGTACGTTGCCGTACTGGGCATGAAGCGCGGCGTCGCCTGGGTTTTTCTGCACAGCGACGGCGAGCAGTTGCGCCGCCTTATCGTATTGCTTGTTTGCAAAATAGATGGCGGTAAGTTCCCGCTGCGCTTCGGCATCACCCGGCGACAAGCGCCGCACGGTCTCCAGTTCCGGCAAAGCATCGCTGTTCTTGCCCTGCTTGGCCAGCACACGCGCCAGTTGCAGGTGTCCATTGGCGCTGTCAGGATGCAGAGCCAGGTACTTGCGCAGTGCAGACTCGGCTTCCGGCATTCGTTGCGTCTGCATGTAGACGTTGGCCAGTCCGGCCACGGCCTCCGACGACTTGGGATCGCGCTCGGCCGCGGCTTTGTATTCCTGCTCGGCGGCGGCGAAGTCCTGTCGCTTTTCCGCCAGCATGGCTGCAGACAGGTGCGGCTCGGCATCCTTCGGAGCTAATTCCCCTGCGTGATGGAAGGCGTCGAGCGCCCGCGCTGGATTGCTGTTCTCCAGCAAACGGCCCAGCGACAGCCATGCGCGGGCGAGACCTTCGTTCACATGCGCGCTGGGCTTCAACTGTGTGGCCGCGCGGAGAAATTTCTCCGCTTCCGGATCGCCGGCGCGCGCCAGCATCAGCCCGAGATTCAGATTGGTTTCGAATACGGTGGGATCCGCAGCCACGGATTTCCGATACGCAGCCACGGCTTCATCATTGCGGCCCAGCGCGGTGTACACCACGCCGAGATCAAACCAGGCGCGGAAATTGGCGGCATCGGTTTTCACCGCCTGCTGCAGTGCGGTCTCGGCGGCGGCGTAGTCCTTGCGGTCCATGGCCGCTTCGCCGCGCGCCAGCGCCGCGCCCGCGGGATCCTCCACCTTGTGGTGGCGCACCGTCGCTTTCGAGGCCTGTGCGAAGCTGCTCCCCGCGCAGACTAAACAGAGCAGCAGGACTATCGCGCTTCTATTTGCCGCCATTGCTTCCCGTCCTGCCGCGACGGGCCGCGGCAGCGGTTTCGCGGGCAGGCGCCTGTGATCGTGAGTTGCCGTTTCCAGGTAAGATGCGCGCCAGCCATTTTCCGGTGTACGACTTTGCGCAGCGCGCGATGGATTCCGGCGTGCCTGCGGCAACCAGGTAGCCGCCCCGATCTCCGCCTTCGGGGCCCAGATCGATAATCCAGTCCGCCACCTTGATGACGTCGAGATTATGCTCGATCACGAGGATGGAGCCACCGGCCTCGATCAGCCGGCGGAAGGCCGCCAGCAGCTTGCTGACATCGTCGAAGTGCAGTCCGGTCGTGGGCTCGTCAAAGATGTAGAGCACGCGCGGGACGCGTCTGGTGTCGCCGGGCCGCTGCTGGGCGAAGTCCCGGGCGCGCGGCTGCAGATGCGCGGAGAGCTTGATGCGCTGCGCTTCGCCGCCCGACAGAGTCGTGGCCGACTGTCCCAGACGCAGGTATCCGAGCCCGACCTCGTCGAGCACGCGCAGCTTGTCGGTAATTTTTGGCGCCTCGCGGAAAAATTGCAGCGCTTCGCGGACGGTGAGGTTCAGAACGTCGTAAATGTTGCGCCCACGGTAGCGGACATCGAGCACCTCGGGTTTGAAACGCGTGCCCTTGCACTCCTCGCAGATCAGTTCCACGTCGGCAAGAAACTGCATTTCGACGGTCACAGTGCCGTCGCCCTGGCAGGTTTCGCAACGTCCGCCAGGAATGTTGAAGGAGAAATGTCCCGCCGAGAAACCACGTTTCTGCGCCTCCGGCAGGGAGGCGAACAGCTCGCGAATGCCGTCAAAGGCCTTGATATAGGTGACGGGATTGGAGCGCGGTGTGCGCCCAATCGGCGACTGGTCCACCAGGATGACATCGTCAACCAGTTGCGAGCCGGTCAGTTTTGCGCACGCCAACGGCGCCACGACGTTCCCATTGGTCTGCTTCTTGGCGGCGGTGAGCGCTTGATAGAGGACATCATGCACCAGCGTGGACTTGCCGGATCCGGAAACCCCTGTGACCGCCACGATCATCCCGAGCGGAATCGTCACGTCGATCTTTTTCAAATTGTGCGCCGAGGCTCCCAGCACCTCCAGCTTCTGCACGCCTGGCTTGCGGCGCTGCTGCGGCAACTGGATCCGCAGTTCCTGGGCGAGATAACGCCCGGTGAGGGAAGTGGGTGTACGGCGAATCTCGTCGTAGGTCCCGGTGGCCACCACGCGCCCACCGTTCTCCCCGGCGCCCGGGCCAAGATCGAGAATGCGGTCCGACGACCGCATGATCTCCGGGTCGTGCTCCACCACCAGGATCGTATTCCCCAGGTTGCGAAGATCGTGCAGGATCTTGATCAGCCGGGTGGTGTCGCGACTGTGCAATCCGATCGAGGGTTCGTCGAGGACGTACAGCGTGCCCACCAGGCGCGAGCCTAACGAGGTCGCCAACTGGATGCGCTGCGCCTCGCCCCCGGAAAGCGTCGAAGACAGCCGCTCCAGCGTCAGGTACTCCAGCCCGACTTCGTTCATGAAGCGCAGGCGCTCGCGGATTTCCTCAAGCAGTTTCCCGGCAATCTCGGCCTGCTGCGGCGTGAGCGCCAGGGTGGAAAAAAACTCCGCCGCGTGCTCCACCGTCATGGAGCAGACCTGGCAAATGTCCTTGCCATCGATTTTCACGTGGCGCGCTTCCGGGCGCAGGCGCGTCCCGCCGCAGATGGAGCAAATTGAGTACCCCCGATACCGGCTGAGAAACACCCGCACGTGCAGCTTGTATTTCTTGCGCTCCAGGTGAGCGAAGAAACCGCGCACGCCCCAGTACTTGCCGTCGCCGTCAATGATGGTCTGCTGGTGTTCGGCAGAAAGCCCGCTCCAGGGAACGTCGAGCGGAATGCCGGCGGACTTGGCGTAGCGTTTCAGGTCGGTGAACAGCGGGCGATACTTCGGCTTCGTCCAGGGCTCGATGGCGCCTTCGCCGAGACTTTTGCTGCGATCGGGGATCACCAGGTCAATGTCGAAATCAATGGTATTGCCGAAGCCCTGGCAGCGCGGGCAGGCGCCATACGGATTGTTGAACGAAAACAGGCGCGGTTCGGGCTCCTCGTACTTGATGCCGCAGTGCTTGCATTCAAACCGTTGCGCGAAGCGAAGCCGCTGCCCCGGTCCGCCTTCGCCGGCGACGGTTTCGAAAATGACTTCACTAGCCTCGCGGTAGCAGGCCTCGACTGCGTCCACGATGCGCGCCCGCGCCTCGGCGGAGACCACCAACCGGTCCATGAGGATCCAAACTGGCTTGGAAAAATCAATATCGAGTAGCGACTCCGGCGAGGAAAACTCGAAGATCTGTCCGCCCTGGTAGAGCCGGTTGAAGCCCTTCTTGCGTAGCTCGAAGAGCATCGCCTTCAGCAGGTCCGACTCCTCCATCTTCTGCGCCGCCGGGAGCTGTTTCTTGCGCCCGCGTCCGGGTTTCTCCTGGGGAGGAATCGCCACGCCGGTTGGCGCCAGCAGAGGGAACAGCACATACAGCCGCGTCCCTTGCGGCAGGGCCAGCACCGCCGTGGCGACCTCGTCCACGGTGTCGCGCTTCACCTCCGCGCCGCATTGCATGCAGTAGGTACGTCCGATGCGGGCAAACAAGAGGCGGAGATAGTCGTAAATCTCGGTGGCGGTCGCCACCGTAGAGCGGGGATTGCGCGTGGTGTTCTTCTGCCGGATAGCAACGGCGGGCGCGATGCCGTCAATCAGATCGGCGTCGGGCTTCTCAATGCGTTCCAGGAATTGCCGCGCGTAGGCCGACAGCGACTCGACGTAGCGGCGCTGGCCCTCGGCGTAGATGGTGTCGAAGGCAAGGGAAGACTTGCCCGATCCGGAAACGCCCGTCACCACCGTCAGGGTGTTGTGCGGGATTTCGAAATCCACGTTCTTCAGGTTATGAACGCGGGCGCCGCGAACAATGATGCTTTCACTCGACATCAGGGGACCGCCGCAGCTTGGCCGGACCGATTGCGATTGCCTGGAAGGTTCGGAAGGGCTGCAGAATCTTATTAGTATACGGCCTCGGTCGGGCCATTCTCAAACCCGCCTTCCACCTCCGCGCCAGTGCTTAACTAGGCACTTGAACAAAGTAATTCCATCGTATTACGATGTATCTCACGTGGGGTCCCCGGCCGATAAACAGCAACTCTGACCGCCGCCGGGGCATCGAAACAGGAAAGCCGGTTTGTACGAGGCGGAGGTGAGGATGGATCCGATCGTGGCACTGGCGGCATGGCTCCCAATCGCAGGCGTGATTCTCGCCCTGTGCATGGGGCCGGATGACCAGGAAGATACGGGCTCTTAGGTACGGTCGCTGGAATCTTTGATTTCGGGAACCTCGGCGGAGGCCTGCTGTTCTTCGTCGTCTTTTCGGTACCGGAAGGCAAATCCCACCAGCACCCCCATCATTCCGACGGGTGGAATCAGCAACGTAAAGATGGCGCGAGTGAGCGCATGTTGGCCGCCATCGCTGGCGCCCTTGGCCGAGGTGTAGCACATGACGCAGCCTTGCGCGGCGGCCGGAACGGCCGACATCGCCCACAGCAGAACCAGCGCACAGAGCCGCGATCGCATTACTTCACTCCCAGGCTGAGAATGCGGAAGGCGTCAGCAAAGAAAACACACATTAAGGCCAGGCAAACGCAAAGCGACATCATCATCAGGCGCCGCATGCGCTTCACCTCGTAGCGCATGTGCATGAACCAGGCGATGATCAGTCCGGCCTTGATGAACGAGAGTCCCAGCAGGATGGAGAGCATGCGCACCGGCGGCAGGCGCTTGTAGGCCAGCAGGACCTCGAAGCCAGTGATCACCAGCAGTGTGCCCCAGACGATATAAAACGGCATGTGACTATGGGCGCGATGCTCCATGGCTTCACGCGCCCCGACCACCGTATCCGGCGATGTGCTCATTCCACTCTCCTACTCGATCCGCGTCGACATCAGGTACACCAGCGGGAAGATGAACATCCAAACCAGATCCACGAAATGCCAGTACAGTCCGCTGGTCTCGATATCGTTGGAAGAAAATTTCTTGCCCAGGCTGCGCAGCACCATCACCCCAAGAAGCGCCACCCCGATGGTCACGTGCAACATGTGGAGTCCGGTGAGGGTAAAGAAGGTTCCGCCGAACTGCGCCGCGCCCCAGGGATTGTGGCCTGGCGTCATGCCTTCATGGATCAGGCCCAGCCACTCGCGAACGTGGAGCACCACAAAGCCGGCGCCGAAGGCCATCGTGGCCAGCAGCCAGCCCACGGTCGCATTGCGCTTTCCGCGACTGGAGGCCGATACCGCCATCACCATGGTCAACGAACTGCTCAGCAGGAATACCGTCATCACGGTGGCGTTAATGATGCTCGCATTGTGGAAAGGCGTTGGCCAGGTCGGGTTCGAAATCCGGTTGTAACTGTAGGCAAACAGCAGCGCCCCGAAGGTCAGCGAATCGGAGAGGATGAACAACCACATCCCGATCTTGTTGGAATAGGTCTGAAACAGAGATGGCTCGAACTCCGTCGGTGTCATCTCGTGCCGGATGGCGACATCGGACATGCTTTCCCTCAGCGTTACGCCGCGAATTTCAGCAGCGCAAAAATGTACAGCCACAAAAGAGCCATGAAGTGCCAGTACCACGCCGTCACATCCACTACCAGGCGGCGCCGCTCCAGCGGACGCGGGCGGAATGCGGCCGCCAGCGCGTAGAGCAGGGCCACAACTCCCCCGAGCAGGTGAATGGCGTGTGCGCCGGTCAGGACATACACAAAGGAGCTGCTGGGGGTGCTGGCCATGTAAAATCCGCGCCGCGCCAGTTCGCGCCACGCAAAGAGCTGTCCTACCAGGAATCCCAGGCCGAGCACCACCGTGATCGGCAGCCAGGGTACTGGCCTGATGCGGTCCTCGGCGATGCCGGGAATTTCAAGAGCGGGGGCCACGGCCAACTGCTGCAGCAGCGACCGGCGCGCCTTCTCGATGGTGAAGCTGCTCGCCAGCAGAATGCACGTATTCAGGATCAGCAGCCCCATGGGCAAGGAAACCGGTTTCCAGTCGCGCACGTACGACTGCGTCGTCATGTCCCAGGAGCTCAGCCCCTGGCGGACGATGTAAGCACTGGTGAAGGAAACGAACAGCATCACCACCGCCGCCAAACCGATCATCAGGCCGAGCCGATACCGCCGCAGGCGCTCGCCGAAATCCGGATAGCTGTCGTCGCGGCCGCCGCCACCGCCTCCCCCGTACCGCGGGAAGTGAATGACCGGCGGACGACCGCCGCCGCCCTGTTTCGCCTTGGCCGGCTTCTCGCGAACTTTCAAAGTTGGACTGACGCTTCCCATAACTCAATGACTGCTGGCGCGTGCCGGGTCGGTTTGCATGATGAAGTCCTTCTCCGCTCCGGGAACTCCATACTCATAGGGACCGTTGTTTACGACCGGGATGCGGCCGCCGAAGTTGTCATGCGGCGGTGGCGACGGGATGGTCCACTCCAGCGTCGTGGCATCCCAGGGATTCACAGGAGCCTTGGGGCCCTTGAACATGCTCCAGAACAAGTTGAATAGGAAGATGAACTGTGCGCTGATGGTGACGAACGCGCACAAGCTGATGAAGTGCTGCAGCGACATCAGCCCGTGCAGGTAGCTGACCTCGGTGAGCTGCGAGTACCGCCGCGGATGGCCCGCCATGCCCAGATAGTGCATGGGGAAGAAAATCGCGTACGTGCCCACGAACGTGAACCAGAAGTGCGCCACGCCCAGCGGCTTGTTCATCATGCGTCCGAACATTTTCGGAAACCAGTAATAGGTGGCGGCGAAGATGCCGAAGATAGCGGCTACGCCCATAATCAAGTGGAAGTGCGCGACCACGAAGTAGGTATCGTGCAGGTAGATGTCCAGTGCCGGCTGCGCCAGGAACGGTCCGCTCAGACCGCCGGAAACGAACAGGGACACGAAACCGATGGCGAACAGCATCGGAACTTCAAAGCGAATGCGTCCCTTCCACAGCGTCCCCAGCCAGTTGAACGTCTTGATGGCGGAAGGCACGCCGATGGCGATGGTCAGCATGCTGAACGCCATCGCCGAGTACGGGCTCATCCCGCTCATGAACATGTGGTGACCCCACACGAAAAAGCCCAGCACGCCGATGCCGAGCATGGCGTACACCATCGCCTTGTAGCCGAAGATGGGCTTGCGCGAGAACGTGGACAGCAACTGCGACGCCACGCCCATACCCGGTAGGATGGCGATGTAAACCTCGGGATGTCCGAAGAACCAGAACAGGTGCTGCCACAGCAACGGTGAGCCACCCTGATGTTTGATCGGTTCGCCGCTTACCACCAGTCCTCCGGGAACAAAGAAGCTGGTGCCAAGGTTGCGATCGAGCAGCAGCAGGATGCCGGCGGCGAGGAGCACGCCGAACGCCAGCAGGCCCAGAATCGCGGTCACGAACCAGGACCATACCGTCAGCGGCAGCTTCCACATGGACATGCCGCGCGCCCGCAAGTCCAGCGTAGTGGTCAGGAAGTTGAGCGCGCCCAGCAGGGAAGCGATGCAGAACAGGGCGATACTGGTGATCCAGAGATCTTCGCCCAGCCCCTGGCCCGGTCCAGCCTGCGGGATCGCGCTCAGCGGCGGATAATTAGTCCACCCTGAAAGCGGCGCGCCTCCTTCCACGAAAAATGCGGCGACAATGGCGCAGAAGCCGAGGAAGGTCGTCCAGAACGACAGCATGTTCAGGATGGGGAACGCCATGTCGGGCGCGCCGATTTGGATGGGCAGGAAATAATTCCCGAATCCACCTTGCGGCGCCGTGGTCAGCACGAAGAACACCATGATGGTGCCGTGCATCGTGACCAGCATCACGTAGGTTTCCGGCCGGATGTCAATGCCGAGGAAGTGCGCATTCGGCCAAACCAGGTGAATGCGCATCAGCAGCGACAGGAACATGCCGACAAATACCGAGACCAGCGCCAGGAAGTAATACTGGAGCCCGATCACTTTGTGGTCGGTGCTGAAAATGTACTTGCGAATGAAGCTGGTCGGGGCGGGATGCACATGCAGCCCGCCGTGCCCGTTTCCGCCGGCGTGCACGGCGGAATCTGGATTGGGAACTTGTGGAGTATCCATAGTTATTGCTTATCTGCCTCGCGCTGTGCCATCCAGGCGTCAAAATCTTTTTGGCTGACGACCTTCATCATGCCGTGCATTTTGTAGTGGCCCAGCCCACACAATTCCGCGCAGGCAATCTCGTAATCGCCAACCTTGTCGGGATGGAAATGCATGTGAATCATCAATCCGGGAACGGCGTCCTGCTTGAAGCGCATGGCTGGGACATAGAAGCTGTGGATCACGTCCTGCGCTCGTAAGGTGACATCAATGTCGCGATCCACCGGCAAGTAAAGCGTGCCTGTAACCACGTCGTCCTTGGCGGCAGGATCAGTGCTATCCAGTCCGACCGCCGCTTCGCCGCCAGCGGACGCGTCAATCAGTTCGGATTTCGTGCGGCCATACTTACCGTCGGCTCCCGGGTAGCGGAAGTACCAGGCAAATTGCAGGCCGGTGACCTCTACCTGGAAGGCATCTTTCGGCGGCGCGGTGAAGCGCTGGTCCGCCCAGATCTTGGCGCCACCGATCGCCAGGCCAAAAAACAGGATGGCGGTCAGCGTGGTCCAAACCACTTCCAGCCTCGTGTTGCCGTGCGAATAGGTGGCAGTGGCCCCGGCGCGTTCGCGGTACTTCCACACGAACAAGCCGAGCCCCACCTGGGCGGCGACAAACACCACGCCCATGGCGATGAAGGTGTAGGTAAATTGCTGATCGATCGGCGCCGCGCCGGCGGCTGCCGCGGCCGGCATCCACCAGGTTTTGGCAATGAAGAAGTAGGACCCTGCAAAGGTGATCAGCCAGATGACGAGCAGAAGCGCCAGGCCCATCCTTAACCTGCTCCTGTGCTGAGAATTGGAATCCGCTTCGCCGCACCCCACGGCGAAAAATGGACGCCGCGCACTATATCACACGCACCAGTGATGCTGCATACGTGGCGATGTGACGCAAAATTTTTTCGCGCGCGGCGTTGTGGAACATGACAACAGCCGGAAAGCCGCTCCCGGCGCTGGATTCGCGGTGCGCGCCCGCGGAAGTGTAGACCTACAAGTCCACAATCGTCTGCGGCGCGCTCCGCGCAAACAATCGGCCGGAGCTTTCGCCCCGGCCTCTGAAACAGAAACTCGAAACTGAAACTGTTTTACGCTTCCGCCATCTGCGGTCTTCCGCTCCACCCGTGGAGCCCCTGCTTCAGGATCCAGCGCACGACGTTGCGGTTGTTGTAGTAGTAGCCGAGCACGTACTGGCAGGTGGAGAGGCAATGCGAGTTGCACACCTTCTTCATCTCGTCCAGTTGCTGGAAGTCGAAGTTGGGCTCGCCGATCTTGCCCCAGTCGGTCTGTGCCGAATACATGGGGAAGCACGGCGCCAGCGTGCCGTCGGTGCGGATGACGCACGAGTTGTGACCGGCGCGGCAGTTCCACGGATAGGTGATGCCGCGCATGAAGTCCTTCATCTTGCGCAGATGGTCTTTGCTGTTGACCATGATGTAGCCCTGCCCGTTCTTCTCGATCAGGTAATCGAGCACCTCGTCCACCGCCGGCCAGTCTTCCGGGCGGATGTAGGTGACGTTCTCGTTCAGGTGCTGGAAATGCGGCTGCTCGATGTAGGGCGGCTCGTTGATGTGCACGTCGCTGGAGATCCCATTGTCGTGCGCGATCTCGGTGAGCTGCTTCACGTCATCGAGATTGTGGCGGCAGATGTTCGTGTTGAACACGATCATGTAGCCGTACTTGCGCTGCTGCTGCACCAAATACTTGAACTGCTTCTCGATGCGCTTGAAGTTCTTGGCCAGTCCCGGCTTCTCGTCCATGGAATCGACCGCCAGGTTGATGGCGGCCACGCCGCGGTCGCCGACCCTGTCGATGAAGTCTTCGTTCATCAGAATGCCATTGGTCGGCAGGTACACGAAGAATCCGTTCTTCGTGCCGTAATCCACGACCTTCAGGATGAAGTCGCGCCGCAGCAGCGGCTCGCCGCCCATGATGGCGATCACTCGGCAGCCCACATCCTTCAGCCAGTCAATGGAACGGATGGCGGTCTCTTCCGTCATCCCCTTGATTTTGTTGTTGAACGCCCAGCAGTAGTGGCAATCGACGTTGCACTTCCACTCGGTAAACAGGTACGACAGCAGGGGCCGAAACTCGTCATTCATCACACGCGATTGCACGTACGGCACAAACCAGCGGCGGAATGCGCGTACGAAGTTGTTCGCGTGGTAACTTCCGGTCTGTAACTCCGGCATCAACCCTCCTAGACGTTGGAGCCTGCTCGTCGGGCCAGATTCGCGCCCCAGAGCCCCGAAAAACATTTAGGATAAACAACCGTCCGAACTAGGGTAAATGAAAAAGTGCAATGTTTTGAATAGCGTTCAGCGTATTGTCGCCCTGCGGCAGTGAAGTGCGCGAGGCGGCAGCGAACGGAATCGCATCCAGCAATGCAGAGGAGGCCGCATGGGGGATTTGCTTCGCGAGGATGAACGGGAAAACTGGAACCGCCGTTACCAGGGCGAGGACCATGCCGGCTTCGAGCCGGATCCTTTCCTGCTCAACGCCTACGATGAATATATCCAGCCGCTGTTTCCGAAAGCCGGCTCGGCCCTCGATATCGCCGGCGGCATGGGACGCCACGCCATCTGGCTGGCAGAGCTGCGCTGGAAGGTCACCGTCATTGATATCTCCGAGGTCGCCTTCGAGAAGGCGCAGCGCAAGGCCCAGGAGCGGGACGTCAAAATCAATTTTCTTGTCCGTGATCTGCGCAGCTTCGATCCTGGGGAAGAGAAGTACGACCTGGTTCTGGTCTTCTTTTATCTCCAACGCGATCTTTATCCTGCCTTGGTGAAGGCCCTCAAGCCCGGTGGGCTGCTGGTTTACAAAACTTATACCGAGGAGCACAAAACCAAGCACGCCAAGACTGTCCGCCATCCTGAGTACTACCTCCAGGAGAACGAACTGCTGCACACTTTTCTGCGGCTGAAGGTCCTGCATTACCAGGAGACGGTCGAGGAAAAAGGCGTCGCCGAACTGATCGCCCAGAAGCGATAGGCGCGGTTTGCGCTTCTCGGCTGTATGGAATCCCCGCGATCACAAAGCGCAAGCCTTGCGCCTTGAGCCCGGCGCCTTCCCGCAACTCTGCCCAGGGTTGCCTCTGGATTATCTAAAAAATTATTGCGAGAGTGCGAGGTGAGCCGGCCGGAACTGCGGCAACTCCAGCAGTGCCGCTGCTTTCTAATCACCTCGTCAGTAACAAACTGACGAGTGTGGGCTCCTTATGACACCTTCCCGGACCTTCGCGGCCTCTTTCCCCGCGCGACCCAAGTTCCTCCTGCTGCTGATCACTGTGGCCGCCATGCTGGCCTTGGCCACCGGATGCGGTGGCGTCGGCGTGTCTCCGACGCAGGCGGCGGCGCCTGCTCCAACCCCGCCGCCGACCACCACCACGACAACGCCGCCACCGCCCCAGGGCATCAATGTGGTGAACCACATCATCTTCATGCTGCAGGAGAACCGCGCCTTCGACGGCTATTTCGGCCACCTGCCGAATGTGGATGGCCTGCCTGCCGGAGCCAGCAACAAAACGGGCAATGGCACGGTGATTAACGCTTTCCATCTCCAGACCTCCTGTATCGAAAATGCCGATCCGGATTGGCTCCCGGCCCACGGCCAGTACAACATCCTGGCGCCCGGCTCGAACACGTTCATGGGCGACGGCTTTGTCAACAGCGGGCAGGGCTCGGCGAAAACCAACGTCAACCAGGCGGGTGTCCACAGCCTCGTTTCCGAAGTGTCCAGCCCCACCGGGACCGCCACGGTCAATCCGAAGGTCACCACCAACTACTACTTGTTTGCCAATGCCGATGCCTGGACCTTCTACGACACCAAACCGCTGGCCGTAGTGAGCGTGACCGTCACCAACGACACGATTACGCCGACGCCAGTGGCGCCCAACATCACTCCCGGCCCGGGAGTGACCTTCACCGCCACCCCGAGCACCATCGCCGCCGGCCAGAGCGTGACCCTTACCTGGAATGTTGCGGGCGCGAAAACCACGATGGTGAACTCGCGTTACGACCAGATGGGCGTGCGCGCGATGGGCTATTACGACGGCAACGACCTGAATTACTACTATTTCATGGCCCAGGCGTTCGCCACTTCGGATCGCTGGTATTCGCCGCTTGGCAGCAACAGTGCTCCCAACCGAGCGTACCTGTATGCCGCCACGTCTCATGGCCATGTCCACGATCCGGGAACGCTGGATTCGAGCGTCGTACCGAACATCTTTCAACTGCTGGATGCCGCGGGCGTCTCCTGGCGCGTTTACTTCAGCAGTGATCCGTCCAGTCCTGGCGTTCCGCATACCTTCCTCACCCGGTTCCAGCCGTTCGCCAGCCAACATCCAGCCAACCTCGTACCCGTGAGCCAGTACCTCACCGATCTCCAGAATGGCACGCTGGCGCAGGTTTCATTTATCGAGGAACTGCCCGGTCTGGATGAGCACCCGGGTTCACCCTTGGAAGGCAACATCCATGGTGGCAACAGCATTCAGGATGGCGCCCAGTATGTGTCCAAGTTCATCAATGCCTTCATGTCCAGCCAGTACTGGAAGGACGGCGTATTCATCCTGACCTTCGACGAGGGCGGCGGATTGTATGATCACGTCTCGCCACAGCCCACCGTATCGCCCGATGGCATACCGCCGAGTGATCTCACCCCCGAGGACCAGCAGGACATCCAACCCCCGGGCGACTTCACCCGCACCGGCTACCGCGTACCGATGATCGTCGTGTCACCGTTCACCAAGCCGGGATACGTGTCGCACACGGTGGCCGATTTCACAGCCATCGACAAGTTCATCGAGACGCGATTCAACCTGTCCAACCTGACGGCACGGGATAAGTCGCAGATGGATATGACGGAGTTCTTCAATTTCACCGCTCCGTCAACGGCTACTCCGCCCAACCCACCGGCGCAGAACATGAATTTGCCGTGCAATTACACCAATCTGCCGTAGTCTTCAGTCTTCCGTCGTCAATAGTCAGGCGATCTGCCTGACGATTGACGACATTCCTGCCTCAGAAGATTCATCGCTGGTCTCCGCGAGCCCCGACGACTGAAGACTGACGACCTCCGCGTATTTGCTAGACTCGCTACCAATGTCCAAGCGAGCCCACGTGCACGGTCATGTCCAACACCGTCATCCGGTGCTGAAGAAGCACCCCCTGCTGCGCAAGAACTATTGCTTTGGTTGCGGCCGCGACAACCCTCAAGGCATGCGGCTGAAATTCACTCACGAGGAAGGGAACCGTTTTGTTGCGCATTTCCGCCTGAGCCGCCGTTTTACCGGCCCGCCGGGACACGCCCACGGTGGCGTCATTGCTGCCATCCTTGACGAAGCCATGTCCAAGGCTTCCAAGCCGTTGGGTATCATGGCGCCGACCAGCGAGCTAGTCGTGCGCTACCTGCGGCCGGTGCCGCTGGGGCAACAATTGACTGCCATCGGCTGGGAGGCACGCAAGCGGGGCAGAGAACATTTCCGCCTGGCAGAAATCCGGAGTGAAGCAGGGGAAGTGCTGTCGTCGGCAACCGGCAAATTTCTTGAGATCCACGCCGAGGGAATGGTCGCCAAGTTCTTGCGCCGGCGAACGCGATGACCCAAGCGCGCGCCCGGCCGCAGGCTTCGTTTACCGGTGCAGCACTGACTTAAGCCTCTGGTAAACGCGTCCCTTCCAGCCTTCTTGCCATTCTTCGGGAGCCATCGCTTCCGGATTTCCTGACACCGTGATGCTCCGAATGCCATAGTATGCAGCCATCGATTGGTTGACCCAGAAGTTCGGGTCAGCCGTGGGAAGTTCAACTCCGCGGACCAGCGACAATCGCTCCGGCAGCGCCTGCACCCGAACATGGGTTTCGGCCCGCGCTGCCGCGTCGCGAAGTTGGGCGTCACGCCGGTCCCATACAGCGGCGTAGGTGCTTGCGCCCGGTACCCGCGCAAGGGTCTCGGCCAGCGAGACGAGCGGGGCCAAGACCAGAAGGACAATGGCCAGCGCCCGCCAGACTCGAATCGGGGCTACCTTATCCGCCAGCACCCAGCCTGCGCCAAACATAGCCAGTACCAGGATGTACTGCGGGATGATGAGCGCCCGGCTCGGCGGCGGTCCGGAGAGCACATAAGCCGTCGGCAGAAACGCGACCAACAGCAGAACCAAAGAACACGTTGCACCGGCAGCGAGTACGCGCTGCCGGCTCGCTCCCCGAAAAGTCGGCCGATATTTCCCCGCCAGCAGCATACCGACGGCGAGAGGCGCCACCGAGGCCAACGGGCAGAACAGAAAGGAACGCGCGAGAAACAAAACTGTGAACACCACGCTTCGGGTTAACCCGAAAAAGACTGAGGGTGGCTGATCCAGCTGCTTCGCACGCACGGCCGTTGCCGGGGCCATCCCCATGACAATCAAGCCCAGAAGCATTGCCACAGCTATGGTCACACCGAAGCGGCGCGCTGCCTGCGGCTGCGACCCTCCCGCTCCGCGGCCGGCAAATAACGCAGCTGCCGCGGCGGCCACAAAGAAAACTGCAGCCCCGATTTCTGAAAATCCGGCAATGACGAATCCTAGGAACCCCGCAAGGTACAGCCATGTTCCTGAACGCGTCCGTGCAAGCCGTACGAGCAACGCCACTGCGGCAGTTGCCAGGATCAGGGGCGCGGTATAGGTCAGAAGCTGCATTTCCCAGTACACCGCCTGCCCGAGGCTCGGGGTCGATGCCAGGACGGCGAACAGCAAGGTGCTGGCGCAGAGCAGTGCATCGAAGGCGCGATCGTGATGTTTGGGCAGCATTTCCAACGCTAGCCACCACAAGGCGCATAACCAGGCGGCGATGGCAGCTGCAGGTAGAAGCCTCGCGGTATAGATCCCCCGCGGAATGAGTAAGTACCAGGCAAGACTCGCCGAATAGCGGCTGTTGTCGTGCGCGTACATTGCGCGCATCACCTGAACTATCGGCCCGCGTAGATGCGCGTTGAGGTAATAGTCGTCGGCATACCAGCGGGTATACGAGCCGACGAAACCAAAGACGGCGAGACTTGCTAGGTTCGCCGCCACGCAGGCCAGCAGCACCCTCGCCGGCCCTCGGGCCGTGCTCGTCTCCGGTTCGCATGCCCTGGAAGCGGCAGGCTGGCCGCGCATTGGCGGACTGCAGAACGCGGAGTTTAGACTATGGTCCACAGGCGTTCACCCCGCCGGTGATGCTGCCCTTCCACCTGCTGCGGCGCGATGCTGATCTTTGCGATTTTACATGGTCGAGCCGCAATGGGCGTGGGGTCGGTGCGCCCGAGATTCACCGAAGTGTGAAAGCGCCTGGCATGCGTGGCGCGTGCTCCGAGGTCGGCCGGCGCAGTTCATCCTGCCCGATGCGCGCCAAGACGTGTAAAATAGAGAGTTCCGTGCAACAAGTGAGCGCGTTCGTGCGTCTGCGAGTCGGCGCCGCGCACGCGAGAAGAGGGAAGTATGTCGGAAAACAATGGTAGCGGCAGCCTGCGCTTGAAAACCGGGCTGGCGGAGATGCTCAAGGGCGGCGTCATCATGGACGTGATGAGCGCGGCCCAGGCCGAGGTGGCCGAAAAGGCCGGCGCGGTCGCCGTCATGGCCCTCGAACGCGTCCCGGCGATGATTCGCGCCACCGGCGGGGTCGCCCGCATGGCGAACCCCAAGCTCATCCGCGAGATCATGGACGCGGTCTCGATTCCGGTCATGGCCAAGTGCCGCATCGGACACTTTGCCGAGGCGCAGGTGTTGCAGGAGCTCGGCGTCGATTACATTGACGAATCGGAAGTGCTCACTCCCGCCGACGAAGCTCATCACGTCGACAAGCACGCCTTCACCGTGCCCTTCGTCTGTGGCGCCCGCAATCTGGGTGAGGCGCTGCGCAGGATCGCCGAGGGCGCCGCGCTGATCCGCACCAAGGGCGAGGCCGGCACCGGTGACGTCGTGCACGCCGTCAAGCACATGCGCCAGATCGTCGGCGAAATGCGCCAGCTCACCGTCATGGGCGACGAAGAGCTCTACACCGCTGCCAAGAACCATCAGGCACCGTACGAGTTGGTGCGCATGGTCGCCAAGGCAGGAAAGCTGCCGGTACCGAATTTCTCTGCCGGCGGCATCGCCACTCCGGCCGACGCCTCGCTGATGATGCAACTAGGCGCGGAGTCCGTCTTCGTGGGCTCGGGAATCTTCATGAAGGACGGCACCACGCCGCTGGAAGTCGGCTACGACGCCGGCAAGCTGAAGAATCCCGCCGAGCGCGAAGACGCCGAAACCCGCGCACGCTCCATCGTGATCGCCACCACCCACTACGACGATCCCAAGATCGTGGTCGAGGCCAGCGCGCAAGCCAAGAGCACCATGAAGGGACTGGCGGTCGCTGCCATCGAAGCGAAGGACATGTTGCAAACGCGGGGGTGGTAAACCCTGCGGCAGGCGTCCGTAGACCGTAGTCGGTAGTCCGAGGCCGGACTACGAGCTACCGGGCTACGGACCACGTTTTTGTTCTTTATGAAAATCGGAGTTCTAGCTCTCCAGGGCGACTTCGCTGCGCACGGCCGCCGCCTCGAGCAGCTCGGCGCGCAAGTCATGCTGGTGAAAAAACCGGAGCAATTGGATGAGGTGGAAGCGTTGGTCATCCCTGGCGGCGAATCCACTACCTTTCTCAAGCTGCTGGGCGAAGCGGGCTTCGAGAAGTTGAAGGAATTCGTCCGCTGCAAGCCGACGTTTGGCACCTGCGCCGGCGCCATCCTACTGGCCCGCGACGTCGAAAATCCGCCGCAGCCCGGCTTGGGTGCGCTCGACGTCAGCATCCGGCGCAACGCCTATGGACGCCAGCGAAACAGCTCCATCCGGCTCGGCGCATCCAAGCTCGGCCCTGAGCCCCTGGAAATGGTGTTCATCCGCGCGCCGAAGTTCGAAAAGCTTGGTTCCAAGGTTGAGGTGCTGGCCAAGGAAGGCGACGATCCCGTGCTCATCCGGCAGGGAAAGGCGATGGCCTCGACCTTCCATCCCGAGCTATCCGACGACACGCGGGTGCACCAGTACTTCCTCGACCTGGTGCGCAACGGCAGCTAGTTCAGCGCACGTGAATCGGCAAGGTCACGGTCTGTCCTTCGGTGATTCCGGGGATCGCGGGGAAGGATCCAGTCAAGACCAGGTCCCCGACAGAACTGATTGCAGTTTCGAAGTCGTACGTCTCGCCCACGGCCACTAACTGGGTTGCTTGACCGGCAGCTTGCTGCACCGCTGGTAGTTCCATGCCGTCTTTGCCCACGGCCTTCCAGGAAACGTTCCCCACGCTCGAGCTCAGCGTGAACGCCACCGGCAGGTTCGGTCCGATATTGATCAAACGCACGTGATAGCGCTGTCCGGCTCGCCACTCGATCGCCGCCGGTTGGGCCGCTCCGTTCAGTAGCAGAGAACCCTTTTGACCGCACGAGGCCAGAAATACCTGGTCCGCTTGGGGGTCGTATTGCCCGGGCTCGACCACTAGCAGCGGCCCATCCAGCCCGCCCTCCAGTTGCGCGATGTCGTGCCAGTGCGAGTGGTAGATGAACGTGCCGGCGCGCGGCGGTGTCATGCGCGCCACGAATTCTCCTCCCGGCTCAATCGCCGGCGTCATCCGCTTGCCCATCCCGGTGAAGTTCGGCACCCCATCGTAGTAGCTCTCCAGTTCCATGCCGTGCCAGTGAATCGAGGTCGGCTCGGTTAGGTGGTTGACCACTGTAATCTCCGTCGGCTCACCCTTGCGCAGCACGATGGGCGGCCCCTCCAGCGCCTGCGACTCCAGCATTTTGTCGCCATCGATCAACCGCAGCCTGACTTGCAATGGATTGGCTTGTTGCTGCTCGACGACCAGCGAGAGTTTTCGCGCACGCTGATAAGCCGCCGCCTTGATTTTCGGCAAGCCCTCCACTTCCAGGCGCATGACCAGCCCGATCATGCCGGCATGCTCATGTCCGCCGGATGCGGTTTCTCCTTGCAATGCGCTCAGTGAGTTAGTTGGGTCCAGGTGCGCCATCAGGTGGCAATGGAAGAGCCAGTGTCCCGGCGTCGCCGGAACCCAGGTGGTCTCCATGGTTGCGCCCGGCTGCATCAGGTGCGTCACCACCATGGGCCGCATCTCGGGTGCGTAGGCGTTGTCCTGCTGGCTGTCTCCGACGGCGTCCACGCGGTAAAACGCGCCGTGCAGATGCATGGGATGAATCGCGCCGGACGCGTTTATCCAGCGCCAGTGCGCCTCGTCTCCGATGCGGTAGCTCAGCCGCTCCGTGTAGGGCCAGGATTTGCCATTGATGACGGCAAATTCCTGCAATCCCTTCAAGTGCTCCAGGTCGCGGAACATCCGCCACAACCCAATGACGAAGACGCGGTCGGAATTCTGTTTGTCGGCGCGGTCCACCACGAACCCGCCGGACAGCTGGGAAGAGTCGCCGTCCAACCGCTGGCTCAGCCCGCCCATCGTGCGGCCCGGCGCTCCCGCCCAGTAGAGATAGGTTCCGGGCGCTCCACTCGCAAAGTCGAAAACGTGCTCTTCGCCGGGCGCCAGCGTCACCGGTTCATCCTTGCCCGGCCGCTGGTTGAGTCCGTGCACCGCCATTGGCGTGGCCAGCTTGTTGCGCACCACGGCGTGAATCCTGATGCCTTCGGTCACCCGGATCAGCGGGCCGGGGATCGTCGGCTCTTGGCCGGCTTCCGAGAACGCGTCCACCCGGATGTGCGGGCCATTCTCGGCTTCCGGATACCAGTCGCCGTCGCGGATTTCCAAATGAACGGTCAGCACGCCGTTCTTCAGCGCACCGGCTGGATGAGTGTTGTCATGGACGACGATGCGCGGCAGGGAAGTGTCACTCGCAAAAGAGGACAACCCTACAAACGCAGCCAACAGCAAAGCCGCGGATGCAATTCTGCGGAACATGACTACCTACTTCTTGCTGACCGTCTTCACCTCGACCACTTCCATCGGCAGCACGATGTGGGAGAGGGTGAAATTTGTCTCCAGCGACAGTTTGCCCGGCTTCTGCGGCTGGAAGACGTAGTCGTAGGTCTCACCGGCGGCAAAAGTCTGACGCGCCTCGGCCGGTTTGCGATAGAACTCCGGCAGGTCCGCGCCATCTTTGGCGAGCGGCTGCCACAGCGTGGGCTTGCCGCCGTCCAGTAGCGAGTACTTCACCTCATCGTCACTCGGCGTGATGTTGATAAACCGGAAGCGGTACGTCTCGCCTGCGCGCAACTGGATTGGCGCCGGCTTCTGCGTGCCGTTCACCAGGAGCGCGTCGGCGAGGAAATTCGGATCGGAGCGGCTCATCAGGAACACGCGATCATGTTCCGGGTCGTACTTCTGTCCAGGCTCCAGCACGACCAGCGCACCGTAGAGCCCGGTGCAAAGCTGGCCGACATCGTGCCAGTGCGTGTGGTAGATGTAAGTTCCCGCGCGCGGCGGCGTCATGTAAGCAATGAAGGAATCGCCATCGGCGATCGGCGGAGTCACTTGGCGCGAGTCGCCGCTGTACCCGGGCACCCCGTCGTAATAGCTCTCCAGTTCAATGCCGTGCCAGTGAATGGCCGTCGGCGCCCCGAGTTTATTGACCACTGTAATCTCGGTTGGCTGACCCCGATAGAGGACGATCGTGGGGCCCAGTTCGGTCCCCGCCGCGGTCGCTGCCAATCTTCCGCCATCTTGCAGTGCCACACTGATGCACTGGCGCTTGGTTTCCGGATTTGGCGGATTCTTCGCCAAGGTCAGCGTCAAGCGTCTTTCCGGTGTTTTGGCGAGCGCCTCGGTCGTGCCCGGACGAGGCGCGACTTCCACCCCGACGATCAGCCCGGCCATCCCGCCCATCGGGTGCATCTTGTGGCCTGCATGCTCGTCCGCTACGCCGATCACTTCGGCGGCGCTGTCGGCCAACTTAGCATCGAAGTGCACGGCCAGGTGACAGTGGAACACCCAGTTGCCGGCGTGCGTAGGCTTCCACGTGATTGCCATGGTCCGTCCGGATTGCATCAACTCCGTCACGGCGAGGCGCTGTTGAGCGCCCGTGAAAATGTCGTCCTTTTCGCCGTTTCCATCGCTGTCCACGCGGAAATGCGCGCCGTGCAGGTGCATGGGGTGGGGAATCACGCTGGCATTGATCACGCGCCACCGCGCGGTATCGCCCAGCGTGTAATGCAGTCGCGTCGTGTTCGGCCACGACTTGCCGTTGATTACCAGGATCTCGTGAAAGCCGTGCTCGAAATCGAAGGGCACCAGCCACGTGTACCAGGCGTTGATCACCAGCACGTGATCGTCTGCGGGCGCACCCTTCGCGTCTACGATGAAAGCGCCAGTCGTCGTCGTGTCGGTCGGGTACAAGCCGTCCATCGGAATCGGAGCAAAGCACGATACGCGGTAGAAGTACGTGCCCGGCGCTCCCGCCACGAAATCAAATTCTTTCGTCTTCTGGGGCTCGATCTTCACTGCGTCCTTGGGATCGCCGGGGCGCTGGTGCAGGCCAAAGACAAACACGTCGAAGAACTGCGTGTTCTTGAACGACACGTGGACGCGCGTGCCCTCCGGCACCCGGATCATTGGCCCCGGCATACTCGGCGCGGCGCCTTCCTCGGTGATGGTGAGCGCCGGGATGGCGGGTGCGTCGTCGGCGTCGGGGTGCCATGCGCCCTCCCGCAGTTCCAGATGCACGGTGAGCACGCCATCCTTCAGAACTCCGGCTGACTTGACGTTGTCGTGCGTCACCACTTTGGGCAGCTTCGAGAGATCGATCGCCGCCGGACTGGCAATGGTGAAGAAGAGAAGGGAAGCAAGGGCGATCGCGCGGACGGACCCAAGGCAACAGCGGACTTTCATGAGAAACCTCAATCGGATCTTTTGCCACCGCCCCACGCGGCAGCCCGGCAGGAATTCTGGAACGTTATCCCGGCTGGAGAGCCGCTGTCAACGTGCTCTTCCTGATTAAGTCTCATTTATACTCAGAGAGATGTCAGTGGGTTCGGAAAAGACGTTTTACCTGGAGACCTTCGGCTGCCAGATGAACGTGCACGACTCCGAGAAAGTCATCGGCACGCTCGTTTCCCAGGGCTATCGCCAGGTCGAGACCGTGCAGGAGGCCGACCTCGTCCTCTACAACACCTGCTCCATCCGCGACAAGGCGGAGCAAAAGGTCTTCCATCGGCTCGCCGATTTCAAAGCTTTGCAGAAGCAGGGCAAGAAGTTCGGCGTGCTTGGCTGCGTCGCCCAGCAGGAAGGCGAAAAGATTTTCGAGCGCGCGCCGCATGTCTCTTTGGTTTGCGGCTCGGCGTCGTACCGCAACCTGCCGGAAATGCTGGTGCAGATCGAGGCAGGGAACTCCCGTGTTACCGGATTGGACGACCGCCAGACCGACCAGACCTTCGAGACCGAGTACACCGTCCGCAGCAATCCGCATCGCGGCTACATCACCATCATCGAGGGCTGCGACAAGTTCTGCGCCTACTGCGTCGTTCCCTCCACCCGCGGCAAAGAGCGCAGCCGGACCTCCGACTCCGTTCTGGCCGAGGCGCGCCGCATGGCGGAGGATGGGTACACGGAAATCCAATTGCTCGGGCAAAACGTGAACTCTTACCGTGATCCTTCTGGAAAGAAGACGTTTGCCGACTTGCTGGCTGCCGTCGGCGAGATCGCCGGCCTGCGCCGCGTCTGGTTCACCACTTCGCACCCGCGCGACTTCGGTAAGGACATTGTGGACGCCATTGATGCCGTACCAGCCCTCTGCAACCACGTCCATCTTCCGGTGCAGAGCGGCTCCACACGCCTGCTCGAACTGATGAAGCGCCTCTACACGCGCGAGCAGTACCTGGAGCGCATTGCCTGGATGAAGGCGGCCCGGCGGCGTATCAGCATTACCACCGACATCATCGTCGGCTTCCCGGGCGAGAGCGAGCAGGACTTCGAGGAAACCATTTCTCTGCTCGATCAGGTGCAGTACGACGCGCTGTTTGCCTTCAAGTACTCGCCGCGGCCGAACACGCCCGCGCTCAGCTACATTGACAGCATTTCCGAGGAGCAGAAGACGCTTCGTCTGAGCCTTCTCAACCAGCGGCAAAAGGAAATTTCCTCGGCCGTCAACCGGCGCCACATCGGGGAACTGGTGGAAGCCATGGTGGAGGGCCGCAACGATGCCCGTGGCCAGTGGGTCGGGCGCACCTCCCAGCACAAGGTGCTAAACTTCACCACGTCGAACGGAACGCAGCCGCGCCTGGGTCAATATGTTCCGGTGCGGGTAACGGGAACGTTTCCGAACAGCTTATTGGGCGAAATGGTCGTCTAAAAAGAAGAAGCTAAGCTAAGAGCTGGGTTTCGGAGGACACGATGGAAGTCGAGATGAAAATCCGGGGACTGATGATGGATCCCGTGACCAACATGCCCATCGTGATCCTGAAAGATGTGGGTGGCGACGCTGTCCTGCCCATCTGGGTCGGCATCTACGAGGCTAACGCCATCGCCCTGGAAATCGAGAAGGTCACCACGCCCCGGCCCATGACCCACGACCTGCTCAAGAACCTGCTGATCGGCCTGGAAGCCAACGTTCGCAAGGTGGTGGTGAACGAACTCCGCGACGACACCTTCTTCGCCATCATCTGGGTGGAGCGCGACGGCCAAATCGTCAGCATTGATTCGCGCCCCTCGGACGCGCTCGCCCTCGCCCTGCGCGTGGATTGCCCGATCTTCGTTGAGGACGAGGTGCTGAAGACCTCGCGGCTGGCTAGCGCCGTCTCCGACCGCGTATCCCAGGAAGAGCTGCGCAAGTGGCTGGAGAACCTCGGCGACGAGGACCTCGGCCGCTACAAGATGTAGCGCTCGTGCTCGGCTAGTGGGCCGGTTCGAGTACCATGGCGGTACAGCCGCAGAGCGGCGGTATCCGTTAGCCCACCGCGGCAGCGGTGGGTAAGTTGCGGCATAAGAGTCGAGCGCCAGCGGCGCGGCACCGAAGCATTTAAGACCACCCCATGCCGGACCCAGCCGAACAACTCCAACGCATTTACCTCGCCGGCTTCGAAATTCAAACCTTCGATCGTTTTCCCAAGGCCGTGGGCGTCGTCCGTGACGACTGCATCGCGCTGCTGGAGGCCACGCCCGCCGGACTGAAGATGGTTGGCACACCCGGCTGGCGCATGGGGGAAGCGCTCGGCGTGCTGGTCGAAAAGGACGGCCGGAAGGTCTTCCAGGCCAAATCCGAGTTGGTGGACGCCACCCCGGAGCGCCTGGAGGCTCTGGGGCGCTTCCGGGCCGATCTCGACAATCTGCTGGCCTCCAAGGCCTAGCAGAGCCGCATCTTTGCTGGCCCGAGTCAGCAGTTTACATAATATCCGTTATCGGACATTACGGATGCCGCATGTATGGGGTTGGCTAGCTCCTGCGAAGGTTGAAACCGTTGAGACGCAGCCGCCCTTTGCGGCCGGGGTGGCTTCCCCGCCCAACTCACTCCCTGACCCACACGGGGAGCCGGGAAGCCATTGCCGCTCCGGTAGGAACGTCCGAAGTGCCGCGTGCTTGCGCACGCTAAGGCGGACGTTTATCTGGCCGGAATTGAATGACTTGCTCGGTAAACAAGAATTATTCGAGAGGTAAGTCGCAGTCCATTGACGGTCGTGGGGCGCCCGCCCAATCATCCGCAGCAGTGCTGGCCGTAATTTTCCCCGGCCATGCGTTTGCCAGGAGATCGATATGGACAATCTGAAAAAGTCTCTACTCGTCGTTACAGTTTTGGCTGGGCTTGGCATTGCAATGAACCTCGCCGGTACAGGCAGCCAACTTCAGGCCTCCGCCGCTGCGCCGGTAACCGTGACAAATATCCCCTTGCCGGTCAGCGCCGCCCAAAGCGGCAGTTGGACCGTTAGCGTTGGCAATACACCAAACGTGAACATCGCCAACACGCCAGCCGTGACGCTGGCTCCAGGCGCCAGCGTGCGCGATGCAGACAATCCCGTGAGGCAGCCGATTGTTGGGGAGATAAATGGGACCGACGGCGCGTCGGACCAATTCAGTTGCAGCAGTACTGATGACGGTTGCACCGTTGCGCTGTTTCAAGTACCAGCGGGCAAGGCATTTGTACTCGAATACGCGAGTATGAATGCCTGTCTGACAGTGGGCGAGGTGGCCAGCATGACAATTAACAAGACGACGGCAAACGGGTGCTCCGCGGCCGGCAGCACACAATGTTCGAGCACCAAAAAGTATTTTGCAGGTATATCGCCGGCGGCGATCGCAACGGACGCTGCCGCTTCGTGTGTCAGTTCCGGCTGGACGAGGGTCGCCCAGCCGATGCGAGTCTATTTCAGCGCGGGAGAGTGGGTGGTAGCCGAGGGCTCGCGGAACAAAGGCGAGACGGGCAGCGGCGGGTATTCGTTCGGTGTCTCAGGCTACCTGGTCGATGTCCCGTAGCAAGCGAACACGCTCGCCTGCCGATAGGAGTGGAGAACACTGGGTGGAGCCGCCCTCTGGGGCGGCTTCCCTGCCTAAGTCACGATAGGCGTAAACTTGACCCGTTCAAAACTGCCGCTCATTCCCAACTCACGAGGGCATCTCGACAACTGCGGCAGCATTGACTTCACCTCACACCCTCCCTAACATGCCTGCACGGTGAGGTGGATGCTCGGCCAGACGATTTCCCACTATCGGATTCTCGAAAAGCTTGGTGGCGGCGGCATGGGCGTCGTCTACAAGGCGGAAGACACCGAGCTCGGCCGCTTCGTTGCCCTCAAATTCCTGCCCGAAGATCTTGCTCGGGACCCCCAGTCGCTGGAACGTTTCCGTCGCGAGGCACGCGCTGCCTCGGCCCTCAATCATCCCAACATCTGTACCATTCACGAAATCGGCGAGCACGAGGGTCAGCGCTTCATTGTCATGGAGCTGCTGGAGGGCGAGACCCTCAAGCACCTGATCGCCGGCAAGGCCTTTGAAGTCGAGCAGGTGCTCGACTTCGGCATCGGGATCGCCGACGCCCTCGACGCCGCGCATTCCAAGGGCATCATCCACCGCGACATCAAGCCCGCGAACATCTTCGTTACTGCTCGCGGCCATGTGAAGGTCCTCGACTTCGGCCTCGCCAAGGTGATTCAACCCCGCGTGGCCGCAAGCTCTGTCACATCCGCCACCCGGAGTGTGAATGAGGAGCATCTCACCAGTCCCGGCTCGGCCGTCGGCACCGTCGCCTACATGTCGCCCGAACAGGTACGGGGCAAGGAACTCGACACCCGCAGCGACCTCTTCTCCTTCGGGGCGGTTCTCTATGAAATGTCTACCGGCACGCTGCCCTTTCGCGGCGAAACCTCCGGCGTGATCTTCGACGGCATTCTCAACCGCGCGCCTGTCCCGCCGCTGCGCTTGAGTCCTGCGATCCCGCCCCGGCTCGAAGAAGTCATCAACAAAGCGCTGGAGAAGGACCGCGAAGTTCGATATCAAAGCGCTTCCGAACTGCGCGCCGATCTGAAGCGGCTCAAGCGCGACACCGAATCCGGACGCATCTCGACCGTGGAGGCGCTGCCTCCAGCGCAGCGTAGGTTGCCGCCGTCCGCTAGGTACATCGCCGCCGCGGTCATCCTGCTTGCGCTGGCTGTAGCCGGCGGCCTGTGGTACAGCCGCTCGCGCGCGGTGTCCACTCTGCCTTCCGCTTCGGCGCCGGCTTCGGCCCCCGCCGTGAGCACGCTCGCCGTGCTTCCCTTCCGCGACTTGTCCGGGCAGAGCGAAAGCGAGTCCTGGGGCATCGGGATGGCCGATGCAATCATCAGCCGCATTGCCTCGCTCCACAACCTCGCCGTGCGTCCCACCACTTCTGTGCTCAAGTACGTGAAGGAACCCTCCGACCCGGCGCGCATCGCCAAGGACCTGGACGTGCAATCTGTGCTGGACGGGAGCTACCAGAAGATCGGTTCTGTGGTTCGCGTCTCGGTACAGCTCATTGATGGCCATACGCAGGCTACAAAATGGGCAGGGCGTTACGACCTCCATGCCGACGACATGTTGAAGTTCCAGGACGAGGTCGCGCAAAAAGTGCTGGACGGTCTGAGCGTGCAGATGTCAGGCGCGGAGCAGCAGTCCATGGCGGCGCCCATTACCAGTTCTCCCGAAGCCTACAACCTGTACCTTCAGGCTCGGTCTTACCTGAATCAATATTTCGTGGACTCGCGCCGCGAAACCCTGCATCTGGCGCGCGATTTCGCGCGGCAGGCAATTGCCAAGGACCCGAATTTTGCCGAGGCATACACCGTGCTTGGGACCAGCCTGTTGAATGAGAGCGCCAATTTCAAGGAAAACGCGAGCGAAAATGCGGTGGAGGTAAAGCGTGCGGCAGAACAGGCTTTGCGTCTCAAACCGAATCTGGCTGAAGCCTACATGAACCTGGGCGGCGTGCACGTCATCGCCGGCGAGAACATTGAAGCCATCACTACGTTGCGCCAGGCATTGACGCTCGCTCCCAACCTCGATCGCACCCTGGTGAGTTTGGGTTACGTGTACCATTACGCCGGTTTAATCGAACAAGGTGAGCAGACGTTCCGTCGGTGCATCGAACTGGAACCGGCAGCTCTGCAGCGCTACTGGATGCTTGCCCGCATGCTGCTCTACCAGGGCCGCGCGCGGGAGGGCGAGCAGGTACTTCGTCAGGTCTTGGTTGATCATCCGGACCAGATCAAGGTTCTGGCCTACCTCGGCGAGATTTATTACTACGAAGGGAAAAATGCGGAAGCCGAGAAGACCCTCAGTCGCGCTGCTGATCTTGCCCGCGGAACCGGCCTTGACGAGCCCGCATTTATGGCGGCGTTCCTGTACGCCTCGCGCGGCGAGCGCAACCGCATTGACCCCATGCTCTTCCGCCTTCGCCCTGCCGACATCATTGACGGCGACGAGGCTTACTGGATGGCCGGTATTTATTCGCTGCTCGACGACAAACCGCAGGCGCTGCTCTGGCTTCGTCATGCCGTGGAGCGCGGAAATCACAATTATCCCTGGTTCCAGCGCGACAAGAACTTCGACAAGTTGCGCAATGATCCCGAGTACCAGCGCATCATGGCCGACGTGCGCCAGAAGTTCGAACAATACCGGCAGCTCTTCGGCTCCAGCTGATCTCGCAAGGAGCCCGCAGCCTGCTTCAGCCGACGAGCACGACTTTGGGATGAAACAGCGTTCCGGCCACGCGGCTGGCGATGGCAATCAACTCCGACTGCCCGGCAAAGACTTTCACCAGCTTGGCGCGTGACATCTCCGGCAAATTGACGGCCTGGCCGTGTCGGATGCGATTGGCGCTGGCCTCGTCGGCGGTCACCGATGGAAACGCCGGAAGAATTCGGCGCGGATGCACCAGCACATCGTCCAGTTCATCCTTCTCGACCGCCTCCTGCAGTCGCTCCAACGTGCAGCACTGGCTGATGTCGAACTCGCCCGAGGCGCTGCGCCGAAGACTGGACAAATGGCCTCCAACTCCGAGCTGCTGTCCCAGATCGTGCGCCACCGAGCGCATGTAGGTGCCCGACGACACCCGCGCCCGGAACTGCGCCCGCTCGCCGTCCAGTGCCAGTATGTCGAATTCCCTCACCTCGACTGTCACCGGCTCCAGCTTTACTTCCTGGTTCTTGCGCGCCAGCTTGTAGGCCGGAACTCCGGCGATTTTCTTGGCGGAGAACGGCGGCGGCGTCTGCTGGATGGCGCCGCGAAAGCGCGCCGCTGCCTCGCGCAATTGTTCAAGTGTTACTTGAACCGGCTGCGGCGGGCCCGCAGGCTCGCCCTCGGCGTCGTAGGTGTCGGTCGCGAAGCCAAAGCGGATCTCGCCTTCATAGACCTTTTCCGCGTCGGTGTAGAACTGCGCCAGGCGGGTCAACCGTCCCAGCACCAGCGGCAGGACGCCCGTCGCCATCGGATCGAGCGTGCCCAGGTGCCCGACCGATCGCTCCTGGACAATCCGGCGGACGCGGGTCACCACGTCGTGGGAAGTCATGCCTGCGGGCTTGTCGATAACCAGTACACCGTTCATGGCGCGTCTGCTATCGTGACGTGGAGCGGCACGCCGGTCAAATTTCTTAGCGCATGATCCCGATCAAGGACGACGCACCTCGCTTCAGCACGCCTTACATCACATACTTCCTGGTGGTGTTGAATGTCCTGGTTTTCCTGTTCGAGGTCAGCCTGGGTCCGGTGGCGCGGCAGCAGTTCGTCACCGTGTTTGGCGTGGTGCCGTGGAGGATCAGCGCGTTTCTGGCGCACTCCACGCGCGTGACCGCGCCGGCTGCCTTCGTGCCGCTGGTGACCTCGATGTTCCTGCACGGCTCGTGGCTGCACCTGCTGGGCAACATGTGGTTCCTCTGGATCTTCGGCGATAACGTCGAGGACCATCTCGGGCACTTCAAGTATCTCGTCTTCTATTTCCTGTCGGGATTCGCGGCCGCCGCGCTGCAGATTGCCTTCGATGCCGGCTCTACTATTCCGAGCGTGGGCGCCAGCGGCGCCATCGCCGGCGTGATGGGCGCGTACTTCGTGCTCTTCCCTTCCGCCCGCGTGCTGACGCTGGTGCCGTTCCTGTTCGTCTTCTTTCTCTGGCTTCCGGCGTGGATCATTCTCGGATACTGGTTCGTCATCCAGTTCCTGAGCGGCGCCGCTACTTCGATTGCGTACGCGCGCCAGACCGCGGGTGGAGGGATCGCCTTCTGGGCGCACGTGGGAGGGTTCGCGGCCGGAATGGCGATGATCAAGATCTTTCCAGTGCGGCCGCGCCGGTTCCGCTACGACGCTTGGTGAGAAGTAAAAAATAAAAAGGAGAAAGGAAAAAGTGACGGCGCGATCTTCGCTTTTGACTTTACCCTTTTCACTTTTTACTTTCAGAAGTTTCCGTTGCTGCTCCGGGCGCGGATGAGCGCCAGGAATTCGTCGCGGGTCTCCTGCTCGTCGCGGAAGCAGCCGAACATTGCCGAGGTGACGGCGGCCGAGTGCTGTTTTTCGACGCCGCGCATCATCATGCAGAGGTGGCGGGCCTCGACGACAACGCCGACGCCCTGGGGTTCGATGACCTGCTGGATGGTGCGCGCGATCAGCGTCGTCATGCGCTCCTGGACCTGCAACCGGCGGGAGAAAATTTCCACCAGGCGCGGCAGCTTGCTCAATCCGATGACTTTGCCCTTGGGAATGTAGGCAATGTGCACCTTGCCGAAGAACGGCAGCATGTGGTGCTCGCACAGGCTGAACATCTCGATGTCTTTGACGATCACCATCTCGTCATAGCAGACGGTGAACAGGGCGCTCTTGAGCATCGCCTCGGGATCTTCGTTGTAGCCCTTGGTGAGGAATTCCATGGCACGCTGCACTCGCTCGGGCGTGCGGACCAGGCCCTCGCGCTCGGGATTTTCGCCCAGGCGGACGAGCATTTCGCGAACCAGGTCGGCGTAGCTGGCACTGGTCAGCGTCAGCGCTTCTTCCAGATGTTCGTTCTTCGGTTTAATGGCGCACCTCGGTTCCCCCGGCATATTCGAAGGAATTCATCATAGTTTCTTCTAAGCGTACCTTTTCAAGATGGGCGTGGCGGAACCCGCGTTGCAAAACATCGTAGATGGCGACGCAGAGGTTTTCCGTAGTCGGCACCTGCTCACGAAATTGGGGCAGCGTGTTCAGGTTGGTATGTTCAAAAGGCTCAAGAATCTCTTTGGCGACAAATCCATCCAGGTCCACCAGATTGCAGACCATCCCGGTGCCCGGTTCCACCGCGCCGCTGACGGTGACTTCCAGCGCGTAATTGTGCCCATGGCCGTACGGGTTGTTGCACTTGCCGTAAGCGGCGCGGTTCTCCTCCTCCGACATCTGCTCGCTGTGCAGACGGTGCGAGGCCGAGAACATGTAGCGGCGTGTGAGATGAGCCTTCATGCGAGTTGTGAGTTGTGAGTTCTGGGTTGTGAGTCCGGAGCGGTTGGCTCACAACTCACAACTGACAACTCACAACAGCTTCTATGCCTCTCCATAAAAATCCACGAACAAGTCGGGCGTCTCATACAAGCGGACGCGGTGCAGCTTGGCGATGTTGAACTTCGATTCCAATCGTTGCCAGATGGCGATCGCCAGGTTCTCGGTGGTGGGAATGCGGTCGCGAAACTCCGGAACCTCCTTGTTCAGAAAACGGTGATCGAGCGCGCTCAGGACTTCCCGTTCGAGAACGTTTTTCAGATCCCGCAGGTCCACGACGAATCCGGAGCGGCGGTCCACATTGCCGCGCACCGTGACCTCCAGCGTGTAATTGTGGCCGTGCCCGTTGGGGTTATTGCACTTGCCGAAGATGCGCTGGTTCTCCTCCGGCGAGAATTCCGGGTTGTGATAATAGTGCGCGGCGGAAAACTCGCACTTGCGCGTCAGATAGACCATGATTCCTTTCGTGCCTCCGCGGCCGGCGGCTGCGCCGCTGCCGGTTGTGTCGCGGGACGATAGACCCTACCTTTCCAGGCGACCTGCTTTCTGTACTTCACATGGATGTGCGAGCGTAGCAGAAGGTACACGAAAAGCGGCAACCCGAGCGGTGCCAGCAGCGTTGGAAGCAATCCAAAATGGGCCCGCCGCACGCGGCGGAGAAACAGCGTTCAAGTTGGAACTGCGAGGATCAGGCCGAATGTGAGCAACCCCACCCAAGCAAGACCGGCTTGGGTGAGCCACCCGACGATCGCGATGATGAGGGCGGCGATTCCGAAGGCCGCGAATGCAAATTCCAGCGCGCGCCGCGCGGCCAATTGCGTCGTGCGCGGAAACAACAGCGCCAGGTTCTTGGTCCAGCCCTCGAGCAGTTGGGGCCAGGTGCGGTACATGCGGGTGCGGACCGCGTCGCCGCCAAAGCGAAAACGAATCGTGCGCCCGCTGCGCTTTACGGAATCGGCCAGCGCGACATCTTCCAGCAGGGTATGAGCGACGGCGCTGTGACCGCCGACTGCATCGTAAGCCTCGCGGCTGATCAGAAGATATTGTCCGTTGGCGGCCGCCGCCGGGGATGCAGGATCACTGACCTCGCGCGGACGATAC
Organism: Terriglobales bacterium; assembly: GCA_051006995.1. GTDB lineage: Bacteria > Acidobacteriota > Terriglobia > Terriglobales > Acidobacteriaceae > JAIQGF01. Next base: position 33,780 of record JBPCSQ010000014.1, read on the forward strand.
GTCGAGGCCAGTTCGCCGAAGACCACGGGCATGATCGCCATTTCCAGAATGCCGTGAACCTCTTGCGCCGGCGAATAGGAGAGCACTGCGACGCCGTGCTCACGCGCTTCGGCTAAGCTGCGCGCCAGCGACCCGGGGAGATGCACCGTGTCGGCGTCGGTGAACAGCAGCCATTCGCCGGATGCGGCGTTGGCGCCGGCCTGGGCAGCGTTGCATTTGCCGGAGCAGCCCTCCGGAGGAGGCGCGGCGGAGATGACGCGGCCGAACCCGGGTCGAAGACCCGGGCCATATAAGAGCGATTCGGCGATTTCGCGGGTGCGATCAGTCGAGCCGTCGTCGACGACGATGATCTCGAAGCGAAGGCCTTCCTGGGCTAGCAGCGAGTCGAGGCAGGCGCCGAGGCAGGCCTCCTCGTTGCGCGCCGGGATAATGACCGACACGACGGGCGCGGATTGGGCGCTATTCAACACGGTCGAAGTTCCATTGTAAGCGGCAGGGGTATCCCCCTCCCCCTAGCTGGTCTTTGAAAAGAAAGACGTTGCGTAGATTTTCTCCGCAGATCTTTGGCGGCAAAGGAGTTGCACGTAAAATATTGAAAACAAAGCCTCCGAAAGCAGTTAGAGCCGCCGGAGCAAGGCTCCAGCGGCTCACATGACGCCACCTCGATTATAACGCTGGAGGTCAAGCGATTTGGTCACACATGAGTGTGATCTGAGGCAGAAAATCCGGCGGTTGTGGTTGTCGTATGATGAAAAAAGAAGCTTTTAGCTGTTAGCTCTCAGCTTTTGACTATCAATTGGACTCGAATGCGGATCAACAAGCTCCAAGGCGTCATTCTCTGCGCCGTCACTGCCTTCACCGTGGTGATGGCGGCGTGCTATAGCGGGTCGCGGCCGCCGCGAATCGGCGAAGCGGCGCCCGATTTCATCGTCCAGGATCCGGACCGCACGGTGGCGCTGCATGACCTGCGCGGCAAGGTGGTGGTGCTGAATTTCTGGGCGACGTGGTGCCCGCCATGCGTCGAGGAAATGCCGTCGCTGGTGGATATGCAATCGAAGCTGAAGCCAGACGGGGTGACGGTGCTGGCGGTCAGCCTGGACGTGGACGAGCGCGCGTACAAAAGATTTCTGGTGGACCACAAGGTGGACCTGCTGGCGGTGCGCGATGCCAGCCAGAAATCGAACGCACTCTACGGCACCTTCAAGTTTCCGGAGACCTACATCATTGACCGGCAGGGCGTGGTGCGGCGCAAGTTCATCGGGCCGGTGGACTGGAACCAGCCGGAGATCGTGTCGTATCTCGCCAAGATGTAGGTCGTCCGCCCGAAAAACCCAAACCGCCGAGGACGCAGAGGATGGAACGCGTGGTTTCTTTCGCCCACTGAAGTGGGCTCTACAACCATTTGCACCCTGACCCACGGCTTACGCCGTGGGCTACACATTCTGCCGCGCTCCGCGCTGTCTAACTCCCGCTGTGGATCCGAGGGATAGTGTATCTCGTCAGAGCCGCACATTGCGCAGGCGCAGGGAGTTGGTTATCACTGACACGGAGCTGAAGCTCATGGCGGCGGCGGCGATGATGGGGCTCAGCAGCACTCCGAAGAATGGGTAGAGCACGCCGGCGGCGATGGGCACGCCGAGCGAGTTGTACACAAAGGCGAAGAACAGGTTCTGGCGGATGTTGCGCATGGTGGCGCGGCTGAGGCGGCGGGCGCGCACGATGGCGCGCAGGTCTCCCTTGACCAGCGTAACGCCGCCGCTCTCCATGGCGACATCCGTTCCTGTACCCATGGCAATGCCGACGTCGGCTTGCGCCAGCGCGGGCGCGTCGTTGATGCCGTCACCGGCCATGGCGACGCGATGACCCTGCGCCTGTAATTGCTTGACGAATTCCGATTTGCGGTCGGGCAGCACCTCGGCCTCGAAGCGGGCGATGCCGAGCTGGCGCGCGACCGCTTCTGCGGTAGCGCGGCTGTCGCCGGTGAGCATGACCACCTGCACGCCTTCCTCGGCAAGTGCGCGCAGGGCTTCCGGCGTCGAGGGCTTGGCCGGGTCGGCGATTCCCAGCAGTCCGGCAAGCTTTCCGTCCAAGGCGACAAAGATGACAGTCTGGCCTTCGCGGCGCAGCTCTTGCGCCCGCACAGCTAGCTGCGTGTCAGTGACAATTTTCAATTCCTGGAGCAGCGCGTCATTTCCGGCGGCGACTTCCCTGCCCTCGACTCGGCCTACGACGCCGCGCCCGGTGAGCGAACGAAAGTCGGACGCGGCCGCTGGTTGAACGCCGCGTTGCTCGGCGCCTTTCACGATGGCTTGCGAGAGCGGGTGTTCGCTGGCTTTTTCAACCGCGGATACGAGGCGTAGAAGGCGAGTTTCTGTGTCTGACTCAGTAGGGCCGGTCTGCTGCTGGAATGAAACAACAGAAACCAGCTTGGGCTTGCCCTCGGTGAGCGTGCCGGTTTTGTCCACGACGAGGGTGTCAATCTTCTCCATGATTTCGAGCGATTCGGCGTTGCGGATGAGCACGCCCGCCTGGGCCCCGCGACCGGTGGAGACCATGATGGCGATGGGTGTGGCTAGGCCGAGCGCGCAGGGGCAGGCAATGATCAGCACCGCCACGGCGTTGACCAGGGCATAGGCGTAGCGCGGCTCGGGTCCGAACACCGCCCAAATGATGAACGTCACGACGGCAATGCCAATCACCGCCGGCACGAAGAATCCGGATACGTGGTCGGCAAGGCGCTGGATGGGAGCACGGCTGCGCTGGGCTTCGGCGACCATGCGCACGATCTGCGCCAGCATGGTCTCGCTGCCGACGTGCTCGGCGCGCATGACGAGCGACCCGGTGCCGTTGATGGTGGCGCCGATGACGCGCGCGCCCGGCGCCTTCTCCACCGGGAGAGACTCGCCGGTAATCATGGATTCGTCCACCGAGCTGCTGCCCTCGAGCACAACGCCGTCCACGGGGACTTTTTCGCCAGGCCGCACGCGCAGGCGATCGCCAGGCTGGACGCGATCGAGCGGAATGTCGGTTTCGCTGCCATCGGCGTTGATACGGCGGGCCATCTTCGGCGCCAGATCGAGGAGCGCCCGCAGTGCGCTGCTGGTGCGGCTTCGGGCGCGTAGTTCCAGCACCTGTCCCATGAGCACGAGGGTGACGATGGCCGCCGCGGCCTCGAAATAGACATTAACGATGCCCATCTCGCGGAATACTTCGGGAAAAATGCCGGGAGAAATGGTGGCCACCAGGCTGTAAATGTAGGCGACGCCAACGCCCATGCCGATCAGGGTGAACATGTTGGCGTGGCGATTCACGACGGACGTCCAGGCGCGTTGGAAGAAGGGCCATCCACCCCAAAGCACGACCGGGGTGGCCAGCACCAGCTCACCCCAGGTGAGCAGCCAGTGGGGAAACACGTGCGCCAGCGCCGGGAACATGTGTCCCATGGCGATGAGCAGCAGCGGAACCGTGAGCACCAGGCTGGCCCAGAAGCGGCGCGTCATGTCGCGCAGTTCGGGATTTTCCTGCTCGGCGGCGGTGACGGTGCGCGGCTCCAGCGCCATGCCGCAGATCGGGCAGGCGCCGGGCTCGGAGCGCACGATCTCCGGATGCATGGGGCAGACCCATTCGGTCTTACTGGCCGGCGCAATGGAGATCTCCGGCTCAAGCGCCATGCCGCACTTCGGGCATGCGCCGGGGTGATCGCTGACCACCTCGGGATCCATGGGGCAAATCCATTTGGCGCCGGCGGGAGCTGCGGGCGGCGCCGCAGGCTTCGGGGAAAGGAATTTTTCTGGCTCGGCGCGGAAGCGTTGCTCGCACTTAGGATTGCAGAAGTAGTAGGTCTTTCCTTGGTAATCGGTCTTACCCGCCGCATGCTGCGGGTTGACCAACATGCCGCAGACGGGGTCGCGTTCGGGCGGGGGCGGTGGAGGGGCGGCCTTGGATGCGCTGATGCCGATCAGGCCGGAACGGCCTTCCCCACCCGAAGATAGATACTTCTGCGGGTCGGCGGTGAACTTCTGCGCACAACCGGGGCTGCAAAAATAGTAGGTCTGGCCTTGATGCTCGATCTTGGTCTTGGCCGTGGCAGGGTCCACGGTCATCCCGCAGACCGGATCCTTGACAGCGAGCGTCTGCGCGTCGCGCATGGTGATCTAAGTATAAGGTTAGCAGTGGACTGGTATAGTGATGCGCATCACTACTGATGCTTTTGAAGAGGTGAGCATGACCGCAGTGGACGTGGCATTTCTCTACGGTCGCCCTCCCGGGCCGGCCGAGATGCGGGCGCTGGACAGCATGCGTGAGGTGTATGGCATCCGGCGGATCAGCTTCAATGAGGCGGAACAGAGTGTTCGGGTGGAGTACGACGCCTCGCGGTTAACCGAGAGCGTGGTGGCGGGCTTGCTGCGCCGCGCAGGGATGGATGTGAAAGAAAAGCTGGCGCTTGCCTAGAAATGCAAAAGAGGCGCTCAAGAAACTCTCTGGCCGAAAGTTTTTCTCAAGAGCGCCCCTATTGCGCGCCACTTCGTCTGGCCTTGGTTAGAGCATCCTCGATACCAATTCCCTCGCATTGAAAACAGGCACCTTACGACATCGTCGAGGAAGGCTGCGAGTAGCTTTTGCCGAGGCGGAAGAAAGAATTACGTTGCGCTGAAAAAGGCAACACTCTCCCCAGTTCTGCCTCCCTGCTGTAGCTGAATGCCAAAGTGCGCCAGAGGCAGCGCGCTGCTTTCATGGGAACCGGGTGTAGTACTGCCCGGCGGTGCTGAAGACCGACAGCAGGTTGGTCAGGCCGAGCAGCTCCTTGATGCGCTGGTTCAAGTTAATCAACTGAAGGTCGCATCCTGCCGTCTTGCAGGAGACGTACACCCGCACCAGGGCGCCCAGGCCGGAGCTGTCCATGTAGCGAAGGTCGGTAAGGTCGAGTACCACCCGGCTGGTCTGCGGGATCAGCTTGCCCACTTCCAGACGCAGCATTTCGGAGTCTTCGGAGGTCAGTCGCCCACTGCAGCGAACAAGAATCTGGTCCTCGCTGTTGATGGTTTGGAGGCGCAGGCGCTTATTGGGTGAGGATGCGGGTACGGACATCGTGGTCTCCGGCGAGCGCTGCCACCCCAAGCTGCAGCGCGATGGCGGAGATTCTAACATCGAGAACGCGATTCATGCGACGAGAGGCAGTTCGCGACGCTCAGTGGCGACCGCGCGCAAGACTTGTGGCGGAGCTGCAACGCGAAACAGCGGCGTGCTGGAGGTGGCGAAGCGCAGCTTGTGCGGCTGCTCGCCGGTCATGTAGTCGCAGTCGAGTCCGTGCTCGAGCGAGCGGCGCGTGACCTCGTAAAGCAACGCCGTGCCGGGCGAATGGTGTGCCCAGCGATGGTCGAAATAGGTGGTGTAGAAGCGGCGTATCGGGCCGTCGCGAAACGTGAGCAGCGCGGCGACGAGCGAGCCGGGAGTTTCGAAAGTGAAGATTTCGCAGGCTTCGGAAGCAGCGGCCTCGACCAGAAATTCGACGCGGCGCTGGTCGGCGAAGAGATTGTTGGAACGTCCCTGCAATTGCGCGGCTTTGCATTGGTAGAGATGCCGCACCAGGCGCGCGTCCCGGCCGCTGTGGAGGTGGAGTTCAGCGCCGGCGCGATGGAGGCGACGCAGCAGCCGTCCCGAGCGGGTGTGGGCGGCGGCGAAAGCAGAAGCGGAGACATCCGCGCCACAAACGCCGGGTGCGCTGGTGAAACTGCTGGGAGCAAAGCCGAGCTCGTCCCAAGCCGCTCCGCGGCTGTCGCCGAGCAGCGCGGTGAGTGAGAACGAGCGGTCCAGAGCAGCCACCTCGCGCCAGGCGCGACGAAGCGCCTCTTCACTGCCCTCCCAGAGCATGTCGCGGTAATCGAAAAGCTCATCGCCGAGGAAGCGCACCTGGCCGGCCTGCACGCAGGCGGGAATGATGGCCTGGCCGCCGCCATTTTCGACATGGACGACGAAGGGAGTGGCCCGGTCGGCGAAGGCGCGGGCAGCGAGAGCATTCCAGGTGAAGCTTTGAAAAAGAGTGTGCTCGCCGGCACGGGACAATCCTTCCCAAGCTGCCTGTAAAGCCTGGATTTCCTGGGGAGAGCGGGCGACCACGACGCGCAAAACGGGGCTCCTGTGACTCGGAAACTTAGACGCCGGCCGCGGGCGCGCAGATGTCAGGAAGCGGAGGGCGCGCTCGGTGTGACAGATGTCACATCCAGCCGTGACCCTGCTCGTTGACCCTAGAGGCGGCGGGGTTTAGAATTTTTGATGTTGAAAATGAATTTCAATTTCATATTGGACGGGGCGGTCCTGCCATGCTCCAGGCTCTAGTCATTACCCTGCGCGAGGGCGTTGAAGCCGCGCTGATCGTGGGCATCACCCTCGCTTACATCGCCAAAATCGGCCGACCCGACCTGCGCAAGGCGGTCTACACCGCCCTGGGAGCGGCCGCCGCCGGCAGCATCGCCGTGGCGGTGGCGCTGTCGCGCTTGCAGCTCAACCAGGACATTTTTGAGGGCTGGGTGATGCTGGTGGCGGCATTCTTCGTCGTCACCATGATCATCTTCATGATGAAGACGGGCCGCAAGCTCAAGGGGCAGATCGAGGGCAAGGTCGGCCAGCTTGCCGGCGCCAGTTCCCGGCTGGGGCTGTTCGCGTTCGTCTTCCTGATGGTGCTGCGCGAAGGAGTGGAGACGGTGCTGATCCTCTCCGCCGTTTCGCTGAACACCACGGAGCTGATGAATTTCCTGGGGACGCTGTTCGGGGTTGCGCTGGCGGTGGTCTTCGGCGTGACCTTCGTCAAAGGCAGCGTGCGGGTCAATCTGCAGAAGTTCTTCAAGGTCACAACCGCCATCCTATTTTTTGTGGCTTTCCAGTTGACGATCTCCGGGCTGCACGAGCTTTCGGAAAACGGCGTGCTGCCGTCGAGCAAGCGGGAGATGGCGCTGATCGGGCCGATCGTGCGCAACGACCTGTTCTTCTTCGTCACGATCCTGGCGCTGGCGGCGATGATGGTGCTGTTCGAATACCGGCGCCGCAGCGGCCCGGTGGCCGCCACCGTGTCGGGCGCCGAGCGACGCAAGGCGGAGTGGAGCGCGCGCCGGGAGCGCATGTGGATGGCGGCCGTATACGCCAGCTCCTTCGTATTCATCCTGCTGATCACGGCGCAGTTCATCTACGCCAAGACGGCGAGCGCGCTGTCGCCAGCGACCGAGATCGTGATCACGAGCGGCGAAGCCCGCATCCCGCTGGCGCAGGTCAGCGATGGCGACCTGCACCGCTACTCGACGCGCGTGAAGGACACCGAGGTCCGCTTCTGGCTGTATCGGAAGCCCGACGGCAATGTGGCGACGGTGCTGGACGCTTGCGAGATTTGCGGTCCGGTGGGGTTTTACAAGAGCGGCAACGGCATCGTGTGCAAGAACTGCGCCGCGCCCATCAATCCACAGTCGGTGGGACAGGCAGGCGGATGCAATCCGATTCCGCTGAAGGCGACTACGACAGCCGACTCGGTCGTGATCAGCCAAGCGGATCTGGCCGCCGGCGCGCACTGGTTCGAGACCAAATAAGCCCATGTTCCTGCGGATGGTTTACCAATCCTTTCATCGCCAACGGCGGCGCAAGCTGCTGGCCGGCATCGCCATCACGCTGGGCGTGTCGGTGGCGACGGCGATGATCGCGGTGGCCACCGACATCGGCGACAAGATTAACCGCGAATTGCGCACCTACGGCGCCAACCTGGTGGTGACGCCCGATGAAGACACGCTGGATGTCGAGATCGGCGGCGTCAACCTCAAGCCTGCCAGCGGTGGCGCATTCCTGAAAGAGTCGGACCTCCCGGCGATGCGCGGCATGTTCTGGCGCAACAACATTGTCGGATTCGCGCCCATGCTGCCGGTGACGGTGGCGCTGCAGAATGGGCCGGCAACGCAGCGGGTGCAACTTCTGGGAACGTACTTCGCCAGGCAAATGAGTTTCAAAAACGAGAGCTTTACGACCGGCGTGCGCACCACCAATCCTTGGTGGAAGGTCAGCGGCGCGTGGCCGGAGGACAGCTCCGACGACGTGCTGGTCGGGCGGCGGCTGGCGCAGCAGTTGGGAATCCGCCAAGGCGGCGAGTTGCAGGCCGGTGGGCGCAAGCTGCATGTGTCCGGCATTCTCTCCACCGGGGGAGACGAGGAGAACCAGATCGTCGGGCCGCTGGCGCTGGCGCAGCAGATGCTCGGCCGTCCGGGCGCGGTGCGGCGGGTGCTGGTGAGCGCGCTGACCAAGCCGGAAGACGCGCTGGCGAGGCGCGATCCGAAGACAATGTCGCCGGAGCTGTACGACCGCTGGTACTGCTCGCCGTACGCCAATTCCATCGCGTGGAACCTGCAAGAGACGATTCCCCACTCTCACGCCGAACAGATTCGCCAAGTGGCGCAAAACGAGGGCACGGTGCTGGAAAAAATCCGCGGGCTGATGCTGCTGATCACGCTGGCGGCGCTGCTGGCCTCGGCGCTGGCGGTCTCGTCTGCAATGGCGACCGCAATTCTGGAGCGCCGCGGCGAAGTCGGCCTGATGAAGGCGCTGGGCGCGGGCAATGGGTCGGTGGCAACGCTGTTTTTCGCAGAATCGACGCTGCTTGCCCTGTTTGGCGGCATCGTTGGTTTTGCCGCCGGCAACGCTCTGGCGCAGCGGATCGGCCGCTGGATTTTCAATTCGCCGATCGCAGTGCAGCCGGTGCTCTTCCCTGTCGTGCTGGGACTGGCGGTGGCCGTGACCTTTGCCGGGAGCGCGGCGTCCATCCGCAAGGCCATGCGATTCGATCCGGTGATGGTGCTGCGAGGTGACGCATGACACCACCCCGTCACGCGCAAAACCGGCGCGCGCCGGGGGCCCCAGGGCGAGCCCGAACCGGCAGCCGGAACGCAATGTTTTTCCGCATGCTGATGCGGGCGACCATGGTAAAACCAGGACGGGTCGTCTCGGCGCTGGTGGCGGTCACTGTGGCGGCTTCGGTTGCGACCGCGATGATGAACCTGTACGTGGATGTGCAGGCGAAGTTGCGCAAAGAGTTCCGAAGCTACGGCGCCAACCTCGTGGTGGTAGCCGGCGACGGGCAGACGCTCCCCTCCGATGCGCTGGCGCGGGTCGAGAGCATTCTCGGGCATCACGGGACGGCAGTCCCCTTCGCTTACGCTGTCGCCCGTACCGCGAAAGGCGAGCCGGTGGTGGTTGCCGGCACGGATATGGAACGCGTGCGCAAGCTGGACGCGTGGTGGTCGGTGACGGGATGGCCGAGCGGGCCGAATGCGGTGCTGGTTGGCGCGCGGGCGGCGGCCGCGGTTTCGCCGGATAACAAACCGTTCAAGCTGACGTTCAACGAGCACCCGCTGACAGTGAGCGCGGCCGGCATGCTGCGCACCGGCGCCGCCGAGGACAGCCGCATTTACCTCGACTTGAAAGATTTCACCGCGTGGACCGGAGTGCAGCCGTCTTCGATGGAAATTGGCGCCACTGGGACCCCGGAGGAAATCGGTGCTACCATCCGCAAGCTCAGCGCTGCCCTTCCCGGCGCGGAAGTGCGCCCGGTGCGGCAGATCATGGAAGGCGAGGCGCGGGTGCTGGGGAAGACGCGGGCCACGCTGCTGGCGGCGGTGGCGCTGATCATCCTGACAGCGGCGCTGTGTGTGCTGGCCACGCTGACGGCGTGGGTGCTGGATCGGCGGCGGGACTTTGCGATCATGAAGGCCCTGGGCGCGAGCGAGCGTCTGGTGAATGGATTCTTTGCCGCCGAAGCGGCGGCGCTGGGCGCCATCGGCGCCATTGTGGGGTTCTTGTTTGGCATCGGAGTCGCGGCATGGATTGGGCGAGTGAACTTCCATGCGGCGGTGGAGCCGCGCTTCGGCATTTTTCCGGCAGTGTTTGCCGGAAGCATTGCGGTGGCGCTGCTTTCGGCCGTGCTGCCCATCGGCCTGTTACGCCGGGTGCAGCCCGCGACCATTCTGAGGGGAGAGTGAAATGATTCGGCTCGTCAACGTCAGCCGGCTGTATCCCGCGAAAGCGGAAGAAAACGGCGGCACCATCAAGGCGCTGGACAGCGTGTCGCTGCATGTGGAAGAAGGCGAGTGGCTGGCGATGATGGGGCCTTCCGGCTCGGGCAAGTCCACGTTGGTGAACCTGATCGGCTGCCTCGACCGTCCCACATCCGGCGAAATCTGGCTCGACAACCAGAATGTGGCGAGCCTCTCCTCGTCCGACTTGAACCGCGTGCGGGCGGAAAAGATCGGCTTCGTGTTCCAGCAATTCCACTTGATTCCCTACCTGACGTCGCTGGAGAACGTGATGCTGGCACAGTACTTCCACAGCATGACCGACGAGCAGGAGGCGCTGGAAGCGCTGGAGCGGGTCGGGTTGCGTGAGCGCGCGCATCATCTTCCGGCGCATCTTTCCGGCGGCGAGCAGCAGCGGGTGTGCATCGCGCGCGCGCTGATTAACGACCCCAAGATCGTGCTGGCCGACGAGCCCACGGGAAACCTGGACGCGCAGAACGAAGAGATCGTCATGCGCCTGCTGCGCGAGTTGCACCAGCAGGGCCGAACCATCGTGATGGTGACGCACGATCCGGTGGTAGCGCGCATGGCCGACCGGCGCATCGAGTTGCATCACGGCAAAATCGCCGCCAGCGAGACCTTCGCGCTCAAGGACGAAGAACAGATTGACGAGATCCTGGAAGAAATCTGGGTGCTGCAAGAGCATGGAGAAGGCGCCGAACTGGGGCGCATGGAAGTGCACGGACCGGGCACGCTGCCGGCGTCGCTGGCCATCGAGCGCATGGTGGAGCTGGGGCTGGTGACGACGGCGCCGCACCCGCCACAGGCGCACGGGCACAAGCACGTGGTGAATCCCTGCCACGACGCCATCATCTACACCGGCGAAATCCCGGCCGACGGCAGCATGCTGATCGAGTTCAGCGAACGCGGACGCAAGCGCGCCGCCGACGTCATCCGGCGGCACCGGCTGGCAGAAAAGCTGTTCACCGAGAGCTTGGGAATGATTAACGAGGCGGAGATTGAAGAGCAGGCGTGCAAGTTCGAGCACATCCTGTCGCCCGAAGCGACGGAGCGAATCTGCGCCTTTCTCGGTCACCCGAAGACCTGCCCGCACGGGGCGGCGATTCCGCCGGGAGATTGCTGCACCCGTCCGGCGGCAGAAAATATGCAGCGGCTGTTCGCGCACGCGCGGGTGCACAAATAGCAGACCGGTTCCGACTTATAGAGATGTCCGCAGCCGTTCAGCTCCCGAGGCGGATGCCCTTGAGTGCGATGTGTGTGCGGCTGGGCGCTCGCGCCCCGAACTCTTCTTCAGAGCGATCTCCCGGGGGAGTGCGTGTTCGCCATGTGCCTGGTGGAAGTAATCGGCGGCCATTTCAATGAACGAGCCCAGCGCCGTGGAGACGAAGGCGTCCCGTCGGCGCACCAGCACGGTTTGTACTTGTGCCTCGTGGGCCGGCAGGCGATGAATTGCGACGCGCCCATCGCGCTCCGACTGCTCAACCACAATCCGCGGCAGTAGGGTTAGCCCGATGCCGGCGGCAACGCAACCCACAATCCCATCGAGTGAGCCAAGCTCCAGGCGGCGGAGCGCCACAATGCCCCGTGCCGCGAGCAGGTTCTCCAGCCGCACTCGATAGGAACACCCGGAACGAAAGACGATGATCTTGACTCCGCCCTGCGGGTTGCCGGCCAATGCTGGAAGACTCCGGATCCAAGGAGCGGTGACGACCACCAGCTCTTCCTGGATCACGGGAATGGCGAGAAGTTCCGGATGTTCCAGCGGACCGGCGACAAAGCCTGCCTCGATGTGGCGCTCCAGCACCTGCTCGATGAGCCCGGCAGTGGGGCCGGTGTTGATTTCGATGTCGACGTCGGGATAGCGGCTGGCGTAGGCGGAGAGCAGAGGCGGGAGACGCAAGGCGGTGGCTGTCTCCATGGCGCCAATGCTGATTTGGCCGTGTGGAACAGGCCCGTCCATGGCGGCCTGTTTGGCTTCTCCCACCAGGCGGGCAATCCGCTCCGCGTACGGAAGAAGCTGACCACCGGCGGTAGTCAGGGTTACCCCCCGACTATGGCGGTAAAAGAGCGGCACCCCGAGTTCGTCTTCCAGAAGTTGTACGCGTTGGGTGACATTCGATTGAACCGTGTTGAGGTTAATCGCAGCCTTGGAAATGCAGCCCGTGTGGGCCACCTCTGCAAACAACGCCAGATCGCTCGCATCCATAGACACCTCACGACATCACCAAAAATGATGGCTTACATCACAACAAACCATTTGTCGAGAGGTCGAGCTCTGGTTAATGTTGGCCTAAAGAACAGGCCTGCGGACGTCGCAGCTAGCCAAAAATTCTAGCACGATTCGCGGTTGGGCGGATGGCGTTGGGCCGAACAGGAGACCGACTATGGTGGGGACTCGGTCAGGCATATTGGCATTACTCGGGGCTACGGTCCTGACGATCAGCGTGGGGGCGGCAACGGCGTTCCTTCCGAATCTGCTTCCGTTCAGTAATCCCAGCGGCATAGCAAGCACATTCCACACGACTGGGACGATAGATCTCTCTACTGCCTTTTTTCAGAATCTGGGCAGCAATGGCCGAACTTGTGTCACCTGCCACCAGCCCAGTGATGGCTGGACGGTGACGCCAGCGCACATCCAGGCGCGGTTCGCAGCCAGCGGCGGTCTGGACCCGATTTTCCGGCCGGTGGACGGCGCCAACTGTCCGACGGCTGATGTTTCCACCGTGCAAGCGCGGCAAGCGGCCTACAGTATGCTGCTGAACAAGGGTCTGATTCGCGTCTCGATCGGAGTGCCGGCCACCGCCGATTTCCAGGTCATTGGAATTGACGATCCATACGCCTGCCCGGAGACAACGACGGCTGGGCTGGCCCTATTCCGTCGCCCGCTGCCCGGCACGAATCTTCCCTTCCTTACCACCGTGATGTGGGATGGTCGCGAAAGCCAACCCGGACAATCATTGCACGATAGCCTGAAGCACCAGGCGATGGATGCGACGCTGGGTCACGCGCAAGCGGCTGTGGCCCCGACCGATGAGCAACTGGAGCAAATTGTTGCGGTGGAAACGGCCAACTTTACTGCCCAGTCCATGGACCGATCCGCAGGCATCCTCAATGCACAACAAGCCAGCGGCGGGCCCGTGCCGCTCTCACAACAGAGCTTCTCTCCCGGAATTAACGATCCACTGGGCCCACCAGGTACGTTCGACCAGGTGGCGTTCACGATCTACCCGAAGTGGGCGGGCCTGAACAGCCCCACGCGCTCTTCCATAGCGCGCGGCGAAGCGCTGTTCAACACGCTGCCGATCACGATCTCCGGAGTCGCCGGGCTGAACGACAAAACCGGCGTACCGGCGTCGTTCACGGGAAGCTGCACGACGTGCCACAACACACCCAATGTTGGAAACCATTCGGTTCCCCTGGCGATCAACATCGGCGTGACCGATTACCCGGCACTGCCGCCGCTCGACACCACCGGCCTGCCGATCTACACCATTCAGTGCACCAACGGAACAACGGTTCAGGTTACCGATCCGGCGCGGGCGCTCATTACTGGCAAGTGCAAAGACATCGGCAAGACCAAGGGACCGATCCTTCGCGGCTTGGCCGCGCGCGCTCCATACTTCCACAACGGCTCGGCAGCGACGCTGCGTGATGTGGTGGAGTTCTACAACAACCGCTTTAATCTCCAGCTGACGGAACAGCAGAAGCAGGACCTGGCGGCGTTCCTGGGGGCGCTCTGAGAGCGTGAACGCGGCGACGCAAACGCAGAGATTCTATTGCACGAGGCCGACACGGCGGAGCAGGTTCTGAAATCGCGGATCACTGCGTAGGGGATCGAACATCGGATCGACCTTCAACGAGGTCATCAGGCTCGAATGGTCCTGGAACGTCCTCTGCAGCCAGACAAAAGCTTCATCCTTCTCTCCCATGCCAGCGTACATGGTGGCGAGCATCGGCGATGGATCCAGGTGCCGGCGCCGCATGGCTTGTTCCGCCTTGGCGAGAGTTTGCAGCGCGCGCGCGTGCTGGCCGGCGCGGAAAAGAACGTGGGCCTGATGTCCCAAACCCCAACCCAGGTCTCCGGTTCGCTCAAGATGGTCGATCACTTTGAGGGCATCATCGAGCCGCCCTTGTTCGGCATAGGCGGACGCCAAAACGCCCTCCGTCCGCGGCATGGTCTGGCTCATGGCGAGGACTGAGCCAAGCTGCGCGATGGCGCGGTCATAGTCGCGAGCGTAGTAAAAGATGGCACCGCGATCCACGGCGATGATCAGGGACAACGGATCAAGCTGGCGGGCGCGCTCGCTCTCGGCCAGCGCCTCGTTGAACCGGCCTTCGAATGCCAGGAACTCGGCATACCACTGGTGAGCGGTGGCATAGTTGGGATCCAACTGGATGGCCCTGCGGTACTCCTTCTCCGCGGTGGGCCAATCCCAATCGTAGTTTTCGGAAATGAGCGCCAGGGAGGTGTGGGCCTCGGCCAGTCCGTCATTGATCTCTAACGCCTTGAGGGCGGCCGCGCGGGCCTTCGGCATAAGCTCGTTTTGCGGGCCGAGATAATAGCTGCTCATGAGCGCATACGAGTCGGCCAGACCGGCATAGGCGCGAGCGTAGCCTGGGTCCCTGGCGGTGGCTTGCTGGAAAAATTCCGCTGCCTGGCGGAAGCCCTCAGCCGTCCTCTTGTTCCAGAAATACCGGCCCTTTAAGTACAGATCGTAAGCTTCATAGGCTTGCGGAGACAGGGATGGCTGGGGCGAGGGTTCCGTTTTCTTTCGGTTGCTGAGCGCCAGTTGAATTTCGTCGGCGATTTCCTGCGCAATTTCATTCTGGAGAACCAGGACTTCCTTGAGCTCGCGGTCGTACTCGCGCGCGAACAGGTGCGTCTGATCGTTCACCTGAACGAGTTGGGCGGTGATGCGCACATGATTGGAATCGCGGCGAACACTACCCTCCAAGACATATTGAACGCCGAGCTCGCGGCCGATCCGATCCAAATGCTGCTGTCCGTTCTTGTAGGACATCACCGAGGTGCGCGCGATCACTCCGAGGTGGGCAGGATCCAGACGCCCGAGTTGGGTGATCATTTCCTCGGTAAAACCATCGCTGAAGTAATCCTGGGCGGCGTCGCCCGTCAGATTAGAAAAGGGCAGGACTGCCAGCATCATGCGCCCGGGTACCGCCGGCGAAGAAGTTTGGAAGTGCAACCATTGCAAATATCCGATGGCGGCGGCGGCTGCGAGCAGACAGGCGAGGAGCGTAACCCGCAGCCATGGACGCCCGGGCAGATGGGCCTTGGCGGTGGGAGCGGCAGTGATCTGCGGCTTGGTGACGAGTTCCGGGCCGGCGGCCGGCGACTCGGGCAAGGAAGTGGCGGGAGCAGCGATCAGCTTGACCTCGGCTGCAAAGCGGTAGCCCCGCCCCACGGTTTCGACATAGCGCGGCTCGGCGGCAGAATCGCCCAGCGCCGCCCGCAATTTCCCGATGGCGCTGCTGATGTTGTTATCGAAATCGACGAAAGTGCCTTCGGGCCACAGGCGAGCCTGCATTTCTTCTCGGGTGACGATTTCCCCGGGATGCTCCAGCAGCATGACCAGAATGGCAAAGGGGCGGTCCTGCAGCTTGAGGTGAATTCCGTATTTCAGGAGTTCGCCGGTCCGAAGATCAGCCGTAAAAGGGCCAAACTGGATTTGAAGACGGGTTGGTACTGGTTGCGCCATCCAGCAACTCAGGCAAGGTTGACAAAGTGTATCACGAGTCGGCCCACGCGTACGTCGTGTGGATTGAACAGCTTGCGCGGTAAACAAAAAAACATCGACAAGTAAGCCCCTGTCCATTGACGAGCACAAATGCGGAGGCGCAGGTTGCGTTGTGATGGTGCGGCGAGGGGGTCAGATGAAGGTGCTGTGCACCTTTGGGCTTCGTGCTGATTGCCGCATATTCCTGACCTCGCCCACAAATGCAACTTTAGCCAGCTTATTCGCACTTATCCAGCGAGATCTCTAGCTGCCGGATATCGGGAGGAGAAGAGAATGAAAACCCTGCGGAGAGGTTTCCCTCGATTGATCCAATTCGTTGTCCTGGCTGTGGTCGCGTTCATGGTTCCGGTGCGGTCCATGGCGCAAAGCTATGTGCCGGCAACCAGCGCGATCTGTGACACCACCGATATCAGCGACACCATAGATACCGCCCGTCTCAACCCGGAATGGGCGCCGATTGCTGACTGGAACGGCTCTGTGCTGTTCGATTACAGCGCCTTCGCTACGGACAAGAGCCATTTGCCGCTAAGCGTGCCGAAAATCCTGGAAGGGTGGGTGGCTCATGTCCCCATCAACCAAGACCAAAATTCACAGTCCTCCACGGAAGTTTCGGAAGAAGAAACGCCCTGGAATCACTACACCCACGACTACACGTTCAAGGTGGCCCCCGACGGCACCTATCAGTACCTGCTGGCTTCGTGGAATCGGCTACAGAATGACGTCAAGGCACAATTCCAAATCGCCGATTCGTATAGTTGCGGACTCCTCGGAGCTTCGTATATCGGCAACAACACCTGCCAGTGGGCGGCCGCCGAGACGTGTCCCGACACGACGAAGGAGGATCCCAGTGTGATGCCGCAAGATGCTTACGGCGCGACTTGCCACCATTACAAAATGGAGGTGGAGTGGGAGAACGGGGCGGCTATGCATAAAGACAACGACTCGGCCAACAACACACGCGGCTGGGGAGCGGTGCCGGAATACGTTTGGCCGTCGCAGGGCGACCGGGTCTGGATACAAGGGCGCTGGATCTTCGATTGTGGCCATAACGGCGTGTCGAACGGTTTGGCTTCCGCCGACAGCTTGGGGTACCTGGAGGCCACCAACAACGGCACGCATGTGACTGACTACGTCAAGTACGAATCCGAAATCCACCCCCCTCGCGCGCTGGTCACTTTTCGCATCAACCACACGGCACTGTCCCAGGAAATACTCAACAGCAGTGGGGATCCGTACCGTTCGAAGTCAGACGAGCCTTCCAGCTGGTTACCAGTCACCGGTGTAGCAGTTTCGGAGCAGGACAATGCAACCCCACCGTGGACACCCCCAACGCTGATTCCTGTTACGGAAGCGGATATTTTCGTGAGCGGCAATGGCGGCGGGGCGAATGACCTGTGCAGCCTGGTCCAGCGCAGCGACTCCTCCGGGGACTGTTCACCCTACAGCCATACGGGGCCGGTGATCCCGATTGATGATTACAGTTACATCTTCGACATTTATCCGCCCGGAACCAACTACACGCAGCGCGAACCCAACACCGGGAGCAATGCCAATTCCGACGGCGTCACGCCCTTCAAAATCACGCCGCCGGTCCAGTACGGATCATTACAGTGGCGCATCCTGGACCAGTCGAGCCACATTCCAGATCACACGTGCGGCCCTGACAAGACTTCCTGCAAGACCGTGGATCCTGTCCTCTGCCTGATCGACGCGAGCACGCCACCACCGCCCTCGAGCCCGGCCGACCAGACGGCGCTGGCGGACACGATGGGAAGACAATGTCCAGCTGTTCCCAGTGGCGCTCCTACGCGCCTGCGTGTAGTCCTGCCCTTCCACAACAGCGGAGCTAACTACTTCGCGAAAAGCATCTTCCTGGGCTGGGATGACGTGCCCGACGGCAACCAAAACGCCGCCATGCGCCGGTTCCAGGTATCCCTCCGATTTGACGTCAACCAGAACGGCCGCTGCTCCATCTGCGGCGATGGTGACTGGCGAGTCTTCGTGGATGTAGGCGGCCAGTGGCGCTGGATCAGTTGGCTGTTCGACACGGATCAAGGCATCTACGCGTTCAACGGCGGCGATAACGTTCTGCAAGGCGATCCGCTTACCGAGAACGGTGACGATGACTACTATCAATTCACGCGAACCCCGTGGGTCGTGGACGTGGCGGACGGCCGAACGATTCACGTGGCCGTCGGCGGCTACGATTCTGCCTTGATTGATGGAAGCTTCTGCGACACCTACTCGGGCGGGGGTTGTGACTACGGTGCATGGAGCGCGTTCAAGCTCGGGATTTCCGATATTTTCAACATGCATCGCATTGGCACCTACGAGTTCGACCTGTCGCCGGGCGACTGCGCGTCGCCGTGCCAAGTGCAAATTCCAGAGACCAAGGACGAGGCTCAATACACCACCTACTTCACGATGAAGGAGCTGCCGGTTGGGACCGCGCCAACCACAACCTCCGTCCAGGTTGGGGACCCTCATTACAACAGTTATGTCTCCTCGGCCACGCCGCTGACTCTCTCGAGCTCAGATGCGGGCGTGCAGGATTTCCAATACCGGTTCCATCTCCAGGGCGGAATGCTTCCAACCTACGGCTCGTTTTCGTATCCAGACGACTCATCGTCGTCGTACCCGGTGCACTGGACGAGTGTGAACCTACCCGCGAACTCGACGTCGGTGTCGGTGTACCTCAATGGCGCTAGCGCCATCGGCGATGGACCGTACGATTTCCAATACTCCGCACAAAGCGTGTGGAACCTGCTGGAACAGAGGCACACGCAGACGGTGATCCTGGACAGCACCCCGCCGGTAGCAACCATTACCATGCCGACCGCGACGCAATACGGACATAGTGACACGATCACTCTTGGGTACAGCGTGAGCGATGGCACGGGATCAGGGGTGAAGAGCTTCACGCCCAAGATGGATGGCCAAACCGCAGCCCAGTTCTGCGGCACAACGATGCCCAACTGCTTGGACAACGGGCAGACCTTGTATTTGGAATCCATGTCTCTGGGCACGCACATCTTCTCCGTCGACTCCGTGGACAATGTCTCCAACGCCGGCACGAACTCGGTGACCTTCACCATCACGGTGACGTTTGCGAGCTTGGCCGGGGATGTCAACAATCTTCAGGCGCTCGGCTGCATTGACAACATCAGCCAATCGCTGGTCGCGAAATTTGGCGCGGCTCAAAACGTTTACGGAAAGGGCCAGGTTCAGACGGCCATCAACATTTTGTCGGCCGCGCTGTACGAGGTGCAGGCGCAAGCCGGTAAGCACATAGCGACTGCGTGCACCGATCCCAACGGCCGACAGTTCAACCCGGTGAATCTGCTGACGACCGACATTCAGTACCTTGAAGGGATCCTGGCGGGCCAACTCAAAGCCGATCCACTCATGGGATTCGTGGTGAGTTCCAGCAATGTGGCGGTGTATGGCGCGACGGTCAACTTACTCAACGGTAAGACGGTCATCGCGCAAACAACAACCGACTCGGCAGGATTCTATTACTTTGCCGACGTGAGCGGATTGAGGGCTGCCGGCCCCTATGCCATCAGCGTCGTCCTGCCAAAGGGGTTCAAGAGTTCGTCGCCAGCGTCGGTGAACTTCACTTGGTCTGGACATTCGGTGCTTGGGAATTTCGTGCTCTATTAGCCAGACGCCAGAGCGGAGCGCGGCCATTGCCGCGGAGGCCTTATGCAGAAAAAAAGTCTTCTGAAACACGCATGGAAGCAACTGTCGGTCGCACAGCCACTCAATGCGCTTCCCCGGTGGATGAGGCTGGGGAGAGCAGCCTCGGAAAACACCGGCGGCGACGTGGCGAGCGGAATCGCGGATTTGTTACGGGCACCGGAAGGTGCGGGCACAACCGCAAAGAAGAATGTGGCCTGAAGGTACCGACAGTGTGAACGTCACCGCGAACGAAACAGATCCGGATTTGTCGAATAACTCGACGAAAGTCGCCATTACGTCCAATAAGCGGAGCTAAAGCAAAAGGGAGAAGCCGGTTAGCTTCTCCCTTTTGTACCTACTCGCTACAGCGAAAGCTTCTAGTAAAGCCTGAAGTTTACTTCGACGTTGATCTGGACCGCGACCGGGCGGCCGTCCTTCATGGCCGGCTCGAACTTCCAGTTGCGAACCGCTTCTATGGCTTTCTGATCCAAGCCCATGCCCAGACTGCGCGCGACCTTCACATTCTGCGGTCGGCCACCCTGGTCTACGATCAGCCACAGAACCACCGTGCCCTGATACTTGGCTTTGCGGGCTTCCTCGGAGTACTCGGGATCCGGGGTGGAGAGTGCCCGGGGCGCAGAGACGCCGCCCCCAACCTTGAATACACCGCCGCCCATCCCGCCGCCGTGGCCAGGACCGACGCCCGGACCTTCACCCGATCCCACGCCGCCGCCGGAGCCGGAACCAATGCCGCCGCCGGAACCGGTGCCATTGGAGGGCGGGCCGGAAGGAATCATGGCCTTCGGATCGCCGAAATTCGGCATGTTGGCTTGTGCGATCTTCACCTGGGGAGGTACAACGACGGTCGGTTCCATGGGAAGCGCCGGATGATCGTTGCGGATCACCATTGCCGGAGGCGTGAACTGCTCCATGGCAAACTTGGGCAGCTTCCCTTTGGGAGCGGGGAGCTTGTCGCGATCGCCGCCACCTCCACCGCCGCCGATGGTGTCATTCTTCTTGCTGGATAGCGGCATGTACTGCGAAATGTCGGGCGCGATCAGGGTGATGTTTTCCTGCTTTTGAACCTGCTTGACCACCTTGGCGCCGGCGAGCGACGCAGCCACGATGCCGCCGATCACCGCCGCGTGCAGAACGGTGGAGGTGAAGACGCCACGCTTCTTGTAGTTGTACGCGCCCCAGATTTCGCGGACCGGCACCGGCTTGGAGGTGAGCTGCAACGGGGGCAGCTTCTCCGGGTGCATGCGCTCATGGAACTGCTTCTTCAGCGACTGCCACAACGAGAGGTCGAACTGGTCCTCAGGGAGCAGCAGATTGAGTTCTGGCGTGGTGGGGCGAACGTTTTGAGGAGGTCTGGTCAGAAGCGAATGTGCCATAGTGCTTAGTTTCCCGGGTTCGACCCTTTGGGCTCACTCCGTCCAGTGGCGGGAGCCGCTCACTGTCAGGGAGATGAGCACATTTAGTGCCAAGTTGCACCCGCGATGTCCATGCGAGCCATAGGCCAGCAGGAACTCGTCGTCAGGCTTGCACCCGTTCCGTGCCGAAAAGTGGCTTCCAAGTACTCACCTTGGCAGGGCCACGACTCAGAATCCAGCCGGAGCAGCAACTTGCACAGGAAATTAGATGCCCAGCGGTGCAGCTTGGGAGCTCAGATTAACTCCGCTGAGCATTTCTTGCCCTCACCCCGAATCGCGGCGCACAGCTCGTGTCGAACCGCAGCGTCACTGCCTGTCCTTCTACGTTAACACGCGGCGGCGACAGGAGTTCCGGTACCAAAGACCTAGTCCGAAAGAATTACATGGTGTGAGTAATGAGGGTGGCCCACGTTTGCTCGGATTTCGGGTTTACATCGAACCCGGGGGCTCACGCCCCGGGCTATGAACGGGCGCCGCTGCGCGGCAGCCCAAGCGAGGCGCTGGGGCCTACGATTATAGATTCCGGTAATAATAGTTGAGACAGGCGATCGCGCTCGGGGGCGAGCGCGCTCCAGCGCCGTCGCCGGGCCCTGCCGTAGCTATAATGAAAAGATATCCTCACCGCTGGAGAGAAGACTGACTTGCCGCAAGAACTCAAGGGGACGCTGAACCTTCCCAAGACCGATTTTTCGATGAAGGCGAACCTGCCGCAGAACGAGCCCAAGATGCTGGCGCGGTGGGAGGAGATGCGGCTCTACGAACGCATCCGGCAAGCGCGAAAGGGTGCGCCGTTGTACGTGCTGCACGACGGACCGCCTTATGCCAACGGCCCCATTCACCTGGGACACGCGCTCAACAAGTCGCTGAAGGATTTTGTGGTGAAGTCGAAGAACATGGCGGGCTTCGACGCGCCCTATATTCCCGGCTGGGACTGCCACGGTCTGCCCATCGAGATCAAGGTGGACGAGTCGCTCGGACGCAAAAAACTGGAGATGGATCCGCTGCAGGTGCGCGCCGCCTGCCGTAAGTACGCGGAGAAGTATCTGGATTTGCAGCGCGAGCAATTCAAGCGGCTGGGAGGGCTGGGCCGCTGGGAGCAGCCGTACTCGACCATGACACCGCAGTACGAGTCGGTGGTGATCGAGACGCTGTTCAAATTCATCGAGCAGGGGGCAGTGTACAAGGGCCTGCGACCGGTTTACTGGTGCATCCACGATGAGACAGCACTGGCGGAGGCCGAGGTTGAGTACGAGAACCACACCAGCCCGTCCGTCTGGGTGAAGTACCGCATGCAGTCGGACCCGCGACTGGTGGACGAAGAGCTGGGATCGCACCGCATCGCCGGCAAGCCGGTGAACACCATTATCTGGACCACGACGCCATGGACGCTGCCTGCTTCCATGGCAGTGGCGTTCCATCCCGACGAGCAGTATGTCGGAATCGAGGCGGGCGGGGAGATCTACATCGTGGCCGAAAAGCTGGCGCAGGTCACGGCGGAAAAAGCAGGCTTTCAAGATTGGAAGGCCGTGGCAAAGTTCCCGGGCAAGAAGCTGGAGCACACGTACTTCTATCACCCGTTTCTTCCCTGGCCGGACCGAAAAATTCTGGGCGTGCTGGCCGAGTACGTCACCATGGACCAAGGCACGGGCGCGGTGCACACGGCGCCGTCGCATGGCGCCGATGACTTCTACACCGGGCAGAAGTACAAGCTCGATCAGACCTGCAACGTGGACGAGTCCGGGCGCATGCGACATGGGCTGCCGGAGTATGACGGCAAGACCGTGTTCCAGGCGAACCAGCCGATTGTCGAGCTGCTGAAGAGCCGCGGTGTGCTGCTGCACCAGGAGAAAATCGAGCACTCGTACCCGCATTGCTGGCGTTGCCACAACCCGGTAATCTTCCGCGCAACCGAGCAGTGGTTTATCTCGATGGAAGCGGAGGTGGGCGGCGCAACGCTGCGCACGCGCGCCTTGGAGGAGATCGGGAAAGTTCATTGGGACCCGGCCTGGGGCGAGGAGCGCATTTCCAACATGATCGCGACGCGCCCGGACTGGTGCATCTCGCGGCAGCGCGTCTGGGGCGTGCCCATCGCCATGTTCTTCTGCGAGCACTGCCGGACGTTCCTGCGCTCGCCCCAGGTGAACGCCGCGGTGGTGGACCTGTTCCGCCGCGAAGGAGCGGACGCATGGTACACGCGCCAACCGGAGGAGATTCTGCCGGCGGGAACAAAATGTCCCGATTGCGCCGGCACGAAGTTCCGCAAGGAAATGGACATCATTGATGTCTGGTTCGAATCGGGATCGAGTTACCTGGCGGTGCAAAGCGGCGAGCCGGACCTCGGCTACCCTGCGGATTTGTACCTGGAAGGCGGCGACCAGCACCGCGGGTGGTTCCATTCTTCCCTGCTATGCGGCGTCGGCGCGCGCAACCAGGCGCCCTACAAAATGGTGGCGACCAGCGGCTGGACGCTAGACATGCAGGGGCGGGCACAATCGAAGTCGCTGGGAAATGTGGTGGACCCGGTAGACATCGCCAAGCGCCTGGGGGCGGAAATCGTGCGGCTGTGGGTCGCGTCGGTGGATTTCCGTGAAGACGTTCGCTCCGATGAAGCGCTCATGCAGCGGGTGGCGGAAAGCTACCGGAAGATCCGCAACACGTTCCGTTTCATTCTCGGCAACCTGCACGAATTCGATCCGCAGCGAGATGCGGTACCGCTCGGAGAGATGGAATTTCTCGACCGCGTCATGCTGGTGCGCGCGGCGCAGTCGGCCGAGCGCGTGCTGGGCTGGTACAAAGACTTTTTCTTCCATCGCATCTACCAGGAAGTGAATGAGCTCTGCACGGTGGTCTTGAGCGCAACGTTTTTCGACATCCTGAAGGACCGGCTGTACACGTACGCGCCGCGATCGAAGGCGCGGCGCTCGGCGCAGACGGCGATCTGGCGCATCGGAGAGGCGCTGGTCCGTTTGCTGGCCCCGTTGATGAGCTTCACTTCCGAAGAGGTCTGGCAGTTCCTGCCGCGAACCGGCGCGCGCGATGAGAGCGTGCACCTGGCGAAGTTCCCTGCCGCGGAAGAGATTCCCGGCGACGGGTTCTCCTTTGCGAACCCGTCCCAGTATCAGGACCTACTGGCCGAGTGGGAAGACCTTTCACGCGTGCGCGACGAGGTGCTGAAGGCGTTGGAGAGCGCGCGCCAGAACAAGCTGATCGGATCGGGCCTGGAGGCAGAAGTCAGGCTGGGCGTTCCCGAATCCATATACAAAACGGTGCACAAGCATCAAAAGGATTTGCGCTACTTGTTCATTGTCTCCGGCGTCCAATTAGAAACAGCGCCTTCCGGAAATGGCGCGGGAAGTACGATTCGGGTTGAAATCAGCAAGGCACCCGGCCAAAAATGTGAACGTTGCTGGAATTACTCGACCCAGGTCGGTAGCGATATGGCCTACCCAACGGTGTGCGAGCGATGCAGCGCGGCGTTGAAGGAGATCGAGAGCGGAGCGAATGGACGGTAGGGACGCACCAGTGAATCATGCCATGCGGAAGTACCACTTCCTGATTGCCTTGCTGGTGATTGGAGTGGACCGGTTTTCGAAATGGCTGGTGGCCACGCGCATCAGCCTGCACGATAGCGTGCTGGTGCTGCCCGGGTTCTTCCGGTTGACGCATGTGCAGAACAGCGGCGCCGCCTTCGGACTGTTCGCCGATTCCGCTTCGCAATGGACAGCCGCCATCCTGATCCTTTTCTCTGTCCTGGCGCTGGTGGTGGTTTCAGCGCTGCTTTGGAAGAACAGCCATGCCATCACCACCACCGGAGTCGGGCTCGCGCTGATTCTGGGCGGGGCGGTGGGCAATTTGTGGGACCGGCTGCTGAACGGGCACGTCGTCGATTTCTTCGATTTCTATGTTGGCAGCTATCACTGGCCGGCGTTTAACGTGGCCGATAGCGCCATCGTGGTCGGGGCGCTGCTGCTGGTGGCCGAGATCCTGTTCGCCAAGGCGCCGGCCGAGCAAAACGCGGTCCGTTAGTTTCTGTGAGCCACTACCAAACTTTCTCCTCCGTTTGCCTTCCTCATCCCTCAGGTGTATAACCAGCAGCCGCGGATGCGTGGGGTGTCCGACTCCAGTCCCTTCGTTGCCCGTCCCGAGTAGCTTTCGAAGCGCTACTCGCATCTGAAGTTTCTGACCGTAACTGCACGCCGGCCCTCTCGCGCCAGGGAGGAAGCTTGGATCCGAACCCGCCAATTCGGCCGTTGCACGGCCTTTCTTGTCCGCCCTTATTTCAAGGAAGAAGGAGATGACTATGGCGACTGTCCGAGCCCCGGCCATTCACGTGGAAGAGGACCTGAACCCATTCACGATTGCCATGCGGCAGTTCGACAGGGCTGCCGAGCAGATGAAGCTGGAACCCGACCTGTGCGAGGTGCTGCGCCGCCCTCGCCGTGCCCTGACGTTATCTTTACCGGTCAAGTTGGATAACGGAACCATCAAGGTGTTTCAAGGCTACCGGGTGCAGCACAACAGTTCGCGCGGCCCGTGCAAAGGCGGAATTCGTTATCACCCGGAAGTGAGTTTCGACGAGGTGAAGGCCCTGGCGGCATGGATGACGTGGAAATGCGCAACCGTCAATATTCCCTTCGGCGGCGCCAAGGGCGGCATCGTCTGCGATCCTAAGCGCATGTCGAAGAATGAACTGGAGCGGCTGACGCGAAGGTATGCCTACGAAATCTCGCCGCTGATCGGGCCTGACACCGACATCCCTGCTCCCGACGTTTACACCGATTCGCAGGTGATGGCGTGGATCATGGACACCTTCAGCATGACGCGCGGGCAGATTACGCCGGGCGTCGTGACCGGCAAGCCGTTGTTTCTGGGCGGCTCGCTGGGGCGGAATGAAGCAACAGCGCGCGGCTGCACGTTTGTCATCCAGGCGGCGTGTAAGGTGGCTGGAATCACTCTTCGCGGGGCAACCGTGGCCATCCAGGGCTTCGGAAATGCCGGCAGCATCGCGGCGGAACTGCTGGCGGAGCGCGGGGCAAAGATCATCGCCGTCAGCGACTCCAAGGGCGGCGTGCTGAACCGCAAGGGGCTCGACGTCCAGAAGCTGCTGGAGCACAAGGATAAGACGAAATCAGTGGTCGGGTTCAAGGGCACGGAGGAAATCGGCAACGATGCCCTGCTGCAACTCGACTGCGACATCCTGGTCCCGGCCGCCATGGAAAACCAGATCACCCTGACCAATGCCGATCGAGTTCGGGCCAAGATTGTGGCCGAGGCTGCGAATGGACCCACGACTCCGGGAGCGGATGCCGTGCTGCACAAAAAAGGAGTGCTCGTGCTGCCAGACATCCTGGCCAACGCCGGCGGCGTGACCGTCTCCTACTTCGAGTGGGTGCAGGACCTTCAGGAGCTGTTCTGGGAAGAAGACGATGTGAACCGGCGGCTGGAGAAAATCATGGTGCGCGCCTTCGAGGACGTGCACCGGACAGCCAAGAAGTACAACGCGGATATGCGGACCGGAGCTTACATCCTGGCGATTGACCGGGTGGCGGCTGCGACCAGGTCGAGAGGAATCTGGCCGTAAGAAGCGGCTGCAGGAAGAAGGCCACGGATGACCGTCCGTGGCCTTTTTGCTCTTACGGCGCGCCGTAGAGCCGCTTGTACACGGTCATGTTGCGCAGAATAGCCTGCACGTACTCGCGCGTTTCAGTGAACGGGATGGATTCGACAAACTCCTGCGGGTCGCGGTAGTTCCCGTTGGCCAGCCAGGACTCAACACGATCGGTACCGGCATTGTAGGCGGCCAGCGCGTATTCGACGCGTCCGTTGAAGTGGTCCACCAGTTCGCGGAAGTAGCGCGTTCCCAAGCGCAGGTTGAACTCGGGCGTGAGCAGTTGATCGCTGGAAAAGCGGCGCACCTTAAGTTCGCGCGCCAGCTTCTTCCCTGTGCCGGGCAGCACCTGCATCAGGCCGATGGCATTGGCGTGCGAGATGGCGTCCGGATTAAATTCCGACTCCTGCCGGATGAGGGATGCGACCAGAAACGGATCGAGGCCATTGGTTTCAGCGTGCTTCTTAACGTCGGTCCACCAGGGACGCGGAAAGAGATCCTCCCAATAGGGCCGCGGCAGCGAATCCATGTCCATGGCAAAGTACGAAGGCACGGCGCGCTTGAGCACCTGAAGAGCGCGGTAGTACTGGCCGTTGTCGCGGTACAGGCGGGCCATTTCCGCCGTGGCCCAGACGGTGCCGCCTTCCTCGGCAGCCATGCGCAGCTCCCTGATGGCAAATTCGGTCAAGCCGCCATTCTGGAGCAGCCTGGCCTTTTCGGCGCGCAGGTCGTCGGCGGGGGGTTCGACGCCGCCGACGCGAGCGGCAATTTGCACCGGAGGAATCTTTTCCAGTATCGGGTCAGGCTCTGGAGTTGCGGCCAGACGGATTCCCTGCAGACGCTGGCGGGCAAGGTCGGCGTAGTAATAATTGCGGAAGCGCTGCGAAAGTTTGACGTAATAGGAGCGCGCTTTCTGGGAGTTTTGTTCTTCCTCCGCCAAACGCGCTCGCCAGTACACCGCCGCCGGCACCTGCGGAGATCCCGGATAGCGGGCGATCTGTTCTTCGAAACCCTTGCGCGCTTCTTCCACCCGTGCCTGGCGCAGATTTAGCCATGCCACCTTCCAGTGCGCGTAGGGCGCGAGCTTTCCTTGCGGAAAACGCTCCACGATCTCGCGATAGGAATCGATGGCGCGATCGTACTCGCTGCGTAGCAGGAACATATTGCCGGCAAGCAGCAGGGCTTGTTCCAGCCACGCGCTGGCCGGGGCAGCCTGGCGAAGCTGCGCGAGGGCGCTCAGAAAACGGTCATCGTCATTTTGCGAGCGGGCAATCTCCGCAAGATAGAACCAGCGCTCGCCATTGAGATCGCCGGCCGGAACCGACATGGATTCCAGCGTGGAGCGGGCCTGACGATCGTCGCCGCTGCGGTGCATGGCGCCGGCGAGCGCCACCAGGACGGCCGGCTTGTCATCTTGGGAGGCAAGTTGCAGCAGCGAGCGATATTCCTGGACGGCGTCGCGATAGCGATGCGCCTGGTTGAACTGGTCGGCCCGCGTCTTTTGCAGAGCGTAGGTCGCGTCCAACCCTCCGGAACTGCGCAGCAGGTCGCCGGCGGCGTCGGCCTCAGCCGAAAGAGGCGCCGAAAAATAAAGATGGCGCAGCACATCCGCGCCCTGGGCGGTTTGCCCCGCGCGCAGCAGGGCGCGACCGTAAGCAAACTCCAGGTCGGAGCGGAAGGGCATGCGGTACTTGGCCAGCAGCGCCGCCGCCGCGGCGGGATCGCCGGAAGCGACCAGCGCGTTGCCGCAGGCCACGGCGGCATCGCGCGCAAAGATCGAGTCGGGGTACTTCGTCGAAAAATCGCGCAGCATGGCCAGCGCGCTGTCGGTCTGGCCCGTGGCCTGGTAAGAGGACCCCAGGAAATAGGTGATGTAATCGGCCAGGTCGCCGGCGCGCGGCTGCGCCAGTTTCAGCGGCGCGATCGCCTTGGCGGGTTCGTGATCGAGAAGATGGGCGTAGCCGAGCGCCAGGTTGGCGAGCACCCCCGCATCGTCGTGCGCATGCTTGCGCTCGTACGCCTCGACCCCCGCATAAGCCGGGCGAGTGCGGCTCTCGAGCAACTGCCGCGCCATCGGTTTCAGCTCGGCCGAAGCTACGAAAGCGCGGTGAATGCGCCGGATGCGGACCGGGCTGGCCTTCTTGCGCTTCGATTTCTTGCTGTGGGACGCAGCCTTGCTGGGCTTCTTTTTCGTCCCAGCATTGGCGGTTTGCGCGGCGAGGGCAGCGGTGGAGAGACAGGCGGCGAGAAAAAATATTCCTAGGAGCCGAATGCGCACAGCAGATTCAGTTTACCCCGAAAATCCACTTCCAAGCAGGGACCCATCTCCATTGGCTAAGATGCGGATCAGCTCCTGGGAGAAATAATTGCCGGAGGCGGCGGCGGTCGAGCCGTAACGCTTCTCGTAGGTGGCGCGGCTCTTATCAATATCGTCCTTCAGGCGGGCGTAGAGGTCCTTGTTGGCTCGGCCCTCGGCGACCTTGGCCTGGTTGTACAGTTTGATCTCGTCCACCAGCAGCTTGGCGAAGCGCTTAGCCTTCTTGTGAATCTCCTCGTCTTCCGGCGAAAAGCCGGAGGCAGCAGGCGCGGGCGCGGGTGCGGCCGCCGCGGCCGCCGCGGCGAGGGAAGGCGCGGTCACGGGCGGTGCGACGCGCACCGGCTCTGGTTCTGGCTCGGGCGGCGCAACCTCGGGCGCAGGCGGCGGTTCGGGTGCGTGGACTGGTTCGGCAGCGTGCAACTCCTCCCGGTGGACGGGTGGTTCAGGGGCTTCGGCCGGCATGGGCGCGCCACTCTTGCGGGCGGAAACAACTTCCAGCCACAGCCCGGCCGAACGAACCAACGTCTCCAAGGCGGAGGGATCGAGCTTCCCTCCCGCGGCAGCGCCGATATCGGCATAGATGAGCGCGGCGACTTTGTCACGAATCACCAGCGGGAGCACGATGGCGTTGCTGCCGTCGGCGGGCAGGCCGAAGCTGGAAACGAAGTGCGTGTCGAATTCAGCGGCGGAGGCGGAGGCCGGAAGGCGATCGTGGTAAGCACGCCCCGCGAGTCCGGAGTTCACATCAATGGACATGCCTTTGACGGCATCCGGATTGTCGACTCCGACCGCACGCCACCCGCTGGCATTGCCGCCACGAATCACAAATAAGGCTACGCGTCCGGCGAACTTGGAGGCGCCGTCGAGCAGGGACGCGAGGATGTCGGTTTGCGAGGAGGCGTCGAGCACGGAATTGAAGGCGGCATTCAGCAGATCAGTAGGGGCGCCTCCGGCAGGCGTTGGTGCGGAGGGTTCCACCGGAGCGGCCGGCACCGAAGACACGGTGAGGCCGGAGAGCTGCTCACAGGCCCGGTTCACCAGCTCATCTTTCAGCGCGTTCAGATGGGTCGCCAGGGTTTCCCCGACGACGCGTTCGACAATTTGACGGATTTCCTCGGACTGCCCCATTTGTGGACCCCGTTTCCCTGCTGCGCAGCCCTGACGCACATAGCAATGCGAACCCCTGGCAGACGCAGGCTGCCGCGATTATATGAACTCACACTCCAGTGTCAATGCAGGCCTGCAAAATGCGGCCCTGACGCCGTTCTCTTCCCGGAGGCGCATTTTGACGCTGCTGTTAAGGCGTCCGGTTGAAACATCCGTGTGCGTTGCCGGGCAAACGGATAGAATGGTTTTTCGCCGCGCAAGCGGCAGAGAAATCTTTGAATCGAGTTTTAGATGGGTGCCATCCAAAAAGTGAATGAGCCGATCAGCGACGAACTTAAGCTGGTGCGTGCCGCCAAGGCGGGCGATATCAGCGCGTTCGAGCAACTGGTTCGCCGCTATGACCGGAATGTCTTCCGCATCGCGCAGCACATTACGCAGAACCGCGAGGACGCGGAAGATGTGGTGCAGGACGCGTTCCTGAAGTCGTACGAGAACCTGAAGAACTTTCAGGAGCAGTCCAAGTTTTACACCTGGCTGGTACGGATCGCCGTCAACGAAGCGTTGATGCGCTTGCGGCGGCGCCGGCCAGAGCGGATGGTGTCCCTCGACGAGGACGTCAAGACCGACGAGGACACGATGCCGCGGGAGGTGGCGGACTGGACGCCCAACCCCGAGCAGCAGTACACGCAGGCGGAGTTGCGGGACATCCTGACGCGCACCATCCAGGGCCTGCCTTCCAGTTTCCGCACCGTGTTCGTCCTGCGGGACGTGGAAGGGCTCTCGACGGAAGAAACAGCCGAGGCCCTCGATTTGAGCATACCGGCCGTGAAGTCTCGTTTGTTGCGGGCAAGATTGCAGTTGCGTGAAAGGCTGAACAAGTACTTCAAGAAACGTAAAAACGGGGATAAGAACAAGTGAACTGCTCTGATTTTTTGAAAGAGCTGACGGATTATCTGGACGAAAGCCTCGACAACCGAACACGGGTCGAGTTGGAAGAACATCTGCAGTGGTGCCACAACTGCTTCGTCATCTGCAATACCACCAAGAAGACCATCGAAATCTATCGCGATTCCCAGTTGTACGAACTGCCTGAAGACCTGCGGACCCGCCTGCGAACCGCCATCATGAGCAAGTGCCAGCAGAAAAAGGCGTGACTTTTTCTCCCATTCAGGGAAAGTTTTCCACTATCTAGTTTTTCCATTCCCATCTCTAACAATCCAAACCAAATGAAGACACAAGCGCCGGGAAACTTTTCCAGCAACTCTGAATCTAAGTATAGGGAGAAAGAAATAGCTCCCACGGGCCCCGCAGTGAGGGTACTGGCTCATGATCAGAAACATGCTGGATATGTTCTTCGGGTGCTGGCACAAGCGGTACAGCTTCCCTATCACCACCAAGTCCGGTCACCGGCGCAGCGAAGCGGCCTCCGTCACCGGGACGTACGTGGTGTGCCTGGATTGCGGCAAGGAATTTCCCTACGACTGGCAGGAAATGAAAGTGGTGTCCATACACCACAAGCAGCCTGAGCGGATGACCGAACCGGCGGAAGGTTACCTGAAGTCGGCCTAAAGCGGCTGCGCTCCCCCCTTCGAACCTGCCGAGAGGATTACCTCAACCTAGAGTGGCCCCTGCTTCGGCCTCAGTGGCCTCCTCTGCCAGCAGCTCGTTCAGCAAGCCGAGCGCGTCGCTGACGGTCACGATGCCGACGAGCTTTTCCCCCTCGACGACCGGCAGCGCCCCAATTTTCTTCGAATATAACGTGGACACCGCGACGCGCATGGAAGTATCGGGCGAAACCGTGATCGGGTTGCGCGTCATGGCCCGGGTGATGGGCGTGACCTCAAACACCGCGTTGTACTCTTCCGGGGTAACCCGACCGAGCAACGATGGAGCCATGCGGGAAACATCGCGGTCGGTGACGATGCCAACGACCGCGCCATTTTCGCCCAGCACGGGCACATGGCGTTTTCCGGTACGGCGAATCAGCAGCGCGGCATCGAGCAGGAAACCTTTTTCGTTCAACGTACTGACCGTGGTGGTCATATAGTTTCTGACAAGCATGGCTGGCACCTCGCTGCTCCTGGGTTGCGGCGCATTCTAGCACCGGGACGGATGGCTCTCAATCGGAGTTGTTGGCGGCGATTTCTTTCCGCTGTTCTGGCGCGAGAGGCTCGGCTATAGTCGCGCCACTTCGCGCCATTCGCGAAACCCGGCTTCCTCAGGCCAACTTGCGGCTGCGGGTGCGGACTCTTACCAGGAAGAACGCGGGTACTCTATGCTCACTGTTTTTCGGCGCCACGCCCTCCTCGCTATCCTTTCTTTCGCATACCTCCTCATGTCGCTGCTGGTAGTGCAGCAGGCGCACACCATCGACTCGCAACGCACGCTGATTCGGCAACTCTTTCAAGACAGCGCCGAGCTCACGACCATGAAGCTGAGCAAGATTCAGCAGGAGCGGCACTGAGTACGATTCTGTAACGGCTCAGTGCAAACAAAACCGGCGGCCGAAGCCGCCGGTATAGCGTAAGTTCCCTTTTCGGGCTAATCGTTATCGCGGCGCTTCAGCGTGGGACGATCGTCGTCCTTGTCGCTGGTCGTGTCGCCGCTGTCCGTCTTGCGGGTGCTGGCGGTGCGGCGCAGCGTGGGACGGTCTTTGTTGTCGTCCGGGTGAAGCATCTTGCGCCGGTTCTCGATGGCGGCCAGCCTTGACTTCACATCGTCGAATTCCGAGGTGTTGATGATGTACTGGTCACGCTTGGGCAGAACCCTAGAGATCTCCTCCTGGCTCTTCTCGATGCGGTCCGGCGTCTGCGGATGAGTCGCGAAAGCCTTGGCCAGCGTGCCCGGCTTCTTCTTCTCCTTGGCCTGAATCTTCTCGAAGAACGAGATGAAAGCCTGGGGATCGTACCCGGACTTGTACATGTACTCCAGGCCGAGGTAATCGGCCTCAGCCTCGAAGCCGCGCGAGAAGGTCAGGAAGGTCAGCGGCAATCCCAGGCCGGCGGCGGAACGGATGGCGTATCCCAGTCCGCCCCCCATGAAGATCAGCGGAATGGTGGCCAGATTCGCGATTTGTCCGCGGGTCATCTGGCGTGTGGCGTGGCGGGCGGCGACGTGGGCAATTTCATGCGCCATTACGCCGGCCAACTCGGCCTCGTCGTCAGCGGCCAGAATGAGTCCGGAGTTGACGTAGAAGAAACCTCCGGGAAGCGCGAAAGCGTTGACTTCGTCGGAGTCAATGACTTTGATCGTAAACGGAACGCGGGCGTCGGAGTTGCGCACCAGATTCTGGCCCACACGGTTGACGTACTCATTGACCACAGGATCCTGAATTAGCTTGGCGCTGGCTTCCACCTGGGCGGCGAACTCCTTGCCCATGGCGATTTCCTTTTCCAGCGAGTACCAGTTGCCCAGACCCTTGCCACTCCCCACCTTGCGATTGCCGATAGCATCAATGTCGTTCTTGCCGCCGTCGTGCGTTTCCTTGGGGGGATTCGCCACTTGAGGGACGTTATCAACCACGGCCGGCGGAGTGTCCTGCGGCGACGTAGTCGAGGTGGTTTGCGGCGTTCCAGTGACCGGCGGCGTCCCCGTGGGATTCGGATTGGTCTGCGCCCACGTACACGGCGCCAACAGGGCGAGGACTAGCGCCATAACGGGAGTGTAGGCGCGAAACTTCATGAGGCACTTCCTTTGCGTGTCTTTGCCAACGAGGTGATTATTCCCATTATACTGCTGAATTCGCGGGCCGGCCGGTGCCTGGGACGACTGGGCGGAGCGGCTCCCCATTTGGTTGGATGCGGCCGGCAGCGCCCCGAACCAGCGAATCTGCCCTCCCGTCACACACGACGGCCCCATGCTACTGAAATAGAACCCAGCGGGCTGGCGCAAGTCGCGGCCAAGTTATCGAAAAAGCAGCTCTGGATGTCCCTCTCCCTGGGGAGACGCTGCTGCCTCAGGTGCTATGGACGCTTTCCGAACGCTGAGAGGGCTCCAGAGGCATTTCTGCCTTGAGCTTGAGGATTTCAATGCGGCTGGCGCGCCACTCACCGTTGCCGTCCTGCTCGGCCGTAACCCGTACCTCGGCGCCGTGAACGATGGATTGAACTGGAGTCTTCTGCCGATCAGAGACCGGAACGGTCTCGGCGTAAACGACCACGGCACTGGCGATGGCTACCCGGCGGACCTGGCCATTGGCCCCCTTCACCATGATCCATCCGGAATCATGGTCGGGACCGATGAGGATAATCCCGCGGAAGATTCCCGGGGTCGCGGCGCACAGCGCGCCGGCAAACAGCAGAAGAGCGAAGGCGATAGGACGTGCCGCCCTGAGCATGGAGAGTTCGATGCCGGACTTTATGTCCTGGATGACAGAAAAACTCAGTCGTAATATTCGAGCCCGAGGTGGGTGATCAGTTCCTCGCCCTTCAAGTGGCGAAGGGTATTTTTCAGCTTCATGAGCTGGATGAACAGGTCGTGCTCGGGATAGAGGCCGGGCGCCGTCATCGGTGATTTGAAGTAGAAGCTAAGCCATTCCTGGATACCGAGACCGCGCAACTCGGGGCTGCGCTGCGCCAAATCGAGAAACAGGACCAGGTCGAGCACGATCGGCGCGGCCAGGATGGAGTCGCGGCAGAGAAAGTCCACCTTGATCTGCATCGGGTAGCCGAGCCAGCCGAAAATATCAATATTGTCCCAGCCTTCCTTGTTGTCGCCGCGCGGCGGGTAGTAATTGATGCGGACCTTGTGGCAAATCTTTCCGTAGAGCTCCGGGTACAGCTCCGGCTGGAGGATATGTTCCAGCACCGAGAGCTTGGATTCTTCCTTCGTCTTGAAGGAACCGGGATCGTCCAGCACCTCGCCGTCGCGGTTGCCGAGAATATTGGTGGAGAACCAGCCGCTCAGGCCCAGCATACGCGCCTTGAAGCCGGGAGCAATGATGGTCTTCATCAGCGTCTGGCCGGTCTTGTAATCCTTGCCGCAGATGGGCGCGTTATTGCGCCGCGATAACTCCTGCATGGCGGGGACATCCACGGTCAGGTTGGGCGCGCCGTTGGCGAACGGGACGCCCTCGCAAAGCGCGGCGTAGGCATAGATCATCGAAGGCGCGATGGATTCATCGTTCTGCGTCATGGCGCGCTCGAGCGCCTCCAGCGAAGCATGGGCGCGTCCAGGCCGAATGAAGGTTTCGGTGGAGCCGCACCAGATCATGATCAAGCGGGAAGCGCCGGAGCTCTTCTTGAAGTCGCTGATGTCCTGGCGCAACTGCTCCGCCAGTTCCATCTTGTTCTTGCCTTTCTTGACGTTGGGGCCGTCGAGCTTTTTGACGTAGTTCTTGTCGAAGACGGCCTTGCGAGGCTTGATGGAAGACAGCAACGGCTTGATCTGGTCGAGCAGCTCTTTTTCCAGCACGCCGGCCTTGCGAGCAGCCGAGTACATGTCGTCGCCGAAGATGTCCCAGCCGGTGAAAACCAGGTCGTTCAACCCAGCCAGGGGGACGAAGTCGGCGAGGCGAGGAGAGCGGCCCTCGGTTCGGCGTCCCAGCCGGATGGTGCCCATTTGGGTCAAGGATCCTATCGGGTGCGCCAGGCCCTTGCGCACGGCCTCGACGCCGGCGACGAAGGTGGTCGCCACCGCGCCCATGCCGGGGATCATCACGCCAAGTTTGCCCTTGGCGGGTGCGATGTCGGATTCCTGCGATCTCGCTGCGGAGCTGCTGGAGGACTGCTGTGGAGCCTTGCCACTCTTCTGCCGCGTTGCCATGGGCTCTCTTCCGAAAAATTTGTGGGAATTAGAAACGGCTATCTTCTCGTATCGTGCCGGGATTTGCAATTGAAGTTACGCCCGCCTGCGGTCAGGAAGCGATCTCGCCGGCGCTGGCGCCAACCGCCTCGGCAACCTTCTCTTCCAACAGCAGCGAAGTGGCGCAATCTGAGGACTTATAGCGAACTTCAATCGGGGCCGACTGCATGCGCGCAACGAATTCTGCCGCCGCCGGCGCGCTGGAAAACGACCGCCGGTAATAGCCGGCATAGTATTGGCCACGGATCACGTAGGAATACGCCAGGTCGGCAACGAAATAGCGGTTGGTGCCGGTGTTGGGCTGGCGATACTCGGCACGCTCGACGCGGCCTTCCGCCGTGGGCCAGGCACGCGCGGCCCGGCGGCGCATCCACTGCCAGCCGCGCTCCGCGAGGACGGCCACAAAGATCACCAGGACAATCACACCCGAGGGCTGAATTTCCGGAGTCACGAATCCAAGGCTAAATCGGTATGGGCACAGCCCGCTGTGACCCTGGTCACACGAAAATGGTCATCAGCGGCGGCGTATACTCGCCCCCGGATGAAAGGATTCAGGAGCCGACCATGCGAGTCGCTACCCTCTTGATCATGGCGCTTGCCGTCACCCCGGTCATCGCCCAGAAGAAAGCTCCGGCCCGCCCGCCGCGCGCCACCGCCCGCGCCGCGGAGACAAAGCAGCCTTCCGAGCAGGAAGACCAGCGCGCCATCAACGAGCTGCAGCAGCGCGAAATCGCCGCCAGCCTTGCGCTCGACGTGGATAAGCTGGTCTCGCTGTGGGACGACGGCATCGTGTCCCTGCCGCAGGACTCGCCGCCGGTGGTTGGCCTGGAAGCGAATCGCGCGCGCTTGGTGCAAGAGCGCGAGCGGATGGAGAACGTCGAGATCATGGCCTACGAGCAGCGCTGGGATGAGGTGCGGATCGTGGGCGATTACGCCTTCGAGTACGGCAGCATCCAGTCCCGCCTTCGTCCGGAGAACGCAAAGCAAGAGACTTCGATCACGCTGAATGCGATGCGCGTGCTGAAGCGCGAAACGGATGGGACGTGGAAAATCTACCGCACCATCGCGAATACACGCTCGCCCGCGCCGGAGCAGCGGCCAGCCGAAACCAAACCCAGCCACTGATTTTCGCGGCCATCATCCGTGCCGAGATCTGATCATCCGTGGCTCGTGTCCTGTTCACTGCGGATGCGGTGCTGCCAGCGAGACCACACGAACCAGGCCGCGCCCGCCAACAGAATGGCAAGAATCACCGCATCGAAGCGGTGGAACCAGATCTTCAAGCGAGGATCGGTCTCCCATTTATGGCCCAGTCTCATGCCGATGTAAGCCAGCATCAGGCACCAGGGAAACGATCCGACAAAGGTGTAAAGATGGAAGCGCAAGCGCGGCATGCGAGCGATGCCGGCCGGCAGCGCGATAAATGTCCGCACCACCGGCAGCATGCGGCTGATAAACACGGCGCTGCTGCCGTAGCGCGAGAAAAAACGGTCGGCCCAATCCAGCTCACTCTTGCTCAGAAGAATGTAAGCGCCATATTTCTCGACCAGTGGTCGCCCGCCGTAATAGCCGATTTCGTAGGCGATCACCGACCCGACATTGCAGCCAAGCGCGCCGAACAAGGCGACCAGCAGCAAGGTAAACGGTTCCCGTCCGTACTGCGCCGCGATGGAAGCGATGGTCAGCGCGCCGGAGAACGGCATGATCACTTCCGAGGGCAGCGGAATGCACGCCGATTCGATGGCCATCAGCAGCACGATGCCGGGATAGCCCAGCGAGGAGATGATGGAAATAATGAAGGCGCTCAGCGCCGCGATGATGTTGGCAATCATGAGGAGTGCGAAGTGCTAAGTGCAAAGTGCGAAGTCAAAGACTTGCTTCGTACTTGGCGCTTCGAACTTCGCACTAGAAATCCTGGGAGTCCTGGGTAAACGTGTAGCCGGGCAAGGTGGCGCCCTCACCGGACTTTTGGATCTTCACGCGCACGGTGTCGGTGGTGGCGGCGGTGGCATCGGCGACGCGCAGCATCGCCCACTGGGTGAACACCTCGTTGTAAACCTTGGTGACCAGATAGTTCTGCCCCGTCTGGTCGTTCCGCCAAACCTGCCCGAGCTGGATGGATTTCACTGACATGGCGCAGCAAGACTAATCAGCGCGCGCTCTCCCGTCAATCTCCCGCCGGAGCGCTATTTGGGGGCAGCTTGCCGGCCAGCAGGTCGCCCAACTTGACGGCGGCAACGCGCACACCGACCACAAATGCTCCGAATAGCGCGTACACGGCGCTGACCTCATCGAAGCGCATCTCGTAGATCAGCTTTTTGAAGACCAGCGGATCATCGGCGAACAGATCCACGCCCCATTCCCAATCGTCGAAGCCGATGGAACCGGTGATGATCTGCCGCACCTGTCCGGCGTAGCGGCGTCCGATTTTCCCGTGTTCGTCCATCTGCCGCTGGCGTTCTTCAATGGGCAGCGTGTACCAGTTCTTGGCTTCGCCGCGGCGGCGATCCATGGGGTAAAAGCAAACGTAGCGCGAGGCCGGGATCTCCGGCCACAGCCGCGGGCGCATGGCTTCGCGCTGGCGGGCGAGCGATTCCTCAATCTCTTTGTTCCAGTCCGGAGACTGCGGCTCGATGCCGCGCTCCCTCAGTCCCTGGTAAAGCTTGACGGACGATTCGTACAGGCCAAGCTCCACCACCGACAAGTACGAGCGCGTGACCTCCAGGTAATCCGAGATCGCGAGATGTGCAAGTTCGAGCTCCACCTGCTTGAGTTCGTCGAAATTGTTGCGGAAATGAACCAGCAGCAGGTCGCCCTTGTGTCCGAGCAGCGAATAGAGGGCGCTCTGTTGCTGCTCCAGCCGCTCCAGGACCGGGATTGCCTCGTGCACCAGGCGTTCACGTTCGCCGACGAACAGCTTGCGCCACTCCGGCCAGCGAACGCGCAGCATCTGGTGCAGCACGCTCGCCCCCTCGAGGGTCAACGGCACGGGAAAGGTTTCGCTTGGCATGGATTGCAGGCGGGGCTGGCCGCTGGACGCCATTCCCTTCATCCTCCGGCAGTACCAACTTGCGGTGGTGCGCCGCCATCCATTCTACAGGCTGCGCCGGCCGGCAAGGCGCGGGGCGAAGCGCGAAGCCGGGCGGTGCGGCCTTCTGTTATATTTCTGGCCGCAAGGACCAAGCATGCCTGAGCGAACGCAACGCGATTCGGAAGCGCGCCGCCAGGTGATCAGCCTGATGTTCTACAAGGCAGCCCCGGAATGGCGGCGGTTGCCGGCGGCCGAAAAGCAGGAGCGACGCCGCGACTTTCTGGCGGTCGTGGATCAGTGGCAGCGCGGCGACGAGATGAAGGTGCTGACCTACTCGCTGGTCGGCTTGCGCGCCGACTGCGACATGATGCTGTGGCGGATCTGCTATTCGCTGGAGTGCTTGCAGCAGATGCAGGCGCAGCTCATGCAAAGCGGCATGGGCGCGTACCTGGCGACCCCGCATTCGTTTCTGGCCATGACGCGGCGCTCGCAATACCAGATCGGCCGCGATCCGCACCACGGCGAAAACGCGGTTCGCTGCGGCGTCGGGCGCTACGCCACCATCGTTCCCTTCGATAAGACGCGCAACTGGTATCAGGTTCCCTTCCCCGAGCGCCAGCGGATCGTCAACGAATACATTGACGCCATCGCGGAATTTCCTCGCGTGCGCATGAATACTCTTTACTCGTTCGGTTTGGATGACCCGGAGTTCGTGCTGGTATTTGAGAGTGACAATCCCGCCGACATGGTGGATCTGAAGATGCGCCTGCGCGATACCGAGAACAGTAACTACGTCCTGCGCGACTCGCCGGCGTTTACCTGCATCCAGTGCACGCCGGAAGAAATGCTGGAGCGGCTGGGCTGATGGCGCGCGGCATCGTTCCCCGTCAGCCGTCCAAAAGTGGCCGCCACGAAGGCCGCCGTACTCCGAGTGTGACCCGGCCCAACGTTCGTCCGTCTGCGGCCCGGCCGCGTGTAGCCCGGCCGCCCTCAGCCGGGAAAGCTGCCAAACCATCGAAGGGCTACAAGCCCTTGGCGCCCGAGCGCATTACGGAAATCCTGAAGCGCCTGGACGCGACTTATCCTGGCGTTACCTGCGCACTTCAGCATCGAAGCGCCTGGGAACTGCTGGTGGCGACCATCCTTTCGGCACAATGCACTGACGAGCGCGTCAACAAGACCACCCCCGAGCTGTTCCGCAAATATCCGACACCGCAGGCGTTCGCTGCTTTGAAGCCGGAGCAGTTGGAGCCCGACATTCGCTCCACCGGCTTTTTCCGCAACAAATCCAAGTCGCTGGTCGGCGCGGCCAGGAAGGTGGTAAGCGACTTCGGCGGCGAAGTGCCCAGCGAAATGGAGCAACTGCTCACCCTTCCCGGGGTGGCGCGCAAAACCGCCAACGTCGTGCTTGGAACCTGGTTCCGCAAAAACGTCGGCGTTGTGGTGGACACGCATGTTTACCGCATCTCACGACGGCTGGAGCTCACCACGAACGCCGATGCCGGCAAAATCGAGCAGGACCTGATGCGAATCATTCCCCAAGACCGCTGGACCAGCTTCTCGCACCAGGTGATCTGGCACGGGCGCCGATTGTGCGTGGCGCGCTCCCCGAAATGTGTGGATTGTCCGCTGGAGACCGTCTGTCACGCTGCCGACAAGACCTGGAGCACGGTGGAGATCCACAGGAACGCCAAGCCGTAGCGCGAGTTCGAGTAGAAGTCACCCAAGCCCGCATCGGCCACCTTAATACCGCCCGCGCATTTTTTGCCGACGCCCTCATTCGGCCTGGCGTGTCATGTGAAAATTGAAGCAGACCCCGACAACTGCTGCATCCAGCTCTTCAGGAGCCTCCGCTCGGACGTGCAGCGCATTTCGGAGAAAATGATGAAGTTGTCCAATGAGGCGCGCCGCGGAGTCATCCTCGCCCTGGCCAGCGTATCCGCCGCGTTCGCAACCATTCGGCCGGTGGCGAGCATGGATCCCGACATCTGGTGGCGCATTCGAACCGGCGAATGGATCCTGGCCAACCACGCCTTGCCGAAGACCGAAGTATTCGCATGGCCCGTTGCGGGCCGTCCCTTCACGGAATACTCGTGGATGTTCGATGTTCTATCTGAATGGCTGTTCAGGCATGGTGGCATGCTGATGGTCTCGGGTTTTTCACTCGCGATGGCGGTCGGCATCGGTGTTGCGCTGTTCGCGGTGCTTCGGAACCGCTGCCACAATGGAATCGTAGCCGCTGTCGTGGCCGCCTTATCGATGATCGCGATGGCGAAAATCATGACGCCACGGCCCTGGCTGTTCACGATCCTGTTCTTCATCGCAGAAATCTGGCTGCTCACCTCGGGAGCGCGCCCAGGCCGCTTGCGCCGGCTGTTCTGGCTCGCGCCCTTGTTTTTTCTATGGGCGAACATTCATGTTCAATTTGTGTACGGATTCGTGCCCTTGGGCCTGTTCGCAGTCGAATACGCCATCCAGACGGCGAGACGCAAGGATGCCGGCCGCGGGAAAGATTTAATGGTGGCGATGGCCGCCATGGGGGCGGCGTTCGCCTCGACATTCCTTACCCCCTTCGGGCTGGGTCTGTACAAGACAGTTTTCGAATATGCGGGACAATCTTCCGCCTTCCGCAATATCAGTGAGCTCCGTCCACCTTCGTTCCGAACCTGGGACGACTACTTACTGGTGGTAGCCGTGGCGGTTGCCGGGATCGTGGTGGGTCGGGCCATGCGTCACATTGAGCCGTTCATGATCGGCCTATGTGCCGTCGGCGCCATAGCTGCTTTTCGCTCCGAACGGGATGTCTGGGTATTGATAATTCCTGCCGCGTTGGTGGTCTGCACCTCCTCGCTCGAGCCGCTGATCCTGCGCAGAAAATCCTATGCGGTAGCGGCGCTCCTGGCGGTGGTAGCGGTGGTTCCCGTGTGTGCCAACCGTATGAGCACCCGGCAGATGGAGGCGACGCTTTCTCAGCATTTCCCGGTTGAAGCGTGTGATTTCCTCAGCCGCACCAGCATGGGAGGACTGGCTGATCGTGTTTATACGCCATTCGATTGGGGCGGATACGTGATGTGGCGCCTGCCTCAGTCCCGGGTCTCGATGGACGGTCGCACCAATATCCATGGTGACGAGCGCGTAGCCAGGCACGTTCAAACCGGGAACGGGGGCGCTGGATGGGAAAGCGATCCCGATCTTAGCGGAGCGGGGGTCATCCTCGTCATGAACCAGATGCCGCTGGCCTCTTTGTTACGCGAGGACAACGGTTATCGCCTGATTCATCACGATGGCGTAGCCAGTGTCTTCATCCACTCCGGACTGGTGCACGTCTCCAATGCTAAGCCAGGCGATGCTCACCGAGTTGGGCTGTAGGAAACTCCGGCTATATCGAAGTCGCGATGGTCGCCACCATCCCGGGAATGGTGTACTCGCGCGCTTCGATATCCACATGCAGGCCGAGTTCGCGCATGGTTTGCGAAGTGAC
Organism: Terriglobales bacterium; assembly: GCA_051006995.1. GTDB lineage: Bacteria > Acidobacteriota > Terriglobia > Terriglobales > Acidobacteriaceae > JAIQGF01. The sequence goes on from JBPCSQ010000014.1 coordinate 76,057, forward strand.
CGGGCCAATTGAAGCCAGCTTGGTTCCATCCAGCAGCCCGATATTTTCCTTTCCCAGCAGCGTGAAGAAATTCCGCGCGCTGGAGGAACTGGTGAAGGTGATGACATCGGGCCGGCGCGCCGGATCGTGCAGCACGCGCAGTAGTTCCTTGCTCGACGATTCCGGCACCACGGTTTCGTAGGCTTCGATCACGTCTACGTGCGCGCCCTCGTTGGCCAGCTCGACCGGGATGACGTCGCGTGCGACTTTCGCACGCACCAGCAACACCTTGGTGTGCTTCATCTGGCCGCGCAGGCTTTCCACTACGGATTCGGCCACGTACTCGTCCGGAACCACATCCACGGGCACGCCGATTCTCTCGATCGCGCTGCGCGTTGCCGGGCCGATGGCGGCGATTTTAAGGTGCAGCAGGTCGGCGGTAGTCAGCCCCAGGGCCTTCATGCGGCGAAACAGCGCCTGGACGCCGTTGACGCTGGTCAAGATGAGCCAGTCGTAGTCCAGCAGAGTGCCAAGCGCCCGGTCCAATGGCTGCCACGACGAGGGCTCGCGAATCTCTATGAAGGGAATTTCAATGACTTCGGCACCCACCAGGCGCAGCGCATCCGAGAGCGCCTTGGCTTGATGCTTGGCGCGCCCGACCAGCACGCGCTTGCCGGCGAGAGGAAGATCTCGGTTTTCAGAAGCAGCGCTCATCGTGGCCAGCTACGAACTCCTCACTACCAACTCCTGCTTTCACGGTTGTTGCGGGGCAGCAGCGACTTCGCCGTACACCTCGCGAAGGATCTGCTCGCCGCCGCGTTCCAGGAGGCGCTTCCCTACCGTTTCGCCCAAGCGCTCCGGATCAACGCCGTCGTCAGCTTCCCGCAACACGCTGGAGCCATCGGGACGCGCCACCACTCCGATCAGGTGAATGCTCCCACCCCGCACCTGAGCATAAGCCCCGATGGGAACCTGGCAACCGCCGCCGAGTTGGTTCAACAGGGCGCGCTCGCAGGTGGTCGCGGCGCGAGCCGCAGGGTCGTTCAGGAACTCCAAGTGTGCGCCGGTTGCCGAATCGCCGGAGCGGATCTCAATGCCCAGCGCGCCTTGTCCGACCGCAGGGCACATGATCTCCACCGGGAGGGTGGCGCGAACCCACTCCGTGCGGCCGAGACGGTTCAGCCCGGCCGAGGCCAGGATGATGGCATCGTACTCGCCGTCTTCCAGCTTGCGCAGGCGCGTGTCCACGTTCCCGCGCAGGGGAAAAATCTTCAGGTCAGGGCGCAAGGCCTTGAGTTGCGCCTGCCGCCGCAGGCTGCTGGTGCCCACTCGCGCCAGTTGCGGCAGGTCGTCAATGCTGTTGAAGTGCCGCGAAAGAAAAGCATCGCACGGGTTTTCGCGCTTGGTGATGGCCGCGATCTCGAACTCCGGCGCCAGTTCGGTGGGCAGGTCCTTCAGGCTGTGCACCGCCAGGTCCACGCGGCGCTCCAGCAGGGCCTCCTCGATTTCCTTGGTGAACATGCCCTTGGTGCCGACCTTGGCGAGCGCCACGTCGGTGATTTTGTCGCCGGTGGTCTTGATGATTTCAATCGCGACTTCGTGCCCGCGTTCCTGCAGTAGGGCGGAAATGTGGTTCGCCTGCCAGAGCGCAAGCTGCGAACCGCGCGAACCGATGCGAAGGCGCGCCATCAGCGGTTCGCTCCCGTGCCGGCGGACTCGACCGTCGTTTCTTCCTTCTTTTCCTTCTGCTGAAGATTGAAGAGACGGCGGACCACGTCAATGACGCGGGTGCCCTCCTGCTCGCGCGCCGCCGACTTCAGCGCCGTGATGGGCGTATGCATGATCTTGTTGATGATGCCGCGGGTCATCGTATCCAGCGCCATCTCCTGCTCCGGGCTCAACTCGCCCAGGCGGCCGCGGACGCGGTCAATCTCCGCCTGGCGAATGGTTTCCAGGTGCTCCTGCAGGGAGACAATGGTGGGCACGACGTCGAGCGTCTGCATGCGCGCGATGAAGCGCTCGACTTCAAGCTCGATGATCTGCTCTGCGCGGTCGGCCTCGCGGTGGCGGTCGGCCACGTGTGTCGAGACGACCTGCTGCAGGTCGTCAATGTCGTAAACAAAAATTCCGTCCAGCTCATTGACGGCAGGATCGACGTCGCGGGGCACCGCAATATCAATGAAGAACATGGGGCGATGGCGGCGGCGGGCAAGAAACTTTTCCGCGTGCTCGCGCCGGAAGATGGCCACCGGAGCGCCCGTCGAAGTGATTACGATGTCGGCGCGGTCGGCCGAATCGTAGAGCTGGTCCCAGGGAAGGGCCTGGCCATTAAATTTGCGCGCCAGGTTTTGCGCCCGTTCCAGCGTGCGGTTGTAAACGAAGATAGAGCCCGCTCCGTGCGCCAGCAGGTGCCGCGCTGCCAGCTCGCACATCTTGCCGGCGCCGACCAGCATGACCGTCTTACCGTTCAGGTTGCCGAAGATCTTCTTCGCCAGATCCACCGCCACCGAGGCCACCGAAACCGCCGAGCTTCCAATCGCTGTCTCGCTGCGCACCCGCTTGGCGACAGCGAAGGCGCGCGTTACCAGCGCATCCAATTGAGAGTTGACGGTCCCCACCGCGCGCGCGACGGCATAGGCTTCCTTCATTTGCCCGAGAATCTGCGGCTCTCCCACCACCATCGAGTCCAGGCTGGAGGTCACGCGGAACAGGTGACGGATCGCCTGGGTATCGGTGAATTCGTACAGATGGGGGCTGAATTCCGCCGGCTGCATGCCGAAATAGTCGCTGAGGAAGGCGCGCACATCGGCGCCGCCGTTGACCGCGCGCGCCAGCAACTCCACCCGGTTACAGGTGGAGACGATCATCGCTTCTTCAATCCCGGGGTGCTGCGCCAATCGCTGCAGTGCCTCCGGCAGCTTCGCTTCGGAGATCGCAAAGCGCTCGCGCACGTCCAGCGGCGCGGTGCGATGGTTCACTCCGATGAGCTGAAAGGTCATTGCGCTATAAACCTGTGTACGCCGCTGAAATAATTGGCCGCCCAGGCGCCGACCGCGGCGATAAAAGCGAACGTCGCCAGGTACGCGGCCTTTTTCCCTCGCCAGCCCGAGTTCCAGCGCGTGTACAGCAGCACCATGTACACCGCCCACATCAGCAGCGAGAGCACGATCTTGGGATCGAGAAAGTATTTCGGGCCCATCTGCGACTGTGCGATCACCGAACCGGCGATCAGGCCGAAGGTCATGAACGGAAATCCGAGCAGCAGCGACTTGTAGCCGATCTCGTCAATGACCTCCAGCGCGGGCAGCCGCGACAGGTATCCAGCCAGTTGCTTGGCTTTCAGGCTGCGCTCCTGCAGCAGATAAAGAATGCTGGCGCCGAAGCTGAGAAACAGCGCCGCGTATCCGGTGAAGATCAGGACTACGTGGACAAAAATCCAGCCGCTGCGCAGCAGCTTGGAATCGAACACCAGCGGCTGCTGCGCGATCGTCGAGGCGAAGGTCAGCAGAAACGCCAGCGGAAACACGAAAATTCCCGGAGAAAGCGTCCGGTACTTGGCATAGACAATCAGGAAAAACGACAGCAGCAGAAAGGCGAGCAGTGACTCCGACTCGTGGATCGAAACCAGCGTCAGGCTGAAGTGTCCGGTGGATACCGCCCCTTCGGCAAGGGAGACAAAGTGGAACACCATGCCCAGCCCGATCGCCTGCAGCACGATCTTCGAGAGGAAGTTGCACGGGCGGCTGACCGCGGCCGTGGCCCAGAGCAGCCCGACCAGGTAAAACGCGACCGTCACTTTCAACCAGAGTAGCGGCATATTGGGATGCCTGCGTGCCGCGCGGGCCCGGAAAGCAGGCGGGAATCTGAAATTATAGCCCCCTCAACAGCCATGGTGCGCCGGGGGCGGCGTGCCGCGCAGTGGAGGTAGTCACACGGGCCTGTGACGCTGGTCACCACGGCAACGGCCTATTCGACGCCCAGGCCGGCGAGCAATTCGGCTAGTTGCGTGGCGTCCAGCACCAGCCGGCGGCCTTCCGCCATCATGTTTCCGATCTCGTCAAAGCCTTGCAGCAGTCGGAGCTTGGCCGCCGCGTACTGCTCGGGCTCGTGCAGGGGGCGCCCGTGTGCCCTGGCCCAGGTGTCCAGCGTGGCATCGGTGAGCAACACGCTGACCGCGTAGCGGGTCTTCCGGTCGGAGCTGACGTCGAAGATGTATTCGGTGGCCGCGCCCTCGTCCGGCAAGGCGCGCCGCTTGCCGACAAAGTAGTACTCGTACACGTATCCGGTCTGGGCGCTGTGGGTCTTCAGGCGGCGGAGAGCCATGCAAGTCCTAATCGCCGGGAGAGGCTTCCCGGAGCCGCGCCGCCGCCGACTCCGACGTCACCGGCGTGAAGTAAACCTCCTTGAAGGTGTACGACTTCGCCTTTCCGGGCAGCAGCGGCAGGATCTCGATGTGCCAGTGGTAGTCCTCGTCGATCGTCTTCCAGTAATTGAGGATCTCGGAGCGATGCAGAGTATTGGGCGCGGTGTGCAGCACCATGTGGAACTGCTCGGTGACGGCACGAATCCGCGTCAGCGTGCGCCGCAGCAACCCCGCCAGGTCGCGCACACCTCCGGGACGCAGCGCGCTGCGCTCGAAGAACGCCTCATGCGACCTCGGCAGCAGCCAGATCTCAAACGGCACCCGCGGCGCGTACGGGCAAAGCGAAACATAATCGCCCCGGCTCTCGACCATGCGGAGAGCGGCCTGTTCCTCCTGCGCGATGATGTCACAGAACACGCAGCGTTCCTTCTGCGCGTAGTATTCGCGTCCGGCGCGCAGTTCGTAGAGCACGCGGCGAGGAACGAAGGTGCTGGCGGTAATCTGCGATGTGGGATGTTCGAACTCTTGTCCTGCCATCGCACCATGGTTCTTGAACGCGGTGATGTACTTGAAGCGGCGGTCGCGCTTCAGATCCTGGATGCGGTGGGCCGTGAGCTGGAGAAATTGCTCGATCTCGGCGTCGGAGCTGTTCCACAGGTAGCCATCATGGCGCGGGTTTTCGATCAGTACTTCATGTGCGCCCACGGGCCGCATGCGATCGTAGAGGCCATCGCCGCGCCTCTGCGGTTCGCCTTCGATGTGGTAGATGGGATTGGGATGCACGACGGCGCGCGCCGACCACGGCCCGCCGTCCACCGAGGGCCGCGTGGCAATCACGTGGAGCTGGTCGGGCGAGGTCGCGCAAAAGCGGCAGCCAGTCTCGCCCTGCGGCGACGGCAGGTCGTCGCCGGTAATCACCCACGACCGCGTGATGGGATCCTTCCGTAGTTCCATTGGTTCTAGGAAAACACTGTCGCGCTTACGCGTCAATGGCGGCGCAGCTTGTTATAATCCGCGCAGTTTTCCATGGCCGAATCTTCCACGCCGAAGCCTGACAGCGGCAGCCCGCACGTCCTGCCCGACGCTGCGCCCGGCACCCCCTTGATGCGCCAGTATTCGGCCATCAAGAAGGAGCACCCCAACGCGCTCCTTTTCTTCCGGCTGGGCGACTTTTACGAACTCTTCTTCGAAGATGCAGTCGTCGCCGCGCGCGAACTGCAGATCACCCTCACCTCGCGCAACAAGGAAAAGGGCATCGCCGTTCCCATGTGCGGGGTACCTTATCACGCCGCCGAGGGTTACATCGCCAAGCTGATCCGCAAGGGCTTCAAGGTGGCCGTATGCGACCAGGTGGAAGACCCGCGGCTGGCCAAGAAGCTGGTGCGGCGCGAAGTCACGCGCGTGGTCACGCCCGGCACGGCCGCCGATGCCCTGCTCAGCTCCGACGAAAATAATTTCCTCGCCGCTGTGGCGCGGCTGGAAGCCGCGAAGCCCGGTGCACAACTGGCCGGACTGGCAGTCCTGGATCTCTCGACCGGCGACTTTCGCGCCACCGAGTTCACGGGTGAATCCGCGGATCGTCGCATCCTGGAAGAACTCGAGCAACTGCGGCCCCGCGAGGTGCTGTTCGGCTCTTCCCTGCCGTTGTTTGACGTTGCCGGTCGCGTCGGCGCAAAGCGGATCGCCAACGGCTGGGCGGAGACGCCGCTGGACGACTGGGTGTTCTCCCCTGATTACGCCATCCCGCTGGTCGAAAATCATTTTGGCGTGCTTTCGCTCGAAGGCTTCGGATTGTCGGGCCGTTCGGCGGCGGCAGCGGCGGCCGGCGCCATTCTGCACTACGTTCGCAGCACGCAGCGCGGCACGCTCGAGCATGTGGATCGCATCGGCTATTACGAGCGCCAGAACTGCCTCGTGCTCGACGCCGTTACGGTGCGCAACCTGGAGTTGATCGAGCCGCTGTTCACCGGCTCCGGCGACGCGGTCACATTGTTCCGTGCCATCGATCACACGCTCACGCCCATGGGCAAGCGTTTGCTGCGCGCCTGGATGCTGCGCCCGGCCATCGAGCCGGCGGAAATCAACGCCCGTCTGGACGCCGTCGAACAGCAGGTGCGCGAGACGATGCCGCGCGAGGAGCTGCGGCGCGCCCTTGATGGGGTGCTCGACCTCGAACGCCTGCTCAGCCGAATCACGCTGGAAACGGCCAATCCCCGCGACCTGCTTGCGCTGGCGGCCTCGCTGGCGCGCTTGCCCGGCGTCCGCGACGCCTTGTCACAATTCAATTCTGCGCGCACGCAGTCCCTGCTCGGCCTGATGGATGATCTGGCTGACCTGCGCGCCCGGATCGAAGACACGCTGGTTCCCGAGCCGCCGCTCTCGCTCGCCGATGGTGGCGTGATTCGCGCCTCGGTGGATGCCGAACTCGATGAGCTGCGCGTCCTCAGCCGCAACAGCAAACAATTCGTGGCGCAGATTGAGGAACGCGAGCGCCAGCGCACCGGCATCGGTTCGCTGAAGGTCAAGTTCAACAACGTCTTCGGCTACTACATCGAGATCAGCAAGTCCAACCTGCACTTGGCGCCCGCCGATTACGAGCGCAAGCAGACACTGGTGAACGCCGAGCGTTTCACCACGCCGGAGCTGAAGAAGTACGAGGCAAAGATCCTCGACGCGCAGGAGAAGATTGTCGAAATTGAGCGGCGCCTCTTTGCCGAGCTGCGCGCCGCCATCGCCGGCGAAGCCCGGCGCGTTCGCCAGACCGCGCTCGCCGTCGCGCAGGTGGACGTGCTGGCGGGGCTGGCGCATCTGGCAGCCAATTCCGCGTATTGCCGCCCGCAATTTATTGATGGTGCTGAGGTCGAGATTCGCCAGGGCCGCCATCCGGTGATCGAGCGCCAGGATCTCACCGGCAGCACCGACCGCTTCGTCCCCAACGACCTTTATTTGAATGCGACCAGCGACGCCATCCTGGTGCTTACCGGCCCGAACATGGGCGGCAAGTCTACTTATCTGCGGCAAACGGCGCTGATCGTCATCCTGGCGCAGATGGGATCGTTTGTTCCTGCGCGTTCGGCGCGGCTGGGTGTGGTGGACCGCATCTTCACCCGCATCGGCGCCAGCGACAACCTGGCTCGCGGGCGCTCGACGTTCATGGTTGAGATGACCGAGACGGCCGCCATCCTCAACACCGCCACGCCGAATTCGCTGATCTTGCTGGATGAGATCGGCCGCGGCACCGCCACCTATGATGGCTTGGCAATCGCCTGGGCAGCCATCGAATACATCCACGCCCGGACGCGAGCCAAGACTTTGTTCGCGACCCACTATCACGAGTTGACCGAACTCGCCGATCGCCTCTCCGGCGTAAAGAATTATCACGTCTCCGTTAAGGAAAACGCCGGCGGGATCGTCTTTCTGCGTAAGGTGGAACCCGGCGCGGCCGACCGCAGCTATGGCATCGAAGTGGCGAAACTGGCCGGCCTGCCGCCTGAGGTGATTGCCCGTGCTCGCGAGGTCCTGCTGGAACACGAATCGGCCGAGCACCGCCTCACCAGCGAACTGGCGGCCGACGAACTCCAGCCCGGCTCGGTGCAGCTCACCATGTTCACGCCGCTGTCGCAGAAAATCGTGGACCAGTTGCGCGACGCCGACCTCGACCGGCTTACTCCCATGGAAGCGCTCAACCTCCTGCACGGACTCAAGCAGCAGCTCAAGTAACAATTTAGGATATGTCCATAAATGCCTGGTAAGAAGAGCTCACACGACCTTCGTAGCGACGTTGGCCAGCTCCTCATCATGGGCTTCGACGGAGTTGAAGCGACGGCCAGGCTGCGGTCCACCATGGCCAGCCTTCGGCCCGGCGGTGTGATCCTGTTCGCGCGCAACGTCACCGGGGCGCAGCAGACCTGGGAACTGCTCCAGGAATGTCGCAAGTGCATTCCTGCGCCGTCGTTTCTGTGCGTCGACATGGAAGGCGGCACGGTGGACCGCCTGAAGGATGTCATCGCGCCCGCACCCGCCGTCGCCGACGTGGCTGCCAGCGGTAATCGCAAGCTCTTCCGCCTTCATGGCCGGGTGATCGGCGAGGAATGCCGGCTGCTGGGATTCAATGTGGATTTTGCTCCCTGCGTTGACCTTGGCCTGGAGCCCTCGCGCAAGGTGTTGACCTCGCGCACGGCCTCGGCGGAACCGGAGGAGGTGGCCGCCTACGCGCGCGAGTTTCTGCGCGGCCTCAAGGATGCTGGCGTGCTTGGCTGCGGCAAGCACTTCCCCGGACTTGGCGAGGCCAATCTCGATACTCACAAGTCGCTGCCGGCAATCAAGAAGTCCGCGGCCCGGCTGCTCGCCGATGATCTTTTCCCTTACCGCGCGCTGCATCGGCAGATGGCGTTCATCATGGTGGCGCACGCGGCCTATCCGGCGCTGACGAAAGACAGGACACCTGCCAGCTTGTCGAAGAAGTGGATGGGCGACGTACTGCGCCGGCGCATTGGTTACCGCGGACTGATCATCTGCGACGATCTGGAAATGGGGAGCGTCCAGGCCGCGCTGCCGGTGGAGGAAGCTGCCGTCGAGACGCTCCGGGCCGGCGCCGACATGTTCCTGGTTTGCCACGATGAGGAAAAAGTCTGGCGTAGTTATGAGGCCGTGCTCTCCGCGGCGGAAGGCGACCGGCGGTTTGCCGAGTCGGTAGCGGATAAAGCGCGCCGCGTTCTCGCCGTCAAGAAGAAGGCGAAGGCGTTGAAGCGCCATGCGCCGGCGCCGGCGGAAAAACACCTGGAACGTCTCCGCCGCGAATTGTGGGAACTTGGCGAGGAAGCCCGCCTCGTCGCAGCTGCTAGAGCTTAGAATTCACCACCCTCGGTGTCTCGGTGGTGAAAAGGGATTAGGAGCTACCGTGATCGTAGCCGGCCTGATGAGCGGCACCTCTTCGGATGGCGTGGATGTGGCCATCGTGCGCCTGGAAGGCCGCGGGTTCCAGACGCGCGTGAAGCTGCTGCAGCATCGCGCCTTCACTTATGAGAGGCCGGTGCGCCGCGCCGTTCTTTCGGCGATGAATGCGCGTGCGGCGAGGGTCGCCAACCTGGCGAGGCTGAATTTTCTTCTCGCCGAAGTTTATGCCGACGCGATTCGCGCCACCGTGGCGGATGCCGGAGTACGAGTTGAGCTGATCGGCTGCCACGGACAGACCATCTATCATCAGGGCGAGTCGCGGCCGTTTCTCGGACGCGACATCGCCTGCACCTGGCAGACAGGGGAAGGTGCCATCTTGGCCGCGCGCACCGGCGCTCCCGTGGTCAGCGACTTTCGGCCCGCCGATATGGCCGTCCTGGGTACGGGCGCGCCTCTGGTTCCCTTCCTCGATTACCTGCTCTACCGCCACCCGCGTCACGGCCGCATCGTCCAGAACATCGGTGGCATCGCCAACCTCACAGCCATTCCTCCGGGCGCTTCGCCGGAGCAGGTGATCGCCTTCGATACCGGGCCCGGAAACATGGTCATGGACGCGCTCGCCGAGCGCCTGTTTGCCAAGCCATTCGACCGCGACGGACACCTCGCGGCGCGGGGTGAGATCAATCAAAGACTCCTCGCGCAAATGTTGCGGCATCCCTTCTTCCGCCGTCAGCCGCCCAAGACCGCCGGACGCGAAGAGTTTGGCCGCGAATACCTCGTCAAGCTGCTTCGCCAGGCAAAAGGAGTTAAAAAAGAGGACCTGCTCGCCACCGCCACCGCGCTGACTGCGCGCTCCATTGCAGCAGCGGCCACAATGTTCCTCGGCGCCGGCGGCGGCCTGGGACAGCAAATCTTCCGCGAGTTCATCGTTTCCGGCGGCGGCGCCAGGAACAGGACCCTTATGGCCATGTTGCGCGAGCAGCTTCCAGGAGTGAAGCTGCATACCTCCGACGATTTCGGTTTGCCCAGCGAAGCCAAGGAAGCCGTCGCCTTCGCCGTGCTGGCTTACCAAACCTGGCACCGGCTGCCGTCAAATATTCCGGCCGCTACCGGCGCCGAGCGCGCCGCCGTGCTGGGCAAAATCTCGTATCCTTGAAGTCGAGAAGCTCCAGGTTCATAGGTCAAGCGATGAGGTTTCACGTTTCACGTTCCGCGTTTCACGTTGGCCGAACCCGACGAAGTGAAGCTTTGAAACGTGAAACTTTGAAACCTTTCCTCTGCGTCCTTTGCGTCCTCTGCGGTTTGGGTTTTGTCGGCTGCACGAAGAAGCCGGACCCCGGCACGCTGGTTATGATCATCGAAAGCAGTCCATCGAACCTTGACCCGCGAATCGGTATTGACGCGCAATCGGAGCGCATTGACGAGCTCCTCTTTGACGCCCTGCTCCGTCGCGATGAGCATTTCCAGCTTCAGCCCTGGCTCGCAACCTCGTGGGAAATTCCTGATCCCCTGACGTACATCTTCCATCTGCGGCGCGATGTTCGCTTTCACGATGGCCGCCCGCTCGCCGCGCGCGACGTGAAGTGGACTTTTGATTCCATCCTGAACCGCAGCGTCCGCACCACCAAGACCGGCAGCTATCGTTTTGTCGATCGCATTGACGCCCCGGACGACTCCACGGTGGTCTTTCACCTCAACGAAACCTGGGCAGCGTTGTTGTGGAATTTGTCGAACGGTGCGGTCGGCATTGTCCCCTACGGCAGCGGCGCCGATTTCTACCAGCACCCGGTGGGCTCCGGGCCGTTTCGATTCGTCAGCGCCGAGCAGGATCGCGATGTGGTGATCGAGCGCAACGACCAGTACTGGCGCAAGCCGGCGAGCGTCTCACGCGTGCGTTTCACCGTCGTGCCCGACGCTACCACGCGCGCGCTGGAACTGCGCAAAGGCAGCGCCGACGTTGCCTTGAACTCGTTGAGCCCCGACATGGCGGTCGCGATGCGAAAAGATCCCTCGGTCGAGGTCCAGCAAACACCCGGCACGATTCTCAGCTATCTCGCCTTCAACTTGCACGACCCGATTTTGAAGGATGTTCGCGTCCGCCAGGCACTCGCGTACGCCATCGACCGCCGCCCGATGATCCAGTACTTATGGCGCGACCAGGCCCGCCCCGCTTACAGCGTTCTCCCCAGCCAGTCGTGGGCTTACGACGATCACGTGCCTCGCTACGAGTACGATCCGGCGCGCGCCCGCGCTCTGCTCGATGCGGCCGGCTATCGCGCCACCAACGGTGTCCGTTTTCGTCTGACCATGAAAACCTCGACCGAGGAGACCACCCGCCTGCTGGCAGCCGTGCTCCAGCAACAACTGCGGCAGGTCGGCATCGAACTCGACATCCGTACTTTTGAGTTCGCCACGTTCTTCTCCGACGTGCAAAAGGGCGCCTTCCAGCTCTACTCCTTGCGCTGGATCGGCGGCAACAACGATCCCGACATTTTTCAGTACGTCTTCCACTCGGCGTTCACCCCGCCGCGCGGCGCCAACCGCGGTTCCTACGCCAATCCCGAGGTGGACAAGCTCATTGATGAGGGCCGCCGGGCGGTCGACGAGCAACAGCGCCGGCGCATCTACGCCCGCCTTCAGCAGTTGCTGGCCGAAGACCTTCCTTACATTGATCTCTGGTATTACGACAACGTGGTAGTGCACACCCGGCGCACGCAGAACTTCGATATCGGACTGGCTGGAAACTACGATTTTCTAACCGGGGTGGAAATCTCAGCCGGTGGCAATCCCTAAATCGCAAATCAGCAAATCACCAAATCCATCTGTTACCATCCAATCTCTGTTAGCGGAGCGGGGGCGCGGCAGTGCGAATCCTGTTTATTGGCGACATCTTCGGACGGCCGGGACGCGTCAGCGTGCGCTCCAACCTGCCCGAGTTCGTGCGCACCCGCAAGCCCGATCTCATCATTGCCAACGGCGAGAACGCTGCCGGCGGCTTCGGCATCACCCCCGCGATCGTGGACGAGCTGTTTGATCTCGGCATCGCCGTCATCACCACCGGCAACCATATCTGGGACAAGCGCGAGATCATCGAGTACTTCAATTCCGCGAACGGCAATCCTTCCAGTCCCGCGCGCCGCGTGCTTCGCCCCGCCAATTATCCGGCCGGAACGCCCGGCGTCGGCATGTACGAGGGCCGCGCCGGCGACCTGCCCTACACCGTCATCAATCTTCAAGGCCGCGTCTTCCTGCCGAGCAACGACGATCCATTTCGCGTGGCCGACGATTTGCTTGCCAAGACCAAATCCAAGGTCATCCTGGTTGATATCCACGCCGAGGCGACCTCGGAGAAGGTCGCGATGGGCTGGTATCTCGATGGCCGCGTCACCGCCGTGCTCGGCACGCATACGCATATTCCGACCGCCGACACGCGCATCCTTCCCGGCGGCACGGCGTATCAAACCGATGTCGGCATGACCGGCCCGTATGACAGCGTGATTGGTGTGCAGAAAGAGCTGGTGCTCCAGCGCTTCCTGACCAACATGCCCTTGCGCTGGGAATCGGCTTCCGGCGACGTGCACTTCTGCGGCGTGTACCTGGAGTGCGACGAGAAAGGACGCGCCACCGCAGTCGAGCGCATCATGATCCCCGGGCGCATCGGCGCTAGCCTCTGATCCGGAGTCATCCCGAGCGAAACGAGGGACCTGTTTTCAACACCGCCGAGCAGATGGACACCGCACCTCAGTTCAACTGGTCATCCGCCGACGCCTATCTCTTCGATATAGACGGCACGTTGCTGAACACGCGCGACGGCGTCCACTACTACGCCTTTCGCAATGCGCTGCGCGAGCTGTTCGGCATCGAGGGCACGATTGACGGCGTGCCCGTCCACGGCAATACCGACCCGGGGATCCTGCGTGCCGTCCTGGAGCGCGCGGGCATCACGGGCGATGAGTTTGAGCGCAAGCTGCCGCTGCTGACGCGACACATGTGCGATGAGGTGCGCCGCAATGCCGCCGCCATCCGCGTCGAGCTTTGCCCGTCTATCCCGGACCTGGTCTCGTCCCTGCACGCCGCCGGAAAGCTGCTGGGAGTGGTTTCCGGAAACCTGGAGCCCATTGGCTGGGCCAAGATTGAAGCCGCGAAATTGCGCGGCTACTTCGCTTTCGGCTCCTTCAGCGACCACAACGAAAAACGCGAAGACATTTTTCGCCACGGCATCGCCGAAGCGCGACAACGCCTCGGCCGTGACGCCGCGGTCTGCATCGTCGGCGACACGCCTTCCGACATCGCGGCTGCGCGCACGGTCGGCGCGCCCATCATTGCCGTCGCCACCGGCATCTTCCCGCGCGAGCAGCTTCTTGCCCTGGGACCAACACTGTGCGTGAGTTGCTGCACCGAACTTCTACCGCCACGATAGTGGCTCGTTGCGTTTACAATTCCTGCCATGCGGCTGCTGGCGGCAATCCTGGTCGTTCTCTGCTCCTGCGCCTTCGCGCAGTCGCCGCCGGTGCCGGAAAATCCGGCGCTCCAGCAGTTGCGTCTCTGTTCTGAGAAGCGGTCGGCAGCCGCTTGCGGCGTTTCCAAACAGGAGCTCAAGCAAGCGCGGCGCCAGTTTGCCCTCGGGCTTAAGCTGCAGAAGCAATCGAAATTTTCGGACGCTTTCGACGCCTTTGACGAAGCCGCCCGCCTCGTTCCCCGCGATTTGGAATATGCCACGGTGCGCGAAGTCGCGCGCCAGCGCACCGTGTACGAGCACCTGCAGAGCGGCAACACGCTCCTGCTCCAGGGCAAAGAGCAGCAGGCGACGGCCGAATTCCGCGCTGCCCTCGTGCTTGATCCGAGCAACGCCTTCGCCCTCCAGCGTCTCCACGACGCCGCACCGCCGCAGGTTCCGCACGCCATGGGAGGCATCCGCGTAGTGGAGAACCCGGGCGAGTTGCGCCTGGAGCCGCAGCCGGGTGTGCGCGATTTTCACTTGCGCGGCGATACGCGCTCCGTGTGGGAATCGGTCGCCACCGCTTTCGGCGTGAAGGCCCGTTTCGACGAGTCTGTCAGCGCGCGTCAGTTGCGCTTCGACATCGAAGGCGCCGACTTCGCCACCGCCACCCGCGTGCTTGGCCTGATGACGAAGACGTTTCACACGCCGCTGTCGCCCAGCGAAATCTTCGTTGCCGCTGACAACGCCCAGAACCGCGCCCAGTTCGAGCGCATGGCGCTGCGCACCTTCTATGTTTCCGAGGTCACGACTCCGCAGGAGCTCACCGAGCTGGTGAACGTCTTCCGCACTCTGTTCGAGATCCGGTTCGTCACTCCGCATCCCGGATCATCCACCATCACCGTGCGCGCTCCGCGTGCCATGCTCAATGCCGCCACCCGCTTCTTCGAGGATTTCGACCTCGTCCGCCCGCAGGTGATGCTGGAATTCCAGGTGTACGAGGTCAGCCAGTCGATGGTGCGCAGCTTCGGCCTCGACATGCCGCTACAGTGGCAGAGCTTCACCGTCGGCGCCGCGGCGCTGCAGTTGCTGCAGCAGCCCGATATCCAAAGCCTCATCAACCAGCTCATCTCCTCCGGCGGCATCAACCAGGCCAACACCAGCTCGATTTCCGCGCTGCTGGCGCAACTGCAAAACCAGCAGCAGAACCCGTTGCTCAAGGGCCCATTCGCCACCTTCGGCGGCGGCAAGACGCTCACTGGAATTCCCTGGCCGGTCACCAGCGTGAACTTCTCCTATAACCAATCGCAGGTCGCCAGCCTGGAGCACCTCACCCTGCGCGCCTCCCAGGGCAACGCCGCCACCATGCGCATCGGCACGCGCTTCCCCATCCTCAACGCCACCTTCGCGCCCATCTTCAACACGGCCGCCATTGCGCAGGTGATCCAGAACCAGAGTTTTATCGCGCCCTTTCCGTCGTTCACCTATGAAGACCTCGGCATCATCGTAAAGGCCACCCCACAAGTGCACGGGACGCGCGAGGTCCGCCTCGATCTGAGCGTCGAAATCAAGGCTCTGGGATCACAAAGCTTCAATGGCGTGCCGGTCATCAGCAACCGCATGTACCAGGGCGTGATCACGGTTAAGAACGAAGAGGCGGCGGTTGTGGCAGGCATGCTGGAAAGCTCGGAACAGAATTCGCTGACCGGCATTCCTGGAATTGCGCGCATCCCGCTGCTGGGCACTGCGACCTCTAACCACGGCAAGCAGCAGACCCAAACCGAGCTGCTGGTGATGATCATTCCGCACATCGCGCATGCCCCGCCCCAAGGCGGCGCGCTGGTCCCGCTCGGATCGGAATAGCGCCCCGCGGGTCTCACCCCAGGAGACTTGCCGCCGGTCAATTTTGACGATCGAAGTTGCTAGTTTGCGGCAGCGCGATTTGTCATTGTTGATTCCAGCTTACCGGGACCACGGGCGGGTCGCGTCCCGTTGGGGCTATGCCGTTGTGATACCAGCCTTCACCGTGGCTTGCGTCGAACGCCACGCGCTAACCTGTCGTTGTGCCAGCGGCCCCGTAGCTTACGATATGGCGATTTATCGCTCGTTAGTCGTGTAAAGCCCGACCCGCTAGTGCCTTCCAAATAACTGGATTGACCAACTCTGGCATCCCGCAATAAAACAGCACCAATTCTTCGGGTGTTGGAATCTGCTACTCACAAAGTTCAGGTGAAAATATGAGCCGACGGTTGTTTCTCGCGGTTAGCGCCCTATTGCTTTTGATCACTCCGCGTGTTTCGTTTTCTCAGACGTCCAACGATCTGTCTGTCCCCCGGGGGAATAAAGCGGCAATAGCGGCGTTGAAGGCGTCCGGCGAATACGAAAATCTGCGCAGCGCCTTCTTGGAGGCCGAACACCGAGCTGAGCCGCAGAAAGCCGGCTTTCGGCTGCAAAACCCCGAGAACCAGCTCCAGGCAGAATTTCAGAACGGGACAGTGACTATCCAGCACCCCAATGGCCGGTTGGGATTGCGCCTGCGAAGCTACGGCTACCGTAAGAGGATGCGCGCTCCCTCGCCAGCTGCCGTTCATGCCGCCGGGACGCGCATCGAATACCGCCGCGGACTGTTGACAGAATGGTATGCGAACGAAGCCCGAGGCCTGGAACAGGGTTTCACCTTCGACCAGCGCCCAGACGCATCGGCCGATGGGCCGCTGATGATCGAACTGGCAGTTAGCGGCAGCCTGCAACCGGTGCTTGCCGGTGAACACATCGAGCTGCGGCAGGATAGTAGGTCTAAGCTGCTGTACACCGGGCTGCGTGCATGGGATGCCACTGGCCGGGCACTGGATGCGCGCATGGCAGTTCGGGCCGAGCACATCCTTCTCCAGATAAGCGACGCCGGAGCGATTTACCCGATCACCATAGATCCCTGGATTCAGCAGCAAAAGCTAACCGCATCGGACGGCGCGCTCGGTGACGATTTCGGATTCTCTGTTTCGGTGGACGGGGACACGGCGGTCGTTGGTGCTCGCTCCAACACTTTACAGGGAGGCTTTTTCCAGGGAGCTGCTTACGTCTTTACTCGCTCCGGAACTGCCTGGACGCAGCAGCAGAAGCTGACGGCGCTCGATGCGGGGAGCGGTGACGCGTTTGGATATTCGGTGTACGTAAACGGAGACACGGCGATCATCGGCGCTCCTGCCAAGAATTCCGACCAGGGCGCCGCCTATGTCTTCACACGCTCCGGAAGCACTTGGACGCAGCAGCAAAAGCTGACGGCTTCCGACGCCGCGACAGGCGACCAGCTCGGATGGTCAGTATCCTTGAACCTTGATACCGCTGTTATCGGTGCTTTTGTCAAGAACATCGGCCCAAACGCGCACCAGGGGGCGGCCTACGTGTTCGTGCGCTCGGGAGCCACTTGGACACAGCAGCAAGAGCTGACCTCCTCCGATGGCGCGACAAACGACGAGTTCGGATATGCGGTTTCCGTGAAGGCAGACACCACTGTCATTGGAGCGGGGGCCAAGAATTCAATTCAGGGTGCCGCTTATGTGTTCACACGCTCCGGCAGTACTTGGACCCAGCAGGCAAAGCTGACTGCCTCTGATGCCGCCAATAGCGACTTCTTTGGTGCCTCGGTTTCGTTGGACGGGGATACGACAGTCATCGGCGCTGAGGATAAGAATTCCGCCCAGGGCGCCGCCTATGTCTTCACACGCTCCGGAAGCACTTGGACGCAGCAGCAAAAGCTGACTCCCTCCGATGTCGCTACTGGCGACCACTTCGGAAATTCCGTATCTCTGAGCGTGGACGCGGTCCTGATCGGCGCTCCTCTCAAGAATTCCGCCCAGGGCGCCGCCTATGTCTTCACACGCTCCGGAAGCACTTGGACGCAGCAGCAAGAGCTGGCGGTCTCGGATGGATTGAGCGGAGATGCCTTTGGAGTCTCTGTTGCCCTCGACGGTTTAACCGCCGTGGTGGGCGCATTAAACAATCCCATCTCCGGTGGCGGTGTAATTAAGGGCCCAGGCGCCGCCTACGTTTTTGTGCAACCTCCAGATCTAACCATCACCAAGACTCATACGGGCACGTTCGCCCTGGGAGGCACTGGCTCCTACACGATCACGGTCGCGAATTCTGGAGCGGGAGTGACTGTGGGTACCGTGACCGTGGTGGACACGCTGATGGCAGGTCTCACTGCCACCGCGATCTCCGGAACCGGCTGGACCTGTACGCTGGCAACGCTGACCTGCACGCGCTCCGATGCTCTCGGGGCCGGTTCCAGCTACCCGGCGATCACCGTGAGCGTGAACGTCGCCGTCAATGCAGCCACGAGCGCGACCAATACGGCGATCGTTTCTGGCGGCGGCGAGTCGAACACTGCCAACGACAGCGCGACTGATGTCACCACTATTGCTCCCGCATTGGTGATTACCCCAATCAACAGTCTGGCGTCGGCTTCCTCTTTCCGAGCGGCCACGTTCGCCTTTAATGTGACGCTAGCGTCCGGAGTCTCGCTGGGAACAGTCGCGTTTTCGTGTTCAGGACTGCCGTCGGGCGGCGTATGTGCGTTTAGTCCGCCCAGTGTGACCCAGTCATCGCAAGTAACAATGACAGTCAGCCCCTCGAATTTGGGTTTGGCGCAGAACCGAATGCTGGGGCCGGTGCGAAGTTTGCACTACTTCTTCGCGCTGATGATGCTGCCCTTCCTCGGGCTGGTGCCGATGGCCACGACCAGGGATCGGCGGACCCGCCAGTACGGGATGTGGCTGCTGCTCTTGTTCTTGGTGCTGCTGCTGACGGGTTGCGGCTACAACCAGAGTAATCCGTTAGGAGTGATTCCTGCCGGCTCCTACAACATCATGGTCACGGCGACGAGCAGCACCGGCCAGCAGGCGCAGTCAGTCGTCACCGTCATTGTGCAGTAACCAAAACAGCCACTCTCGGCGCATTCAGTCGGGAGTGGCTGCGCCTCCTCCGAACAAAACCCGTTGCCAGCGCGCAGTACCCGCGCCTAATTGGCGATAACAGCCGTTATCGTAACTTACGAGCCGTTAGCGACCCGCCCCCGCCGCCGCGTATTCCACCATCTTCTTCAGGTTCTCGTACGGAAGGCCTCCGAGGTTGCTGATCCTGCGCCCATTGATGAACAGCGTGGGCGTGCCCGTCACCTGCACCTGTTTGCCCAATTCCACCGACTTGTTCACCTGGCCCGCCACGCCCGGCTGCGAGGCGCACGCTGCCGTGAATTGACCATTCACTCCGGCACTGAAGGCCAGCGCGGCCAACTTCGGCTCGGCTTTCTTTGACGCTTCCGCCTGCTCCCCGGTGGCGATGCCGGTGATCTGCTCCTGGGCCGCGTACACTTCGTCCACGAACTTCCAGAATGCCTGCGGATTTTCGTTGTACACACACTGGCCGTACTCCGCCGCCTTGAAGGCCCAGTGATGCATCTGGGTCAGCGGAAATTGCTGGAAGACGAAGCGCACCTTGGGTTCATCGTTGAGCAGCCGCTGAACGATCGGGTGCGCCGATTTGCATGCCGGGCATTGCAGGTCGGCAAATTCCACGATGGTGACTGCCGCGTTGGCCGGGCCACGCGACGGCCCATTGATTTCCTTCTCCAATTTGGTTCGCATCTCGGCATACGGATCGGCGCCGAAGGGGCTCAACTCTCCCGCGAGCGCGTGCAGGCCGTCTCCGGTCACCCAGAATTTCTGTACCCCCTGCCCCTGCGGCGCCTTGATGACCATCGTCACTTCCGTCCAGTTCGATACCGACTGCGGTTTCACCTCCGCGATGGTCCACGTGATGGACGGATTCGCGCCGCCGGTCATCTGCCGGACAAAGCTGTTGATCGCCGAATCCGGGGGCCGCGGCGCGCCCGGCTCGCCGGGAAATGGAAACATCTGGCCGGGAACGATGGCCTCTTTATTTCCTGGCGCAACGTAGCCGTGGATCTGGCCGGCCTTCTCGCCCTGCTTCATGTCCACCACAAATTCCGTGACGCCGGGAGCTTGCGATGGTCCCACGCTCTTGATGGTCCACGATAATCCCGGATCCCAGCCCAGCACGTGCTTGAGGAACGCTTGCACCGTTGCCTGCGAGACCGCACGTGGCGCCGCCGAGGCCCCACCGGCCTTCTGTGCCGCCGGTTTCTTCTGCTGCGCTGCCGCCGCGGTGAGCGCTACCGTCACTGCCAGAACCATGATGGCGCTGAAACGTCGCATGACTTCCTTTCCAATTCGCAATGTGGAGTCATTCCGAGCGGAGCGAGGAACCTGATGTCATCGCAACCCTGATGCGGCTCCACTCGGGATAACTCCCAACAACTCACAACTAGATTTCCGATTTCGCCGCGATCGGATACCGCCGTCCCATGCCGAACGCCTTCTCCGAAATCTTCAGCCCGGGCGCGGCCTGCTGGCGCTTGTACTCGCTGCGCTCCACCATGCGGATCACCGCCTGCACCAGCCCCAGTTCAAATCCGCGCTCGCCGGCAATCTGCTCCGCCGTCTTATTGTCTTCAATGAAGTCATCCAGGATCGCGTCCAGCACCTCGTACGGCGGCAGCGAGTCCTCATCCTTCTGGTTCGGCCGCAGCTCCGCCGACGGCGGCTTATCAATGGTGGAGCGCGGAATCACCGGCCTACTGGAGTTGACGTGCTGCGCCAGCCGGTAAACCAAAGTCTTGGGCACGTCGGAGATCACCGCCAGCCCGCCCGCCATGTCTCCGTATAGAGTGCAGTAGCCCACCGCCAGTTCCGATTTATTCCCCGTGCTCAGCACCAAAGCGCCGAACTTATTAGACAGCGCCATCAGCAGCCCGCCGCGAATTCGCGCCTGGAGGTTCTCCTCGGTCACGTCCTCTTCGCGCCCGGCGAACACCGGCTTCAGCGCCTTGAGGTAGGCGTCGAAGGTTTCCGTGATGCGGATCAGCTCGAACCGTATGCCAAGGTTTCCCGCCAGCGCGCGCGCGTCGTCAATGCTTCCCCGCGACGAATACGGCCCCGGCATGCCGACGCCGATCACGTTCTGCGGTCCCAGTGCGTCGGTGGCAATGGCGGCCGTCAGTGCCGAATCAATGCCGCCGCTGAGCCCGACAATCGCCCTCTGAAAGCCGCACTTCCGCACGTAGTCGCGCGTGCCCAACACCAGCGCAGCGTAGGCGCTGGCTTCCATCCCCTCCACCTGCGCGTGCACGTCGCCGGCCAGCGTGGCCGAGTCCAGGTACACCAGGTCTTCCTCGAACGATTTTGCCTGCGCGATCACATGTCCGTCCGGCGCCAATGCCAGGCTGGAGCCATCGAAGATCAGGTGATCGTCGCCGCCGGCCTGGTTCACCATGATCACCGGCGCGTGATACTGGCGCGCGATGGCCGACAGCATGCGCTCGCGCAGTTTGCGCTTGCCCACGTAAAACGGCGAGGCCGAAATGTTGATAAGCAGGTTGCCGCCGGCGCGCATCAGGGCTTCCACCGGATCGAAGCCGTACAGCCTGCGGTCCCAAAAGCTCTTGTCGTTCCAGGCGTCTTCGCAAATGGTGAGCGCCAACTGGCTGCCGCACAACGGAAGAATCTCCTGCTTGGAGGCGGCGGCAAAGTTGCGCGACTCGTCGAAGACGTCGTAGGTGGGCAGCAGCATCTTCGATTGCTGGAAGGCCACCTGCCCGTCCTTGAGCAGCGCCGCCGAGTTCATCACCGACTTGCCGGTGGCGGCGTGTGCCGGCGTCGGCAGCCCGCAGATCACGCCAATGCCGCGCGTCTCCTCGGCGATTTTCAGCAATACTTCCTGCGCTCGCCGGACGAACGCCGGATTCTCCACCAGGTCGCGCGGCGGGTAGCCGCAAATACAGAGCTCGGAAAAGACCACCAAGCCCGCGCCCGCCGACTGCGCTCGACGCGCATATTCAATGATTTTGGCGGAGTTGCCGGTGAAGTCGCCTACGGTGGGATTGATCTGGCCGAGCGCAATCTTCACCCGTCCAGTGTAAAGCCCCGGCCCGATACCGCCAATGGCTGTTGCAGGATGACCAGAATTCAACCGGAGTCATTCCGAACGGACTGAGGAACCTGCTGTTCTGGCCACGCGAATCGTAGCAATAACAAGGCGTCGTTTAGAGCGGCGGAACTCCCGGCCCCTGCGGTCCGCCCGGCAAGGGCGGCAGCGGCGATGTCTGCTGCGGAGGCAGCGGATTCGGAGCAGGCTTCGACCATTGCGGCGGCGCGTTGGGATCGTCCGCCGGCGGCGCTTCTCCCGGCCGGCGCAGCGAAGGCGCCTTCGCCGGCTTCTTTTCATCTTCCTGCTGTTGCTTGGCCGCCAGCGTTGGCTTGATGTCGATTTCGCGCTCGGTGCGGACCATCTTTTCGCCATCCACCTTCATGATCTCCAGCCGCACCACCTCGTCGCCGACGAAGCGCACAAACTGCACTTCCTTGGGCGGTTCACCGTAGATCCATTCCTCGTACTCGGTGTTGCCGTCGCGCTCGCGATGTTTCTTCGGCGGACGTCCCAGCGCGTAGGTCACCATGTCGCGGTTCATGCCCACCAGCACCTTGTGGTTCTTGATGGCTTCCTTCAGCTTGGGAGGCAGCGTCTCGATGTAGGCCTGCGCCGACGAGGTCGCGTTGAAATCGAATACCGGGCGCAGCAGTTCCTTCACCTGCTCCACGCTCATTTGCGGCACATACTTATCGAAGGCCAGCACGACAAACGATCCGCGTGGGTTGGCGTTCGGATCGGCGTTGGGGTCGGTTGGCGATACCGTACCGGCCGGGCCGCCGACTTCGATGTGCTCGTACCATTTCTTCTTGCGTTCCGGGCCGCCATTGATCTCGAAGATGATGGCGTTGTCGCCTTTGAAGCGCACCGCGGTGATGCGCGCGCGGTCACCCGGTTTGACGGCCGGGCCGACGGTGGCGAGCAGGCGCTCCAGATCGTCGCCGTCGGGCGTGATCTTGCCATCCTTCAGCACGAGGCCCTTCCTGCCCATGGGAAGCGGCATGCGCATGAACACCAGCTCCGCGTTCAGACCGCGGATCAGCATCATGCGGGTGGGCTCGTTCATCTTGGGCGATGGCGGCTTGTTGTCGGCGACGGCGAGCGTGACGCAGACCAGCAACGTCGCCATGAGACTCGTGCTGGAAAACAACTTCATGGATATACCTGGCCGGAGTAACTCAATTATAAAGCCCCCGCGGGCTTCCGGAGCTCCTCAGGGTTGGATGCCGCCGGCAGCCGGGCGGTCAGGGGAACTCTGCTGGTCCCATGCCGGTTGTGCGGAAGAGGCCACCGGCTGCGGCTTCCGGCGCGTCACCAGCAGCACAGGAATGAATCCCAGCAGGATCACCACCAGGCCGAGCGCGCTGGCCTCGATGCCGTAGGCGCCGCCCGTGAGCCAGCGCGGGCCGGTGGCGCGCGTGCGCACCAACACGGCGAAATCTGTCAGCCCGCTGACCGGCAGGCCGAAAACCATGCCCAGCGCGGTGTTCCAGGCAAAGTGCAGGCCCCAGGGCATCCACAGGGCGCGGGTGCGCAGGTAGGCGACGGAAAACAGCACGCCGACCGCGGCGGTGTTGATCATCGCCATCCTCGAGGTGTGCGGATTTCCCCAGTGCGCCAGCGCGAACAGAACCGACATGATGAGCACCGCAATCGCCCCCGGCATGCTCTCCAGCAGGCGTTGAAACGGGTAGCCGCGGAACATCAGCTCTTCCGCCAGGGCGCCGGTGGCCAGGATCATCAACTCCACCAGCGCCAGCTCCAGCGAGTGATTGCTGATCGTGAACTTGATTTCGCGCAGGTTACCGAAGGCGGCGATGCACGCGAACGCAATCGCGATCAGACCAGCGCCGATCGCCAGCCCGATTGCGAGCTGGCGCAACCAGCCGGGAAATCGTCCCAGTCCCAGCGCTGGCAAGGGATTGCCCTCGACTCGGTCGGCGGTCACCAGCAGGAAGGAGAACCCGGCGAGGAGGAATAGCAAGGCGAGCGGGCGATACATCGCGTCCAGGTAGCGGGCGCGGTCGTGCGACAGCGGCCCGGCGATGGCAATGGCTATGTAGTTGGCCAGGAACCAGACGATGACGCCGAGCAGAAAACGCCACCCGGAGCGCAGTCGGCCGTAGGAGTCGAGCCACGGATTCACGGCCGGGCTCCCGCCGCGGTCCTGGTCGCCGAAACCAGCAGGCCTTCGCGGGCCACTCGAAACGGCAGCAGGCGCGCGCCTGCCGCGCGCAGCGCATTCGCAACGCGCCCCTTCGCTTCCTCCCGAACCATGAAGATCACGCAGCCGCCGCCGCCCGCTCCACAAACCTTTGCCGCGCGTCCGCCATTCTTCGCCGCAACCGCGACCAGGCGGTCAATCAACGGCGTGGAAATGCGCCGGTAGTTGCTCTTGCGAAACTTCCATTCCTCCAACAACAGTCGCGCCACCTCGTCCCACTGGCCGAGGACGAGCGCGTCGTGCATGGCGCGCGAGATTTGCGCCATGCGCTCGAAGTTGGCGATCACCTTCCTGTCGCCGTCAATGTGCGCTTTGAAAACTTTCCAGTTGTTGATGCCGGAGGCCCGCGGCGCTCCGGTGTAAACCAGCAGAAAACGCGCTTCGATATCTTCGGTCGCCACCGGCAGCGCCTCGCGATGAATACCGTCGGTGTCGAGGTGGATGGCGCTGACGCCGCCATAGAGCGCGGGATAATAATCCTGGCAGCCGGTGGGCACCGCAATGAGCTGCGCCTCGACGTTTTGCGCGATCACCCGCATCTCCTCGCGCGACATTCGGCGCCCGGTGTAGCGCGCCAGCGCCGCCGTGGTGGCGATCATCAGCGCCGACGACCCCGAAATTCCGGCGCCGGCCGGCGATTCCGACGTCGTCTCCAGCGTGAAGCCGCCCTCCGGCTGAAAAAACTGCACCAGACGCGCCGCCAGCGGGTGCTTGAAACTCTTCGCGCCGCAAAGCGCGCGGAGATCGGCGAAACGCTCCTCACGCCGCGTGTCGAGCGACTTCAGATGGATGCGCTTGCCCGCCTCGGGCGTAATGCGGCAGGTGGTCAGCACGCTGAGCGCAAAATTAACGGTCACCGCGCCGGGATGAAAAAGATACAGCGGCCACAGGTCGAGGGTGGCGCCGGCGAGGTCGGCGCGGCAAGGCGCCTGCGCAAATACGGCGCGGCGTTCAGCGGCCTCAGCGCGGCGTGGCATTATGCTTTTGTATCATGAAGATGCGCGCGGGCGCGGCGGACGCGGGGAGAATGTTCCACGTGGAACAATTGTGGAAAAGTGTATAGCTATAAGATATGGTATATCCGCTAACCGCCACTCCGGCAACGACATCGGGGTCACGCTGTGACAAGTCTGCTTGTAAATCGTTGCAAACAAGCGGCCGAAATTGTGGAAAACTTCTTAGACCTCAGCGGCGGCGGCCACCGCTTCCTCGATGATCGCCTGGACGTCGGTGCTGTGCGTACGATGGTTGACGAAACAGGCGCGCAGCGCAAATTTCCCGCGGATGCTCGCGTTGGAGATGTACACCCGCCCGCGCTGAATCACTCGCTTGAGAATGGCCGCGTTGAGCGCGTTCAACTCGTCGGGCGAGCTGCCGGGCTTCAGGTAGCGGAAGCACACCGCGCTGAGCTCCAGCGGCGCGAGCAGCTCCAGCCGCGGTTCGGCCTGCACGAGCCCGGCCAGTTCCTGCGCGTGCTCCAGGTCGCGCGCGATGGCGGCGCGGAAGGCGTTGAGGCCGTGATAGCGCAACGAGAGCCACACTTTCAATGCGCGGAAACGGCGCGACAGCTCCAGCGACTCCTCGAAAAATGCGAAACCTTCCACGGGATCATGGCTGAGCACGCGAGCGTAGTCGCCGCTGTGGGCGAAGGCCGCTTGCGCGAACCGGGGCTCGCGAAACAGCAGGCAGCCGCAGTCCAACGGCTGATACAGCCACTTGTGCGGGTCCAGAGAAATGGAGTCGGCGAACGCCAGCCCGCGGAATTTCTCCGGCGCGGCCACGGCCGCCAACGCGCCGTAGGCGCCATCCACGTGCAGCCACAAGTTGTGGCGGCGGCAAATGTCGGCGACCTCGCGCAAGGGATCAATGGCGCCGGTGTTGACCGTACCCGCGGAGGCGACCACGGCGACTGCCTTCTTCCCTGCCGCTTTGTCTTCCGCGATCGCGCGCAGCAACTCGGCGGGCATGATCCGGAAATTTTCATCGGTGGGAATGAGCCGGAGATTCTTTCGTCCGAGGCCGAGGAGCGCGACAGCCTTCGGAATCGACATATGCACCTCTTCCGAGGCGTACACGACAGCCGGCCAGGCGCCCTCGTCGTTGGCCGGGACTTTGGCTTCGCGCGCCATGGCCAGCGCCATGGTGTTGGCCGCCGACCCGCCGCCGGTGAGGCTTCCGCTGAAGCCGGCGCAGCCGATGGCTTCGGCGAGCCAAGCAACCACCGTCCGCTCGATGGTCACCGCCGCCGGCGCCGAGCGCCACGCGGTCACGTTCTGATTGAGGACACTTACCAGCAGGTCGGCGCAAGCTGCCACCGGATCGCCGGAGCCGAGCACGTACCCGAAGAAGCGCGGGCTGGGCGGGCGCGACAGGCGCAGCACCTCGGCCAGCGCGGCGAAGGCGTCGTCCTTCACGCCTTCGCGCGGTAGTTGGCCGGCTAATTCATTCTCGACCTCGGCGCCGTGGGTGTGCGGAAAAGTGGGCAGGGTTTCCAGGTGGCGCAGATATCCGGTCGCGAGGGCGACCACGTGGTGCGCGAGGCGCTCAAATTCGTCGGGAGAAAGTTCGAGGGACATAGGTCGCGCCTACTGTGAGGGCCGACCATTGTACAGGTTGAAAAGATCAACGCAGAGGGCGCAGAGGAGCAGAGGGCGTAGGGCCTTGCAGATTGACGACGGAAGATTGATTCAAGGGTGAAAAGAGAACACCCCCGGCCTGGCCAAAACCAGGCCAGACCGGGGCACCCGTGTTATCCCAGACCGCGGTACCCGCGTTTTGTGAAGACTTTAAGACTGACGAACGACGACTACCTCTTCGCCACCTGCGGATTCGACAGAACTTCATTCGGATCGAGACGGCGCAGCATGAGGAGCTTGGAGCGGCCGTCGCGCCCGCCGGGCAGAAAGATCATCTTCTTCGCCGGATCGTAGGCAAGCGTGTGGCCGTGGACTTCGGTGTTGTACTCGCGGTCAGCGGCGAACTTGCCGCCCGCGGCGTCGAAGACCGCGATGGTGCCGCCCACAGCGGCGCCGTAGAGCTTTCCGCCAGCTTCATCTAGCCAGAGCATGTCAATTCCGGAGGGCGCAGCAACGCGCCGCAACTCCTGCCCGGAATCGGCATCGAGAGCCAGCACCGCGCTACGTACGGCCACGTAGAGCCGCCGAGACTTGGCATCGAGGGCGAGCCCGGTAGGTTCGGATGCTACCAGCGGGAAGCGCTTCACGATTTTCAGCGAGGGATCGAGCACCGCCACCTGCCGCAGGTCTTCGAGCGTGGTAAAGATCTGTCGCGTCGCCGGATCGAACACAAGGTACTCAGGCCGGCCGCCGATCACCACCGTGTCGGCCACGCTGCCCTGGTTCAGATCCACGATCGAGATGGACTGGTCTCTCCAGTTGCTGGCGTAAAGCTTGCCGAGTTCCGGCACGAGCAGCAATGCATCCGGGGAGGTTTTGAGCGGAATGCGGCGCTCGATTTTCCAGTCCTTGGTGGAGATCACCGCGATCTCGTGGCTGTCGGAGTTGGCGACGTAGACGCGGCCGCCCTTGTCGTCGGCCGCCACACCGCTGGCGCCTTTCATGTCTTTCAGGGTGGCAACAACGCGCCGCTTGACGACATTGAACACATCCACGCTGGAGGCTCCGGGATGCGCCATGACGAGGCAGCCGTTGGTGAAGACAACGCCATTAAAACCGGGGTTCCCCGGGATCTCGACCATGGCGACGCGGCGGACCAGCGCGCGCTGCGGCGTGGGCAGACGCAGGTTGACGTTGGGCTCGATTTTTTCAGGCGCGGTCGAAGGCGCCGGCCTGACAACGGGCGTCACCGGCTCCGGCGATGGCACCGCGGCGCCCGGCTGCATGGCGGGCAACGCCGAAGGCTGCGGGCTGGCAATCGTGTTGGTCGAAGTGCCTTGGGTTTGGGCAAGCGCGAAGCCGGCCAGGGCAAGGGGGACGAGGAACAGTCGGAGTATCCGCATGAGAGGACCCGTTTTCAGAGGGTGGGATGCGGTTTTAACCTGAACTGCTGCCCCTTAGGATTCACTGGATTGCGGAATCGGGTAACTGCGGAATTGCGGAATTAAGGCTCGGGGCGCGACTCGTCGCAGGGACCGGCGGCTCGGCCTTGTTTGGGTTCAGCAGCGGCCAGCCCTGGCGCAGAACGTAGTCAAGCCAAGCGCCTGCCATTTGCGACGTAACCACAGCGGCGACGACCAACGTCGTGTAGAAAGTCGGGCTGATGATGCCGGCATCGAAGGCGACGCTCGCCAGCACGATGCCGGGACCGCCACGCGCGTTGGTGGTGATTGCTAGGTTCATCAAATCCAGTCCGCGAAACCCGGCGAACCGTCCCGCCAGCGATACCGAGAGCATTTTGACGATGCAGCTGGCGATCAGGAACGCCGCGACCATCTCCAGGGAAAGGCTGCGGACGAGATCGAGCTTCAGTCCGACAATCGCGAAGTACACCGGAATGAAGAACGCGAATGACACTTTGCCGATGGCATCCAGCGCCTCGGCAAAAATTCGGCGTTTCTTGTGAACGACAGCGAATCCGGCCAGGAAGGCAGCGAAGACGAGGCTCACATGCAAGGCCCCGGCCAGGACGCAGTAGCCGAGCAGAACGGCAATCGCATATCCCGCGGGCGAGTGCCTGGCGAAGATATTGAAGCGCGACTTATTGATGCGCTTGACGATGCGGGGCAGCAGCGTGAGCCCGAGCGCGAAGAAGGCAACAGTGGCTACGAGGTGGTACGACATGGCGCGGGCGTTCAAGGCCGCCGTACCGGCCATTGCGGTAGCGACGGCCAGGGCGAGCCACAGCACAATGTCTTCCAGCACGGCCACACCCAGCACGAGGCGCGCGAACCGCGTATGCAGGATCTTCAGGTCGGCAAAGATTTTTGAGACCACCGGTACGGAGGTGACCGCAACTCCGACGGCGAGAATGATGACGAGGGAAATCCGGTTGCCGTTCGGGCCGGCCAACGCCGGGCGAATGAGCCACGGGCCCAGTACCAGGCCCAGCAGGAATGGAATGCCGGTGCCGACGACCGCCAGCCAGCCGACCTCGCGGCGCTCGTCGCGCGTAAAGAGCTGGCGCGTTTCCGCTCCTGAAAGAAACATCAACAGCAACAGGCCCAGCCAGTAAACAAAATCCAGGATGCCACCCTGGCGCTGCGCGGACTGCACGAGAGTGGAGGCCATTGGGAAACGCCCGAGCAGCGCTGGGCCGAGCACAACGCCCGCCAGGATTTCACCGACCACCTTCGGCTGGCGAAGTTTGACAAAGACATACCCAAGTACCTGAGCGAGGCCGACGAGAAGTAAAAGCAAAGAAAGTATGGCGGTCAGATCGGAATTCGACACGTGGGATTAGAAGCAGAAAGAGGAGAGCAGGGTTGGTGGGTGTTCGCGGCGGTGCCGCGCCGCTGGCGCTCCTTTGCTCTCATCCCGCCTTCCCACCGCTGCCGCGGTGTGCTAACGAATGCCGCCGCTCTGCGGCTGGTCGTGACGGCGCGCAGTTTGATTTTTCACGGAGACCACAACCCCCAGAGACAGCACCAACAGCCCTGCGGTCAGTTCCAACCGCCACGTTTCAATGTACCAGCCATTTACGATTAGAAATGACGGCGACCGCAAAATCCAGGAGCCAAAGGTTACGAGCGCACCGATCCCAATGAGCGCACGCGAGACGTTCTTGTGCTGCATGGATCTAGGTCAGGTTGAGCGCGTTCTTGAAGCTGCCGCGCTCTTTCTGGATTTTGTCTTGCAGAAGGGTGATGGCGTAGATCAACTGCTCGGGGCGAGGCGGGCAGCCGGGAACATACACATCAATCGGGATGACCTGGTTCACGCCCTGTACCAGCGCGTAATTGTTGAACACCCCGCCAGAGGTAGCGCAGGCGCCCATGGAGATCACCCATTTGGGCTCGGGCATCTGCTCCCAGAGCGCGCGAATGACCGGGGCCATCTTCTGCGAGACGCGTCCGGCGATGATCATCAGGTCGGCCTGGCGCGGGGACGGGCGAAAGACTTCGGAGCCGAAGCGCGCGATGTCGAAGCGGGAGGCGCTCATGGAGATCATCTCGATGGCGCAGCAGGCCAGGCCGAAGGTCATCGGCCACAAGGAATTTTTGCGCACCCAATTGATGGCGTTGTCGAGCGTGGTCAGAACGACGCCCTCGGGCTGGACCTCGCCGAAGTTGACCTCACGCACGGTGCCCTTGGACTCGTGCTGGTGCGCGCCCTCGAGGTTCTCGAATCTATCTTCGCCGTTCATGGCTGTTCTCATTCTACTTCCCTGACTAGTTCGATGCCAGTTCTGAGCACGAGACTCGCGTGAACAGCGAAGCAGTACCTGAGTACCTAAGTACCTGAGTACCTAAGTGAGTCACAAGTGCCAAGTTGGAACGAACTGAGAGTCAAAATTGGACGAGAAATCTCAAGGGTGCCTCGGACAAGAAGTAAACTGCGCGTTCGGTGAGCTCAATGGCAAAGCATTACAAAGACCTAATCGCTTGGCAGAAATCGATGAAACTGGTGACACTGGTGTATTCGCTGACGGAAACATTCCCGAGGCGCGAGTGGTTCGGTCTCACCAATCAGCTGCGACGCGCCGCAGTCTCGGTGCCCAGCAACATCGCCGAAGGCCAGGCACGCTTCAGCCATAAGGAATTTATTCGATTCTTGCGAAACGCACGCGGATCGCTAGCTGAAGTGGAAACTCAAACGCTGATCGCACGCAACCTGACGTACATCAGTGCGCCAGAAGCCGAGCGGCTTTCGCAAGATATCAACGAAATCAGCCGCATCCTGGTCGCGCTGACCGAATCCATCCAAGCCAAAGTGGACGCTGAATCTGAGGCTTAGGTACTGAGGTACTTAGGTACTCAGGTACTAGGGCTGCAAAACAATCTTCCCGAACATCTGGCTCTTTTCCATCTTCTCGTGGGCCGCACGCGCATCGGCAAGCGGAAACGTCGAGTCCACCACGCCTTTGATTCTGCCGCTGAAGACGTGTTTCAGGACCTCGTGCAGCTCGCCCATGGTGCCCATGTAAGAGCCGAGGAACGAAAGCTGCTTGGCGAAGAGGAAGCGCAGGTCGAACTCGGCTTTCGGGCCAGTCGTCGCGCCGCAGGTCACGATGACGCCGCCTGGCTTGAGTGACTTCATGCTTTCGCCCCAGGTCGCCTCGCCGACATGCTCGATGACGATGTCGCACATTTCTTTGGCGGTAATGCGCTTCACCTCATCGGAAATCTTCTGCGTGTAATGGTTGATGACCTCGTCGGCGCCGAGCTCGCGGGCGCGCTGCATCTTGCGTTCATCGCCAGCGGTGGTAATGACGCGCGCGTTGAACAGCTTGCCGATCTGGATGGCCGCCATGCCCACGCCGGAGTTGGCGCCCAGCACGAGCACGGTCTGTCCCGGGCGGATTTGCGCGCGCGTCACCATCATGTGCCAGGCGGTCAGGCCGACCAGCGGCACGGCCGAGGCTTCTGCGAAGCTGAGCGACTCTGGAATGGGGATGACGCAATCGGCGCGGGCGGCGAGCAGTTCGCAGTTTCCGCCGTCCACCATGTTGCCGACAACAGTGAACTCGCGGCACATGTTCTGGGCGCCGGAAACGCAGAACCGGCAGCGGTCGCAGAAGTGCATGGGCGCGACGATCACGTGCTGGCCCTTCTGCAAGCCGGTGACGTACTCGCCGGCCTCGACCACTTCGCCGGCGATGTCGCTGCCGTTAATGTGCGGCAGCTTGACCCCGGGCAGTCCCTTTCTCACCCACAGGTCCAGGTGGTTCAGGGCGCAGGCGCGCACCCGGACCAGCACCTGGTCCTTGCGAGGTTGCGGATCGGGAACGTCTTCGTACTTGAGAACTTCGGGGCCGCCGAACTCATGGAATCGGATGGCTTTCATGGCGCGCTCTCTGAGGGATTAGTAATTTGCAATTTTGAGGACGGCGCGAATGTACGCCCAAGGTAAAAGGCTTTGCAAATTGCAAATTACAAATTACAAATTGCTTATGGCACGCGCTCCGAGTTTCTGCGGATTAATTCTGGCGGCGGGAGAGTCTACGCGCATGGGACGCGACAAGGCGCTTCTACCGTGGCGGGGCACCACCTTCGTAGGCGGCGCCATGGACTTGCTGGAACCCTTCGTGGACCTGGTTATCGTGGTCGCCGGGAAGAACGCGGCGCAATTGCAGCCGGTGATGGACGCCGCCGGCTCCTACCTGGTGGAGAATCCCGAGCCGCAGCGCGGACAATTCAGCTCGCTGCGCCTGGGCCTGCAGGAAGTATTAAACCGCGGGCGCGACGCGGCCATCATCACGCTGGTGGACCGCCCGCCGGCCAAGCCGGAAACGGTCCGCCTGCTGAAACAGAATTTTCTGGAGCGCGCCGCCGAGGGTATCTGGGCAATGGTGCCGCATCATGGCGAGCGCAATGGGCATCCGCTGGTCGTCGGCCGCGAGATGATTCACGCCTTCCTCTCGGCTCCTCCGGAGGCTACGGCGCGCGATGTGGAGCACGCCCACCGGCAGCACGTCGCCTACGTGACGGTGGACGATCCTCTGGTAGTCTTGAACGTCGATACTCCCGAGGACTACCAGCGGATCAGCCAGGAATGAGCACCGGGGCTTCCCTTTCAAGATCGGCCGAGGATTTCATCGCGTCGGTGATGCGCTTGCGCCCGCGGGTGGCGGTGTTCGATTGCGACGGCACGCTGTGGCGCGATGATGCCGGCGAACAATTTTTCTACTGGGAGATGGAGCGGGGGCTGCTGCCGCCCGACGTCGTAGGCTGGATCAAGCCGCGCTACGACGACTACAAGGCCGGCCGGGTGAGTGAACTCGACATGTGCGGCGAGATGGTCACCATCCACAAGGGGCTCTCCTGCGAAATGCTGGACTGCGCCGCCGTCGAGTTTTTCGGCGAGCGCATTGCCTGTTGCATTTTTCCCGAGCTGCTGGAGCTGACGCATCGCCTGCAAGCGTCCGGGTGCGAACTATGGGCCGTTTCCTCTACCAATGACTGGGTCGTCCGCGCGGCGGCACCGCGGTTTGGATTTCCCCCTGAGCGCATTGTCGCGGCCCGCGTTGGCGTCGAGAACGGCAAGGCTACCGACCGCCTGCTGCGTGTACCCACCGATGAGTTAAAAGCCGCCGCCATCCGCGAGCTGCTGCCGCGCATGCCCGACGCGGCTTTCGGCAATTCCATGCACGATTTGCAGATGCTGGAGCTGGCGGAGCACGCGTTTGCCGTCAATCCCAATGCTGACCTGGAGAAGGTGGCGAGGGAGAGAGGATGGACGATCTACCACCCCGAAATTAAGAATGCAAAATGAAGCATGCGGAATGAAGAAGCTGGAGGAGCATTCTTCATTCTGATTTCTTAGTGCTTACTTTCCCGAGTGCCGCCGCCAATGCGTCAATCGCCAAATGGCTGGCGTGAAGCGAGGCCTGCGGCAGCCCGCCCAGTTTCATTACCAGCTCGATCCGTCGCAGCGCGCGCGCTTCATGGATGGTGCGGCCGGCGACCAGCTCGGTCAGCGCCGATCCGCAGGCAATCGCCGGCACGCAGCCTTTGGCGCGGTATCGAATGCCGGTGATGCGGCCATCCTCGATCTTCAACGACAGGCGGAGCACATCGCCGCACGCCGGATTTCCAATTTCTGCCACCGCGGTGGCGTCGTCCAGCTCGCCGACATTGCGCGGGTGCTCGAAATGATCAAGAACCTGGGGAGAGTACATACCGGGATTGTACTGACTTGGCTTTGAGTCATCCCGAGCGAAAGCGAGGGACCGCTTTGATGCCCAGGCATCTGGTGGTGTTTACAACAGATTCCCCGCTGCGCTCGGAATGACTCCGCCGTGAGCCTATAATTCCTAGGTTTGGAGCGCTTCCGGGTTACCGACGCACCTGCCGTCCCGTCATCTTGAGAGGCCGGGCCGCCGCTGCCATACTCCTGACCTGATGCCCTTCAGCCCACAGCGCGTCGCATGCCTGCAGCCCAGCGCCACCGTGACTCTGGAACGGCTGGGGATGGTGGACCGCCTGGTGGCCTGCACACGTTATTGTTGCGATCTGTTGCCCGCCCTGGCTTTTGGCGGACGCATCATCGTGGAAGATTCCTGGACGGCCGAGGCTTCGCAGATCATGGCCGCCCGTCCCGACCTAGTGATCGCGTCCGTTCCTTACCAGGAGAAGGCACTCGCGGAAATCCTAAAGGCCGGCGTAAGGCTGCTGGCGCTGGCGCCGCACACCCTCGCGGACATTTACGGCGACATTGCCGCCATCGGCGGGATCATGGGCGTCCCCGCGCGCGCCGAAGCTGTCATTCGCGAGATGCAGCAGCAGGTGGAAGCCATCGCCGCAACGGCCCAGCGCAGCAGCGGACGTCCGCGTGTCTATTGCGAAGAGTGGGGCAAGCCGCTGATTCATTCGCAGCCGTGGGTGGCGGAGTTGGTCACGGCGGCCGGCGGCGAGTTTGTCGGAACACCCGGCCAGCGCACCACGGCGGAGGCGGTTCTGGACATGGCGCCGGAGGTGATTGTCGCCGCCTGGTGCGGCGCCGGCGATCGCGTTCCGCTGGAAAAAATCGTGCGCGAGCGCGGCTGGACATCCCTGCCGGCCGTGGCCGAGGGGCGCGTGTACTGCATCAAGGACGAGCTGCTGAATACGCCGGCGCCGACGCTGGTGGACGGCCTTCGCGCCCTCGGGCATGCGATTCACCCGGAACTTTTTCCACAGCCCGCCGGAATCCGGCAGATGGACCGTTCTATGCTTTAATACCGGGATGGCGGCGAAGGTCAAGGCCAGCGATGTAGCCCGCGAAATCGACGAGGCAGCACGCTCTGCAGCTTCCCCCGAGGCGCTGATGAAGCTCATCTCCGAGCGCCTGCACGAGCGCATGCTCAAGTACAACTGGGTCGGCTTCTACATGATCCGGAACGAGGGCCAGGAACCGATGCTGCACCTGGGTCCATTCGTCGGCAGCATGACGCCGCACACCACGATCCGGCTCAACCAGGGAATCTGCGGCGCGGCCGCATCCACCGGCAAGACGGTGGTGGTGGACGACGTGAACAAGGACGCTCGCTACCTGGCCTGCTCGCTGGAAACGAAATCCGAGATCGTCGCGCCCATCTTCGTGCGCGGCAAGGTTGTGGGCGAGCTCGATATTGACAGCCACTTCCCGGCTGCGTTCTCCGAGGAGGACCGCTTCCTGGTGGAGCACTGTGCGCGGCTTGTCGGCCAGCTGCTCGAGAAGAAAGCATGAGCGCGCGCCCTGCTGCGGCGCGCATTACCAAGCGCAAGCGCCGGCGGCTGGGCGCAATCAAGCAGGTTGCCGCAGCGTTCATTCTCGACCACGGAAAAATTCTGATTTGCCAGCGCACACGCCATCAGCCCATGCCGCTGAAGTGGGAGTTTCCCGGCGGCAAAATCGAGTCCGGTGAGCAGCCGCGCGACGCGCTGCGCCGCGAGCTGGAGGAAGAACTCGGTATCGACGCCAAGGTGGGCGACGAAGCCGCACGCATCCGCCATACCTATGCACGTGGCGGAGCCGTCGAGCTGCGCTTCTTTGTGGTGGAATCTTTCTCCGGTGAAATTGAGAACCGCATCTTTAAGGACGTCCGCTGGGCCACCCGCAAGGAGCTTCCCAAGTACGACTTCCTCGAAGCAGACGCCGGGCTGGTGAAAGACATCGCGGCGGGAAAAATTATTTAGCTACTGAGGAACACAGAGGCGCATACCCAAGAAACCGAGGTCCTCTGTGGCTAAGCTTTTCCTAACGTAAAGAACCAAGCAATGCTAAGCGCGATGAGCACTACGGTCGTCCCCCAGGCGACGACGTTGTAGAAACGCGAGTTCGTGTATTTGCCCATCAGCTCTTTCTTGTTGATCAGCAGCAGCATGAAGATCAGCACGAAGGGCAGCGCGATCCCGTTCAGCACCTGGGAAAATAGAATGACCTTGATGTAAGGAAAATTCGGCAGCAGGATCACCCCGGCCCCGGCGGCGATCAGGATGGTGTACAGCCAGTAAAAGACCGGCGCCTCGCGGAACTTCTTTCCCACGCCCGATTCGAATCCCAGCCCCTCGCAGACCGAGTACGCCGTCGAGATGGGCAAGATGGACGCCGCAAACAGCGACGCGTTGAACAGTCCGGCTGCAAACAGCAGGTAGGCGTAGTCGCCTGCCAGGGGCCGCAGCGCGACCGCGGCCTGGGCTGCGGTCTCAATGCCCTGATGTCCGGAGACGTACAGCGTTGCCGCGCACGCGACGATGATGAACCACGCCACCAGGTCGGTGAACAGGCAGCCGACTATTACGTCCAAACGCGAGGCCGCGTACTGTCTCGCCGTTACGCCCTTCTCCACGATCGAGGCCTGCAAGTAGAACTGCATCCAGGGCGCGATGGTAGTGCCGACCACACCGATCGTCATGTACAGGTAGGCCGAATTCCACTTTGAGGGGTGCGGCGGGGTTACCGTGCTCACCAGCGCGTGCACCCATTTCGGTCCGGCCATCACCCCGGCGATGATGTAGGCGATGTAGAAGAACGACGCGACCAGGAAAATCTTTTCGACGGACTTGTAAGTGCCCTTCACCACCATCAGCCACACCAGCGCCGCGCATACCGGAACGCTGATGAATTTCGAGATGTGAAAAAGCTCCAGGCTGCTGGCAATGCCGGCGAACTCGCTCAGCACGTTGCCGAAGTTAATCAGCACCAGCGCCAGCATCATGAAGAAGGTGGTGCGGAAGCCGAACTCCTCGCGGATCAAATCGCTGAGGCCCTTGCCCGTGGCCGCGCCCATGCGCGAGGCCATCTCCTGCACCACGATCAGCGCCAGGGTGGTGGGAATGATCGTCCACAGCAGCGCGTAACCGAACTGCGCGCCGGCTTGCGAGTAGGTGTAGATCCCGCCGGCATCGTTGTCCACGTTGGCGGTAATGAAGCCCGGCCCCACGACGGCCATGAAGAGGACGATCCGGATTTGCCACCGCTTCAGCCGTTTGCGCATCGTTCACGTTCGCGCTTAAAGATCTACATCGCGGCAACAGAATAAACGCCGACTTGCGTTCCCGCCACCCGCAATCCGCCGAGGCAGCATCCAAATGAAAACCTCGGGAGGTCGGAGTGGAACGGCAGAGTACGAGAGCAATTTTGCTGATTCTCATTTTGGCGCTTGCTGCCATGCCCGCCCAAGCGCAAAAGAACGAGCTTTCGATCGGCGCAGGCGGCTACGTGCCGATCAATCTGACGGGAGTGGGTGCGGCCTTGGCGATCGAGGGCTCGTATGCCCGCCGGATCGCGTCCGTGCCAGTCCTGTCCGCTTACATCGAGCTGCCGGTGGTCGGAACGTTGAAGTCCACGGTGACCTCCGTCGGGCTGGCCTCGTCGGCAAGCTATTCTGCTTTGTTCGTAGCGCCAGGGCTGAAGCTGAAGCTGGCGCCCAGTTTTCCTGTCTCTCCCTGGTTCGCGGCCGGAGCCGGGGTGGCACATTTCGGCGCCAATGCCTTGTTGGGCGGCGGCAGCACCAATACCGGCCTCTTCGACTATGGCGGCGGGGTGGACTTCAAACTTGCGCCCTTCGTCAGCCTGCGCGCCGAGCTGCGCGACTTCTATTCCGGCGCCATCGCCTTCAGCCTCGCCGGCTTTGCCCAGCGCCAGCACAATGTCGTAGGTACTGCCGGGCTGGTGGTGAGGTTCTGAACCGATTGCAGAATTGCAGAATTGCCGAATTGGTCATTTTTCATAGAGTTTCTTCAATTCCGCATTTCGGCAATTCCGCAGTTCTGCAATAGAATAGAGTCAGTGAAGCCGCACATTCGACTGCTCGCCATCGACATTGACGGCACTCTGCTCGACCCCCAATTCCAGGTTTCCGAAGCGAACATCGCCGCCCTGCGGCGCGCCCACGATGCCGGCGTGGAGGTCGTTCTGGTGACCGGGCGGCGCCACATGTTCGCCCTGCCGATCGCGGAGGCGCTGGGGTTTGAGTTGTGGCTCATTAGCTCCAACGGTGCGGTGACCAAGTCCACTCGCGGCGAGCACCTTCACACCGAGCGGCTCCCGGCGGCTACCGCCCGCAAGTTGATCGCCGGCATGGACGATTTCCGCGGCAACGCGGTGCTCACCTTCGAACGCGAGGGAAAGGGCGCGCTGGTGATCGAGCGGGCCGACGAACTGCACGGCTCCATCAGCCGCTGGATGGAAAAGAACGCCGCCTATATTGAGAAAGTCGTTCCGCTGGAAAATGCGCTGACCGAAGATCCTATCCAGGCAATGTTTTGCGGTGGCATTGCGCGCATGAAGGAAGCGCAGGGGCAACTAGCCGCGCTCGGCATGGGCGCTGAGATCACGGTGCTCAAGACCGAGTACGAGGCGCGCGATCTCTGCATCATTGACGTGCTTCGCCATGGGTGCTCCAAGGGACACGCGGTGGAGCGGTTCGCCGCCTACAAGGGCATTGCGCGCGAGCGCGTGATGGCCATCGGGGATAACTACAACGATATCGAGATGCTCGAATTTGCCGCATTTCCGGTTATCATGGGCAACGCTTGTGCTGAGCTGAAGCAGCTCGGCTGGACGGTTACGCTTCCAAATGATCAGAGCGGAGTCGCTGCCGCCGTCGAACAAGTGATCGGACTGAGCGCGCCGGGCGTAATCGCCGGCTGAATTCTTACCAGCGCTAAAGCGCCGGCTATTTTGCCTATCTATTCACCGGCCTGAAGGCCGGTGCTCCCACCGGACGGAATTTGGTGGGAGCGCGGAAGTTCAGACCGATGGGCGCGCGGAAGTTCAGACCGGGCGGGAGTGCGGGAGTTCAGACCGGGTGGGAGCGCGGGCCTTTAGGCCCGCGAAAAGATTCTGGGTGTAGAAGGGCTTTAGCCCTGGTTGAATGAAATCCGTCGCACATTTCGCTTTCTTTGTCGCGCTGCTCGCGCCCGCGGCCTGGTCCGCCGATTCCGCCCTGCCTCCTGCCGCGGAACGAGCGCCTGCCGGCATGGTATTGGTGGCCACGCTGCAAAATGGATTCACCGTCCGCTTCGATCATCGCCAGCAGATCGCCGACACCTCGCGGCTGTTCACCTCCGCTGGCGACAACGACTACATGGACGTTCCCACGGCGCAGATCGCCTCGTTGTCGCAGGAGCCACTGCCGCCCGCGCCGCCGCCCGCGGCCGCTCCAGTTCACGACGTGAAGCAGGCGGTCGCTGCCGCCAGCGATAAGCACCTGCTGGATGCCGACCTGATTGACAGCGTGATTCGCCACGAAAGCAACTTCAACGCCAAGGCGGTTTCTCCCAAGGGCGCGCGCGGCCTGATGCAGCTCATGCCTGGGACGGCGGCCAAGCTGGGTGTGCAGGATTCCTTCGATCCCGATGCCAACGTGGACGCCGGCACACGCTACCTGCGCGAGCTGCTGGCGCGCTACCACAACGATCTTGCCAAGGCGCTGGCCGCCTACAATGCCGGGCCGCAGCGCGTGGACCAGTATCGTGGCGTGCCGCCGTATCGCGAGACGCGCGCCTACGTCGGCAACATCATCCGCGATTACAACCGCAAGAAGCTGGCGGGCCGCAAGACATCATCGGTGAGCCACGGGTCTTCGACCCGTGCACGCGAGTCAGAAACCCGCACCACACAATCACGGAAGTCATCCGCGAAAAAGGCTGCTCAGAGGACCGCTGCAGCTCAGCCCAAAGCCGCTGCCATGCCTCGTTCCTGATCTCCCCGCTATCCCGCTACATTGACCCCCGCCCCCCGGTCATTTAACTTGAAAGTCTCGGCTGCACCTGCGCATGAGCAAGAAACATATCGTCACGACCGCGGTGGTTGTGCTGGTTCTGGCGGCGCTCATTTATTTCCAGGTGCAGCACTGGCGCAAGTTCGACTGGGGCAAATTCCGCCACACCACCGGCCAAGTGGAGATGCTCCACATCATTGCCGCCGTGGCCCTGGTGTATCTCACCTACCTGCTTCGCGCCGTCCGCTGGAAGGTGTTTCTCAAGCCCATCTGCGACGCCTCCACCAGGGACATCATCGGTCCGACGTTTATCGGCTTCACCGGGCTGGCGCTGCTGGGCCGTCCGGGCGAATTCATCCGCCCGTACCTGATCGCCCGCAAGGAAGGTACGCCGTTTCTATCGCAGATTGGTGTTTGGGCAGTCGAGCGGATTTTCGATATTGGCGCGTTCACCGTGCTCATGACCGTCACGGTCTTTCTGCCCGGCGCCATCCAGTCGAATCCGTACATCACAAAGTTCCGCGAGGCCGCGGTCGCGCTCTGCATTCTGGTGGCAGCGGCGGGCGCCTTCTGCTACGCCATCCGCACGCGTGGGCCCAAGGTGGGCGCATTTCTGCATCGCATGACGGCGCCGATATCGCTGAAGCTTGCCCATCATCTCGATCAAAAAACGCGCGCCTTCGGCACCGGCCTCAACACCATCAAGGACCGCCAATCGTTCCTGCAACTGGTTGCCATTTCGCTGTTGATTTGGGTGGTCATTGCTTTTTCTTACCGCGAAGTTACGCACGCCTACCCGCCGGAGCACGGCTACCGACAGGCGAGGGCGTTGGGC
The DNA here is from genome assembly GCA_051006995.1 of Terriglobales bacterium. Classification (GTDB taxonomy): domain Bacteria; phylum Acidobacteriota; class Terriglobia; order Terriglobales; family Acidobacteriaceae; genus JAIQGF01. The sequence goes on from JBPCSQ010000014.1 coordinate 116,564, forward strand.
GAGATTCCCGGCCCGCCGGCGGTGGACGTCGAAACCGCCACCCTGGCCGGCATGCCGGAGATGGCCGGCCAGCCACTCGACGAAAGTGTCATCGAGGAACTCCGTCCAGCACTCGAGCGCAAGGGCTTTCGGGTGGAGCGCCGCCCTCCGCCCTTGCACGGCTTCTGGCTGGTCAACAAATCCGGGCATCATCTCAAACGGATTGGCGACCGTCCTCACCTCACCGACATGGACCTCTCGCACGTGCTGCTGCTGATGGGCTTCAGCATGGTCGGGTCAATCGTGCAATTGCCGGCGGTCGGCGGCGGGAGCCAGCTGGCCGTGATCAGCGCCCTGCAACTGATCTACGGCATCCCTCCGGAAACCGCCGTCAGTTGCGGCATCATGCTCTGGGTGGTGACCTTCATGGCTTGCATTCCGGTCGGGCTGATCCTGGCGCACCGCGAGCACGTCTCGTTGCGCAAGCTGAGCCACGAGGCCCAGGAAGAAGAGCGCATCGAGGAAAGCGCGGCGGAGAGCACGCCGTAGATTTCACCAATCAACCGCCGTACGTCGTAGTCCGTAGCCCGCAGTCCGGACTACCGGCTACGGGCTACCGGCTGCGGGTTCCTCAGGGCTCAGTGCAAATTTGGATACCACCCGTTGTACCTCCCCGCGCGAGCAGCACGATGGCTGGTACAATCCCTTGTATTCATGAAATGTCCTTTTTGTGCGCACGCGAACGATAAAGTTGTGGACTCCCGCGAGAGCAAGGAAGGCGAGTCCACGCGCCGCCGCCGCGAATGCCTCAAGTGCGGCAAGCGCTTCACCACCTACGAGCGCATCGACGAAATTCCCTACATGGTGGTCAAGAAAGACGGCCGGCGCGAGCGCTTCGACCGCCAGAAAGTCCTCAATGGCCTGATGCGCGCCTGCGAGAAGCGCCCCATTTCCATCGGCAAACTGGAGCAGATCGTCAATGAGGCAGAAGGCTTCGTCATTGATTCTCCAGAAAGGGAGCGCAAGACCAGCGAGATCGGCGAGCTCATCATGAACCGCCTGCGCCGCTACGACAAAGTGGCGTACGTTCGCTTCGCATCGGTCTATCTGGATTTCAAGGACGTACAGGAATTCATGCTGGAGCTGAAGGACCTTCTCAAGGCGAAGGATGTCGCGGCGCTGCCGGTGAAGTCGAAGACTTCAGGGGCAAAGACGCACTAGACCCCTCGGCGACCCTACGGCTGGCTAATCCGCCTCCGCATCCAATTCTTCCTCCGCGGGCGATTGCGCCCGCCGGCGAAGATGCGTCACCGAAATTCCAATCACCATCGCGACGGCGATTGCGATCGAGGAGTCAATCCGGCCCAACCCCAAGCCGCCGTCACGGTGCGACTTAGTCAACGTGTCGCCGAGCGTTGCTCCCAGCGGGCGTGTCAGCACGTAAGCTGCCCAGAACAATACGCTGTCACGAATGCTGGTGAAGAAATGTGCCGCCGCCACCAACCCGATCAGCCCCGCAAATACCAATGCGCCGCGCTCGAAGCCAAGTCCGGTGGTGGTGGCCATGAAATCGCCCAGCGCCGTTCCCAGCGTATTGGAAACCAGGATTGCCACCCAGTAGAAGAGTTCGTCGCGGCGCGTTCCGATGTGCTCGTACTCGATCCTGCCGGTGACAAAGCGCCAGGCCAGCAGTACCAGGATGACGGCGCAGAGCAGCATGATCGAGGACTTCACATATCCCAGCCCCGCCGTCCGGTCCAGATAGTCGGACGTGGTCGTGCCGACCGTCGTCGTTGCCACCACCACGGCCCAATAAGCAACCGGGTGATAGCGCTTGGACGCCACTTGGGCGCCGAGCGTCACAATGAAGATGCCCAGAAAAATGAGCGTGCTGATGGCGTACCCCAGTTGCAGCGTCATGGAGAGCGCGTCGCCGCCGGTTTCGCCCAGCGTAGTTGCCAGAATTTTCACCATCCAGAACGCAATCGTGACCTCGGGAACCTTGCTGAGGACCGCGCGGGCGCCATCGGCAACTTCGTCGTAAACCAATTTTTCAGCCTCCGGCTTGATAAGGTCTTCGTTTGTGATGCCTGCCGATTTGGTTTCGTGGTATTGCGCAGAGAATTGCACTGGTACACTCTGCGTGGGTCGAATCCGGACGGCCTGGCATCAAAACAACCTCGGCATCAACTCATGGCTCACCAGGTCACCCTCATTCCCGGCGACGGCATTGGTCCTGAGATCACGGACGCGACCGTCCGCATTCTCGAGGCGGCAGGAGTGAAGTTTGAGTGGGACCGGCAGGAGGCCGGCGCCGAGGCCTACGAGAAGTACCACGAGTATCTGCCGCAGTCGCTGATTCATTCCATTGAGCGCACCAAGATCGGTCTCAAAGGGCCGGTGACCACGCCCATTGGCGGCGGCTTTTCCAGCATCAACGTCGCGCTGCGCAAGCATTTCGAGCTGTACGCGAATTTCCGGCCCATCCGCAACCTGCCGCACATTCCGACGCGTTATCCCGACGTAGACCTCATCATCGTGCGCGAAAACACCGAAGGCCTGTACTCCGGCATCGAGCACGAAGTCGTTCCCGGCGTCGTTGAAAGCCTCAAGATCATCACCGCAAAGGCTTCCACGCGCATCGCCCGTTTCGCCTTCGAATACGCGCGCAAGCACAAGCGCAAGCGCATCCACTGCATTCACAAAGCCAACATCATGAAGCTCTCCGACGGGCTCTTTCTGCGCTGTACCCGCGACGTCTCCAAGGAATACCCGGAAATCACTTACGGCGAGCACATTGTGGACAATACCTGCATGCAACTGGTCACCAATCCCTACCAATACGACATGCTGGTGCTGGAAAATCTTTACGGTGACATCATCAGCGACCTGTGCGCCGCCTTCGTCGGTGGACTGGGGGTGGTGCCAGGTGCGAATTTCGGCGATCAGTGCGCTGTCTTCGAGGCCGTGCACGGCTCGGCGCCCGACATTGCCGGCCGTAACATTGCCAATCCCACTGCCCTGCTGCGTTCGGGGATCCTGATGCTCCGCCATCTGGGCGAAGCCGACGCCGCCTGGAAAATCCGCAACGCCATCGAGAAGGTCTATCGCGACAAGAGCAAGCGCACGCGTGACGTCGGCGGCACCGCCGGCACCTCTGAGTTCGCCGATGCGATCATTGAAGCGATGGAAGTGTCCTCCTCGCCCGCCCAGCCCGCGCCGATTGCCAAGCAGGCGTGAGGGTTTCACGTCTCGCGTCTGAACTCCCTGTCCGCAATGTGAAAGGTGAAACTCGAAGCGAGAAACCTGGCGCGCAGCCAGCAGAAAATCGTGCCCCGATGAAAAACCGCATCCGTCGCGCTTTTCCACACATCCATTCCACCTGCACTGATTGACGAGCAGCGGCCCGTTTGAATATCATCGGTTCCCTTGGGGTGGGACAAGGATGGCGCGGTCCAATCGCGTAGGTGTGGTCCTATTTCAACTTGGCGGCCCCGACTCGCCCGAGGCGATCGAGCCCTTTCTTTACAATTTGTTCTGCGACCCCGACATCATTGATTTTCCATTCGCGCGCCTCGGCCGCCGCGCCCTCGCCAAGATAATCTCGGTCACCCGCGCGAAAAAAGTTCAGCACCATTACGGCGTCATGGGCGGCTTTTCCCCAATCCGCCGCTTCACCGAGCAGCAGGGGATGGCGCTCGAATCGCGACTTCAGGCCGAAGGCGTGGACGCCCGCTGCTTCGTGGCCATGCGCTACTGGCACCCGTTTACCGAGGAAGCGGTGGCAGCTCTGGATGCATCGGGATGCGACTCTATCGTGCTGCTCCCGATGTATCCGCAGTATTCCAAGACCACCACCGGCAGCAGCCTGAATGAATGGTGGCGAAAGTTTCAGCCCGCAGGCCGCCGCGTCGAGGTGATCAACGATTTCTATCGCAATCCGCTCTATCTCGATTCCGTGGTGGACAGGATTGACGAGACCCTGACCCGGTTCCGCGATCCTGACGACGTGGTGCTGGTCTTCAGCGCGCACAGCCTTCCGGTGGCCGTCGTCGAGCAGGGCGATCCGTACCAGAAACAGATTGAAGGAACGGTTTCGATGGTGATGCGCCGCGGACGCTGGTTCAACGTTCATCGCGTCTGCTACCAGAGCAAGGTGGGCGCTAGCAAGTGGCTGCAGCCGTCGCTGCGCTCCACCGTGCGCGAGCTGGCCGCCGCCGGCATCCGCGACGTGTGCGTGGTTCCGATCTCGTTTGTTTCGGATCACGTGGAGACGCTCGGCGAAATTAATCACGAGGCGCGCGAGTTGGCGCAGCAGGTAGGCATCACCCGCTTCGAGATGACGCCCGGTCTGAACGATTCTCCTCTGTTTATTGCGGCTCTCTGTGATGTGGTGATGGAAAGCCTGGGCCAGGTGGAGAGGAAGCTGCCCGCGGCCGCGATGCCTGTGCGCGCGATGCGTGTTGGGGCGAAGGGGTAAATGAAGCATGGCGGATGACAAATCCAACGCGGCCGTCGCCGGGGTGCTTGGACGGCTTCCAGCATGGCCGCGGAAGCCGTTAAACAATTCGGTAATCGCCGCCGAGCAGGCCTATCGCAAGCGTTCCGGCCTGCCCGTGCTTACAGAAGAAGAGATGGAGGCGTTGCGCACCGGCCAGCCCATGCCTTGGGAGGCCGGCGCAACCGGCGCTCCTGCGCCTGCCACACCGGCATCTCAACCGGCTGCATCTTCCCCGGCTGCGCCGCAAGCGCCTGCCCCTGTGGCCGCCGCCGGTCCCAGTCCCGCCGCTGCCGAATTAATGAAGGGCGGATTCAAATGGAGCAAGTCCTCGGTCGCCGCCGAGCAGGCGCGACGCAAGCGCAATAATCTTCCGCCGCTGACGGACAGCGATGTTGCCCTGCTGCTGGGCGAAGCACCGCCGGCCGCCGGGGCACCGGTCACGCCTGCTGCTGCACCGGCAGCGGTTCCGGTCGCGCGCCCCGCCGCTCCCGCCGTCGCCGCGCCGCCCCCGGTGGCGCGCACCGGGACAGCCACAAAATACGTGGGAACGCCTGCGGTCGGCACATCGAAAGCCGCGGCCGCGGGCGGCATTGGCACCGCTGGGCCGCCGGACACCGAAATCAACCGCGCCCGCCGGCGCCTGGTGTGGATGGGCGTGATCGCATTCCTTGGCGCATGGTTATTGGCTTTCTTTCGTTTCTTCTTGCCGCGCACCCTGTTCGAACCCAGCACCAGCTTCAAGATTGGTTATCCCTCGGACTTCGGCTTGGGGGTGGATACCAAGTATCAGCAGAAATACCGCATCTGGGTGGACCGCACTCCGGGGCGACTGTTCGTGATCTACGCCAAGTGCACGCACCTGGGCTGCACGCCCGATTGGAAGCCCAGCGAAAACAAATTCAAGTGCCCCTGTCACGGCAGCGGGTATGACAGTGAGGGCATTAACTTCGAGGGCCCGGCGCCGCGGCCGATGGACCGTGCGCACGTCGAGGTCGCCCCCGACGGAGAGATTTTGGTGGACGTCAGCCGGCTGTACCAGTGGCCCAAGGGCCAGCCCAGCCATTTTGACGATCCCGGATCATTTGTTCCGGTGTAGGTCGTTCAGTCCATCAGTCTTTCGGTAGCTCAAACCGGAGGACTGAGAGACGGAAAGACTCTTGAGGGTTTTATGGCCGATGATGATGTGAAGACCACAGGCGGTAACGGCGATGGAGCGCGTTCGCCCTCGAACGCGTCCAACGGTGACGGCGCGCGTTCGCCGAACGGTGGCGGCAAAAAGGTCGCAGTCCTCGCCGCTGTCAAAGAAGACCTCGACGCCATCCGCACGGAGTTCCCGAAGAAGATCAAAGATCAGGTCGAAGGTCTAAAAGAGCCCACCAAGACCCAGATCTTCACCTCCATCTTCCGCCACAAGCACGACGAGACTCCGCGCAATCGCGCCCTGGGCGTGCTCTCCAACGTCTTCCTGCACCTGCACCCCGCCAAGATCAACCGCGACGCGGTGCGTTACAGCTACACCTGGGGCATGGGCGGAATTACCTTCTATCTTTTCATCGTGCTCACCTTCACCGGCGTGCTGCTGATGTTCTATTACCACCCGACCAAGGTGCAGGCGTTTCGTGACGTGCTCTACCTGGAGCACGACGTTCCCTTCGGCAAGATATTGCGCAACATGCACCGCTGGGCCGCTCACCTGATGGTGATCGCGGTCGAACTGCACATGTTCCGCGTGTTTCTCACCGGCAGTTACAAAAAGCCGCGCGAGTTCAACTGGAACGTCGGCGTCATTCTTCTCGTGCTGACGCTGCTGCTCTCCTTCACCGGCTACTTGCTGCCGGACGATCAGCTCGGCTTCTGGGCGGTTACGGTTGGCACCAACATGGCGCGCGCGACGCCCTTGCTCGGACATGAAGGCCCATTCGGGGCCCAGTTGGGAATGACCCCTTATAACGACGTTCGCTTTGGGCTGCTGGGCGGCTCCATCGTGGACGCCAATGCCCTGCTGCGCGCTTACATCTGGCATTGCATCGCCATTCCGATCATTGCCTCGGTATTCATGATCGTGCACTTCTGGCGCGTGCGGAAGGATGGCGGCATCTCCGGCCCGGCGCCGGTGATGCTCAACTCCGAAGCCGACAAGCCGCGGAGAGCGCAATCGGCGGCAGGGGGATAAAGACAGTTTCAGTTTCGCATCCTCGGTTCCAATCTTCGTGTTGAGAGCACCGCGGCGCGCAACCGGAAACCCGAAACAGAAACTCGAAACTGAAACTCAGGTTTTCTTATGAATTTGCACCAGCTCTGGACGATCGCGACCACGCCCGACAACATTCCCATCACAGCGCTGCTGCCGCTGGTGATCTTCTATGTCTGGCTAGCGTTCCGGCAGGCCAAGGCCAACGACGACCTGATCGAGAAGCTGGAAGCCGATCCCGTGCTGGCCAAGACCCACCACCGCAAGACCTGGCCTTTCCGCCCCGGATGGCAGAAGGAAATCCACGTCTGGCCATTCCTGCTGCGCATGGAATTCCTGGCCGCCATCATCGTCACCATCATCCTGATGGTCTGGTCTATCACCCTGAGCGCGCCGCTCGAAGAACCGGCGAACCCGAACCTGACCATGAATCCGGCGAAGGCCCCCTGGTACTTCCTCGGCTTGCAGGAAATGTTGGTCTACTTCGATCCGTGGATCGCCGGTGTGGTCATGCCGACGCTCATCATCGTCGGCCTGATGGCGATTCCCTACATTGACACCAACCCGCTGGGCAGCGGGTATTACACGGTGAAGCAGCGCAAGTTCTCGATTGGGACGTTCTGCTTCGGTTTCATCATCCTGTGGGTCTCGATGATCATCATCGGCACCTTCATCCGCGGCCCCGGATGGCAATGGTTCTGGCCCGGGCAGACCTGGGACCACAACCGGCTGGTCTACGAGGTGAACCGCGATTTGCCGGATCTATTCGGCATTACTTCTAACCTCGGCAAGGGAATTCTCGGCGCGATCGTGGTGGGCGCGTATTTCGTCGTTGGCGGATTCGTAGTCAACGCGCTGTTCCGCCGATATAACCCCAAAGATTGGAAGCGCATGAGCTTCCTTCAGTACAACGTGATGATGGTGCTCATGCTGCTCATGATCGCTTTGCCCATCAAGATGCTGCTGCGCCTGGCGCTGCACATCAAGTACGTATGGATTACGCCCTGGTTCAATGTTTGACGGGCTTTCGGCGCTCGGCTCTCGGCGCCGAACTTGAGGAACATTTACGATTTTGTAAGACCCGATGGCCGATGGCTGATGGCCGGCGGCTCCCCGGAGGAAATCGGTGCCCGACCAATTGCCTGAGCAAGACCCGGTAACCAGCAAGTCCTACGCGCCGCACTACGCCATCGCGATTGTCGTGCTGATCGCGACCTTGCTGTGGGCCATGTGGGACGAAGCCTATGGCCAACGGCCTTGGAAGCGCTTCCAGCGCAATTTCCAGGAACGCTATACCGCCTTCCTCAAGCAGGCGCGCTCGCAATCCGCCCAGGACGAGAAAGACCTGGAGAACAATTCGGAATACCGGCAACTCGACGACGATTATCAGAACATCCTCAAGCAAAACGACCCGCAGATGAAGGACATCAACGCCCGCCTGGCGCAGAAGTCTGCGGAAATCATGGCGGTGCAGGGCGTCTTCACCGACAAGCGCGCCTACGCCAACGCGCTCACCTACGACATCGAGACCACGCCTAGCCAGAGCGCCAAGGACAGCAAGCAGAAGGACCTCGACAAGTACAAGGCGCAGCAGTTCGAGGTCACTTACCCAGACGGCCGCCGCGAGAAATACAACTTCCAGCAGCTCGAGGAAAAATACAACGAGCTAAAGAACGAGAAAGGCGATCTCAGTACCCGGCTCGGCGATCTGCTCAAGCCCGTCAACGAAGCCAAGCTCAAGCGCGACACCTGGATGAAGGAGCACACCGTCAACCTGTCGCCGGAAGCACTGCGCGGCCTGCAGAACAAGATGGCTTCCTGGGATCCGCAGATCGTCCAGATCAACGTCGCCGACGCCAATGTCGTGGACCGCTGCGAATCTTGCCACATGGGCACGCGCGAGCCGGTGATCCTGACCACCGCCGCGATGACGCCCAAGGGCCGCAAATCACCCGACGAGTACGCCCTCGCGCTTACCAGCCATCCCGAGCCTGATCTGCTGAAGATTCACGATCCCGACAAGTTTGGCTGCTCACCGTGTCATCAGGGCAACGGCCGCGCCACCACCAGCGTGGAAAAAGCGCACGGCAACTACGAGCACTGGCTCTGGCCGATGTTCCGCCGCGCCAACATGGAAGCCGGCTGTCAGACCTGCCATGCCGCCGACATGTGGCTCAACGTGAACGGCGTTGGCAGCACCATCAGCGAAGGCAAGTTTCTCTTCCGGCAGCGCGGCTGCAACGGCTGCCATCGTTACGAAGGTTACGACCGCGAGCCGGAAGAGCTGCTGAACATCGGCCAGCAGATTAAGCAGATGGAGCAGCAGCAGCGCGATAATCTCCATCAAGCTTCGATTTACATGGGCCAGGCGGATAAGGCCGAGAGCAACGATGAAGCCAACCGCTTGAACAACCGCGCCGTCGCCCTGCGCGTCGAGAACAGCAAGATCGCCGGCCGCATCGAGCAGCTCGACCTCCGCTCTTCTTCCCTGCTCCGCGACATGAAGAAGATCGGCCCCGACCTCAAGGAGATCCGCGAGAAGCTCAACAAGAATTGGATCCCGGCCTGGCTACATAAACCCACCGAGTTCCGCCCGGCCACCAAGATGCCGAACTTCCGCCTCACCGACGACCAGGTCAAGGCGATTTCGGCGTACCTGTGGCAGACGGCGCTCACCGACCCGCTACCCAAGGCGCAGCCCGGCAACGCTGCTCGCGGCAAAGACCTGTTTGAAACCCGCGGCTGCCTCGCCTGCCATTCGATCGGTGAGGGCAGCAGCCAGATGGGCGGTGATTTCGCCGCCAACCTGTCACGTCTCGGCGAGAAAGCTAATTACGATTACATCTTCCGATGGATCAAGAATCCGCGCACCCGCACGCGGCCTTACTGCCCGTACGAGAAGAAGGACATTGGCCCCGAGGATTACGCCAAGAAGGGCCTCCCCTACGTCTTCGATTTCGAGCACAGCAAGTGCCCCAACGACGGTCACGAGCTCCAAGTCGAGCAGATGACGGTCATGCCCAATCTACGTCTCAGCGATGACGAGGTCGCCGACATCGCCACCTACCTGCTCTCGCAAAAGCAGAAGGACCCGTCTTCCTATCCGCCGGCGCCGTACATGGATGATCCCACCCTCAAGGCCGCGGGCAAGAAGTGGATCTCGCACTTCGGGTGCGCCGGCTGCCACGAAATTTCCGGCTTCGAAGAGGAAGGCCGCATCGGCACCGAACTCACGCAGGAAGGCAGCAAGCCGATCGAGCGCTTGGATTTCGCGCTGCTCACCCAGGTTGCCGAGAACGGTAAGGAACCCATTAAGGATTCCGATGTCCAGGCTCGGCTGCCCGAAGGTCCGGCCAAAGGAGAGTGGTACAACCACAAAGGTTTCTTCGAGCACAAGCTTGCCATGCCCAACGTCTACGACCAGGGCATGATCAAGAGTGAGACCGAAAAACTCCGCATGCCCGATCCCCACCTGAACAAGGACCAGATTCGGGCCATCACCACTTTCCTTCTTGGCAGCCAGGAGACTTCCCTGCCTGCGAGCTATCAATACCGTCCTGAGGATGCCCGCCACGACATCCAGGAAGGCTGGTGGATCGTGCGCAAGTACAACTGCGTCGGCTGCCACCAGTTCACGCCCGGCCAGCGCACCAGCATTGAAACCGTGCCCTTCTTCCAGGACCAGAAAGAGAAGCTGCCGCCGCAACTACTGACGGAAGGAGCCCGTACCGATCCTGAGTGGCTGCTGCGCTTCCTCAGCAATCCCTCACTGGCATCGAATCCCAACGACCAGCACCGCAACGGCGTGCGCCCCTACCTGCCGGTGCGCATGCCGACTTTCTTCTTCTCGGAAAATGAACTACGCAAGCTGGTACGCTTCTTCCAGGCGCTCTCGCAGCAACCCATGCCCTACATCCCACAGCGTCAGGAAATGCTGACTGCCGATGAAATGGGCATGGCCCGCGCGCTCTTCACGAGCCAGGCTGCTCCCTGCTTGAAGTGCCACGCCACCGGCGATCCGGCGCATGACCGCATCGCCACCGCGCCCAATTTCCTGCTCGCCAAAGATCGCCTCAAGCCCGGCTGGACCGAGCGCTGGCTGATGGATCCCGCCAACATCAGCCCCGGCACCGCCATGCCTTCCGGCCTGTTCCGCAAGCAGGGCGATCACATGGTCTTTTCCGGCCCGACGCCGCCCTCGATGCAGAATTATCCCAAGGATCAAACCAAGCTGCTGGTTCGCTACATCTTTCAATTGACGCCGGAGGAGCAGCACCGGCTGACCGGCATGATGCCGCGATCGGCGCCAGCCAAATCGAGCTCGGGCGGTCCACCGGTGTCTCGCCCGGTTTTAGCGGGACAGCGTGGCAAGGCGCACCCTGGCGCTTCCAGTTCCAACCCGGGCACGGCCAAAAATAAACCGGCGTCCGTCACTCCCCCCGGGACCGGCGCCGGAAGGTAAAATGTCCTGATTTGTTGTGGGGAATTAGACGAATGGAGAGGCAGTCAAATATGAAGATCCGATCGACCGTTGTATTGCTCGTCCTGAGTTTGCTCGCGCTGATGATGTTGGCCGCTTGCAGCAGCGGCAACAAGGGCGCCGAGCAAGCCAGCAATAAGCCGGAAGAAAAGTCCGCCACCTCGGCCGCACCGGCCACACCGATTGACCAGAGCACTGTGGGCAGCGTCAGCGGCACCGTCAAGTACGCCGGCACCGCTCCCAAGCCCGCCAAGATTGACATGAGCCAGGACCCAGCCTGCAAAGGCGCCAACACCGTTGAGACCCTGGTCGTTGACAACGGCAACCTGGAAAATGCTTTCGTTTACGTCAAGGACGGTCTCGGCAGCCGCACCTTCGATGTGCCGAAGGATGACGTCACCCTCGACCAGAAGGGCTGCCGCTATCACCCGCACGTGCTGGGCATCATGACCGGCCAGAAGCTCAAGGTCGTCAACAGCGACGACACCACACACAACATCCATCCCACGCCCAAGGACAACCGCGAGTGGAACGAATCGCAGCCGCCGAAGGCGCCGCCCATCGAGAAGTCCTTTGCCCGCGAAGAAATTATGTTGCCGGTGAAGTGCAACCAGCATCCCTGGATGAAGATGTACATCAACGTGGTCAAGAGCCCGTACTTCGCCGTGACCGATAAAGACGGCAAGTACACGCTCAAGGGCCTGCCGCCGGGCACCTACACCATCGCCGTCGTGCAGGAGAAACTTGGCGAGCAGACGCAGTCGGTCACCATCGGCCCCAAGGAATCCAAAACCGCCGACTTCAGCTATAAGGCCGGCGGCGCTGGAGCGTCACAGTAACGAAAATGTGGCCCGTAGTCCGTAGTCCGAAAGCCGGATGTTTTTCGACCCGGACTACGGGCTACCGACTACGGACTACGTGTTTTAGGAGTCGTTACTCTGCATTCGTTAACTACACCCTATAACAAGGCCCACCACCGCTTCGCGGCCCTGACCGCCTTTTCGACTTTCTTGCTGATCATTGCCGGCGCCCTGGTCACCAGCAACGATGCCGGACTTGCCGTGCCCGACTGGCCGACCTCCTTCCACCACTGGCCGGTGACCTATGGCTACTTCACGGTCCGCATGGTCGGAGGCGTTCGCTGGGAGCACGGCCATCGCATCCTGGCTCAGATCATCGGTATTCTCACCATCATCCTCGCCGTCTGGACCTCAAAGGTGGACCGCCGCCCCTGGGTGCGCAAGCTCGGTTGGTCCGCCCTCGCCCTGGTGATTGCGCAAGGCATTCTCGGCGGCATCACCGTGTTGCATTTCCTCCCGCCGAGCGTTTCTTCGCTTCACGCCACCCTGGCGCAGACGTTCTTCTGCCTGACGGTGGCTATCTGGCTGTTCACCGGACGCACCTGGGTGCAGGAACCGCGCATGAGCCTGCCCACCAAGCGCCCCAGCCTGCCGGTGCTGACCACGCTGGCTGTGCTGTCGGTTTACGTGCAGTTGATTTTGGGAGCCGCTTTCCGCCACCACGGCATCAAATTGCTGCCGCACATCATTAGCGCGGCGATTGTGACGTTCGTTTTGCTTTGGACCATCGTGCGCGTACTCAGCGAATACTCAAAGGTGCAGCAACTCCGCCGCCCAGCCATCATGCTGCTGGGCCTGCTCATGGTCCAGCTCACGCTTGGATTCAGCGCCTGGCTGTTCCGCGTCGAGTGGGGACGCGAGGCCGTCCAGCCTGAGCAGCCCATGGTGTTGGCCACGGTGGCTCATGTTTCCGTGGGCGCGCTCCTGCTGGCGACCGCCGTGGTGCTGGCCATCCAAGCCTGGCGCCACGTTGCCATTCCGACCGCCGAACACGTGCCTGCAACCGCCAAGCCGGTCGCCGTATGAGCACTGCAGCACAACCCGGGATCCCGAGGGTGCCCCGCTCTGGCCCGGTTTTGGCCAGGGCGGGGGTGTTTGTCCAGGATTATTCCGAGCTCATCAAGCTCCGTGTCACCTCGCTCATCGTGCTCAGCGCCTGGGCTGGCGCTTACTTTGCCGCCATCCGCTCCAATGTCCCGCAGATTTCCTGGAACATCCTGCACGCCCTCATCGGCATTTCCCTGATCGCCGCCGGTTCCGCCGCCGTCAATGAAGTTGTTGAGCGCGACGTGGACGCCCTGATGCGCCGTACGGCGCATCGCCCGCTGCCCACCGGCCGCATGGGCCTGGCACACGCCGCGACCGTCGCCGGAATCCTGGTCTTTTCAGGTGCTGCCTACCTTGCCGCGTACTGCAATCTGCTGACGGGCTGGCTTGCCCTGGCTACCGCCATGGTCTATCTGCTCGCCTATACGCCTCTGAAGCGCGTCTCGCCTGTGTGCACGTTTGTGGGCGCGTTTCCCGGCGCCATGCCTCCGCTGCTCGGCTGGACCGCCATCCGCGGCCGTATCGAATGGGAAGGCCTTATCCTGTTCGCGATTGTCTTCTTCTGGCAGTTCCCGCACTTCTATTCCATCGCCTGGCTCTATCGCGAGGACTACCAGCGCGCCAACATCCGTATGCTTCCCGTGGTCGAAGCCACCGGCAAGGCCACCAGCCGCGAGATCATCGCCTATTCCCTTGCTCTGCTTCCCGTCAGCTTCGCACCGACGTTGCTCCACATGTCCGGCTGGGTTTACTTTGCCGGCGCGGTCCTGATGGGCGGCGCCTTCTTGTGGGCCGGTGTTCGCCTGGCGACCTTCAAGCAGCCGCTGACCTCCGGCCACTCCAAGCGACGCGCCCGCCACCTCCTGCTGGCCACCGTCTTCTACCTCCCGCTCCTGTTCGCCCTGATGATGCTGAACAGCGCGAAGTAGCCGTTCGGGGCTGGACGATTATGACTTTCTGGTCCGCAGCGTTTGCATCCGCAACGTGAATCCAGCGCCGAACCCCAAGCATAACCACGAGACAACCAGTCGCCCCATCGTCACCTGCTGGAAATGCCACCCAAGAGGGTGCGCAAAATACGCTCTGCTCGTTTGGTTGAACATGGCGTACGCAGCCACCACAACCACGAAGCCGGCTAGCGCCCCGTAGAAACCTCCCATGACGGCTCCCTGGAAAGTGGCGGCATCCGTCCGGCCCGATGTGGCCGCCCGAACCGCAACATACGACAGGTACCCGGTGATGATCGCGTATACCAGGGAAGAAAGTCTGAAGAAGTGCGGTGTGATCGCCAGCACGCTGATGCTGCGCGCGGTCAAAGCCGCGAAGCACACCCCGGACACACCACCGATGATCGTTGTCAGCCAGCGTCTAGTTCGCATGTGTGGAAGAATGTTATCCCCTGCCGACTTCCGGGAATAGCTTCTTTTGGCAGTCGAATCGAATCGCTCAGTCCGGCCTCCCGCCAGGACCTCCGCGGTTTGGTTTCGCCGGAAGCCTGACGCCCGCACCTGAAGCCTGTAAAATGAGTTGTGGCCTTGTCCGCCGAACTAACACCACAATTGGCGACCGCCGTCATCCAGGTGGAGAACCTTCGACACCTCTACGACGGCCGCCCGGCGCTGGACGGTGTCTCCTTCGACGTCCGCCCGGCGGAGATTTTCGGCCTTCTCGGACCCAACGGCAGCGGCAAAACCACGCTATTTCGGATTTTGAGCACGCTCATGCTCCCCAGTTCCGGCCGTGCCGTGGTCCAAGGACACGATGCCGCCACCGACCCCAGTGCGCTTCGCCGCCACATCGGCGTAGTGTTCCAGGCACAGAGCATTGATGTGAAGCTCACGGCCGAGGAGAACCTTCGCCACGTCGGCCACCTTTACGGCCTGAGTGGGAAAGCCCTGAAGGACAGGATTGCGGAAATGCTGGGTCGTGTCGGTCTCGCCGACCGCGCCCACGAGCGCGCCGAGACGTTCTCCGGGGGCATGCAGCGCCGCCTGGAGCTGGCCAAGGGCCTGTTGCATCATCCCTCGGTGCTGCTGCTCGATGAGCCCACCACCGGCCTCGACCCCGGCGCCCGCCGCGACCTCTGGCAATATCTGCATACGCTGCGTGAGCAGGAGCATGTCACCGTTATCGTTACCACGCACCTGATGGAAGAGGCCGAGCGCTGTGATCGCCTGGCTATCCTCAGCGAAGGCAAGCTGGTCGCGCTGGGCACGCCCGCGGAACTGAAGCGCGAAATCGGCGGCGACGTTATTCTCCTGGAAGCGGCTAATCCGGAGTCGCTGGCCCTGCGCATCAGCGAACGTTTTCACGTGCAGGCCTCCGTCCTGGCCGGCAAGGTCCGCATCGAGCGCGAAAACGGCCACCGCTTCGTTACCGACATCGTGGAGTCATTCCCGGGCGAAATCCAGGCCATCTCCATCAGCAAGCCGACGCTGGAAGACGTCTTCATCCACCGCACCGGCCACCGCTTCTGGACGGAAGCTGACGTAACGAAGGAAGGGGTGTGAAATTTTGTAATTTGTAATTGGTAATTTGTCAGTCTTGGAGTCAGTCCTTGTGCGGCTTCACGGCCGCTATTTCGACGCCGGTCAGATCGCAAATTACGAATTTCAAATTCCCAATGGCTACACAGACCCAAACTCTTCCCGT
The DNA here is from genome assembly GCA_051006995.1 of Terriglobales bacterium. Classification (GTDB taxonomy): domain Bacteria; phylum Acidobacteriota; class Terriglobia; order Terriglobales; family Acidobacteriaceae; genus JAIQGF01. The sequence goes on from JBPCSQ010000014.1 coordinate 132,274, forward strand.
ACCCTCGGTAGGTATACTGACGCCCGCGCTCAGCCTTTGGTGGCGCGAGATCGTCCGCTTTTACCGCCAGCGCTCTCGCGTCGTCGGCGTGATCGCCTCGCCGGTGTTGTTCTGGATCGTCATTGGGTCCGGCTTCGGCACCTCCTTCCGCGGCGGCAGCGGACCCGGCAATCAGCACTACCTCGATTACTTCTTCCCCGGCGCGCTCATCATGATCGTGCTCTTCACCTCCATCTTCACCATGATGTCGGTGATTGAGGATCGCAAGGAAGGCTTTCTGCTGTCCGTGCTGGTTGCGCCGGTTCATCGTTCCGTGATCGTGCTGGGCAAAGTCCTGGGCGGTACCACTCTCTCGGCCGTGCAAGGACTCATTTTCCTGGCCTTCGCGCCGGCGCTCGGCGTGCATTTCGGCCTGGCGCAGTTCGGCCTCATCGTATTGGCTGTTTTTCTGGTTTCATTTGCGTTAACGGCGCTGGGCTTTGCCATCGCCTGGCCCATGGATTCGACCCAGGGATTTCATGCGGTCATTAATCTGGGCCTGATCCCACTGTGGCTGCTCTCCGGCGCCCTGTTCCCGCTGAGCGGCGCTTCGGGCTGGATGCGCCTGCTGATGCGCATCAACCCGCTGACCTACGGGGTCGAGGCCCTGCGCGACCTGCTGTTTCCCGGCAGCGCCGCATTTTCAGTGACCACCTCGCTCGTGGTGCTGGTCGGCTTCTCCTGGGTCATGTTCGCCCTGGCCTTCGCCATCGCCAACCGCCGCACCACCAGACCGGCTGCCTGAAGATGTAGGAAGAATGTAATTGAAGTGGCGTAGATCAGCCGCCTTTGGCTGGATCGGCAAGACGAATCGGAGTCCCTACGGATACGATATTCAATCTGTCATCGTTACCCATGGTGAACGCTGCGCTGAATGGAACCAGCGCCGTCCTGATCGCCTCCGCGCGCCGCTTCGTGCACCGCGGCCAAATCGCCACCCACCGTGCACTCATGCTGGCCGCGGTCGCGACCTCATCGTTATTCTTCGCCTCCTACGTTTATTACCATGCGCACGTCGGCAGCGTGCATTTCCAGGGTCAAGGCTCTGCGCGCTACGCGTATTTCGCCATCCTGATTACGCACACGATTCTGGCGGCATCCATTCCGCCGCTGGTCATCATCACGCTCACCCTCGGCCTGCGCCGTCGCGACCAGCGCCACAAGGCCATCGCTCGCTGGACTTACCCCATCTGGATGTATGTGTCCGTCACCGGCGTTGTGATTTACTTGATGCTCTATCATTTGTTTCGCGTCTAATGGCTGTGCTGAAGCTCAAGATTGATGTTGGCGGAACCCTGGGCGACGCCGCCTGGAAGAGGCTTCGCCCCTACGAAGAGCAGCAGGCCGCCTATTTCGGCCCGGAATTCGGCTCCAGCGGCAAGTGCAAACACGCTGGTGACGCGCCGCACGCCAAGGGCGAGTGGATCGGCGCCAAGATCGTGCTCGCCACCCCGCTGCTGGCGCAGTACGCCATGTCGCATTATTTGGAGCAGGAACGGGTACTCGACGCCGATATCGAGGAGTGAATTTGTCTTCGTTGCCCAACCCTACCGTTGCCGATCCCAACCTCAAGCGCTTGCGCATGTCGGTGCGTAATCGCATCCTGTTCTTTGTCGTCGCCTGGGCGATCGTGCTCATGCCGTTTCTGTTCTGGCATTCCACGTGGTTTGGCCGCGCGCTCACCGACCGCGAACTCGACCAATACCTCCACGAAACCGACAAGCCTCGCCACGTACAGCACGCGCTGGTACAGCTCGGCGAACGCATGGCGCGTCACGACGCCTCCGCGGCGCGCTGGTATCCCGACGCGGTGCGACTCGCCTCGAGCCCTGTCGACGAAATCCGCAATACGGATGCCTGGATCATGGGCCAGGACACATCGCGCCCTGACTTTCACCAGGCGCTGCTTACCCTGCTTCACGATTCATCACCGATGGTGCGCAGCAACGCGGCGCTCTCGCTGGTCCGCTTCGGCGACGCCAGCGGACGCCCGCAGCTGGTGGAGATGTTGCAGCCCGCGAAGGTTGCGGCGCCGCAAGCAGGCCGCATCAGCGATGTCAGCAAAGCTGGAACGGCGGTGCGCCAGGGCGGAACCGTTGCCAAGCTGAATACCGGCAGCTCCGAGATTGAGCTGCGCACGCCAATTGCAGGGCGTATCCGCTCGCTGGCTGTGGATCGTGGTGCGCAGGTACAGGGCGGCGCGCCGGTCGCGATCGTCGATCCTGCCGGCGATCAGGTGTGGGAAGCGCTGCGCGCGCTCTACCTGGTGGGAGAAAAAGATGATCTGCCCGCGATCGAACCGTACAAAGCTGGTTCCGCGGATCTGGCCGACCGCGTTCGCCAGCAGGCAATTCTGACGGAGAAGGCGATTCTCAATCGGTCCGCGAAATAGAAAAGCGCACTGCGCGTGCGCTTCTCGCGATCCTGCGATGTACAGGCAAAAGCGAATGGTTAAGAGCCAAGAGCTGTTTCAGTACGGCATTACCCCAACTTCTTTCTCTACTTCGTCCGTATCCACCATCGCGATCGCGTCCCAGGGACAGCCGTCGAGAAATGCTCCGTCGGGGCCCTTGCTGGTGCACTTCTTGCAGCCAATGCACAGCAGCGGATCCACCTGGATGCGCCCGAACGGCGGATGGTCTTCGTCCGGCACCCAGAACATGCAGTCTTCCACCGGACAGTACTCCACGCAGGCTGGCGAGCCGGCGCACCCGGTGCAGCACTCAGTTATCACCGCCAGTTCTTTGGGCTTCTTCTTGCGAACCGTGGTCAGCCCCTTGGAGCGAGGCTCGTGCTTCAGTTCGTCGGGAACCAAGCCAGGTGCGGGTTGCGGTTGAGTGGACATTTCGCTTCAAGTGCTCCGTACGCTCAGATATAGACTGACAACTGACAGGCTATTTCGCCGCCATATGTTCGCCAAGGGCGGCTTCCACGTCGTCGGGCGTCAGCTTTTCGCCGTCATTCATGCGCTTCAGGATGGACTCCACAATTTCTTTCGCCTCTTCTTTGCGGTAATCACGAATAAAACCGTCGTAGAAGTGCTCGCCGCTCATGGCGCGGTTAATCTCCCACTCTTTATTGTTCTCGTTGAGCTCGGTGTAATAGACCACTCGGTACTTGCCGGTATAGGCGGCTTCCCGGTAGATCTCGAACATCACCTTGGCGGATTCCATTGCCATCCGTACCCATCCTCAATTGCTTTGGATTCATTGTATCGCAGCGGGATGCGAAATCCGCAGCCCGCACAACTCTTCGTTAGAATCAATGTCAGACTCCCATGGCGACCTATTTCAGCAAAGAACTCTTCGACTTCCTGCGGCGGCTGAAACGTAACAACCGGCGCGAATGGTTCCTGAGACACAGGCAGGAGTACGAGACGTACGGGCGCGACGCGGCGCTGCGGTTTATTAGCGACTTTGCCACGCCACTGTACGAGATCAGCCCGCAGTTGCGGGCCGATCCGCGCCGTTCGCTGTTTCGCATCTACCGTGACACGCGCTTCTCCCATGACAAGAAGCCGTACAAGTTTCACCTGGCAATGCGCTTCTCGCATCCCGGCAAGGACGTGCATTCGCCCGGCTACTACCTGCACATCGAGCCCGAGGGCTGCTTTGCGGCGGCCGGGCTGTGGCATCCGGAGATGCCGGTGTTGCTGAGAGTGCGCGGCGCGATCGTCTCGCGGGCCGCTGAATGGCGAAAAGTGCGGCGCCTGGTGAACTGGGACGACGCCGGCAAGCTCAGCCGGCCGCCGCGCGGATTCCCCTGCGATCACGAATTCGTCGAAGACCTGAAGCTACGCGATATCGGCAGCTCCGTCGCCTTCACCGACAAGCAGGTGACCGGTCCCAGGTTCATGGAGACATTCGTGGATGCCTGCCATGAAATGGAGCCACTGGTGCGGTTCTTGAGCGGTGCGGTGGGCCTCAAGTTCTGAACAAAGCCACGAGCCGCGAGCCCCGAGTGCAGACTCGCGGCGCGGGGCTCGCGGCTATTTCCTACTTCATCGCGGCCATGCGCCGCTTCATCTCTTCCGGGGTGACGTCCTCGACGTGCGTCGCGATGGTCCACTGGTGGCCGAATGGGTCGTAGATGGTCGCACTGCGGTCGCCGTAGAACTTGTCCTGGACATCCTCATGCACCGTAGCGCCGTTCGAGACCGCTTTCTTAAACACTGCGTCCACCTCGGGCACGTAGATCATGATGGCCGAAGCAGTGCCGCCGATGGTCTGCGGGCTGACGGCTTTCCTCTGCGGAAATTCGTCGGCCAGCATGACGAACGAGTCGCCGATCTTGATCTCGGCATGGCCGATTTTGCCGTCAGGCATCGGGAACCGCATGATCTCGGTGGCGCCGAAGACGCTTTTGTACCAGTCCAGCGCCCTGGCGGCGTTCTTGACGATCAGATAGGGGGTCACGGTGTGGTAGCCGGCGGGAGTGTAGTGGGTCGTCGTGGGCATCGGAACCTCCGAATGGATAGATGATTGGGTCGCAACGGGGTTGCGCGCTCCTACACGTTCCTTAGACGAGTCTGAATGTGTATTTCCGAAGTGAGTGTCCGGTGCACTGGACACTTATTCGCAATTTCGAGCAGGCGTTGCCTTTGCTCATCGGAGAGGTCGCCCTCCAGCGTGATCTCTCTTTCGATCTGATCGATCATTCCTGCCTTCGTCTCGCAGTCCATACAGTCTTGAGCGTGAATCTTGTTATGGCTCAGCCGCACTTGGACGCCGGCCAAGGCCCACTGTTTCCGGTTCGCATACATACGCAAGGTCATGCTGGTGCATGCACCGAGAGCGGCGAGCAAGAGTTCGTACGGGTTGGGACCGGTGTCGCCACCGCCTGCGGAGACCGGTTCATCCGCCTGGAACTGGTGTGGCCCTATCGAGATCGCTTGCCGCAATCCCGCGCCTGCCGAGGTCACCAAGACGCTTCTCTGCATGGTTCATCCTTCACTGAAAGTACTCAACGGGCGCTCCGCATAAGAAAAAGCCCTCCGCACGCGCGGAGGGCAAATGCCAGGCAGCGAGAACGAGCCTAGTCTCCCGCCAGCTCCACCAGGTCGGACTGCGAAGGCTGCATGGCGCCGATCTGGATCAGTTCTTGGGGCGCGTGCTCGTCGGCCGAACCGCAGCCGCCGGTGGTCTTGGCGCCCAGGCTGGCCGCCAGCCGCAACTCGTGACGCAGCCGTTGCTCGAACTGATGCAACTGCTCGTCAATCGTGTGCTTTTTCTGGCCCTCGCGCACCATGTCTTCGCGGTAGCGCTTCAGGAAGTAGCCGATGGTCTCGACCCTGATCTTGATCGAGCCGCTGGGCTTGTTCTCGTCAATGTCCTTGAAGCAGAAGTACGGCGTGCCCGAGTGCTCCACGATCTCCTCGATTACGGTGTAGATCGGGGCATCGTGACCGCACTTGAAGCTGGAAAGCTCCAAGGCGATCAGGTTGGGATGGCGCGCGATGTACTTCGCCGCCCAGACCTTGCGCGAGGTGTTCTCCGAATAGGAGTTCTTCCAGGCGTCGGAAACATCCAGCGGGTGCGAAATCACGCCCGCCTTCACATCGTCGCCAAACAGCTTCCACAGGGTGTCTTCGTCCAGCGGCAGCGAGTCCTGCGAGAAGATCGGGTACCCGAGCTTCTGGAACTCTTCCAGGATCTCGTGATTGATGCCGGGATCGTTGTGGTACGGACGCCCCAGCAGCACGATGCCGAGCCGGGTTTCTTTCTCCAGCTTGGAGAGGATTTCGCGCGCGGCGCCGCGCATGATGTCATTGTCGAACTTCTTCAGCGCCTTATAGCCTTCCTCGCAAGCGCGGAAGTTCTCTTCTTCGCTCAAACCGAGGATGTCTTTCCAGTCCTCGTACATCTGGCGGTGCGAGGCCTTGGGGTCGTCCAGTTCGATAAGCGTGTCCTTCCAGATGACGCCCTTCTCGGTGAACAGGTCGGATTCCTTGGTGAACGCGGCCTTCACCGACGCCGGGGTGGCCGTCACCGTGGGGCAGGCGCGGCTGGCCTGCACGTCTTTCAGGAAGGTCGGGATCGAGTCAATCATTGGGAAGAAGATAACGTCGAGCTGCTTCTTCGCATGAATGACGTAGAGCAAATTGTGCACGTGCGGAATGCCGACCTTGGACGGGAAGCACGGATCAATGGCGCCGCGCTTCGCGCCCTCCTTATACAACTGCTCGCTGGTGTATTCCGACCAGAACAGGTTCTCGCTCTTCAGCCCGAGCGCCTGGAAGTAGGCGGTAAAGAACGGCCCGCAGGAGTACATGTTGAGCGCCTTGGGCATGCCGATCTTGATTTCGGCGCGCTTCTTCATCAGCTCGGCGCGCTTCTTCTGCGTTGCGGTGAACTGAAGCTTGGGCAGCGGATCGGCTACCACCGGGGGATCGTAATCCTTGAAAGCCGCCTTAGCAGCCAGTTCCACCAGGTTCGGGTTTTCTTTCTTGATGGCGTCAATGTCGCCCTTGATGACTCTCATCTCCTCGACGTTCTCCACCGTTCCCTTTTCGCAGGTGGCGATGATGAGCCGCTGCGCGCCCTCGGCGAGCGGAACTTTGGTCTTGGCCGGCGGGCGGTAATTCGGGTTCGGCGTCAACGTCTTGACGTCAATGAAGGTGCGCAGGCATTTGTTCTTGCAGAAGTAGCAGCGCGTCGCTTCGTTGCGCGCGGTGGTGTAAGTGATAGAGGCCACCTGGTCCAGCCCGATGAAGGTGGTCTGCTTGCCGTTCTCCCACAGCCGCACCGCCTCGAAGGCGCAACCGATGGCGCCGGCCTCGCCGCAGTGCTGGTGAACGATAACCTCGGGCTTGATCTCCTTGCCCTTGAAACGCGACTCGATGAAGTCCACCTGCGACTTCACCGCCGCCAGGTTATGCTGCGTGCCGCCCTGGAGAATGAACTTGTGCCCGATGGCGCTCAGGTTCGGAATCTGCGAAACGTACAGCCAGATGTTCTTGGGCAGCACATTGCACAGCCCGGCCATGATCTCTTCCGGCTTCCAGCCCTGGCGCTGGAAGTCCACGATGTCGGACTGCATGAACACGGCGCAGCCGTAGCCGAACTGCGGGAATCCCTTGGCGTTGAAGGCGATGTCGGCAAATTCCTCGACCTTGAAGCCGAAGCTTTCGCAGGTGCCCTGCAGGAAATAGCCATTGCCGGCCGAGCACTGCGTGTTCAGCTTGAAGTCCTTCACGCGGCCATCTTTCAGAATGATGATCTTGATGTCCTGGCCGCCAACGTCGCAGATAACGTCCGCGTCGGCATAGAAATGAAGAGCCGCTTGGGTGTGGGCAACGGTCTCCACCAGCGCCACGTCGGCGCCGACGGCGTCCTTCAGGATGTCCTTGGCATAGCCGGTGGTACCTACACCTAATACTTTAAGTGTTGCGCCTTGGTCGCTGACCTGCTTGGCTACTTTAGCCACGACCTCCTGGGTATCTTCGATCGGATTTCCGCGCGAAAGCTGGTAGGTCTTGCAGAGGACGTTGCGGTCCTTGTCCACCAGCACGGCCTTGGTGGAAGTCGAGCCGCCGTCAATGCCGATGAAGCCCTCGACCACCTGTCCGGGCTGGAACGTAGTGGCAACGAACTTCTTCTTGGTGTATTTCTGCTTGAAAGCTTCGAGCTCGTCCGGCGATTTCGCCAGTGCTTGCGCGCCGCCCTTCTTGGCTTTTTCCTGAGCGCGGCCCTCGGTCATGTACCACTCGAGCTTGTCATAGCCGACATAGACGCCGATGCCGGGGTCTTCCGATTTGCCGTACTCAACCGCACCGATGCAGGCGAAGTACTGGGCATTGTCGGGCGTGGTAATCAGGTCTTCGGGATTCACGCCCTCGGGCAATGGGTAATTGCGCTCTTCCCAAATCTTCGGAATGTTGACCTTCCAGCAGTCGCGCATGCCCTTGATGTAGCAATTGGGGCCGCCGAGCAGGAGCACGACCGGACGCAGCGTGTTGCCGCGCGTCAGCACCGAAAGGTTCTGCTGGATGATGGACTCGAACAGCGAGGCCATGAGCTCGTCCGGCGGGACACCCTGCTTCTGCAGGCCGTTGATGTCGGTTTCGGCGAAGACGCCGCATTTGCCGGCCACGGGGTGCAGCTTCAGCCCCTTGTAACCCATCTCGCACAGTTGGTCGGACGGGATGCGGAGCTTGGCATTGATCTTGTCAATGACGGCGCCGGTGCCGCCGGCGCACTTGTCGTTCATGGACGGCAGCTTCTTCTTTTTCCCCGTTTCGGGATCTTCCTTGAAGATGATGATCTTGGCGTCCTGCCCCCCGAGTTCGATCACCGAGCCGCATTGCGGATAAAGCTTCTCCACCGACAGCGACACGGCGTTCACTTCCTGTACGAACTTGGCGCCGATGTGCTTGGCGATTCCCGATCCGCCCGAACCAGTGATAAACGCGCGGAAATTCTCCTTCGGCGTGTTGGGGAAGTCGGCCTCAATGGCCTTCAACATCTCCAGCGCCTTTTCCGGCTGCTTGGTTTCGTGACGCTGGTAGTCCTGCCACAGAATGGTGTCCGTGTCGCCGTCAATGACGACGATCTTCACCGTGGTGGAACCAACGTCCACGCCCATCCAGAGCATGTCGTACTTCTTCTGCGGGTCAGCCTTATCGGTCAGTCCGGGCATTTGTCCTCTCAGCGTTTCGAGTTTCGCGTTTCACGTTTCACTCTGCGAACGCACTACGTGAAACGTGAAATTTCGAATCGTGAAACGTTGTTAGTGAACCTCAGTGTGGTACGGAACGTTTCCGCCCATGAGTTCGGTCACGTGAATGGCGAAGTTCGCCGCCGTGCCGATGACGCCCTTGTACTTGGGCACTTTGTACACGGCAGCCGTGAGCTCAGCGTGCTGCTCCACGTAAGCGTGAAGCTCGTCCGCGCTTTTGCCGCACTTCTCCAGTACGTCCTTGAACTCCAGCTTGGCTTTGGCCTTGGCTTCGCCGAGCGCCATCTGGACGCGGCTGTGGGCGTTGATCTCGCCTTCGCCTGAAGTTTCGATCGGCAGGAAGATCATGTCCTTGTAATGCGCCACCACGGCCGATTGCGCGCCATCGGACTGCGTGGACGGCATGCACCCGAACGGCTTCAGCGAGAGCACCATGTGACAGAGTTCGCGGTTGGAGTAGTAAATGTTCTTCGCAACTTCCAGGTGACCTTCGCCGCCGCCCGCGCGCGAGTTGTAATAGGGATGGCCGAGCCGCTGCAATTCGTACTGGTTCACCAGCCGGTGCGCGGTGCCGCCGAGCGAGTCAATGATCTTGTGGTACTCGCGCGTGAAGATCACTTCCGCTGCCTTCATCTTCAGCAGCCGGTTGCGGTAATTCCACTCGATCTTGGCGTGCTTGTCGAACCGCCACGACGGCGGCATGACGGCGCCATCTTCCAGGCCGCGGGTGTCGCGGATCTTCTGCACTACCTGGTGGATCATGTACATGATCCAGGTCCCGATGGGCTCCACGATCACCTGTGCCCCTTCCTTCTCCAGGAAGCGGAACATGTTGAAGTTGCCGTCGCCCTCGGTGGTCTGCGCCCAGAACTCGCCGGTGATCTTGACGATGGGCTTCACCCGCAGGCGGTCTACCTTGACGGCGTTGAAGCGATCGCGCACGTGGTTGAGCGCGTGCACGTAATCGTCGCTGTAGAGCTGGTTCAGGAACTTGCCCAGGTACTCGACCGTGCCCTTCATCGGAATCTTGTTGGCGATCTTGCCCAGCTTCTGCTCGACCGTCCACGGCGACTTCTTGCGCAGGACCTCGTGCATGTAGTCAATGACTTCGTCCATGATGGCGTCGGTTTCGCCGGCGCTCTGCTCGAAGGGGCGGATCTGGTAGCCGACCTCGTTGATGATGTCGCCCATGTTGAAGCCGTTGAGCAGGTTGAGGAAGAAGTCGAGGTTCATCTGCAGGCCGGCTTCGGCTTCGGCCTGGTTTAGGCCGCCGGACTGCTGGAACAGCATGACGCGGAAGCCGTCGTAGCCGGCATTGCGCAGGGCCAGGCGGTACTCGGCTTCGTACATGCCGAATCGGCAGGGACCGCAGGCGCCGGCGGTGAGGAAGATGTAATTGTTGATCAGGTCTTCGCGCTTGACGCCGGATTCTTCCAGCTTCTGGAGGTACTGCACCAGGTTGCCGACGGTGAAGTACGTCGGGTTGCATTGGCCGTTGTTGCCGTATTCCTTGCCCAACTGGAAGGCTTTGACGTCGGGCGTAGGCACGACTTCGAGCTTGTAGCCAAGCCCTTCCAGCGCGCCGTGAACAAGCTTTTCGTGTTTCCAGGTGAGGCCGCCGAAGAGCAGCGTGGTGTGGCCGCGCTGGTCGGCGGTGAAGGGACGCTCGATGGGCTTGTGGAAATGATGATGTTGCTTTTGCGCCAGTCCGGCCTCGCGCTCCAGCCGGGCGCGCTCGTCGGCCACCCGCTGCCGGATCAGTTCTTCCAGGTCGGCCACCGCCGGCCGGGTCTGCAAGTCGTGGGGGTTGGACGAAATCTGCACCAGGCCTTCGTTGGCGACAGGAATCTGCGTCGATGTGCTCATTTCCTCACCCTTTGCCCCGGATTGGGGCGATCTCAGCGAACCGCCATCCTCGTGGGAGACAATTAGACCCACAAGTCCGCTAGTAGCCGACTAGTTTGCCGGGCGGGGACGGTGGCGGCGACGCCTTTCTGCCGAATGGCGCAAAATGGCAGTCCAAGGGAGGGCGGCGCGCGGTGAGCGGAGTGGTACCTGTTTGGCTTTTCAGCAACTTACAAGCACTTTTGTGACAAAAGCAGCTTTCGGCTATCAGCTCCCAGCGTTCAGCCATTTTGGGCCACGCCCGAGTCCGCTCGGGGCTGAAAGCTCATAGCTGATGGCTGTTAGCTCTGCTATAGTTGCGCTTCCCTAAACCGCAATTCTCAGGAGCACCCCATGGCAAAGAGCGTTAATAAAGTCATCCTCGTCGGACATCTGGGCAAGGACCCCGAGGTCAAGTACACGCCGAGCGGCACGCCCGTGGCCAAGTTCAGCCTGGCCACCAATGAACGCTTCAAGGACAAAGAGGGCAACTGGCAGGACCGCACCGAGTGGCACAACATCGTCGCCTGGCAGCGGACGGCGGAGATTGTGGGCGAGTACTGCAAGAAGGGCAGCCAGATTTACATCGAGGGCCGCCTGCGTACCGATTCCTGGGATGATAAGGAAAGCGGCCAGAAGAAATATCGTACCGAGATCGTTGTGAACGACCTGGTGCTTCTCGGCGGCCGCGGCGAAGGCAGCGGCGGCGAGCACCGCTCGCGCGGCGCCTCGGCCAACACCGGTATGGACCAGCGCGCCCCCGAGCCGGAGATGTCGCAGGCCGGCCCGATCACGGATGAGGATATTCCGTTCTAAAAAAGCAGCTCTTAGCTTTTAGCTCTTAGCGATTAGCTCGCTCGGTTCCGCGTGCGTTTCCCGTATACGGGCATGCTCCACAACTTTAGCGATCTCGAATTACCGCTCGCTTCGAAACCTGGTTGTTCCCCTGCACCGGTTGAACGTGATCACCGGTGCGAACGGTACGGGTAAATCAAATCTGTACCGTGCGCTCCGCCTGCTTGCGGATGTCGCGTAAGGTCGCCTGGTTTCTTCCATCGCGCGCGAAGGTGGGCTGCAGTCAACGCTTTGGGCGGGACCCGAAACAATTGCCAAATCAGTGTGCCGCGGCGCGTCCGCTAAAAGCTAACAGCTAAGAGCTAACAGCTGAGTGTTACAATCCCGCCCCATGGATGAGCAGGAATTCCGGCGGCGGGCCGACTCGGCGATGGAGTCGCTCAAGCAGTCGCTGATCGAGGCCGAACAGGACGCCGAGTTCAATATCGAAAACGCCTCGGGCGCGATTCACATTCGTTTCGAGGAGCCGCCCGCGAAATTCGTGGTCTCCCCTAACCTCTCGTCGAAGCATATCTGCATTTCGGCGCTCTCCACCAGCTTCAAACTTGTCTGGAACGACGACCTGAACGATTTCGTGCTGCCCAAGACTGGCGAGGAGCTGAAGCCGCTGGTCTCGCGCCTGATGAACAAACAGCTGGGCTCGGAAACAGTGGACCTGGACTAAGTTTCGCGTTTCGAGTTTCACTTCCACGTCACGAGGATTTCGAGTGCCGCCCAAATCAGTGCAGCGTGAAACGTGACCCGTGAAACCTTGAAACATCTCAGCTGGCTTCGCTCCACCTTCCTTTTCTGGCCGGCGGCCGTTCTGATCACCCTCATCATGGAGCCCTTCGCGCTGCTGGCGGGGCTGCTCGACCGCAGCGGGCGCCTGCAGCATGCGTGCGTACGGGCTTGGGCGGGTGCGCTGCTGGCGGCGATAGCCACCAAGGTCAGCATCCGGGGCATGGAACGCATTGACGCGAGCAAGCCGCGCCTCTATGCCGCCAATCATCTTTCCGCGCTCGACATTCCCCTGCTCTACCGCTACCTGCCGTTTCAGTTCCGGATCGTGGCGCACCGGTTGGTGTTCCGCGTCCCGCTGATCGGGTGGTACCTGCGCTGGACGGGAGCGCTGGAGATCGCGCCCGAAAGCCTGGCGCTGTCGCGCAGGACTTTGCGCGAGGCCGTGGCGACGCTGCGGCGCGGTATGCCGATCGTCATCTTCCCCGAAGGCGAGCGCTCACCGACAGGCGAGATGCTGCGTTTCAAGCGCGGAGCGTTCTTCGCCGCCGTGCACGCGAACGTGGATGTGGTGCCGGTCGCAATTACAGGGACGTACGAGGGGTTGCCGATCGGATCAACGCATCTGCGCCGCCGACCGATGGGGATGATTGTCGGCGACCCGATTTCGACCGACGGCGTACCCGCGGCGGAATTGGCTGAGCGGACGCAGGCCGCAGTGGCGAAACTACTCGATAGTGCAAAGTGCTAAGTGCGATGTGCGAAGCGAAGCAAGTGCGTGCCTACTTCGCCCTTAGCACTTCGCACTTGTCTTTACCTTGGCGGGTTCTTCCCTGAGCTCTGCGGCTTTGTGCCCACCGCCCCATGCGGATTCTCGGTTCCCGGCGGCGCGGCCATCGCGCCGCCGTGCGGATTGTCGCCACCCGCTGAAGGCATGCCGCCGCCATGCGGGCTGGAGCCTGTCCCGCCCATGCTGCCGGGCGACATGCAGGTGACGCGACCGCTTTGCGCCAGGCGAAGATCCGCAGGACACGGCGCGCTCTGAATTTGCGGCTTCGTGCCCGCCCCGGCCTGTGACGCTTGCAGGGCGAAGTGCTTGCCCTCGGCATTGCCAGCAACTCCAACAACGAGCCCCGGCATTTCATAGCCTACGTAAAACGGCTTCTTGTTCGTGGCAGCGTCCATGGCACAGTCGCTGGCCTTCTTGATTTCTTCCTGGCCTTGGGTTTTCACCAGGCCGCAATCAGTGGCGCCTTTGCCGGACAGTTCCCGAAGTTTCGGGGCCACCGGATCGGAGGAGCTCTGGGCAGAAGCCGCAGGTTGAGCAGCGGGGGCGGGATTCGACGCCGCCGGCGGAGTGGATTGGTTGCAAGCGGCAAGCAATGATAATGATAAGGAGATGATGGTAATGAATACGGGCGTGCGCATGGATGGATTGTAAATGGTGCCACGCCTCCGGCGCTGGATACGTTGTGATTTCGCATATCCACCGCTGCCGCGGTGGGCGAACGAATTCCGCCGCTCCGCGGCTGAGGAATGTCAGCGGTGAGGGGGTGAACAGCTAAAAGCTAAGAGCTAACCGCTAAAAGCTTCTTTTTCAAATCCGCAGCGATGTGCTGACCGTGAAAGCGGCCATTCTCGATAAAAATCTCGTTAGTCTTCGACCCCGCAACAATCACCCCAGCGACATAAATTCCGGGCACGTTGGTCTCCAGTGTGGCCGGATCCACGATGGGGCGGCACTCGTCGGAGGTGAGCTGCACGCCGAGGCTGCGCAGGAAGGCGTAATCGGGATGGTAACCGGTGAGGGCGAAGACGAAATCGTTCTTCAGCCGGCGCTCACCGTCGGGTGTGAGGATGGTCACCGAGTCAGGTTCAATGCGCGTGACCGAAGTGTTGAAGAAGGCCGCGACCTCGCCGTTCTTGATGCGGTTCTCGATGTCCGGCTTGATCCAGTACTTTACGTTGCCGTGCAGGCCGTCGTGGCGATGCACCAGGGTGACGCGCGCCCCGTGCCGCCACAACTCCAGCGCCGCAATGGCGGCCGAGTTCTTGCCGCCGATCACCACCACGTCCCGGTCGTAGAACGGGTGCGGCTCGCGGTAGTAATGGAAGACCTTGGGCAGTTCCTCGCCAGGGACGCTCATAAGGTTCGGCAAGTCGTAATAGCCGGTGGCAATGACAAGCTTGCGGGCGCGGTACTCCATCATCTCTTCCAGCTTGCCTTGGCTCTCCGTTTCCAGTGCTCCAAGAATTTCCGTTCCCATGCGGCAGGTGGTGATCCTGAAATCGCCGTCTTTGCCGCTGACGCGCTCCACGCGCTGGTACTGGCGAATGTCGAGCCGGTAGTGCTCGGCGACTTTTCGGTAGTACTCCAGCGCCTCCTCGCGGGTCGGCTTAGTATGCGCGCTGGGAAAAGGAATATCGCCAATCTCCAGCAGCTCCGGCGTGGTGAAGAACGTCATATTGGCAGGATAGTGATAGAGCGAGTTGACCAGGCAGCCCTTGTCAATGCACGCCACGCGGCGTCCCACGCGCTGCGCCTCGATGGCCGTGGCCAGGCCGCTGGGCCCGGCGCCCACTACGACCACATCGAACTGTGTGCTTAATTCGGGCACGGACATTGGATTCAGGCAAAGGTCATGGCGGTGCGGAGATCGTCACCGGGATAGCCGAATCTGGTAACTGCGGAATTGCGCAATTGAAAAACGGCCGGCGTTGGTTTCCAATTCCGCACTTCGGCAATGGGGAGAGCTGATGAACGATGTCCGTGCCGCAATCGAGGAGATGGTCAACCGCGAGACCCGCGCCTGGGATACCCAGGACGCGGAGTCGCTGGTCGAGTTGTTCCATCCCGACATGGTGTGGCCATGGCCGCCAACCGCGCAGGACCACGATCCTCAGACGTGGGTATTTTTCATGGGACGCTATCAGCGGGAGCGCTGGAAGAAATCATGGCAGGAGCTTTTCGACACGCACAAGCTCGTGCATAACAAGCGCACGATCCGGAAGATCGAAATCTCCCAGCAGGGCGATGCGGCGCTGGCGGTGGTCGATATCGACACCCTCTGGCGCGACCAGCAGGGCCGCGACAATCACTGGAAGGGCCGCGTCAGCAAGGGATACACGCGGATGAAGAACGGCGAGTGGAAACTCATCTTCCACACGGGTGTGCTGGAGTACTGACAGGAGAAGTACCCGAGCACCTGGGCAGCGCCTCCATACCGCATCATCACGTGGCACTGTGTTCCGGCGCACAAAGGCCCCGCCCGCCGAGACTATAATTCCTCTGTCATTGGTCTTCTTACGCAGCAAACCCAGTCCTGATTCACTCAGGTACTGAGGTACTCCGGTACTAGGTACTGCACTCATGGAGCAACACTATGGCAACCACCGTGGAGCGTCCCGCCGTCATGCGTATTGAATCGGACAGCATGGGGAAGATCGAAGTCCCCTCGAACGTCTATTGGGGCGCGCAAACACAGCGCTCGCTGATTCACTTCAACATCGGGCGCGACGCCATGCCGCCGGAGCTCATCCGTGCTTTCGGCACCCTGAAGAAAGCCTGCGCGCTGGTGAACCAGGACCTCGGCAAGCTGCCTGCCGACAAAGCCAAGCTGATCACGCAGGCGGCCGACGAGGTCATCTCGGGCAAGCTGAACGAGCAATTTCCGCTGCGCATCTGGCAGACCGGCAGCGGCACGCAGACCAACATGAATGTGAACGAGGTAATCTCGAACCGCGCCATCGAGATCGCCGGCGGCGAGATGGGGTCGAAGAAGCCGATCCACCCGAACGATCACGTCAACATGTCGCAATCCTCGAACGACACCTTCCCCGCGGCCATGCACATTGCCGCCGCCGAGTGCGTCAAGACCAAGCTGATTCCGGCACTGGAAACCGTCAAGCAGGCGCTGCAGCGCAAGGCCAAAGAATTTGATTCCATCGTGAAAATCGGGCGCACGCACTTGCAAGACGCGGTACCGCTGACCTTCGGGCAGGAGTTCGGCGGCTGGGCGAGCCTGATCGAGCGCGATATCAAGCGGCTGGTCCAGGTGCTGGAGGGACTCTACGAACTTGCCATCGGCGGCACGGCCGTCGGCACCGGGTTGAATACGCATCCGGAATTTGCCGAGCGCGCCGCCAAGAAGATTGCGGAGCTGACGGGGCTTCCCTTCCGCTCGCATCCCAACAAGTTCGCCGCGCTTTCAGCGCACGACGAAATCATCTTCGCGCAAGGCGCGCTGGAAACCACGGCGGCGTCGCTGATGAAGATTTCCAACGATATTCGCTGGCTGGCTTCCGGCCCGCGCTGCGGCCTGGGCGAGTTGACGATCCCGGAGAACGAGCCAGGCTCCTCCATCATGCCCGGCAAAGTGAACCCAACGCAGTGCGAGGCCATGACCATGGTGTGCGCGCAGGTGCACGGCGCCACCGCCGCGGTGGGCTTTGCCGGCTCGCAGGGCAATTTCGAGCTCAACGTGTTCAAGCCGGTAATGATCTACAACTTCCTGCACTCGGTGACGTTGATTACCGACGCGACCCACGGGTTCGTCGAGTTCATGGTCAACGGCATCGAGGTCAACCGCGATAAGGTGGACTGGTACGTCAAGAACTCGCTGATGCTGGTCACCGCGCTGGCGCCGAAGATCGGATACGACAACGCCGCCAAAGTCGCGCACACCGCGCACGTGGAGCACAGCAGCTTGAAGGAGGCGGCGGTGAAACTCGGCTTCCTGAGCGGCGAGGAATTCGACGAGCTGGTGAAGCCGGAGACGATGACGCACCCTTAGTCGCTAGCCGCTAGTCCCTGATCCCCAGAAAAGACAACGCGCCCAACCTGCGGCGCGTTCTCTTTATCAGCGTTGATCCGAGTTCATCTGCGGCAAATTGGTCTTTCGACCACTAGGGGCTAGCCGCTAGGGGCTGTTTTCGGCGGCTCCCAGAGCTCGATCTTGTTCCCCTCCGGATCCATGATCCATGCGAAGTGGCCGTACTCCTCGTCTTGGCGGCCGAGGATCTCAATGCCCTCACGTTTGAGCGCTTCCAGCACGGCGTTCAAATCGGCAACGCGGTAATTGATCATGAACCCCGTCTTGCTCGGGTCCATGTAGGTGCTGAAGTGCGGAAATAGCGACCAGTACGTGTGCGCTTCCTCGCCGGTCTGCGCGTCCTTCGACGGGAAGTCCACCGACTGGGTGGTGTCGTCGTAGTCCATGCCGAGATGCTTCTTGTACCAGGCATACATCGCCTTCGGGTCTTTCGACTTAATGAAAATTCCGCCGATGCCGGTGACACGTTTCATTCATTCGATCAGCGTTTGTCTGCGTTCATCAGCGTCCAATATGGTTTTACTAGCGGCTAGGGGCTAGCGGCTAGTACGCCCACCTGAGCAGCGTCGCGCCCGTCGTAAATCCCGCGCCAACCGACGCCAGCATCACCAGGCTTCCCTTCTTGAGCTTACCCTGCTCGATGGCCGAATGCATGCCCAGCGGAATAGTGCCGGCGGTGGTGTTTCCGTAGACATCTATGTTGATGATGGTCGCCTCGGGACGCAACCCGAGGCGCTCTCCGGTGGCGCTGATGATGCGCTTATTGGCCTGGTGCGGGATGAAGCAGTCAATGTCGGCGCCCTTCAGGCCATTGCGCTTCAGCAAGCGATCGCAGACGTCGGCCATGTTGCGGACGGCGTACTTGAACACCGCCTGACCGTCCTGATGGACGAAATGCATCTTCTTGTCCACCGTTTCATGGGAAGACGGGTTCAGGCTGCCGCCGCCGGGCATGTAGAGCGCGCAACCGCCGCCGCCGTCCACATAATTCAGGAAATCAATGATGCCGAAATCTTCGCCCTCGGCGACCGGCTCCAGCAGCACCGCTCCGGCCCCATCACCAAAAATCACGCAGGTGGCACGGTCGGTGTAATCAATGATGGACGACATGACGTCGGCGCCGATCACCAGCACCTTCTTATGCGCGCCCGTGTTGATGAATTGCGCGCCGGTCAGGAGCGAATAAACGAACGCCGAGCAGGCGGCCGATAGGTCGAATCCCCAGGCTCCCTTAGCGCCGAGCTTGTGCTGCACCAGGCAGGCGGTGGACGGAAAAAACATGTCGGGCGTGACGGTGCCGACGACGATGACCTCGACTTCTTCGGGCCGGATGCCGCGCTTGGCCAGCGCGCATTTGGCGGCTTCGGCAGCGAGGTCGCTTGTGGCGACGCCTTTCTCCACGATGTGGCGCTCGCGGATTCCCACCCGCTGCATGATCCACTCGTCGGTGGTCTCCACCATTTTTTCCAGGTCCTGGTTATTGAGAATGCGAGGCGGGACGTACACGCCGAGGCTGGTGATTTTTGCCCGAATAGGATGGCTCAATGGTTTCTCCGCGAATCAGACCGCATATTGTGAACGATGATTACAGCCAATGTCTAATTCGTAGCGCTTGGGGAGTAATAAGAAGTTCTTTCGCCGTTGGCCAACGCAAAAAAGCCGGGCACCGGTGAACCCGCTGCGCACGCAAGAGCCCGTTACCGTTGCTTCCTTCCGGACCTGGCGGGGTTGGCGGGAATACGTCGCGCGGGGCCGATGCCCGACACGTTCTATTTTAACATTCGAAAACGCCGCGGCTCTTACCGAAGGACTTTTCAATTCCGCAGTTCCGCAACTCGGCACTTCGGCAATACCATAGGCAAGTGGCTGCCGGCGACAAATTCGCATTCCGCTCTCTGCTGAATCCGGCGCGTGGTTCCTTCCACGTCGCCATCGAGCAATTCTTCGAACTCTGCCTGTACCTGCTGGTCGTCATCGGCTTCGTTACGCTGATCAGCACCGGACGCCTGGATCCGCCCTCGATCATGCTGGTCTCGGCGGCACTTCTGTTTCGCGGCTACCTGTTGCTGCGCGGCCGCAAGCTGACCATTCCGGAGCGCTGGACCTCGTATCTGACGTTGCTCTACATGCTGTTCTACGTCGCCGACTTCTTCTTGGTATCGGGCAGCTTCGTGACCGCGACCGTCCACCTGGTGCTGTTCATCATGGTGGTAAAGATTTTGTCGGTGCAGCGCGATCGCGACCACCTCTACCTGGCGGTGATTTCCTTCCTGGAGGTGCTGGCGGCGGCCGTGCTCACCGTGGACACGGTCTTCCTCGCCGCCTTCTGCGTGTTCCTGTTGGTGGCGACGGCGACATTCATCACCATGGAGATGAAGCGCTCGGCAGCGCGCGCAACTCTGCCGCTGCCCATTCCCGCGGTGCCGCGCCCGGCTCGCCACATGAGCCGCTCCCTCAGCGGCGTTGCCCTGCTGATGACCGCTGCCGTCGTGATCGGCGCGGCTGCGATTTTCTTCGTCCTGCCGCGTCTGTCGGCCGGCTATCTGAGCTCGTACGCTCCGCGCAATGATTTCGTCAGTGGATTCAGCGATCGCGTCGAGCTCGGCCAGATCGGACGGATCAAGCAGTCCGACACCGTCGTGATGCACGTCGAGATCGAGCACGACCGCGGCAGCTATGCCGACCTGAAGTGGCGCGGCATGGCGTTGGCCAACTTCGACGGCAGGCTATGGTCGAATCCGCAGGACCAAAGCATGGAGTCGCTCTCCGCCGGAGGCCCTTTCCGCGCCACGCGTGTGCTCGGCTCCGGCCGCTACTTCCTGGCGCCGCAGGAAACCAAATTCCGCAACCTGCCTGCCGATGCCGAGCTGCGCACCGCCCGGCCGCTGCTCTACAAAGTTGTGATGGAGCCGATTGGAACCAACGTGATCTTCCTCGCTTCCGTGCCCACGATGCTCCAGGGACGCATGAGCGAGATCGGAATCGACGTGTACGGCGCGGTCTACAACCTCGACCACAGCCGCATGACGGAAAGCTACAGCGCCTACTCGATGTTGCTGGAGCCGGCCGCCCAGCGCCTGCGGCAGCAGTCGGCGGCTTACCCGAACGACGTCAAGTTGCTCTTCCTGCAACTGCCGAATGTGGACCGCCGCGTCACCGCGCTGGCGCAGCAGATCACGGCCAAGGCCTCCTCGGATTACGACAAGGCCCTCGCCATCGACAATTACCTGCGCACGCGCTACGGCTACAGCCTGCAGATGGCCAACACCCCGCCGCCGGATCCCATTGCGTACTTCCTCTTCGACCGCAAGGAAGGACATTGCGAGTACTTCGCCTCGGCGATGGCCGTGATGCTGCGGACCGTCGGCATCCCGTCGCGCATGGTGACGGGCTTCCGCACGGGAGAATATAACGACCTGACCGGCAGCTACATCATTCGCGGCCGCGACGCGCACTCCTGGGTGGAAGCCTACATTCCCGGATACGCCTGGGTGGCGTTCGATCCCACGCCGCCGGATCCCAAGCCCTCCGCCGGCAGCATGCATCGCTTCCTGCTCTACATGGATGCCATGCGCGAGTTCTGGCGCGAGTGGGTGATCAATTACGACTTCCTGCACCAGCGAACGCTCACCGTGTCGGCCCTCACCCGTGGCCGCACCGCCGGCGATCAGACGCGGCGCTGGTTCCGCCGCCACTACGAGCTCCTGTTGGCGCGGGCCCGCGCCATTCATCGCGATGCGGAGCGCCAGCCACGCACTTGGGCGATGGGCGCCATGGCTGCGATCATTGTGTTGATCCTTCTGGTGAATGCGACGCGCATCTGGCGCGCGGCCCGGCGCAACCAACTCGCGCGCAACCCGCACCGTGCGCCCCAGGCGGCCGCGACGATCTGGTACGCGCGCATGACCCGCTCTCTGGCGCGCAAGGGCTTCCTCAAAAAGCCGGCGCAGACTCCCGGCGAATTTGTGGCCAGCATTGCCGATCCCCCGCTTCAGCGTACCGTGGCCACCTTCACGGAGCACTACGAGCGCGCGCGATTCGGCGAGTCGGCGAACGATGCAGCGCGCCTGCCCGAACTCTTTGAAACCATAAAGAGCTCATAACCTCGAAAGTCTCCAGGGCGGCCTGTTTGTTCTTCTTCCTTTCTGTCCCTTCGGGTGTGAGTTTTGTATCGGCAGTACCAGCGCGCCTCCGGCGTTTCCTATAGAATTGAACTACTGCATGTCGGACCTGCCGGTCACCTTCGAACAACCCATTGCTTCTGCAGAGGACGCCAAGAGCACGCGTCCGCAGAAGGTCGGGTTCGTGTCGCTGGGATGCCCGAAGAACCTGGTGGATTCCGAAGTCATGATGGGCATGCTGGCGCAGGCCGGAGCGGAAATCACTCCGCGCGCTGAAGACGCCGACATCATCGTGGTGAACACCTGCTCGTTCATCGAGAGCGCGCAGCAGGAGTCGGTGAACACCATCCTGGAGATGGCGCGCCACAAGACTCACGGGCGCGCGCGCAAGCTCGTGGTCGCTGGATGCCTGGTCGAACGGTTCCGCAACGACATTCAAAAAGACATTCCGGAAGTTGACGCGGTCGTCGGCACGGGTGAACTGCCGCAGATTTTGCAGGCAGCAGGTTTGCACACTGGAGCGCTCTCGCCCGCGAGCGCGTCGCCCTTCAACATCCTGAGCCACAGCGGCCGCGCCGAAGGACATGCGCGTGAGCGCGCAGGGCGGTTCTCGCGAGAGGAATGGCAGGGCGCGGTCGGGGATTTGCCGAACTATCTCTACGACGACGCGACCCCGCGCCTGCTGGCCACGCCCCGCGCCTCGGCCTATATCAAGATTGCCGAAGGCTGCGACCACCCGTGCACGTTCTGCATCATCCCGCAGTTGCGCGGCAAGTTCCGCTCGCGGCGCTTCGAGTCGGTCATCGCCGAGGCGGAGCGCCTGTCACACGCCGGCGTGCGCGAGATCACCCTCATCGGCCAGGACACCACCTGCTATGGCGAGGACCTCGGCCTGAAAGATGGCCTGGCGCTGCTGCTGGAAAAGCTCGCCGCCATCAAAGACCTGCGCTGGGTTCGTTTCCTCTACGCTTATCCAAACAAAATTACCGGGCGGCTGCTGGAGACCATCGCATCGCACGACAAGCTCTGCTCCTACATGGACGTGCCCCTGCAACACGCCTCGGCCGGCGCCCTCAAGCGCATGAAGCGAGGCGGGGGCGCGGATTTGTTTTTGCGCTCGATCGACAAGATGCGCCATGCCATCCCGGACCTGACGCTGCGCAGCTCGTTCATCGTCGGCTTCCCCGGCGAAACCGAGCGCGAATTCGAAGAACTCTGCGACTTCGTTCGCGAGGCACAGTTCGACTGGATGGGCGCGTTCGCCTACTCCGACCAGGAAGGCGCCGCCGCCCACGAACTGGGGAAGAAAGTGCCGCCCGCTGATATGGAGCGCCGCCGCCGCAAGCTGATGCAAATCCAGAAAAGCATCAGCCGCAAGCGGAAGAAGCAGCTGGTCGGACGCCAGTTCGACCTGCTGATTGAAGGCCCGTCGAGCGAGACCGAGCTGCTGTGGGAAGGCCGCACGCCGATGCACGCTCCGGAAATCGACGGCAAGGTCTTCATCAACGATTTCGCCGACGAGTCCGAACTCCAGCCCGGGAGCTTTCACCGCTGCGAAATCACCGAAGCCCACGAGTACGACCTGGTGGCGCGCATCCTCGGCACGCATCCCATACAATAGCCTTCGCTCATGCCCCGTAAGCGCGCTCGCAGCCTTCGTTGTCCCACCTGCCGCAAGATTGTTCTGCGCGACGAGCCCGAGTTCCCTTTCTGCAGCGACCGCTGCCGCCTGATTGATCTCGGCAAGTGGGCTAGCGGCGGTTACGTCATTTCCTCTCCGATCCACGCTGAAGACCAGTACGGCGAGACCGGCCCCCGGGACAATCCCAAGCGTCCGAAACCTGACGGCAGCTCCCACGACGATGAGCAGCAGCGCAAGCGCTCCTGATACCGCCAAGCCGCAGCGCACCCGCTTCGCCTGGGTGATCGCCACTTTCTTCGGCATCGGGATGCTGAAATCCGGGCCCGGAACCTGGGCGTCGGTGGCAACCCTGCTGCTGTGGCGGGCGTTGGCGCCCTTCGCTACCCATCCCGGCGAATTGCCGGTGCTGACTTTTGTCGCCGTCGCCGCCGTCCTGGCGCTCGGAATCCCTGCTTCGACACGGGTAGAACGTGAATCAGGACGCACCGATCCGTCGTTCGTCGTGATCGACGAGGTTGCCGGCCAGCTCATCGCTCTTCTCGGTGCGGGGCTTCATTGGAAAACTCTTTTGGCGAGCCTTATACTTTTTCGTGTCTTCGACATCGTGAAGCCGCCGCCGCTTCGCCGGCTGGAACGCTTGCGGGAAGGCTACGGCATCATGCTCGACGACGTTGGCGCGGGGCTGTACGCCCTCGTCATTCTGCTGGCCCTGCGGCACGTCGCGTGGCTGCCGTAAGAGCCGCGGAGTAGCGCATCAAATGAACCCTAGGGCCCGAGTTTCACCATGTGGGGCTCGGCAATGAACTACCCAACTGAAACTTGAAACTGAAACTTTTGTATGGGGATTTCGGACCGTTTGCTGGGAAAGAAAAACGTCAACGGAAAGCCGCACATTGACGGCGTGGAGCCCGCCGCGGCCCTGCCCGGCGGCGAGATCCGCATCATCGGCAGCGGCCTGCGTCCCCACGAGATGCGCCGCCCGCGCGTGCAGTTCGGTGACGTCGAAGGCGCCGTGGTCATCAGCTCCGATCAATTCCTGGTGGCGCGCGTGCCCGACGGCGCCCATTCCGGCCCGGTGACCGTCGCCACCGACGGCTTCGAAAGCAATCCGCAGGAGATTCGTGTGGCCGTCGCCATCGCGGAAAACCTGCACCCCGTCACCAACCCCGCGCTCGACTTGGAAGGCAACATCTACGTCACCTTCTCCGGCCCGCGCGGACAAAAGGTCCCGGTCGCGATCTACAAGATTGACACCAATTACAACGTCAAGCCGTTCCTCGCCGAACTGATGAATGCTACGGCGATTGCCTTCGATCGTGAGGGCCAGATGTACGTCAGTTCGCGGTACGACGGCGCCGTGTACCGAGTCGCGCCCAATGGCACTATGTCCTCTTATGCCGAAGGCATGGGCGTTGCCACCGGATTGGCCTTTGATCGCGAGCAGAATCTTTATGTCGGGGATCGCAGCGGAACCATCTTCAAGATCGGGCGCGACCGTCAGATTTTCGTCTTTGCCACGCTGGAGCCCAGCGTATCCGCCTATCACCTGGCCTTCAGCCCCAGCGGCGATTTGTTCGTGACCGGCCCGACGACGTCCAGCTTCGACGCCGTTTACCAGATCGACCCTCACGGCAGCGTTTCCGTCTTCTATCGCGGCCTGGGACGCCCGCAAGGACTGGCGTTTGACGCCGAAGGTAACCTGTACGTCGCCGCCTCGCTGCGCGGCAAGCGCGGCATCGTGCGGCTCACGCCCGACCGGCAGCCCAAGCTCGTGGTTGCCGGACAGAATCTGGTCGGCTTGGCATTCGCGCCCGGACGCTCGGCCGTGCTCGCCACCGCCAACGCGGTCCATCATCTGTCGTGGGACGTGCAGGGACATCCCCTGGTGCCGGTGGACGAAGTCGCCCTTTAGCTATCCGTCCTGTTGTGTAAGCGTGATCCCGCGGCTTGCGTCTTCTGGGCCTTCGGCCGTGAGCCTTTTCCCTTGCGCCTTTGCGCCTGGTGCCTTGCGCCTTTACACTGCTGCAGTGATCGCCGAGATCATTGCCATCGGCTCCGAACTCCTGACCCCGTTTTTCCAGGACACAAATTCGCTTTATCTCACCGAGAAACTCAACCACATCGGCGTGCAGGTGGCTTTCAAGAGCGTCATCGGCGACCAGCGCGAGCACCTCACTTCGGCCGCGCGCATTGCCCTGGAGCGCGCCGACATCCTCATCTTCATGGGCGGCCTCGGCCCCACCGAGGATGACCTGACGCGCGAGTGCGTCGCCGCCGCCCTCGGACGCGAGATTCATCGTGACCCCGCCATCATCACCGAACTCTACACGCGCTTTGCCGCGCGCCGCCGCAAGATGCCGGAGAACAACGAGCGCCAGGCTGACATCATTGACGGCGCGGCCATTCTGCCCAACGCGCTCGGCACCGCCCCCGGTCAGTGGATCGAGGTCGAGGACGGTCGCAAGATTCTGATGCTGCTCCCAGGACCTCCGCACGAAATCAAGCCGATGTTTGACGAGCAGTGTCTGCCGCGCCTGCGCGAGCGCCTGCCGGAGCTCCACATCGCCACCCGCGTGCTGAAAATCGCCATGATGCCGGAATCGGACTGCGATCAGAGGGTCGCGCCCATCTACGGCAAGTTTTCTGATGTGCAGACCACGATTCTGGCAGGGGCCGGCGAACTCCAGTTGCGCCTCACCGCGACCGCCGAATCGCTCGAAAAGGCGCAGCAGCGCGTGGACGAGTTGTGCGGGCTGCTGGAGGACGAACTCGACGATGCGGTCTACTCCACCCAGGGCGAGTCTCTGGAGCAAATCGTGGGCTATTACCTGCAAATGCGCGGCGCGACGCTCGCCGTCGCCGAGTCGTGTACCGGCGGCCTGATTGGCGAACGCGTGACCCGAGTCAGCGGCAGCTCGCGCTATTTTCTCGGCGGCGCCATCGTCTACTCCAACGACATGAAACACCTGTTTGCCAATGTGCCGCCCATGCTGATTGCGCAGCACGGCGCCGTCAGCAAAGAAGTGGCCTCCGCGCTGGCCGAGGGGATTCGCGAAGAATGTCGTGCCACGATTGGGGTGGGCGTCACCGGCGTCGCCGGGCCCACCGGCGGCACCGAGGAAAAGCCCGCCGGGCTTGTTTACCACGCTGTCTCGGATGGCAAGCGTACCGAGGTGCTGGAGCGCAAGTTCCCGGGCGATCGCGAGCGCATCCGCTGGTGGGCCTCGCAGCAGGCACTCGACATGGTGCGAAGATTCCTGATGTAGGCAGCTTTTTGATACGCGGCTTTTTGATGTAATCGGCATTGTCTTTTTCGGAAGGGCGCGGCTTCAGCCGTGCCGAAAATGGCTTTTATTAAGTCTTGTCATTCCGAGCGGGTTTCACCCGCGAGGAACCTGCGGGTGCCTTTGTGGAGCGGAGCTCAAAACGGCAGACAATCGGAAATAATTTGAAATGAGAATATTCGTCGGCCTCGACATCGATTCCGAAATTCGCGCTCGCATGACCCGTTTCCTCGAAGGCGTGCGCGGCTTCGCGCCCGATGTCCGTTGGGTCAAGCCGGAGTCCTTCCACGTCACCTTGAAGTTCATCGGCGAGCAGAAACCGGAGCAGGTGGAGCAGGTCAAGCGCGAGCTGGCCCGCGTGCACGTTCCGCCGTTTGATGTTTCTTTTCGCGGTCATGGCTTCTTTCCCAACCCGTGCAGCCCGCGCGTCTTCTGGTTGGGCATTGTGGCCGGAGATGACGCGCAGTCCCCCGGACCAGCCGATTGTGCTCGTCTGGGCGAACTCGCCGCCGCTGTGGACGAGGCCGTCGCCCGCAGCGGCGTGCCGCGCGAGACGCAGCCCTATCGTCCCCACCTGACCCTGGCGCGCTCCGGTTCCGGCAGCCCACGGCCTAAGCCGGCGGATCGTCCGGCGCCGGCTCTGCGCCGCGTTGCCGAGAAACTCGTGGGCATGCCCGAACCCGACTTCGGTACAATGACCGCTCGCGAATTCTATTTGTACGAAAGCAAGCTCGGCCCCGGCGGCGCGAAGTACACGAAGGTCGCGCGTTTTCCGTTGGAAACCGCAATGTAGCTCCCGCCCTCGGCCGGGCGGCTCGGCCCCTGATGTTTCGGAAGGGCACGGCTTTAGCCGTGCCGAAAAGTGCCTCTATAAATTTGTCATCCCGAGCGAGCGCGAACCGAGCTTGCGAGAGAGCGTGACTCGAGGGACCTTGGGTTTGTTAATTTATTTCATCGTCGCCGTGATCGCCTACCTGCTGGGCTCCATTCCCTTCGGCTACATCCTCATGCGCGTTTTCCGTGGCGAGGACGTTCGCGCCATCGGCAGCGGCAATATCGGCGCAACGAACGTGGCCCGCAAGGCGCCGGGATTGGGCGTGGCGACGCTAATTTTGGACGCGGCGAAGGGTTTCGCAGCCGTGATGATCGCGGTTCGCTTAGACCACCGGTTCGGCGGGCAACCGGGCTTCATTGCAGCCATTTCAGGAACCCCGGCGGAGGTTTCGCGTCGCACAGCGGTGTTAATGGCGCAGGCTCAGCCCGCCGTCCAACATTTCTACTTTGTCGCCGCCCTCGCCGCCGTCTTTGCCATCCTCGGCCACGTCTTCCCCGTGTGGCTGAAATTCAAAGGCGGCAAAGGTGTCGCCACCGGCGTGGGCGCATTCATCGCGCTGGCGCCGAAGGCCGTGCTGGTCGTGCTGCTGATTTTTCTCGTGATTGTCGCCGCGTTTCGCTACATCTCGCTGGGCTCGATAGTCGCCGCCGCGGCGTTTCCAGTTTTCGCTTGGCTCATCTATCGTTACCAGGCATCACCGGCGGTATTTGCCGCAATGGTATGCGCCTCGGCGCTCATCATCGCCAAGCACCACCAGAACATCCGGCGTCTGCTCGCCGGAACTGAACATCGCTTTGAGCTCAAGCACCGGTAACCAGCGACATTCAGCCGCGGAGCGGCGGCATTCGTTAGCCCACCGCGGCAGCGGTGGGAAGGTCGGGAATAGAAAATGAGCGCCGGCGGCGCGGCACACATAAAGGCAATTTCTCTGTGCCCTCTGTGGCTAAGAAAATGAGCGACATCGCCATCATCGGCGCGGGAGCATGGGGCACCGCGATCTCCATCGTGCTCGGACGCCACGGCTCCCACCGCGTGCGCCTGTGGGCGTTCGAGAAAGAAGTTTGCGAGTCGATCGTCGCCCGCCGCAGCAACGATCTCTTTCTCATGGGCGCACAGATCCCGGAATCCGTCGTGCCGACCAACAGCCTGCAAGACGCTCTTCGCGGTGCGCACATCGTTGTCAGTGTGATGCCCTCGCACCACTGCCGCCGCCTGTTCGCGCAGATGGCGCCGCACGTGACGCCGCAGATGATGTTCGTCAGCGCCACCAAGGGCGTGGAGACCGACTCGCTCCAGCGCATGAGCGAAGTGATTGCCGAGGTTTTACGCGATAAGCTGCGAGAACCGCGGATCGGTGCGCTCAGCGGTCCATCGTTCGCCAAGGAAGTGGCGCGCGGTGACCCCACGGCCATCACCGTCGCTTCGCGCGACGTGCAGCTCGCCGAAACCGTGCAGCGCGAGTTCAGCTCGCCCTGCTTCCGCGTCTACACCAACGATGACGTCCCGGGCGTGGAACTCGGCGGCGCGCTCAAGAACGTGATCGCCATTGCCGCCGGGGTTTGCGATGGGCTCGGCCTCGGCTACAACACCATCGCGGCGCTGATCACGCGCGGGTTGGCGGAAATCACGCGCCTGGCCGTGGCATGCGGCGCGCGTCCGGAAACCATGGCCGGCCTGGCGGGCATCGGTGATTTGGTGCTCACCTGCACCGGAGGCCTTTCGCGCAATCGCACCGTCGGCGTCGAACTGGGCAAGGGACGGCCGCTCAGCGAAATCATCGCCGGGATGCGCGGCATGGTTGCCGAGGGCGTGCTGACCACGCAGGCAGCCGTCGGGCTGGCCAACAAGTATTCGGTCGAGATGCCCATCACCGAGCAGATGGACGCCATCCTGAACCGCGGCAAGTCGCCACGCGACGCCATCCACGAGCTCATGACCCGCCGCGGTACCAGCGAAATCAATCTCTACCGCGCTTGACAATTCGACCCGCGGATTACTCATCCGCGCCGGCTCTTGCTCACAACTCAGAACTCACAACTCGCTCACTGATTCACCCGCTGCCGGTTCGCGTTGCGGTTCAGGCTCGACGCCGGCGTGACGTCCAGCGGTCCCTGCAATTGGAAATTCAGCACCGCTTCCGATGGCAGCTTGATCTGCTGGCCCTTGGTGGCGGCCTGAACGCCGGTGCCCGCGCCCGCTCCCACAGCGGCGCCGATCGCCGCGCCCTTCCCGCCGCCGGCAATCGCCCCAATCAGCGCGCCTACTCCGGCGCCGCCGCCGACGGTTTCCGCCGTCCGCGTGCCCCGCGATGATCCCTGCTTGCTGTATTGATTGGTTTGCAGCGTGTAGGTCTTGCCGTTCACGGTGAGGCGCGTCAAGGTCAACGCGAGCGTCGACTGCCCGGTGAAGTGTCCGGCACTCTTCAGGTCCACGACTTGCCCTTCGACGTCGGCATCGGCAGGAATCACGACCTCATCTCCGACCATCACCGGCTCCGACAGGCTGGCGCGAAACGTGTCGCCGGGCTTGTTCTTCTCCGTATCAACACCGTCAATCAGGCGCACCGCCAGCGTTGTCCCCTGGGGAACGGTGACCACGCGCGGCGCTGCCGGCGCGGCGGAGTTCGCCGTCATCCCGGAGGAACTGGTTGCGGGCATGGCGCTGGAACTGCCGGACGTCCGCGGCGCTCGATTCGCCGGCGGCGCGGCACGACGTGCCGCTCGACGAGATCCCGCCATCGGCGCCGCCGGCGGCTCCGCCAGCGTTGCTACCGAGGAAACCTGAAGATTGTTGATCACGGTCTTCACGCCGGAAACCTGCGCGGCATCATTGGCCACCTCGGCGCGCTCCATGTCGGTGGCGACCGTGCCGGTCAGTGTGACCGCGCCATTGGCGGACTGGACCCCGATCTGCTTGTTCTGGACGTTCGTGTCGGCCGCGATTTTCGATTGCACATCATTGGCGATCTGGGCATCGTTCGGGCTTCGGTTGCACCCGACGCTCAGCCCCAGTGCCAGGATGGAAGCCAGCAGTATCGAAACTTTTGCCTTCATAGATTCGCTCCCTGCTTTGGGCAATTTTGATTGCGTTCGGAACTCGTGGAATGGTGCTGCACGTCAGTCACCGCGCAGCATCGCCGCTAAACCTTTGGGAACCGGATGGTTGCCGCTCCGCCCACCGCCGGCTAACGGCAGTGGCCAGGAAATTTCGTAATCGGCATTGTAATCCTTGCCGGGTGAGCTTTTTCCTGCCTCGGCAGGTTGGGGTGTGATAAAAAACCTCTTCGCGCCCGAGGGCGCATCGAACATGCCCATGCCCATCCAGGTGGAACGCAGCGAATTCGATCCCGCAGTCGGATACCAGTACTACCTGGCGTTCAACACCAACGGCACGCTGGATGAAGACGAGGTCTTCGAGCGCGTGCCGGTGGAAGTGGCCATCTCGCTCTGCGAAAACGGCGACCTCGCCGACGTGAGCTTCGAGCTGCCCAAGCGATGCCGCGCCGAGCCGGCGCTGGAGTATCTGAACGGTTCCGACAACGCGCGCTACGTCGAGCCGCGCGTCTTCATCACCCTGCCCGGCCTGAGCGGCGACGCCGTGGCCGCGGCCGCCGGACGCCTGGAAATGGATCGCACCGGCCGCATCATTGGCATGGACATCCTGTGGTCCCCGGGCCTGGTCGAAGAAGCCGAAGAGAAGCAAGCTTAGAAGATGCTCCCTTAGGTGGCAGCGCCCGCTGCTGCCTGGGTGTGCGAGTGCGCGTGGGCATCGTGGCGCGCCCGCCGCATCTCCTCCAGGTCGCCCATCAGGATCACCACCGTCCCCGGCTGCAGCGCCAGGTTGTCAGGAGGATTCACCAGGAACTCGTGCTTCTTCTCGGTGCCGGGGACCTTCACCGCCAGCGGCAGCAGATGATAATGCGCGCGGAACTTGATCTCCTCGATCAGCTTCCCCGCCCACGGCGAGCCGGTGGTGACGCTGATTTCGTCAATGCGCAGGGTGCGCGATTTTTCACGCAGCATCAGGTCCAGGAAGTTGGTGACGTGCGGGCGCAGCGCCTCGCTGACAATGCGCAGCCCCCCAATCGCGTTCGGCGACACGGCGGTGTTGGCGCCCGCGCGCAGCATGCGGTCGGCAAACTTGACGTCGGCGCAGCGCGCCACAATCCTCACCTTGGCGTTCTTCTGCCGCACCATGACGGTGATCACCAGGTTGTCCTTGTCACTGGACAGCCCCGCGATCACGCCTTTCGCCTTATCCAGCCCGGACTCGTCGAGCACGCCTTCATCGGTCGCGTCGCCAATCACGTACAGCAGGTCGTCGAACGCGCCCGGGTCGTGCTCCTGCAGCTTCTTGATGTTCTCCTCCAGCGCCTCGATCACCAGGAACGGCGTCTTGGTGCGGTGCAGCTCCTCGACTACGTAGCGTCCGGTGTCGCCGAGGCCGCAGACGATGAAGTGATCTTTGAGTTCGCGGATGCGCTTCTGCATGGTGCGTCTCCAGAACAGATTACGGATTTCTCCTTCGACCAAAAACGCGGTGACCACGGAAAACACGTACACCGTGATCATCACCCCCACGCTGACCACGAACATGTTGAAGACGCGCAGTGCGGGGTTGTGGCTGGTGTCGATGATCTCGCCGTATCCGACTCCAGCCAGCGTGATCACCGCCATGTAGAGCGACTGCAGGAAGGTGACGCCCGCGCCGCCCAACACCTGGTATCCGATGACCGCGATCGCGGTCATCGTGCTCAGCGCCAGGATTGCGTACAGAAGCCGTCGGCGGATGTTCATGGAATTCCGGCTGGGGGAGAAAAACGGCGCGATTGTAACACGGAATGGTTACGAGTTGGTCACTAGCCGTCGGGTGATCGGGCCATCGGGTGGTCGGGTGATCTGAACCCCAAAAACAAACGCGTTGGGAGAGGTGTGTCATTTGGCGGTGAGGGCCTCGCGGAAGATTTCCATGAGGTCGCGGTCGTCGTCGTCGTTTTCCGCGTTCTGAGTTGCGAGTTCCGAGTCCAGGGCGTCGAGTTGCGAGTCTGAGGGCCGGCCGGAGCGGGTATTGAGGAAGGTGGTAACGGAATCGTGGAGGTCGCAGTCGGGGTGGAGTGCTGAGTTGTGGGTTGTGAGTTCTGAGTCAATCGGACAATCGGATGAATGAGCTGCGGAATTGAAAACGATCGATATCGGGTGGAGCAGGGCTTCAGCCCTGCTGTCAGGCTGCCAAAAAGTTCCAGGCCTTTAGGCCCTGAGGTACCTTCGGCTTCGCTCAGGGCAGCCTCTCGCTCGGGATGACGCCTAGTCCCTAGGACAAGGCGATGGGCCCTGCGTCGTGCTGACGCGCTGGGGTGTAGT
This sequence comes from Terriglobales bacterium, assembly GCA_051006995.1. Classification (GTDB taxonomy): domain Bacteria; phylum Acidobacteriota; class Terriglobia; order Terriglobales; family Acidobacteriaceae; genus JAIQGF01. Next base: position 164,522 of record JBPCSQ010000014.1, read on the forward strand.
CCCTACGGGACTCGGGGGGATTCTGGGGGTGGGCTTTTCCCAGGACAGAGTTTCGAGTCGAAATGCCTGTCGGCAGTCCTAGCGACCTCGGCAGAGTAGGGGTCCTTCGACTCGGCCGTTCGGCCTCGCTCAGGATGACACTCCAGTTCTGAGTTGTGAGTTGTGAGTTCCGAGTCAATCGGGCGACCTACCCGGCCGAGGGCGGCCGGGCTACACAAGCACTCGGAACAGCAGGTCCCTCGTCGCTGCGCTCCTCGGGATGACACTCCAGTTCTGAGTTGTGAGTTGTGAGTCAATCGGGCGACCTACCCGGCCGAGGGCGGCCGGGCTACACACGCGCTCGGGGCGAGCGCGCTCCAGCGGCCTGGAGTCTGCCGCCTGAAGCCTAGTATTGGTTCTGAAGCTTCCCTGCCCTATCATGCGCGCATGGCCCACGTGGCTGCCTTCGTTCTGGCCGGCGGAAAGAGCTCGCGCATGGGCAAGGACAAGGCCTTCCTCGAGCTCGACGGCCGCACCCTACTGGAGCGCGCGCTGGAGTTGGCGCGCAGCGTGAGCGGCGAGGTCAGCGTCGTCGGGCCGCGCGCCAAGTTTGCCGGACACGGCTATGGCCCCATCATCGAGGACGTCTTCCCCAACTGCGGGCCGCTGGCGGGAATCCACGCCGCGCTGAGCGCCAGCCGCTCGGCGTTGAACTTCATCCTTGCCCTGGACACGCCGTTCCTCGACGCGCGCTTCGTGTGCTACCTGATCGAGCAGGCCGCCGCCGGCGGCACGATGGTGACCGCGCCGCGCACCGGTGGACAGGTGCAGCCGCTGTGTGCGGTCTATCGGCGCGAGTTTGCCGAAGTGGCGGAGAAGGCGCTGCGCGAAGGGCGGTTGAAGATCGAGTCCCTGCTGGCGCTGGTAACGACTCGCGAGCTCGACGATTCCGAGCTGGCCAAAATGGATTTTGATGCGAGAATGTTCGAGAATCTGAATACGCCCGCTGACTGGGAAAGAGCGCGGGCAGGAGCCGCGAGCCCCGAGCCGCCAGTCCCGAGAAGAAAACCCCCGGCCTAGCCGAAATCGGGCTAGACCGGGACACCCAGCGAGTCAGCACCAAGAACCGAGCAACCAAGGGCTAAGAGCTGAAACAATGACCGAACCCAAACCGTACATCGAATTCCAGGATGTTTCCAAAGCCTTCGGCTCGAACCACGTCCTGCGCAACGTCAGCTTCCAGGTCTGGCCGGGAGAGACCGTGTGCATCCTCGGCCGCAGCGGAGTTGGGAAGTCGGTCTCACTGCACAACATCATGGGGTTCCTGAAGCCCGACGACGGGCGCGTGTTCGTCGCCTACGAGGACATCACCGACTACGGCGAGCCGGACCTGGAGCGCATCCGGAAGAAAGTCACCATGGTGTTCCAGAACGGCGCGCTGTTCGATTCGCTCAGCGTCGGCGAGAACGTGGCCTTCCCCTTGCGCGAACGCGGCGACCTCAGCGAGGAGCAGATTTTCCAGGTGGTGGACGGGCTGCTGGAGATGGTCGGGGTGAAGGCGATGCGCGACCTGCTGCCCTCCGACTTGTCCACCGGGATGAAGCGCTCGGTGGCCATCGCGCGCGCATTGTCGGCCCAGCCGGAGGCCATCCTGTACGACGAGCCGACCACGATGGTGGACCCGTTAATGGCGCAGTTACTTGGAGATCTGATCAAGAAGCTAAAGTTTCAGTTGAAGCTCACCAGCGTCGTGGTGACGCACGACATGCGGCTGGCGGAAAAACTCGCCGACCGCATTGTCTTCCTGCACGAAGGCCGCGCCGTCTTCCAGGGGAGCCCGGAAGAGATGGCGGCCAGCCAGGAGCCCATCGTCAAACAGTTCCTCGAACTGGACGAGCTCGACGTGCAGCAGTTCAAGACTCCGGAGTCGCGACCGGGGCAGCAGCCGGGAGCGTAGCCGTTCGCAGCATCAGGCAGTCGCACTCGATGAGGGCCAGCGTGGATGCGTCGCGAACCACCGGGGCGATGGAGCAAACGCGAAAGCCGGCCGCTTCGAAGGTCGCTAGCGCCTCGGTGAAGTGCGGCATGCCCTGGTAAAGCGGTGTCAGTGAAAGTTCGCTCTGCAAGGCGGCCACCCGGTCCAGAATTCCGCTGGCGCCGGCAAAGACTTCGAGATCGAACCCCTGGGTATCCATCTTGAGCAGCAGGCGCCGCGCATTTTTCAACGACGGGATTTCCGGAGCGATGGCGTCGAGGCGGCGAATGGAGACGTTTTCCACGTGCTCCACTTCATTGCGGCCCAGCGATTCCTGCGGCTGATTTTGCGCGGGATCGAGAAACGACGAGAAAGCCGGGCGGCGCATCACCCGGAGGTCGCGACGCTCCTCTTTGGCGCCGAGAGCTTCCTGGCGGACGTGCCAGTTCTGATCGCCGCGGGAATGTTGTCGAAGAATTTCAAACTGCTGCTGCGCCGGTTCAAACGAGACGATGGCGCCGCGATAACCATCGCTGCGCAGCGCGGCGGCGAACTGTCCCTGGTTGGCGCCGGCGTCCACGACACAATCAATGTCGTAGTGCGCTAGAATCGCTTGCAGGAAGAAGGAATGTACCTGCTGGGCAGCGCGCTTGGCGGCCGTCGCCGACATGGCCGCATCGAGCCGGAAGTATCCGGCGCGGGCCGCCAGCTTCTGCAGCGCGCCCGCCGCCAGCAATCGTTCCATCATTCCCATGCGCGTGAGGTCAGCCGTTTCCGTGCACGTGCTCGGGCCGGACTTTGTAGAGCACGCGCACCTCGCCGGGCTGGCGGAACGGATACACGTCCTTGTCGAGGTACTTCTTGGCCAGCTTGTTGATGCTGTCGTCGGCGCCTTCCTGGGTAATGTCGAAGACGCGGCCGCGGACCTCGACGTAGCGGTAGGGATTCTCGGGATCCATCACGGTCAGGGTGACGCGGGGATCGCGGCGGACGTTGCGGTCCTTCAGGCGTCCGCGCGCCGAATTAAAGATGACGCTCTCGCCGTCGTAGTCGAACCAGATCGGCGTCACCTGCGGACGTCCGTCGGGCATGAGCGTGGCCAGGCTGGCGAATGCTTTCTTTCCTTTGAAGAGATCGAGATATTTTTCAGGAATTTTTTCCGCCATGTGTCTTTCCTCCGTGCGCGGTGACGCCATTGTAACCGCGGATCAGAATCCCTGCGCGACCAGGCGATCGAGGCTGACGTTGCTCTGGTTGCGCCCGCCGATCATCTTCTCCACATACTTGGCGACAATGTCGGTTTCGATGTTGACCGGATCGCCGGGTTGCAGCGATTTGAGGTTGGTGGCTTCAGCGGTGTGCGGAATGATGGCGACAGTCACCTTGTTCCCTTCCACACGCGCCACCGTGAGGCTGATGCCTTCGATGGCGATGGAGCCCTTGTAGACGACGTAGCGTTCCAGTTCGTCGGGGATTTCGATGCGCAGCCAGTAGTCGTCGGCGCCGGCGATGCGCTCCAGAGCGAGAAACTTTCCCGTGCCGTCCACATGGCCCTGGACGATGTGTCCGCCCATGCGGCCGTCGGCCTTCATGGGCAATTCGAGGTTGACCTCTGCCCCTTCGTTAATGCGCGAGAAAGAGGTCAGGCGCCAAGTCTCTTCGGCGAGGTCGGCGCGGAAGGAGGTCGGCGTGATCTCAACCGCGGTGAGACAAACGCCGCTGACGGCGACGCTGTCGCCCTTCTTCAGCTCGCGCGGGACATTGTGCGCGTTGATGGTGAGCTGGCGCGTGCCGCCGGCGTGCTTGATTTTCGCCACGCGGCCCAGGTCTTCGATGATTCCGGTGAACATGAGTGCCTTTCTTTCTACAACAGGTCCCTCGCTACGCTCGGGACGACTCCAGTTAAGAATTGACTCCAGTTAACAATTGGCCCGGTACGGATCTTTCAAATATCCCTCGACGGCAAAATCTTCGCCGAAGCGGTGCAGGCGCATGTCTTTGACGTAAGCAGCTTCGCTGATGCGGCGGAAGCCGGCACCGGTGGCGAACGGAACCGAGCCGCTGCCGGCCAGGATCTTCGGCGCGTAATAAAGAAACACTTTGTCCACGATGCCGGTGGCCAACGCCGCCCAGTTCACCATCGCGCCGCCTTCGATGAGCAGGCTGGTGATTTCCAACTCGCCGAGGCGAGCCGAGATGGCGCGCAAATCAGGGCGTCCGTCGCGACCACCGAGCGAGACCTGTTCGACGCGCACGCCTTTCGCCTCGAGTTCCTTCCGCTTCTTCTCTTCGGAAAAAGAGCAGAAGACGAGCACGTCGTCGCGGCAGGTTTTGACGACGCGAGAATCCAGCGGCAGGCGAAGGCGGGAATCAAGCACGACGCGCAGCAGCGGGCGGCGGCGCGGCAGCCCGGTGCGGTCAGTAAGCAACGGATCGTCGGCCACGACGGTGCCAACGCCCACCATGATGGCGTCCATGGAATGGCGCATTTCATGAACGTGGGCGCGGGCGACTTCGCTGGTGATCCAACCTCCGGTGGCGGCGCCTGCGCCGAGGGCGGAAGGATTGTCGGATTCACCCGGCGGCGGCGCGATTTTGCCGTCGAGCGTCATGGCTGCCTTCAGCATAACCAAAGGCGTGCGGGTGCAGATGTGCTTGGCGAAAGCTTCGTTGAGGCGGCGGGCCTCGTACTCGCAAATTCCGGTGACGACGTCAATTCCCGCGGCGCGCAACTTCTGAAATCCCTGGCCGCTGACCAGCGGGTTTGGGTCCTGCATGGCAGCAACGACGCGGCGGATGCCAGCCCGGATGAGGGCGTCGGCGCAGGGCCCGGTGCGTCCCTGGTGGGAGCAGGGTTCAAAGTTCAGGTACAGAGTGGAGCCACGGGCGCGGCCGCCGGCATGTTCGAGAGCGAGGATTTCGGCGTGTTTCAGGCCGTCGTAGGTGTAGAAGCCCTCGCCGACGAGTTCCCCGCCCGCCGTCACGATGACGGCGCCAACGCAGGGGTTCGGCGAAGCCAGAGCGATGCCCTGGCGCGCGAGGTCAAGGGCGCGCTGCATGTACGTCGTGTCTGCCGACGCGTCGAGCATAAAAGATTAACGCAGAGTATTCAGCCGCTCCTACGGGACTGGGTGCGCCTTCGGCGCTGATTTGTCCTGCACACGCGAGGGCGCGCGTGCCACACAAGTAAGGCTACTCAAACAGCGAATCCACAAATTCCTGGGCGTTAAACGGCAATAGATCCCCGGCCTTTTCGCCGACTCCGACATAGCGCACGGGCAGGCCCAGCTCGCGCGAGATGGCGACCACGATCCCGCCTTTCGCGGTGCCGTCGAGCTTGGTGAGCACGATGCCGGTAACGCCGGCCGATTCGGTAAACAGCCGCGCCTGCTGCAATCCATTTTGTCCGGTGGTGGCGTCCATCACGAGCAGCACCTCATGGGGAGCGCCGGGAATGATGCGCTGCGCGGTACGCCGCATCTTGGAGAGCTCTTCCATCAGATTTGTTTTCGTGTGCAGGCGGCCGGCGGTGTCCACGATGACATAGTCGGTATCGCGCGCCTTGGCGGCGCCAAGGGCGTCGAACAGCACGGCCGAGGGGTCGCCGCCCGGCTTGGTCTTGATGACCTCGGTGCCGGCACGCTCGCCCCAGACCTCCAACTGCTCGATGGCAGCAGCACGAAAGGTGTCAGCGGCGCATAGCAGCACGCTCTTGCCCTGCCCGCGCAATACGTTCGCCAGTTTGCCGATGGTGGTGGTTTTGCCAGTGCCATTCACACCGACCACCACGATGACTTCGGGGCCCTCGACAGCCTGCACCGGCTGGACCCCGGCACGGTGGAGGATGCCGAGCAGCTCGTCCTTGAGCACGCGCTTCAACTCGGCGGCATCTCCAATTTGCTTGCGGTCCACTTTTTCGCGCAGGGCTTGCAGCACCTCGTGGGTGGTGGCGGTGCCGAGGTCGGCGGCGAGCAGAGAGGCTTCGAGATCGTCGAGGGTGTCGCGGTCAATTTCCTTGCGAAAGGAAACGACCTCTTCGATGCGCTCGCTGAGGTTCTCGCGGGTGCGCGTGACCGCCTGTTTCATGCGATCAAAAAAGCCGGGCTGCTCAGGCGGCTCGTCGAGGCTGCCGAAAAGGGTTTGAATCTTGGCCATAGGAACAGTAATGAGTAGTTAGGAGTTGGTAGTTAGCAGAGCCTGAACCACCGAACCAAACTGACAATTATAGCGGCCGGGCTTCTAAGGTGCTGCCGCGCTTGACGGTGTCAGGGAACAGGACTAGGCTGTGCGACTGTCACAGCGGGATGTGACGCGCCCCGCGCTTTCTTCCACCGGCATCTTTCACTCCCCAACCGGAAAAGGAGGCTTTCCCATGATTTCCCGCATCGTGTCCTGCAACATCAAGCCCGACAAACTGAACGAGTTCCGCGCCACGCTGAAGACCGCGGTGCTTCCCAATCTCACTCGCCAAGCCGGCTTCGTGGACCTGATTGAATCGATTGACACCAGCACAGGGCAGTTCGTGTGCACCACATTCTGGGACACGCATCAGGACGTAGAGAACTACGATCAGACGCTGTTCCAGGAGGTGGCCCAGGCGCTGATCCCGCTGATCAACGGAGATCCGGAGATCAAGACGCTAACGGTAGAGAATTCGACCGTGCACGACATCAGCTCGGGAAAGTCGGCGGCGGCGTAAGAACCAGTACCGAGTACCGGGTGAAAACCACAGAGTTCTGCGCGGGCTCTGTGGCATTTTTCGTCTGAGGGAAAGGAGAAGACACTCCGGTGGGAATGCCTGTGGATAGAGCGAACCGTGCTGGATGAATAGGGGTCCCTCGACTCGGGCCTGCGCCCTCGCTCGGGATGACAGGTATTGAGAGTTTGGATGATCGTCAATATCCTGCCGGTCCGTAAAGCAGGTCCCTCGCTGCGCTCGGGATGACAGGTATTGAGAGTTGGTACGATCTGACAATCAGCTGCGGCTGGTTTCGATGGCGAGTTTGGCGGTTTCGGGGGAGGCGGCAGCGGCCAGGGCGGCAGCGTCTCCCTCGACCACAGCGGCGCGCCGGATGTGCAGCTCACCGCGTTCAAAGACGCTCTCCAAAGCAGCTACGACCCGCGGATCGAACTTGCTCTCAGTGAGCGATTTGATGATCTTGACCGCGTACTCGGGCGGACGCGCCGCCTGGTAAGGACGGTTGGTGGTCATGGCATCGAACGTGTCGGCCACGCTGATGATGCGCGCGACCTGCGGAATCTCATCGCCCTTGAGACCGAAGGGATAGCCGCGGCCGTCGAGCGACTCATGGTGCAGCTCGATGCCCGGGATCATCTCCTTCAACTGCTGCACGGGACGCAGAATGTTGGCGCCGCGGGTGGTGTGGGTCTTCATGACCTCGTATTCTTCCGGCGTGAGAGCGCCGGGCTTCTTCAGAATGCGGTCCTCGATGCCGATCTTGCCGACGTCGTGGAGCTGCGCGGAGACGCGCACGATCTCGATGGCCTCCTCAGTCAGGCCCATCTCAGTGGCGAGGATGGTGGAATAACGGGTGACGCGGTCGGAATGGCCGCGGGTGTAGGGATCCTTTTCGTCAACCGCTCCGGCGAGCATCTGGATGGACCCGAGGAATATGGCGCGGTTCTCTTCGGCGGCGTGCTTCAGGTCGTCAACGAAGCGCTCCAGGTCCTCGGTCATGTGGTTGAAGGTGGCCGCCAACTCGCCGAATTCGGTACGGCTGGTCAACTGAACGCGCTGCGAAAAATCTCCCCGGGCGATGGCGCGGCTGGAGCTGGTGAGGACGTTGAGCGGGCCGGTAATCCGGCGGGCGGCAAACACGCTGATGATGATGGCGATGAGCGCGGCATAGATTGCCCAGCGCACGGCCTTGCTCTGGATTTCAATGACATCGTGATAGGCGAGGCCCTGGGGCTTCTGAGCGATGACGGCCCATTCCAGGGACGGCACCGGGCTGGAAGTGCCGAGCATGCCGATGTGCTCACCATTGGGCGCAACATAGGCAAAGTCCTTGGTGGCGACCAGGCGGGTGCCGGCGCCGGTCTCGACGAAGTTGCGCACGATCTCGAACTTCGTCATGTCAATGCCGGTGACGAAGCTGGGGTCGGCGGCGGCCACAAGGCGGCCACGGCGATCCACGACATAGGTGGCCAGGCCGGCCTTGGATACTTCCTTGAGGCGTCCGGTAAGAAAACCGAGGTCCACGGCGGCGGCCAACATGCCGGAGAAACGTCCGCCAGCCATCAAGGGCGCGCTGAACAGCACCAGGATGCGGCGCTCGCGTCCAGCGTCCACCGACAAGGCATTGCCGGTATAGGCACGGCCCTCGCTGGAAGCGACGAAGGCGTGCTCGAGTTCGCGGCGCATGAAATCGTCAGGGGTAACGCGTCCGGCGGAAATGCCCTTGCCTTCCGTGTTCAGCAGGGTGGCATAGGCGACGTCGGGAGAAGACGAGACGAATTTTTCCAGCAGGGCGCGCAATTCGGGCGCGCTGACGTGCTCACCCTGCAAGTTGCCGCCGCTGGCCACCTGGATGCCGGAGCTCAGGTTGGAAAGCATGGTGACCAGGTTGCCCTCGCGATGCTCGATGTCGTCGCCGAGGGACTGGGTGATGGTATTCTGCAGCAACATTTCGTTGGTCTTCAGCCGATCCTTGTTGATGGCCATGACCTGGCGGGCGTAGAAGTACATGGGCACGACGCTGACCAGAATCAGCACGCCGAGAATGAGAGAAAGGATCGGAACACGAGCCGGAAACGGTATTTTATTGAGCAAATCTTTCCGTCGCCGGCGCAGCCCTGCGGCCCGCGGGCGCCCCCGAATGTCGCGATTCTATGATGAATCGCGGCTTTCGGCAGGCACAAATTATTAAGGCGGAATTACGGAAGTACTGGCCCCCGGCCGCGCATCCAAGTGTTTGTACCCGCAGAATGGCCAAGATCACCGCACTGATCCACACCCACAATGACGCGCCGCGCATCGGGCGCGCGGTGGAATCGCTGCGCGCTTGCGACGAAGTGCTGGTGATCGATCATGGCTCCACCGACGATACGGTGAAGGCAGCGCGGGCGCACGGCGCCACCGTTAAGCCAGGCGTGCCGGGAGTGAATCCGGGCGTATACGCGGTGGATGCGCAGCATGATTGGATTCTCTGTCTTCTTCCCAGTGAAGCGGTGGGCGAGGCGCTGGAGGCGTCGCTCTTCGAATGGAAGGAGCGGCAGAACAAGAATCCGGATGCCGATAAAAAGGATAAAAATGCGGAAGGCGCGAACGCTTATTCGATTCAGGTGCGCGAAGAGGACGGCCACGGAGGTTGGAAAGAGCTCGGGCCACACGCGCGGCTGGTGAATCGTAAGAACGTGAACTGGCCGGGGCACTTGCCGTCCGATGTGGTGGATGGCGAGGTGCTGGCCGGACATCTGCTGAGGTTCGCTACTCCGTGATGTCGGTCGGTCAGGCAGTCCATCGGTCTCTCGGCCACGCCGGCTCACAGTATTTAAGCGAGAGACTGACAGACCGAAAGACTGATAGACCATTGAACTGAGTCAATCACTAGCGTCCGATCCGTGCCACTGCCATAATCGGCGTACTTGGACCCCATCCTCGCAGGCGCGGTGTTTTGGTTCGGGCTGGCTTTCGGCAGCTTCCTGAACGTCTGCATTTACCGGATTCCACGCGAAGTTTCCGTTGTACGCCCAAACTCATCGTGCCCGAACTGCCGGCAGCCGATCCGGCCTTATGACAACATCCCGGTATTGAGCTGGCTGCTGCTGCGAGGGCGCTGCCGCGATTGTGGCACGCGCATTTCTCCGCGCTATCTGGTGGTGGAACTGCTGACGGCGCTGCTGTTTGTCGGCTGCTACGCGCGGTTCGGCCTGACCCTGCTCACGCTGAAATTCTGCCTGTTCGCATTTCTGATCGTTGGGCTGGTGTTCATTGATGCGGAATGGAAGCTGCTGCCGGACGCGCTGACCCTTCCGGGCCTCGGCGCCGGCCTGGTGTTCAGCCTGCTGGCGCCAGTGAACGACATCCTGACGCAAATGCTGCCGGACTGGTTCGGGGCACATTCGGCGGCGGCGGTCTCCTGGCGGTTGCTGTCGCTTGCCGACGCGCTGCTGGGGGCGGCGGTGGGCGCGTCGTTCTTCTACGGGATCGCGATGATTTATCTGCACGCGCGCGGGCGCGAAGGTCTCGGCCTTGGGGACGTGAAATTGATGGCCATGGTGGGCGCGTTCCTGGGCGTGAAGTTGACGGTGCTGACCATCTTCGGGGCGTCGCTGGTGGGATCGCTGTTCGGATTGGGAGCAATCCTGTCGGTTTGGATAAAGCGCACGCGACGGCGGATGATCCGCAATCGGGAGCCGGCGGCAGCAGCGCGGCGCCGCGCCTGGCGCTCGGCGCGCATGGTCTATCGCTACTACGAAATGCCGTTCGGCGTGTTCCTGGGGGCGATGGCGATGGTGGCGCTGTTCTTCGGCAATGCCCTGCTGCGCTGGTATTGGGGACAACCGTTGTGAAGCTGGCCACCAACCCGGTGTTTTTGCAGATGGCGCTGCTGTTCGTGTTTGCGGTGGCGGCGTTCGTGCTGGGTGTGGTGTTCATCCGAAAATTGCGGAAGGATATGGTTCCCGACCTGTCATCGCGAACTCCGCGCGTGGAAAACGCTACGGCATTCGCCACGGCGGCATTGCAGGCAGTCCTCCAGCAACTGAAGGAGAAGGAACAGGAGTTGAACAGCGTGCGCCAGTCGCAGGCGGAGCGAAGTGCATCCACGGAGTCAATTCACGCAGCCGTGCTGGCGAACCTGGATACCGGCGTGGTGCTGTTCAGTCCTGTGGGCCTGGTGCAGCAGGCGAATTCCGCGGCGCGCGAGATCCTGGGATATGCCAGCGTCTCCGGCCTGCACGCGCGCGACCTGTTTCGCGGGGTGAAGACGCTGACCGCCGATGTCGATGGCCCAGCCAACATGGCGGAGGCGGCGGAGCGGGCAGCACGCCAGGGGAGCACGTTTCGAGGCATGGTGGCAGACTACGCCACACCGCAGGGGGATGCTCGCGTGCTCACGATCACGATCGCGCCCGCGGTAACTGCCGCGGGGGAATGCAGCGGCGTCATTTGCCTGGTGACCGAGGACAATGGCGCAGGGGCGGCAAAGTCCGGCGCCTGAGGGTCATGGCGCAAAAACGCGGTCTTTACCTTATTGCTTCCCCGGGTAAAGCTGGCGAAAAATGCACCGGAACAGAGCTAGAATAGGCAGAGACTCGGAAATTATCAGTGGTTCGATGAGGGGACGCCTGGCGTCTCCAATTGAGGGCACCATGAAACGGATCCTGTATGTATGCGCAGCGCTGATGTTCCTGGCGGCCACGTGCGCGCTGGCGCAGGAATCGCTGGGCGCAATGGCGCGCCAGCAGCGGCAGCAGAAACGCGCCAGCACCACCAAGGTGTTTACGAATGACGACATTGCACCGAGCCCGGCAGCGTCGGCCCCCAGCACGAATGCGGCAGCTCCCGCCGGTGGGGCGCCGAAATCGGACGCCAAGGCTGACGCCGCGGCACCCCCCGATAAGGCGAAGGTGGCGGCGGGGCTGAAATCGAAGGCAGCGGAGCTGAAGAAGAGCATTGATCAACTCCAGCGTGAGATGGACGTCTCGCAGCGCGAATTTAAGTTGCGGGCAGCCACGTACTACGCCGACGCGGGCAACAGCCTGCGTGATCCCAAGAAGTGGGCGGAAGAGGACCGCAAATTCCAGGCCGAGCAGGCCGACAAGCAGAAACAGCTCGACGACAATAAGCAGAAACTGTCGGACGTGCAGGAGCAGGCGCGCAAGGCCGGCATATCAGTCGACTGATCTGCTCAGATTCTTTCTTTCGAAAAAAGCCCCCAGTCATGCTGGGGGCTTTTTGCAGCGTTGAGACGAGGCCTAGCGCTGCGGAGTGATGGACTCGGCCTGCTTCAGGTGGTCCTGCAGCGTGGGCAGCGTGCCGGAGGCGAAGGACTTGATGTCAGGATCCTGCGTTGAGGTCGCTTCATGCTGAAATTCCGCGACATCCTTTTTGTGGTCCCGGACCATGTGTTCCATGTAGGCGCGGTCGAACTGCTCGCCGGAGAGCTTGGAGAGCCGGTCTTTCTCCGCTTTCTCCTTCTTGTCAGCGGAGGACGGCAGGTTGATGCCCTTGCTGCCGGCGATAGACTGCAGTTTCTGATTCGCCTGGCTGTGGTCGTTGACCATGCGCTTGGCAAATTCCTTTACCTTAGGGTCCTGCGACTTCTGCTCGGCGAGCTGGCCGAGCTCGACCTCGGCTTGTCCGCCTTGCGCCGCCTTCATGACGAATTGCCGGTCGCTGGGATCGAGCGGGCCCATCTCCGAACGGCCCATGGTGTTGCTGCCCATGGAGCCATGCATGCCCTGCATTTGTCCCTGCGAACCCTGCGAGGGGCTTTGGCTGCCCTGCATGCCGCCGTAGCCTTGACCATTGGCTTGCGCGGAGGCGGCGAATGCCAGCGTGAGCACAACCGCGAGGCAGGCCAGCGCGCGAATGATTTTGTCGTACATAGATTCCATCTCCTTGGCGTCAGAAAATTGTTGGCGTGGTGACACGAAATGCGATGAAGCGGGACTGTGGCAAGATGCCCAGGAGCAACCGGCGCTCCCGGCCGGAGCCGCTGCCTGTCTGTTATAATTTCAGTGCCTCTACAGATTCCGGCCGTGCCGGCCGCAGGGCAATGCGGAAGTGGTGGAACTGGCAGACACACCATCTTGAGGGGGTGGCGCCGAAAGGCGTGGGGGTTCAAATCCCCCCTTCCGCACCAACTCTCATCCCGCTTTAGAGGAAGTCAAGGAAAGGAAGGCGGCGCGAGCCGCCAGGACGCAGCTACATGGTTGTCGCAATTACGATTGTGCACGTCATCGTTTGTCTGTTTTTGATCATCGTGGTGCTGCTGCAAAGCGGCAAGAGCGCCGACATCGCCGCGGCTTTCGGCGGAATGGGCAGCCAGACCGCCTTCGGACCGCGCGGCGCGGCGACGGTGCTGAGCAAGGCGACCACGTGGGCGGCGGTCATTTTCATGGTGACCTCGATCACGCTTTCGATTTTCGCTTCGAAGCGGGCGGGCGGGTCGTCGGTGCTGCAGAATATGAAGACCAATCCGGCGCAGTCGCAGCCGCAGAAGCCGCCGACGAACATGCCGACGCCGAATCCGACCACGCCGACGCCGAAAAACTAGCTTTCAGCTCTTAGCCATTAGCTTTTAGCTCCTTTCGTTTAAGATGAAGGGGCTCCTGCGATCCAGGAGCCTTTTTGTTCAGCGTGGTTTGCGCTCTGAATTACAGGAATGCCACAAGCTAAGAGCTAACAGCTAAGAGCTTCTTCATGATCCATAAAATACTTCCGGTCGGGCCGCTGCAGTGCAACTGCTCCATCGTGGGCGATGAGGGCACACGCGAAGCGATGGTGATCGATCCGGGCGACGAGATCGAAGACATCCTGCACATCGTGGAGCAGCATGGGCTGACGGTGAAGCAAATCGTGGTCACGCACGCGCACATTGATCACGTCGGCGGCGCGATGAAGCTCAAGCAGCGCACCTGCGCGCCCATCCTGCTGAACCAGAACGATGCCGACCTGCTGAAGATGGTGGACACGCAGGCGGCGTGGGTCGGGATGAAGCCGCCGGGCAAAGTCAGCATTGACCAGACCCTGGCGGACGCCGAGCAACTGAAGGTCGGGACCATGGCGGCCCGCGTGATGCATACGCCCGGACACACCGAGGGCAGCATCTGCCTGTACTTCCCTGCCGAGCGGAAGTTGATTGCCGGAGATACCCTGTTCGCCGGCAGCATCGGACGAACGGACCTTCCCGGCGGGTCCACCAAGAAGATCATGGAATCGCTGCACACGCGCGTGCTGGCGCTGCCCGACGAAACAATTGTGGTGCCCGGTCATGGGCCGTTGACGACGATTGGGGAGGAGCGGGAGAGCAACCCGTTTCTCAAGAATCTGTAATTTGAAACTTGTGAAACAACCAGCCTCGGATCTACAGCAATTGAGAGAAATGCAGATTAGAAATTGCCAAGTGCAAATCGCAAATCACAGGTTGGCAATTACGAATTCAAGGGCCCGCCAGAGCCCATCCTTGAACTCCCGCTCGGGAGTGATCAGGCTCAGTACAAGGTAGCCGTCCGAGGGAAAGTCGTAGAAGTGTCCGGGGTGGACAAGGACGGATTTCTCCTCCAGTAGTTCGATGGCAAGCTGCTCGTCGGAACGCGTGGCGGGGACGCGCAGCACGGCGTACCAACCTCCCTCGATTTGCAGCCGAGAGCAAACCTTCTGGGTAGCGAGCTGGCGCTTAAGCTCGGCGAGGTTGGTATGAATGCGTTCCATCAATTGGCATTGAAAGTCCTGCCGCTGATCGAACAACCTAGGGGCAGCAAGCTGCACGGGAATGTTCAACGAGAGATAAGTGTCGGCGATGACCTCCAGCCGCGCCATAGCCGTCTCGACCAGCTCTGGCGGGCCGCTCACCGCGATCCAGGCAAACTTCATCTGTGGCAGCCCGGCGATTTTTGAAAGGCCGCTGAGGGTGAAGGTCAGGGCAAGCGGTTGATCGGGTGATCGCATGATCGGGTCAACGAGGCTCGGATGCAGGGCTCCGTCGTGCGCAAAATCAAGAAAAACTTCGTCGGCGACCAGCGCCAGCTCGCGTTCGGCGCAGAGAGCATTCAAGCCCTCGATGTCGTCGGCTTTAACGTAAGAACCGGTCGGATTGTTCGGATTCACCACGAGCACGGCGCGGGTGCGCTCGGTCAGGGCGGCCTTCAGCGCGTGCAGATCAATGTGCCAGCCGTGGTCGTAAAAGAGAGGATAGGAACGAAGCTTTACGTCCTGGAGGCCGGCAAGAAAATCGAAGAGCGGGTAACTGGGGGAGGCCACCAGGACCTCGTCGCCGGGCTCGCAGAGCAGGCGAAAGACAAACGAGTAGCCCTCGCTGGTGCTGGTGGTCAGAACAAGATGGCTGGCAGGGACGGAGGCGCCGCGTTCGCGGTAGTAGTCCACCACAGCGCTGCGCGCGACCGGAAGGCCCTGGGCATCGGGGTGATATTGCAGCGCGCGCGGGTCAAGCAGCGATTTGAGAATGGCGTTGCTGTTGTAATGCAGTCCAATCTGCGTTGGATTGGAGGCACTGAGGTCGAGCAGTTCCCTGCCGGCAGCGCGATGCTTCTCCAGCGCGCGGCTGAAGGCGTTGGGCGCAAGCTGCCAATCGGTACGGCGGGAGAACATGAACGATTGGTAATTTGTAATTGGTAATTTGTAAAGTACCGAACGTTGCGCAGGGACTTGGACAGAAAAAAGGGCCGCATTCGCGGCCCACATCACAAACTACCAATTCCAAATTACAAATTTTCTACGCCGTCTTCCTCAGATCGGCGGTAGCCGCGGCCTGCGGGGCACGAGGTCGGTAGCGCGCCAGGATGGGCAGCACCAGCGAACAGACCATCACGATGGCGATGATGTGCACTGCCGGCCCGTACGAGCCGGTGTTCTGACGCACGTGCGCGATCAAGATCGGGGACGGGACCGCGCCCGCACCCCAGGCCAACAGCACCCAGCCGTAAATTCCCCCCATGTACTTCGCGCCGAAAAAGTCGGCGGTAAACGACGGCATGGTGCCGAAGCCGCCACCATAGCAGAGGCCGATGATGGCGAACATCAGGCTGAACAGGGTCAGGTTGTGAACGCTGGTCAGGGCAAAGAAGATCACCGCCTGGATGGCATAAAGCAGAAAGTACACCGGAGCGCGGCCGATCAGATCCGACACCCAGGCCCAGAACACGCGGCCAGCGCCGTTGAAAATGGAGATCAGCCCGACCATGCCGGCGGCCGCTACGGGTGTCATGCTCACCAGTTGCTGTGCCATCGGAGAAGCCTGGCTGATGATCATGATTCCGGCGGAGACGTTGAGGAAAAGCATGGCCCACAGCAGCCAGAACTGCCAGGTCTTCATCGCCTGGGCGACTGTGAAATCAATTTTGGTGGCGCTCTTCTGCACCGCCGAGGTGGGCGTCCATCCGGTCGGAATGTAGCCCTGCGGCGGGTTGGCGTAGAACTGACCGGCCGCGACTACCAGGATCAAGTAAACGATGCCGAACGCCCAGAAAGTAACGGGAACGCCGCTCGACTGGATGACCTTAGCGGCAATGGGGCTGAAGATGAGCGCGCCCGCGCCGTAGCCGGCGACGGCGACGCCCGTCATCAGGCCGCGGCGATCAGGGAACCATTTGACCAGCGTGGCCACGGGGGTGATGTAGCCCATGCCCATGCCGATGCCACTGATGATGCCGTACCCGGCATACAAACCGCCGAGCGAATGCGCCCTGACGGAGAATCCGGCGATCAGGTAGCCGATGCCGTAGATGACGCCGGCCACGGTGGCCACGCGGCGGGGCCCGACGCGGTCCTGCCACAGACCGCCGATCACGGTGCCGACACCGAGGAACAAAATGGCCAGTGTGAAGGTGAGTGAAACCTGGGTGAGCTGCCAGTGCTCGGAGGCGATCAGCGGCTTAACGAATACGCTCCAGCCATAAGCAGCGCCCAAACAAATCTGCATCACGACCGCCGCAGCGGCGATCCCCCAGCGGTTGCGAAGTCTTTCTTCCGCCATTCTTTCCACCTCTGCTTCGGCAACCCGAAGCTGTTTGTACGATGCGCAGCACGTGCCGCCTGTTTACCTCGTCCTACGAGGTACTCTGGCCTGCTGTTTACCAAGTGTGCAACCTTCGGCCGACGCCCGGTCTCTAGATTGAATGAAGCGTGTTTCAGAGTTCCGCTGCTTCCGAACTCTGCAATCCGCGTCATCCCAGGGGTGTCGGATGTTCAAGGGGTTGCTCGAGCGCTGGCCCGTCATTCAACAAATCAAAACCCGCGATAGCAAGGCGACAGGCGCAACGGCCTACAGCGAGCGCACCAAGACGCTGTTGCCGAAGACACACGGTTGTCAGGTAGCGCGCTCCATTTGCCCCTACTGCGGGGTGGGCTGCGGGCAGCTTATCTATCACAAAGACGGACAGATGGTGTCGGTGGAAGGCGATCCGGAATCGCCAGTATCGCGCGGGCATTTGTGTCCCAAGGGGGCCGCCACCTTTGAACTGCACACCCATCCTGGACGAGTGAAGAAAGTGAAGTATCGCCGGCCATATTCGCGGGTGTGGGAAGACCTGGACCTGGAAACGGCGATGGACATGATCGCTGACCGCGTGTGGCAGACACGCTTAGAAACGTTCCAGGAAAAAGAGGACGGGCAGGCGGTGATGCACACGCTGGGCATGGCACATCTTGGCGGGGCCACGCTCGATAACGAAGAGAATTACGTCATCAAGAAGCTGTTCGCCGCCGGGCTGGGCATGAGTTGCATCAGCAACCAGGCGCGAATATGACACAGCTCGACGGTGCCCGGTCTGGGCACCTCATTCGGGCGCGGTGGCGCCACTACCGCGCAACAGAGCCTGCATGACGCGGATGCGATCCTGATCATGGGCTCGTCGATGGCGGAGCAGCACCCCGTAGGATTCCAGTGGGTCGTGGCGGCACGCGAGCGCGGCGCCAAGATCATCCACGTGGATCCGCGCTTCACGCGCACTTCGGCGATGGCGGACAGTTGGGTACCGCTGCGCGCCGGCACCGACATTCTGTTTCTCGGCGCCATCATTAACTACGCCATTCAGAACGAGCGCTACTTCCGCGACTACGTTGTTCACTACACCAACGCGCCCACCATCATTCGCGAAGAGTTTAAAGATACCGAGGACCTGGACGGAGTCTTTTCCGGGCTGGACGTCAACGAAAAGCTGGAGAAGGAATACGACCCCAGTTCATGGCTGTACGAAGGAACGGAGACGAAGGGAGCGGACGAGAGTGCGGCCCATCATCCTGCCGGCGGAGGCCACGGCCTGCGAGGCAAGCCCGGAGGCGGGCATGGTCACGATCGCGGCGGCGAAGTCGAGAAGGAGTCAAAGCACCACTCCGATCCGACGCTGCAGCATCCGCGCTGCGTGTTCCAGATCCTGAAGCGGCATTTCTCGCGTTATACGCCGGAAATGGTGGAACGCCATTGCGGCGTGCCGCAAGAGGTGTTCCTGAAGGTGGCGGAAACCTTCTGCTCGGCGTCAGGCCGGGAGAAAACCGGCGCGATCTGCTACGCGGTGGGCTGGACGCAGCACTCCAAGGGCGTGCAGATCATCCGCACGGCGGCAATCCTGCAAATGCTGCTGGGCAACATCGGTCGGCCGGGCGGCGGCATCTTGGCACTGCGAGGTCACGCCTCGATTCAAGGTTCCACCGATATCCCGACGCTCTACGACATTCTTCCCGGCTACCTGCCGATGCCCTACTTCCAATCGGACGCCAACCGTCTGAGCGACTACATCAAGAAACACAAAGCAGACAAGGGAGTGTGGGCGAACTTCGACGCGTACTTCGTCAGCCTGATGAAGGCGTACTACGGGGCGAAGGCGACGGCGGAGAACGACTGGTGCTTCGATTGGATTCCGCGGGTCACCGGGGACCATTCACACTTCGGGTACTGGATCGATATGGCGGAAGGCAAGGTGCAAGGCCTGTTCGTCATGGGACAGAACCCTGCCGTGGGCGCGTCCAATGGCCGCCTGGAACGAAAAGCGCTGGCACAACTGAAGTGGCTGGTGGTGCGCGACCTGGTGGAGACCGAAACCGCGTCGTTCTGGAAAGATTCTCCCGAGGTAGAGCGTGGCGAGCTGAGCCCCGACAGCATTAAGACGGAAATCTTTCTGCTGCCGGCAGCCGGTCAGGGGGAAAAGGACGGTACCTTCACCAACACGCAGCGCATGCTGCAATACCACAACAAGGCCGTCGATCCGCCCGGCGATTGCCGGAGCGAAACCTGGTTTATTTACCACCTGGGCCGCCGATTGAAAGAGAAAGCGGCGCGTGATCCGCGCCCGATCAACGAGCCGCTGAATGCGCTGGTCTGGGACTATCACACCCACGGCCAGCATGCTGAGCCCAACGTCGAAGAAATCCTGATGGAGATCAACGGGTGGACGGTGGCGGACGGCAAGCTGCTTCCGAAATATTCGGAATTGAAGAATAACGGATCGACCGCGTGCGGTTGCTGGATCTATTGCGGCGTTATGCCCAACGCGGGCATGAACCGCGCCAACCAGCGCGAGCCCAAGGGCAAGCTGGGCCATGGCTGGGGATTTGCCTGGCCGAACGATTGCCGCATCATCTACAACCGCGCTTCCGCCGCGCCCGACGGAAAGCCCTGGAGCGAGCGCAAGAAGCTGGTCTGGTGGGATGAGGCGAAGCAAGAGTGGACGGGGGAGGACACGCCCGACTTCCTCAAAAATATGCCTCCGGACCATGACGGCAAAGGCAAGGAAGGAATGTGGGGATTGAACGGCGACCAGCCGTTCACGCTGCATCCCGACGGCGTGGCGTGGATGTTCGTCTCCAGTGGGTTGAAAGACGGGCCGCTTCCGACGCACTACGAGCCGCTGGAGTCGTTGTTCGAGAACCCCCTCTACCAGCAACAGAGCAATCCGACGGCGAAGAAAAAAGAACGCGTGGACAATGCGTACGCAGTCTCGCCCGCCGATCCGAGATTCCCGTTCGTGCTGACCACGTATCGCTTGACCGAGCATCACACCGCCGGCGGGATGACTCGCACGCTGAGTCATATCGCCGAGCTGCAGCCGGAGCTGTTCTGCGAAATCTCGCCCGAACTGGCGGACGAACTGGATATCGAGCATGGCTCCTGGGTGACGGTGGTCACGCCGCGATCACTGGTGTCGGCGCGGGCGCTGGTGACGCCGCGCATGCGTCCGCTGTGGGTGAACGGAAGGCGCGTGCACCAGGTCGGGCTTCCCTATCACTGGGGCTGGAAGGGCCTGGTGAAAGGAGATGTCACCAACGATCTGCTGGTGATCTCCGAAGAACCGAACGTGCGCATCATGGAAACCAAGGCGCTGGTTTGCAACGTCGTGCCCGGACGGCACGCCGAGGGCAAGGCGGCGCTCGATCAACTGAAATACTTCCTACAAAGGCCGGCAGCATGAGCCATTCTCCTGTAGTTCCGGATTCCAGCAGCAACCAGCCGCAGACCACGGCTTTCTTTACTGATTCCACACTCTGCATCGGCTGCAAGGCCTGCGAGGTCGCCTGCAAAGAATGGAATGGCGTGGAAGAAGACGGCCTGCACTGGTCGGGCTTTTCTTACGACAACACGGGCGCGGTGGGACACTCCACCTGGCGGCATGTGAAATTCGTCGAGGGCACTCCCGCGCCTGGCCTGGGCGGAAACTCGGCCGAGCAAATTACCTGGGAGTTCTCCAGCGACGTGTGCAAGCACTGCGAGGTCGCCGGCTGCCTGGAGGCATGCCCGACCGGCTCGATCATCCGCACCGAATTCGGCGGCGTGTATGTCCAACCGGATGTCTGCAACGGCTGCTCATATTGCGTGGTGGCGTGTCCGTTCGGCGTGGTGCAGAAGAACGAGCAGGACGGGCGGGCCTTCAAGTGTACCTTTTGCTATGACCGGCAAAAGGTTGGATTGACACCAGCGTGCGCCAAGGCATGTCCGACCGAATCCATCCTGTTCGGTCCCATCGAGCAGCTGAAGACACGCGCGCAGGAGCGGCTGAAGCAACTGCACAGCCAAGGCATGGCGGACGCCAACATCTACGATCCGACCGAAACCAGCGTGAAGGGACTGCACGCCTTCTTCCTGGTCCGCGGGGATCCGAAAGCCTACAACCTGCCGCCGAAACCCGAGGTTCCCACGATTTACCTGAAAGATGGCTGGCGGTCGGCGGCGGTAGGTGCGGGGATGCTGCTGGCAGGCACGCTGCTGGCCTTCGCCGCCGGTCGTGGTGATCGCGCTACACGCGGAAGGAGCCGCCGATGAGCACTGTTCCGGAAATTCCCGAACGACTGCCCGACGAGCAAAGCGAATCGCGGCTGGCGGAAATCCGGCGGGAAGCAAAGACGCGCGGTCAGGTGCGCGGCCTTGGCATTCGCCCGCCCGGCGCTCCCTTTCCTCAAGCTTCGCCTGAGAGCGGCTATTACGGCATTCCCATGCTGAAGCAGCCGCAATGGACGTGGCAGATTCCGCTGTATTTCTTTGTAGGCGGCGCAGCGGGGTCGGCCGGGGTGATCGGGTCAATTGCGGACCTGATTGGCGGTGACTATGAACTGGCGCGGAAGGCGCGCTGGCTGGCGCTGGGCGGCGCCGCCGCGTCTGGCGCGCTGCTGGTTTGGGACCTGGGGCGGCCGAGCCGCTTCCTTAACATGCTGCGGGTGTTCAAGCCGCAGAGCCCAATGTCCATGGGGGCGTGGATTCTGGCAGCATTTTCCAACTTCGCGGCAGCGGCAAGTTTTGGCGATCTGATGCAGGCACGGTTCGGGAGGTCGCTGCCGGTGAGCCTGATTCGCGGGGCGGGGCGCATAGGCTCGGCAATGTTCGGCCTTCCGTTCCACAATTACACGGGCGTGCTGATCGGCGCGACGGCGGTGCCGGTGTGGAACCACAAGATCAAGGAGTTGCCGCGGCATTTCGGCATGTCAGGGCTGCAGTCGGCGGTCAGCATCCTGGAGTTATTGGGACACCAGGACAGCCGCGCGCTCAACATTCTTGGGTTGCTCAGCTCCGGGTTCGAGACCTACGAAGGTTTCAAGATCGAGACCGAGCAGGCGCCCGAACTCGATCCGCTGAAACACGGCGCTAGCGGCTGGGTTACGAGAGCCGGCGGCGTGCTTTCCGGGCCGGTGCCGCTGACGTTGCGCATGCTTGGATGGCGATCTCCCACGCTGCGCAGATGGGCGGCAATCTCCGGAATCGCGGGCTCCGTCCTGACGCGCTATGCGTGGATGTTGGCAGGAAAAACGTCGGCGAAAAACTGGCGCCTGCCGCTGGAAATCCCCGAAGCAGCGGCCGAACCGAAAGCGATTCCGGAGGAAATCAGCGACCGACTGCGCCGGACGGCTTGAAAGA
>JBPCSQ010000015.1:0-81566 GCA_051006995.1 Terriglobales bacterium
GAAGATGTCTTCGATCGGCATCAGGAACGGCTTGTCCAGATCGCGCGCCGGCAGCGGCACGCTCTTGTCCACCGCCGCCATCAGCTCATCAATCTTGGCTTCCCACTTAGCTTCGCCATTGAGCGCGCCCAGGGCCGAGCCGCGCACCACCGGGACATCGTCGCCCGGGAAGCCGTAGCCCTTCAGCAGCTCGCGGACTTCCAGCTCGACCAGGTCGAGCAGCTCGGGATCGTCCACCGCATCGCACTTGTTCAGGAACACGACGATGTAAGGCACGCCCACCTGGCGGGCCAGCAGCACGTGTTCGCGGGTCTGCGGCATCGGACCGTCGGTCGCCGCCACCACCAGAATGTCGCCGTCCATCTGCGCCGCGCCGGTAATCATGTTCTTGATGTAGTCGGCGTGGCCCGGACAATCGACGTGTGCGTAGTGGCGGTTCGGCGTCTCGTACTCGACGTGCGCGGTGGCGATGGTGATGCCACGGGCCTTTTCTTCCGGCGCGTTGTCAATCGAGTCGAAGCTGCGGAACTTGATCTTGGGGTTGTTCTTGCCCAAAACCTTGGTGATGGCCGCTGTCAACGTCGTCTTGCCATGATCGATGTGCCCGATCGTGCCTACGTTCACGTGCGGTTTGCTGCGCTCAAATTTTTCTTTCGCCATGATTCCGTCTCTCGCTAAAAATTTCTACGCGTCCAAATAAACGCTACGAAACTTGTGCCGAAGCTCGCCCGGCACCCGTTCCACCTGGCTCAGGTAAAACTCCCGGACCTGACCCTGGTCAGAAACTGCAAGCGCCTCGTACAACTGGCGGGCGCCGCGGCCCGGCTTCTTCAATCCCGGTTCCAACCGCTCCAGAACGCGCTTGGCCAGAACAGCCTGCCAATCCCGGACCCGCACGCCCTTCGACTTCGCCGCAGCCAGGAACTTCTCCACGTACCCGGGCGCGAAAACCTTCTCAATGGCGCCGATCAGCTCACCGAATTCCTTGCCCTTCTGAATCGGGATCGCTGCCTGCTCGAAGCCCACTAGAGGATCACCTGCAAAAACTGGAGCGGGAGATGGGAATCGAACCCACGACCAACAGCTTGGAAGGCTGTGACTCTACCACTGAGTTACTCCCGCTCTTAAGAACAGCTCTCAGCTTTCAGCCATCAGCTTTCAGCTACTGCAAAATCTGGAGCCGATGACCAGGATTGAACTGGTGACCTCTCCCTTACCAAGGGAGTGCTCTACCAACTGAGCTACATCGGCGAAAACAGCTTTTAGCAATTAGCTCTTAGCCCAGCAGCCTGTAATCACGCTCAATCTGCAGGTCTGCCCAACTTCACTCGTTCTAACTTGCGCGCTCGCTGTTCGTTCTCATGGACCAATTGCCGGCGATGATGCAGCCAGGATTTCAGCGCAAACATCGCGAGCAAGGCCAGGGTCACGCCGCGTACTTTCTGATCGGGCAGAGTGAACCAGGCCAAGAGCCCAAGAGCTACGAACACCGTCAACGCAATCGAAAAACGAGACAAAACCAATCCTGGTGCACAGGGGAGGATTCGAACCTCCGTAGCTCCAAGGAGCGGCAGGTTTACAGCCTGCTGCCATTAACCGCTCGGCCACCTGTGCATTTTCCTGAGGGCTCCGCCTCCGGCGGCTGCGCCCTCGCGTCCGGCCCGCGCGAGACAACGCGCGCCAAGCGCTCAGTTGTGCGACCGAAGTCCGGCCGCGAATTCATCGCGCGTGAGCAAGATTCGCGCGAACATAGTTCCGCGAGTCAGCACTGCATTACGGGAAGCTTCCTGTGGGAGTAACTCTCTTGAGGAGCCGCGCGCCGCAATCGTAACCAACCCCCTGACGCCACCGCCGGGACGCCTGGGTTTCTCTCGTGTTTAAGGGGCTCCGCAATGTTCACGGCACAAACCGTGAACTACCGCTGCTGTGCCCTCGTATCCGGCCCGCGCCCGACAGCGCGCGCCGTAGGCTCACCCATCTGGAGCTGGCGAAGGGATTCGAACCCCCGACCCTCTGATTACAAATCAGATGCTCTACCAGCTGAGCTACGCCAGCGAACGTCCCCAACTTGGGGACACCACCTCAAAGTGCATCCCGCCGCCCGGGACAAAGTATAAAAGTTAGCACAACGGAACTCGACGTGCAAGCAGAGATGTCCCGACACGCAGGCAACACTTCCACTTCCCGCATGGATACCGTCTTTCATTGTATCGGAATCGAGCGGGAGGCGCTACCGCAGCGAAAGACATTCATTGCAAAATCCCGGCCTGGCGAAAACCAAGGCCAGACCGGGACACCCGATGCACAGATGGGTTGGTTACAATGCTTGGCAATGCGCCGCCGAAAATCGTTCTTAGTGATTGTCGCCAGCATTCTCGTGCTTGCGGCGATCATCGCATTGCTAGTGTCGCGGGGACACGCGCCTCCGGAAGCGGCGCGCCTGCTGCCCGCCGCTGATGCGTACGTTTACGTGAACGTCGGCGCGCTACGCAGCGCCGGAGTATTTCAGAACGCCGGGCCGATATCGTTCGAAGCCGACTACGATCAATTCGTCCGCGAGACTGGGTTCCAGTTCGAGCGCGATCTGGACACGGCGGCCTTCGCGGCGCATATCGCATCCGCGCCCGATTCGACGCAGCCCGAAGACACCCGCTACTCCGAGGTGTTTACCGGCCGGTTCGATCGGGGGAAGATCGTTGCCTACCTGAAGAAGCTTTCGGCAACCACGCAGCGCTACCGCAACCTGGAAATCTACGCGGTTCCGTTGCCCGGGCGCACGGTGCGGCTGGCCTTCCTGAATGAAGGCACGGTGGGGGCGTCGAATACTGAAGGGCCGTACGCGCTGCAAGGGATGATTGACCGATACCAGGAGCTTGCCTGGGTTTCCAACGGTCCGGACCTGGTGCGGCAGTACTATCCGGAAGTACCGCTGGGCAGCGTTGGCTGGATCGTGTCGCGCACGGGCGGTCCCGGAGGGCGCAACTCGAGTTTCGTTCTGCCGGGCGGATACAACTTATTCGTTCCGGCGGGCACCGTGGTGGTGGCGGCCGTTCGCTACCTTGGAGCGGTGCAGTTCCGAGCTGAAGCGCTGGCAAGAACCGAGGAAGATGCGCGACGGTTGGGCGATCAACTGGGCGCATTGCTGGCGTTGACGCGCGCCCTGGAGACCAGTCCGCAGAGTGGTGGGAATGATCCCGACGTGAAGGCGTTCTTCGACAGCATCACACTGACCCAGACCGCGCGGAAGACAGAGCTATCGGCAACGATCCCAAAAGGATTTGTCAAAAAGCTGGTGGCGGAAGCGCCGAGTTTGCCGGCCGGTAGCGGACTGACTCCCGAGAAGAAACCACAGAAGCACGGAAGAAAGACGAGCCGAGCGCCAAGCCGCTAGTCGCTAGAAGCAGATTCCTCGCGGGTTAAAACCCGCTCGGAATGACAATTCAAAACATTCCTTACGGCACGGCTGAAGCCGTGCCCTTCCCTTTCCAAGAGAACTCGGGGGCGAATTCATCGTGCTTGAGGGCGTGCGCGCTCCAGCAGACGCAGCGTAACAGCTAAGAGTTGGGTTACTCGCCGGAGTGCAGGGTGGCGTGTGTGACGGTGGTCGTACGCAGGAAATTGTGGGGATTCACGGGATTATCGTGCAGCCAGACTTCATAGTGCAGATGGGGACCGGTGCTGCGTCCGCTCAACCCGACGTAGCCAATGACCTGACCGCGGTGGACGCTCTGGCCGGGGCGGACGGTAAACCCGGAGAGGTGCCCATAGCGTGTGACATAACCCTGGGCGTGCTCGATTTCGATCATGCGGCCGTAGCCGCTGTAAAAGTCAGCAAAAGTAACGGTGCCATCGGCGGGGGCAAGCACGCGATGTCCGTAGCTGGTGGAGATATCCACGCCGCTGTGGAACGCGCCCTCACCGTTGAAGGGATCAATGCGCTCCCCGAAGGCGCCGGTGATGCGTCCTTCAACCGGCCAAAGACTCGGTGCTTCGGACAAGCGCAGCCAGTCGCCCAGAGTGGTGTTGCGGCGGTTCATGGTAATGCCGATGGTGGCGCCGCCGTTGAGTGCTGAAAGTTTCAACATCTGGAACTGGTCGAGCGAGCGGCTGACCTGGTCATCCGCGCTGTGGATGGGACGACGGGTGAACAGCGGCTCCGACTTCAGGCCGTAAAGCGCGCTGACCTCGCTGGCCAGTGACCCCAGGGAAGCCACCTGGATTTCCTTCTCCTGGGCGACCTTTTCCAAGGTGTTGTAGCGGTTCTTGAGCTGTTCCTTCTCGGCACGCACTTCATTGAAGCGCATGACCTTCATCAGCATGCGGGCGTAGGAGCCGGCCATGCCGGTAATGCTCAACATGCCGATCAGGGTGCCGGCAAGAAAGACCTGAACATAATGGAGGGGAATGGGGATCTTGCGGAGTTGTCCTTCGGCGTCGCGAGCTACAAAAAGTATGTAAAAACGTTTGCGCAATTAATTCACCGGTCCGAAAGCCAGGCCAGATAACCGCCCGACGTATGTGATTCCTGCCGCGGGAGGCTGGTTTGCCTCGGAAGTGGTGCGGCGTCGGGCACTCCTGCATTTTGCACAACTTGGAAGCAGGAGCTTTATGGGAACGTCAAAGGCTACAGGAGGGGGGAGGGGGGTGTCAATCTGGATTCCTGCCCAAAGGGGAACGGCCGAATGGGCAGTAACGACTTGGTAATTTCGTGATTTGGTGATTTAGCAATTTAAAACCCATGGGTGCACGCGGCTTGGGCAAGGGGCAGCTTGGGTAGTTAAAGGTAGCTAAGAGTAAAGGTAGCGAAGCGACGCCCAAGCTCCTGCCGGCGCGCAGCTCTGCATTGCGGGTAAACTCGCGCCGCAGGGGCCGCCATCTGTTGTAAGCATGGCCTCCAATCCACAACCACCGTATCCGCCGCAGCGTCCACATTTGGTTAAGCGCGATGTCCACCCCAAATTGCAAGAGCAATTGCAGCCGCAGAGCCGCGTACCCTGGGTGCTGATCGCAATTATCGTGGCCGCCGCCATTCTGCTGGCGCTCATCATATGGCTGCCGCGCACGCCGCGCGCCTACACGCCGAGCGGCGCGCAGGTTCCGGCGCAGCCCACCGGGCAACAGATCCAGCTGACCGACGTCCGGCTGACCCCGGCGCCGGTGGGCAATGCCGCGTACCTTGAAACGCGGCTGGTGAATGCCGGGCCGACGCAGATCAACGGCGTGCTGGTGGACGTAACGTTCAAGGGGGCAAACGGCGCGAACGTGGGAACGATGCGGCTTCCGGTGGAAGGAATCGTGGGCGGCAGCAACACCACAGCGCAGCCGTTGACGGAGGCGCCCATCAAGCCGGGAGAGGCACGTCCGGTTCGCATCGCGCTGAACAACGTTCCCGCCGCATGGGACCACAGCCTGCCGGAGCTGAGCGTCGCCGCCGTGACTGCCATCGGAAATCCATCCAACGACAAATTGGGAGCGCCGATCCTGAACAAGGACCAGAGTGGGGCGACTGTGGGTAACAAGCCTCAGGGCAGCGCCACGGAGCCGTCGGGCGGCAATTGGAAGAGCGGAGGAAAGCCGCCGAAGAAATAGAGCGCCGGGGCCTACGATTTCTCTTTCATCGCGCTCGAGGGCGAGCGCGCTCCAGCAGACACGCTACAAGTTCCTCGCGGTCATCGCGCTCGAGGGCGAGCGCGCTCCAGCAGACACGCCACAACTTCCTTGTGGGTCATCGCGCTCGAGGGCGAGCGCGCTCCAGCAGACACGCGACAACTTCCGAAAACACGTGCTGATTTGACCGAAGGTCGCGCGCAAGCGACAATCCTGGCCATGGGCTCGGTGTTCGCACCGCCGCCGGTGGAAGAAGAAGGACGACGCTGGCTGCCGCTGGCAATCGGGGCTGGCATCATCCTGGTGGTGGTGGGAGCCATCCTGATCTTCGGCCGCCCGCCGAAGCAGGCGCCGGCTGCCGCCGCCGATCCCTACGCCGAGAGTCTCGTAATCCGCGATTTGAAGCTGAGCGCGGCGGAGAATTTCGTGGGCGCTAGCGTGAATTATCTCGACGGAAAAGTAACGAATGCGGGAGGCAAGACGGTGAGCGGCGCGACCGTGGAAGCGCTATTCCGCAACTCCATGGGCCAGGTGGTGCAGCGCGAAACGCAGCCGCTGATGCTGTATCACACCGGACTGGCGGGGTTTCCCGACGTGGCCCCGCTCAGCGCGGCGCCACTCACGCCCAATCAGACACGCGATTTCCGGCTTAGCTTCGAGCACATCTCGGCCGACTGGGACCACGGGTATCCGGAGCTGCGCTTCGGGCACATCACGACACAATAGTCGTGAGTCGCCATGCGAGGCGGGTACACCCTATTCCTGACCGCCGAATCGAGACTTGGGCTGCTGACGTTTCGGCATGGAGAGGACGTTGTCCGGCTGGGGCGGCTCGAAGACCACGGCGTCGCTGCGGCGTTCCAGATCCTCGACGGCGTCACAAATAGCGCGGGCGGTGCGCATGGCGCCGCGGATGCGCGGATCCTGATCGAGGCTATCTTCCTGCTTGGCGACACCTGGCTCGAAGTGCGGCGCCAGCAACACCGCCGTGATCAACGCGACGAGCTTTTGACGTTCTTCCGATTGCATGCTTAAACAGTTGCCGGATGGCTTTGCGCAGTTGCCAGCCCGAAACCGCAGCACGGCTGCGGAAATGGAACTTTTGCAGCCGTCAAGGCGTACATTCCTGTAAGTGCTGGAGGCGCATTATGTTCTGCGATTCCTGTGGCGCGGCCCTACAACCCGGCCAGGGATTCTGCACCCGCTGCGGTAAGCAGGTGATCGGGCCGATGATGCCGGGCAGCGGGCGGGTGGCACGGCACGCGCACCTGCTCGGAATTCTGTGGGTGGCCTATTCGGCGATCGCGCTGATCGGGGGTGTGGTGCTGATGATGGTATCGCATTTCGTCCGGCTGAACTTAGGCCACATGCCAAGGGCGCCGTTCTTCGTAGGTCCGTTGCTGTCAGTGATCGCCATCGCGCTGCTCTGCAAAGGTCTGCTGGGAGTGTTCGCGGGCGTGGGCTTGATGCAGCGGCAAGCCTGGGCGCGGACGTTCGCGATCGTGCTGGGCATCATCTCGCTCTTCAATGCGCCCTTCGGCACGGCGATCGGTATCTACACGCTGTGGGTGTTGCTCTCGCCGCATGCCGATGCGGAATACGCGGCACTCGCCCAGGCCGCCGGCGGGTGATGTTGGGATTTGCGCGTTAGGACCCAGCGGGCGCGCTGCGCGCCTGAATCTCGATGTACACGTTGATCAGCGACACCGCCGCCGGAGTGACGCCGGGAATGCGCGAGGCCTGGCCGATGGTGCGGGGACGGACGCGCTGCAGCTTCTCCTTCATCTCGCGCGACAAGCCGCTCACCGCCGCATAGTCGAACCAATCGGGAATGTGCCGCTGCTCGGCGCGCTTCAGCCGCTCGATGGCCTTCTGCTGCTGCCCGAGATAGCCGGCGTACTTGATCTCGGTTTCCACCGACTTCAATTCGTTGCGCACCTCTGCGGGCAGGCCGTCCGGCTGTGGAGTAACCGGCTGGGCGCGAAAGGCGGGAATCTGGCGGACGAGGAGGCAATCGTCGCCAACATCGCCATTGGCCGTTGGCCGTTGACCGGCGGAGTCTCTCGCGAAGAAATTTGGAAGTGTTTCACGCAGCAGTGGGGCGAGCATTTCGATGGTGATTTCCGGGCGCTTGAGCAGTTGGGAGAGAGGAGCGCCGACGGTCGCGCTGAGGTCGAGACCGCAGGGGTCCTTCGACTCGGCCTCGCTTGCGCGCGCAAACCCGGCGCGCGCTTGTGGCTCGGCCTCGCTCAGGATGACATCCGTTAATTTTTCGGTCTCGCTCAGGATGAGATTGGTTGATGAAGCGGCGCGACCGGAGTGCACAACCGATTCCATCTCCCTGGCTATCTCAGCCGTCAATTTCGTGTGTTCCAGAAGGTCTTTCACCGCCTGCATGCGCTCCTGCTTGGCAAGGTAGGAAGTCCAGGCCTGGTCGGAAATCAGGCCGACGCGCCGGCCATAAGGGGTGAGCCGGCGATCGGCATTGTCAATGCGCAGGTGGAGGCGGAATTCGGCGCGCGAGGTGAACATCCGATAGGGTTCGTTGGTTCCCTTGCTGATGAGGTCGTCAATCAGGATGGCGGTGTAAGCCTCGGTGCGATCCAGCACCAGCGGCGGCTCAGCCTTGACTGCCAAGGCGGCATTGATTCCCGCCATGATCCCCTGGCAAGCGGCCTCTTCGTAGCCGCTGGTGCCGTTGATCTGTCCGGCGAGATAGAGGCTCGCGATTTGCTTGGTTTCGAGGGTGCGCTCCAGCTCGGTTGGGTCAATAGCGTCGTACTCGATGGCGTAGCCCGGCCGCAGCATGTCTGCCTCATCCAGCCCGGGAATGGTCTTCAGGATCGCCGCCTGCACCTCATAAGGCAGAGAAGTGGACATGCCGTTGACGTAAATCTCGCAGGTGTTCAGGCCTTCGGGCTCGAGGAAGAGCTGGTGAGTTTCTTTGTCCGGAAACTTGACGATCTTGTCTTCGATGGAGGGGCAATACCTCGGCCCGATACTCTTGATTTGACCGCTGTACATGGGCGAGCGGTGGACGTTGTCGCGGATGACGCGGTGGGTCTCCTCGGTGGTGTAGGCGATGTAGCACGGAACCTGGCGATCGGCATGCGCCACGCGGCGAGTACGAAAGCTGAAGGGAGTCGGATCGGGGTCGCCGGGCTGGACGTGGAAGCGCGACCAGTCAATGGTGCGTCCATCGAGGCGCGGCGGCGTGCCCGTCTTCAGGCGGCATCCGCGAAGGCCTAGCTTCTTGATGTTCTCGCCCAGCAGCACCGAAGGCGGCTCGCCGCTGCGACCGGCTGGATACTGCTGCTCGCCGCAGTGAATCAGACCGTTGAGGAATGTTCCGGTGGTGATAACGACTGCCTGAGCGCCGACGCCGCGGCCGTCACGGAGGATGATGCCGCGGCAAACGCGGCGTGAGTCGTCGGTCCCGGCCGAGGGCGGCCGGGCTACATCGCCAGATTCAATGAGAAGGTCGGCGACTTCAGCTTGCTTGATCTTGAGATTCGGCTGCGACTCCAGGACCTGCCGCATCTTCAGGCGGTACTGCTGCTTGTCGCATTGGGCGCGCGGCGACCAGACGGCGGGGCCGCGCGAGGTGTTGAGCAGGCGGAACTGGATGCCGACGGCGTCGGTCACTTCGCCCATGATGCCGCCGAGCGCGTCCACCTCACGCACCAGGTGGCCCTTGGCGATGCCGCCGACGGCGGGATTGCACGACATCTGGGCGATCAGGTCGAGGTTCAGCGTGTACAGCGCGGTCTTCAGGCCCATACGGGCGGAAGCCATGGCGGCCTCACAACCGGCATGACCGGCGCCGACCACGACAACGTCGTACTGTTCAGAAAACCCCACGTATTGATTGTACCGTGGGCTATGGGGTCTCTGACCCGTGCCCACAATCGCGCTCGAGGGCGAGCGCGCTCCACCTTGGTTGAGATTGAGTTTGCTGCTTACTTTCCGAACCTGCCCACCAGCCAGAAAATCAGCGATAGAACCACGCTGAGCACGATCGAGGTCACGATTGGAAGATATACGGTGGTGTTTTTTCCGCGATAGACGATGTCGCCGGGCAAACGCCCGATAGGGAGGTGCGCGCGCCCAGCCAGCAGCATCACCAGCCCGACCACCACCAGGATGGCGCCAAAAAAGATCAGGATTTTTCCGAACTCGTTCATTGCCTTATTCGATGCTTCCGCAGTTCTGACAATCTTTCATTCCGCACTTCCGCGGTCCGGCAATCCTCCAGCAACCCCGCATATAATGACACCACTCCCGATGTCTTCCGCTCCGCAGGCTTCCCTGACCGACGCGCCCGCGCGTCCCGCTGCCCGCCCGTGGCTCGTCCCCGTGCTGGTCTGCGGCGCCGTGTTCCTGGTTTATGCCGGCACGTTCAGTTTCGGTTTCGTCTATGACGACAAGCCCCAGGTGCTCAGCAATCTTTGGATCACCTCCTACACCTACATACCGCGCTACTTCACCTCGCACGTATGGGCGTTCGCCAACATTGCCGGCGCGTACTGGAGGCCGTTGTTCCTGCTGTGGCTGCTGTTCAATCACACGCTGTTCGGGCTCAATCCAACCGGCTGGCATGTAACCAACGTTCTGCTGCACGTCGCCACCACGGGGTTCGTGTATCTGCTGGCCAAGCGGCTTACGCGCGACCGGGCCGCCGGGGCCATTGCCGCGCTCATCTTTGGACTGCATCCGGCGCTCATCGAAAGCGTCGCCTGGATCTCGGGAGTCACCGACGCGCTGGTGGCGGTCTGCCTGGTCCCGTCGTTCCTCGCGTTCTTGAAATGGCATGAGGATCGCGCCTGCCCGCATCTGCCAAATTCGAGCGCAGATGGGGCACCGGCGACGGGAGTAAGGCGGCAGCGCCCCGGCACGTGGCTGGCTGCTTCCCTGATTCTTTACGCGCTAGCGCTGATGTCGAAAGAACCGGCGGTCGTCCTGCCCGTTCTCGTGTTTTCCTATGGCTGGATTTACGCGGAGCCGGGAGTGCTCAGGCGCGCTCGCGGCGCCTTCGATGCGGTCTTGCCTTACGTCCCGGTGACGCTGCTCTATGCCGCGATCCACTGGATCATCTGGACGCGGGTGAGCTACGCCCGCACGACGGCGACGCCCTACCGCACGCTGCTGACGGTGCCCTCTCTGCTGCTGTTCTACATGCGCGCGCTGGTCTGGCCGGCGACGGTGAGCCCGCATTACGATTTCGCGATGGTCACCGCTTTCAGCTTTGTCGCGGTGATCGTTCCCCTGCTGGTGCTTGCCGCGGTTGGCGTGGCGATTTTTTTGTGGACGAGGCGCGATCGCCATCTGGCACGGCTCGCCGCCCTGGCCGGCGCGTGGGTCCTTTTTCCCATCCTTCCCGCGCTCTACATCGCGCCCCAGGGGGCCCATGACTTCGCTCACGTCCGGTATCTGTACCTCTCGTGCGTGGGATTGGGAATCTTCGTCGCCGCCGCGATCCGGCGGCTTGGCCGGATTCACTGGCAGATCGGTCCCGTACGTTTTCTCAGCATCGAGGCGCGCGCCCGGCAGACGCTGGTGGCGACCGGCATCATCCTTCTTCTTGCCGCCGGCACGTTTACCCAGCAAATCTACTGGGCCAGCAACCTGCTGCTGTTCACGCGCGGAGTGAAAGTAGCGCCGAACAGCCCGACGGCGCTCACCGGGCTGGGAGTCGAGTACGGCATCCTGAAGAAATATCCGGAGGCCATCGCGCTGTTCCAGCGCGCGCTGGCAATCGATGCGGGCGACTGGCACCCCAACTTCAGCCTGGGATACACCTACTACGTCCTGGGACGGTATGCGGAGGCGGAGCCGCTGCTTGAGCGCGCCGTGACCATCAACACGTTCGGTTCCGATCCTGACCAGTTCGCCTACCTCAGCCTGGTGGAGAGCAAGCTGGGCAACCTGCCGAAAGCCGAGCACGCCATGCGACTGGCGCTGCAGCGCGACCCGCGCAGCCGCTTTCACTACCCGTTGGGACTCATCCTGGAGCAGGAAGGGCGATTCGCCGACGCGGCGCAGGAGTATCGCACCGAACTCCAGCTCAATCCGGGCAACGCAGATGCCCGCAGACGACTGGCCGGGATCGAACACCCCTGAGGCTGTGAACCAGCTGGAACCGAGTCTGGGTTCGCCGCTACCAGTTCATTCGCTTGCGCAAGCTGGTGACGTGCGCCACGTGGTGCTGGCCGTGCCAAGCGTAAAGGGCGACCAGTTGGTCGAGCGTCATCTCGCCGCTTTCGGGATGCTTAAGCTTCCATTCGAACTGCTGGGGAGTCATGGCGCGCAGCACCGCCACCCAGCGATGGTGCACCGCCTCCAGCAGCACCAGCGATGTTTCCACCGGGCCCTGCATGTCCGCCAAGTCCGCCCAGAGCCTTTCGTTATAAGGCTTGATCGTCGGATTGGGTTCGGTGAGGGCCAGCTTGACGCGGACGTAGGCGTTGATGTGGCTGTCAGCAATGTGGTGCACCACCTGGCGCACGGTCCATCCGCCGGGGCGGTAAGCAGTATTGAGCTGGGAATCCCGCAGCCCATGCACCGCCGCGCGCATGCGACCAGGCGCCGCCGCAATCTCCTCGATGAAGCGCTTGCGCTGCTCTTCGCCGTAGGGCCCTTCGTACTTGAACTGCCCGATGGGATAACTCAGGTTGGGGGTCGCTGCGGGTGCGGTCATGCAAAACTCCGTGGTTCAATCAGCAATCGGAATGAACATGCTTTTGCTGCGCCTGGAGCCTACTTCTCAAAGGGATAGCCCTTGGCCCGCCACTCGCGCACGCCGCCATCCATGGAGATGACGTTCTGATAGCCCATTTTCTGAAGGTTGTCGGCGGCCAGGGCGGAACGAAAGCCGCCGCCGCAGTAGAGCACGATCTCGGCGGAGGTGTCCGGGACCTTGACCTCGATGTCGCGCTCGATAATGCCCTTGCCCAAGTGCAGGGCGCCGGGCAGATGATCCTTGGCGTATTCGCTCTCCTCGCGCACGTCCACGAGGACGAACTTTTCATGGCCGTCCAGCCGGTGTTTGATGTCGTCCACCGTGGATTGACGGATACGCGACTTGGCGTCGTTCACGATCTGCAGGAATTTGGGTGAATGTTGCATGATCCGATTTTAATCCGGCGCTACTCCGCCGCAATTTCCTTCTCCATTCGATCGACCACGGGCGCCAGGCCGCCCCAGAACTGCTCGTCAGACGTGACCAGGGCGGCGAGGTACACGAGCACGTCCATGGGCTGGTATTTGGCGCGCAGGTCACCGACCGCCTTCTCCAGAGCGTCGGCGGTGGGCGGGGGAATATTTTCGGCGTCATAGCGGCCGTGGTCGTTTGGAATCCCGAGGGTGTTCAGAAAATCGGCCAGCATGGGGCCATGCGCCGCGAAATGATAGCTGAACATCAGCGCCTGCCACAGCAATGGATTCGGAGTATCGCCGGCGAGGTAGGAGGATTTCTTTTCGGGCGAGAGCTTGCGGATGAACTGCGGACGCGCGTGCAGTCGCTGCGCCAGCGCCGCCTCAATCTGCTTGTGCGAGTCCTTCTGCTCGGCACTATCCCAGAAGGCGCGCGCCGCCGTCATCCGGCGTTCCGGGCCCATTAACTTCCAAATCCGCTGACGCAGGTCCATGGGGGAAAGAGTACCAAGTGCGAAGTGCCGAGTGCCAAGCAAAAGCGGTTTTGGGTTACTTGGTACCTGGCACTTGGCAGTTAGAGCTTCTTGTTACGATTTCAGATCAAAATTCATTTTTCTGCACGGGCCGCCGAGGAACCGCACATAGTGCGGGCCATGGAGGTCTCGACCCATAAGCGCCAGCTCGTCTTCAAGATGTCCGAGCGGTGGTCCGGATGGTTCTGCGAAGCATGCGGCTGGGCGGTGCCGCTGCCGTCTTCACGCCACGAGCGCGATGGCGTGGCGGCCAAGATCGACACCGATTTTCAGGCGCACGATTGCCAGCGTTTCACTCGCCCCGGGCCTACCATGCAGAGCTGAACCAGGAGCTACCCGGGCCGGTGTCACCGCTGCTGACCAGCCTCGGCCGGCAGCAGCTCCGGCCGAGGCAACCCCCCCTTCCTAAGCCGTGCTTCTAAGCGTCAAGTTGCGCCATTCCCGCGGAGCGGCATCTTGCGGGCATGGCGTCCCGCCTCCGCGCGGTACCGGTCGCACGCTCCCGCGCGGAGGTCCAAATGAGAATCCATATGCCCAGCCTGCTGCATCCACGTGCGTTGCTCCCCCGGTTTTTGCTGGAGCGCAGTGTGTTGGCCTGGCAGTGCTCTATCTGTGGCAAGATGTTCGCGCTGAGCCTGGACGAGGCGCAAGGGTCGCAGTCGGCCAGCGTGCCGGAGCACATCCACAGCGCGTTTGACGCCCACGATTGCGTGCACGAGCTGGAAATCGCCGCGGAGCGCGTGCAGCTCGAGGGACGCGAACGGTAGGCGCTCGGCGCTGCCAGCCGCATGCTTGAATCCGTCTGAATGGGATAGGATGAGTGGGAGCGAACGGCGCATGAATCGGCAGCTCCTGCAACAGGCGATCTCGCACCTCGAATACCTCGTGCTGAATCATCCTGACAAGCGCAAAGTCGCCGAGTTTCGCAAAGACCTCGAGGAATTTCAAAAGCAATTTTGCGGCAGCGATGAGGTTGGGCGCGGGCGCCCGCGAACTCCCCGTGGCTGGCAAGCCATTGATCGAACTCGGGAGCTGCTGCACAAAGCGCGGGTACAAATGAAGAAAGCGGAGCGGGTCAAGGACCGGGTGGAGGAAGCCATGCGGAGGTACGAGCGCCTTCGCGAGCAGCTCGAAGGCCGCCGCAGCGCCGCCCGGCGGCGCATTCCACGCGCCGAGCCAGAACCATAAAATCGTGACAAAGCGGCCGCCGATGGCGGCTAGTGGAGAATGGCGCGCAACCCGAACGCTGCCGCCACCGTAAACGCCAGCAGGAAGCTGCATCCGATCACGCGTCCCGTGGTGTCACTTTTGCTCCAGGACTGGAGCACGGCTGCCAGTCAAACAAAGAACAGGATTACCGCCAAGGCCGTAAGCAGCTTGATCCACATGAGGGAGAGCTTGTCACGGCGTCCGACCCCGCGGCTGTGACGCAGCGCACGCCGCCATGGTCGCCGTGCGTGCCTTCCGGCCAAGAAGTGACGCCAGTCACAGGCCCACGTGCGCCAGCCGTAGTACAGTAATAGCCAGCGAATGTCTGAAGATAAAGTCCTGATCGTCGATGACGAGAAGCTCGTCCGCTGGTCCCTGCGCCAGAAATGCGAGGAGTGGGGCTACCAGGTGGCGGAGGCGGAAAACGGCCAGGCGGGATTGAAGGCGGCGCACAACGAGTCTCCCGACCTGGTGCTGCTGGACGTGCGCCTGCCCGACATCAGCGGCCTGGAAGTGCTGGAAAAACTGAAGGAAGCGGGCGACGCGCGCGCCGTCATCATGATCACGGCCGATCCGCAGCTCGACGACGTGAAGGCGGCGCTCAAGCTCGGCGCCTACGACTTTGTCGGCAAGCCGATTGACTTCGACGAACTCGCCGTTACCACCAAGAACGCGCTGGAAGCGACCCGGCTGAAGACGGAGGTCGAGCACTTGCGCGGCCAGATGCGGCGCCGCACCGGGTATCACGAGGTGGTCGCCGTCTCACGCAAGATGACCGAACTGATGGTCTTCGTGCGCAAGGTCGCGGCCAGCGAGGCGACGACGATTCTGATCCAGGGCGAGAGCGGCACCGGCAAGGACCTGATCGCCAAGGCGATCCATTACGAAAGCAGACGCGCGGAAAAACCCTTCGTCGCCATCAACTGCTCCGCCATTCCGGAAACGCTGATGGAGGCGGAGTTGTTCGGCCACGAGCGCGGCGCCTTTACCGACGCCAAACAGATGAAGAAGGGCTTGTTCGAAGTGGCCGACGGCGGCACCCTGTTCCTGGACGAGATTGGGGAGCTCTCGCCACTGCTACAGGCCAAGTTGCTGCGCGTGCTGGAGGACCAGGTGATCCGCCGGGTGGGCGGGATTCGCGACATGCAGGTGAACGTGCGCGTGATCGCCGCCAGCAATCGCGACCTTGAAAAGGCGGTGCGCGAGGGCAATTTCCGCCAGGATCTGTACTACCGGCTGGCTATCATCTCGGTTTTCCTGCCGCCGCTGCGCGAGCGCAAGGAAGACATCCTGCCGATGGTGGAATTCTTCCTGGAGCGCTACAGCCGAAAGTTCCGGAAGAATATCCATGGCATCAGCGAAGAGACCCGCCGTCTCCTGCTCAATCACGACTGGCCGGGGAACGTGCGCGAGTTGAAGAACGCCATCGAACGCGCCATGATCCTGGAGGAGGAACAGGTGCTGCGGCCCGCCTATCTGCCCTTCTCCGTCGGGCACGCCGCCAACGGGATGACGGCCTTCGAAGCCGTGGCGGGAGAGACGGGAGCGCCGCTGGCGAACGGCCGCAGCCTGCCGCGGTTGGCCATTCCCGAGGGCGGAACGTCGCTGGAAGAAGTGGAGCGCGCGCTGGTGGAGATGGCGATGCGCCAGGCCAACAACAATCAGACGCACGCCGCCCGTCTGCTGGACATCAGCCGCGATGCTCTGCGCTACAAGCTGAAGAAGTTCGGGCTGATGCACGCCGACGACAGCGACGAACCCGCCGACGCCATGCAAGCCTCGTAAAGGGTCTTTCTCACCCCATCCACTCCACTTCCCGCCGGCTCACGATGTCCAACTCCCGCTGGATTGCCGCCCGCTGCTCCACCGTGGTTTCGAGGAATTCGACGCCGAGCCCGACCCCGGGCAGGCAGTACCGCACCACCCCAGTAGTTTCAATTTCCTTCTGTGTATGGGCCAGTTGGAACCAGATTTCCAGGATCGCTCCGCGCGCAAAAACCCGCGTCGTGCTGATGAACATCCCCCTGGTGCTCAGGTCGGGCGGGCGTGGTCCAGGCGTGTTGCTGTAGCGCTCGAAGCTGACCCGCAGGTTGCGATAGATCATCCGGGGCGCCTCGCGCCGGTCGTCCTGCAGCGCGGTTGGACCATCGGCCGTCTCGGTGGCGGATACCGCCGCGAACACCCGTTTTTTTTCAGACTTGCGCATGCTCCTCCACTGGGAAGCTGGTGATCTTAAGGAAATCGCTGCGGCTCAGTTCATCGTGGGTGGCAAACCAGCGCAACACCGCATTAGCGACCTGCTCGGGATCTTGTTCCGCTGACGATGGAGGCGCGCTGGGGGCCAGCACCTGGGGCGCGATCTCGCCCTTCAGTTCCGAAATAATCTCTTCCAGCTTTTTCCATTCTGCCTGCGGCACATCGTGGAATTCGATGCCCATGCCGGCGTTCGCCATGGACGCGCGGACAATGCCCTGAAGTTTGACGGTTCGCTGGCAGACCTGGATTTCGACGCGCACCAGGCCTCCGCTGCGCAGCGGCGACCACATTTCCACATAGCAGCCACCGAGGCTGATCTCGTTCATCCTGCCCTGGACGGCGTGCTCGCTGCCGTTCTCCCACACGCGGGCGCTGCCAGCGCAGTTGAAGCGCGGAAAGCGGCGCCGCTCGTCCTGTCTGCGGTCGGCCAGGCGACGCTCCGTCTCGCGGCGTTCTACCGCGGCGTGATCTTCGGTCGCGATTGCAGGCCTTTCCTCCGTTAATGCGGGCGGGCCGTTCAGCGCCGAGGGCACCAGGTACTCGGCGAAGAGGAAGACGCGGTCCGCCACCGACTCGAGTCCCGCCTGTCCTTCGTAGCAGGTGCCCTCTTTGCCGATCCAAGCGACGCGGTATTGTGCGCGCCGCTGCTGGTATTCCAGCTCAATCACAACGCCGGGAGCGCGCAGACCGCGCAGGCCGCGCAGCCGCACCCCGCGCCAGCTCACCTCCACGGTGCTGGCCGGCTGCACCGAGCGCTGGCCCTCGGCGTCCAGCAGCGCGACCGTCACCGGAACCGCCACCCGCACCCGTTGTTGCTGCCTTCGTCCCATGGTGACCCTTCCCAGCTCCAGCCTAGCTGCAAGCGGCGCGGACGCATCCCTCGGCGCCAGCGATTTCTGAGCTGCGCCGCCGTTTTTTGCATGAGTTCAGAATTGGGAAGGTGGCGGGGGTTGTTTCTCGCGGGACAACCTGCGAGAACCTCGGGCTTTGCGATTGCGTTTCCGAGTCCAATTGTGATTTGCTGCAGCAACATCTTCGAGGAACCCTCGCTTGCACGAGAATCGGCAGTTGAACCCCGCTGGAAACAGCTCCAGACGTGACGCCGCAGAACTGTTCGCGGTCAGCGCGCTGGTGCTGTTCCTGGAACTGGCCTGCATCCGCTGGCTGCCGGCGCACGTCCTGTTTCTGACGTTTTTCACCAACACGGTGCTGCTGGCCTCGTTTCTCGGCATGTCGCTGGGGTGCCTGGTGGCGAAGCAGCAGCGCAACTACCTGGCATGGACCCCGCTGGCGCTCACCTTCATGATGCTGGCGGCGCTGACCATCAGCTTCTGGCGCTCGCAGTACGCCCACATGATTGACGTCGGCAACCAGATGACGCCGCAACTGGTGTTTTTTGGCACCGAGTACCACGCCTGGGATGTACGCCAGTTCATCATTCCGATCGAAGCGGTTTGCGGGGTGTTCTTCCTGCTGGTTGCGCTCGCCATGCTGGGTCCGGGACAACAACTGGGGCGCTGCCTGGAGCGCATCCCCAACCGCCTGCGCGCCTACACTCTGAATATTGCCGGCAGCATCGCCGGCATCGTGTTGTTCGCCGGCTGCGCCAAGCTGGAACTGCCGCCGGTGTGGTGGTTCGCGGGCGTCAGCGCCGGCGTCGGATACTTCGTCTGGCGGACTACCCGCGTGCGGCGTATCGCCTACGGCATGGCGGCGCTGCTGGTGGGCGTGGTTTTGCTGGCCAGCCTGACCTCGGGCCGCATTGCCAGCAACCGCGTCTACTGGTCGCCGTATTACCGCATTGACTACGTCCCCGAGGCGCACCTGATCAGCGTCAACCTGATCGGGCACCAGCAGATGATCTCGCGCGACGCGGCCACGCCCATCACCAATGCACCGGCGTACGCGCTGCCCTACCTGTTCCGGCGGGACTCCGGCGGAGCGCCGTTCCAGGATGTGCTGGTGATCGGCGCCGGTTCCGGCAACGACGTCAGCCGCGCCCTGCAATGGGGAGCGCGGCACGTGGACGCGGTGGAAATCGATCCTGCCATCCAGCGCCTTGGACTGGCGGACCATCCCGACGGGCCCTACCGGGACCCGCGTGTCACGCGGGTGCTGGACGACGGCCGCAGCTTCCTGCGCTCCACGCCGCGACAGTATGACCTCATCGTGTATGCGTTGATTGACTCCATGGCGCTGCACAGCAGCTACAGCAACATCCGCCTGGAAAGCTACCTGTTCACCACGGAAGCGCTGCGCGACGTGCGCAGCCGGCTCAAGCCGGGCGGCGTGTTTGTCATGTACAACTACTTCCGCCAGGGGTGGATCGTCAGCCGTCTGCAACAGTCGCTGGCACAGGTGTTCCAGGCCGAGCCGCTGGTTCTTGCCATGCCCTACCAGCGCGAGATTGATCCGCGCACGACGGCCGG
Source organism: Terriglobales bacterium (assembly GCA_051006995.1). GTDB lineage: Bacteria > Acidobacteriota > Terriglobia > Terriglobales > Acidobacteriaceae > JAIQGF01. The sequence goes on from JBPCSQ010000015.1 coordinate 19,187, forward strand.
CTTCATGGCTTTTTTTGCCGGGGACACGCGCGCCATGAGTGCGGCCTTCGAACGGCATCCGTACTACTGGCTGCCGAGAAGCGCCGCCGTGGGGCCGGCATCGTCCGATGGTTTTGCCCTGGATCGGTCCGGCGATGAAGATGAATACCTGCGTTTTGGCCTGACCCGCATCCGAAAAGAGAATCTGCGGCTCGCCAGCGATGAGTGGCCCTTCCTGTATCTGCACCATCCCATGGTGCCGGCGCTGAGCCTGCGCGGAATGGCGGTGATGGGAGGACTGTCAGTGGTGCTGGTGTGCGCGCTGCTGCCGCGCAGAGGCAAAGGCGGAGCCGGTTGGAGTTTCAATCCGCGAATGTTTTTCCTGGGCGCGGGATTCATGCTGATCGAAACGCGGGCGGTGGTGCAGATGGCGCTGCTGTTCGGCAGCACGTGGATGGTGAACACCATCGTGTTCTTCGCCATCCTGGTCACCATCCTCCTGGCAAACCTGATGGTGGGCGTCGCGCGCCCGCGGCGGCTGTGGCCGTTGTACGCGGGGCTGATGGTCTGCCTGGCGCTCAATGTTTCCATTCCCCTCGAACGGTTCCTTGCCCTGGGTGCGGCGACACGCATGATGGCCTCATGTGCGCTGGTGTTTGCCCCGATATTGTTCGCGGCGGTGATCTTTGCGGTGTCGTTTGCGGGCAGCGCGCAGCCCGACCTGGATTTCGGCTGGAACATCGCCGGCGCCATGCTGGGCGGGCTGATGGAGAACACCTCGATGCTGCTGGGGTTCCGCTACCTGGTGGTGGTTGCGGCGGTATTTTATGTCGCCTCGGCGCTGCGCGCGCGGGCGACGCGGGGCGAGCCGGCTGAGACACCGGCATTCAGCAGCGTCGCCGCGGGAGCTTCCTGATCAGCCTTCGCGCGGCTACTCGTAATCAATGCGTTGCTCGGTGTGCCGGCTCAACCACCAGCACGGCGGATAGCCGAGGTGTGGAAAGAGCGCGTGCACGCAGGTTTCCGGCGCCGGCTCAGCAAATACGAAATTGGTTTTTTCACGCGCCTTGTGCAGGGCGTAGTACTTGCGCACCATGACCGAGCCGGTTGGCTCCGTGCGCAGGCGCATCACCACGTAATCGCCGGCGTAAATCGCGGCCACGGCGATCACCAGCCACGCTGCCGCTCGTTTAAGTCCTGTCGCCATGGCTGCTACCTAGATCGGCGCCAGCAGTTCCAGATGCACCGCCTGCCGCCCCGGTATGTTGACGAGGCTGACGCGCAGGTCGGAGAGCCGCTTCAGCAGCACGTCGGCCTGGCGCAGCTCTTCGGCCGCGTACGTCGTGGGCACTGCGATGGCGCGCATGCCGGCAGCCTTGGCCGCCTGCACGCCGGAAGGCGAGTCCTCGATCACGATGCACTCGCGTGGCTGGAAGTGGAGCGCCTCGGCGGCTTTCAGGAACGGCTCGGGATCGGGCTTGCCCTTGGTGATCTCGCTGGCGGTGACCATGGTGGGCGGCACCGGCAATCCGACGAAGCGAAGGCGCGTGGTGGCCAGCGCGCGCGTGCCCGAGGTCACGATGGCCCAACGATCGCCGGGGATGCGCGCCAGCAGATCGGCGGCGCCGGCGATGGCGCGCACGCCGTCGAGGTCCTCGATCTCGCGATGCTCGATGACTTTGAGCTCGGCCTCGGCATCGAGCTGCGGCGCAACCATGCGCACGGTTTCAATGGTGGGGCGGCCGTGCGCGATGGGGATGACCTCGGCGGGATCAAGCTGGTGGTCGCGCGCCCAGCGCGCCCACTGGCGCTCCACCGCGGGCCGCGACTCCACCAGCACGCCGTCGAGATCAAAAAGAATGGCAGCGCACGCGAGCTTGCGCATGGCCGCCATTGTAGCGGGTACACGATTGGGGAAAAACGTTATCCCTGCTATGCGCGCCACCACAGCGACCACACCACGTCCACGGTGGTGTGGGTGATGGCGGAGGAGGCGAGGCGGCGGCGGTCGAGCCAGGCGCGGCCGTAGAAGACGCCGGCGATGGCGGCCATGATCACGTAGCGCCAGTTGAACGGCAGCGGCTTGTTGAAGTGCGAGAGCCCGAAGATCGCCGCGGTGAGGAAGAGAGCGCGATGGCGGCCGATGCGCGGCTCGAGCAGGTTTTGCAGCAGGCCGCGAAAGAACAATTCTTCCGGGATGGCGACAAAGAAAAATGTAATCAGGTAGGCGGCTGCAATCACGCCCGCCTGCGGATGCCACGGATTCCAGTGGATGAAATGCAGCGCCAGGCCAAGGCCGATGGCGATTGGAAGATAGAACGCCCACTCGCGCAGTCCGACGGCAAAATCGCGCAGGCGGAGGCGAAAGTCGAAGCCGACGCCGTCGAGGCCGCGAATGACGAGAAAGACATACAGCGCGGTGTCAACCAGCAAGAACTTCGGCAGCGCGCTCAGGCCGGGATGCGGCCACGCGCCGGCCAGTAGGCGGAATTCGACAGGCGCGCCGATGACGATAAGCGCGACGACGTCCTGCCAGGCGAGTCCGCGCGTACGCGGCGGAAGCAATTCAAACAGCGCTGACAATCCGACGGGAATCGCGAAAAGAATTGCGGCGTAGTACCAGCGAAACTCTTCTCGAGGCAGAGCAAATACGAGATATGCGATCAGCAGAGTGCCCGGGGCAAGAATGCGCGCGATGCGATGAGCGACGAGGCGTCGAAGCGAGCTCGCGGCGCCAAAGCCGAAGGCCCAGTAAGGCGCCAGCAGCAGCGCGAAGCTGAGAAAGCCGCTGGTCATGTGGCCGCCGATGCGGTCGCGCATGCCGAAGCGCTGGGCAACGATCCAGAACGCTGCCAGCAGCGCGGCATAGGTAACCGCCCAGAGCGGGGCGTTGAAGCGAGTGTCGGGAGACGCGATGGTAGCGGTGGTTGGCATTCCAGCAGCTACATAGGATGCGGTGAGAAAGCGACAAGCGGCAAGTGCGGACAGTATTGGATGATGACACCAGGTCCCTTGCTGCGCTCGGGATGACTCCCCTTATTTTTGATTTTGTTGGACGGTGTTCTCGGCTGCCGTCAACTGCGTCGGAGGGGGAGCGAGACCAGGAACGTGCTGCCCTTGCCGAGCACGCTGGAGACGGTGAGGCGTCCGCCGTGGTCTTCGACGATGCGGCGGGCGAGCGAAAGGCCGAGGCCGGTGCCGTGCCCCTTGGTGGTATAGAACGGGCGGAAGATGTTGGGCAGGTCTTCGGGGTCGATGCCGTGTCCGGTGTCCTCGACGGTGACATAGGCGAGGCCATCCTGGGCTTCGGTTTTGACGCGGACCTGGCCAGCGCCGTCGATGGCCTGGATGGCGTTGAGCACCAGGTTCAGCAGGACCTGCTGGATCTGGCCGGGGTCGTGCTCCACCAGGGGAAGGGGCTCGGACTTGTGCAGTTCGACCTTCACGGGTTTGGAAAGCGCCTGCTGGCGGGCGAAGATGACGGCGTGCTCGGTGGTGGCGTTCAAGTCGGCGGCGCGGAAGTCGGGCGGCTTGGGACGCGCGGTCTCCAGCAGATCGGTGACGATGCGGTTGACGCGCATGACTTCGTGCTTCACGTCCTTGAGCACGGCGCGAGCGGGACTTTTCTCCGGCAGGTCGCGTCCTATGATGTCCATGACGCCGGCGATGCCGGCGAGGGGATTGCGGATCTCGTGAGCTAGTCCGGCGGCGAGCTCGCCGAGGGTAGCGAGGTGCTCGGCGCGGGTCATCTGTGTATTGTGCAGGCGCTCGATCTCCTCGCGGGATTCGCGGAGCTGCGTGATCATCTGGTTGAAGTTGCGGCCGAGGCGGCCAATGTCGTCGTTGCGGTCAGCGAAGCTGACGGTGACGTTGAGGTCGCCATCGCGCACGCGCTGGATTTTCTGTTGCAATTCGAGCATGGGACGGCTGACGACAAGGCCAAGGGTGAGCAAGAGCACGGCGCAAATGGCGATGGCGCCGATGGTGGCGACCACCAGCACGGTGCGGCGCTCGGGCTCGCCGAGGGAAAGCGTCGCCAGGATGAACAGCAGCAGGCCGTTCAACAGTACGGCCAAGACCGGGAGAACGGCCTTGAGCTGCCAGTTCATTTTCAATTGCACGCTGTACTCCTGTGGTGTAGGGCTGGCTTCATTATAAGTTCGGCGGTCGGGTCCACTAGTGTGAAGTGCCAAGTTCGAAGTAAGAAAGAGGTCGGTTTTGCTTTGTACATGGCACTTCACTTGGTACTTGGCACTCAAAAAAGAAGCCCCGCAGGTTCGCGGGGCTTTCAGGAAGGAGGTCCTACTCCGTAACAACATTCGTGAAGATCATGCGTACGCGTGCAGGCCCGGCAGCAGATAGGTGACGCCGAAGAAGGTGAACATGACAACGGCGAAGCCGAGAATGGCAAAGTAAGCTGCGCGGCGACCGCGCCACCCGCGGGTGATGCGCATGTGCAGGTATCCGGCGTAGACCAGCCAGGTGATGGCGGCCCAGGTTTCCTTCGGGTCCCAGCTCCAGTACGAGCCCCAAGTGCGATTGGCCCAGTAGGCGCCGGCGGCAATCATGAGCGTGAGCAGGGGGAAGGCGATGCCAATGGTCTTGTAGGTGATGCGATCGAGGCCGTCGGCAGTGGGGAGAAGGCGCTCAAGATCGCCGCGTCGCCAGTACAGCATCAGGTAAAGAAACGAGGCGAAGATGCCGGTAATCAGGCCGGAAAGAATGAACGGGCTGGCAGAGAGGCTGGTGGGGAAGAGTCCCTCGGCGTCGAGCGAGGGATAAGCGGAGTTGCGGACGCGGGCGATGAAAGCGCCGAGCGCCACCACTTGCAGCACGATGCTGACGAAGAGAGCGCGGTTCGCGACGACCAGCAGATTTTCCTGCCGGCGAATTCTGGCGATGACATAAAGCGCGAGCGGAGCGGCCGAGGCCAGCAGCACCAGGGCGAAGATCCAGCCGAGATCGGGAATGGTGACCATCAGGCGCACGCCGCGCTGGATCGAAATTTCTTCCTTGTTCTGGGCGTCCCACGCCACCACGCTGAGACCACCCCAGCGTTCGAAACGGGTCATGGCGCCAATGTAGATGGCCGTGACCATGCCGCTGGTAATGGCGAGGAAGGTCTCGGTCTTCATCTTGTCCTGGATCAGGAACATGAGGGCAAGGGCGAAGCTGAGAGCACAAGCAGCGTACGACAGCATCGCGAGCGCGACGTGGATGTGCAGCCAGGTGGACTGCAGCGCGGGTACCAGCGGGCGCACGGCCGAGGGCAGCAACTGCATCAGGATGACGCCGGTCACAGCCAAGGGCATGGTAACGGTGCCGATGACCTTGACCTTGTACTTGCGTTCGGCGAAGAGAGTGAGGCCGGCGATGGCCCACACGAAGCTGAGCAGCATTTCGTAGATGTTGGCGAAGGGCGGACGTCCGGCGATGTACCAGCGATGTCCGGCGGCGAGCGTATTGGCGGCAAAGCCGACCGCGGTCGCGATGGAGGCGAATTTCACATAACGCTCGTAGCCGGTGACGCCGAAACCGACGTAGAGCGCAGAGGCGCCGGCGTAGAAAATCAGCGCCAGATAGAGCAAATTGCTCTCCGTAAAAAGGTCTCCCTGCTTGACCATGCCGAGAAAGGCGACGAAGAACAGGAAGGCTACTCCCAATCCAACGGCGACCAGCAGGGCGTTGCCGGCGGGGGCTGCCGATTGCGGCTCGATTTGCGGTTGCACTCGCGACGACATGATTGACTCCTCCCTCATCTGCTCTGCTTAGACTTCCACCAGGGACTTGGAATCGGGAACGCCCTGGGGGACGTTCTCCTTGCCCAGGTAGCTGCGGATGTCGTTCACCAGGTTGGTGAAGGACTCCTGGAAATGCTCGCGATTCTTGTCGGCGGCGGTGCCGATCCACAGCGCCGGACCGTTGGCGGTGTTGATGGTCATCGCCCAGAAGCGCTGGTGAACGAGATAGAACGCCATGGAAAGACCGAGGCCCATCATCACGCATCCGGTCCAGACCAGCCACTGGCCGGGCTCGTGCGAAACCTGGAGGCCGGTGAAGGCGGCCATCTGGAGGTCGGCAACCTCGAAGCGGAAAGGCGATTCGCCGGCGGCCTGGCGCTCGGCCGGGAAGAGCCACACGCTGCTCATCTGGCCGCTGCTGGTGACCAGCAGGCGGAGGGCCGGGTCGCGCAGCTCGTTGGAGCGGGTATAAATCTGGCCATCGCGGACGACGAAGTCCGGAATGAACTGGGCCAGCGTGATGGAAGTTTTGCCATCGAACTGAACCGGGCGCTCGGGACGGAGCGAAATCTGTCGCGTATCGCCACTGGCATTGGGGCGAACGTTCAGCAACACCGATTCCACTTCGCCGGTCTGGCCGTAGCTGGCCTGGTAGAAACGGATTCCGTGCGTGACCAGCGGATCGTTGACCACGATTTCCTTGCGCAAAGTTTCCTTGCTGTTTTCGAGCACCACCAGCTTCGACCACCATTTCTTGGGCGTGCCGTCGGGATAATTTTCCTGGCCGGTGCCATCGCAACGGAGGGTGAAGGGCAGCTGTTTCACGGTCTTGTTGCTGAGCTCGATCTTGCTGGTGCTCTGGCCGGGGCTCAGCATGAGGAAGCCTTTGTACCCGTAGAAGGCGTCCACAATGCCGCCGGTGAGAATCAGCAGCAGGCTGGCGTGCACCACGTAAACCGCGAGCGGCGACCAGCGGTTCTTCTCGGCGTAAAGGGAAGTTTCGTTTTCGACGGTGATGCGCCGCGGATGAAGGCCGGCGTCGCGAAAGGCCGATTCGGCGGCGGCCAAGCCGGCTTCGGGGCTGCCCACGGTCAGCGTGCGCTGCACCGGCAGGACCGCGCGAAAGTGAGGCTCGGGGCGACGATACTGATGCGCGACCAGGCGCCACGCCTTCGGGAAGCGCTCGATGGAGGCGAAGATGATGCTGATGCCGACCAGCGCCATGAGCAGCGCGAACCAGGGGGTGTGATAGACATCGGTCAGGCCGAGGCGGTCGAGCCATTGCAGCGTCTGCGGAGAATAGGCGCGCTGCATCTGGTCGGGTTCCGTCAACGGGCGTTGCAGGATGACGGTACCGGCAGCGGCGACGATCCCCAGGATGATCAGCAGGATGATGCCGGTCTTGACGGAAGCCAGTGTATGAAAGAGGCGATTCCCAAAGCTGGACTTGGCTGCCATTTCACTCCCTCAGCTCAGGAAAGTGCACGTCGGTAGCCAAGGAGCAGATTTTAAAACCTATTTATATTCATCAGCTTAGGAGTTGTCGAAGGCCGGGTTGTGGGCCATATCACGCACCCCGGTGACAGCCGAGGTGGGTGATCCTCCGCAGTTCGATCACATAGATGTGTGACTGCGCGAGGCCTGAATTGTGATTCAACTCCCCTTTCGGCTTCGCTCCGGGCTCGGCGCCTCGGCCTCGGCAAAACTCGCTCGGAGATGAGTTCCTTCAAAGCCTGCGCACACGCGAGGGCGCGTGTGCCACACGGTCCCCTATTGCTTGCGGAAGACGAGGGACTGGTCGGTGGTCTGGTTTCGCACCTTGATGTGTCGGGCGATGGTGAGAGACTTGCCGTCGGGGGAAACACTCCACTTGCTGGTCCACTCGGCAGGGAGTTGGTTACTGGTGCTGGAGCCGGGACGGACACGCGACTCAATCACCAGCACCGAGCCCTCCCAGTAGGGGCGGATGATGGTTTCAGCATTGGCGTCTTTGACGACAGTGTGCTCCTCGCCGTCAGGGACAAAATCAATTTTCTGGGAGTGGCTGTCCTCGAAATATTCCATGGAGAGACGCGTGCCAACATGGCGAATGACATAGCGGGCCGAATCGGCCGGCGGAACGAGTCCCCAATTGCTGGCTTGCGAGTCCAGCTTCCATACGCCGGAGAGGTTCGGCTTGGACGCGGTTTGGGCAAGAGCGGCCGCAGCCATCAGGATCGGCACAGCGAAGACAACGAGGTGGCGACGCATAAGGGAATCATAGCGAGTTTTTGAGTACAGGTGAATTACGCTTCAGGGGAAAAAGAAACCGGAGGAAGCTGGATGAGGGAGTAGGAAAAGCTTCCTCCGGCGGCGCTTCATTGTTAGTTCCCCAGGGCCCCCTGTGCCGGGATTTGGCAACAATGGGGCGGCCAATGAGCGCCTAACCTTTTGCGTGTTCTTTGGCCCGGTTCATCAAGTCCTCGACCTTCTGCCGTTCGGGATAATCCGGGTTCGCCTTCAACAACTGCTCCCAGGCCGCGAGGGCGCCCTTGGCGTCATTCTTGCCCTGCCACTTCACAATGCCCATGTTGAACAGTGTCTGGGGATGATTGGGACGATACGACAGCGATTTCTGGAACTCGCCGAGGGCGGCGTCGGCATCGCCCAAATAGAACATCGCGGTGGCCATGTCGGTGCGAACATCGGGATTTCCGGGAGTAATCTTCAGCGCCTGCTGGTAGTACTGGATGGCGTCTTTGTAGAGCTGCGCGTCGTAGTAAAGATTGCCGAGCTTGGCCAGCGTGGCCGTGTCCTTGGGATTGGCCTTGATTGCCGCGACCATCGGCTCAGCGGCCTTGTCCACTAACTCGCGCGATTGGGCCGCGCCGGGAACGCCGCCGAAGCCGGGAATCTGCGCCGGGCCGACGTTGGGCGATTGGGTGGTGGCGGCCTGCGCCGGGGTTACGGCGGCCGGCTCGGAGCCCCGCAGCAGGTATCCGACGGCAGCTCCTAACAGCAGGCAGACCACCGCGAGCGTGTAGGCCTGGGTGCTGCTCCAGACGGTGCTGACCGGTTGCGTTTCCCTTCCCTGATTGCGAATTGGCCTGGACATCTCTCCCTCTCCCTTTTCAGTTATGCGTACCGGTTATGACCGAGTCGAGCCGCTCCAGTTGTTCCAGATGGAACAGACGCTGGACGGCGATCGTCATGCGATCCTGCTCCACCTTTTCCGGAAGCTCTTTGAGTTCGCGAGCGAGCGAGCCGGAAATGCGCCGCGTGATGCGGGCGGCGATGGTCTCCAGCAACACCGACTGCTCTTCGGTGAAGGGGCCGGCTTCCTGGCGGTAGGCTTCCAATTCTTCGCGGCAGATGTCGTCGAGGCGGCCGCGCAGGGCAACGATGGTGGGCACGACCCGCTCGGCGGCCAGCTTGGCGCGGAACGGGCGCGCTTCCTCCAGAATGATGTTGTCGGCCTCGGCGGCGGCCAACTTGCGCTCGCCTTCGTTCTTGTGAACGACCTTCTCCAGGTCGTCGATGTCATAGAGGAACACGCCCTTGGCCTCCAGCTCGCGGACCGCGGGGTCAACATCGCGGGGAACCGCGATGTCCACCAGCAGCAGGGGCGCGCCGTCGCGCTGGTCGGCGATTTGCTCGATTTCCTCGCGCGAGAAGACAACGTGCGGGCACGAAGTCGAGCTGATGACGACATCGGCCTGACGGACTTGCGAGATGCGCTGCTCAAAAGCGAATGCCTTTCCCTGCAGCGTCTCGGCAAGTTGCTGGGCGTGATCGATGGTGCGGTTGATGACGCGCACGTCGTTGGCGCCGTTTTTCATGAGGTAGCGGGCGGCAGTCTCACTCATCTTGCCGGCGCCGAGGAGCAGGACCTTGCGGTCGGCCAGCGAGCCGAAGATCTGGCGGGCCAGCTCGACGGCCGCATGCGGCACGGAGACGGCGGCAGCGCAGATGCCGGTGTCGGTGCGCACGCGCTTGGAGACGGTCAGGGCCTTCTGGAAGACGGCATCGAGGAAACGTCCGCTGGTACCGGCCTGCTGGGCCGCGGTCCACGAAGATTTCACTTGGGCAACGATCTCTGGTTCGCCGATGATCATGGAATCCAGGCCGGAGGCGACGCGGAAGATGTGGGCCAGCGCAGCCTCGTCGAGCTTGCGATAGAAATGCTTCCACTCGCACAGCTTGAGGCCGTATTCGCGCGTAAGAAAATTGAGCACGGAGCCGGCAGCGGCGGAGGCATCGCGCGTCCAGAGGATGAACTCGGTGCGATTGCAGGTGGCCAGGATGGCAGCCTCGTCGATGCCGTCGGCGCGGGACAGTTGGGTCAAGGCCTCACAGCGGTGGCCTTCGCTGATCCAAAAGCGCTCGCGCACGGCAACCGGCGCCGTACGGTGGTTGACGCCAATGACCATCACACAGGATTCCACGTGGCTCTCCGGACAAAAGTTCTGCTTGGAGTAAGGGCATCCGCACTGCCAAACAGGAGGCTGGGGGGAACACGCGGCAACTCTTGTTATTCAACAAGTTAGGAGGCGCCGCGAAGAGCGGCGCTGAGCCCAGGGCGGGGGAAGTTGTGGGATATGGCGCGGAGAGCGCGTTTTTTGGCGCGTGATTTTGCGTGTCCCAAAGCGGGCAACTTGCCGGAAGTTATTTCCCTTCACATAGCTGGCGCGCGTACAATTTGGCCCCTCAAATGCACTCACACAATTGGCGATTGGGCTGCGCTCACTTCGTCAACAACGACTGGGAGACAAGAAATGAAGAACGTAATGATCAAGGCTTCCCTGCTGGTCCTGGTAGCGGCACTGGTTCTGCCGGCGTTCTCGATGGCGGCCGATACGGGCCCGGAACTGTTTGCCTCGAAGTGCGCCATGTGCCACGGAAAAACCGGCGCGGGCGACACCGCCATGGGCAAGAATTTGAAGCTGCGCGACCTGAGCTCGGCGGACGTTCAGAAAGCGTCGGACAAAGAATTGAAGGACACCATCAACAAGGGCAAAGGAAAGATGCCGGCGTACGGCAGCAAGTTGAGCGACCCGCAGATTGATGACCTGGTGAAGTTCATTCGCAGCCTGAAGAAGTAAGCGCGCGTTCTGGATTACCCGGCCGGCGCGGCGGCGAGGACTCAATTCCTCGCAGCGGCGCCGGCTTTTTTTGTGCCAAGTGTGAAGTGCCAGGTGCGAAGGAAAAGCTCACGATGTTTGCTTCGCACTGGGAACTTCGGACTTAGCTCTTGGCACTTTTCACGGGGCGGAGTTTGCCCTGATCCAGAACGAACTTATCGCCGCGCCAGGTAATGGTGTGGCCGGCGAAGCTTGACGCCCAGAGCAAGAGAGCGCCGATGTCGCGAAGCGGCAGCAGCGGCAGACGAGGACGGAGGTGCGCGTCGTGCAGCACGCCTTCTCCAATCACAAACGCCACCGCGATCCGGAGCGCAAAGGCGATGACGAACAGGGCCCAACCCCAGGACGAACCGCCCGACAACAGCAGCGCGGCGAGCGCCCAAGGCAGGACGAAGGTCAAGATCATGCCCGCATAACCGGCGGGTCGAGAGTCGCGGATGGCGCGGTACCAGCGAAGCTGGTGGGCGACGAATTCAGAAAACGAGTAGGCGGGCAGGTGGGTATCCACCACCACATCGGAAAGCTGGACCTCGAACCCGGCGGCAGCAATGCGGTGGCCGAGTTCGTAATCGTCGGCGAGATATTCGGCGAGCGGCTGAAATCCGCCGATCGCATCCAAAGCGCGGCGCGAGAATGCCAGCGTCGAACCTAGACCAAAAGAAATTCCCTCCAAATAACGGGCGGCGAGCACGCCGGCAGCGAAATCGGTGCTGATGCCGATGGACTCCAGACGCGAGCCCAGCGAGGGGCCGGCAATTCCACGATAAAGGCAGGTCACCATGCCGACGCGTGGGTCGGTGAAGTCCGCCATGACGCGGCGGAGATAATCGGGAGGCACCCGAATATCACTGTCGTTAACGATGAGGTGGTCATAACGCGCCAGCGGGAGCATCTGCGCCAGGTTGCTGACCTTGACGTTGGGACCCAGCGCTTCGGGGCAGTGCGCCAGGCGAATCGTGAGCGCGGGGAACTCGCGTTGGAGGCGTTCGATCAGGGCGATAGCGGGATCGTGCGGATCGCTGACGCCGAAGATCAGCTCGTATTCCGAATAATCCTGGAGACAATGACTGCGGAAGGCCTCGTACATCTCAGGATCGGCGCCGCGCAGCGGCTTAAGAATGGAAACCGGCGGGGCGAAGCCGGTGGCGGCGGCGCGACGCCGGCGGAAGTTGCGCGCGCTCCAAAGACAAAGAATGCAATAAGGGCAGCCGGCGGCGGCGAGCAATGCGGTGGCGACCTGCGCGATGCGGAGCAGGAGATGCACGCGAGAGAGAGTAACAGGCTGCAGGCTGCAGGCTCCAGGCTCTAGACTGCGGGCTCTGGGCACGGAATCGGCGCGGGCGATGGATCATCGAATATAATGACGAAGTTGGCAGCTGGACCGGACGGTCGCTGTCTCGGTTCGCCGGGATAGAGGAAAGTCCGAACTCCACAGAGCAGTGTGCCGGATAACGTCCGGGACGGCGGTCTAAAGGCCGCTGGACGGAAAGTGCCACAGAAAACATACCGCCCGCAAGGGTAAGGGTGAAAAGGTGCGGTAAGAGCGCACCGCCCGGACAGTGATGCCCGGGGCAGGGCAAACCCCACACGGAGCAAGACCAAATAGGGGGCCAGTCCGGGAGCAATCCCGGCACGCGCCGGCTCGGCGCGGATAAGCTCCGGGTAGGTCGCTAGAGGCTCCCAGCAATGGGCGTCCCAGAGGAATGACCGTCCCGCCCGCAAGGGCGGACAAAATTCGGCTTACAGGTCCGGCTGCTACTGTGGCCTCCGCGCAAGCGGAGGCCATCATTTTTGGCGCAAGCGGGCGAGCGCGCCCGCGCCACAAGCTCTCAGTCCGCCGCGGCGGCGTTTTCCTGCTTGCGGTCCGCGGGTGCGATCTGTACGAGATCGCCGGCGGGAGCGGATGCAGCCAAATCGCGTTCCCAGCGCAGCGCCTCGCGAACGCCGGGGCGGAAGTTCGCGGCGAACTTGCCGATGCGCACTGAACTACGGACAAGATGCCCGACGGTAAGCGGGCCGGCGAGCTTGCGATGGCCGATCCAGTGCAGCGCGGAGCTGATGGCGCATCCGCACTTGCTGCAGTCCGGATCGCCTCCAAAAATGCAGGGCTCGACACGGGTACGCAGATCGGCGGTGTAATTCACCGACATCTTGGAAAAAATGCAATCGTCCGGATTGCGGGGCGGCGCCAGCAGCGTGCGCGCGATGCCCTCGTTGAAAAGAAACTTGGGGTAGCGGCGGCGCAGGTCCGGTACTTCGCGGATGATTCGTTCATAATGTTCCGGACGAAGCATCTCCGCCGAATCCTCGCCGCGCTGCGGGGAATAGGTGCTGACCCAGATGAAGTTCACTTCCGGCCGCTCGCTCCAGTAGCGGACGTATTCCTCGACATAGCCATCGCGCTCCAGCATGGGCCGGGTGAGGGTCCAGTGGACGTTGACCTCGCAGCCGTCAATGTTGCGCAGGATGCGCTCGTAGGTGGCGGGCTTGCGGCGGACATCGTGGTGTTCAGGAAGGCCGTCCACGGAGATGGTGACCCGGAAATCCTTGAATTTCATCCAGTGCTTCGGGACCGGGATGACGCCGCTGGTCACCAGCATGACAAAAGCGCCCAGCGCGGTGATGCGCGGGATGATCGCCTCCAATTCACGGTGGCGCATCATAGGCTCGCCGCCGACCAGGGAGACATGGAGCGGGCGATAGCGGCGCACCAGGTCCACCACGCGTTCGACCAGTTCATCTCCCTTGAAATCGCTGAGGTCGCGCAAGTTCTTGTCGCCGCCGAGATGACCTTCGCCGTAGGCGTAACAGCCCGGGCAGGTCAACGGGCACTCGCGCGTGATCTCGATGGACATCAAGGGGGAGCGGCCGGTCAGGATGCCACCCCAGCCTTTCAAAAGGTGGATCGCTCGGAGGCTGCTTTTCTTCTTCATGGAATAGCGAACTCCTTCGCTTTCGCGTGGCCGGTTGCGTGAGAAGTGTCCCGAGGAGCGACGAACGAAGGGGCGCCTAGCAGAGCAGCGCACAGGCTACGCCGGGAGCAGCACCGCGGTCAATGCCAGGGATAAACCGGAACAACAAAGCCTGGCCGGGCATCGAGCACAGCCGCCGCAACATCACCGCAGTTTCCCAAACCAGCGCCAACATGCCGAGCAGCCACAGGACAACTTGCTGGGAACGCAGCGCGGTGAGAGGCAAATCAACGTAGGGCGACACTACGATGACGAGGATCAAAGCGACGAGAACAATTCCGACCGTGGTGCGGAGCACTGCCCACATTGTATGTCATTAGACGTAACCGTCTGCAGGGCGGTTGTTTTTTTGCAGAATCTCCACTGCGATTGGCGCGTCCCAACGCTCAGTGTTGCATGGCGCCGAGGACAGCGTCCGGGTGTGGACGTTTGCGCGCCGGCCTGGCAGAGGCGGAGCCCGAGGTTGTGCCTTGAAGGAAACGGTCGGGGGCAATCACCTGCGCCACGGTGGAGCCTGCCTGGATGCTGAGAGCGCGCTCGGTCAGGGTATGAGGGCCGAAGATTCGCATATCGGCCACGGCCTTGCTGGCGGTGTGCAGCCACATGCCTCCGGCGCTGCCGAAATCGAGGGTCACTTCCACGGTCTTGATCCACCACGACGGCGACTTCGCCAATGTCCCCTGCACGCGACGGATGAGGAACGTCTTCTGATCCACCCAAGCGCGGCCAACGACCAGGTTCTTCTCTTTGCGCTTAGGTTGGAGGCTGAGCAGGAAGCAAGCATTGCCGTCGAGGACCTGCTCGCCGGCATAGGTGAAATCGTAATTCTGGCGATCCACCGAGCCGGGCGAGTCGCCGGAGGCGGTGGCCTTCACGTCGTGTTCCAGGATGTTGCGGACAATGCCTTCGCCGCGCGAACTGCCAACGGCTTGCAGGATCCTGAACTCTTTTTGACGAGGCGGCACGAAGGAAATTTCGGCAGTGACCTGGGAGCTCGGTTTCTCATCGTGCTCGCCGATCATCGAGTAATGCCGTGTAATGACGTAGGAGCGGTAATTTTCCCGGTTCTGCTGCGTCGCCTGCTCCATGCGTTCCACGATGGTATGCAGGTCGGGAGCAGCTTGCCTGGTTACCTGGGCCGGGGCTGCTAAAGCGGCAGCGAGTACGAAAAGTAGGTAAAAAGTTACCGTGTTCCTGAGCACTGGGTCCCCGAATCTCTGTACGACAATTAGTTAGAAGCAAGTTAACGGCCAACCGAGGGCACCAAAAAGCGAGTACCTGAAAATAAAGAGGAGCAACCCTCAAAGGCTGTACCTGAGTACCTGGCACCTGAGTAAGAGCAGCGTTGGCCGGACTAGGCGGGACGGGCAGGCTGTTGGGCAAGGACGGCGGGTTCGGAGGCCACCTCGCGATAGACGTCGAGGATGCGTTGCACCGACGCTTCCCAGGAGAAGCGCTGTGCCTGCTCGTATCCGCGCTGCTTCAGCTTCTCGCGCAGGGCCTGGTCGAGCAGCACGCGCTGCAGCGCGCGGCGAATCTCGAAGACGTTTTCAGGATTCACCAGCACGGCGGCGTTGCCGACGACTTCGGGCAGCGATGAAGTATTGGAAGTCACCACCGGCGTGCCATGCGCCATGGCTTCCAGCGGTGGCAAGCCGAAGCCTTCATAGAGTGAGGGAAAGACGAAAACCTTGGCGACGTCGTAGAAGATTCTCAGCACTTCAATCGGAACGAAGCCGAGGAAGCGAACGTCATTCTGCACACCACTGCGGATGACGGAGCGGCGCAGGTCGGGATGGCGCGAGACCTCGTCGCCGATGATGATGAGCTTCAGGTCCGTCAACTTCCCTTCTTTTACCAGTTCGCCTTTGAGCGCGGAAAACGCTTCGATAATCCGCACAACGTTCTTATGGGGGCTGATGCGGCCGGCGTAAAGGATGAAGGGGTAGTTGCACTGGTAGCGCTCGGCAATGAGTTCGCGATCGGCGTCGCTGGCATGGCCCTGGCGGAAACGCTCGTCGAGCGCGTTGTAGATGACCTCGATCTGTGGGCTGGGAATCTGGAAGAGGCGCTCGATATCCATCTTGGTGAAATGGGAGACCGCCAGGATGCGCGCGGCGCGGCTGAGCACGCGATGTGTCATGTAGCGATGAGCGGCGCGGCGCACGCCGGAGCCGTTGTGGGCGCGATACATGAAGTCGAGCAGGTCGTGCACGGTCACGATGTAGCGGCACGGAAGGTAGAGCGGCGTCCAGAACAGGTGCGGGATGTGGACCACGTCGCACTGAAGATGGCGGAGCACCTGCGGCAGGGCGACGTAGCTGCGCGGTGAATGCTCCTCGTAGGTAAAAGGAACAATGCGGAAGTTGGGCGGGAGCTTGCCGATTTCCCGGGCGCGATCGCGGCTGCCGATCAGGAAATATTCGTTTTGCGTATCCAGGCGGCCCAGAGTGCGGACGACGTTGCGGATGTACGTGCCAACGCCGAAATCGCGGATTGGGCGGATGTCGATGGCGACGCGCACAGGGCTATAGTAGCGAGTCCCGCGTCCCGAGTTACGAGAAAAATTCCCTACTGGTCTTCGCCGGACTTTTCTTTGTCGTCGGAGGCGCCCTTTTCAAGCTCCTGGCCGAGGTCGCCAAAGGGCCAGATACCGAAGGCCTTTAGCATCTTGTCCTGTTTCTTTTCGACCAGCATTTTCGCGGTTTTCTCCGCCGGCCACGGCGTCGCCAGACGTTCGGGGCGGGAGGCAATCCAGTACGAAGTCAGCGCCACCAAGGTGGCGTCGCGGGTGAGCAGGTCAGGCTGGACATGATCCAAGGTGTCCACCGAAGAGTGGTGCGTGTACTTATACTCCGGCGAATCCTGGCCCATGTTGATGCCGGGCAGTCCGGCAAGGATGAAAGGACCCGCGTCGGTACCGAAAACCGCGCGGTCATTCACTTTCAAGTCGCCAAAAGCTTTGACTGAGTCGGCGAATTTCTCGACCACCGGAATGAGGTCCTTGTGGCCGCCGAGATTCAGGCTCACGACCGGACCCTGGCCGTTGTCGAGGATAACGGCGCCGAGATGATTTGCGATTTCGTTCTGGTGAGCCTTGGTGTAGGCCAGTGATCCGAGCAGGCCTTGCTCCTCGCCGGTGAAAAGCACGAAGCGAATGGTGCGCCTGGGCTTAAAGCCGCTGGCCTTAATGGCCTCGGCAGCGCCTAAGGTTGTGGCGACGCCGCAGCCGTCGTCGGTGGCACCCTGCGCCAAGTCCCACGAATCGAGGTGGCCACCGACCACAACCACCTGCTCGGGATACTCGCTGCCGCGAATCTCGCCGACCACGTTGGCGGTCTCGACGGGGCCGCTGGTGACCTGGTTCTGGACGTTCATCTTCAGGCGCACCGTTTTGTGCTGATCAAGAAAACGCTCCAGCTGGGATTGGTCCTCGGCAGTCATGCTGACGACGGGGATGTCGAAATAGGTATCGAAACCCATGGCGCCGGTATGCGTCAGGTTCATGCCGGTGGCATGGGAGCCGCCCTGCCCGCCTATGATGGCGAGAGCGTGAGCCGCCCAGGCCTGCTTCAGAAACTTGCTGTACTTGGCGAAGGTCAACATCGCGTCCTTGGGTTCTTCGCCCTTCTTGACGATGATCAGGATCTTGCCAGCCCAGCTCGCCGCGTTGTCCCGAACCTCTCCGGCAAGGTCGTTGATGTTCACGGGAACCACTTCGGCCGTGACGCCATTTTTCGGCGTGGAACCGACCCAACCCATGGAAACGATATTCAGATTGCGGTGGATGGGCTCCACCAGCTCGGCCGTGGCAGAGCCGCGGGTCCAGCCGCGCGAAAGCATCCACTTCTCGGCGCGCACGTTCTCCAGGCCGATGGCCTTCATCTTCGCTACGCCCCAGTCAATGGCGCGCGCCGCTTCCGGAGAGCCGGTAACGCGGCCGCCGATGGTGTCGGACAGCTCTTCCAGATCGTCGTAGGGATGAGCGTCAATCATGCCGTGTCCGGCAATGGCGACCAGAGCCGCCTGCGTGCCATCCGCGTCGGGGCCGGTGGGCGAAGGTGGTTCGGCGGCTACGCCCAAGGCAGTAAGCGCAAGAAGGCACACGAGCAAGACGAAAAGGCGACGCATAGATGAGCTCCCCACAAGAAAAGCGGAAGGTAAACTGCCACTAATTTAACACTACGAGAATGCGCTCACCGGGGTTCCCGAATTTCGCTCGGGCGGCTGTGCATGTCATTCGTTCCAACTGATCCGCGCGCACCGCGTGCAGCCCATCGGTGCGGATCCAGGGGAGATCACCGCTCGGTTCAGCGACCCGGGAGGAAACGTGGTCGGGCTATACCAGCAGCCACAATGAAAAAGGCCCGGCCGTGGGCGGCCGGGCTACATCGTCGAGAAGTGCTATCTCGCGCCAGCTTTTTCCTTGGCCATAGCGCGGGCGCGACGCTCCGGATACAGCGGGAACGCCTCGCACAGTTGCAGCACATCGCGCTTGATGCGCGTCAGCAATTGTGCGTCGGCGCGATTGTTGAGCGCCTGCGCGATCCAGTGGCCGATCTGGCGCATCTCGTTCTCACGCATGCCGCGGGTGGTGAGCGCCGGTGAGCCCAGGCGGATACCACTGGGTTTCATCGGCGGATTGGTGTCGAACGGTATGGCGTTCTTGTTGACGGTGATGCCGGCCTCGCCGAGCGCTTTTTCGGCTTCGCTGCCCAGCATGCCCTTGCTGAACACGTCCACCAGCATGAGGTGGGTATCGGTGCCGCCGGAGATGATGCGGAAGCCCTCGTCGCTCAGCGTCTGCGCCAGTGCCTTGGCATTGGCGACGATCTGGCGAGCGTAATCCTTAAAGTCCGGCTGCATCGCTTCCTCAAAGCAGACCGCTTTGGCGGCGACCATGTGCACCAGCGGGCCACCCTGGTCGCCGGGGAACACGGTCTTATCAATCGCGGCGGCGAGATCTACATCCTTGTCGCCAATTCGCGCCATCTTCTGACAGAGGATCATGCCGGCGCGCGGGCCGCGCAGGGTCTTGTGCGTGGTCGAGGTAACGATCTGGGCGTGCGGCACGGGCGAGGGATGGACGCCGCCGGCAACCAGGCCGGCGAAGTGCGCCATGTCCACCAGGTAGAGGGCGCCGACCTTGTCGGCAATCTGGCGCATGCGCGCGAAATCAATGATGCGCGGGTAGGCGGAGCCGCCGCCGATGATCAGCTTGGGACGGTTTTCTTCCGCGAGCTTTTCCAGTGCGTCATAGTCAATCGTCTCCGTTTCCTTGGTCACGCCGTAGGGGACGATCTTGTAAGTCTTGCCGGAAAAATTCAGGTGATGGCCGTGGGTAAGATGGCCGCCATGCGCGAGGTTCAGGCCGAGCACCGTATCGCCGGGCTGAATGACGGCGGCGTAGGCCTCCATGTTGGCCGACGAGCCGGAGTGCGGCTGCACGTTGGCATGATCGGCACCGAAGAGCTTCTTGGCGCGCTCACGTGCCAGGGTCTCCACCACGTCGGTGAACTCGCAGCCGCCGTAGTAGCGCTTGCCGGGATAGCCCTCGGCGTACTTGTTGGTGAACAGCGATCCCATGGCTTCGAGCACGGCTTCGCTGACGAAGTTCTCGCTGGCGATCAGTTCCAAGCCTTCGTGTTGGCGGCGTTCTTCGTTGGCGATGGCGGTGGCAACATCGGGATCCACTTCGAAAAGAGGGCGGGACATGCGATTGGAGTTCATAGGAAGCTCTCAGCTATCAGCCGTCAGCCTTCAGCCGATAACGAACCGGAAAGAATACTCCGCCAAACAACGGTATCCAAGAAGAACGCGTCACCCGCGTTTGTACATTCCCGGATCGAAAATCTCCATGTAAGTCGCGGGATCGGCGAGCGCTCTGAAGCCCATCTTCGCGTAGATGCGCTGGTCGTGGGTGTAGAGCATCCAGCGGCGCAGGCCCTGCAATGCCGGGTGCTGCTGGATGGTCTGCATCAGCCATTTGCCGAGACCGCGTCCGCGGTGCGACTCCTCGATGTAGTCGTCGAGAATGAAGGCGAAGGTGGCGTAGTCAGTCACAACACGGGCGAAGCCGATCTGCCGGTCGCCTTCGTAAACCCCGAAATTCAGAGAATTCCGGATGGCGAGCGCGAGCGCTTCGCGCGGGATTCCGTCGGTCTCCCAGCCCGGCCAGTTCGATAAAAATTTATGAATAGCGTTGAGATCGAGGCGCGCGGGATCGGTGCTGATGACGTATGCGCCGTTGACCTGTTCAAAAAATCCTTGCTGAGGACGTGCTTGCGTTGCCATGAGCACCTCCAAGAAGCCTGTCGGTCGGTCAGTCTATCAGTCACATTCCAAAAGCCCGACTGCGAGACTGATCGACTGACAGACCGATTGACCGATAGACCTCCGTCCGTTCAGCCGCGTTGATCTGCGGCGATTTTTTCTTCCTTCTCGATCTCGGTGATCTTATCCACACGCCGCTGGTGCCGGCCTCCGGCGAACTTGGTGCGCAGCCAGGTATCAATGATGCTGTGCGCCTCCTCGTCGGTGAGGGTGCGCGCGCCAAGAGTGAGCACGTTGGCGTCATTGTGCTCGCGGCTCATCTGCGCTTCATAAACGCCGTGTACGTTAGCCGCGCGAACGCCCGGGACTTTATTCGCGGCGATGGACATGCCAATTCCGCTGCCGCAAACCAGGATGCCGCGGTCCACTTTCTTCCCGGCGACCTCTTCACCGACCTTGCGAGCGAAGTCGGGATAATCCACGGAATCGTTCGAGAGGGTGCCTTTGTCGTCCACCTGCACCCCCTGCTCGGTGAGCCACTGCTTAACTTTTTCCTTCAAGGAGAAGCCGGCATGGTCGGCGCCGAGTGCGATCTTCATGGGAGTTATTGTAGCCCCGAGCCGCGAGCCGCGAGTACCACGTTTTGGAGAGGTGCTGCAGGGGTAGGGCTCGCATCAAGGGGCTTGCGGCTGCTACATCTTGCCGAGTATCCGATTTCGTCACATAATTGCGCCCCTCGGACAGAAAAGGAGCAGCCATGGCCACGCCCGTCGCACCCGCCGCGCAACCGCAGCAACAGGGTTTCAAGTTCATCAAGTTCGACACCACCACGTTCGCCGCTCGCATCACGCTGAATTACCCGCCCTACAACGTGCTGACGGTGCCGATGATGGTGGAACTGGCGGAGGCGATCGAGAGCCTGAACGGCCGCGCCGATATCAAGTGCATCGTGCTCGACTCGTCGCAGAAGACGTTTTCGGCCGGTATCTCGGTGGAGGACTCGCGGCCGGAACGCGTTTTCCAGACGCTGGATGCGTTCAACCGCGTCTTCCAGTCCATCGGAGAGATTTCCAAACCGCTGATCGTGATTGTGAACGGACCGGCAATCGGCGCGGGGTCGGAACTGGTGGCGTTCGGCGACATGGTGATTGCCACCACCAACGCGCGCTTCGCACAGCCGGAGGTGAAGATGGGGATATTCCCGCCGTTCGCGGCCATCATGCTGCCGGCGCTGATTGGGCCGAAGAAGACCTACGAGCTGATCCTGACCGGCAACCCGCTCACGGCGGAAGAGGCGCTGGCGATGCGCTTTGTCAACAAAGTCGTGCCGGAGGCTGAACTGGCGAAAACCGTGAATGACGTACTGGCGCGCATCGGAGAATTCAGCGGGCCAGTGCTGGAAATGACGAAAAAAGTCATCAGCAGCTCGCTGGGCAAGCCTGTGTATGAGGCGATGAAGGAGTCGCAAGACATCTACCTCAACCAGCTCTATGCGCTGGAGGATGTGGCCGAAGGCCTGCGCGCGGTAGTGGAGAAGAGAAAGCCGGTGTGGAAGAACAAATAGCTGCTAGACGCCGGTCTCCAGCACAAGCTAAGAAAACAAAGAGAAAAAAGCGCGTCGTGAGACGCGCTTTTTTCTTGCTCTGGGGGAAGGTACGCAGGAAGCGGACCCGAAGGACCGTTGTCCTGATGCGCAGCAGACTAAGGAAAAACGTACTCTGGTTCAGCAGAATTCTTGTCGTAGCACCAGGGAACTAGGTGGCGGGCACTCTACAGCGCGCCGGCGAGAAAGCGGACGAGGTGCCAGGCATCGAGGAATTTGTACGGGGTCTCGCCGGTGGTGTAGTGGCCGCAGGGAAGCACCGCGACACGATGATCGAGGTGGCGGCGCGCGAATTCGGTGACGATCTGGCGCGAGAACTCCGGCAGGAACGTCAGATCGTAGGTCGCGTATATCACCAGGGACTTCTTCGGAAAGCGGCTGAACTGGTCGAAGTACGACATCGGGCTGATGGAGAGCCAGGATTTGCGCAGGCTGTCGAGGGTGATTTCCTTCTCCACGCCGGCGCGCACGTGGCGGGTGGACTGGCCCGTCCAGACCACATCGGCGAAATACGTCGAGGCATGATTGAAGGCGTTCACGCGCAGGCGCTCGTCGTGCGCGCTGGCAATGAACGCATAGCAGGAGCCGAGGCTGGTGCCGAGAATGCCGAACTGGCGGTAGCCGCGCGATTCCAGCCAGTCGAGGCAGGAACGAACCTCGGCAATCGCCTGGCGCGCAGCGGCAATGGTGCGGCCGATATTGGCGGAGACCGCGTAGTCGGCGCGCTCCAGTTCGGCCGGCCGGCGAACGTCGTGATAGGGCATGCTCAGACGCAAGGCCGCCACGCCGGCAAAGTTCAACATGCGGCAGAGCGCGTTGTGGCTGAGTGCGTCGGCGTTCCACTGCGGCAACACGATCACGGCGCGGCGTCCGCGCGCCGGAAACCAGCGCGCGTTGGCGGTATTGTTCTCCGCGTACGGACTGCTGAACGGCGAGGTGAATTTCAGGAAGTCGCCGACGCCGTGATCTTTTTCTTCGCCGTTGTTACCGCCGGCCGCATGCAGCTTGACCCGATGCTTCTCGATGCGGAAGTCCGATGGCGTCTGGTAGGAAAAGAACTCGTCGCTGTGCGCGACGATGTGCTCATTCAGGCGATGAAAAAAACCTTCGAGTTGATCGCCGGCCGCGGGCGCGGAGCCGTTCACGCCCGGCCAGCCGCGTGTCCACTCCACTCCCCAGTCGAACGGGCGCTCCACGCGATTCGTGTCGCGCGTGGTAAGACGGGTCTCCCAGGAGTGCATCCACTTTTGGTAGCGCTGGCGCATGGATGGAGAAAGAATAACAAGCTTTTGGCTTTGGCTAAGAGCTGAAAGCTAACAGCTAATCGCCGGATTTCATTCGGTGTACGTCCGCCGTACCCTGGATCCGACACGGCAGAGCACTTCGTAGGGGATCGTGCTCTCCAGGCGGGAGTGTTCCCAGGCGTCAATGGAGCAGTCGCCGTCGCTGCCCATGATGGTGACATCATCTCCCATGGCCGCGCCGGGAACGTCGGTCACGTCCACGACGGTGATGTCCATGGAGATGATGCCGACCATCGGCGCGTAAGTACCGCGCACAATCACGCGTCCGCGCGAAGAGAGATGGCGCGAGAGGCCATCGGCATAGCCTACCGGCAGCGTGGCCAGCTTGGTGGGACGCGAGGTGACGTAGGCTGCCTTGTAGCCGACCACCTGTCCCTGGCCAACATCTTTCAACGAGATGATTTTCGTTTTCCACGAGAGCACGTGCTCGACCTGCACGGGCGCTGGAATTTCCGGATCATCTTCGGTGGGCTGGAGGCCGACAGCGTACCCGTAGAGCAGCAGGCCGGGGCGGACCATGTTGCGCCACAGCGACGGCCGCCCGCTCACGGCGGCGCTGTTGGCAATGTGGCGGTACTTCGGCGAGAAGCCGCTCTCGCTGATGAATTTCTCGAATTCCTCGAAGCGGCGCGCCTGGTGCTTGGCGTCCTCCGCGTTCAGCACTTCGGCGGATGCCAGATGGCTGAACACGCCCTCGAGCTCCACCGCCTCGGCTGCGCGCAGACGCTTCAGGAACAGCGGCATGTAATAGTCGGGCACGCCGAGGCGCGCCATGCCGGTGTCAATTTTGACGTGCACGGGAAACGATCGTGGCGCTGCATTCACTTTCGCCAGCGCAGCTTCCAGTGCGCCAATCTGCCACCATTCCCAGACGGTAGGGGTGAGGCGGTGGTGCACGACTTCGTTCTGCTCGCCGCGCCAGAACCCGGTCATCAGCAGTACACGGCCGGTGAAGCCGGACTCTCGCACCTTTAATCCTTCTTCGGTCGAAGTCACGCCCAGCCAGGTGGCGCCGGCATGCTGCAGCGCGCGCGAGCACTCCACGACGCCGTGTCCGTAAGCGTCGGCCTTGACCACGCCGCAAATGGTGACCTCAGGCCCGACGTGCTTCTGAACAGTTTGGAAATTCTTGCGGAGCGCGCGCAGCGAAATTTCGGCCCAGGTGGGACGCATGGATTTCAGATTGCGATTTCAGATTGCCGACTGGTGATTGTAAACGACGATGAACATATGCGGAGTTCCCTAGCGGAGCGAGGGACCTGTTTTATCAGCTAGCCAAGTCGTGGTGTTTGAAACAGATGCCTCGCTCCGCTCGGCATGACTCCATCCACGTGGGAGGCTATTCCCCTTCGCCCGCCCGGCTTTCAAATCGCGTGCTGCGCTTGATGAACGCCAGATCCACTTTGCCGGTGGGGCCGTTGCGTTGCTTGGCGATAATCAACTCTGCGAAGCCTTCGTTCTCCGGCGAGGGGTTGTAGACCTCCTCGCGGAAGATGAAGGCCACCACGTCGGCGTCCTGCTCGATGGAGCCCGATTCGCGCAGGTCGGCAAGTTGGGGGCGGTGGTCCCCGCTGCGGCTTTCCGGAGCGCGGCTCAACTGGGAGAGCGCGACCACCGGCACGCGCAACTCTTTGGCCAGCATCTTCAGTCCCCGCGAAATAGCCGACACTTCTTGGGTGCGGTTCTCGTAGCGCTTGGTGCCACTCGGAGCGCCTGCCATCAACTGAAGGTAGTCCACGATAATCAGGTCGAGGCGGTTGTTCATCTGGTGCTGCAGGCGCCGGGCCTTGGCGCGCATCTCGCTGACCGTGATGCCGGGCGTGTCGTCAATGAAAACGGGCGCGTCCGCCAGGCGCCCGAGCGATTCGACGAGCTTGGTGTAATCCTCGCGCGCCAGGAAGCCGGTGCGCAGCTTGTGCGAGTCCACGCGGGCGTTGGAGCACAGCAGGCGCAGCAGCAGCGCCTCGCGCGACATTTCCAGCGAGAAGACGCCGACCACTTTGTTGTCGTTCACTGCCGCGTTTTCCGCGATGTTGAGCGCAAAGGCGGTTTTGCCCATCGAGGGCCGCGCCGCGATGATGACCAGGTCGGATTTCTGCAGACCGCTGGTCATGTTGTCGAGATCGGTGAAGTGGGTTTCCAGGCCGGTGACGCGCTGGCCGCGTTCATAGAGCGCGTCAATCGAGCCGAAGGAGTCACGAACGATGGTCTTAACGTCCTGGAAATCGCGAACAAAGCGGCGTTCGGACAATTCGTAGAGCGCGGACTCGGCGGAAACCAGCACGTCCTCGGCGGTGTCGGTTTCGTCAATGGCGCGCGCAATGGCGGCGTTGGCGGCGTAAATCAGGCCGCGCAGCAGCGCCTTGTCTTTGACGATGCGGACGTGGTGTTCAATGCTCGCATATTCCGGAACGGCATCAATCAAAGACGAAAGATAAGGAACCCCGCCGATCGCTTCAATCTCTTTGTGGCGAAGAAGTTCATTAGAGAGGGTGATCAGATCAGCTACGCGTCCGCTATCAATCAGCTCATGAATGCGGCCGTAGATTCGGCGGTGCGAGTCGAGCGAAAAGTCCTCGGCCTGAAGGTTCTGCGAGGCAGCTTGGGTGTAGGCGAAATTATCGAGCAGGATGGCGCCGAGGATGGAGCGCTCGGCGTCAACATTGGCGGGCAGCCCGCGCTCGAGACTGTAATCGGTAGTGGCCAAGGATCCGCCGGGTAAGTAGCTAGTCAGAAATATAGGCGAAGCGGGGGAAAAGACAAGGTGAATAATCGGTAATCAGCGGTGGAAAAGCGGGAAGTTGGCAAGGCCGCGTGCGTGGCTCAATTTAGTGATTGAGTGATTTGCGATTGAGTGATTTCTTTGCAGCGGATCGGCGTTCCAATCACTCCATCACAAATCACTGAATCGCTAAATTAGGTGGCGCGGTCCACGCCAGCCACGTGGACCGCGCCTTAGCGGATGTCCTTGCGCCGCCGGGAACGCGCTCAAGAGGATCGTCCCCAGCACCGGTTCCGGAGCCTGCGGTGAGTTGCCACTCAGGCAAGCTCGTCGCCGGCTATACGCGAGTTTCCGGCGCCTCTTTGCGGCGCACTTCGCGTGCAGGTCACGGGGTTCGTCGCCCCTGAGACGCTCCCGTTGCGCACCGTGAAGCGCGCACTGAAACCGTCCCTGACGCTCGGCAAACCCGCCGGATCGCTCCGGCAGATCGGAAGCCGTCGCCGCGCTCCCCTGAACCATTCAGGAAGAAACCGCCTTGGCTGCGCGGCCCGCACTTCCCTTGACGCGGCGGCTTGCGCCGCAGCGTCCGTGCACCCGTGTCTTGCCCGCAGAATCGGCCGTCACCTGTGAGGAGCCCGAAGTGCCGAACTTGCCTATGCCCCAGTCCTCCCTTGCCAAGGACCTTTCGCTTCGGCTGCTCCAGGACGCGCAAGCGCATCGTGGAGTCCCCGGTTACGCCGGGCCGCGCGCGGTGCAGCGCACAACTCGGTAGCATCACCGCGAGTTCGGCATTTTTCCCCGCGCGAAGCGTACAGGACATCAACGCTCGCGTGCCGGACAATGTGCCTGAGTGGGCTAAGAGGCTCAAGAGAAAATCAGCCCGGAATTGTGAGAATCGTGTGGAGGACGAGGATTGTTTGTGGATTTCGTTGGAAAAAGCAGAACAATTCGCCCGTAGGGGGCTGGCCTTGCCAATCGCAAAAAACTTGGGTGCCGGTTGGCACCCAATCGCACAGTAGAAATTGTAATTCCCGTTAGTCCCGCACCCCATCCATGAACGCCCTCAGCTTGCGCGAGCGGGACGGATGGCGCAGCTTGCGCAGCGCCTTCGCCTCAATCTGGCGAATGCGCTCGCGGGTGACCGCGAACGACTGCCCGACCTCCTCCAGCGTGTGCTCGCTGCCGTCTTCCAGGCCGAAGCGCATCTTGATGACCTTCTCCTCGCGCGGCGTGAGCGTGCGCAGCACTTGCGCCGTCTGGTCTTTCAGGTTGACGTTGATCACCGCCTCGGCCGGCGAGATGACGGCGCGGTCTTCGATGAAGTCACCCAGGTGCGAATCTTCTTCCTCGCCAATCGGAGTTTCCAGCGAGATCGGCTCCTGCGCGATCTTCAGTACCTTGCGCACCTTGGCCACCGGAATGTCCATGCGCTTGGCAATTTCTTCCGAGGTGGGTTCGCGGCCGAGTTCCTGCACCAGCTGGCGCGAGGTGCGGATCAGCTTGTTGATGGTCTCGATCATGTGCACCGGGATGCGGATGGTGCGCGCCTGATCGGCGATGGCACGCGTAATCGCCTGCCGGATCCACCACGTGGCGTAGGTCGAGAACTTGTAGCCGCGGCGGTATTCGAACTTGTCCACCGCCTTCATCAAGCCGATGTTGCCTTCCTGGATGAGGTCGAGGAACTGCAGCCCGCGATTCGTGTACTTCTTTGCAATGGAGACCACCAGGCGCAGGTTGGCCTCGATGAGCTCGCGCTTGGCTTGCTCGGCATCAATGTCGCCCTGGATGATTTCGCGCTGAGTGCGCTTGAGCTCCGGGAACAGCGTGCCCGACTCCTGCTCCAGGCGCTCCAGATCGGCGCGAAGCTGGCGCGCCTGCCGGCGCAGGTCCTTCTTCTGCTCTTCGCTGCGGGAGGCATCGTACTTCTTCTCGATGTTCTGCGCCTGGCGGTCGAGGGCGCGCATCGTGTCCACGGTCTTGTTGACACGATCAATCAGGCGCTTGCGCTCGTTGTTGGTGAAGCCCAGGCGGCGCACGCCACGGGAAACTTCCACCAGCTCGCGGCCCAGCGCCCAGCGGCAGCGGCGTCCCTCGCGCGCCTTCTTCTTGGCGGCGGGAATCGCTTCCAGCTTCTCGGCCAGCGTCAACGTCTTCTTGTAATGCTTGTTGACGTCGTCAATCTTGCCCGTCATGTCCTTCGTGCGGTTCTGGATGATCTCTTCGGTGATCTCCTCCTCGTCGAAGGTGACGATTTCCTTAATGGAACGAACGCCCTTCTTCAGGTCCTCGCCGAGGCCGGTGATTTCGCGCAGCACGATGGGCGAGCGCGACAGCGCCTTCAGCACGCGGAGCTGGCCGCGCTCGATGCGCTTGGCGATCTCCACCTCGCCCTCACGGGTGAGCAGCGGGACCGTGCCCATCTCGCGCAGGTACATGCGGACCGGGTCATTGGTCTTCTCCAGCGCGCCCGGCGTGAGATCAAGTTCGACCTCCTCACCTTCCTCCATCTCCTGGTCGAACTTCTTCTCCAGTTGCGAGGAAGGGAGCTTGGCTGGACCTTCGAGCACATCAATGCCCTGCGTGCCGATGGTGGTCAGCAAGTCGTCGAGGTCTTCAGGCGAGTGCACGTCGTGCGGGATGAGGTCGTTGACCTCGTTGTAGGTCAAGTACCCCTTTTCCTTGCCCGCATCGATCAGCTTCTTAATGTCGTCGTACTTATCTTCCAGAGCCAACGGCCATACCCCTTCATGCAACGGCACTCCCGTTGGGCCGGGAAGCCGGTCGCGCTCAGAACGGCGGGAGCTGTATTAGGAAACTGCGAGTCAAGCGGAAACTTACAGATTTTAGCACAGCTCTTGACAGCTCCCAGCCCAAGCCAGCAAAGATTCCCGTTTTGGTCCTATGCAGAGCGCCTGCAACAATTTAGATGACCCTAGGGGGCCGTCGGTTTCAGAGCTCCTGAAGAAACCGCCGCCGGGGTTAAGGTCCTTAGCTTCGCGGGTTCATGCCAGAACTCAGCGCGTTCGGTCGTCCCTCGAAGACACAAGGCGCGTGATCGTCTTCTTAAGAGTGGCTCTCTCCAGGGCACGTCGAGCTTGTTCCTCGACTTCCAACTGTGTAGCCGCTTGCGGCAATGCCGCCTGACTGAGCTGTAACTGGCGCTTGAGCTGCCGACGACGAAGATACCTAAGTTCACGTTCGATAACGTCCGGCGTGAGCTCTTCCTGGTCTTGCATCAGAACCTCGGCCATCAGCCTTCGATCCGATTCCGACAGCGGCAGCGACATGACGTCGCTTACGTCAGTGGCCAGTAACTGTTCGAACAGCGCCTCAGTCGCCAGACCATCGTGCAGACGCTCCTGGGAAAGAGCGAAGCGCGCCTGGCGTGCGGGATCGAACTCATCGTCAGCGCCGTCGCGGGATGACGTGTAAGCGTTGCCTTCGCCGATCTCGGACGCGGTGGCGAGCGCGCGAATCAGGATGCGCTCGGCCTGCGTGACCTGCGTCTCGGCCAATGCTTTCACGGTGGCGCCGCCGCGGCTGCCGGCGGCGTGCTTGAGTTCCTGCCGCAGGACGGCGGAGTCGATGCCGAGCTTCTGCGCCATTTCGTTGGCCAGTTCGTCGCGCGCAATCCGGCTGGGCACGCGCTGAATGTGCGGCAGCAGGTAGTTGACAGCTTTCACCTTGCCTTCGGGCGTACGCACCGCAAACTGCTTCTGCGCGCGCTCGATGAGGTAATCGAAGTACTTGGGCGCCTGCTTCATCGCGGCCCCGTACGCCGGCGCGCCCTTGCGGCGGATGAAGAGGTCGGGATCGAAGCCCTGTTCCAGCGTCAGCACCTTGATTTCGAAATCCTCGCCAACCAGCAGACCCAGCGAGCGCTCGGCGGCAGCGGCGCCGGCAGTGTCGGGATCGAAGTTGACGACGATCTTGTGGCTGAAGCGCGCCAGCAATCGTGCCTGCAATTCGGTAAATGCCGTTCCAGAAGAGGCGATGACGTTGTGAATGCCGGCGGCGAAAACGCTGATGCAGTCCATCTGGCCCTCGACCATGATGGCGTAGTCGAGCTTGCGGATCGCCTCCTTGGCCTTGTCGAGGTTGAACAGCACGCGCGACTTGGAATAGATGGCGGTCTCGGGCGAATTCAGGTACTTCGGTCCGGACTTTTCGTCGGCCGCCAGCGTGCGCCCGGTGAAGGCGATGACGCGTCCGCCCTCGTTGCAGATGGGAAACATCACGCGGTTGCGGAACTTGGAGTACATGGCCAGCGGTCGACGGTCTACCGCCGACAGCGATTCCGATTGGTTCTGGCCGTCAGCCGGAGACCGTCGACCGTCGACCTCAGCCTCCTTCCAAGAAAACAGCCCGCTGGCTTTCAGCGTCTCCTCGTCGAAGTCCTTGCGTAAGGCGTCGCGCAGCAAAAACCCGGAGTCAGGTGCGAAGCCAATGCGGAACGTCGCAATGGTCGCCTCGTCCAGACCTCGCCCCGCAAGGTACTCGCGTGCGTGCGCGCCTTCGGGCCGCCGCAACTGCTCCTGGAAAAAGGCGCAGGCACGCTCGTGGATTTCCATCAGGGCCCCGCGCGTCTTCGCCTCGCGCGCCTCTTCGGGGCTGCTGTAGGTCACCTTCGGCAGCGGGATGCCGAGCTTTTGCGCGACCGCGCGCACCGCCTCGGGGAAGGTGATGTTCTCGATTTTCTGCACGAAGCTGAAGACGTCGCCCGATGCGCCGCAGCCGAAGCAGTGATAGAACTGCCGCGTCGCGTGCACGGAAAACGATCCGGTTTTTTCGCTATGGAAGGGGCAGAGGCCGGTGAAATTCTGCGCGCCCGATTTCTTCAGCTTGATGTATTCGCCGACGATGCGCACGATGTCAGCCTGCTGCTTGACCGCGTACGCGAAATCGCCGGGGTTCGCCATGGGCCAGTCGTCGGTCGTCAGCCGTTGGTCGTCAGCAAATCCGCGCCTGCGTGACGACTGACGACTATTGCACGTCTTTGTCGCCGGGCGGCTCGAAGCTGAGGTACGACAGCCGCCGCAGATCCGATTGCGCGTTCGTCAGACAACTCTCGTACACCGACTTCCAGTGGTTCAGGTAATCCTCGGGCGGCAGGTCGGCGTGTTCGTGCTTTAAGTATTGCCCGACGTTAATCCAAAATAAATTCTTGCCGCGCAGCGCCGTGGGCAGCTTCTCCCGCAGCAGCGTGTCGCGCAGCTCGGACTCGGGCAACCACTCGGGGGGCCGGGGGAGGTCGTCGTGCATGAAGCACCCCAATTTTGCGATGCCCTACAGATTCAAGCCGGGGAAGATTGGCAGCAACAGGAATTTTGACTGTAAGGTTGAAAAGCTGTGGAAAAAGCGGTCGGAAATACGAAATCGCGAGGAAAAACGGCCCCCCTTGTCAGGCCAGCCTCGAAACCACTCCGCTGTCGAGATGATAATACGCGGGGATGATCGCCAACCGGCCTTCCCTCGTCAACCGGTGGAGATCGGGGCTGCGGTCGAGGATGGCCTGCATGCTGATCGCAACCGTGTACTTCTCGACTTCCGCGAGATCGGTTTCGCCGCCCAGCTTCGGCGCGATCTCAAAATACGCTTGGCGAATCCACTTGAGAACCGCCTTCATATTCGGTGACGTCACCTGAGTGCCGTCGCAAGCAGCCCTGACGGCACCGCAGTATTGGTGCCCGAGGACGACCAATAGCGAACAGCCAAAGTATTCGGCGGCATATTCCATGCTGCCGACGGCCGCCGCTTCGGCCGTACACCCGGCGGCACGCACCACGAACAACTCCCCGAGTTTCTGGTCAAAGACGATTTCCGGGCTGACGCGGCTGTCGCCGCAGGTGAGCACGATGGCCCTCGGGTGTTGTGCCTCTGCGACCGCTTCTCTCTCCCGCACCAGGTCGCGCGGTTGCGGAAGGCCGGTGCGGAAGCGCTCGTTGCCGGCCATCAGTTCGGCCCAGATGTCTTCGGCAGTTTCGGGCAGGGTCGCCCAGCTGGCCATGACTTACCTCGCTTGAACTCGTGGAGCCCGGGGGCAACGGAATATAGCAGAGGAATACGCGAAAACAAGCGGCATCCGCGCGTCAGACTCTGAGTTCCACTACGGTGGCGCCACCGCCGCCCTCCTGTTGCGGAGGTTCGGTGACATTGGACACGTGCGGATGTGACTTCAAATACTGGCGCAGCGCCTTGCGCAGGATGCCCATGCCGCTGCCGTGTACGATGCGCACCTTCGGCAGTCCGGCCAAAAATGCCCGGTCCACGAATTTCTCGACTTCGCGGGTGGCGTCGTCCACGGTGCGTCCGATGACGTTGATCTCCGTCGGTGTGGTCAGGTCTTCCTTCTCCAGCGTG
The DNA here is from genome assembly GCA_051006995.1 of Terriglobales bacterium. Classification (GTDB taxonomy): domain Bacteria; phylum Acidobacteriota; class Terriglobia; order Terriglobales; family Acidobacteriaceae; genus JAIQGF01. The sequence continues at coordinate 51,264 of JBPCSQ010000015.1, forward strand.
ATGGAGACACCGCGCGCGCGGGCGGCCGTCACCGGATTATCGGCGGCGCGAGCCACCACCTCGGCGATATCGTCGGCTCGCACCTTCATGGTCATCGCACCGACGGCGACCTCGTACTGATCATCAGCCACCTTGCGTTTCACCTGCCCCGTCCGGCCAAGCGACTTGAGCTTGATGGTGTCACCTTCGAGGACGCGCTGCACGACATGGGGCTGCGCGTGCGCGTCATCGCGATCCGCCCCGGTGGTGTGCGCCACCACGGTCTGATCGAACTGCTCACGGAACTCGCGCCGCAGCTTGGCGATGCGGCGTTCCGCCTCTTTCGACAACTTCTGCTGGGCGGCGCGGTCCTGCACGGCCTGCACCGCCTCGCGCGCGTGGTACTCGAAATCGCGCATCAGCGATTCCAGCTTCTGCTCCAACTCGCGAATGCGCGCTTTGTGTTCTTTCAAGCCTTCGGCGGCAAGGCGGTCCCTTTCGCGCTGTACTTCCTGCTCGCGCGCCTGCAGCCGGCGGCGTTCCGCTTCCGCCTCGCGCAATTCGCCGTGGAGGCGGTCGAGAAACTTGCCCACATCCTGCGCCTGCGCGCCAAGGCGCGAGCGCGCCGATTCGATAATCGCCGGATTCAATCCCAGCCGCTGCGCGATGTTGATGCCCGCGGAGGCGCCGGGCACGCCGACTTTCAGCTCGTAGGTGGGCTGGAGCGTGCGCTCGTCGAAGCCTACCGCCGCGTTCAGCACGCCGGCAGTGTTGGCCCCGTACACCTTCAGGGAGGTGTGGTGTGTCGAGATCACGCTGACGCACTCGGTACTGCGGAAGTGCCCCGCGATGGCGACCGCCAGCGCAGCGCCTTCCTCGGGATCAGTCGCCGAACCAAGCTCGTCGAGCAGCACCAGCGAGTTCGGCGTTGCCGTTCGCGAGATGAAATCAATGTTGGTGACGTGCGCGGAGAAGGTCGAGAGATTCTGCTCGATGGATTGGTAGTCGCCAATATCGGCCAGCACGGCATCGAAAACCGGCAGCTCAGCGCGATCGGCGGGCACAGGGATTCCCGACTGCGCCATCAGCGCCAGCAGGCCGATGGTTTTGAGCGCGACCGTCTTACCGCCCGTGTTCGGACCGGTGATGACGAGCTGCCGGTGTTGCGAATCGAGCTCGACCGAGATCGGCACCACGCTTTGTTTCTTACCGCGCAGATTGCGTTCCAGCAGCGGATGACGGCCATCTTTCAGGAAAAAACCCCCATCTCCGAACTTTGCGGCCGAGCAGTTGTAGTCTTCGGCGAAGCGCGCCTTCGCGAATTGCAGCTCCAGCTCGCCCAGCGTGTCGGTGGCAGCCTGGATGGCCCACGCCTGCTCGGCGATGCGGCGGGTCATCTCCAGCAGGATGCGGTGGACCTCTTCCTGCTCCTCTTCCAGCAGCCGGACCAGCTCGTTGTTCTGCTCGATGGTCTCCAGCGGCTCGACGAATACGGTCTGCCCGCTGGAGCTGGCGCCATGAACCACGCCATGGACTCGTTTTTTGTGTTCCGCCTTGACCGGAATCACGAAGCGCTCGCCGCGGATCGTGACCAGCTCTTCCTGCGCGGCGCCGCCTTCGGCCAGTCGCCGCACGTAGGCGTGCAGCGACTCCTGGATCAGACGCTTCTGCTTCTCGACCTCGCGCCGGATACGCGCCAGTTCCGGCGAGGCCCGGTCATCCAAGGTGCCATCGGGCAAAATCTTGTTGCGAAAAAAGCGCAGCAGCTCGGTGAAATCGGCAACCGTGGCCGACAACTCGCTCACCGCCGGCCAAGGATTTCCGGGTGACCCACCCACGCCGGGCTGGCTTGGGTGCGGATCAGAAGATCCAGGATCCGGGGCCCGCATGGCGTTCGGCGGATTCTGCGCCGTGTGCCGCCACTCATCGGCCCGGTCCACCATCAGGATGATGTCGCGCAACTGCCCGGCTTCGAGCGCCGCGCCTTCGGTCCGGGACTTGTCCACCAGCGCCCCGGGATCGCTGAGTCCGGAGAAATCGAAATGCCCGCCGCAACGCAGGAAGCGGCGGACCTCGGTGGTGAGCTGCTGCTGGCGCTCGATCCAGCCGCGCTCCGCGGTCGGCGCCAGCCGCTCGATGCGGCCCTGGCCCAACGATGACCACGCATATCCGCGCAACATCTGGCGGAGCGTGTCGAACTCCAGCACGCGCGGGCTGGTGTGTTGGAGAGCCTGGGGCATGAATTTCCATGGTACCTGAGCGCGCCGGGTACATGCACTGTCGGCACCTAGGAGCGGCGCTCGAACCGCGATGTAATGCGTCAACGCCGTCGTCGCAAGCCCAGACAACCGGAGGCAATCTCATGTGGAAACCCAATCCCGCTGCCCCTGCCGCTCTCGAGAACGACGCCATGCCGCAGCCGGCAAACCCGCGCGTGCAATCGTCTATGGCCGCGCACGTTTCGGTCATGCCGCAAACCAACGTCTCCATGATCGGCAAGAACATTAGCTTCAAGGGCGAAATTACCGGCTCGGAACCGCTGCACGTCGAAGGCCGCGTGGAAGGTCCGATCAAGCTTCCCGGCGCTTACCTGAACGTGGGCCCGGAAGCCGCTGTGAAGTCGAACATCGAGGCGCGCGAACTGGTCGTGCGCGGCAAGGTGGTCGGCAGTGTCACCGTCAGCGAGCGCATTGATATCCGCAGCGGCGGTTCGCTGGTCGGCGACGTGGTGGCGCACAGCGTCAGCATCGAAGAAGGCGCGTTCCTCAAGGGCAGCATCGACATGCGGCGCAGCGAGCCTGCGCGGCCGGCCATCGAGGAATCGAAGCCCGCCAAGCCGTTTGAAGTGGAGCGTGCGAAAGCCGTTTCCGCCTGATGAACATGTGTCTGTGATCACCGTCACAGCCCCGTGAAACGTGGCTGGGGCGCTCATCCTGCCTCCCGACCGGGTGTAGAATTTAGTGTCATCCGGAACACGAGGTCGTCATCATGAGCTTCCCCACCCATCGTCCTCGCCGTCTGCGGACCACCAACGCACTGCGCTCCTTTGTGCGCGAGACCCGGCTCACGCCGGAGGGCTTCATTTATCCGCTGTTCGTCTGCCCCGGCCAGGGCGTGCGCAAGGAAATCCGCTCCATGCCGGGAGTGTTCAACCTCTCGGTGGACGAAGTGGTGAAGGAAGCGCGCGAGGTCAAGTCGCTCGGCATTCCGGCGGTTATCCTGTTTGGACTGCCGGAGAAGAAAGACGAAGTTGCGACCGGCGCCTGGGCCGAGGACGGAATCGTGCAGAAGGCCACTCGCGCCATTAAAGCCGAGGTTCCGGGCCTGATGGTGGTCGGCGATGTCTGCTTGTGCGAGTACATGAGCCACGGCCACTGCGGAATTGTGCAGCCGTCGAAGTCGCCTGCCGCTCGGCCGGTACGCGCCACCAGCGTGGGCGCCGCCGCCGCGGTCGAAAAGTTCGCCGCCGAAGCCTTTGAGATCGACAATGACGCCTCGCTGGAGATTCTGGCAAAGACTGCCGTTTCCCAGGCGCGCGCCGGCATGGACATCATCGCGCCCAGTGACATGATGGACGGCCGCGTTGCCGCCATCCGCAAGGGCCTCGACGAGAACGGCTTCACCAATCTCCCCATCCTTTCTTATGCGGCTAAATTCGCCAGCGGATTCTACGGGCCGTTCCGCGAGGCCGCCGATTCGGCGCCCCAGTTCGGCGACCGCCGCAGCTATCAGATGGATCCGGCAAATTTCCGCGAGGCGCTGAAAGAGATCGCGCTCGATCTCGACGAAGGCGCCGACATGGTGATGGTGAAGCCCGCGCTTCCGTACCTCGATATCATTCGCGCCGCCTACGAGCGCTTCCAGGTGCCCATCGCCGCCTACCAGGTTTCGGGCGAGTTTGCCATGATCGAAGCCGCTGCGCGCAACGGCTGGATCGATCGCGAGCGCGTCATGCTGGAGTCGCTGACCTCCATCCAGCGCGCCGGCGCCAGCATCATCCTGACCTACTTCGCCAAGGACGTGGCCAGACTCCTGGCGTAGTTCGCAAGAGCAAAGTTGGAGCGCGGTCACTCTCGACCGCGCTTTTTGTTTTGCAATAAAAAAGCCCGGAGGCGTTTGCCTCCGGGCCGGGGTTAGAAACGACAATCAGGCCACGTCAACCACTAGAAGTGATATTCCAGTGTCGCCGAGAAGATGTGCGCTCGATACGACGGTTGATCCGCTCCCAGCCACAGCATCTTCTGAATAGCAGTCGCGCCGGTCGGGTCCGCGTACCCGAGGACATTCGGGGTGGTCCCGACAAAGCTATAAGGATTGACCTGCGTCTGCCAATCCAAGGAGTCGTTCTGGCGGTAGATGTATTGGAACTTCGGTATCACGTTTTGCGTCAGCTTGAACCTGACGATCGCGCCAACTTCGTGAATCCGGTTGACGTTCTGCGGATAACCGAGGTTAACGGCGGGAAACGCAGCCTGGTCCAGGTTCCAGTTACTGAACCGCGTATCGCAATAGCCTTGCGCGGTAGCACTGGTCTGGCAGTTCACGCCGTCGCTAAACGAGAAGCTCTGCCCAGCCGACAAGCTATAGTACAGGCTGAAGTCCAGCTTCTTGTTGGTAGTGATGTCCACCCCGCCGTAGTAGCTGTTCACTACGTCCTTGTTGGCGGTGAGCAAGTCATTGATCGGATCGCAGGTAGTGGTATAGCAATTTGCGACATTGCCGTTCCTGCCCTCGACGATGACTCCGGTGTTCTTCTCACGCGCATATTCCGCGAACAAAACGATGTTTGGAGTTAGCGCGTAATTGAAACCGGCGCCGTAGTTGCGCCCAATGGTGTTCAGCAACCCATAGGCGTAGTAAGGCCCGTAGATCGGCGTCGCCGTAGCAGTCATGCCCGCGAACAGCGGACTGAGGCTGGCGTCGCCCAGAGGCGACACGCTGTTCACTCCGCCGGCCTGATTGAAGTTGTCCTGCAACGTTCCCCAGAAACCGTAGATGCTCAGCCTCTGAGTGGCGTCCCAGGTCAACGACGCATCGCCGCGGTTACGTTTTCTTGTGGATTGATCCGGCATGCGCGAATACACGTTGCCGGTATCCAACTCGTACTCCTGCGGCACCCGGTTCTGGTGACGTCCGGAAATCCGCAGCATCAGGTGCTTGCGCAGTTGGAGGTCGAGTGCCCCGTAGACGGTGTCCTCGGTGGTTTCCGCCACTTCGCGATTGGTACGATCCACCCAGCCACGCTGGTAGCCGAACTTCACCAGGCTCTTCTTGTTAAGGAAGTACGTGCCGCCGATGTCGAACAGCTTGGTGGTGAACGAACTGCCCTCGGCGGGGAGGTAGAACCGGCAATTGGTCAGGCTCCCGTTAGAAGCAACTAACGCCGCGCACGTGTCGGTGTTCACCGGGTCGAACCATGCTCCAGCGCTGCCATGAAAGCTGGTCAGGAAGCTCGTGTCGGCAATGATCGGCCGCACCAGCATCTCCGCCGTCTTGTCGTCGTACCGGTAATGCTGGTATTTGGCCACGATCTTCAGGTCCTTCGTGGCCTTCAACACGGCGGTGTAATTCATCGCCAGCGTGTCCACCTGGCCATTCAGGTTCGAGGACGGCAGGTAGGCCGGGTATCCGTTAGGTGGGGTCTGGCTGATAAACGTGTTGGTTGTCAGCGGCTGGAACTGTTGGTCCTGGCGCAGCGCCCCAGGAGTGATGCTCGCCATCACATGGACGTACTTGGTGATGTTGGCGGCACCCTGAGCAACGAACTGCTGGTACCGGTTGTCGGGGTACAGGTCCATCCGTCCGAAAGCCGGTCCGACAGTACCGACGCCACCGGCGGTGGTGAACGTCGTCGAGAACGGATTCATCACCGTCATGCTGGGAATGTTGTTCTTGAAGAACGACCCTTGATATCCCAGCAGTCCGTCGATGTCCTTGCCGAAGCCGAATTCCGCGCCGATCTTAAGATTGTCGGTGTGATAGTTCATGGTCTCTGGCGCCTCGACCATGTAACCGGTCGAGCCGCTGCCCATGACAAACCCAATCGGACGGGTACCGACCTGGTTCTCGCGGGTGAACAAACCCGTGAGGTTCAGATCGGGCGTGATCTTAGCGCCGAAGGATCCGCCAAACGTCTTGCGGCTCTCTTCTTGCGTGAAAGGTACAACACCCGCAGCGGCAGTGCTCACCGCATTGGCAATCACGCTCGCCGTCGGACCGGATTTCAGAGCGGTGTACAGGGTATTCCGCATCGTCGGATCGACGTTCCACACCCCTTGGCCGCCACTCGAGAACAGCGTACGGGTGGTACCGCTAAATAGATGGGGCGTCTGGTCGAAGCGGAACTGCGCCTTGTACCGCCCGTACTGGCCGAACGTAAGCAGCACGCTCTGGTCGCGGCTCGGACTGGCTCCGTCGGAAAATGCGAAGCCATTGCTGGACGACTGCAGACGCAGGTACTGCTGCGAACCGAAGAGGTTTTCGACGCGAGTATCGAGCTTAGGAATGTAGAACTGGTTTCTGTAATCGGAATAAAGATTGAGTGGTGAATCGAACAGCTCGGGGCGGAAACCGTTGCTGTAGGGCAGCGTTCCCGCTTGGGTGCGGCCGTAAACCTCACCCGTGACCCCGCGGAAGCCGAACTCCACCACGCCGCGCTCGGGAGCCTTCTGTTCCTGGGCCAACATCGCCGCCGGAACAAGCAGGAGCGCGAGCAGTGCGGTCATTGCGAGCAGCTTGGATAGTTTCATTGCTCTCTCTCCTTTCTCCCTAACGCAGGAAGAACGTCCCCGAAGGGGCGTTGGTCCCGTGGATTTTCGAGTGGCAGTTGGCGCAGCCACGGTTGAACGTCTTGTTGGGATAGCCCATCGCCGGGCCGCCGGGACTGCTGGCAACGTTGCCCAGCGGATACCCAATGGTGCCGGTCCCATGCGCGAATTCGTTGTGGCACTCCTGGCAGAGCCGGGGAATGCGCGCCTTCAGCAATTGCGGATTGAAGGAGCCATGTGGTTCGTGACAGGTATCACAGTTTTCCGTGACCGGCTGATGCGACCACAGGAACGGGCCGCGCCGCTCGGCATGGCAGCTGTAGCAGTTCTCGTTGATCGTCGACTGGATCAGCTGTGCCGGGTTGGGCGTACCGTGCGGGTTATGGCAGCTCGTGCAACTGACCTTGCCTTCGCGGAACGGCATATGCGAAGAGCGCTGCAGTTGCGCCTTCCGCATCTGATGGCAGTCCAGGCAAAGTTCGGTGGACGATTTCTTCACGCCGCTTACGTCGGTCAGCTTCTCCGGCAGGAACGTCGAGCGCGCCAGCGAACGGGCCGTCTTGCTGTGACCGTCGTGGCAGTCCACGCAGCGCATGCCGCGCGATTCGTGCGGGCTGCCGGCCCAGAACATCCGGTTGCCTCTCTTGTGGCACTGGATGCAAGCGTAGTTCTGTTCCTCGACTGAGTTCTTGCTGTCTTTGGCAAAACGGATTGCGATCGTGTCCTTGCCGCCGCCGGCTTCCAGGTGGGCTTTCCCCGGGCCGTGGCAAGCTTCGCATCCGAGTTTTTCATCGGCTGTCCGCGGATGGGCAAAGACCTTGCCCATGACCGTATTTTGGAAACGCTTACTTTGTTCCTCGTGGCAGGAAATGCAGGTGTCGGTTCCGACAAATTCGGTCACTGGCTTGGGCGCCGGCGCCGGGGCCGACGATCCGCTGCCGGCCATTGCGGAAGTCACGAATAAGAGCAGCAGGATTACCAGCGCCGTTGCCATCAAGGGACCGGCACGACGCCTCTTCGAATCATTCATACGACGCTCCTCCGGATATGGTGCAGCGCCCGTTCAGAGATGAACGGCGTCCGACTGCGCCAGTACTTCGGCTCGCGTCATTTCCGCATCCGCACTCACTGCTACGCGGTGACGAGAAACACATTGTTCGGTGATGTTCCGAAATGGACAACAACACGGACAGCCAAGATTGCGGTTTCCCCGCTCTACGAGCGGATAATCTGCAATGGGAATCTTGTCCCTTTTTGGGAAACTTTTTTCGCTTTTGTAGCCCGCCGGCCCTCCCGCGCATCCACACTGCCGCGAGGACGTATGCGCAAATTCCTCCTGCTCGCACTACTTGCCCTGGCGCCGCTGAGGGCGAGCGCGCAGGCTCCGCCGAAGTCCGCGTTCTTCATCACCTCCGACGGCGTCCGCCTGCACTATCTGGAAGCCGGCAGCGGGCCCACGATGGTGTTCCTTCCCGGCTGGACGATGCCCGGCTGGATCTGGGGGCGGCAGCTCGCGCAGTTCTCGCAGCGCTATCACGTCATCGCCGTGGACCCGCGTTCGCAGGGCGCTTCCGCCAAGCCTCCCGACGGCAACTATCCCGAGCGCCGCGCTCGGGATTATCGCGAGCTCCTGCAGCACCTCAAGGTCGCGCGCGCCGTGCTGGTCGGGTGGTCCATGGCGGTGCCGGAATTGATGGCCTACGTGGACCAGTTCGGCACATCGGAAATCCGAGGCTTGGTGCTGGTGGACGGCATGGTCATCACCGACGAGAGCTTCCTCAAAATTGTTCCCGCGTGGCTGCGCTCCATGGAGATGGACCGCCGCGGCTTCACCGAGCGTTTCGTCAAAAGCATGTACAAGAAGCAGCAGCCGCCCCGATACCTGAAACGCGTGATTGCGGCCTCGCTGCTGACTCCCACCAGCAACGCGGTGGCACTGGTGATCGGCTCCGTGGGCCGCCCCGACTGGTCGCCCGTACTGGCCAAGCTCGCCGGCACGCCTGTGCTGTTTATTGGGGAAGACTTTATGAAGAAGCAGGCGCTGGCGATCGCGGAGAAGTTGCCGTCGCTGAAGACTGAAATTTTCGAGGATGCCGGCCACGCCATCTTTGTGGATGACGCCCAGCGCTTCAATACTGTGTTGGAGAAATTTGTCGCTTCGATTGGCGGCAAATAGCGGCTAGCCCGCAACCTCCGCCTTCATCTTCAGCTTGTAGCGCGCCGCCGCGAGTTCCACGATGTCGGCGATCAATTGCGTGTATGTCCTGCCCGATTTGCGCGCTGCCATGGCGAACTCCTGCCCGCTGGAGAGCCACGGGTTGGGATTCGCTTCGATGACGTACACCTCGCCCTTGGGCGAGAGCCGCATGTCAATGCGGCCGTAGTCGCGCAATTTGCACGTGCGATACGCATCCAGCGCGGTCTGCGTCAGCCGCCCCGTTGTCTTCTCGTCCAAGTCCTCGACCGGCACGGACTTCGTCAGCTTGTAGGCGTCGGTGTCTTTCTCGAACTTCACGTCCTGGGTGGCGATGCGCGGCACGCCCTTGGGCAGTTTCGAGAGATCGAGTTCAATCAGCGGCAGGGCTTCGGCGCGTTCGTAGCTGCCCAGCACCGCCCCGTAGATTTCGCGTCCCTCGATATATTCCTCGATCAGCGCCGGGCAATCGAACTGCTCCTGTACGTACTCGATTCTCTCCATCAGCTCTTTCACGTTGCCCACCAGCGCCTTGTCGTCAATGCCGATGGATCCGTCCTCCCACATCGGCTTCACGATCAGCGGGAACGAAACATCGTCCGCGTGCTCGGTGCGGCCCTTCCATGCGGTGGCGAAGTACGGCGTGCGAATTCCATGAAACGCGAACAGTTTCTTGGCGACGGCCTTGTCCTGCGCCAGGAAATGTCCGTGCGGACCCGAACCGGTGTAGGGAATGCCGAGCAGATCGAGGTACGCAGTGACGTTCATTTCTTTGGTGTCATCGCCGGCAAACGACTCGGTGAGATTGAACACCAGATCGGCGCCACATTTCGGCAGCGCCGAAAGCGATTGCGGACGGCCATCCAGGACGTGAAAGAACGGCTCGTGCCCCAGCTTTTCCAGCGCTTCGAAAATCTCTTCGCGATCGTGTTTTGCCTTGCGGCGCGGCTTGCTTCCCTTCTTCCGCCGCGGCGTCTTTTCGACTTCCACTTCCGCGGGCTCTTCTTCCCACACGTCGTAGAGCACCGCGACCTTCAGTTTGCCTGCATTCATAGCTGCCTCTATGGCTGCGCGAACTTGCCGCGCGTCAGGTAATTCATCGCCAGTGCCGTCGCGTACACCGTGAGGTCGGTCAGGTGCTCGGGCTCGCGATGGATTTCGACCCGAAGTCCCAGTTGCTCGACCCGCGACAGGATAGATTCCACCAGCTTCTTGATGATCGGACGCTGCACTCCCGACCAGTAGGCCACCTTGTCGGTAAGGAGCTTGCGGTGGCCGCGCAGAAATTCAGCGGCGCTGCGCACGCCCTTCCGCTTCCGCGGCGAGACGTTAAAGATGTCCGCCAGGTCCGGATCCAGCGCCAGGTCGGAGAACGATTTCTCGTCGGCCATCAGCTGCTGGTAAAAATCGCCGACGGTGGCTCGCATCTCGGCGACCGTAATGTCGGTGTCTCCGGTCGCGCGCAACGGCGGCAGATCGCCCAAATGATGTGCGATCCGGTTCATGTACTTCAGCTTCGCCATCGCCGGCCATCCGCGATAGCGCGTACGCCAGCGCGATCCGGGCGTCAGCCACACCGCAAAGGTTTCCGCAAAATCCTCATCGGGATGTTTCTGCGCATACCAGCCCGCCATGTGACGTACGTAGCTGCGCGAGAACGGCACCGGGCGGTAGTTCTCGCGATAGGCGCGCCGATAGGAGCCGAACATTTGCCGCCAATCCGGCGTCTTGTAGAGCTGGTAGGCGTAGTTGAAGGCGTGGCCCGCTTCGTGCCGCAGGTACATCATGATCTCGCGCGCGTCTTCGAGGTCGTTCATCTCGCGCTCCAGCCGGGACAACTGCGGATTGGCCAGGTAGAACGGGATGCCGATCACCGGCTCGCCCGACGGACATCCCCACTCGTCGGTCAGGTAGCACGGCGGCCGGAAATGCTTCAGCCCCTTGCGTTCGCATTCCTTGTAGAGCTGCTGGACAAACCGGTCCAGCGGCGAGCCGTCCAGGCGCAGGCCGAGATCGCAGATAGGTTTGTTCAGGATTTCCTGTATGTCGGCCGGAGCTGATTCAAACGCACGCACAAGTTTCGCGCCGAAGCGCGAGTGACACTCCTCTACCCCGCCCTGCCCAAGTTTATCGAGTTCCGAGCCTGTCTTCGCACATAACCGCGGGCCAGGTACTTACGATCTAGGTTCCGGGGCAGCGGGCGGCCTCGCCTGCCATTCGGAGTGCGGGTGGGAGTTCGCGCATCGCTTCCCCGTGTCGTAGAATCGCTTGTTTCCGATTGGTTCGAATTCCTTTCTGTGGGGAGCAAGACCGTGGCAGATAAGACTTACGATGTGGCCATCATCGGCAGCGGCCCGGCGGGTTATACCGCAGCCATTCGCGCCGGCCAGTACGGGCTAAAAGTCGCTCTCATCGAAAAAGACGACAAGCTGGGCGGCACCTGCCTCCACGTCGGCTGCATTCCCACCAAGGCGCTGCTGTTTAACGCCGAATTATGGGACCACCTGAAAGAAGCGCAGGAGTTCGGTATCGAAGGCCTGGGCACGCCCAAGCTGAACTGGAGCGCCGTCCAACAGCGCAAGAACAAAATCGTCACCAAGCATGCCAAGGGACTCGAGTTCCTGATGAAGAAGAATAAGGTGGAAACCATCTCCGGCTACGGCCGTCTCACCGGACCAGCCAAGAACGGCGTATTCGATATTGAGGTTTCGAAAGGCAGCGACAAGAGCACCATTAAGGCGAAGAACGTGCTCCTCGCCACCGGCTCCAGCGCCCGCATGCTGCCCGGGCTGGAACCCGGGCCGCAGATTTTGACCAACATCGAGATTCTGAGCCTGTCGGCCATTCCCAAGTCGCTGATCATCGTCGGATCGGGCGCGGTCGGCGTGGAGTTCGCCTCGATTTACCACTCCTTCGGCGCCGAATGCACCGTGCTGGAGATGCTGCCTCGCATTGTGCCCCTGGAAGATGAAGAAATTTCCAAGGAACTCGACCGCGCCTTCCGCAAGCGCAACATCAAGACCGTGGTCAGCGCGTCGGTCAAGAAAGTGGAGAAGAATAAGGATGGAGTGGCGGTCACCTTCGAGGCAGAGGGCAAATCCCAAACCGTGACTGCCGAGAAAGTTCTGATCGCCGTCGGCCGCAAGCCCATGACTGACAACATCGGCCTGGAGAAAACCAAGATCAAGCCGGAGCGCGGCTTCATTCATACCGACGAGTGGATGCAGACGGAGGAGCCGGGCATCTATGCCGTCGGCGACATCGTCGCCGGCTTCCCGCAGTTGGCGCACGTCGGCTCGATGGAAGGCATGGTTGCCGTCGCGCACATCGCGAAAAAGCCCGCCAAGCCGCTGGATCGAAACAAAATTCCCGCTTGCACCTACTGCCATCCGGAGATCGGCAGCGTGGGCATGACGGAGGCGGCCGCCAAGCAGGCCGGACACCAGGTGAAGGTCGGCAAGTTTCCGTTCACGGCAAACTCGCGCGCCTCCATCGTCGGCGCGCACGAAGGATTCATCAAGATTGTCAGCGACGCCAAGTATGGCGAGATCCTGGGCGTGCATATCCTTGGACCGAACGCGACCGAGTTGATCGCCGAAGCGGTTGCCGCCATCGAACTGGAGGCCACCGTCGAGGACCTGATGTTCACCATCCACGCGCATCCCACGCTGGCGGAAGGCATGCTGGACGCGGTGGAAAGCGTTCAAGGGTTGGCGATTAATTTCTAGATCAGCCACAGAGGACACGGAGCTTTTTGAAATTGGTCCCTCTGTGCCCTCTGTGGCTAACTCCTCATGGTTATCTCCGTCGTCCAACTCGGCACCTTGGATTACGCCACCGGGCTGCGTCTCCAGCAGCGGCTGGTCGAGCTGCGCAAGAGCGACCAGATCGGCAACGTCCTGCTGCTGCTGGAGCACTCGCCCGTAATAACCCTCGGGCGCAACGCCAGGCGGAACAATGTGCTCGCCTCCGATGATGTGCTCAAGCAGCGTGGCGTCGAGCTGTTCGAATGCGATCGCGGCGGCGACGTGACCTATCACGGGCCGGGTCAGCTCGTTGGCTACCCCATCTTCGACCTGCGCAGCTTTCTCGGGACCGACGGACGGCGCAAAACGCTGGGCGCAGTCGAATTCGTGCGCCGCCTGGAAGAGGCGCTCATCCGCACCTGTGCCGACTTCGGCATCGGCAGCGAACGCGTCGCCGGCATGACCGGCGTCTGGACCGAGCTTGCAACTGGAGCGCGCTCGCCCGTGGGCGGGACCGTTCAGTCCAAGATTGCCGCCATCGGCGTGCACGTCTCGCGCGGCGTCACCTCGCACGGCTTCGCGCTCAATGTCACCAACCAGCCGCTGGAATACTTCCAGCTCATCGTCCCCTGCGGAATTGCGACCAAGCCGGTTACCTCGATTCAGAACCAGCTTTCAAAGAATGCCATCCCGAGCAAGGACGCGGATGCGTCCAAGGACCCCCACCCGACACGGATTCCTTCCCTCGACGACGTCGCCCAATCCGCCGCTCGCAATTTCGGACGTGTCTTCAACTCGCAGATTGTCTGGGTGGATTCGCTCGATGCCCTGCTCGGACGCAAAGTCGGCGTGCCCGCTCGCGCGCCCGAGGAACTGCGCAAGCTCACCGGCGAGAACGATACCTTCTGGACCTAACGCAGGAAGACAAACTTCGACCCTTCCGCCTTGATTGCCGTTGACATCACCTTTCCTGAGATCACGTCAACCGTCTGCACTTCGCCGCCCTTAACAATCAGGATGCGGCCCGGGTCGAGCCATCCGACCAGTTCGGCCTGCGCGATGCCGGTGATGATCTTGTCCGGCGTTGCCAGGTTCACGACTTCCACCCGCGGCAGTGCGGCAAGATCGTTGTGCAGCCGCTTCAGCTCTTCTGGATTCGGCTTGCCGTCGGAAGAAAGCCGGATTTCCTCCTCGCCTTGCTGCGTGGAATCGATGGTGTAGGCGACCTGGGCGAGGTCGGGCGAGAGCAGCGCGTTCACGGTGAAGAAACTCACATCGTAATTGTTGTTCTGGAAGCGGCGGCGCTCGTCGAAGATCACGGTGGCGGTCTCGCCACGCACCACCGACGTCACATCGTTGCTGTCGTTGGCCCAACCGCAGCAGCCGGCGTCAGGAAGCGTCTCGACGTAAACGTTGCCGTGATCGGCGGCGTCGAGGATGCGCTCCAGCGGATGCGGCAGCTTGCGCGCGACCCACGCGCCACCGCTGCGCTGATACAGCGACGTTTCCTGAAAATCCGATTGGATTTGCCCCGGAACCCAGCGCGTAAGAAAAAAGAAATCATCAACGCCGCGGTCCGGCGCCCACGCCAGCGCTTCCGGACAGCTCTCGCTGCACACGCCCGTCTCGCACTTGCAGGACGGAAACGCAAACTCCGCCACGGGAGCCGGATTTTCTCCATTGATGTCGGTGGCCCACGCAAGAAAGCGCGCCTCCCGGGAAAAGTCTGGACCGCCGCGATTCAGCCGCTGGCTGCGATGCTCGAACCAGAACAGCCCCTGACCGTCACTGCTGAAGTACACCGCCGGCGTGGCCTCCAGGACGGAGTAGCCGCCGCCGCGCGCCGGGCGTTTGTCCCAGGCGCCGCCGATCAGCTCGGAATGAGTCGGAACCGAGCGCCACCACCGCCGCAAGCTGCTTCGGCCGTCGCTGGCGTACGCGTACAGCACCTCGCCGGCTCGGCTGACCGACACTGCTTCGGGATGTTTGCCCGCCTCCGCCGGCAGCGGCATGCCTCCCATCCACATCTTGTATTGGGCGGTGTCATAGCGCGACATCTTGCCATCGTGGCCCAGTACCCAGATGCTCTGCACATTCGCCGGCGGTCCGGCCGGGACGGCGACGCGCGCCGTCTGCGCATTGATCAGCGCGGGTGCAATGCCAAGAAACAGCGCGAACATGAATGACCGCATGTGGGACGTCACTTGCCATTCTTGTCAGTCGGGGCCGACATGCCGGCAATGATCTGCCAGATGTTGCCGGTGCGCAGCCAAGTGTGGTGGCTGCGGAAAGTTTCCGACTCTTCCTTGCCACCTTTGTCCACCCAAACGTAATGCAGACGGTAGTGGGTGACCGCGACGGGTTCGGTAAGTTGGAATTCGACCGGCTCCAACTGCCACGACTTCATCGTGAGGCCGCGTTCGACGATCTTGTCGTACCAGTCGGTGATGTGATTCTTACGCGCGGGTTGCGGTGAACTGTTGGGCCAGCCCACGAAGTTCTCGTGCCAGAGCGAGCGGTAACTCTTCATGTCGCCGGCCTGCACGTAACGCCAGTAGTCGTGCTCGAGTGACCACACCTTCTCTTTATCGGTGGTGGCCTGGCCGAAACAAGCAAGCGAGAACAGCACGAATACCAGCAGGCGTTTCATGATCGGAAAGAATACACCTACCAGATGGCATGGCTGCCAGTTGCCCGATTCCGCAATTGAGGTTGGTGGCGGCGGTTGGACTCGAACCAACGACCTAGGGATTATGAGAGCGGATTGCTCATCCGTTCTCTTTTTTTTCAGCAGCTTAGGATGAGTTTGTCCGCGAAATGTGGCAGTCTCCGGCCTGATCGTTCAACAACAGTTCAATGTCCGTCGCTCGTAGCCCTGGCGGGAACCAGAATGGATTAGAATCTCGTGAGCATGCCAAAAAAACTCGTTGGATATGGAATCGCCTCTCCCGCCCGTGTCCCCATTGATTGGAAATGCGACGGATGCAGGTGGGTGCAAACTGCTGAACCCGATCCAGGCGATGGGTCAAGAGTCCCGCCGCAGATTCAACAGGCGTTCGACGCCCACAACTGCGAGGATTATTGCTGACCTGCTACCCTCATTTGAGCAGCCTGCTCCGCAAACACCGCTGATGCAGCACTGTCCACATGGACGAAGGCATGCAACTACAGCCGTATGGGCTAGCAGGCACAATTCCCAGGGTCCTGTGCCCTCCGGTTCGTGTTTTTCTTTTCCCCCCCGCCACCTTACCCAATTAGTTTGAGAACCATTGTCAGCGAGCCGCCGATCGCTTTCGTGTGATTTTGCAGAACCGCTGGAATTCTCTCCGTCACAAACCGGCCCGAGTCCAAGATGTGCAAACGGAAGGCAATCGGGTATGCCATCCCGCGTGGCTGCGTTACGCTAGCTACTTGCTTCAACTTGTCATAATCAAGGTCGACCACTATGTCTAGACCAAAGCGGTCCAACGTATCGGACGCAATCCTCACATCCCGCTCGTCCAAATAATCTAGTTGCGTGACAGTGATCTCCCGATTGGCCCTAACGTGAAGTCGAGGACCATCTGGATATTCGCCAGTCAATTCGGTCGTCAGCCGAATGGACTCCTTTGGTTGGAGTGGTTCTTGCTGCACAGCTTCAAGTTCCCGTGCAGGACGTAGTTTTTCTGAGACTTCATACACGATCATCGGCAGATGCTGTGTTACAAGCTCGCGTAGTCGCTCCACCGACGCGAACGTGGCATATAGCGTGTCCTTCTGGCGTTCCCGCTGATACGTCTCCAGTTTTCTCAGCTGCTCTTGGTCCGTATCCCTCGGGATGTTTGCCGTCGAGAAATAGAGCGCGACGTACTTGCCTGCCCGCCGAAACTTTTCAATTTCTTCGATGGTTCCAGACTCTGCCTCGCCAGTTGGCGTGCCCAGCCGAGTACCGAAGATTCCGATTAAGATGTCCCCCTCTTCCACGATCTGTCTATTGACAATCGCCTGTGGACGATCTCCAGAGGCCGGATACGTATGCGTCTCCCATCGCATCGGATTCAGCAGAATTCCGGTAGCGCGTGTATGCGATGCATTCCAGGCGTGAGTAGCCTGTGTGACGGCATCCCGCTCATCGCTGACATCGGAGGGGGAGGCGAGCAGGATATTTAAGACGAATGGCCTGTTTCGCATTTTCTGAACACCTCGGTTCGGCGGAGCAGTGGGCTGCGTCGAAGACGTTCCTATCGCTTCCGTTATCAGCTTCTCGGCCGTCACGACACCTTTGTGAGTCAATGACAGCGCCTCTGAGGCTGGCTTAAACACCAAGACGCCCTCGCCTACCCAGTACTTCACAATATCGAAGAGCTGATCCTCGGGGATGCTGTAGTGCTGGCCGATTCCCCGCCACTGCGTTGGACTAAGCCGCACACCTTCAGCCCCTTTTCCCAAGCCGTAGAACATCCGCAGAAAGTCAGCGCGCTGAGCCTGCTTCTGTTCGAGATATGTGGGCACGATGCGAGAATTCTATCGGATTGTGTGGAGCGTTACCCGTTGTAACCAAAATCTCCAGCCAGAGCGACTAATCCCTGTAGACGCATACGAATATTCTCTTATGGCGTGCGGTGTCGGCCATGGACTCAGGCCAGATGTGAGCCCCAAACGCGAGGGGCGCGTTTATAGCCTTCCGCAGCTCCAGAAAAAATATTCTGCTGGTTTGTAAGTTTCGTCCATTGGGAGCAACTAAACCACAACAGACACTCTCACCCGCCAAGGGCCAGTGGAGGTGCGAGCCGACTATGATTTTATTTCAACCCGGTCGGAGTCCGATGCCATCGAGAATGTACCGCAGTAGCAAAATCCCAGAGGGCAACCGGGATTTCTTCGCATGTGCTCAGCGTGTGCACGGGGAACGCCACCAGGCCCCGCTCTGTGGAGCCGTATTCTGCCGTGGCACGCCTTGCACCGGCGAATCGGATCGTTCAAGCGTAAAGCTTCTTCCACCGTGACAACAACCCAACCGGGCACCCGTTTGCCTGTGACGGGTTCGGTCACAATCTTTCGGATTTCGCAGTCGTAGATTTCTTCTTTCATGAACTCGTGCTCCGGGGCCGAGATTGTACCAAGCAGAACGTATGCAAGGCGGAATGGAGCGAAGCTACCCGCCGAGGCTCCTAGCTTTACGAAAGGCAGCGATTCTAAATAGCGTTTTTCTTTTGGCATCGCTTTTTTTAAACAACTCTTTCACGCCGCCGGAATCAGAGTAGAAGCACAGTGCTATCGCCGAAAAAAGGCCAGTCGGCGGCGAAATCAGTCAAACGTATCGGGCTCAGCGATTCGTGGCGCGGTAGGCCGACGGGGAGGACTGTCTCTGTATATATAGTAGCGTTCCTAGGAAAGTCCCCAGCATGCGGAGGGTCTCCATAGGAAGCTAGGCGACAGGCTTAGGTCAACAATCCAGTTTCTATGAGGGCTTCGTGAGAGCAATCTCAGGGGCCTTTTGTGTTTTTGGAACAATTTTGCCGCACCCGCAGAGGGGTGCGTTTATGAGTCGGAGGATAACAAATGAATGCTAGCGATCCATCGGCGCGAGGTGCCTTGTGAGCTACATTGATCCTGTCACCGGCGATTTTATGCCTCAGCGGCCTCAGGAAAACGTCGTGGTGCGGTCGAAAGCGAGGACGACCACCATCGTTGAAAACATATCCGCCTTTGTTGAGCGATTTGTGTTTCTGCGAGACTCGAGTGAATACCTTCTCCTCGCAGCGTGGATCCTAGCGACATATATGTGCCAGAAATTCGACTATACGGGCTACGTGTTTGCATACTCGCCAGAGCCACAGAGCGGAAAGACGACGCTGCTTGAAGTTCTCAATCTCCTTGTTGCGAACCCAGGCGGGATTGAGATCGCGCCAACTCAGGCGACACTCTTCAGGACCGCCGCAACGCATACACAATTGCTCGATGAGATCGACGGTTGGACGAACGCGGACGATTTGCGAAGTGTGTTGAACGCTGGATACAAGCGCGGCGGGTCCGTCACTCGAAATGAGAAGAATGTAAAAGGTGGATTTACGCCACAAAGATATTTCGTCTATGGCCCACGTGCTTTGGCGGGAATTGGGATCAACACTCTGGACCGGACCACGCGCGACCGCACTTTTGCGTTCTCAATGGTGCGGCAGAAGCAAGGAGAAAGACGCGAGAGGCTCAGGCTGAGATTAGTCTCGACCGAAGTCGACTCGCTCAGGAAGGAGATCAGCGACTGGGTAGGCGGGAACGCCGAGGTTGTGATCCAACAATACGAGGGCGGTTTTGCGTATCTCGATCAGTTCAGCGACCGAACGATCGACATCTCGGAACCTCTTGCCGCGATTGTGGAGACCGCGTATGCGGGATACGAGAAGTTGGATAAATCTCGCGAGTCGCTGTTGCGCGCCATTAGAATAACCCGCCAAGAGCAACAATCTCCAACGCCCGAACATCGACTGCTAGAGGCGCTGCTGCAGTTGGCCGAGGCCGAGGACCCGATTGTGGGGAACGCATCGGAGATTGCGGCCATGTTGAGCAACCTCGCAGACCCTCCGACAGCTGAAACCGTTACGCACGTGCTTCGCAAGTATGGATTTACAACAAAGAGTGTTCGTAAAGCGGGAGAGGATGGACCTCGCTATAGGTATGCACTGAGTCGTGAAAGCCTCATGGACATGGTCGAGCGGTGGGTGAGGCACCCGAACAAACCGGACCATCAGCTGAAAGAGAACGAGAACGCCGCGACGCAAGTCGTCGTAGAGTCTCGTCGAAGCGTGTAGTAACTGTAGTAGACCACTGTACGGACAGCGAGCAAAAGACCGTCAGAGCGGCCTTACTCTTCTTTTCTACTTACTACCGTTACTACAAACAGGAACCCCGGCCGCCAGGTGCCTACTAGGGGCGAGGCCGGACCAGGCTCTACAAGGCCTTGGAGCACGCCGAGGGGTGTTCCCTGAGGGCCGGAGCGGTTCAGAGGAGAGTTTCCGGCGCCTCAGGTCGCCGAGCGAGGGAGTTTCTGGAATCCCATTTTATACATCGCTAGGTCAATGGAATCAGCAACTTAGGAGGCAAAACCGTCCTTTTTGTGAGTCACTTTCGGCCTGCAAACGGAAAAGGATAAAAACACCGTTATGTCCATGATTTCATTGGATGGACAGACAATAAGGCATTGTCTCTGGACCCAGTGGACTTAGTGAGATACCCCAGTTAGGTCGCAAGTGTGGTCGGTTTGCCGAGAAAAGCCCCCGAAGGTTGTTTTGTGGCCCAGTCAGGTCGAGTGGGTATCCGCCCTTTTGCGATTCAACATTCCGATCGCGAACAGCGCAACCAAGGGAACAGCAACCACAATGGGGTGGTTGTAAACGAACTTAAGCACCGCTGCGTAAACCACCGAGAATCCCCAAGCTCCGACTCCGAACACAAGGGCGCACAGCGCTATGCCGCTTAGAAATACGACACCTTGCAAAACGTGGGCTGCAGCTTTGCGGACAGCATCTGGCTCATTCGCGGGATTCGAGGTGAGAATCGCTTCGAGGTGATGCAGCGGGCCGCTGACAAGCTTTGCGCCGCAGGTCTCGCACTCTTCGCCGTTAGCAGGTGCGCCACAGCGGGGACAGAACATAGAGACTGTTCCTCTCCATGTAGCCCATAGGCGACATGTAGCCGAAAGAATACGCCCATCATTTCTGAGTGGCAAACGAGGACGTATGCGTTCGGCTAGGCAAGAGGATCAGAAAACTCCGCCAGCAGCGGGGCTGGACGCAGGACTACCTAGCCGTGCATACAGGGCTCGGAAGGCCGTTCATCTCGAATGTAGAGAATGGCAAGAAAGAGCCCTGCCTGAGGTCACTGGAGATCCTGGCCGACGCGTTTGACCTGTCCCTCGCCAAGCTGATGCGCGGCGTTTAACGCAGTGGAGAGAATTTCGATATTGCAGGTGGCGAAGAAAACCGGACAAACCACCAAGGGGATAGTGTCTCTGGCATGCGCATGTGTAGACACCCCCGCGCGGGTCGATTTGCGCGTTTCCCCCACGCGCCTCAGCCCATCGCGTCACGTCCGCGCGTGAACATTCCGCCACTGTATTCCTGCAGCTATTTGCTTGCCGATTTGGACTTTTCGGCGGCGTCCGCCCGAAAACCATAATTCTTGTAGCGGGCCACCAAACGTGCCCGCCATGCCAATCCGCCGCCTGTCGGCGCGTATTCGTATTGGTTTCCACCGAGGTGTTTCCAAAACTTCGGATGTTCAACAAAGTGGTAAAACACAAGTTCCACCACCTCGTACGTAAACCAAATCAAAGTCATCAACGCTAATAAGCACCCCCACAGATCTTTCTCATCCGGTGCGTATTTGTTTGCGCGTTGGATGTGCCTGAACGGCTTGCCGATATGAATGAATTGTTCACTCATGTCGCCGTATACGCGACCAAAAATGGGCATTAGCCGTTTTGCCGAGTTGAATGTTTTTGTCGAATCCAGCTCATCGCGCTTAAATCGTTCCAGATCCCCGGGAGTAGTAGCTAAATGAATTGCAACACTAAGTGTTTCGAAGGCATTCCGAATGCATTGGTACGGTTGAAGTCGCCATCCACCACGCAATAGTACGAACGCAGCTGTAAAAGACTTGAGGGTGTTGGAGAGAACGATAGCTAATGTTGATCGCAAATCATCGTTCTGCTGCTTTGCGCGCATCATTCCGTAGTGCAGGACGCTGGCTGCAGTACTGTAAACCTCTTCAATATCTTTCACATGATCGCGGCAGAGTTCATCGAAATCTGTGGCGATGGCGGATGCTTCTCTATTCACCCGATTTGAAAGCATCTTCGATCCATAAACGTTCAGCGTATCTCCGACTTGGCCGCTTGCTGCGACATCATCGAAGGATAAAGATGAGAGTGCTGCAAATGGGTCGGATACTGTGGAGCCGCAGCAATGTTTGAATTTTTTCCCGCTCCCACACGAGCAGGGATCATTACGCCCGATCTTCTTCTTGTTTCGCATCGAGAGCGCCTTTTGAAACAGTTGATCTCTATGGCGCTTTTGCGCTCGCCGCCCCAACCTTCGCAGCCTCAGCAAACATCGCGAGCACACGGGCTGAGGGATAGGTCGAGAGCGATGCAACCGAGTGTGCCATCTCTACCGGCAACAGCGCACTTTCGAATCTTGCGCTTAAGATAGTCTCGAGCGTTCCAAAAATCCTTTCTGAACCGATGAGTGTTGGGTCCTGCGCGTCTGTGCTTGACCCATTTGGGACGTTCAGGACAAATCGATAGCGGTCGTTTAATTTCACGAATACCTTGGCACCGTAATTGGTATCTTTTCCGTATTTCGCGCCAGTGTTTGGCCGGTGCTGAATCTCTTCTCGTATGTAATCGTGATCGGGGATGAAGAACGTGCCTGCCGGCATGTCATCGCCGATGAGCTGTAGATGATCCCAGAATGCCCCACTTTTTTCCTGACCCATGATGCAGATTGCTGTTCCTTCGGCCCGTGCCCTGCTTAGCAATCTTCGAATCGGATTTACCAACTTTGAATATTGAGCACGGATAGACAGCGGTCCATCTTTCACAAACAAGCATTTGTCTAAAGTGGATTTGTTCTTCTCCCAGAAATATCTGACACCAGTAAACAGCAGCAATGTTTCATGAATGCCCATGTAATCGGTCGCAATTGCGTCGGGCGCGGCGTCATCGGTCATGACCTGGTGAAAACCAAGCATGTCGGTAACAAACAATTCCTTCCCGCACTGCGGGTTCGGGCAGTTTCCTGTGTCTGCGTCGTATGGCAGAGTGGCATCAACGGTGTGGCAATGGGGGCACTCAAACTTCGGGAGTTGCTTCTGCTGTCCATCCCATTTTTCATACGCGATCCACTTAAATGTTTCCATTACTTGACGGTCCAGCGAAGGGTCGCAGAACGAGTCGTAAATCACTCTTCGGATTGCGTGATAAACGTTCTGACCCGCCACCGTTACGTATCTCAACGGGAACACAGTCGCGTGATAGAGCTGAGACTGCTGCAAGATGTCCCGGACCGCGAATGGATGCGGCTCGCTTTTGTCGATAGCCGCAAGTGCAGGCTGATCCAGCATCACCAACGCCGTTTTCACGAACGCGATTGCTTTGTGTGGCTTACTTTCGGACTCGATTGGTTGAAACGAACCGTCCACTCCGAAGATCAGAGAAAGCGGGTGGTCAGACTTGGTGAGTGGCTTCCAAGGAGGTGGTTTAGGCGACCGTGAGGCGGATGGATCTTCAAAGCATTTGCAGAGCTCTTTTACGAGTGGGCTCTTCAGGACGTCAAGATGGCCGAGCTTACTGGCACGCTCGCCTGGCAGGCGTTCTCCTTGCGCGTAAGGCATGATTACCTCTACTTCGCTGCCGCTTTCATTTTCACGGGTGCCGTCGCTTCGAACTTCTTCGCCTGCATTGGCACGACAAAACGATGCGATTGGGTCAACATGCGAATGTAACCGGGAGTTTTCGTCAGCATGATGTCGTCCTTCATGCTCTCGTAAGCAATATTCACCGTTGCCAATGCATTGACTTCTGTTTGGGAAGCTACATGAGCGATAAAAAAGTTTTCGGTTTGGGCTAGCAAATCTTTGCTGACGGTGGTCACGGACTGCGTGGAGTAGACCATTCCAATGTGATATTTCGCACCCTCTTTCGCGAGGCGACGGTAAATCTTAGTGCGCTCGTCACTGTCGTTCGCGGCGAAGAGGTTGTGGGCTTCTTCAAAATAGACTTGAATGAACTTGTTTCCCAATTTGTTGTTAGAGAATTTGTTTACTTGCTCGTGAAAAACAGCCGTTGATAGCAAAACCGAAAAATACTCCATCAATTCTGGCGGAGCATTGCCGAGGTCCAAGATCACAGTGCGCCCCTGGTCCAGTAGCCCGATGATTTCGTCAACGAAGTTGCCGGCTTTGGGGTCGTGATACTTGCGATATGGCTGAATGTACGTAGTCCCGCTGCCGATTCCCGCTTTAGGTTTAAGGAAACCCAAGAGCGCTTCTTCGTCGCTTTCAAAGAGATTTTTCCCTTTTGTGGACGACGGAATCGGCGCTTTACGATGCTCCTCGATGAGCAGTTCCATTTCTCGTGCCATGTCGTCGAGGGATTTGATCTGGGGCCATTTGCCTTTGTCTGGACCATACGCGCGTTCGCGCGCGTGTTCGTTGAAATCCGGATCAATTCCACCAACTGCCTTGTAGAGCTTCGAAGTCTCAGCGTTGAATCCCGCCCTATGCAGAATCGCCCAATACATCAAAATTTTTCTTTTGGCGCGTGTCTTCTCGCCCGGGTGCATCTGGTGAACATCGTCAATGCTTGGTAAATCCACCGACAGAAAAGCTTTAACGTAATTTGATGAATCCCGCCCGCCTTCTTGCATTAGCGTCCGAAGAACTGGCATCGATGCTTCCGGGTGTTCGTAGAAATCAATTTTTAGCGGTTTGGATTCAGTGTTCTCCTTCTTCGTGAGGGCGTAAATATCGCATTGGTCCTTATATGCTGAGGCAAGAGAAAGACTGCTGTCCTGCGGGTTATCATTCGCGTACTCACCATTGATATCGAATATCAACTGCCCGACGTTCTTTGATGTCTTTGTGGTTTCCAGAATGCTTTGGGCGATCAGTTTCACAACGTTGCTCTTGCCGAGCCGCGTTTTTCCGAACATCGCTGTCCGCGCACCCATGAAGTCGTCGGTGGAAACATTCACTTCAACGTTCGGCTGCTTCGACCCGGGCAGCGGAAGTCTACATTCAGTTAGTCTTAAATCGCCAATAACGAAACGATTTCGATTCGGGACGAGCGTGTTTATTACCAGATCCAGCAACTTATCAGTTGGCGAATAGACTTTGTACTTGTGGGCACTGACGAAGTTGTTTACGTCACCAGAGAACTCCACTTTGTTCTCATCGAGCGGGTGCGGATAAAACATTCCCAAGACCCCTGTTTTGAGTGCTCCCCATTGCAACTCGCTCTGAGTAAACACGTCGAGCTCAGGCATAGATTTTTTCTGGAGTTCGAAATACGTCTGCTGAGTTTCACGTGAAAGCGGAGTTGCTGCCGTTTCGAGGACTCTTAGGAGCGTGAAATGTGGGGGCGCGCTGTCGAGCACGGACGGGATCATTACAAGAAGTGAGTTTCGGGGCACCCCGCCAACGGCGACCTTGAACGGATCGGACGTGATGATTGTTACGGTGTCGTATCCGATTTCGAGAACGTATCCGACAAATCGGAGGGCATCATATTTCTTTGCCTTTTCATTGGCATCCTCCTGCTCAAGAAACTCATGAACCAGTCTGAGCGGGTGATGCTGGGAGGCGGCCTTATCGAAAAAGGCTTTCACGGTTTTGTTCTCCTTAGAAATTTGTTATCAGTACCTCCCCTGACTCCTTCGTCAACGAGCCTATGGATGGTCCAGTACCTTTGGGAACGCGGAGTTTGCGGAAACCTCGATACAGGCGAAGAATGTCGGGGTGGTTGGAAATCGTCAATACCCACGGGACGCCGCGGTCATCAGCATCTCTCAGGCAAGAAGCGAGCCTCTCATGGTCAGCGAACGTGAATTGCCTTCCAGCATAATGATCGTGCAACTGTTCTTTCTGCCCGGGCCGGTACGGTGGGTCCAGAAAAAGAAAATCGGTTGTTTCTGCTTGCGCAATAAGTTTCTCGAAATCAGCACAGACGATTCTGGCGGTCTGCAGCAGCTTGCTTATGTGCAGAAGATGTTTCCTTTCGATCGCCCATCTCCGCGATTGTCCACCGTAGCCTATATTGAACTTCCCATCCTGGTTGTGCCGCCACATGCCTTTGAAGCACGTGCGATTTAAGTACAGCAGACGTGCGGCCTGCTGAGCACCTGTTAAGCGCTCGACGTCACAGTCGCGCGTTGTTTTGTAAGCTTTTTTTGTATTCGGAAATCTTCGATATATGCGCCAAATTGAACTCGGATTGCGTTTGATTGCGACATAAAGAGAAATCAATTCAGCATTGATGTCGCCTAGCAGAGCTCGCTTCGGATGCATAAAGAAGTAAATGGCACCGCCCCCGACAAATGGCTCTATGAATCGGCCCAATATCTCGTCCGGTTTCGGCAAATGTGCGGCGAGGAACGCAAGCATGCGGCGCTTGCTGCCTGGGTAGCGCAGAAACGTATCTATCTGTTGAGACATGGCTGGTTCAGGAAACGGCACTTCTACACCTGTTTTGGTGCAGTGCCAAGACAAAAATTATTTGTTCCGAATTCAGAACAGATCGAACGAGTGGTCCAAACAAGGTTTGCAGGCCGTGCCGCGATTTTCCCGTTTTGGAACCGAAGTCTCTACGCCTCTGGTTTGGTGCCGGTGAGTTCGGCCAGCGGTCGCCGATGCCGAGGGTGTGGGCGATAGCCCTTCCGCATAGGCTACGCACCGAGTTTCCGCTTCCCAAATTCCAATTCCCAGTTTCGGTAGATGGGACCCATACAGGAAAGGCCACCCGTCAGGCGAGAAGCCTTTATTCGCCGGGCTTTCGCTTTTTGCGAAGTATCTGAGCGACAACGCAGCTGTGAGTGGCCGAAAAACTAGCAACTGAGCGATCCGTGTGTTCACAAATTGTTCCAAGCTGCGGTAATCGGCTGAAAACAATCGGTGAATCTGCGAACGAGGGTGCCTCGAACCCGAGTTCCGAGACGGAGTGCTCATGAAACGACAACAGAAGGGCTGTATTTACAAGTCCTCAGGTGCGTGGTATGCGCGTTACCGAGAGGACGTGATCCAGAATGGCCGCATGGCTCGTAAGCTGCGGTGCAAGCGACTCGCTGATGTGAGCGACCGCTACCGTACCAAGAACGATGTCCTACCGCTGCTCGCTGATATCTTGCGACCATTAAATTCAAACCCCGACCTCAAGGCGAACATGCAAATCGGTTCGTTCATTGAGACCGCTTACCTGCCGCACGCCCAGGGACAAACCCACGCCTCGACTTATCAGGGCTACAAGAACAAATGGAACAATTACCTCAGACCGATCTGCTCAACGCTGTGGTTGAGGGATGTACGGACGTGCCATATACAGGAGGTGCTCAATACCGTTGCCCGCACGAAGGACCTCAGCAAAACCACTCTGCGCCACCTCAAGGCGTTCCTGTCGGGTGTTTTCAATTTCGCTCGGCAGCAGGGCTATTTCGACGCGGCTAACCCCGTAGAAGGGGTGGCGATCCCCCAGGCAAGGGCGGCAGGAGATACGTACGCATATTCACTGGAGGAAATCATTCGGATGCTGCTGTACATGCCCGAGCCTGCTGCAACCGTGCTCGCGACTGCAGCGTTCACAGGGCTGCGACGGTCAGAGCTGCAGGGTCTGGAGTGGTCAGATTACGCAGGGGAGGAGCTACGGGTCACTCGGGCGATCTGGAATGGCGTAGTAAGCGATCCCAAGACCAGAAAATCGAAGGCTGCGATTCCGGTAATTCCGCGCCTGAAGAACATTCTCGACCGTCACCGCCTGTTAGCAGGAAAACCCGAATCGGGGCCGATTTTTGCGAACAGCGAAAAACACCCGCTCTGCCTCAACAATCTGGCGAATCGAGTGATCGTGCCAACCCTGAACGTCTGCGCGCATTGCAGAAAAACAGAAGAGGACCACGCCAGGGAAACTCACAAATACGAGCGCGATTCCTTACGCCCTGAGTGGCACGGGTATCACGCATTCAGGCGGGGACTGGCGACGAACCTTTATCGCTTGGGAACACCCGACAAGACGATTCAGGCGATTCTGCGCCACTCGAACCTGAGCACGACTATGAATGTCTACGTGAAAACGGTAGACGCGGATACGGTCAAGGCGATGGCCGCTCTGGACGAAATGTTCAATCAGTGTTCAAAAAACCTGTCGGCAACGCTGCCCGCCTGACTCAGCCAATCTGCTGACCCTGCGAGGTTTGAAAACTGGTGGCGGCGGTTGGACTCGAACCAACGACCTAGGGATTATGAGACCCTCGCTCTAGCCACCTGAGCTACACCGCCACAGACGAAACCGCGCCGGGGCGGCGCGGTGGGGCCACTTTCGATTTTATTGGTTTCTCCGCGAAAGGCGCAAGGCAGAACACGGCTGACGGAACGGATAGGGGGCGTCCCTTGCTTACCACCCCGTTAACTGCCGGCGCTTGCCGGCCATCGGCCGTCCCTAAATCTCGGTGCCTGACGGCCCGGTCGCGCATCCAAACGAAGGTATAATGAGAGCCACTGGCTCCCGAGATCTTCTCCAGCGGTGAGAGTGTCGAGCTTCCATGTCCAATAAGACCAAAGCGGTAGTCCTTTCCGTTTCCATCGCTCTTGTGTTGTTCACCATTGCCGGCGGGCTGGGTGTGCGCGCTGCCTCCAACGACGGCGCCTATCGCCAGCTCGGCGTTTACAGCGAGGTGTTGTCGCGCATCCGCAGCGAATACGTGGAAGAGCCCAACATCCCGCAGGTGACCGACGGCGCGCTGCACGGCCTGCTGGAGTCGCTGGACTCCAACTCCAGCTACCTGACGCCGGCCGAGTACAAGGCGTACAAGGCGCACAAGACGGACGGCAAGGGCCAGACCGGCGCCGCCATCTCCAAGCGCTTCGGCTACGCCGCGGTCATTTCCGTCATTCCCGGCAGCCCGGCCGACAAGGCGGGGCTGGAAAATGGTGACATCATCGAGGCCATCGAGGGCAAAACCACGCGGGAGATGTCGCTGGCGGAGATCAGCACGCTGCTGTCGGGTGAGCCGGGGTCGAACGTGAACATCTCGGTCGTGCGCGCGCGCCGCGCCGAGCCGCAGAAGATCACGATCACGCGCAACCTCGTCAGCGTTCCCGCGGTCAGCGAAAAGAACCTCGAGGACGGCATCATCTACATCAAGGTGGATGCCCTCAACAAGGGCAAGTCGCAGGAGATCGCGAGCAAGATCAAGGCGGACCAGCTCAAGGGCGGGAAGAAGATCATTCTCGACCTGCGCGATTGCGCCACCGGCGAAGAGCAGGAAGGCGTCGCCACCGCGAACCTGTTCCTCAATCACGGGGTCATCACGTACCTGCAAGGGCAGCGCTACCCGCGCGAGACCTTTAATGCCGACATGAACAAGGCGGTCACCGGGCTTCCGCTGGTGGTGATGGTGAACCGCGGCACCGCGGGGCCGGCCGAGATCGTGGCCGCGGCCGTGCTGGAAAATGCGCGCGGCGACGTGCTCGGCGACAAGACCTTCGGCGTCGGCTCGGTCCAGAAGGTGATTGATATTCCCGACGGCTCGGCGTTGATTCTGTCGGTCGCGAAGTACTATTCCCCGTCGGGCAAGGCCATTCAGGACACGGCGGTCACGCCCAACATCATGGTGGCGGACAACAACGACGACTTCGTCCTGCCGGATGATGAAGATAACTCCGCCGAACCGGAGCAGGGCAAAAAGCAGCGCACCCTGCAGAATGACGAGCAGCTCAAGCGCGCCATCGAGGTGCTGAAGAACCGCGACGCCAAAGTGGCCAGCGCGGGAAAATCGTAAAGGCAATCTGCCACTGATCAACACAGATACACACTGATTTTTCGAAAAAATTCATCAGTGTTCATCTGTGTAAATCAGTGGCAGTTTTGTAGTTGCTTTCCTGCGCAGAAGCGACCAGGCTTCGCGAAAGCGCTCCAGCGGGTGGCAAGGACGGCGGCGCGGGTAAAGCCGAATCGTTTTTCGCGCTGCCAGAGCCCGGACCGGAATCAAATACCAAGCATCTTCAGGAATGATGTGCACGGCAAGCACGTCTATCTGGGTTTTTGTGTACGGCTGCTTGCGGCGATGGCCGCTGCTGGCGCCGACACGGTAACTGCCGCGCTGGGCCACTGCCGCCGACTTCACCTGTACCCGTATCAGCCGACCGTCAGAATCCACGATAAAGTCGTAGCGGTTGTTCTCACCCCAGGGCCTTGAGACCTTGAATCCGAGATCGACCGCCCGGTGCATGAACGCAAGTTCGGCGACGTCGCCCTGGTGTTTGCGGTCGAGGCGGCGTGGCATTTTAAAAAGCAGGCTGCAGGCTGCAGGCTCCAGGCTTCAGGCGGCGAGGTTTGAGGCTGTGGGAGAAAAGCTGCAAGTGCGCGAATTGCAACGAAAAAAGCTCGGGAGGAATCCCGCGCTTTCCTTAGCTTCTACTTACATTATAGCCGGGCGGAGGGGGTAAACCCGCCACATCGGCCGGCGATATATTCTCCGGCAATTCAGCGGGTTGCGGCGAAAATGACAATTTGCGGGTATTGACAAGCTGGTTCCTAAAAAGAAAAAGCGCGGGAGAGCCGCGCTTCTCTGACCTTCTACATACATTCTAGCATTTTCGCAGGGGGGAATGTCGCATGGGCGGCAGCGATATATTGTCCGTAGCTTCAGCGATTTAAGGGAAAAGTGACAATTTTGGGGTATTGACAACAGAAAAGCACTCACCTAAGTCAGAATCGGGCTGGGGTGGGACACCGGCCGTGTTACATTTCCGCCAACAATGCCCGAAAACCACCTCTACTACGGCGATAACCTCGACGTGCTGCGCCGCTACGTCAAGGACGAGTCCGTGGACCTCATCTACCTCGACCCGCCTTTCAACTCGCGCCAGG
>JBPCSQ010000016.1:0-195482 GCA_051006995.1 Terriglobales bacterium
TGCTGCACCGGTTTGCCAACGGGCTGTACATGCAGGCTGCCTACACCTGGTCGAAGTGCATTGACAACGGATCTGGTTCGCAGTTCGGCGACGAGCTAAACGGCCTGATCCAGTGGGGTGATGAAACTCACACCGGCGGGCTGGACCAGGGCCTGTGCGACTTCGATCGTACGCACCGGCTGAGCTTGAGCTGGAACTACGAGCTGCCCATCGGCCGCTGGTTCAATATTTCGAACCATGGCTTGGGCAAGGCGGTCAACGGCTGGGCGGTCAACGGCCTGCTCACCTGGCAGTCGGGTCTGCCGTTCATGGTGTTCGACGCTTCTTCCTGCACGGCGACGGACATTAACTGCAACAACGGCGCCAACTTCGCGACCTATGGAACGGGAGCGAATCGAGCGACCGCGTTCGTGTCCACGCCGGACTGCCAGGTTGGGACAATCGATTGCTGGATCAACCCGGCGGCCTTCGCTGGTTCTGCGACGGGAGCGGGTAGCCAGACCTGTCTGGACTCGCAACTCGCTCCGGACCCGACCTGCGCCTCGGGACTGTTTGCCGAAGGCAATGTCCCGCGCAACATCTACCGCGGACCGCGGCAGTCGAATATCGACTTCTCTTTGGCCAAGGTGACCAAGGTCACGGAGAAGACGGCGCTGCAGTTCCGCTGGGAGGTGTTCAACCTGTTTAACCACCCAGCATTTGCCGGACCGGGCGCCGGCGGCCCCGGCGCCTCCAACGGCAACTACGGGTTTATCGATGTCACCGGCGACACATTGCCGGCAACACCGGCTGCGGCAGACCAGCACGTTCGCGCGACACGCATTGCGTCCACGGCAAATCGGCCCCGCATCATGCAGTTTGCTGTGAAGTTCAGCTTCTAATTCACAGTAGCTTCACTCTGAGGGAGGCGCTTCCGCCTCCCTTTCTTATTCGCGGGAACCTGTGTGGGTTTTCTTAGTCAGGTTGTCTGGTTCGGCGCGATGTTCTTGGAGCGGCGAGACCGGGGGGCCCATTACAATACTCGGAGATCAACCGGCGAGATGGATACCAACATGGCTCTAGAAATGAAGACCCAATGCGAGATTTGTCACAAGGCGTTGGCGCTGGATTCAGAGGCGTACATCTGTTCTTACGAGTGCACCTACTGTCCGAAGTGTGCCGTCTCCATGAACCGGGTGTGCCGCAACTGTAATGGCCAGCTGATCCTGAGACCGAAACGAGACGAAGCCGAATGCGGCGGCGGAAAAGGATGATGCGAGCAAGAACCTTCGGCCTTCGGGTCGCCAAAGCGTCTCTGCCCCTAATGGCCACCAGTCCCCGGCCGTCGACGCGATTACGGGGCTTTCTGTCTTTGGAGTTTCTTAATCGCCTCGGCCGCCCTGGTGCTGTTGGGATCTAATTCAAGCGATTTCTCATAGTTCTTGAGGGCCAGTTCCGTGTCGCCGTGGTTCATGTAAGCTTCACCAAGACTATCGTAAACATTCGAGGATGCCGGATGGGCCTCGACGTTCAAACGGAAAACCTTGATAGCTGCCTCCGCATCACGTTGCCTCATCAGCTCATACGTCCCGGCGTATCTTTTCGTCGATGGATTCGCGACCGCTGTATTTTTCGATGTCCTGAAGCGCAGGGTCGCGCGCCTGAATGCAGTCTTGAGATGACATGTCAACTGCAATCTGCGGAGCAATCCACGACCGATGATCGCGAGGATCCTGATCCTGCCACAAGACAGTAGACAATGGCCATGTGCTCATACAAGTAGCGCACATCACTCTGCCATTGTTCTGCTGTTAAGGAGGGGCTCTGGCCCGCTCGCGCCTGTCCGACGACGGAACTGCAAATCACGCAGAATGCAAGTAGAAGCGTCGAACAGGTGCTGAATGTTTGCCGGAACGAAATCATATTTATGGCTTGGACTTCCGACCAGGTTCCGGTTACGCATCAAGGATCGGACGAACACACTCTGCGAATTCAGCGCTCGCTCGATCTCCAGTCAGCAAATGAATTTCGGTCGGTTTTCTGACACCGAGATTCAATTCGACGGCCCGAGCAATCTGCTCCTGCTCGAAGATCGCTCCTCGACTGACCTCGGGCGTTGTGCCGAGGTACCGCAGAATCGCCACGCCGACTGCATCCATCGCTATGCGGTCCGTGCCGGCAAGCACAACGTTGGCGGCGACCCTGTTGCCGCTCTCAGGTCCTCCGCTGGTAAAAGCGTCCACGCCATCGAGTAAGACTAAATCTGGACGATACGCAGCGTTGATTTCGGCAATCATGCGCCGTTGGTTCGGGGACGTGTGCAGCTCGTTCATGTAGTTGTAAGCGTCCCCCGGAACATACTTCGCCGCCAGCCCGACCGAATTCTTTAAGGAGAGAGTGAAATGGCCGCCGAAACGGTGAGTCTTCAGGCAACAAGTCTGGACGACCCCGCCCGCTTTTCGAACCATGCGCGGGAAGGCGAACCCCCGCTGCCAGAGACTGTTCTTCTTCCGAATGAGTTCCCAGTCCTCGCGCCCCAGCTCATCGAGCACGACAGCCTGCGCACCGACTTCCCTCGCAAGCGTAAAAGCGCCCTTATCGTCCATCACTTGGCGCGTATTGCCCATACCGCTGCGCTCGCCAATCGTGAGTGGGCCTGCTTTCATTGCCTTTAGCTTATGCATCAGGGTAGACAGTGTCGCGATGTGGGTCGAGCCGGGAGGCGGGTCGGCACTGTTGAAGTTGGGTTTAACAAATAGATCCTTCCCGCGCCACGATTCTAATTCTAAAAGGTCGATGGCACGATTCACCCCGAATCTTCTGTCTGAAGTTTTGACCAAGGCCACCGGCACGGTCGAGGATACTGCAGCGTCAGCCGTACTCCCATGGAGAAGCGGCGAGGCCAGAGCAACCCCGCCAAACTGCACTGTCTTTTGAAGGAACTGGCGCCGGTCCATTCCTACTACTCTCCTTACTCAGCGGTTCCTGATCAGCTCCTCCAGTTCGTCCATCTGGCGGTCCATGCGCCGCATCAATGCACGATACGGTGCGGCTTTTGCAAGGTCAATTCCCTCCGGCACCAGGAGCTGGTAGGTGCGATCGTAGTCACTGTGGTCGAGAAGTTGAATTGATGCTCTGCCGGCACCATCTCCGGCGTCAATTTTCTCCTTGATTTGAGCTGCCGCCGCCATCGCCGCCGGCCAAACCTGATACTCATACGAAAGAAACGGAATGGAAAAGGTCATCCATTCCGCAGCATAGGCCTCGTCCATGGCCGAGGGTGTGTTCCCCTCGTAATACTCTCTCAACAAGTTCAAGTACATTTCCGATATCTGAGACCCGCTTGGCGTCTTGCCGGCGGCGATGAGTGCCTCGATCTTGTTGTCCAGTTCCGCCACGATCGCCCAACGAAAATATCTTTCCCATATGGAATCCAGTGCATTTGCCAGACAGACAATACGTTCCTCCCGAGAGGTGGCATGTGCCAGAACGTAATCATCGTAGAGCATGAAACCTACATAAATAATCGCATTGGTATAGATCCCGGGATCATCCCTGGCCTCAGGCGCGCGATCACGCGGAATGTCTCCAAACGACATCATAAGCGTGAGTCCACCAGCCAAATTCCTTGCGTTCCGATACGTCGGCTGGTAACTCATGATGAGATAGGGATTCGCGCCACCCACTGGCGGATAAATTTCCAATGAACCACGCTTGCCCGGGCTTGGGGGCAAATGCATCCACCTCGCTTCCAAACGCTGGCGAAGGCGCTCCTGGTAGGTTGCACCCAGCGGTAGGGAAGCCGCAATCGCAGTGGACAGAGCATCGGCCACTCCGACCTGCCGCCCCGAATCGAACTGTGCGAAGAGATCGCGATATGCGGCCTCCTGGTGGCCCAAGACCTGGCTGCGAAGCTTGAGATACCGATGAAGGCTAGCCAGATTCTGGCGTGCTTCGTCTATGAGTAACCGATGACTGCCTTCGGGCATGCCGTCGTTTAGGAACCAGAGGGCGTCCACACCATCCGCGAAACGCCGATCGCGCGCCACCGCCAGGTCCGCTTCGATTCTCTGCGTGTAGAAAAGACCGAAGAGGCCCTGGAGCGTCCGAAGGCGCCCGAGGAAAGCGCTCCTGGCATGCGCTTTTTGTTCCACATCTTCAAGCTCTGGGTATTGCGCACGGTACGTTGATAAGTTGAGGACAAAATCATTTCCAGCGACGTTCTTCATCCTTGGCCACTCAAGGTCCGAGTCGTGAAGCGCCCAGAAGGCGGCGCCGGACAATTGACTCCAGCCAGCCATGCTGGCAACGAGTGCCTGCTCGTTGGCGCGCAGCGTATGCGGGGATTCACGGAGGATCCGAAGGATGCGAACACGGTGCCTGGCCAGCCTTGGTTCCCCTTTCAGCCAACTCGAGATGCGTTCCTGCCCGATTGCCCGAACTTCGTCGGAGACGAATGCGACTGCGGACTCGACCTGTCTTTCTAGCGTATTCGCCACACCGGATTGACTTTGTGCTACCGCCGACCGGCTGTCCAGATTGCTTAGAAGCTCTCCATAGACGGCCATTTTGGCCACATGAGCCCGGAGATCTGCAACCTCGTCGAGCGTACCTGCCAAGTCCTTCGCGGTTCGAATCGTGCCCTTGAGCCTGCCGATTTTTCCAATTCCTTGGACTACCGATTCCCGGTCCGCATCCCACGCGGCTCGATTCCGATACAACGAAGAAAGATCCCATGTGTAGTGGTTAACATCGCCGCTGATCGCCTGCGCTTGCGCCAATGCACCACCTGCCATCAGTAGTGACGCGGAGGCAGCCAACATGTGCATGAATAGTTTGGTTCTGCAGAATCGCCTCGTACCTGCATTCATACGCGGCATCCTCGAAGGAACATCTTACGTTTCGAAGACCAGCACGGTTGACAAGCAGGGACAGCCACACCTGATTCGAGGACAAACAATTGCCGTTCCCTAGATTCCTTGCTAGCTTGTAAAGAACTCACATGCAATGGTCCTTCATATTTGTCTATTGGGCACACTCAATGACCTACTGATGAAAGGGCCAGTCTATGATTGCTACAGAGTGATCCGCAAACTCCATGCTCACGCTCGTGCCAGTCTGGCCGTATTGGTTCTGTGCTTTAGCACAGCGACGTCGGCTCAGATGATGTTCCATGGCGTCTCCACAACTGGTGGTGCATCAGGGCAAGCGTCGGTTCCAGGCCAGGAAGCAGCTTTGGCTCCTGAGAGCAAGTACCCGGAAGCGATTCGGCGCCTTCACGAAATTGACATGAGAGCGGGCAAGGCGGGCGACGTGGAGACACTCGCATCTCTGTGGGCTGAAGATGCTGTAGCGTTGCCGCCGGGGATGCCTCCTATCATCGGGCAAGCCGCGATACGTCAGTGGCTCCTTAGTAGCCGGCCTGACATGAAAAAAGTGGTTATCACCAAGTACCTCTTGAATTTTAAAGAAGTCATAGTCGAAGGTGACTACGCATTCGAGTGGGCCACAACGTCGATCGTGGCGAGAATGCAATCACCAGCACGAATAATGGAGGTATCCGGGAATCTGATGAGGGTACTGCGGCGGCAATCTGATGGATCGTGGAAGATTGCTCGATCTGCATGGAATCAGGCCCATCCCACGATACGCAAATAGATCGATGCCTTCAAGAGACGGCTTCGTGTGGAGAGCCCAGTCGTGATCTCTCAATTGTTGGAACGGGGTTGTTCGTGAAAGGCAGCGAAACAATACCAAGAAATGCGCGAGGCAGTCGCTGAGCAGTGAACAAGACGCACGAGTACCACCTGACAATTAGTTGGATCGGAAATCGAGGATCCGGAACGTCCGCCTATGCGGCCTACAGCCGTGATCACATCATTTCGGCAGCCGGCAAGTCTGCGAATATTGCCGGCTCTTCCGACCCATCGTTTTGCGGTGATCCACAACGCTACAGCCCAGAAGAGCTACTGGTGGCTGCCTTGTCAGCGTGCCACATGCTGTGGTTCTTGCACCTGTGCGCCGTGTCTGGCATCGTTGTGACCGAATATGCTGATGATGCCGCCGGAACAATGGTAGAGCATCCCGATGGTTCAGGCGAGTTCACGTCCGTCACGCTGCACCCCAAAGTAACCCTTAACAATCCAGGGCGTAACAACGAGCTCGCCCACCTTCACGCAAAGGCTCACTCGCTGTGCTTCATCGCTCGCTCGATGAACTTTCCAGTGCAGCACGACCCGAGGTAAAAGCTAGAATGTTTATGAGCTAGTAAACAGACAAGCGAAGCTCTACTAGACGAAAGACGCTGCGGCAAGCCTCCCCGACCTATCCCAGTGCAATTTCTATGCGACCCCGGAGTTGACTCAGCCTCTCAACCGTTTCGTTGCTGAAGACCAGGCGAACGTGTCGATCGCCTTGCCGCGGCCCCCAATCACGCATCGGAGTTGCAGCGATCTTTCCTTCCTGCAGCAGCCGCGAAGAAGCGGCGAAGGAGTCGAGGCCCAGCTCAGCTACATCAAGCAGGAGAGACCATCCTCCGGCTGCAGTCATTACAGGGTATCCTCGAAGCTGCTCGAGGACCACGTCACGGCGGCGCTGCCATTCAGCGACAGCAGGCTCGATTTCCTCGGGAGGCAACTGAAGTGCAGCCAGGGCTCCAGCCTGCGATATGCCAACTGGGGTCACGACGTTGTAAATGTGGGCGCGGTGAATGTCACTGATAATGTCTTCGGGAGCGACCACCCAGCCAACACGCCAACCAATCATCCTGTACTCCTTCGAGACCGATCCGATGGTAATCGTTCTTCCTTCCATGTCGGGCAGGGCGGCCGGATGAAAGTACTCGCGGTGGTCGAACAGAATCCTTTCCATTGCGGCGTTGTAAATCAGCCATAGCGACCGTTCTCTACATATGTCGGCAATCGCCCCCCATTCGACAGCATTCAACACAGCGCCCGATGGCATGGACGGGTTCATCAGGAAAAGAGCGCGCGTATGTTCAGTCACTGCCGCTTTTAGTGCGTCCAGGTCGAGGCGCCACTCTTTGCCACTCGCCCCAAAGGGCGCGAATTTCGGAACCCCTCCTGCAAGCCGCACACGATTGATCATGCCGGCATACGTTGGATCGGTAAGAATCACCTCGTCACCAGGATCTATTGTCGCCAGCAAAACGTCCAGCATACCTTCAGTAGCCCCACACGTAATCACAATGTTCTTCACAGTGTAGGGGCGCCCGGTCTGGTGTTGCAGGCGCGCTGCAATCGCGGTGCGAAGGCGAAGGTCGCCGCCGAATGGCAGATAACTATTCGCCGAGCGAGAGGCAAGCGCGGATTGCGTCGCGGTAATGGCAACGGGCGGAGGAGGAACATCCGTGTCCAGATTCTCCAGGCGCAGAACGTCCGGATCATTGCCAACGGCTGCAGCAACCCGGTCGATTGAGAACCCTGGGATATCCATCATTCGTTTGGTTGCCATGCTCCGAAGTCCTTTCATGCACGGACCCTGTCTCTGGCACCATTCCTTGGATGTCATCGGGGAGAACTTGTGGCGATTCCGGCTTTACTCGTCGAATGGAGACTCCGCGATCCTATCGCATGCATTGCGAGCATGAAATTCCGGTACCTGACGGTCCCGGATATCACGCATAAAGCCGCTCGAAGCCGCGTTTGGATAACGCCTCACAACTCCGGCGCAGGTCCTCACAAACTCAGTCTTGAACCTCAGCCGAGGGAAAGCCCGGACGATCTCTTCCGCCGCTTGTCGCGTAAGCTCAGCAAAATTCGGGCCAAGCACATCATAACCGGCGCCTACGCCCACGAGCGATACTTCTGGGCGCTTGAATTGTCCCGCCACGGAAGCATGCAATGCGATCCCATCCCATATGACCGCGCGTTGCTCATCGGAAACACCCCGCTTTTCGAGGAATTCAGTCGCCACCTGCGCACCCTGCACTGGGAAGGGCAACGGGCCCATGAAGGATTCCGTCATCCCGATATCGTGCAATACACACGCCAAGTAGAGCAGCTCATCATCAAACCGATCACCACGAGCCTTGCCGGCGAGCGCTCCAAAGAGATAGGTGCGCATGGCATGGTTGAACAGGAACTCCGGCGACGATCGTCTCGTTAGGTCGGTTGCCTCAATTGCGATCCTTGAGTCCACCAGACGAATTCCCGCAACTGTCTTCGCCACCAGGGGGGCTTGCTTCAAAACTCGCTTTGGGCTGCCGGCAAATGGTGCGAGCGAACCGGTCATCATCAATGCGCAGGCTCCCTTTGTCAGTTCGCGTCGATTCATGCCATGCCACCCCAGGCCATGTAGAAGTGACTCTAGCAGTGAAGGAAAACTTTCGAACTCAGGGTGGGACGAGTTGTTGTCCAGAAAGGACAGACTGCCACAGAATCCACGCCAACTGTGCGGGCATCAGGCAGGAGCGGCGGAGTTCGCGAGAGCGATTTGCAATTCACGAGGGGTGTGCTGTTCGACACTGTTGATTCCAACCGCGGCAAACCCACCGAGCTGTGCACAAGATCAGAGTTGCAATCAGTTTCATAACGATAAGATGAACTACCGCCAGCGTTGGAGTTGGTTACTTAGCGTCTCAACCACCGCTGGGAGAGAGTTTCCGGAGACTGTCTACCATGACAGAATTCAATTGGTTTGGGCTTGAGGACAAGTGGCATGCAAGCTGGGGACTAACCCACAACCCTGCCTCCACCTCCTGTGCGAGTTTTGGCGTATGACCGGCGGCCGGTAAGGATTTCACCGCGACGAATTAGCAACGCTGGAAGACGAGTGCCCATCTTGGGGTTTAGACAAACGATCTCCACTTCGGATAATTACACGCAGCCCTGCTTGAGAGTTATTTACTTGGGCACACTCTCCGGCACCAGGGAGCCGCGATGACGCGTCCAGCAGGTGACCGGGGTGGCGGTCGAGAAGCCATCGGAATTTATCCTGGCGGTCATGGTGTACATCCGCGAGCGATCTGCTTGTCAGGTGTTGTGGTTGCCGGTGCTGCCGATCGCGTAGACGAAGGTTTGGTTCTCTTCTCCGCCTTTCTGCTGGAACGACCTGAGGGTAATCAGCAGGCTATTCTCAGAATGCTCGATCCGCATCCACATCGTGCTCGTACTGGCGGAGACTTGGCTCCGTGGCTTATCGAGCTGCCAGTACCCCGAGAAATTGGGGAGGCCGGAGGGCAGCAGAAGCAATAAGCTGACGACCTGAAGAATTCTGAGCATGTGGGCCCTCAAAAGGGCGGGGTA
Organism: Terriglobales bacterium; assembly: GCA_051006995.1. GTDB lineage: Bacteria > Acidobacteriota > Terriglobia > Terriglobales > Acidobacteriaceae > JAIQGF01. Next base: position 9,246 of record JBPCSQ010000016.1, read on the forward strand.
CATTTTGCCGTCCTCAGAGTCAACGCGAGCCATTCAGCATGGGGATACTGTACACGTGAAGCTCTTGGATTTCCCTATCAACATCATATTCGACACGCCGAATTGTAACGCCTTTCTTTTCCACAATAACGTAGCAGGCGCGCCGATCCCCATCGTAAGAGAGGCCAGCGCTGCCGCTATTCGCAACTGTCAGCACTCCCAATTGACGGACAAATGGTCGGTGTATGTGCCCGCAAACAACAGTCGGGCACTCCAAAGTGGTTTTGAAAGACTTGGTCTGAGTTTTAGGGGTTTGATTCTAAGTTGCTGAAGAAGCCACCTCGTCCTCGTCGGTCGAAATTGTGCCTTCCGCAAATAGCTTTGGGTGCATGCTCCGCCCGCGATCATAAGGGGGCTGGCCGGTATGAAGCTGATATGAAAAAAGCAGGATTCCTCCGGCCAACACCGCGCAGAGTCCTGCCAGGATTTCGGTTAATGCGGCGCGTTCTTACCATCGGCTACCTCAACGCATTGCCGTAAGCGCAAATCTGCCGTCGATGTAGCCGTGGTCTGCCGCGCGTTGGTACCATAGGCGAGCCTTCTCCAAATCCGTCTCTACCCCTATGCCTTGCTGGTAGCAGACACCGAGGTTGTACTCCGCTACGGCGAACTGTTGCGCGGCAGCTGCGTGGTACCACTTGAACGCTTGCGCATAATCCTTTTCGACTCCAGATCCGGTTTCGTACTGAAAGCCCAGGTTCACCTGCGCGGCCGGCATTCCTTGTTCGGCAGCTTCGCGAAACCATGCTGCTGCCAGGGAGGCATCGAGGGGAACCCCACGGCCATCGCGGTAATACACACCGAGCGAAAACTGGGCGGTGTCCAGTCCCTGATCGGCCGCAAAGTGAAACCAGCGCGCGGCCTCACTGTCGTCCTTTCGAACGCCCTCGCCGAGAGTGTACCTGCGCCCCAAATCGTATTGCGCGTAGGCATACCCATGTTCGGCCGCTGACGTCAGCCAGCGAAGCGCTTGCTGCGGGTCCTTTTTGCCGGCGAGCCCTTCCGCATACATGCGTGCCAAGTTGTACTCGGCAGGCGGAAATTTCTGTTTTGCCGCGCTACGCATCAACTTGAGGGCGCGGCCGGTGTCGCGCTGCACGCCTGAGCCTGTCGCATACCCAATGGCGAGATTATTCTCCGCCGGAGCATAGCCCCTGTCGGCAGCTCGGCGGAACCACCGCGCTGCCGATTCCGGGTCGGCCTTGACGCCTACGCCCTGCAAAAACATCATGCCAATTTCGAACTGTCCCACCGGGCTGCCCGACGCGGCACTCAACATGAACAGCCGCATGGCTTCAACATCATCACGGCTGACGCCGTTTCCTGTGATGTAGAGGAGCCCCAATTTGTTCTGCGCTGCAGGATCGCCAAACCCCGCCGCCTTCTTGCAGGTTGCTAAGTCGACAAGGCAGTCGCCCGTGGCGGGCAGGTTGTGATTGGAAGCGCGTTGTGCCAAGACGAGAGAACTCGCCAAGGTCACTACGGCGACCACAGCTATGCTGCCAATGCGTCCAGAAATCATGTTATCCCCCACTTCATTAAGTTGACGTAGTGGGAGGTGTTTGGTTCACGCCCTCGGGACGAGTAGCAGGGTTTTGATGATGAACCGATGGGATTGCGGGCTGGCGGCGTTGTCCCGCTGTCAGCGGTCGCGAGGTGGAGTTTTTTTTATTGTGGAGGCGCCACCACTTACCGAGTACCAACTTTGAGGACGCGCTGCACACCTGTTCAGGCCGATTCGCAGAAATTTCTTGCTGAGGTCTTTCGTTGATCTGCGACGGAGTATTGCGATTAGTAGATCGCTGAGGATTTAACCGTCTACAGTTCCGCCTTCCATGCAGCTGCCTAACCTTCGTCCTGTACTGCTGTCGAGTAGCTATTGGCCTCGTCGGCTTTGAACTCCAGCGCTATTCATTGAGCCAGAAATGCAATCTCCCCAATTATCGGCTTCGCATTCTCCGTTGGGCGTCCCGCCGGAACAATCGTGATCGTGGTCCCAGGAGACGTCAGAGTTCGCCTATCGCGATGCGGCCATCGTTCCCGATTGCAGTCCGCTCGCGGCTGCCAATGACGTCGAAGGATCCGGCAATCTGAATGCCTTCGGGGACTCTCACCCGCAAACGCATTATTCTGCGCCGCCGTTCAGAGTTTGTGATCATGGCAATCAATTCGGTTCCATCAGCGGTGCCGATGGTGTCCTTAAGATTGCGTTGGGCTTTGTTGTTATCGGCGATGATGAACGGGTCCGCGGGTCCGGGAGCAGTGCCGGCAATGCTTGGCAGCGCAAACGTATCCCCGTCTGGACCGCTAATCTCAACGGCGATACAAAGATGCGAGGACGCGCTGGCCGGTACTGTCCAGGAGTGTGCAGGCGTAATCTGCGTCACATCGCTCGCCGCAAATGTCACGGTTTCGCTGCCGATCGGGGTGAATGGCGCGCCTAACCCAAAATCTCCCAGAAGGAAGTTGACCGTCACGGTAGCATTGGGCGCGGTCGACATTGCTGGTGCTCGTCGCGACACCCGCGCGTACGCAAAATTCGATCCCGCACGGCTCGGTGGAATACCGGCAACTGACCCATTGGGGCCTGCGGCTTCAGGTGTGTTGGTACTCTGGTTCCAAACATCGCTGGTCGCCCAAAAAACGGGGTTGGTCGATGGTTGCGCACCATTGTCGAAGTTCGGACTTGCGTTCCAATCCCGGACGTAAAAGTCAGACGGAATCCGGTCCGCTGATGCATAGACTCTGATTGTGCCCGCCGCTCCTCCGACTGCTGCAGGTGGTACTGACGATGACCAGGCGGAAAACATTCGCCCTCCGCCTGCCGCATTTCCGTTGTAGTCGCCGTATTTGGGTGCTCCGCGACCTATGACACATGATTCTCCTGCCGGACATGCCGGCGTAGAGAAATCACACGCCGTTGTTTTGATCACCGAACGGCGGCCTGCCAGTTGCGGCTGCACGGAGCACGATTCTGAATCGGTAATGGCATTGGTCGCTGCAGGCCACGTAGAGCATTCGTTGTCATCTGCGCCAGAAAGGTCGGTTTCCGCGAGCGCGGTAAGATTGGGGCCTCGCACCGCAGCGCCACCGATGAAATATCGCGTCAAGTCGTTATTGGCGGCTGTGGCGAGACGGCGATCATACCAGGAAACAACGGCGATTCCACCGTATGTGGAAATCCATGGCATAAAACGGCGCGCCGCGACCGCACTGTTAATCCGTACCGAACGGGGAAAGGTTGCGCCGCCATCCGTGGAATCGAAGACCATGATGTCGTCGTTGCTTGCGGCTGTTGAGGTGGCGAATACGTAGTACAGATGGTTGGCGTCCAGGTCGTCCACAGCAACTTGTGGACTCGAAAGAATGTTGCGGCCGTTACACCGGTCGAGGCCAGGCACGGGACACGCAACGTTGGTGAACGCAGCCACCGTTTTGGGCCAGCCTACTTGCGCAGCCAGTCCCGAATCGCAATTGCTGAATTTGTGCAACATATTGCTCCGTGTACGCCGTTCGGCGAGTCGGGCGGCAATTACCGGATCCTGCCGAGTGGCCGGGCGCTGCTCGTGGAGTGGGAGCGGATGAATGGTAACAACGATTTCTCGTATGAGAAATACTTACTGCCGATGCTTTCCAGCTTCAGGCTGATTAGGTGATTCTGAGAGTCGGAAGCCCACACCTGATAAGTCCTTCAGGATTGAGCGGAGATGATTGATCTGCTCAGCTGGTGCGCCTTGACTGGAAAGTGAGTCAAGGGCGTCTTCCGCGGCCTTCCGGGCCTCGCCCTTCCGGTGCAGTGCTCTCAGATTTTCAACCCTTTCGATCAAGATCCCCCATGGCGGCTCTTTCGCTGATGTTGCCTCCTGCTGGAGGCGATCCTGAATGGCGAGCGCCTGCGCCGCTAGGCCCAGCTTCCTAAGTTGCACCGCCAGGGCAAATTCGCTCTCACGACAAATAGAAGGGTCGTTTTCGAGCCTTCGAGACGCCAAGGCTCGAGAAAACGCAAGAGCGGCTCCCTGGTGATCGCCTTGTTCGTCCAGGCGCACTCCCCAGTTGTTCATCAAGACGCCCACCCAATGGCGTACCGTTGGATCAGAGGACCGCTCGGCTAAAACCATGCCCCGGTCTGTCCAGACACGTGCCTCATGGAACGGCAATATCAGCGCCAACATATGGGCGGCATCTGCGGCCAGCCCTGCTTGGCCCGCAGGAACCGCAGTCTCGTAGGCTTTCTCGAAGCTGACTCGTGCCTGTGCTGAGTTGCCTTGGCGACGCTGTAAACGACCGCGTTCGATCAAAATGCGCACACGCGGTCGTATGGCTTCAGTGGGAAGAGCCGCGGCCCGATCCAGAGTACGACCGGCTTCATCCAGGTGCCCCTGTAGTCCTTGCGCTCGGGCGAGTTGAGTTAGGATCTCGGCAAGGGAAGCGATGTTTCCCGCACTTTCGGCTTCGCGTGAGAGGGCCGCGAGGCGCGTCTCGGTCCCCTTTGGATTGTCGTAATCGAACTCCTGAGCGAGGCGCCGCTCAAGCGAATGTATGTCCTGTCCGTATACCTTTCCCCAGACGGCACACGTAAAGAGCAATACCAAGAAGAGACTATCTCTAACAGTCACCGGACGCCACCCAATGCGGCTTCGTCCTTCAAGGATTGGCCGGATGTTAGTGTAACGCGTGCTGCACGACCCCGGAATTCACACCTCAGGTAGAAGAACGCTTTGCAGGACCGGCGAGAGAGGGCTGCTACACAGTCGCAATTGCCGGCCTGGGCTCACTCTACCAAGCATCTCCCATGCACAGAGCGCAGAGACCCTCGTTTTGACTGTCCTGAAAGGGGAATGGAGCTGTTTTTGACTCCGGCATCCGCAACCGTCCCCGTAGCCGTGGTTAGACTTCCGATAGAAGATTTGGTTAAGTCCGAAAAGCCTTGACAGTAGGCTTCACTTCAGGTACTTAGTTGAATGACCAATTAATGACCACCGCCGCCGCAGTCATCGGCACCCGCGAGCGCCTCCTTCAGGCGGCTATGGAGTTGTTCACTACGAAGGGATACGAGGCGACCGCCGTGTCGGAGATCCTCCAGCGCGCCGGGGTCAACAGCGGAAGCCTGTATTACTTCTTCTCCGGGAAAGAAGGTCTCCTCATCGCAGGCCTCGATTTTTTCAAGACCATGCTTTACCCGATCGTCATGGCGCCCGCATTCGACAGGGAATCCGACCCGATCGAGAAAATCTTCGCCGTTCTCGCCGACTACCGCCAGCGGCTGGTCATCACTGACGCGGAATACGAGTGCCCCGTCGGCAAGTTGGCGCTCGAGGTCGGCCGCCACTCGCCCATGGCCCGCGAAAAAATCGCTGCCAACTTTGCCGCTTGGCGCGACTGCATTCGGCAATGCCTCGACGAGGCCGCCGATCGCCTTCCCGCCAGCGTGGACCGTGAAGCGCTCGCAACTTTCGTTCTCACCACGATGGAAGGCGGCATCATGCAGGCCCGCACTCATCGCGATCTGTCGTACTACGACGCATCTATCTCGAACCTGCGCGCTTATTTCGGTTACCTGCTGTCGGACGTTCCGAGCCTTCCGCACTAATTCATTACGGGCCCAAATTCAGCATGGGAGAGCAACATGCCTCTGCAACACGTGAATTGGATTGCCGTCGTAGTCGCGGCGCTCGCAACGTTCATCCTCGGCGGCCTGTGGTACTCGCCAGTGATGTTCGGTCGCGCCTGGATGTTGACCAATAACCTGAGTGAAGCCGACCTGCGCAAGGGAAACAAGGCCAAGATATTCGGGCTGTCATTTCTGTTGGCGCTCGTCATGTCAGCCAATCTCGCGATGTTTCTGGCCCAGCCCACGACGACCGCTGCCTGGGGTGCCACGGCCGGTTTCCTTGCCGGCTTTGGCTGGGTGGCCTTGGCGATCGCCATCGTGGCGCTGTTCGAGCGCCGCTCGTGGCGCTATGTCGCCATCAACGGCGGCTACATGACCGCGGCCTTTGTCATCATGGGCGTGATTCTCGGCGCCTGGAGAAGGTGAGGGAGCGATGAGGACACTCGTAACCGCTCTGATGTCTTGCCTCTTGCTCGTGATCTGCGGATTCGCGCAGGAACAAAAGATCGCCGAGCAGCCGAAACTCGACGTCTCCAAGATGCACGACGCTCTTCCCGACAATGATTACACCGCCAAAGCCGCCGACATGTCATACGTCGTCGACGGCGAGCGGGTTCTGCGGCAGGGTTTTTCGCACCTACCATCGTACTCGCCGCGACCGAGCCAACGTCGTTATGCAATCAAGGCACGTCGTTTGCGCCCGAGCAAACATCAGCGGTCTTTTCGACGGGAATTACAGCATCGTCGCTCATGACGGATTCGTCCACCTTAAGCGCCATCTCCCCAAGCTATCCAAATGAATTCGAGTGCCGAGGCGCTTTCGTTCCACACTGAATGCTTCGTGTTAGGCGGCAGATAGTAGGATTCGCCGGCATGCACAGCTACGGTCTTGTCGCCGATGATTGCGATGCCCGATCCGCCAGTGATTATCAGCGCGCCATGAAAAGGATTCGCGTGCGGTTGTTGATTCAGCCTATCGCCATTTTCCAAGTGGTGCCAGGCACTCCGCATGCCCGGCCAGTAATATAGGCCGACAGCGTCTACCCCATGCGCCTTGCGAGAGTACTGAGTGCCAAGCCTCAGCATTTGCGGCAGTGAAGGATTGAAGAAATGTGTAAAGAGTTCCAACTGCTTCTCAGTCTCTACGCTTGGCGCAATATCAGGGCGCCGCTTCCAATCGAGCAGAGTCGGGTCCGTGGGATGAGTTTGTATTGAAGCCGTGATCGGACTCATGGCTCCTGTCGCCAGCAACCGCAGAGCAGCCCGGGTGACAAAGAATATAAATGGCGCATTCTGCCCAGAAAAAGGCGAGACTGCAACGTCCTTGCCGGGTGTCACTTGGATGAGCCAACGTTCGACGGCGCTTTCTTTATAGTTGATATAACCGTCCGATGTTGCCGGTTGGATTCGCAGCTCTACTTGCATATTTGTGCCAGATGGAACCTTTTGTTTAAAAGCAGCGGCCATTCGTTTCAGGAGGTCTAGGGTGTCGGCTTGGGTTAGGGGAACCTTTAGCTGCTGGAATTCTGCAAACGGATCAGATTGCTTTGCGATAAGCAGCGACGGAGGGGACTGTTGGCAGTATGCGCTAGTTATGAGGATGACAAAAACCAATGGTGGCGTCGCAAATCTCCGATGCATTGTTGCCTCCCGGGCGAACAAACAGTCTCGCCCCCAATAGACGTTAAACCCTCTGATTTCGTTTAGCTTCCTGCTTGCTGGGGTGATCTGGACAGAACAGTCTCCGCCCGTCGTGAACCAGTCGTTGAACGTTTCTCATGGCGGGATGATTGTAGCCTCGTCAAGAACTTCCCGGCCGTCCGCGGCTTCACCGACGATCTGCAATTCAGACCGACCTTCAAGTATCGAGCGGACGGATCGTCTCCAAGGCGCACAGTGGTCGACGATGAGAACCCGAATTGGCAAGACTCTGATCGTCATTTGTGTGTCAACTTCAAAGTTCAGGGAAGACCCAAGGCTGGCTCCGAACGGCCGCCCGCGGACCAGTGGAGAGGTGGGGACGATTCGGTGTCTCGCGAGCGACCGCCGGTTGTCGCATTAAGGTCGGAAGGTATTCTGGCCGTAATCTAAATACAACCCGCCGGGGACCAATCGCCCTAAATGAGGGACTACTTCCCTCTTGCGCTCGAGACAGCCGATGTAGTTCGGATTCCCAGCATATTTGGGTATGAGTGGTCGGCTCGGATCAACAAGAACCGAAGTAGAGCGTAAAGCGGCGCCTGTTTGCGGCCTCTATCCCGATAAGCGTCCGCACCCGTTTACTTGTGGCAACAAAGATTCACAGTGGCTACCGCCGGGCTGCGATCACAGCGGGCACCGCGTCCAACACCAGGTCTTTGCTGTGCCACTCGGCTGTCGCTCTCGAAACTCCTATGCCTACCCTTCGAAACGATCATGAATGGCGTTACCGTCGCGATAAATCTGGCTCGTAATCGCTTTGGTGGCACGGGTCAGGCTGAAATCCCTGAATTCTTCCCTGTTACGGGGCAAGAAGGGTTCGCAGTAGACTACAAGCGGCACCGCCAGACTGTCTTGGTCGGTTCCCACCCTTGGCTCCGCAAAGGATGGGTCACCCACCATCGTTACGGTGCTATACTCTCGGACTGGACGACCGGAAAAGGTGGGCCACCCACCTGAGGTATCCGCCCGGATTAACATCTACGTATGAGGATCGGCGAACTTGCAAAGCGTGGTGGTGTGAGCGTGCAGGCGATACGCTTCTACGAACGGCGGCGCCTCATGCGTACCCCCCGCCGGACCCCTGCGGGATATCGCATTTACACCGAGAAGGACCTTGAGACCGTCACCGTGATCAAGAAGATGCAGCGATTCGGTTTCAAGCTGGCGGAGATCCGGCGCGTGTTGCAGTTGTGGATCTTGCCGAGCGACACGGGTGCGCCATCGCCTTATCACGAAGGCTCACAGGAATGCCGTCGCGAGGCCTTGAAACTTGGGGAGAAGAAGCTGCACGCCATGAACGAGCAAATCCGCTCGTCAGTCCAACTCCGCGATGAATTGCAAGAGGCATTGGGTCAGGTCCGTGCCGGACTCAACGCTCCGCTGCCTCAGAACATCAGGTCAGATCGGCCTAAGTCCTCTCGATTCGCCGCAATCGCCGCCTCCTAGAATCTTCCCTTGACTCTATACCTAGGTATAGACCGGACACTGACTGTGTCGGCCAAAAGAAGCAGATCCAAGACACTTGTGTCCAAGGAGTGTATATGCAGAAAAAGTGTGCTTTTGTCTTATCTCTACTCGTGGTTGCCATGACTCTTCCCGGTCAAGCTCAACTAGCAAGCGAGCAGGAGAAAAACAAGACCGCGGCGCGGACGTTTTTTGAGGAAGTGATCGGCCAGGGAAAGCTCGAGAGGTATTCCGATTTCCATGCTGCCGACTTCGTGGCCCACAGCACGGAACGCGATTACACTCTGGCGGAGGATCTGGCGGTGGCGCGGGAAGAACGCACTGCGCTGCCCGACATGCAAGTCGCGGTGAAGCACATGGTGGCCGAGGGAGATCTGGTCGTGGTGCATTGGACGGTGTGGGGCACAAACACTCACCCGGGAATGGGGGTTCCTGCAACCGGCAAACCGGTCAACGTCTCAGGAATGACCATTTTCCGCTTCAGGGCGGGAAAGATCTCGGAAGAATGGAACGCCTGGAGCATGCTCTCGGTGCTGAAGCAGATAGGCCTACTGTGTCCTCCCAACGGACCTACGAGCCAACAGCCGAAATCTCCAACCCACGATCCAACCCACCCATGAACCTGGCGAGCTACGGCCCTCGGTAATCGCATCGCACGCGGGAATTTCGCAGCGGGCAGGGCATCAACGACGCCTGAGTGTGGCTGCGATGAACAAATTGTCTCGGCTTCTGAAGCAGCGCTGGTGATTTGACGCCAATAATTGTCAGTTATTTGAATTTAAATTACGCAGGCCGCAGTATAGCTGGTAATCCACGCCTTTTAAATCATCCTTTCATGAAAATCTCTTGGGTCACTCTTCTCATCTGCGCCGGAGTCGGCTCTACGGTAATTGCTGACATGTTTCTCAAGAGAGACGGCGTTTTGCACAGCCGGAGTGTTCTGATTGGAGCTGTCCTATACGCCCTGGTCGCAATACCAGTAACGCTGGCCTATCGAGAGGTTTCGTTCAGCGCGCTGTTCATCCTTTGGGAGGGGGTGACAATACTAGTCGGAATCGCTGTCGGAATATGGTTGTTCGGTGAGCCGTTTACAACGCGAACAGCGTTTGCAGCTATCTTCGCGATCGCAGCCATGATCCTGATTTATTTAAAGTGAGGGACAGATGGCTCACCGGAGGCCCAGACCCTTTACACCTAATCCAGCTTTCCGGGTAATCGCCGATGTTTGAAACGAGACTGAATAATCAGAGGAGCGGACGGACCCACATTTATCGCGATGATCGGCTGTGTCAAGCAATAAACCCCAGCCACTCCTCAAGAGTCGACGGTCGCGTTATTTCCCAAGCACTTGACGAATTGTGGCTGCCGACACTCCGTGTTGCCGGACGAGTTGCTTCAGTTGCTCAGGAGTAACACCCAGCTCTTTGCTCCACCACGAGAGCTCCCAGGGCTCGTTTACGTTGATACGGGCACGATCTGCTGGCCCCCGGTTAGTTAAGTCATCGGCCATGGCAAGGTACCTCCCATGTGGGAAATTCTATTCGTCTTTTCGGTGAAAACAACTGTTTTTCATCATTGCATCTGATACTTGGCTGCCAGCTCGGGATCGCTCAACAGCACCGAACATAGTGTCACGGATCAGCAGCGCGCTCGGCTCACTGTCATTTTGATCAATTTCGTGATTCGCGATTCACAACCAAAAGATTGACCCAGCGGCCTTGGCCGCCGCCCGGCGAGAGAGAACGGACGTAGTAAAACCGCGACATTGTCCCGAGGCTGCCCTCAATAACTAACTGCGGTAGAGAGTGGTACTGCTTGGAGCGGGTTACGAGGAGCAAGCCACCTCACTTGGGAACACGCGGCTGGCCCTGCAGCTCGTGAGCGTCGCAGGGACACGCAAGTGCGACTCGCCGCAGAACTGCGATCCATGCCGTGGCAATCACCTACGGTCATCAACACAACAAACCTGGTTGTAATCAAAGCACCGAGCAACGCTAGAATGAGGGGGGTAGGTCCCCGGCTTGCACCAGGGGGTCGGCGGCAGGCCAAGAGCGACAAAGACATATTATTCAGCAATTTCGCTCGGCCACCTGGTTAAATCTGCAGCTCGCCTGTAGACGAAATTGTAGCGGTGGGTGCATCGCGGGCATAGACGGAGAGTTTCCGATCTTTGGCCTATGGTGGTTGTTTTCAGATTCCACCGGCATTAGTATCGGGTCGAAAAAACCTACTCGTATTATTCTGCACAAGGTATGGGCAAGGAGTACGTTAACAGAGCATACGGATGCTTTCCCATTGTCGGCCCAGTTACGTACCTGACCGATGATCCCGCCGAGTGCGTTCGTCTTTTGCAGGGACCTCTTCCCAAAATCCGCACTTGGTTCCACGGCACAAGCGAAGAACATGCCCAAGTCGCATGCATTCAAGGAATTGCTCCCGGCTGTTGGATTAATGCCGGCGGAAAGTGCTGTGGCGTCCTCGGCTATGATTCCCTCGTCGACTTCCTTGAACGGCGAAAGTATCTTTGGATCCTCGAAGTGGAAAGCGCGGCGCCATCTGGTGATGTCAAGGCTTGGTGGGTTCCTCCGAAAGCTATCCGGGGAGTATGGCACGCCGATTCGTTTACTCCACGTCGCGAATTCGCGCTCAAATGTTCTGCACCGCTAACGCAAGTTGTAAGTGGTTGCATTTGCCCATTGTTAGATCTGTGCAGCGAGCAGCAGGCCCTCTGGCGAACTACATGGGAGGTACCTTAGGTGTGAACAATTGGCCGCACCTCAACTGCAATGGTTGTCGACCTGTGTTTTTTCCGGTCGAATCCGGGTGCCGTGGCGAACGAAACACGCGAGCGTTCGGTCGGTGGGTTTCGCGATTTCCAACCTCGAGAATCGAAGTAATAATCGACACCATCATCACCACGGATGAAGCCGGCGTGGCCGTTTGCCAGCACTTTCGTCACGGATCCCGCGACTTTCGGCGTCAACTCGTCGGCCCAGCGTCGCCATTGTTTGAGCAATTCACGGAACAATGGTTCAGTGTCGGTCTGTTCGTCAGCTAGCCCCCATGTTTTCGCGAGCGTGGTCAGCTCGTCGGAGGCATTCCATCCTTTTGCGTGCCGAACTCCGATACAGAGCCGCAGGTGTTTCTTAGCTCCCTCGTGGTCGCCTCGTTCCCAGAGCACTTGCCCCAGCAAACGTACTGCACCTAACTTGAAACCAATGTCTTGAGGACCAAGCAGTGCTTGGAGAGAGTGTTTAAACGTGAGCTCATGTTCGCCGGCGTCCCATGCCGCGAACGCTATATCCGTGTGGATGAACCCAGCTTGCTTTCGTTCCGCAAGCACCTGCAATGCTGTAAGCGCTTCCTTCGGCTGTCCGAGTTTCTGCTTAGCGATAGCGACTCGTCGGCTGAACCAAATGTCGTTATCGTGGTGCAGAGTGCCGCACTCCGAATTGCCCCGACTGCAGGCCTCTATGCACTCCTCCCAACGCTCAAGGCGCTCGAGAGCGTGTGTCAGCAGTGAGTAGTACTGCTCTTTATTCGATGCTATCTCCTTTTGTCGCCCTTTGTCGTCAACTCCCTTGCCAGGTTCAATTCGCAGCCGGTTAACGTCCAATTTGCCCAGCCACTCGAGCGCACGCGCGTTGCGGCCGTTCTTTGCCCAGAGCTTCGCAATGTGGAGAACCGTAATCACAAATGCGCTGGTAGCCTCATATTGCTGTTCAGCGGCAGTAAACTTCACAATCGCGTTTGCAGCCTTTAGGACACCCTCGTCTGCAGAAGTTGCGCCGCGAATGTACAAGTCATACAACACCCAGGCGTACACAGAACGAGCGGGGCGGAATTCCAGATCGATCTTAAGAACATCGCGTGCGACTGCCAACGCTTCTTTCGGGCGTCCCGCTTTCCGGAGACTGAGAGCGTAGCCCCAACCAGTCCATTTATCACCGTCGGGCCAAACGTTGGCGTATTCTGCAGCTGCTTGTTCATAGCTGCGCGCTTTTCGCAGTTCGTCAGCCTTAGCCCTGCTCTGTTGTTTCGCTAACCCACTTGGGCGCTCGGGCGTCGACATCCTTTTCCTCGCTACCAAGAACTTGTTCGGTCGTTCGGAAGTGTAGTTTTGCGACTTCTCGTAGCCATCTCGATCCCCACTTCAATACGAATTGCCTCGCAGCCTCAACAACCTGTGGCGATGCGCCCTTAGGCAATAGAATCTGCGTTCGCTCGGACATACGATCAAGCCACTTGACGAAGGCGTCTCGAGCGAGAATGGAAGCGGCGGCTACTGCAATATCGGCTTCGGCTTTCGGGCGTTGGTGAATGGGAATCCCAAATTTATTAGTGCGCTGTTCGATGTAACGTTTGTCAGCAAACTGATCTACGATAACGAATTTGGGGCTGACCCGCTTACTCACGGGCGCGCTGAGAACAGCGTCAATCGATCGCGCGTGCCCCCACGCAAGCAGGGAATTCAGATTCTTTCCTTCCCGACGAAACTGTTCGTAGAGTTCGTTGTACTTTTTCGGATTGATGGGAATGACCGCACTACGAACGCTCGGCATTGACCGGATTCTCTCTGCAAGTTCTGCGATTCGGTTGTCAGACAGCAGCTTGCTATCGCGGACACCCAGTGCCCGGAGCTTGCCCGCCGATTCGGCATCGACAAAAACCGCGGCACTAACGAGTGGACCAAAGTAATCACCTTTGCCGGCCTCGTCTGTACCTATGTGTGCCTCGGATTCCTCGTCGGTTGCGGCCTTGTCTGATGTTGCTGAGTGTGAAGCTGACTTTACGGTCGGTAATCCGCCAATTCCCTCTAGGAGCGGCTCCGCAATAGCCACTGCGTCATCCCATGCTGGAGCTGTGCCTTGAACGACGCATTTGTTCGAAGTGTAAGTGACAATGGTTGCCCGACTCCTGCCTCGCGATAACTGAATCCGCCAAGCTTCGTAGTTGTGCGGCTCATCATGAATGGCGCCTGCAAGCTCAAGAGCGGTCTTATATTTTTGCTGAAGTAGACGTGTCGGCAAATGGAAGCTCATTGTCCCTCTCTGCTCCGGATCAGGTGGAACTCTCTCCTTGATCAGGAGGTTGGCCGCTTCGAGGGCAGCACCGGCAGGACCTTCGGCTCTAACACCGCCGTTGTTATACACCCATATTCGGACGGTACCGCTTGCATTCGCGAGAACGAACTGGCGACCTTGCGCAGTAGACTTCTCGTCTTGAACAACAAGTTGATAATCGGGGGCTGACGCTCTGACGATGAGCACCAAAGTCGAGTGTCCGATTTCGACTGGCGATATTGGCTGCCGAAGCGCCGCCACCACATCTTTGACGTGCTCTATTGGCAAAATCAGCGTTCCCTTATCTGAAGCGGCTTTGGCCTCATCAAAATTCTCGCGAGGAACCAATACGCGACGCATTCCGACACGGGCTGCGGCGCGCACCTTCGCGGGAATACCATTTACTCCACGGACTCTTCCGTCGATATCCAGTTTTCCAGTCGATGCAGTAAGGGCATGCGCGGGCACGGTGTTCCTGGCGACGAGAGCAGCGACATACAACGGCAAACCGATCGATTCGCCTTCAAAGCTGGCGGGCCATTCCAAGTGGCCGTCCCACTTACGGTCTCCCAATTCAAGCTTCGCTGCGATGCGAGCCTGGTTTCTCATTTCGCTATCCGCGTCTGAAAAGAGCTCCTGACCTGACTCACTTACAACGAGTTTCACGCCTAGAGCCAGGCCTTGATCCTGGCCTTTCACAACGAAAAGACCCCACGATTGGTATTGTTCCCGTTCGAGGAGGTCGGAAACCGCCTGGCGGAGTCCTTGCGCAGCATCAGAACTCAGACGGTTCCATCCGAGCGCGTCGAGAAAAGCTTCCGCCGCTTTAGCGCGGCTCTCTTGGTGCGCGAGGCGGATTTTCCGAAGAGGTTCGGGATCAAAACTTCCCAGTGGCTCGATATCGGTGTCGCTCAATATTGCGAAGAGTGCTTGCGGTTCATTGTTTACATCCCCGATGGAATCGGCCTGGAGTTCACGCGATCGAAGATTCTCAATTAATCGGCGCGCTTCCTTTAGACGCTCATGAACACCTTGTCCAAATTGCATCGCTTCGAGAATCTGAAGTGCCCGTGTATATGGAATCAAATTGGCAGGTACGCAGGTCAAAGTCCGCTCAAGAATCTCCTGCAAGATGCCTTCGTCTCGCCCGCCGAGCCACCACGTTCTGATGAGTTGATCTAGTTCTCGAGAATCATCGTTCATCAGATATTTTCACCTCTAGGTGGTCAATTTCGCCTGGCATGAGGGCAAGATTACGAGCCAGGCGAACTCTACTCCCCGCCGCCGGAGTAAAGCGTTCAGATGTGACCTGACGAGGCAGCCTGTGCGACGACAGTGTAATCAGCGCCCAACAGTTTGGTGCAAAATGAATGCCGCTCACATCGTCAACAACGAAAAACAATTCATCTTGGGAATGTGCGTATTCAATTCTCCCTTTGAACGACAGTCGATCAGGAATGACAGCGATCCACTGGTATTCACGTTTTATTGTCCCCGTGTCCGCTGCCAGTCGCAATCGCTCGGCCAGCGCTTGTTCCACTGGAACTCTATGTAACTCGAGCGAAATAACCAGGGGTAGACGTGGTTGAGTATCCTCTGACTCGACGCGTAATGCGTACGGACGGCCTAGGACTCGAACGAACTTGCTCAGGTCCTCGGGGGCACGCAAACGCTCGTCACACGCGTCCTGCACACGTGGACCAAACCGGTGTTCTGGCGCATGACCATCTAGTGCAGCCTCAACTATAGCTGAACCATCTTCAGTAAGGCCGCCAATGCGCTTACCAAAGTCGCGCGTATTGACGGTCGTCTGTAGACGAAACAGCACCAGCATCGGCACCTCTAATGTTGTATCATTTCTCTGTAACACCAACTCAAGTGACGAAGCTCGTTCGATATCGGTAGTCAATGGTGCTACTTCACACCAGGAATCACCTTTTTCTTGCCATACATCTGACAAGACCAGAAGCACAACATTTCGGAGGTGCTCGGTGGACAGCACATCTTGAGTCAGCCAAATATCGCCCTTAGTCGGGACACTCGAGTTGTCTTTTGCCCACTTCTGCCAATTAGTGGGCTGTGACAAAAATACTGCGTTAAATTCTGGCCGTTGTTCCGTCTTTAGCTGCTCGACCAGTAGTTGGCATGAAACACAAGTAGGCAGATGCGAAGAGAGTTTTTCGGAATGCGTTCCCTCCAAATACTCCAGCCAGTCAATGGGAAGTGGGCATCGCATGATTAGTCACCACGCTGAGTTAACAGCGATTCGACAGCGTTCATTATCGAACGTGCGTCGTCTTCAGTTTCTGAACACTCGCATACGGCTTCAAACACTGCGTGCACTGTTTCGTGGACCGCTTGCGCCTCGCAGCCAGACCTCGATGCGGCATCGGCGAACCTGCCGCCAGTCTGGAAATATGCTGTCACAATTGCAATTTGTGAGCGATTGAGGCGGCTAACGATACTCCGGGCCGCAACGGAGATTTCCGCCAGGTTAGACCTCCCAGCATTCTCTGTGGGAATACTGTCATCAATCTCGATGTTCTCCTCAGTAATCAGCCCAAAACGTAGCCGCATGACATCAAGGATTGTTCCCAACGTAATACCGCCTCCTGCTCGTCCCAACAAATGGCCAAGAAACTCCTTCAGCTTTGGCTCACGAAGAATCGGAGACAGTTTCTGTGAAAAAGGCCCGTACTTGACGACCTGGAGCTGTTCATCATTCAGCTCCCATGAGACGTTGACAAGATCTGACGTAGAAAGTATTGAGGGTGTACTAACGCTCGACTCCTTCAGTGTCCACTGCTGCTGCTCCATCCCGAGCGAATCCGGACTTAAGCTGCGGAACTGAGCACCGCGCAGCTGTGCACGGACTCTTTTATAAAGATTCGAGGCGATCGAACGACGTCTCTTGTTACTAAGGAATTGCCGCAGAGATGTTGTCAACGCAGCCCGAAGCTGTGCAGTCGTTGGCGCCGATGACAACATTGAGCGAAGGTCTGCGCGGCCCCATAATCGTTCTACGATCCAGTCATTCAGCACGTCTTCACAAGCGGCCTTGTCCCAGTTGCCATACTCCGAGTACTCCGAAGGCGGATATAAACGCACAGTTGCCCAGACGATCTTGGCGAGCAGTGAAGTCAGGAGTGGTCCCAACCCGTCAACATCGTACTCATCCCGGAGATGTTGCAGATTATCCATCAGCAGCTCGCCAACCTCTTAAGTGCAGCTCGCTTGCTCGAGGAAATAGCCGACTTAATGTCTGCAAGCCGCCGCGAATCGACCCTCCCAATGAAGCGGCCCACCGTGGTGACCGCCGGCAGTCCGTTTGCATTGCTCCACCAGAAGCCAAAATACGTCCGGCCGTCCAGGTTCGCTTCACCGGCCTCAAGAATCACAACGGGAGGGCGACAGGACTTAGTGGACCCGGCAACGTAATGTATCTGTAACGGCAGATTTGACCCTGCCGCGCGTTCGACGGCGACGACCAAGCAGAACCTTCCTTTGCCCCCAGGAAAGCCCACCAATTCGTCTGGAAGCCACCAGACGTCGCCGATTTCGACTTTTGTATCAGGCTGGCTCACTGGCGCCAGCACCTCTCTGTGACCGGCCACTTGCGTTGCCATTGATGCTCTGCCGCCGGGTGGTCCACGCAAAACCGCGAGTAACGTTAGTCCACCCAATCCCGGCGGGGCTCACACAGGTAGAACCGCGATTCGGGCCAGCAGACCAGCCGGTTTTCCACAATCTCGACCCGCAGGCGCGCGGGTGGACGAATCACTGTTCTATATCGACGAGGGTGAAGGCATAAACCAAGCCGATTCTATGTCAGACGGAAGGACATTCTGATGGAAAAACTACACGTTTTCGTAAATAGAAAAAAGGTCGAATTCGACGACGCCGAAGTTACGGGCGAGCAGCTCCTTGCGAAAGCAGGTTTCCCTGGCAATCAATGGGACTTGCTTCAACTTCAGGGCAAGGGAGACCCGACCGGCGGCACTCTGATACAGGCGAACCAGTTGATCACGTTGAAGAACGGGGAGCACTTTCGCGTGATTCCTGGCAACCGAACCTTTGGAGGGCTGTAATGGATGGCGTCGAACTCCTCCGTGCTCACGCGGAGGAGTTCACGGCAACCACGAGCCGCAGGACCGAGATAGTCGAAGCCGGTGCCCAAGTTTTCGTGATTATTAAGGACGTGCCCACGCCGTCAGGGCTGTTTGCATTGCCAAACACGGATTTGTTGTTCATTACTGACCGCATGTACCCGATGTCCGCTATGGACATGTTTTGGGCAGACGTCAACCTGCTGCGACCCGACGGACGTGTCCCCCAAGGTGCGACCGTAATCGAAATGTATGTCGGTCGACAGTGGCGACGATTTAGTTGGCACCGCAACGGCGTATGGAATCCAAACCGGAACGGCATCTTGGACCATTTTGCGTTTGTGGAGTCGGGCTGGGTTGCGGAGGCACGCTCGTGATTCGCCTCGTCTTTACAGAGAACGCCTACAACCAACTTGCCAATCACCTTCACGGCAGCAGCCCACTTGAAGAGGGTGCATTCTGTCTCGTGCGAGAAGGCCGCGGTGCGAGTTCACGCCGGCTACTTGTTGATAAAGTCTTGCTGCCACAGGCTGGAGATTGGGAATCTCAAAACGAAGGTTTGCTTCGACCTAGCGCACAGTGGGTATCCTTCGCCGTCAGCCAGGCGATCAATTGCGACGCAGGTTTACTCTTCATCCATTCGCATCCCCATCCCGAACACCCGTGCGGTTTCAGTGGTAGGGATAAGAGTGCGCTGCTCGATCTCGGTCGTACTCTTCAACCAATCATCGATGGACCATTCGTCGCGGTCGTCGTTCACGCCAGAGCCTGGGCCGGAGCAGTTGTGGAACGAGACACTCTCGTCGACATAGACAGGATATGGGCTGTCGGTCGCACAATTCGCAACTTGTCGCTTGGCGAAAAAACACCGACGTTCGAATTGGACATACGTCAAAAGGACGCGCTCGGCAACATCCATGATCAGCTAAGAACACTCGATATCGCCGTGATTGGCTGTGGTGGATTGGGTTCCCCGGTAGCAGAGCAGCTCACCCGAGCCGGCGCTCGGTCACTCATCCTGAATGATAAGGATACGTTGGATACGCCGTCGAACGTTCGCCGTGTGTTCGGTGCCATGGTGGCCGACATCAAGGCCGTTGTGCCACCTCCGAAAGTTGATGTCGTTGGTCGACACGTCGAACAACTTGGATTCGGCACGCATGTTAGGCGCGTTCATGGAGACGTACGCTCCGAGCGGGTATTCCGCGAGATTCTAGATGCCGATGTTGCAATCTCTGCTACCGATACGCACGGCAGCCGCGCAGTATTGAATGACCTCGCTAGTTCGTATCTTTTACCTGTGATCGATGTGGGCACGCGCGTCGGAACGCGTGCCCAAAACGTGCTCTGTTCTTTGATAGCCGAGGTGCGGGTGCTTACGCCAGCAACTCCTTGCCTATGGTGCCGAAAGACAATTAGCGCTGACACTATCAGGATCGAAAACCTGCCCGCCGAACAATGCGATCGCCTTCGTCGCGATGGGTATGTGATAGGGGATTCAGAAGCCCCGGCACCCAGCGTGGTCGCACTAACAGTGTTGGGCGCCGGCTTAGCTACATGCGCTTTAATCGGGCTTTTCGCCGAGGACGCGGACTCCGCACCTTCCGCGTATTGGATTGACGGGCTTCTCGGCGACGCCCGCGAAACGGCACCAGCCATTCCAGTATCTGATTGTCGGTGCCGGTTGCGAATTTCCCGCGGGGATACGGCCCCGCCGCCATTCCTGTCATAGTTTTGCAACCTACGAAAACAGGAATCACCGTCTACCTGATTGTTTCCGACAGGAAGAAGGCGCGATTCCCCCCCCCACGAGAATCGCCGCGAGTACAGAGTAAAATCGGAATACCTCGACCTCCGGTGCTAGTGCGCTATACCGGGCAGACCAGCAGAGGTGGCCCAGTGGCTTAACGTTGAGACAGGTCGAGCGACGAATCGGTCGTTCGGCGCGTACCTGTCTCAAGTAGAGAGAGGGCTGATTCGCCAGCCAGACCCCGGTAGTGTTGTTGTAATTGGCCAAACTCTATGAGCTCGATTTCATGAAGTTCGGCCACATGGGCTGGATGGACGACACGACCTGACGCTAAATACAGACAGCAGCAGCTCAGCAACCCTTCTCTTTAGGCGTGTTCTCGAACCCAACGACACGTAGCACGCTGAGATTCTTAAGCACATCGAGAAGCTGATTTACGATGGTCGAGCGTAGAAAATCGCCAACCGGTTACGCGTACGCGACTCCAGAGTATTGGGCGACCACAGGCGAGAAGGGTGGGCCACCCGCCCCAGGCTGCATCAACGAGGTTACAACGAACTCGGCTGGGCCAAATGTCCCCGGATGATGACGGCCCCAATACCAATCGGAAGACCTCTGCCCGAGGGGCCGGTCGTTACTTCGTACGAGATGTCGTCGGCTACGCTTGAGGGGAGGCCCTGCTTTTCTGATGAGTCGAGAACACAGAGTACGCCAAACCTCTTGTCGCTTCCAGCCACGTATTGGGTGATCTGCGGGAGGAAGATGAGAAGATCGTCTCTCGTAACGTAATGATCCTTAATGACCTTTAATTCCAGTCGCACGTGCCGGAACGAGAGATCAGTGATCCCACCGGAAACGTGCGGATGCTCTTCCAGCTCAGACCCTATCGTTGGCCGCAGTCGTAGCAGTCTCTTTAACTCGGACTGAAACTCTTGCTCACTCCATGTCCCGGGGAACAAGTTATCTTGGAACGCTTGACCCGCTATTCCGCCCACAGCTCCCATTAGGACCAAGAAATTGTTTAACTCGGAATCGTTAACTCCTGATGCCTTGCGAGCCAAATCGCGCACTTCAACAAGCTTTAGATCCACTTGCTCGTAGCCGCTCTGCGGATCTCTTCGTGGATCGAAACACCTCACGCTCAAATGCCTTTGACCCTCTGTATTGACCTCGCGGGCTGAGGTAAAGCGCGCCCTGTAGCTGAACTCCAAAGGCCGGGCCAGGAAGGAGGTCGCGCGCTTCAACACCATACGTTTTCTTGCCTTCAGGAAAAATGGACCCCCACCCGAGGGCCTCGTAAAGGAGAATACAGGGAGTTCGTAGGAATCGGATGGCTCAACCGAGAGAGGCTCCAATCGAAGTTCGTCTTCACCGTCAGACCATGCGAACAGCCTGATCTCTACTGTCAGGTCATAACCGATATCCAGGTTCAGGAGATGGCCTTTTTGGAAGGGTTGTCCGTTCACGGCAAACGACGTGAACGCAACAACAACGGGTTGCTCCTTTGGCTTTTCACATTCCACCGGCACCAGCGGCCGCGAAGGCTTCGCTGAGGGATACGAGATCGGAAGGGGGATGGCGAGGGCCGCGCGATTTACCGCAGGAACATCGCAAACATCACTTGCAACCTCAATCAGCGCAAAACAGGCAGCAATCGGGTGTTTCAGTTCCATTGGAAAAGTTTTGCGAGTGTCCTGAGCTAGAACTCTTGCCCCACGGAGGTATCGATCCGCATCTGCTTCACAGGAACGCACTGCGATGCTCCACGAGGTGAGCCGTGCCGTGCATTCAAGAAGCCTTGCGTAAAGGTCGTATGTGGTTGTCGCCTTTGTTGCCGGCGACCCAGCTGCTGCGCTGGCCTCGCGCATTTCTCTTGCTGTTCGCAGCAGTAAGTCTGGTGACTGCGGCGTGCCTTCCAGCGCAGCGAACAGAGCCTCACGCGCCCGAATTCTAATCTGCCAGTCCAAATTGCGGGTCCCTTCGCTCTCGATGTTTCGCCTCATCCTTCAAGCGTTCTTCCTCGACGCGCCGGATCGCGGCAAGACACTCCTTCAGCTTTTCCAGATTACCTTCTGATGAGTAGAACTCGACTGCACAGGCCAGTGTACGTAACTGGCACATGAGCTTACGCGGGCGGTTCCACTCTGAATCATCCCAGCGCTTCTCTTCACGCTCTGCAAGGCGCATCGCGTGCTGCCACAGCCGTGCCCCAGTCAATATTTCCACTGCGGCATCGACCACGTGATGGTCGTTTTCGGAGCACCTCTGCATGACAGCTACGAATTCGTCAGCTTGCGCGCGAAGCTGTGCTTCCGGCACTCGCTTCAGCACACGCATCAAATCCTCCACTTTGTATTCGCTCGCATCCTCGTCCTTAAGGATTGCTAGTACGGCCTTGGTGAAGTTGGGACGATCCATCAGCTTGGAAGCATGCTGCCTAAGCATGCTGGCGGCATCGTAGCCATCACACTGCAGGATTCTGTCGATAAGGACATCCCGCAGGCTCGCCGGGAGTGGAGTGTTCTTTCCTGAATGGAAATCTAGAAACACGTCAATTGCTACCTTGAGAACATGCTTTCTTCCCTCCGTGCCGCTGTGAGCGCCTATAACGTTGAGTACCATCAGGCGGAGGCGGTCATTGTACTCGTCCGGCAGCCGCGCTCTATCCAACACGTTGAGCGCTGCGGAATGCACAATTACATATGGATCCGACAGCAGCGTTATGAACGTCTCGTGAAGCAGTGGTGGAAAATCATCTGCGCTATCGGCAATGACCTCACCGTAGCCGCGGGCCGCTGCTGCCCGAACCAGTTGCGACCGACCCGTCATCGCGGCGTAAAGGTGAGGCAGAACCCGGGGTAACGTTTCCCGATTCTGGGCCATCTGCCCTAGCGCCGTAACCAGGCCGGCGCGCAATTCATCATGCGCTTCGTCGACCTGTGCCAATGTGGACAGCAGTGCGCGACCGATCGTCTCGGGCCGTTCCTTGGCCGTTTTGCCCACAAGCTGAGCGATAGCGTCGATAAGATAGTACAGGGCGTCCTTACGACGTGAGACCTCAAGTGCGGCCAGCGGATCTGGGGGCAGGTGCAATTGAAGAGAAGAAGTTATTGTTTTCGTCCTCTGCTCGGCGATTACGGCGATGGCGCCGAGCAGGCCATCAATGTGACGTTCCACCAAGTCCACGTAGGCTTCGGCGTCATGCCTAAGAAAATCTAGCAACTGCAACGAACCCTGTTCTGCGCAGTCTGTCGCAAGATAGTTGAGTAGCCGTCCGAAGATGATGTCGTGAGCGCGAGAACTTCGCCTGCTCCGCTTCCCTTCGTGGCGATGGGAGCGATAGAGTCGGAGGTACACCTTATCAAGTCCGATATCCGGATCTCCATCCTGCAAGCGCACGAAGCTTTCAGTCAGAGCCGGATCGACCTCATCGAAATGATTCTCAAGGAGGTCGGCTAAGAAATCTTGTACCCACCCCTCGGCCGATCCCACATCGTAGTGGTTATCCGGCAGCGCGGTAGACCGCACCAGGGCTGGTATCAGCTCGATGCCGTACTTAGGGTCGGCTTGCCGCAAGACCTGGATAGCACGTACCGCTTGGATTCGCGGCAATTTGTCGGCATCGCCCAATAGCCGTTCAAGGACATTGCTCACTATGGTTGGCGCAATGCGAAAAACGGCCAGCAATCCCTCTGGATGTTTTTCCGGATCGACCCGTCGAAAAAAGTCTTCGAACGGAACCGCAAGACGGATGAGCGAAGGAAGCGCGCTCTCGACCGCGGATACGTGGCCCGCGGTGATGTTTTCTGCCACAATGCTGCCGGCGATTGGAAGCGCAGCTTGGGAAAGGACGCGGAGTGCTGTTGCGCACATGGCATCGGCATCAGCCTTGATTTGCCGCAAGGCAGCCAGGACACCGTTAGCCACGCTAGATGATGAAGTCTCGTTTACCAGGGCGAAGAGGGCTTCCTGGACCGCACCTTGGAACCGCTCGGGGGTCACGGACGCTAGCTGTGCCAATACTTCAGCTTTTTGCGGCGTTGGCTCCCGGTCGAGTGAATCGATGGCCCGGAATAGGGCCACAGTAGATTCGTCGCATGGCTGGCTCAGGAAATCGCGTTTAGCCCTGCGCTGTTCATACGCGGCCCGCTCCCGCTCGGCGTGCGCTTCCCGCTTGCGTAGGTCTGCCGCAGCGGCTTTCTCGCGCTCTCCCAGCAGCTGTGAAAGATTAGGCAGCATGACGGGAACTCGTTTTTGACAACCGTTACAGTTCCGGTCATAGAAATCCAACGCAATATGGCGCAGGTCCATGCCCGCAAATCCCGCTGCGCTCGCGTGCGCACACTTGAAGGACCGCATTCCGATCGGTAGACCGGTCTCGATCTCGACTAAGCCGGTGCCGCCGGATTTCTCGACTTGCAGATTGGCGCACCAGTTCTGGGCGAGTTTGATAACCTCAGCGTTGGCCTCGCCAATTCGCAGCGCCTTTTGGATGCCGTCGTCCAAATCGCCTGCCTTTGCTGGCGCACTCGCCGGACCGCAGGATCGAACCTGCGCAGACACCTGCCCCTTACCGCAAGTCTACGTAATTACGGTGATAAGCACCTGGAAGGATTATACCGCCGCAAAAAACGACCACATTGGGGACCGGAAAAACCAGGCGTCGTTCCGCTTTGAAATAAAAAGAGGCGTGACCGTCTACAATTTCGACTACAGCGTATTCGCGTGCACCGATTTCGGTGCACGCCATCTGGTTGATAATATTGGTCGGGGCGACAGGATTTGAACCTGTGACCCCCTGCGCCCAAGGCAGGTGCGCTACCAGGCTGCGCTACGCCCCGACTCGTCTTCAATTATAACTGCGCGCCGCCGGCATTGACGCCGACATCGATGGGCACACCCGCTGCCACTTGCGCGCCGCTATTCCGCCGTACCCGGCTCGACACCCGCCACTCCGGCCTAGCCATCACGGGCGGCAGCTTATAATGTCTCTCCAGCCATGCTGCCCCCGCAATACGCCCTCGTGGCTTACGTGAAGAGCCCCGTCGGCGAACTTGTCGAGAGCCTCCGGCGCGAGTTCCATCCCAAGCACGCGCATCTGCCGTCGCACATCAGCATCCTTCCTCCGCGCGCGCTGCAAGGCAGCGAGGCCGAAGCTCTGGAGACGCTGGGCCGCGTCTGCGCCGATGTCCAGCCCTTTGAAATCGGACTGGGCGAGGTGGCCACGTTTCTGCCGGTCACGCCAACAGTGTTTTTGCGCGTCGCCCATGCTGCCTACCGGATGCGCGAGCTGCACGACAAACTGAACGTCAACGTGCTTCGCGCCGACGAGCAGTGGCCCTACATGCCGCACCTCACCATCTTCCGCATGGACACCGCCCAGGAGGCGGAGCCGGCATTTCAGGAGGCGCGGCGCCGCTGGGACCGCTATCACGGCACCACCCGTGTGAGGATCGAGCAGCTCACCTTCGTTCGCGAGGCGGGAGACGACCACTGGCTCGATCTTGCGCCGGTTCCGCTTGGCCGCCAGCTGGCGCCCGCGCGCTGAACGGAATTCCTCCTCTTCCTGGCTGCTATAATCGAAGTTTGCGGTGGGAGTAGCTCAACTGGCAGAGCACCGGACTGTGGCTCCGGACGTTGTGGGTTCGATTCCCATCTCCCACCCCAGTTTTCAAGCGCTTAACTGGCCTCTCGGTCCAGTTTCGATCCAATCAGCTGCCCGACAACCTTGGCGTTCGCCTTGCGCAGCTCGTCGCCGATCAAGTCCCCGTACTCCATCGTCTGCCGGATGTCGGCATGCCGCATGGCGCGCTGCTGCATGCTGAGCGGAGTGCCCAGGGGTCCAGCCAGCTGCGGTAGCTGTGCCGGAAGGAGTGCGTTCCGAGATGGCCGATGCCGGCCTTTTTCGCGGACTTGCTCAGCTTCTCCCAAATGCAGCTGTAGGACCGTGGCTGCCTGCCGAGTTTCTCCAGGAAATTCTTCCCGCAGGAGGTCATCATAATTTGGGCCAGTAACAAAAAGCACAAGCTGGGGGCGCAGTATTTCGATCTCAGCCGCCGTCATACGCTGCTTTCTCCAGAACTCCAGTAACGCCGATGGAACTCGGCCATTCGCGTCAGACTTCTGAATTCGCGCGATGTTGCTCCATACGAAGCTGCGCTCGGCTAGTCTGGGATTGAATTGCCGGTCCAGAGCAAGGCCAAATCTCCAGAACGGAGATCTCTTTGGGAAGCTTGCATGTTCATCCATTGCCGTCCGAATATCTGCAGCGGAGGTGATTGTTTCGACCCCGCCTTCCTGGCCCACATACATCCACTTGATACTTGCTTGCTCATAAATCTTTGGGCACGCAGTCACGAATGGCCCCTCATAGCCGTCCGGCAATCGAGAAGTCTCTAGAAACTTCTTGATCACGGTCTCATAGTAAGCGGCTAATTGATCATTCAAAGTTGTAACCATCGTTTATTCCTCAACCTCAGCCATTGTGTCTTGAGTACTAAACCCTATTTCTGGTCCTCGCGCGCGTCGGGCCTTGATGCTTTGGTCGCGCATCATCTTTGCAGCCTTTTGAAGATCCGAGATTGTGATATCACGCTCCGCCTCAAACGCCCATTGTCCTGCGAGGATATACGTCTCACGCAACTGGGCGAAGGACTGCTCCGTTCGTCGGTTCCATCAGCTTCGCAGCCTCCGTTTCGGTAAGGCCGCCAATTCTCTGGAAGTACTTGGCTCTAACAGGCGGCGCGGGATTCCGGAACTCGATCAGCCGGTCGAAGCGCCCTGGCCGGTTAAGAACCGCCGGATCGAGTTGCGCGGGATCGTTGGCAGTTGCGGCCACGATCAGACCCTGCTGAACTGCTACTCCGTCCAGCCCGTTTAGCAGACCGGACAAGCTAACCTTGATGCTTTCGCCCCGCGGGAACAGCCGGTCCAGGTCTTCCAGCACAACTAGAGCCGATTTCCAGCGTAGGCTCGATGGCGACTGTGATCTCGCGTGCCGAGCGGCGCGGCGGACCGACCTCGCGCGGTGGGCCTTCGGTGCTGCCGATCAAACTCAGCCACACCCCGCCCGGCCCCAGTCCGACAGCGAGATCCCCATCTCGATGGCGTCCGACTTCGTAACATCGCGTAACAAGTTTCTGCCCTCTCCCGCCCACGTACGGCAAGAGCCAGCTTGAAAAGAAAGGAGTTGGTGAGCGCGGAAGGAATCGACCTTCAACCTACTGATTAAGAGTAGGCTCGGGTTCAGAACGCGATTTCCAACGACCTCGCTTTTGAATCATTCACTTGCCACAAACCAAGCCCGCACGGAAGCACTTTGCCGACGGATCGAAAAGGCGAGTAAAAGCGCATATCGGCTCGAAGCGTAGGGCACGTTTATGGCACAGGTACCCCACATATCAAGTGGACGTGCTATCCGCGCGGATGAAGCCGCGCGATGATCGAGCGCGTGTAAACCGTCGAGCACGGGAAGCCTCCTGAAGTATTCCAATCAATAGGATAATCGTGCGGAAACAGCAACATCATTGTGAGAATAATGAACTTGTGGCATTGTCGGTTCCCCCGCTAAAACCATAAGGAAACCTGTGCCTCATGCGATTCAAATTCGGCAGACTGGCGGTCCCGAGGTTCTGAACTGGACACCGATCGAGGTCGGTGAGCCCGGGTCGGGTCAGGTGCGCCTGCGCCAGGTGGCGGCGGGCCTGAACTACATCGATGTTTATCACCGGACGGGATACTACTCGCAGCCGCTTCCCTTTATTCCGGGTCTCGAAGGTGCCGGGATCGTCGAGGCGATCGGGCAAGCTGTGCGTGGCCTGAAAGTCGGCGATCGGGTGGCCTATGCGGGTCCCGCCGGTGGCTATTCCGAGATGCGGCTCATCGAGGCCGATCGACTGGTGCGCTTGCCCGATGCGATCTCCTTCGATCAAGCAGCCGCGATGATGCTCCAGGGTATGACAGCTCAGGTGCTGATCCGGCAGGTTTATCCCGTCAAGGCGGGTGACTTGATCCTCGTGCACGCCGCAGCCGGCGGGACCGGGCTCATTCTCCGTCAGTGGGCGGCCGCCCTCGGCGCGACGGTCATTGGCACCGTTTCGACAGAAGCCAAGGCCGAGTTGGCCCACGCCCACGGCTGCAAACATACCATCCTCTATTCCAAACAGGATTTCGTCGCGGAGGTTTCTCGTATCTCAGGCGGCGAGAAACTGCCGGTGGTCTTCGATTCCATCGGCAAGGACACGTTCTTACGCTCGATCGATTGTCTAAGATCGCGTGGCTTGATGGTGACGTTCGGACAATCTTCTGGTCCAATCGACCCTATTGCACCCGTTCTACTGTCGCAGAAGGGTTCGCTCTTTCTGACACGGCCTATGCTCTTCCACTACATCGCGCGACGGGAAGACCTTGAGGCTTCCGCTAACGAGTTGTTCAATGTTGTGGCTTCGGGAAAGGTGCGCATTAAGGTCAATCAGCGCTTTGCGCTGAAGGATGCCGCTGACGCCCACAAGGCCTTGGAAGCGCGCGCCACCTCCGGCTCCACCGTTCTGACCATCTAGCCAGTATCCAAAGGAGTTTTCCATGAGCAAGACCGCAATTACTTCGCCTGAACTCGCGCCGCCGGTCGGCCCATTTTCCCAGGCAGTCAAAATCGATGGTTTCCTCTTCTTCAGCGGACAGGTCGGCCAAGACCCGGCCACTGGCAAGGTCGTCGAGGGGGGCATTGAGGCCGAGACAGAGCGCATCTTCCAGAATCTCTCGGCGGTTCTCAAGGCGGCCGGTAAGAGTTTCGATCACGTTGCGTGCGCCCGCGTGTTTCTCACGAACATGAGTGACTACGTCGGGATGAATGGCATCTACGCGAAGTATTTTAGTGCGCCCTTTCCGGCCCGCACGGCCATCGGGGTGGCCGCGCTGCCGCTTGGAGCCCACGTTGAAATCGACCTTGTCGTCAAGGCTTGAGGCGACGCCCGGAGGTGATCTCATGAAGTACACATTTCACATCGTCGATGTTTTCAGTTCGACACCGTTCGGCGGTAATCAACTCGCAGTTCTGCCTGACGCGGCCGGCATTTCGACCGAGGGCATGCAGAAGATTGCTCGCGAATTCAACTTCGGCGAAACGACCTTCGTCCTGCCGCGGAACGATCCTGGGAACACGTGTCGGGTGCGCATCTTCACACCTCGGACGGAACTCGACTTTGCGGGACATCCCTCGGTCGGCACAGCCTGTGCCCTTGTGATGAAACAGCACGTACGGTCTGGTGATCCAGTCCGGCTTATTCTGGAGGAGAATGTCGGTCCCGTGACGGTCGAAGTCGCGCAGCGAAACGGAGGGTTCTACGGCACGTTGACGTTATCGGGGAAGATCGAGACACCAACCGGCGCACCTTCTCCGACTGATCTCGCCGCCGTCCTATCCATCGAGCCCGCCGAGGTGAGCCAAGTCTTTTTCGCGGGCGTCGGTGTTCCATTCTGTTTTGCGCAACTGAACTCGAACGAGGTCGTCGATCGGGCGGCGATCAATCGGGCTGCCTGGGCGGCAACGCTCTCGCGAGCGTGGTCTCCCCAGGTCTTCTTCTTCGCAGGAGATCTACGGGATGGCGGCAAGCTCTATGCTCGCATGTGGGCACCCGCGATGGGCATCGAAGAAGATGTCGCGACAGGCGCCGCTTGTGCCGCCCTCGTCGGGGCAATGGCATCGAAGCCCGATTTTGGCGGGATGGCCTATCGCCTTTCGATCCAGCAAGGCGTCTTGATGGGCCGCCGAAGCGATATCGAAGCGGAAGCGCGGAAGCGCGACGACGTGGTCACCTCTGTCAGCGTTGGTGGCGCCGCGGCCTACATCGCAAGCGGCGAAATCGAGGTGCCATCGTCCGCGCTGGTGTCTCAGACCGTCCAAGGCGCCCCATGCGTGTAAACCGGCGGCAATGAGGGACCAAGAAGTCGAGGCATTTAATGCCGAACCGTACGCACATCACTGGTTCGGAAAAACAGTTGGTGTCAGTGGTCTGAACCGAAATCAAATTGTGAAAGGAAATTCTTAGATGAGCAAAAAGAGAGCGGGCGCAGTATTCATCATGTTCCTTAGTTGCGGCTTGATCACTCAAGCATTCGCGCAGGGCCAGGAGCTCAAATTCAATTCCAATGCGGATGACATCACGAAGATTAGCAACTTATTGGAGGAGTTCCGTCAGGACATTATCCACAAGGATCCGTACGCCCTGACGAAGCTCATGCTGAATCCCAATGTGCTCTTTCATTCGATTGACAACCAAGAATCTGTTGATAAGGCTCGAAAACTTAACGCCCAGTTCGATGGAATCGGCCCGAGCGCACTCGATGGATTTGTGACATTGCTCGCTACGTCAAAGGACAAACTCGACGAAACGTTTCACAACATAGAGATTCGCCAGGACGGCGACCTTGGTTTAGTGACATTTAATTATGATTTTGTCATCAACGACAAGATTCATCATTCAGGCCTCGAACACTGGCAAGTGCGCAAGATTGATGGGCAATGGAAGATCTTATCGGTTACCTGGACGAAATACAGTCATAGCTGACCTTCGCCTCGGGAAAGGCGCGGTATGGTGACGAATCACTGCTTACGTCGAGCATGGTTACTCATTTTGTCGGCAGGCGCGTGAGAACGGAGAACAGCCGATCTTTGGGGTCAGGATAGCGTAGATCTTGAAAATCGATGTTCCTGGTCGTGGAGGGCTGCTCATCGGATTAGGGAACTCCGATAGGGAACGAAAAGGCGTTTCTGGATAAACTTCCTGCTTGCCAAGCACACGCGAGAGAGGCCTCGATGAGCCCACAGCTTCAGACCGAACCGATCCGGCCCCTGACACGTCTGCTCGCGAAAAGACGTCGACGTCCATTCCTCCTGGCACTTGTGCTTGTGGCGCTAGTCACAGAACTGGTTGCGCAGCAAGCGCCGAAACATGTCGTGGTACACGCTGGGCATCTGCTCGATGTGAAGACTGCCAAGCTGCTCCCAGATCAGACGATCGTTATCGAAGACGGAAAGATTGCGCGAGTCGGTTCATCCGCGGAAATAAAGGCCCCGGCGGACGCGGTGCTTATCGATCTTTCGAACGCGACGGTTTTGCCTGGATTGATCGATGCGCACGTTCATCTTACTACCGATCCCGACTTCACCTCCGAGCAACTCGGGATTTCCATCCCACGCGAAGCCCTTATTGGCGCCAAGAATGCGCGCATAACCTTGCAGGCTGGATTTACGACGGTGCGCAACGTCGGTGCGGACGGCTATAGCGATGTCGCGTTGCGCGATGCGATCAATGCCGGGGACCTGCCTGGGCCAAGAATGTTGGTGAGCGGGCCAGCGCTGGGTATCACCGGCGGGCACTGCGACAACAATCTGCTCCCGTTCGAGTATCACGCTACCGGCGACGGAGTGGCCGACGGCATCGCGGCCGTGCAGCAGAAGGTGCGCCAGAACATTAAGTACGGCTCCGATCTGATCAAGTTCTGTGCGACCGGCGGAGTGGTCACCAAGGGCGATGACCTGCAAGCCTCGCAGTACACCCTGGAAGAGATAAAAGCCATCGTGGCCGACGCGCATCGTCTGGGTCGAAAAGTTGCCGCGCACGCGCATGGAGCGCAGGGCATCTTGTGGGCATCGCAAGCCGGCGTCGATTCTATTGAGCACGGCTCTTACATTGACGATGCGGGCATCGCGGAGATGAAGAAGAACGGCATTTATCTTGTGCCCACGCTTTATGGGAGAGATTGGCGTCTGGCCAATGCTGAGAAGGATCACGTTCCCGATTTCATTCTCGCGAAGACCAAAGCAGTCATGGCCGCTGCCCGGCAGAATATTGCACACGCGTTCGCCAGTGGAGTGAAGGTAGCGTTCGGCACCGACGCTGCGGGTTATCCACATGGTCTCAACGCGCATGAATTCGCGGCGATGGTGGCGCTCGGGCTCTCTCCGTTACAGGCGATCCAGGCCGCGACGGTGAATGCCGCAGACTTGCTGGGTTGGACCGGGAAAGTTGGCAGCCTGGAACCTGGCGCGTGGGCGGATATCGTCGCGGTGGAAGGTGATCCGCTTAAAGATGTAACAACGCTGGAATGGGTGAAGTTTGTGATGAAGGGCGGCGAGGTGGTGAGGAACGAATACGGGAAGTGAGCAGCGGCGCACAGACCGTGCGTGCTTGGCTCGCACTCGACTAACACGGGTCGCTATCCGTACCAACGTCAATGGTGGCTTCAACGAATTTGATCGCCCGGCTACTCAGTACAGGCATCGTGGCCCAACGCAAGTGAGTTAGAGAGGCTGCAACAGGCGATGTCCGGTGACTACCTGTGTGGTCGCACCGCCCGCCGATTCGCGGGCACACCTCTGCGGTGCATCGTCACGCGCTTCCTCGTGTGGGCTGGCTCAAACAGACGCCGAATGCCGTGTTCCAACAGTTCGACGGCCCTCTCCAAGGCGCCGAGTTGTCCAACCCGCACGATCGCCACCAACATGTGCAAGTCAAACGATGGGGGGCGCAACACTTCAACTCTGTCGAGAGAATTGTTTCCGGCAATAAAGTGCGCTGGCAGCAACCCGAGTCCATATCCTGACTGAACGAACGCCAGCTGCAGATGCATGTTGTGGATTTCAGCCGCGATCGTGGGGATGAAGCCGACACGGCCCATCTGATCGATGAGTTTCGCCCGAAGGAAGCACCCGGACGGATTGAGCACCCAGGGTGCTCGACCTAAGCTTTTCCAATCGCCATCGACGTTGCCTGCTACGCCCTGAACGATCTCCACGCGGTCCGTCGCGATGATATTCGTCAGAAGTGGTGGAGGCGCGGTTCTGCCTTCGGGTAAAGGCACGGCTGCGACGTCGAGCTCACCCGCGAGCAGCCGGTTAAATAATTCAGGCGTGCGCTCGCTCAACAGCAGCAGTCTGACCTTGGGGTACGTTTCCGTCACCGCCCGAATAGGTTCGACAAGGGTACCCTCAGCCAGCGGGTGCGCGAGCCCGATGCGCAGGAGGCCGTGAGGTTCGGCGTCGCGCGAGACAAGAGATTTCAGGGCCTCGGTCCGCTGCAACAGATCTCGCGCCTGTTCAAGCACCCTGGAGCCCAGCGAGTTCAGACGGGGTGGCTTTACCGAGCGGTCGAGCAACTCGGCGCCCAATGCAGCCTCCAGCCTTTGCATTTGCCGGGTGATCGCAGAGGGCGTGCGGAATAGACGACCGGCTGCACCGGCGATGGACCCGGCATGGGCGAACTCTACGAGGGCGCGTAAATCTTCGAGCATAGGAGCCTCCTACCGTACTCCGAAATCTTCCCCTCCAACGAATACCAGAATCCTGCGTAAACCGCAATATCATCGTGAGAATAATGAACTTGTGGAATTTTCAGTTCGCCGCTACAACGGCAAGTACAGCCTGTGGGGATAGCGTGAACAGATCAGCCTGTAGAGTGATGGTGGCCGTCGCCGGCATGGCGGTGCTCGGGATGACCGCAACGCTGGCCGGCGCACAAGCCCATCCAGCGGCCTTTACGCTAAACGATGTGTTGCAGGCGCCATTTCCGTACGCCATGGTGGCTGCACCCAGGAGCACAGCCGTGGCGTGGGTATTCGACGCGAAGGGCTGCCGTAACATCTGGGTAGCAGACCCCTCCCATGGCGCGAAAGCACGCCAAATCACACCGTACACAGAGGACGACGGTTTCGATATCGGCGAACTCGCTTGGTCGCCAGATGCGAAGTCGATCGCCTTCACACGGGGCCAGAGTCTTGAGGACAAGACTCCTTCCAACGCTAATAACTCCCCGCAAGGCGCAATGCCCAGTGAAGTATGGGTGGTTGCCACGGCCGGTGGCGCGCCGCGTAGGGTCGGCGCGGGAGACTCCCCTACCTTCTCGCCCGATGGCAGCCGGCTGCTGTTTGTCGACAAGAAAAGAATTATGACGGTGGCCGCGAACGGCGATGGCGGTGCGCAGCCATTGCTCATCGATCAGGGAACAGTGGACTCGCTGACCTGGGCGCCGGACGGCAAGCGCCTGGCGTTTGTGAGCCATCGAGGCAGCCACTCGCTGATCGGTGTCTACAATTTCGGCGATCAAACTATCGTCTGGTTGAGTCCGAGTCTCGACTACGACAGCTCGCCCGCGTTCTCACCGGACGGCGCGCGGATCGCCTTCGTTCATGTGCAGGCCGAGAAAACTCCGCTCGATTTCTACTCGCACCGCAGCGGACGGCCGTGGTCGATCTGGACGGCGGATGTGAAAACCGGACAGGGGCGACGTGTCTGGATTGCCGACGCGGGACCAGGAAGCGTATTTCGTCCGACGATCTCGTTGAACAACGACACTCCCTCGACGACGAACCTGTTCTGGACCAGCCATGATGATCTCGTGTTCCCTTGGGAGAAAAGCGGCTGGCAGCATCTATATGCCGTCCCCGCCCGAGGCGGGGCGGCCCGCGCACTCACGGCGGGAAAGTTCGAGGTCACGCACGTCGCCTTCAGCCAGGACCGCAAGCGTCTGGTCTATTCGTCCACTCAGGATGACACCGACAGGATGCATATCTGGACGGTCGACGCCGAGCATGGTTCGGCGGTGCGCGCCGCCCAGAGCCACGCCATCGAAGACTTTCCGCAGATCGGCGCCGACGGCACTCTTTTCGCATTGCAGAGCGACGGCAACCAGCCGCTGCATCCGGTCGCGTTGACTGCGGAGGGGCAATGGCGGCGGCTCGCTCCGGAAGCCATCCCGTCCTCCTTCCCGAGTTCCGAGCTCGTCATGCCCCAGGCCGTGACCTTTCCGGCGAAGGATGGCCAGGAAGCGCACGCGCAGCTGTTCCTGCCACGCGAAACCACCTCCAAGCCGCACCCGGCGATTCTGTTCTTCCACGGCGGCCCCCAAAGACAGATGCTGCTGGGGTTCGATCCCAAGCGTTCGTATAGCTGGATATACGCATTCAATCAGCACCTCGTCGCCGAGGGCTACATCGTGCTGTCAGTCAACTATCGCGGCAGTACCGGCTATGGCCTTGACTACAGAGAGGCTGACAACCTCGGCCCCGGTGGCAGCAGCGAGCTCAATGACCTGGTCGGTGCCATCACCTATCTGCGAGGCCGACAGGACGTCGACTCCCATAGATTAGGCATCTGGGGACCAAGCTATGGGGGACTCATGACGGCCCTTGGTCTCGCGCGCGCCTCAGATGCACTCGCGGCCGGTGTCGATTATGCGGGCATACATAACTGGTCGACGCTCCTGTCCTCGGTGGGCGAGCCAATCGACGGAGCCGATGCGAACCGCCAGGCAGTGGAATCCTCCCCCATGGCGACCATCGACCAGTGGCACTCACCCGTACTGCTTGTGCAGGCGGACGACGACCGCGCTGTACCCTCCCAGCAGGCCAGCGAACTCATCGAAGGCTTGCGGTCGCACAACATCGACCATGACGTGATCATGATCCCGAACGAGATTCATGACATGGCCCGCTACTCATCGTGGATGATGTTGTTCAATGCGGCGGATGTGTACTTCGATCGGCAACTAAACAAGCGGAGCGCGCCCGCTCCGTAAGCCGGTCCATCACTACGGTTTTGATCGACGGTAGGTGAGCCCTTCGCTTTGTCTTTGAAAAACCGGGTATGGCGCGTTTGCCGCCGACTGCCAAGAAGTAGGTTACGCAGACCGATCGTTTCGGCAGTATGAACGCACTGCTGTTAGCCGAGTAGAGATACATCACAACAGGAGAAGAGAAAATGGTGAAAACGATTAAGACGATTATCGTATCCATGTGTCTCGCCGCTTCCTCGATTTCGCTTAATGCACATGCCCAGGATGTGCGCGGGTATAGCTACGGCCCGGTCACTGAGGTCGACTACATACACGTTGAGTACGGGCACTTTGAAGAGTACATGGCGTGGGTGACTTCGACATGGATGCCGACCATGGAAGCCGCGAAGAAAGCCGGGCTGATCATCGGTTACAAGGTCTTCCAGTCCTCTCCAAAATCACCGGATCAGCCCAATGTGTATCTCGAGATTACTTATAAGAACATGGCGGCTTATGCCGGGGACATCGGCGATCAAGCCGATGCGTTTGAAGCAGTGACCGAAAAAGTAATCTGTGACAGCGCGTGTCAGAACCAGGCCAGAGTGCACCGGAATGAGATCAGAAAAGTCCTGGGCACTGAAGTGACGCGTGAAATTATTTTTAAGTGAAATTGTTATACGTGTTCAAAGGGCGCGCGCCAGTATTTATGGGGGTTGAATGGCATTCGTCGGCAGCCGCCACCGCGCCCAATGGTAGAGATGCGGAGACTTTACATCTGGTGTCCAACAGACAAGTCACATAAGAGGAGATCCACATGAAGAAGATTCTGACTCAGTACGGAGTTTACGCGCTTGCGGTCGCTCTGATGGTGTCGTTGGCGCAGGCGCAGCCGGCAGGAATGCAGGCCGCCTTCGCAAAAGATGCTGGAACCCTTTCCGACAAATTCACCGGACTCGCGCGCGTTATGTCGGGCAAGTACGACTGGAAGCCAGCCCAGGGCGTTCGCTCCGTCGCCGACGTCTTCAACCTGATCGTTAAAGAGAACGGCCTGCTCGCCGGCGTGCTTTCGGGCACACCGAATACGGGGGCAAAGCCCGCGCCCATCACCGATCCGGAGAAAATGCAGGAAGCTCTGAAGGCTTCTTACGTCAATCTGCAAAAAGCGATTACGGGACTTTCCGACAAGGACCTGCAGGCGCCGGTGAAACTGTTCGGAAGAGACATGACGAAACAGGACGCGCTGATGCTGATTCTCGAAGATCAACACGAGCATCTGGGGCAGTCGATCGCGTACGCGCGCAGCAACGGCGTGGTTCCGCCCTGGTCTAAGTAGGGGCGCTGCGCGGAATAGCGCAGAGAATATGGTCAGCCAGCAAGCCTGGGGTCGGAGCGAATATGACCACAACTCAACCTGGTACCGACTGGAAGAAGGAGTGGTTCGAGATTGAAGATGCAACATACTTGAACACCTCAGCCCATGCACCGATGCCTCGCGTAACTCTGCGCGCAGTGCAAAACTCGATCGAAGCCAACAAATTTCCGCATCACCGGGACGACGCCATTTTCTTCGAAGCACCAAGTCGGATTCGGGCGTCCCTCTCGAGAATGATCGGAGCCAGACCGGAAGAAATCGCGCTCACGTCCGGAGCAGGCGCCGGCGTTGCGGCTGTGGCCCATCTCCTGACGTGGAAGTCAGGTGATGAGGTCATCACGGCCAAAGGAGAATTCCCCACGCAATTTGCCACTTGGAAACCGATGGAAGAACGCGAGGGCGTGAAATTGAAAATCGTCGCACCGCGCGACCGCTTCATCACGGCGGACGATCTCATTGCGGCGATGACGCCTAGAACGCGCGTTGTCTCCGTAAGTCATGTGCGCTTTGACGACGGCTCGCTGCTGGATGCCGCTCGTGTGGCTGCGGCCTGCCATGCACAGGGTGCGCTGCTTGTGCTTGATGTGAGCCAGTCTTGCGGGGGCGTGTCCATGGATGTCAAAGATCTTAACGCCGACTTTTTGGTGTGCGCTGGATATAAGTGGCTCCTCAGCCCTTACGGCACAGGATTTCTTTGGGCCAAGAGCGAACATCAGGAAACTGGGCGTCCAGGGCCGTTTTCTTGGACCAGCCAGGCTACAGACAGTTTTTTCGAGCTGAATTTTGTCGATCCCAAGCCATCCCGCAGTGCGAAGCGCTGGGACGGCGTGGAAGCCGCCACTTATTTCAATTTCAACCTGGCAGCCATGGATGCCTCGGTGGATTTTGTCTTACGTGTTGGGCCTGAGTTGGTGCTCGAACATAACCGGAAATTGATCGAGTTCTTATTCGAACGCCTCCCTGAAGGCTGCATTCCGGCCAGTCCGCTGGACTCCGCGCAGCGTGGGTCTTTCGGCAGCTTCATCGCGCGGACCCCGGAGAAAACCGTTGAGCTCTACCAGAAGTTGCAGAAGGAAAACATTATCGTGAGCCTGCGCGAAGGCAGGATTCGTGTTTCACCTCATTTGTTCAACTCCGAAGGAGACATAGACCGCCTCATTAGCGTGGTAAGCGCATGATTCGGGATCTTATAGCCGGCGATCCTAATCTCCCTAGAGAATTTAGGGAATAGTTACACGGAGAATGACATGGGCATTGGTTCGGTTTCGTATTCCTTACTGAGGTTGATCGTTGGCGGCACGGCCTCGCTGATACTCGCTGCGGGACCTGCGCGCGCTGTGCCGTGCGCGCAGACCAATCTGGTGGAGTTCGAGAAGATGACTTGGGTGGAAGTGAAGTGCGAGATCGCGGCGGGCAAGACGACAGCGCTCATCTACACCGGCGGCGTCGAGGAACGAGGTCCCCAGAACGCGAACGGCGGCCACAACCTCATAGCGCATGCGACGGTCGAGGCAATCGCGAGAGAACTCGGCAATGCTATCTTCCTGCCCGTGTTGCCCTACACTCCGAACGATGCAGAACCGATTCCCGGTACCATCGGGATCACCAACGAGCTGCTCGCTGCCATGCTCGAGCGCATCACGGAACAAGCGTTCCT
This sequence comes from Terriglobales bacterium, assembly GCA_051006995.1. GTDB lineage: Bacteria > Acidobacteriota > Terriglobia > Terriglobales > Acidobacteriaceae > JAIQGF01. Next base: position 47,557 of record JBPCSQ010000016.1, read on the forward strand.
CAACGGTTTCCGCAACGTGATTCTGATGGGCGATCACGCTGGCGGCCAGCCGGAGGTCTACGAGAAGGTCGCGAACAAGCTAAACGCACGCTACGGAGCCCTCCGTGTCTTCTACTGTGACCAGGTCTATAGGCTCGCCAACGATGCGTTTGATCAGTACCTGGCGCAGCACGGGTATCCACCCGGCCTTCACGGTTACCTTTTTGACACCTCGGAATTGATGTATCTCGACAAGGACAACACATGGGTGCGCAGAGATCTGGTCCCCTCTGCAGTGGGAGATCCCGTCGTCGATGGCAAGGTACAGATCGGGCCGCAGAGTCCGTATAACGGAATCCAGGGTGACGCGCGTCGCTCCACGGCGGAGCTGGGGAAACGCGCATTCGACATGAAGGTCGATTACGCGGTGAGGCAGATTCGCAGCCTCATACCGACCAAATGATTCGACCCCTGTCAGCACGCCATCCCCAGCCCCACAAGCGCAAAGCGCGTCCTCGACTGGGGAACCGGATTATGTCAACAGTTTATGAACGCCTGAAAGCCTTGCAAATCAAATTGCCTGACGTCCAACCCCCCATCGTGGACGGTTACGTTGCCGCTTTCGTTCCTTTTGTGCGCACCGGCAACGTCATTTATGTATCAGGGCGGGTCGCTAAAAAAGAAGGCAAGCCATGGGCCGGCAAGCTGGGGGCGAACATAACCATAGAGGAGGGCAAACAAGCTGCCCGCGACATCGCCGTAGAGCTGATTGCCACATTGCAAGCCGCCGTCGGAGATCTGAACAAAATTACACGCATTGTGAAGCTCGTCGTGCTGGTGAACAGTACACCGCATTTTACGGATGCACACGTCGTCGCCAACGGCGCCTCCGAATTGTTGCGCGAAGTCTTTGGCGAGCGCGGAACGCATGCGCGGAGTTCGTTTGGCGTGGCGCAGATCCCGTTTGGTTGCTGCGTTGAGATCGAAATGGTTGTTGAGACCTTCGGTTCAGAAAGCGTCTGCGAGCTGTGATCTGCCGACGGCGACTTCCATCAATGACACAAAGGACGGACGGAGGGCGATCGACGAAGCAAGAAGCGCTCAAGAGACGGCGCCTTGATAACATCGCGCGCTGTGCGTGTGAGATTCATTGCTCGGATTCACTATTAAGAGTGCGCAGGGAGACTCGAAATGAAGGTGTTGATTGTGGGTATCGGTGCGCTGGGCGGAACCCTTGCGGCCCGTGCGATCAACGCAGGAGTCCCCGTTCGGCTAGCAACTCGCAGCTCCGAATCCGCGGAAGTGCTGCGAAGATCGGGTCTGCGCGTCTCCGGGATTGGAGGCGACGCGCGCGCGGTTTCGGTCGATGTTGCCCCGATTGCCGACTATGGACAAGGGAATGCCTTCGACCTGATCCTGCTCGCGACCAAAGCGCAGGACGCGCTGGACATTGCGCCGCGCTTGGGGCCTTTGCTCGCGCCCGGCGGGGTTCTGTTGCCTATACAGAATGGCGGCGTTGCACGGGTTCTTGCGGATCGTCTAGGCGAAGATAAGATCCTTGGCGGATTCTCAAATCTTGGTGCCACGAAGGTAGAACCCGGCGTCTACGAGCAGAAGAATGCAGGGCATCTACTGATAGGCGAACTTGCTGGTGGTGTCAGTGAGCGCGTCGAGCGGGTTGCGCGCACCCTAGGTCGAGCGATTGAGGTTAAGGTATCTTCAAACCTGACTGGTGCCATCTGGTCGAAACTCCTGATCAATTGCTCGGTTACAACCCTCGGTGCGCTCTGTTCGCAAACCATGCGTCAGTACATGGAAACGGAGGCAGGCAAGAAGGTCTTCCGACGGACGTACGAGGAAGCGTTATCCGTGGCACTTGCGATTGGCACTCGGCTGGAGCGTCTGGCCGTGGACCCGATTCCGCCCGGATGGGCGAGCAATGTCGGCGCAGAGAAACGCTATGAGTCGTGGGTCGAAGCAATCATTGCCTTCTATGGGGATGTCAAACCCTCGATGCTCCAGGACTTCGAGCGTGGCCGGAAGACTGAGGTCGATTTCATCAACGGCTATGTGGTGACGTTAGGCCACGCGTCCGGAGTGCCGGTACATATGAATGCCGCAATTACAGGCCTTGTACACCAGATCGAACGTGGAGTTCTCCAGCCGACACCAGACCGGATGAACGACCTGGCTGCCCACACTGCCGACTGACCGTCACCGCTATTTCGTATTTACCGCATTGGCCGCTCTTTGATCTTTATGTCTCATACATTCAAGGATGCGGCCCGCCATAAGTAGGGTGAAGTGGAGTCAGAGGAAGTCCTCCGCGACTAGCCTTTGCTCTCACCGATTGGCCATGAGGATGTTGAGGTTCAGCCTCCGTGCCAGTTCACGCCCAGGAAATTTCGTGGCACGTCTTGGGGCACAGTGCAGAGAGAAAAATCGCTGTGCCACCGAAGAGAGACGCACAAACGCGGGAAATAGACTCTCCAGCGACTGATCGAAAGTCAGTAGGCGTAATTTGGCGGCTTGCAAACCGCTGAAAATAGATGGTGAGCGCGGAAGGAATCGAACCTTCAACCTACTGATTAAAAGTAGGGTCGAACTCAGGAATCGATTTCCAACGATCTCACTTTCGAATCAGCCACTTGCCACAAACCAAGCCCGCACGGAAGCACTTCGACGAGGTGTCACAAAAGCCCGTAAAAGCGCATATCGGCTCGAAGCGTATGGCACGTTTATGGCACAGGTAGCATTCCGGATCGCGACGGGGTCATTCCCCGCTGGATTCCCAATCAGTAGTACGTTCCCCTCCTGCAATCTTGACCGCTGGTTCAACCGCGAATTGGTGTCGCTTCAGAGAATCGACGTGCCTTGATATCTTGCATCGGCGGCTGACCAAAGAGCGTTTGTACTCGCGGCTGAATTGGCTCGGGCTCTCGTAACCGACCTGGAAAGTTGCACTCGTTGCATCAATTCCCTCAATGAGCATCCGCTCCCGTGCCGCTACCAGGCGCAACTGCTTTTGATATTGAAGCGGGCTCATCGCCGTCAAAGCGCGGAAATGGCGGTGCAGTGTTGACATTCTTATGTTGGCAATCGACGCGAGCTCATCTACGCGCAACGGTTTCGTGTAATTAGCTCTGAGCCAAGCCACGGCCTTTGCCGTCTGGTGAGATTGATCGCCAACCGTGGCGATGGCGCGGAGGTGCGCGCCTTGGGGAGTCTGGAGCAAGCGGTACACGATCTCCCGCTCAATCAGCTTGCTCAAGAAAGGAATGTCGGCAGGATGGTCATGAAAATCCACCAGGCGAGAGCCCGCGTTCAACAACTCCGGTGTCGTCTTACCCATCACGATCCCCCGAGGTCGCGAAGCGCCAGCCGGAGCAAACTGGCCTTGCATGAGAATCTCTCGCACGAGGGACATATCGAGCCGAACGGTCAGAGTGAGCAAAGGCATTGCCTTGCTTGCCGCGACGATCTGGCTCACTACCGGACATCGACGGTTGTCAGCAGGAATGTTGCGCCGCCCCGCTGACCATCAGCCGATGTGGTGTGCGGCGACATGCTCCTCCCAGTTGTGCTGGGTCAAGCTCAATTTCGTGCGCGCCGCCTCGAATGTTTCGACTGCGACAGGATGGTCGACAGCTTCGGGTCCCGAGCATGACAAACGGTGCCGGGCGCTGAGGTATTCAGTGAACGCCTCTTCTCGCGCTTTGGCTAGGTCTTCGAGTTGCGAACAACCGTTTGGCTGGAGGAGCGACGACGGGCCGGCGTCGTTATGCGCAGGTTTTTCGGCGATGTTGTGATTTAGCTGGATCACAGAGATTCACTGCCCGGCGTGCGATCCGTGATGGAGGCCATAGACAGCCTCGGCGGTGGCGGGACCATCCTCAGCGATAGTAGGAAGAGACCGAGGCACCCGAGATAGAGGCTGGCGAAGGTGCCGCGCGAGAAGGCCAGCGGGACCAGAGGATTGAACAGCACCGTGATTGCGAGAAATGCCAAGATCCAGCCGAACTTGCTTACGCGAACCGCTTGCACCATCGCCACTATGGCACCGGCGCAAACCACGAATCCGGCGATAAGAGTCCGGCTATCCGAAGATCGCCACAGCATGAGTAAGGTGAGCAGTGCTGCGCTTGCAGACCATTTCATGATTCTCGTTGCCATTTGACCCTCGATTCCAGTGTTGCAGATCGTTTTCTTAACCTAGGCTCGGTGAGCGAAATGCGTTCAGGGCCTTTAGTTGCGTGCCCAATCAGCCAGCCTTTGGGCTTCGCGACGGCCGCTGTCGCCTTGTAAGGTGTATCCCTGCTGGATCTGGCGGGCGTGCGCACAGACCGACATGTAGGGAATTCCAAGGAAATGCTTCGTTGAGAGTTCAGTGATCTCCACGCAGTTGAAATTCTGCGCCTGCACCCTGGACAGGATGCGATCCACCGCCTGTCTCGCGTTTTTTCCTTCACGGCGCCCGAACGTAACCGCGCGCAGCGCGGCGGCGGCAAAGAATAAGCTCCAGCCGGCCTCCCGTAGGGAACGATCCATGCCGAACGTATCGGGATTCGTGATGACCTCCCAGTTCCTGGAGTATGGATCGCTGGTTACGCTCACACCGCGCGGCAACAGCATTCCCGCACGCATCAGCACTGTCCCCGCTACGATGTCGATCGGCATAAAGGCTCCTCGTGAAACACTCTCGTTAAGGCCTTGCAGGAGACGGTCTTCACCGTCTCCCGCGAGAACGAATTCACGCTGCGATAGCCGCGGACACCTTGTGGAAAGTAGAGGTGAGCACATTGTTGCCGTACACCTTCGGCGTACCGTCGAGGACCTTCTCCAGGCTCTTCACTGCCTGCGGGTAGGCAGTCTTCTCGTAGGCGTCAGCTTGCTCCTTGGTGTCCCAAAGGCTGATGGCTGTGATATGGGTTCCGTTCTCGTTGCCGAGGATCAGTTCGTCGCGGAAACCGGCCTGCTTCAGCATGATCGGCATGATTTCTTTTGTGAATGTCTGGTTGAACTCTGTCAGCGTGTTCGGCTTTAGACGTACGGAGACGTTGCGAGCAAACATGGGCAACCTCCTTTAAGGTTGTGGCAGGCTAAGAGGGAGGACTTCAGATGGGCTGACTTAGTTCAGAGAACCTGAAAGAGGAGAGGTGCTTCCCACTCACCTTCGACCCTAGTCCTTAACCGTGGGAAAGTCAATGTTTCCGCAGAATGCGGCTACATCTGTTCACAACTGCAAACCGCAGTCACCAGCAAGCCAGCCGGATTCAAGTGCGCTGGTCAATTCTGACCAGCCAATCGGTCCCGAGAATGGTAGTAGGAACACAGGCGTCGTTGTCGAGGAGGCTGTGCGGCATCTCGCTGATCGTGCGCAGCGATTCCTCAAGACCAGCAAGAGGCGCGCCCGACCGGCTCAGGCAGCAAGCCGAGATGGGCCGCCTTGCCCACTAGAAGGCCCGACTTCGAACAAGACCGGCTTTCATCAAGGCGATGGAGGGAGCAAATGAATGTTCTCGATACCGCCCCGGCCACTGCGGCCGGGTGCAACACGCTGCGCCTTTTGCCCATTTCACAGCCGCACTTCACCCGTGCGACATTCACCGACAGGAATCAACGTGGTCACACCGAATCGCGTTGCAACTACTGCGGTTTCAGAATCACTGCGGCGAATTCCGACAGTTTCGACAACGAAGAGCAGGAACATGCGTACGCTTGCCGAGGATCGTGGGCCGAGTGAAAAGGGTCGAAGGTGCAAACCGTACCGGTTGCTGACCCTAAGGCAAAGTAATTTACACAGAGCTATTGCGGAAGCCTAGTATCGAGAGGTGATGACTCGCCCCATGATTGATTCGAAGCTGGAACACGCAGCCAAGATTCCCCCCAAGGTCATAGGTCCGATTCGCTGCCATAAATGTCAGCTGAAGTGCCGCGATGCCGAGCACTATCTGAGCCACAAATGTGAAGCAGCGCCCGATCCCGAATGCTCGCCGTACCCCACGATTGAACGCTAGCGAACGCGGCGCTGGGCCGGCAGAGTAGCAACCGCGACCCCGTTCTAACGCCCGGCCCTTCCAGTTCGCTCATCCGAAAGCGGCGGAAACAACAGGCCCCGACCTTTACAGTCTCTGCAGTCCCGTCCATACATTTGACCGCCTCCGCCGCAGCAAGGACACGTCACCACGTGGAACTTCAGGGGCGGGAGGTTCTTCATCAGAGAGTAGGTCACGCCCTCGTGGGTCACCTGGCTATCGCTCATCCGTTTTGCACCTTTCCTGGGTCCGTTGCGCGTGTTTCGTCCGCTGTCAGAGTAGCAACGCGAGCACGCCACCTACGATCATCGCACTCGTGATAATCAGGAACGCCAGGTTTTGGCCGGGCTGCCATCCGAACACATCTCTGTCGCTCTCCGAAGTCTTCATAGTTCGCACCCGGAGTGATGGTAAACCCATGCTGAGACAAGAACTGTTCACTTTTGCTCAAGAGTGGGATAGGGTTCGCCAGTGCCGCGACGTTCGCGCCCCCCCGGTGGTGCTTACTCGTGCCGGAGAAAGGTGCGCAGGGCCCGATGCACTTGCAGGCTGCCGTTGTAACTGATTAACCCCATCGCTCGAAACCGATTCATGAAGTGACTGATTCGCGAGCGGGTGGTACCCACCATCTCTGCCAAGGTTCCCTGGCTGACATGCAGGGTGGCGGTGTCAGGCCCGCTGGGCCGAGCAAAATGGCTCAGGCGCAACAGCAATCGCGCCAGGCGCCTCTCGCTTGAGTTCAGCAATTGATCGGTGAAATCTTCTTCGACGCGCTCGATACGAGAAAGCAGATCCAGAAGCAACCGGTTCGAAAACGCGGGCTCCCGATGAATGACGCCGCTTAACGTGGACTTCTTCACGCAATCGATCGTGGAGTGTTGGAGGGAGGTCGCAGTAGTTGTCCGTCGGGACTGTTTGAGGAGGCAGTTCTCGCCAAAAAATTCGCCTTTTCCTAGAATTGCGAGCACGGCCTTCTTTCCGCCCTTGGATGCCACCGTGAGCTTCACGTGACCGCTATCGACGTAGAACATCGAATTAGCGGCGTCCCCTTGCGCATAGATTTCCTCTTTGTTGCCATACTCCCGAGTTGTCTTTCGATTTCCGATCCGGCCGAGGAGATCCCCGGAGTCGCGAGTCAGCCTGCGTTTATTTGCCATCGGGTCCTCCCGCGCTGCCAGCCAACTCGTCTTGCAAATCAGTCAGACAGTACTCCAAGCCTAATGTTCATGTCGTGGCTGTACTGGTCAAAAGCGCTCACTTAGGATGGAAATTCAGGAGTGCATTCATGGTTTATAGGGTCAGTCATTCGATCATTCGATCAGACTTGTAGCTGGTGCCTGCCGAGGTTCACCTTGGAGGCTCCGTGTAGACAATGACCCCCTTATGTCCGCTGCCAGACGAAGTCCTGGAAGTCCTGTATGATAGGCAGTGTGCAGTATTGCTCACTCCCGGAATCGCGGAAGACCGCAATTCTGGTTCCCCTCACCTCCGCTCCCGCCCCTTGACGCAGAGGTGATTTAGGCTTTTGCCAAATCAAGACCGGCGTTCCGAGGCCGCGCAGGATGTCAGCCGGACCGGCTGACGGCCCCATCGTTCCGCCGAGCCAAGTCACAACAATCCGGTCCAGTGATGCGAGGACAGGCCATGAGTACTACACATACGGCCGCACGTGCTCGGGTCCCTGCGCGGAAGTGTGCTTCGGCGAAACGCAAGATCCCGCGCGACGGGTTTGATCCTGAGTCCTTTCTCGCGACAGCCGGCGTGGGCAGGACGCTCGTAAGTCTGGCGAAAAAGCAGATTCTCTTTACGCAAGGAGAACCTGCTGACTCCATATTCTACATACGAAAGGGGCAGGTGAGTCTTACCGTCGTTTCCGAACGCGGTAAGGAGGCAACCATTGCCTTACTGGGTGCTGGGGAATTTGTCGGAGAGTCGTGCATCGCTGCAGCCCAGCCTATCCGGCAAACGAGCGCGACCGCGATTACCGATTGTGACGTGCTCAGAATTGGCAAGAAAGACATGGTGCGCGTACTTCACGAGCAGCACGCGTTTTCCGATGTCTTCGTCACCTTCCTTCTGGCCCGCAACGCCCGCGTTCAGGAGGACCTGGTTGACCAGCTTTTCAATTCCAGCGAAAAACGCCTGGCCCGGATTCTCTTGTTGCTGGCGCAGTTCGGCAAGGAAGGCAAACCCGAAAAGGTGATCGCGAAGATCAGCCAGGAAACCTTGGCCGAGATGATCGGCACCACGCGGTCACGGGTCAGCTTTTTCATGAATCGCTTCCGCAAGCTGGGATTCATCAAATACAACGGCACCATGGAGATTCACAGTTCCCTCTTAAACGTGATTCTGCACGACTAATTGCACTGATGGAGGGCATCAAGGAATGCCGCGCGCTTGAAGGTTCACCTTGTAAACCCCAGTGATGTGTCGTTCGGAACTGCAGTCATTACTCCGCGCTGGCTGTACGTTCTCGCCGCTGCGACCCCGAAGAGTTTTGGCGACCCCGTGATTGTGGACGAGACTTTGGACCGGGTTGATCCGGCTAGCATTGGACGCGGAGACGTGGTTGGTATCGGCGTCCATACCGCCAACGCGCTTCGCGGCTACGAAATTGGGAGAATGGCCCGTGACCGCGGAGCTTACGTCGTCTTCGGCGGAATTCACGCGACTTTGTATCCGGAAGAGGCTGTCGAACTTGGCGGCGCCCACGCTGTTGTCCAGGGCGATGGCGATCAGGTCTGGCCCGCGGTTCTCGACGATTGCAGCCAGGGCGGGCCCAAGCTGACCTATGCGGGCGGGCGTATCGAGGCGAGTGAATTCTTTCGGGCGCGCTGGGACTTGCTGCCTCGCAACCGGTACATGTGGGCCTCGGTGCAAACCGTTCGCGGCTGCCCGAAGCATTGCTCTTTCTGTTCCGTTTGGCGCACCGACGGCCAGCGTCCCCGCCAGCGTGCTTCCGATGCCGTCATCGAGGAGATTGTCGAGTTGCGTCGGTTGGGCTTTCGCTTCATCGCGCTGGCCGACGACAACTTCTATCCGGTAACCCTTAGCGACCTGCGACTGGCGGAGCAACAGCACAACTCGACCCGTTTGCAGGAGCTTGAACGGCTGCGCGCGGAGCGCTTCGAACTCATGTCGCGCCTGGCGAAGCTGCCGCGTGACGTGCAATTTTTCACTCAGATCACGATGGAGGCAGCCGAGGATCCGGAGTTTCTCGACGCAATGAAGGCAGCGCACATAATAGGCGCTTTGGTAGGTGTGGAGTCCGTCACGCCGGAAGGCTTGAAAGACGTTTTCAAGGATTTCAATCTATCTGGGGAACACCTGGTACAGCGCCTAAAAACGTTCCGGCGCCACGGTGTCCATGTACTCGGATCCTTCATCTTTGGCCTGCCCAGCGACAATCCCGCCACCTTCATGGCTACCGAAGATGTGGCGGAACGGGCCGAAATCACGTTTGCGCAGTTTGTGATGCTCACGCCTTTTCCCGGCACGGTGGACTTTATTAAGTGGGAAAAGACCCTGGGAGAAGAGCCCGAGAATATCGCAGGCATACCCATCACTCGACGATGGCTCATCCCCACCCATCTTCGTCCCAAGCTTTTCTGGCCGCACCCGGTGATGTCGGCCGAAGACATCCGTCGCCAGACGCAGGCGGTGTGGGACAAGTTTTACGCTTGGCGTTCCATCTGGAAGCGCTCAGGGTTCATTAAATCGCTGCGGGGGCGCTTGGCCTTTCTGCTCATTTCCAGAATCTACCGGCACATGTATGCCGATACCGGGATTGCGACCGACAGCGCCCGGAAGTCTTCTTCGGCGCGATGGGCACGCTGGCTGGCAAAGCCCTGTCGACGCCTGTTTGCCGGCCGTCCCATGCCCCACCTGGAAGTCCCGCCACCCGGCCTGGAGCCGGATCCGGCTGCGGCAGATTGATGCAGGTCCTGCATGAGGCCTACCTCGCCGCGCTCAAGAAAGATTCTCACCTACATGTCCACTATTGCTCAATTTCCGGATCATTGAAATGACACACTATTCTTAGGGAGTCCGACCAGATGATTGGGTTGGCGGAAAAGACGCTGGCTGAGTTGGAAAGCTTGGCGGAAGAAATGCGCGCAGTGATTGCACGCGATTACAAATACCCTCGGGCCGAACTTGAAGACGTCGAATGGGAATTGGAAAAGCGACGCTGGCGGAGAGATTCACCACCCCATCCAAAGAAGCAGACTGCAAGAGACGACCCCAGCGCGCTCTGAATAGAAACCAATTGTGGGACGAAAGGCGGTAATCCATGAACGGCCGTATCCGAAGGTGCTGTCGGATTTTTGTATTGTGTCTCAGCTTCGCGCCGATCCTGGTGTTTGCGCAATCATCTGATCGTGGCCAAAACCTCGCCAATTGCGAGAATGGCTGGGAATGTGACCACTCGAAACTCCCCGCCGCGGAAGCGCAAAGAGTGAGTATCGCGACCCGCCAGCGCAATCTGTCTGATTGCAAGTATGGTGGAACCTGCGACCGCACCAAACTGACTCCCGCAGAGGCTCGCGAAGTTGCCCTCGCCGAGCATCAGCACAATTTCTCTGATTGCAGGTACGGCAGCGGATCTTGCGACCAGGCCAAACTGACTCCGGCGGAAGCCAAGGAAGTGGCTGGGGCGAAACACGATCGCAACCTGTCCGATTGCAACGATAGCTGGGCCTCCTGCGACCACGCCAAACTGACTTCGGTCGAAGCGCGAGATGTCGCCGTCGCCGAACGCCAGAACAATCTCTCTAGCTGCATGTACGGTGGATCGTGTGACCATTCCACACTGAGTCCGGCACAAACGAAAGATGTGGCTGCTGCTGAACACAGGCGCAAAGTCGCTGACTGCGAGAACGGCTGGAAGTGCAATACGTCCACATTAACAGCGGCGGAAGAGCGAGGAGTGGCGGCCGCAGAGCGCCGGCGCAATGTTTCCGATTGCAAGTACGGTGTGGCTTCCTGCAACCGCTCCGAACTGACCGCAGGCGAAGTGAAAGAAGTGGACGCCGCCGCGAAAGAGCGCAATTTCTCTGATTGCCGGTACGGCGGTGGATCCTGCGACCATTCCCAACTGACCCCGGCTGAAAGGAAAGAAGTGACGTTCGCCCAGCACCAACGCAATTACAAAGCATGTATTGAAGGCTACCCGGAGTGCGATACTTCACGGCTCACACCATCAGAAGCCAGCGCCGTTGCCGCCCGACACAAGGCCGTTCCTCAGTAGGCGAGCGCTTTGCCAGAGGACAAGAAAACGGGAAATGACAAACTCAAAACTTCAAGCCGCACTCGATGAACTCGAAAGGCTACGCGATACCGTCAAGGCATTCAGGGAGCGTAACGGCGCGCTGCCGAATCCGGACAGTGATGCCGGCCGCGCGGTCTCATTGCTGACGACTTTCACGAGCGAACTGGACAAGTTGAGTCTGGGCAAAGTGGTCAAGTCTTAGAATGGCGCCAGTTCTCCTCGTATTCATCGACAAACCCCTTGATGCGCCGTCTCTGGATCTCTAATTCGGCGTCGTCCAACGGATGACGGATGGTCTCCTCTTTGGCCTCGGCGAGCCAAGCCTTGCACGCCTGATACTCACGCTCGTCGACGATGAAGTCGTTCTGGAGTGAGGGTACGGGTCTCATTCAGCAGCCTCTGGCCTGTATTCCAACCTCTCGATCCCAAAACAGATACGATGGTAACAGCCTATGTGCCTTTCGGGATTGAAGTGCAAGGGGAACGGAGTATCGAAACTGAGCATAATTGCACAGTCCGTAAACATCGTGCGGCGCACAATAAGGTGTTGAACCTCGCGCCGGGAGTCACTGTCTCGCGGGTAACCCGCGTGGGCTCACCTGCCCAGACAACCCTGCGGAACTGCTGAGGAGAGTCATGCCGAAGAGTGGAAACACCCCGACCACAGCTCGGAAGAATAAGCACACGGGACATCAGAACACCAAACGAGTGGTTACCAAACGTAAGGCCGCATAAACAGCCACTGGGACGCAGGACCGCGTGCTTGTCGGTTCCTTGTCCTTTGCCTTCGCCAGTTGAGCGCCCACCGATCTTGCCCCTTGCTCTGCCCGCGAGTGCAGCCTTGATGCGGCCGGCGATCGGGCGCTGCGCCTGTAATGGCAGGCCTACAACCTCCGACCTGCCTGCGAACGACAACGTGGCGTGGAGATGCGGCGCCAGATCAAAGGAGACCTCAAGAGTTGAGCGTGAACCGGAAGACTAGCGGCGGGCCCTTGCTCCGCCTCAAGGCGCGGCTCCAAACCGCGAGCCTGGCGCGAAAGCTCGCCACGGACCAACCGCCGCTACGGTCAGAGTTGTTGACCGCCCACCAGATGGAGCAGCACGGGAAGAGCCTCGCGGCCGCGCACCAGGTGGACTTGAGGCGCGCCTCGGACCAACTCTTGGCCCGTCTGAACGAGAACGAAGACGTTTTGCTTGGGGTTCGCGACCTCCTGACCGAGGCCGTAACCGCCGACCGGCGGATCACGCCGGCTGGGGAATGGCTGCTCGACAACTTCTACCTGATCGAGGAGCAGATCCGTACTGCCAGGAAACATTTCCCGAAGGGGTACAGCCGAGAACTGCCTTGTTTGCTGAACAGTCCATCCGCGGGGCTGCCGAGAGCGTACGCTATCGCGCTGGAAACGATCTCGCACGGCGACGGACGCGTCGATCCGGAGAGCCTCAGTAGCTTTATCGCCGCCTACCAGACGGTCACCACGTTGAAGTTGGGTGAACTCTGGGCCCTCCCGATCATGCTTCGGCTTGCCCTTGTCGAGAATCTCCGCCGCGTCGCCGCGCGCGTCGCTACCGACCGGATCGACAGGAATCACGCCGAGGATTGGGCGGACCAGATGACCGAGACCGCCGAGAAGGACCCCAAGAGCCTGATTCTGGTGATCGCCGAGATGGCGCGGTCTAATCCGCCATTGGTGAGTTCGTTTGTGGCAGAACTGGCGCGGCGCCTGCAAGGACAGGGCCCCGCCCTGACATTGCCGCTCACCTGGATTGAGCAGCGGCTTTCGGAATCAGGCACGACGATCAAGCAGTCGGTCGAGGCGGAGAACCAACGCCAGGCCGCTGACCAGGTTTCCGTCAGCAACAGCATCGGTAGCCTCCGTCTTCTCGGCGCGATGGACTGGCGGGAGTTTGTCGAGACCATGAGCGCCGTCGAGCAGATCCTCCGTGAGGACATGGGCGGCGTATACGGCAGGATGGATTTTTTCACCCGTGACCGCTATCGCCACGTGGTAGAGAAAATTGCGAAACATAGTCGCCTGTCGGAGAGTGCGGTGGCGCGCGCAGCGATTGCTCTTGCGCGTCAGAATGCAGGCAGGGCAAGTAACCCCCGTGCGGACCATGTCGGCTTCTATCTGATCGACGCTGGATTACCGCAACTGCTTAAGACAGCGGAGGCGCGCTCATCGGGGGCTCTCCGCATGGCCAGCGAGCGCTTTCCCTTCCTGCTCTACCTGGGCGGCATCGTCGTGCTTACAACGGCAATCGCCGCCAGCTTGCTGGTCAAGGCGCATGCCGGCGGCGTACGCGCTTGGCTGCTCGCGCTGACGGGAATCGTGTCGATTCTATGCGCGAGTCATCTGGCGGTAGCCCTGGTGAACTGGCTGGCGACACTGCTGGCGACGCCCCACCTGCTGCCCCGAATGGATTTTTCCAACGGGATTCCCCCGGAATTGCGCACCCTGGCGGTGGTCCCGACCATGCTCACCAGCGAAGCCAATATCGAAGAACTGGTCGAGGCGCTGGAAGTCCGGTTCCTCGCGAATCAGGACGACAACCTGCACTTTGGCCTGCTCACCGATTTTCGAGACGCGGACCAGGAATCGCTGCCCGAGGATGAACCGCTGTTGCGGCTGGCTCGGCAGCACATCGAACAACTCAACGAAAAATACCCGGGCACGAACTCAGACACATTCTTCCTGTTTCATCGACCGCGCCGCTGGAATCCCCGCGAGCGGACGTGGATGGGGCACGAGCGCAAACGGGGCAAGCTTGGCGATTTGAATGCGCTGTTACGCGGCGGCTCAGCCGACCATTTCTCTGTGATTGTTGGCGACACCCAAGTCCTTCCCAACGTGAAGTACGTGATCACGCTCGACACCGACACGCAACTACCGCGGGATTCGGCCTGGCAGTTTGTAGGGGCGATGGCGCACCCGCTGAATCGTGCGCGTTACGACGCAGAGAAGCAACGTGTCGTGGAAGGCTACGGCATTCTGCAACCGCGAGTTGGGGTGAGCTTGCCTGGGACGAGCCGTTCGCGGTACGCGCGACTGTATGGCAGTGAGCCGGGCATCGATCCGTACACGCGGGCCGTATCGGACGTCTATCAGGACCTCTTCCATGAAGGGTCGTTCATCGGAAAGGGCATCTATGAAGTGGATACCTTCGAACAGGCACTGAGCGGGCGTTTTCCGGAAAATCGTATTCTCAGCCACGATCTTCTGGAGGGCTGCTACGCGCGGGCGGGGCTGCTAAGCGATGTGCAGGTGTATGAGGAGTATCCCGCCCGCTACAGCGCGGATGTAAGCCGGCGGCATCGTTGGATTCGCGGCGATTGGCAAATCGTGCGATGGGCTCTGCCCAGCGTCCCCGGCCCCGGCGCTCTTTTTCAGCGTAACCCGCTCTCGCCACTGTCCCGATGGAAGATCTTCGACAACCTTCGCCGCAGCCTCATCCCTGCGGCACTGATGCTGCTGTTGATCCTGGGGTGGACGGTGCTGCCGGCCGCATGGTTCTGGACAGTGGCGGTGATGGCGATCGTCCTGCTTCCTTCCTTTCTTATCTCTGCCCTGGATGTGCTGCACAAACCCGGCGATGTCCACCTCGGTCAGCATCTTGCCGCTGCGGCACACTCGGCGGGCAGGCACTTTGCGCAGGCGGCATTCACACTCGTGTGCCTGCCGTATGAGGCGTTCTTCACGCTGGACGCGATTTTCCGCACTGCCGGGCGGATGTGGTTCACGCGCCGGAGAAGGCTCCAGTG
The DNA here is from genome assembly GCA_051006995.1 of Terriglobales bacterium. Lineage (GTDB taxonomy): Bacteria > Acidobacteriota > Terriglobia > Terriglobales > Acidobacteriaceae > JAIQGF01. The sequence goes on from JBPCSQ010000016.1 coordinate 62,603, forward strand.
GAATCCGTCGAGCGCGCACGATGTCGGCAATCGTACGAATCTCGCCTCGGTCTCGCGGACGATGTGGTTCGCCCCCGTGCTGTCGATGGTTGCGGCGATTTATCTCGCGTCGGCACGGCCTTCGGGGTTGGCCTCTGCCGGACCGTTGCTGGCAGTGTGGATCATTTCACCCTGCATTGTGTGGTGGATCAGCCGACCGCTGGCCCATCGCGGGGCAAGGCTGACCTCTGACCAGACCGTGTTTCTCCGGAAGTTGTCCCGCAAGACCTGGACGTTCTTCGAGAGCTTCGTTGGTCCCGAAGATCATTGGCTGCCGCCCGACAACTATCAGGAGAACCCTGTCGCTGTGGTCAGCCATCGCACGTCGCCGACCAACATGGGGCTGGCGCTGCTTTCGAATTTGGCCGCCTACGATTTCGGCTACGTGTCCGCTGGACAGCTCCTCGAACGCACCGCGAATGCGCTGCGCACCATGGCGGGCATGCAACGCTACCGCGGCCACTTCTTCAATTGGTACGACACAACATCCATGAAACCACTGTCCCCGATGTACGTTTCCACGGTGGACAGCGGCAATCTCGCTGCCAGCCTGCTGACGTTGCGCCCGGGACTGCTCGCTCTCGCCGATGACCAGATCCTTGGAGCGCGGTTGTTTGCCGGGCTCAACGACACCCTGGGGAACCTGCTGGACGCAGCTCAAGGCGCGGCCACAACGCATCTCGCGCAACTCCAGGCTGAATTGGCGCACTTCTGCGAATCTCCACCAACGACGCTCACGGTCACCCGATTGAGCCTTGAGGAGCTAATGTCCTCCGCGGCGGGTGTGCTTGATGCCTTAGGGGCGGGCGCAGACCACGAATCGAAGTGGTGGGCAGATGCGTTCGCCGGACAATGCCGGGCCGCCAGAGATGAGCTGGTATTCCTGGCGCCGTGGTCTGTATCTCCCCCCACTTTGGACGGCGCTGGCTACTTCCCCAATATCGACAGAATCCCCACGTTGCGTGAGCTAGCAGCACTTGAGACAGCGTTACCTGCGCTCGCACAGCAACACCGTTCGGAACCGACGCCGGAAGGTAGTGGGTGCGTGGCTGATCTGAAATGGCACGTTGCACAGGGTAGGCAACGGGCCCGCACAAGAATTTCGACCATCGCCACTCTCGCCGAGCAATGCGGCGAACTCGCCCGTTCGGAATATGACTTCCTGTTCGACGAGGCACGCCATCTGCTGGCGATCGGCTACAACTATGGCGAGCGCCGGAGAGACCCCAGCTATTACGACCTGCTGGCCTCGGAAGCCAGGCTGTCGAGTTTTGTCGCCATTGCCCAGGGGCAGTTGCCGCAGCAGAGCTGGTTTGCCCTCGGCCGCTTGCTCACCAATGCCGGGGGAGAGCCAACGTTGCTTTCATGGAGCGGCTCAATGTTCGAGTACCTCATGCCGCTGCTGGTGATGCCCACCTACGACAACTCGCTGCTCGACCAGACCTATAAGGCGGCTGTCAACGGTCAAATCCAGTATGGGAAAAGGCGCGGCGTACCGTGGGGAATTTCAGAATCGGGCTATAACACGACCGACGTCCACCTCAACTATCAGTACCGCGCCTTTGGCGTCCCCGGCCAAGGTCTGAAACGTGGCCTTGCCGACGACCTGGTGATTGCGCCGTACGCCTCGGCCCTGGCCCTCATGGTAGCGCCCGAGGAGGCGTGTCTTAATTTGCAGCGACTCGCGGCGGAAGGCGCCGAAGGCAAGCATGGCTTCTATGAAGCCATCGACTACACCCCTTCCCGGGTGCCACGTGGGAAATCGAGCGCAGTGGTTCGCTCTTTCATGGCACATCACCAGGGCATGAGCTTCTTGTCCTTGGCGTGTTTGTTACTGGACCGGCCAATGCAGAAGCGGTTTGAATCGGATCCATTGTTCCAGGCGACCACCCTGCTGCTGCAGGAGCGGGTTCCCAAGGCGACCGCGTTCTATACCCATGCCGCCGAGTCCTCCGCTGTGCGCGCGACCGCGACCAGCGCGGAAACCCCGGTGCGCGTGTTCAAAAGCCCAAACACGCTCACCCCGGAAGTGCAGTTGTTGTCCAACGGCCGATATCACGTCATGGTCACGAACGCGGGAGGTAGTTACAACCGCTGGAAGGATCTCGCTGTCACGCGCTGGCGCGAGGACACCACCTGCGACGACTGGGGCACCTTCTGTTTTATCCGTGATGTTGCGAGTGGGCAGTTCTGGTCAACCGCGTACCAGCCCACCCGGGATTCCACGGAAGACTACGAAGCGATCTTTTCTGAGGCGCGGGCGGAGTTCCGCTGCCGCAATCACGGTTTCGTAACCCACACCGAGATCGCCGTTTCGCCCGAGGATGACGTCGAACTTCGGCGCATCACCATCACCAACCGTTCCCGCACGCGCAGGGCCGTAGAGGTCACGAGTTACTCGGAGGTGGTGCTCACGTCTTCCGCCGCCGACGCACTGCATCCTGCTTTCAGCAATCTGTTCGTCCAGACCGAAATTCTCCAGAAGCAGCGGGCGATCGTTTGCACGCGGCGGCCCCGCTCCCGCGACGAGCACGCGCCGTGGATGTTTCATCTGATGGCGGTTCATGGGGCCGACGTCGGAGAAGTCTCCTATGAAACTGACCGCATGCAGTTCATCGGCCGCGGAAACACCATTGCTGATCCGCAGGCGATGCACGGGTCCGCCCCGCTCTCGGGCGGCGAAGGCTCGGTGCTGGATCCGGTCGTTGCGGTCCGCCATCAAGTGACGCTTGGTCCGGGAGAAACTGCGACTATCAACATCGTAACCGGCATGGCTGACACCCGCGACGTGTGCCTGGGGCTGGTCGATAGATACCAGGATCGGCATCTTGCGGACCGGGTGTTCGACTTGGCCTGGACGCATAGCGACGTATTTTTGCGGCAGCTCAATGCCACCGAGGCGGACGCGCAACTGTATGCGCGTCTGGCGAGTTCAATCCTCTACCCCAATTCCTCGCTGCGCGCCGATCCCAGCGTGCTGCTCAAAAATCGCCGGGGACAATCTGGTTTGTGGGGCTATTCCATTTCCGGCGATTTGCCGATCGTGCTGCTGCAGATCGGGGACCCGGACAAGATCGATTTGGTGCGCCAGCTCGTGCAGGCGCATGCCTATTGGCGTCTGAAAGGCCTGGCGGTAGACCTGGTGATCTGGAACGAAGATCACGCCGGGTACCGGCAAGTACTCCACGAACAAATCCTGGGATTGATTGCGGCCGGCATCGAAACCATCCCGCCCGGTCGGCCCGGTGCCATCTTCGTACGGTTCGCGGACCAAATGTCCGCCGAGGATCGCATCCTGCTTCAAACGGTTGCGCGCATCACGATCTCCGACAGTCAAGGGTCGCTGGCCGATCAGGTCAACCGTCGCGGCCCGCTTCCACGGGTCGTTCAGCCTTTTATACCCCTCCGACCACATCTTCCCGAATCAGCGGCCACAACGGCACAGCCGCGCGGCGACCTCATCTTCTCTAACGGAATAGGCGGATTTACCTCCGACGGGCGTGAGTACGTAATTACCACCACGCGCGACCAAGCGACTCCGGCACCGTGGATCAACGTCCTCGCGAATCCACGCTTCGGGAGCGTGATCTCCGAGTCCGGCTCGGCAAACACATGGGCGGAGAATGCCCACGAGTTTCGGCTCACTCCCTGGAACAACGACCCTGTCAGCGATCCCAGTGGAGAAGCTTTTTACCTGCGCGATGAGGAGAGTGGCCACTTCTGGTCGCCCGCGCCCTTCCCCAGCCGCGGCGCGACACCCTACGCCAGCCGGCACGGATTCGGCTACAGCGTGTTCGAGCACACGGAGGCTGGCATACGCTCGGAATTGTGGGTTTACGTTGCGCTGGACGCCCCGATAAAGTTCGCGGTGCTGAAGGTGCGAAACGAGTCGGGGCGATGGCGCCAACTCTCGGTCACGGGATACGTGGAATGGGTTTTGGGTGACCTGTGGGCGAAAACATCAATGCATGTGAATACGGAGATTGACCCGAACAGCGGCGCTCTTCTCGCGCGCAACCTGTATAACACAGAGTTCGCCGGCCGTGTGGGCTTCTTCGCCGCTGACGCTCCGCAGCAAACCGTGACCTGCGATCGGACAGAGTTCCTCGGGCGCAATGGCACACTTCGTCGTCCGGCCGCGATGTTGCAGTCGCGGCTGTCCGGTAACGTGGGCGCTGCCTTGGATCCCTGCGCAGCGCTCCAGGTTCCTTGCGAACTCGCCGAGGGCCAGGAACGAGAAATCATCTTCACGCTTGGCATGGGGCAAGATGCTGAGGATGCAACCAGCTTTGTGCGCCGGTTCTGTGCGCCTGCTGCCGCTCGCGTTGCGCTCGAGGCGGTCTGGCAATACTGGAATCACACTCTGGGCGCGGTGCAGGTGGAGACACCCGACGCCGCTCTCAACGCACTCACCAACGGCTGGCTCGTCTACCAGATTCTGGCGTGCCGGCTTTGGGGTCGAAGCGGTCACTATCAGCCGGGTGGCGCCTTTGGTTTCCGCGATCAGTTGCAGGACGTGATGGCGCTCATCCACACTCAGCCCCACCTCGTGCGCGAGCACCTGCTTTTGTGCGCGTCCCGTCAGTTCCAGGAGGGAGATGCCCAGCATTGGTGGCATCCCCCGGCCGGCCGAGGCGTGCGTACTCACTGTTCGGATGACTACTTGTGGCTGCCACTGGCCACCTGCCGCTATGTGCTGATGACGGGCGATACCGGCGTGCTCGATGAACCGGTTCACTTCATCGAAGGCCGGTTGGTGAGCGCGGAGGAAGATTCCTATTGGGACCTGCCGGCGCAGTCTCCAACCGTCGCTACCCTGTACGAACATTGCGTGCGAGCGATTCTCAACAGTTCCGCAGTGGGTGAACACGGACTGCCATTGATTGGGTGCGGCGACTGGAACGATGGCATGAATGCCGTGGGCGAACACGGCAGAGGCGAAAGCGTCTGGTTAGGATTCTTCCTCTATGAAGTGCTGATGCAGTTCACCAAGGTTGCGAGGCTGCGCGGCGATATCTCCTTCGCCGAGCGTTGCCGGACCGATGCCGCGCAGATACGCAGGAATATTGAGGAGAATGGGTGGGACGGCGAGTGGTACCGGCGCGCTTACTTCGACGATGGTGCGCCGCTTGGGTCGGCAACGAACACGGAGTGCCAAATTGATTCGATCGCCCAGAGCTGGGCCGTATTGTCCGGGGCGGGCGACGATGAGCGCTCACGCAGGGCAATGGAAGCGGTCGATCGGCGGCTCGTTCGCCGCGATTGTGGGTTGATCCAACTACTGGATCCGCCATTTGATAAATCGGAGCTGAATCCAGGTTCGATAAAGGGATACGTCCCCGGTGTGCGGGAAAACGGCGGCCAGTATACTCACGCAGCAATCTGGGCGGCCATGGCATTCGCTGCCTTGGGCGACACTCGTCGGGCGTGGGAGCTATTCGAGATCATCAACCCGGTCAACCACGCGAAGTCTCGCGAGGGGGTTGAGACCTACAAAGTGGAACCTTACGTGATCGCCGCTGACGTGTACGCGCTCCATCCCCACGTTGGCCGCGGAGGATGGACTTGGTACACGGGTTCTGCCGGCTGGATGTACCGGCTTATCCTTGAGTCGCTTCTAGGGCTGCGACTGGAAGTGGACAACCTGCACTTCGAGCCGTGCCTTCCGGCGGATTGGCAACTCTTCACGCTTCACTATCGTTATCGCGAGACGCTGTATCACATCACTATCACACAAACGCGCGACGCGGGCAGCGCGACTCTGGTCACCGTTGATGGCGTTCAGCAAGACAACATAGCTATTCATCTGGTTGATGACCGCCAGGAGCACACGGCAGAAGTGAGAGTAGTAGCCCGCGACGAGATAGCCGACAATTAGATGCGAGTTGCTGGCCGGCTCGTGGATTAATGACTTAGTTCGACGCGGTTGAAGTGGTCGTTCCTATATCGGCCTGATTCGTTTGCTAATCCTGAATTTCGTGCTTCTGTGCAGCGCGCAGGAGATCCACGAGGCGCCACTTCAATAGCGCTGCTGCATTGTAGTGCCTCCGGCCCGTCAGTTCCCGGTCAGGCGGCGCGGCAGGGGGAAGTTGAGGACGACGGAACTGCGTTCTCTATTCCGGGATTCCCGGCAGTGAACTACGTCGCAAAGTGCTTTGGTAGCAGTTCGTCCATTTCTCCCCCACCGAATGACGCCGCTACAGGCTTGCAACTAATTTGACTTGCTTTGCAATCGTCTCGACCACTTTGACACGCCCGTGACCTGGGTTGACCTGCTCTCGAGTCCTAACGACGCCAGCTCGTTCTAGCTTGCCAACATCCCTCCGCACGGACTTAAGATCGCGGTTTAGCTCACTCGCCAGTGCCGTCATGGAAATCGCCCGCTTCTTTACCTCCTGCACCAGACGAAGGCGGCTCGCGGTGAGAACTGCCGACATTTGTAAAGGATCTTCAAAAGTAATGGTTACCTCTGGTTCGATTCTCTCTCCGCGGTCCAATCTGCGGGCCCGCGCAAGGGCGCGTTTACTGTAGCCCTCAATGCCGTCAGCATGGATCGTCAGCTTTTTCATAAATGCGTCCTTTTCCGAAGAGTCTTCACTTCCGCCAGAAATCGTCTGAGCAATTTTTCGTACGACTGAAACGCGACGGCGTTTTCCTCACCCATGAAGTGCCTGTGGTGTGTTCCATGCTTGTTGTCGTAGCCGAGCACGCGTCCGTGATCAACTGAGCACAAGAAGTGGTTAACGAAAGCGAGGTTGTACTTGGCCAAACTGCTCTTAGAGTCCTGCCACACCTCTTCCCGAATGACTCCTCGGCCTCCAGCACAGGATACTTCTGTCGTTTCGTCCACGACTTTGACAAGCCTCGCTGCTCGTCGCACTCGCTCATGTTAGCACAGATGGGGCGTGTAATGCCCTACCTGTGCGTTCTTCAGCAGCGACGTTGGATCGTCGACTTGAGCCGGAAACGCGATTGTGTCGCCGAACGGCTTGCGGCACATTCGACGGCACAGAGACTAAACGAATGGGTCCGGTTAAAGTACTGAAACAAAATAGGCCAGCAAGGATGCTGGATTGCGTCTTACTGATTCGGCTGAGTCCTGGGCACAAGCGGAAGGCGGGAGCACGTGTAAGTCCTTGGAAATGCTAGATATTCGCGTAGGCTTGAGCTATTACCTACTGACTCGCGTGGCTTAACATGATCTGATGATCACCCGCAAGTCGTGAAAGTACGGTGGTGAGCGCGGAAGGAATCGAACCTTCAACCTACTGACGGCACGTCAGGAACCAAAATTCAAAGGTTTCAACGATTTCCCAACAATTCTTGTGGCCATCAGTAGGCAGTTTTAGGCAGGGTTGTTACCAGATTTGTTACCACGTTCGAACTGTGAGCCGCGTCAAGTCCACTCGGCATGGACGTACTCGAAGCCGTTAGAGTGGCTCGTTGCGAGGCCAATCGCGCTCCGTTGGGGCGGGAACGGTATTGGGCAGGTCGATTAGATGGTCATCCCGCAGTGTTCCAGCAAGGCGACAAACCGCGGGTGCGAGCGCACCCAGTCCCACTTCGGATCGGCGGGCAGCAGCGCCAAGTGCACGTCGTGGTATTGCAAGCTACGGTCGAGCCATTCGAAGGCCGCATCGGCATCGCGCAACCCAGCATGGACGAGAGCGATCGCGTACGGCGGAAAATAGCTTTGATGGGACGTCGCCTTCATTGATGCAATCCCGGCCAAGGCCTCGTCCGTCTGACCCGACTGCGCTAGCGCGTAGGCGCGCAGGGACATCACCTTGCTGTTTCTCGCGCCGAACTCTGCCGCTTTTCGCAGACCTTCGAGCGCCAGGCTATACTCGCCTCTCTCCACATGCGCTTGGGCCGCCTGGTAGTAGCCAATCCAGAAATCGGGCAGGATAATGCTCGACTGATGCGCATATTCCAGCGCGCTCTGGAAATCACGCGTAACGAAAGCCACTTGTGCCGACAACGCGTGATGCATTGCATCCAGAGGATCCAGCGAACGAGCGCGCTCCATCTCCCCTCGTGCCTCCGCATCTTCACGCCGATGCGCCAACAGAATGCCCAGTGTGCGATGCGCTAGCGAGTAGCTTGCATCGAGGCGGAGCGCATGCCGCAACGCTGACTCGGCTGTCTTCCAGTCCCAATCCAGCCAGAACTTCAGCAGCCCAAGTGACGTTTGCGTCTCCGGCAACTCAGGGTCCGAACGCAATGCGCTCTGGACGGCTTGTTTGGCCTTCGGCCATACCTGCGCGGGATCGGCATCGGCATGAATCGGTGCGGACGAGAAGGCGTCCGCAATTCCGGACCACGCCAGCGCATACGTCGGATCGAGTTCGGTAGCTAGCCCGAAGCATTCCACCGCGCGCCGCGTCGTCGTGGGGGTGAAGTGGTTCCAGTAATAGCGGCCGCGCAGGTACGCGTCGTAAGCCTCCGCGTTCGCGGTTTGCCTCTTGGTTAGCGCATTCAGCCTCGCCGGAGATAGTCTTAGCCTGATCTGTTCCGCCAGCGCCCTGCTCAATTCCCGTTGGAACGTCAGCATGCTTGTCGGTTCAGCGTCGAATGAGCTTGCCCAGATCTGCACCTGGTCCGTCGCCCTGATGAGCTTCGCCATAACTCGGATTCTCCCGCTTTCGGTTCGCATCGAGCTTTCCAGCAGAAAAGCGGCGGCGAGCTCATGGCCGATTTCCGCCAGCGACTTCTCTGAGCGCTTGTATGCCATGACCGAAGTCCGGCCTATCACCTGAATGCGGGCGGGATCCACTTGCCCGAGCGCCGCAATGACTTCTTCGGTCAGACCGTCGGCCAGGTACTCCTGTTCGGGCGAACCACCGATGTTCTCGAAAGGTAATACCGCGACGACCGCCGGAGACGTGGCATCGTCTCCCTTGGCGATTACCTCCACCGCGGCCACAAACCGGTACCCGAGTCGAGGCACCGTCTCGATAAACGAGTCGCCGGAACCGGTCGCGAGTGCTTTTCTGAGCTGGGAGATGTTTTGCGCGAGAACCACTTCCTCCACGAAGGTGTTGGGCCAAAGACGCTTGAGAAAGTCGTCTTTGGCGAGGAGGTGGCCACGGTTTTCGACGAGCAGCAGTAGTGTTTGCAACGCCTTCGGCTTCAGCGGCACGGGATCGCCGCCGCGGAGCAACTGTTTGTCCTGCGGATCCAGCAGAAAATCTCCGAACCGATAGGAAACCCGCTCACCCGGCATACCCGGAATGTTACACCGCAGCGCCGCAAATACTCTCGCCGGGAGTTCAACAACGTTTAAGAAAAATTCACAGTTCGGCTAAGACTTGCGGCGTGTCGGCGACTTACCTTCACGAGCGTTACGACAGGTCACGACAGACCACAGGAGGTCATGATGTCGTTCCGCTTACCAAGTCCACTCCCGAAATTCACTGCTGCCGCGGCGTTCGCGCTGGCTGTTGCGCTTGCTCTTCCGGGTATGGCTGCCGCGCAGTCCGAAACAGCCGCTACCGGCCTCACGGGAACCTGGCGCGTGCAGGTCTCGGTCATCAACTGTTCGACCGGCCAGACGATTGGACCGACGTTCTCGTCCCTGTTGTCGTTTGCACGAGGCGGGACGCTGACCGGCACGACCCGCAACTCGGCCTTCCAGCCGGGCCAACGCACAAGCGATTTTGGCGTTTGGAGCCAAACCGGAAGCAACACCTACTCAGCCGATTCCGAGGCTTTCCTCCTCTTCACCAGTTCGGCTCCGCCAATCTTCCAGGCGGGCACGCAGCGGATCGTTCAATCCATCACGCTGAGCGGCGACTCGTTCGATTCGGTCGCGCTGACTCGCTTCTACGACACGGCAGGAAACATCGCGAGTTCCGGCTGCGCACATGCCGTCGCAACACGCTACGAGTAGACCACTGGATGGCCGGAGGCGAGGTGCTCGCCTCCGGCGACCGAAAAGGAAGATGCGATGCGACATGTCATGATCGATGCCAGTGTTCTGGTCACGTGCTTAACTGCCGTTTTCACGGTCGTCACGACCGCCGCGCCGAAAGCTGTAGGCACTGGCGCGGAAGAGATTGTGCGAAAGCTGAGCAATGAAGAGTCTGCCGCGTTTCTCCGCCGCGACTCAAAAGCTCTTGCCCGGCTATGGTCCGACGACCTGGTGGTGACGAATCCACTGAACAAGTTTGTAAACAAGCATCAGGTGCTCGAGATGATCCGATCGGGGTTTCTGGTCATCACGTCGTATTCACGGCACGTCGAATATGCGCAGTCCTATGGTGACATCGTGATTCTGGCCGGTGCCGTCTGGGGCGGCAGAATGCCGAATGCTGGCCAGTCCGAAAAGCTCCGGTTCACGGCCATCTGGAGGAACGAAAACGGCACGTGGCGCGAAATTGCTCGACACGCGAACATCGTTCGAGAGGCGCCGCAATAGCGCCGCATGTCAGTTGGCGCGGGGAAGCCTAACAGCCTCGGCGAAAACCAAGTATCCGAGATACCGCCGAATCTATGTTCCAAAAGGTCTTCAATGCGTTTGTGGGCGGCTCCTGGGAGTGTGCGTACCCAAACGAATCCGAAGAAACCCCCGAAGGCACAGGCACTTGTTGCCGGCTCATCTAGGTCAGGGCTCCCATCGATCCCTTCCTTGGGAGTGATGGGCACAGTTCCCACACGATATCTTCGGTCCAACATTCGGTCCAATTGGCCCGAGCTACAGGTACTTGGCCGTATTTATATGTTCGCCCGTGCTCTCTATGTTGTTGAGTGATCATTTGGGGGTGAATTCGATTCCCATCTCCCACCCCAGTTTTCCGCAGCGCGGGTCCTTCGGTACACCAGCAACGACATAATTCTGCGAGAGTTGCGGAGATATCAGGAAGGCAAGCCGTACTGCTGCCAAAGCTTGAACCACGGATTATGCGCCTGCCGTTCATCATGGCGTTGGTTGGCAGCATGGCGGTCGCCGGCCTGAAGCGGACGGGGATCGGGAAGGGAGAGTAACCGCTCCAGTTGTTCGATCTCGCCAATGATCTTCTCGGCATCCATGTTCATTGACTTTGATGCGACCCGGCCAGGAATCGGTAGGCAGGTGGACCCATCTTAACCCGCGGCGGGCCGCCGCAAAAGCGAAGAGCAGCCGTGGCTGCCCTTCATCGTGCCAAGCCGACGAACTCTATTTCAGAGCGCTCGAACCGCCGGCCATGAGCTCATTGTTCACGCTGAATACGCCGGGGACGGAATTGGCCTGAATGCCGGCCAGATTCTTGTCCGTCGCGCTGTCCACAACGCCCTTGAGCGTCACGTGCCCACCTTTCACAATGATGTGAATGGGGGGCTGCGCTCCCAACGCATATTTGTTCAGCGAGTCAGAGCCGTAGATGGCGCGATACTCCGCCAAGCGGATGCGATCGTCGTCCGGAGAAGGCGGCAGAACCTCGATGCGGTTCTCCACCGAGTCCACGCCTTCGATGTGTTTCACCGCCGATTCGGCGTCGCTCTTGATGATGGGCTTGGTAACTTCGCCCATTAGCACCACCTTGTTCCCCTGCACTTGGTAGGCCAGCCAATCGAACAGCGAGTACTGCGGCAGCATTAGCAATTCGTGCCGGGTCTCGCGCGTGATGCGTTCCGTATCCGGGACGCTAGCGCCCATGGTTTGCCGCGAGGATTGCGGCTTGGCATTGGATTGCGCCACCACGGTGGCGCACAGGAACAACGATGCCAGCAGGATGCTTAAGACTTGTTTTCTCATACCTATCCTCTCCACACTCATCGGAATGCCAGGCATCGCGCCCGACACGCTCCAATGAACTCCAAATAGATTAGATGATGGAATCGTCCTGCGCGTGGCGGCCCAGACGTCAGCGAATGCGCCAAGAATGGCCCTGCTCAGGCGGCGCGGCGTGGAAGCTCTGGAGGCTTCGACTTTTGGCGTGGCCTGTGGCGCGGTCCAAAGAGCCTGCTGCCGCCCAGAATGATGAAAAACGCGCCGACAAAAAGCACGGCGAACACCACCAAACTGAGGGTTAATGCGGAAGCATTCGTCATACGGCCCACCTAGGGTACTGCTTGCCCCAATCATCTCCGCCAGGGCCAGTTCTTGCAGTGACGCCGAGCACCCGCGGCGACTCCGAATCCCATCGCGGGAAAACGAAAGTGCCGGCCCCATTAGCATTTTGATGCGGCGCCGCGCCCCAGGGTGTGCAGTGGGCACGGCGTATCCGGCCCTGGGAATCCATTTTGAAAAATGGCGCTGCCGTCGCGTCATTCTGCCGCACGGTTTCGATGGCGAAATTGTTATGATGCCCCCGTTGACTCCGGCAAGCCGAATCCACTGATGGGATTCGACGGTCCACGGCAGAACTTTATGGCCACCGCGAGTTGGGACAAGCTGACGTCCACCGCCCGGGACGCAGTCCAAGCCGCCAATCATCTCGCCTCCAGGCAGGGAAACCCGGAGCTTCTGCCGCTGCACATCCTAGCCGGACTGCTCGCCGACCGCGCCAACTCAGTCTCCGGGGTGATGGCAGGAATGGGGATCAGCAGCCAGGCAGTGTTGGCCGAAGTCCGCGTCCAGGTGGAGTCCCTGCCCGCGTTATGGGCCGGCGGCGCCTTAAAGGCACAGCCTTCCTTGGCCGCCACCAAAGTTCTGGAGCACGCCTTTCAGCACGCCGAAGAACTCAACGACGACCACGTCTCCGCCGAGCATTTGCTGCTGGGCATTACCGGTCTGGACAGCGATCCGGCGCAGGCTGTACTTGCTCGCCACGGCGCCATTCATCCTGCGGTATTGAAGTCCGTGCTGGCCATGAAGCCGCTCCGCGACGTTTCCCCGGCCGGGCCGGAGCCGGAATTCGAAGCGCTGCGCAAGTACGGCCGGGACCTCACCGAGTTGGCGCGCAACGGGCGTCTCGACCCGCTGGTCGGGCGCAACGACGAAATGCGCCGCGTCATCCAGGTGCTGCTCCGCCGCACCAAGAACAATCCCGTGCTGATTGGTGAGCCGGGCGTCGGCAAGACCTCGATCGTGGAGGGCCTGGCACAGCGCATTGTCGCCGGCGACGTGCCCAACGCGCTTAAGGCTCGACGCCTGATCGCTGTGGATCTCGGCGGCATGGTTGCCGGCACGCGTTATCGTGGCCAGTTCGAGGAAAGGCTCAAACTGGTGCTGCGCGAAATCGAGGATTCGCAAGGACAGATCATTCTTTTCGTAGACGAGTTGCACACGCTGGTGGGAGCCGGGTCGGCGGAAGGCGCCATCGATGCTTCGTCCATGCTGAAGCCCGCGCTGGCCCGCGGCGAAGTACGCCTCATCGGTACCGCCACCATTGGCGAGTACCGCAAGCACGTCGAAAAAGATCCCGCACTCGAGCGCCGTTTCCAGGTCATTTACGTTCCAGAGCCGACGCTGGAGCATTCCATTGCCATCCTGCGCGGGCTCAAGGAGCGTTACCAGGCACACCACGGCATTCATCTCACCGACTCGGCTCTCACCGCCGCCGCCCGGCTGTCCCGCCGTTATATCTCCGACCGCTTTCTGCCCGACAAGGCCATCGATCTGGTGGATGAAGCTGCGGCCTCGCTACGTATGCAGATGGAATCCGTGCCGGTCGAGGTGGACGAGCTACAGCGCCGCGCGGCCCAACTGCGTATGGAAAAGCAGACACTGGAGAACGAGCAGGGCGACGAGTGTCGCCAACTGCGGCAAACGTTGGAGGAGGATCTGGTTCGCCTGGAGTGGCAGGTAAGCCAACTCAAGGCACAGGGAGATGCCGAAAGCAGAGTTTCCGGTAAGCGGCGTATCAGCAAAACTGACGTGGACCAGGAGGACGTCGCCCGCGTGGTCTCCAAGTGGACCGGCATCCCGGTGGCGAAGATGCTGGAGAGCGAGATGGAGAAACTCGTCCGCATGGAAGACCGGCTGCGCTCGCGCGTCGTCGGCCAGGACATCGCGCTGGAGCGCTTGTCCGACGCCATTCGACGCGCCCGGGCTGGCGTCTCCGATCCCAAGCGCCCCATCGGGTCCTTCATCTTTCTCGGCCCCACCGGGGTCGGCAAAACCGAACTGGCGCGCACCCTGGCCGAATTCCTGTTCGACGACGAGCGCGCGCTGGTCCGCCTGGACATGTCGGAATACATGGAACAGCACACCGTTTCGCGTCTGATCGGCGCCCCGCCCGGCTACATCGGCTACGAGGAAGGCGGCCAGCTCACCGAGGCCGTGCGCCGCCGTCCTTACTCGGTCGTGCTCTTCGATGAAATCGAAAAAGCGCACACCGAAGTTTTCAACATTCTTCTCCAGGTCATTGAGGACGGGCGCCTGACCGATGGCAAGGGGCGCACCGTGGACTTCCGCAACACTGTTCTCATCATGACCTCCAACATCGGGTCCGACTACCTTTACCGGGAGTGGGCGCGCTCGCTGGATGATTACGATCAGGCGCGCAAGCAGCTCATCCTTGCTTTGCAGAAGCGCTTCAAGCCCGAGTTCCTCAACCGCGTGGACGAGATCCTGGTATTCAACGCACTCGGCATGAACGAATTGACCAGGATTGTGGAGTTGCGCGTGGACGATCTGCGCCGGCTGCTGGCCGACCGAAAGATCACCGTTCGCCTGACCGACTCCGCGCGCAAGCTGCTGCTTGCCCACGGCTACGATCCGAAGTACGGGGCGCGGCCGCTGAAGCGCTCGATCCAGAAGCTGGTGCAGGACCCGCTCGCCATACGGATTCTGCGCCGCGAAGTGTGCGACGGCGACCACGTCGTCGTGGACGCGCAGAACGAAAAGCTTACGTTTACTTCGGAGGTTGCGGTCACGCCGGTGGCAAGCTCACCTGGCTCGCCCGGCCAACATCACACCCCGCGCAAACGCCGCGCCGCAAGAAGTGCCAAGTAGCAAGTGCCAAGTACCAAGCGCCCACCCTCTTTGACTTGGCACTTCACTGCACAATCAGCACCGGGCAGCGCGCGTTGCAGACCACGCGGTGCGTCGTCGTCCACGGCAGATGCTCGGCAACGAAGGACGAGTGCTGGTGCAGGCCCATCACGATCACGCTGGCATTGCGCTCGCGCGCCGCCGCCACGATCACACGGTCCGGCACACCCACCTCCACCACGACGTCGGCGTTGACGTCGCCGGGCAGCCATTGCCTCGCCTCGGCCCGCACCCGATTCAGTTCCGCTTCGTCGGGCATGATGGGGCCGGCGTCCTCGCGCGGCACGGCGCAGGGGATCGCGTGCGTCACGATCAGCGACGCCTGGTGCGCCTGCGCCAGCCGGATGGCGTGCGCCAGCGGATACAGCGAGTTGACCGTCAGGTCGGTGGCGTACAGCACCCGCCGCAGATGCCCGTCCTGCAGGCACTCCGGGGCGACATGCGGGCCAACCGCCAGCACCGGGCACGGCACATGCCGGATGATCTGTTCCGCGACCGAGCCAAGGATGAACTTGTCCAGGCCTTCCCGTCCTCGCGTGCCGACCACCACCAGTTCGATCTCGTGCTTCCGAATTGCGTCTTCGATCACGGCGCAGATGTCGCCACGCTCCACCAGGCTGGCATGTTGAATCCCCGAGAGCTCGGGAATCTCCATCTCCTTCCGAATGGCCGCCTCGACGTTCGGAAGCCCCGGATCCATCACCGCCGGCAAGGGATCGGCGGCAATGGGAAACGGCGCCTCCGGTTCCAGCGCGTGCGCCAACAGGAGCTTGCCATTCTGCACCCGCGCCAGTTGGGCGGCATACTTTAACGCGGTCTCGGAATAGGAGGATAGATCGGTGGCGACGAGAATGTTGTGCAACCATGCTGCCGGCTGGGTGGCTGCCGGCTGGGTTGCTGCTGCGCTTGCCATGGGACACCTCCGCGACAATCGGCGCGAGGAACCCGATTCCAGCTTCTTACTAACATGTTTTCGCGCCTGTCACTGTGACCCAGGGTGGTCCATCCAAGGTCGTTTCCCGTTTTGGGATTCGTCCACAGACCAGCGCCACGCGTCCCCGGCGCCTCGCCCGCGATTCAAAAGAAAGTTGCCAATCGGCATTCCGCTGCATCTATCTGTTTCGAACGTGGAGCAGCTCTCGACAGCTCGCGATTGCGCCCGGTGGAAAGCCGTTCTGTGCCTGCTGCTGTTGTGCGTTCTGAGTATTGACGCGCTGCACGTGCACGACCCGCTCGCCACCGCCGGCGCTCCTGCCGGCAATCCTCACCATTGCGTGCTCTGCATGGCCGCGCATCTGCCGCTGGCCGCCAGCCCCATCGCGATCGTTCCTGGCCCCAGCCGCCGGCAATCCGGGATCACACTTCCCATCCGGATGTATGCCTACCAATCGCTTGCCGGTTTCCAGCTCTACATGCGGCCTCCGCCCGCAATCTAGCAGCATCATTGCGCCGGCTGGCCGGCGGGCACGCTGCTCCCCAGCTCATCATTACGATTACGATCATGATTTTTGGGTCCAGGCGCCGTTCCGGCTCTTCGGAAACCGGGCCTGATTTGTTTGGAGGACCACCCATGCAACGCCGCACATGCACGTTATTGGTGCTGCTCTTATGGATTCTCGCTTCGTCGGCGGTCGCGCAGACCGCCGCCCAACCCTCTTCCGAGGACGATCGCATCAAGGCTCTCGAAGACCGCATCATCGCCCTTGAAGGCCAGGTGCGCCTGCTGAAGGAACAGCAGGCGACCCAGCCGGCCTCGAACCAGGCTGCAAGTCCCGCGACTGGCGCTGCCTCCGCCTCCGCCGCGCCTCCGCAAAGCGCCGCTGCGCCGGTTGGTGGCTCCGAACTTTCCGGACAGCTTCCGGTGTATGGCGGCGCCTCCGCTGCGGCCAAGGCCCTGAACCCCGATGTCAGCGTGATTGGCGACTTCCTTGGCACCATGGGGCACAACTCCGTTGCTCCCGTACCGGCGCTTGAGATGCACGAGGCCGAACTCGGACTGCAGGCCATCATCGATCCCTACGCCCGTGGCGATTTCTTCATTTCCTTTGGCGAGCAAGGGGTAAACCTGGAGGAGGGGTACATCACGTACACTGCGCTGCCCGCCGGCTTCGTGCTGCGCGGCGGCAAGATGCGCGCCGCCTTCGGCAAGGTGAACTCTCTGCACAATCACGTGCTGCCCTGGACCGACCGGCCGCTGGTCACCGGGAATCTGGTCGGCGGCGAAGATGGCATCAACGATGCCGGACTCTCGCTCACCCGCATTCTCCCGGCGCCCAAAGGCATTTTCCTCGAAGGCACCGGCCAGGTCTTTCGCGGCGATTCCGCCGATGTCTTTACCTCTCGTCAGCACAGCGACGTGAGCGCCGTCGCCCACCTGCGGGGCTATCGCGACATAACCGAATCCACCAACCTGGACCTCGGGATCTCCTATGCTCGGGGTCACAATGATGCCGGTGGAGTCGCGGTCCCGCCCGCGCTGGTCCCGGCAGACTTCATCACCCAACTCTACGGCGTGGACGCAACCGTGCGCTGGAAGCCGCTGCGCCGCGCTATTTATCACTCCTTCGTCGGCCGCTCCGAATTTATCTGGAGCCAGCGCCAGCAGTTACCGAGTGTTCAGCGCGCTTTCGGGTTTTATACCTCCGGGGACTTCCAGCTTGGCCGCCGCTGGTTTGTCGGGGCGCGATACGACCGCTCCGATCGTGCCCGCGACGACGCTTTGACCGATCGCGGCGGCGCGCTCGTGCTGACATACTGGCCCAGCGAATTCAGCCAGATTCGCAGCGAGTACCGCTACGTCAAGTATGCTGAGGGGTTGACCGGCAACGAACTGCGCTTCCAGTTGCAGTTCTCGCTCGGCGCCCACGGCGCGCACCCGTTCTGAGGTCGAACTGGAGCACGCTCGAAAGATTGACGCCGGCTTTAGCCGCCGCTGGAAGCGCCGGCCTTCAGGCCGGCGAAGTAGGCAAATACCGACCGGGGCTTCAGCCCTGGGGAGAAAGAAATGATTCAACGTTACTTAGCGCTCATTCTCGGCTTGGCACTGCTCGTTCCGTCCGCCTTCGCCAAAAAACTCAATGTCGTCACCTCGACCACCGATCTTGGCGCCCTGGCGCAGGAAGTAGGTGGCGACAAGATTAACGTAGACTCCATTGCCAGGGGCTACCAGGACCCGCACTTCGTCGAAGCCAAGCCGAGCTTCCTGCTGAAATTGCGCAATGCAGACCTGCTGATCAGTGTCGGGCTGCAACTGGAAATCGGCTGGCTGCCGCCGCTAATCACGCAGAGCGGAAATCCGCGCGTCCAGGTGGGCGCGAACGGCTATCTCGATGCCTCGCAATTCGCTGAAATCCTGGAAAAGCCGACCGGCGTAGTCACGCGCGCCATGGGCGACGTCCATCCGCTCGGAAACCCGCACTACTGGCTCGATCCTGACAACGGCCGGCGCGTAGCCAAGGGTATCGCCGACAAACTGGGCGAACTCGATCCGCAGGACAGCGCCTATTTCCAAAAGCGCTTCCAGGACTTTAACCAGCGTCTGGCCGCGGCGGAGAAAAACTGGAATGCGCAAATGCAGCCCTATCGTGGGCGCAAAGTCATCTCCTACCACAACTCCTGGTCCAATTTTGCGAGGCATTTCGGGCTGGATGTGGCCGGCTATATCGAGCCACGCCCGGGCATTCCGCCCACGCCGCAGCACACCCTGGAAATCATCAACCTGATGAAGCGGGAGAACGTCAAGATCGAGTTGATCGAACCTTATTTCGATCTCAAGACTCCGAACAGCATCGCGCGCGAGACCGGCGGGAAGGTGCTGGTGCTGCTGCCCTCGGTCGGCGGCGAGAAGGGCGTGGACACCTATTTCAAGCTGTTCGATTACGATATTGAGTTGCTAACCAAGACGTTCAACGCGATTAAGTAGGGGATGGGATGGAAATTCTTCAATTCCTGATTCTGCCGTTCATCGCCAGTCTGATTCTGACCGGCATCCACGCGTATCTCGGCGTCCACGTAGTGGAGCGCGGCGTCATCTTCGTGGACCTGGCGCTGGCCCAGATTGCCGCCCTCGGCGCCACCATCGCCATTCTTGTCGGCATGGACCCGCACGGCCGCGGCTCCTACTGGATCAGCCTCGCCTTTACCTTCCTGGGCGCGGGGATTTTCGCCCTGGTGCGCGCGCATCGCGGCCGCATCCCGCTGGAAGCCTTCATCGGCATCACCTACGCAGTGGCTTCCGCCGCCGCCATTCTCGCCATGAGCAAGGCCACCGGCGAAACCGAGCACCTCAAAGACATGCTGGTCGGTAACATCCTCGCCGTCTCCAAGGAGGAGGTACTGCGGACCGCCGGCCTCTACGGCGCCATTGGCCTGTTTCACTTTATCTTCCGCAAGAAATTCCTTTTGATTTCCACCAACCCGCGCGAAGCCGAGGCCCAGGGCATTTCTATCGGCTTCTGGGATTTCCTGTTCTACGCTTCGTTCGGTTTCGTTGTGACCTCGTCGGTCGCCATCGCGGGGGTGCTGCTGGTGTTCTGTTACCTGATCGTGCCGTCGGTGGGCGCCATGCTCTTCGCCGACCGCATCGGCCCGCGCCTTGCCATCGGCTGGACCATGGGCACGTTGGTCTCCGCTCTTGGTTGCTATCTCTCCGTCTGGGCCGATCTGCCGACCGGCGCCACCATCGTGTGCACCTTCGGCGGCATCCTACTGATCATGTTTATCGTGCGCCAACTGGTGTACCGGCCGACGCCCCTCACTGCCCGTGCCGAGCCGGAAGCTCTGCAGTACCAGGACCGCCGCTGAGCATGAGTACGGATGTGGAGTCATGCCGAGCGCTGCGAGGCATCTGATGTGATCGCTACCACAGTTCTTCCCTCGGGTGCATACTTGCCGTGCTGCCATCCGAGGAGGGCGCCAGCCCCGAGGAAGGATGTTGTTCTTTCTCCAATCAGTTCAATGTTAAACTACATCCCAGCATTCGGATGTCGGAACTCATGGCCAAACACTTCCACGGTACCCGTACTGAAGAACGCGCCCTCGACCTCTACGTCAAGCTTGTCCGCGCCGCCGATACCGTGGATGCGGGGGTAATGGCGCCGCTCGCCTCCGCCGACCTCTCCCCTAGCCAGTTCGGTGTGCTGGAAGCGCTGTACCACGTCGGCCCGATGTGCCTGACCGAGCTGGCGCGCAAGCTCCTCAAGACCGGCGGCAACCTGACCATGGTAGCTAGGAACTTGGAAAAACGCGGGCTCGTCACGCGGGTGCGCCAGGTGGGAGATCGCCGCTATTCCACCATCTTCATCACCGCCAAAGGCCGCTCACTCATCCAGCGCCTCTTTCCGGCCCATGTCGCGCGCATTGTCCGCCAGGTCAGTGGCTTATCCGCCTCGGAGCAGGAAACGCTCGCTTCCCTCTGCAAAAAGCTCGGACTATCGGTCAGCAAATAACTCGCTCCGAGGCACTGAGGCATTGTCTGGATGGAATATAGTTTAACGTTAAAGTATTTCTGAATCGCAGCCCAAACCCTCCGCATCTCATGCAGTGGAGGCGGATATGATCACCCTTCGTCCCGCAAGCGAACGCGGCCACTTCGATCATGGCTGGCTGAACACCTACCACAGCTTCTCGTTCGCCGATTACTACGATCCGCGCAACATGGGATTCCGCGCCCTGCGCGTCATTAACGAGGATACGGTGCACCCCGGCCGAGGGTTCGGCATGCACCCGCACCGCGACATGGAGATCATCACCTACATTCTGCAGGGTGCGCTCGCGCACAAGGACAGCATGGGCACAGGGTCGACCATCCGTCCCGGTGATGTGCAGCGTATGAGCGCCGGCACCGGTGTCCTGCACAGCGAGTTCAATCATTCCAAGGACGAGCAGGTCCATCTGCTGCAGATATGGATTCTGCCTGCGAAGGATGGCCTCCAGCCTAGCTACGAGCAGAAAACATTTTCGGCGGAGGAGAAGCGCAACCGGCTGCGCCTGGTCGCCTCTCCCGATGCTCGCGACGGCTCGGTGCTGGTTCACCAGGATGTCGAGCTCTATTCCGCGACGCTCGAGAACGACAAGTCGGTCACGCACCAGCTTGCGCCCGCGCGGCATGCATGGATCCAGGTGACCAGCGGCGCAGTGGATGTAAACGGAACGCCGGTCGCGGCCGGCGATGGCGCTGCGATCAGCAAAGAAAAGGCCCTGAAGATCACGGGCGCGTCCACCGGCACGTCCGAATTTCTGTTATTCGACCTCGCTTGAATGCGAGGCAAGGAGAGCATTCATGCTGCGTAAATTATTCGCTACCGATAATGATTACGCGTTAACCGTGGTTCGCGCCGTTCTGGGCATCGTGTTCCTGGCCCACGGCGCCCAAAAGATGCTGGGCTGGTTCGGCGGCTACGGCTTTTCCGGTTCCATGGGCGCGATGGAGCACATGGGAATTCCCAGCGTGTTCGCATTTTTGGCCATCGCGGCCGAGTTCTTTGGCGGACTCGGACTGCTGCTGGGCCTGCTCGGCCGTGTCGCAGCATTCGGAATTGCGATCGAGATGGCGGTTGCTGCGGCCACGGTCCACGCCGCTAACGGGTTCTTCATGAACTGGTTCGGCAACCAGAAGGGCGAGGGCTTTGAATATCACCTGCTCGCCATAGCGTTGGGCGTGCTGCTCATCCTGCGGGGCTCGGGCGCCTTCTCGCTCGACCGGCTGATCGCGCGCAGCGAACAGCTCCAGCAGCGCGGCTACCGCTCGCACTCGCCGGCGGCGGCGTAAGAAAAGTAAAAGGAAAATCGGGTAAAGGAGAAATTTTCGCAACTTCTCCCTTTACCCGATTTCATTTTTGACTTTGAAATCTCACTCCGTGCAGCAGGCGCCCGGCCCGCTTCGCGACAGCCCTCACGTGGACGGTGCGGCGCCGCAACTGGCCGCGGGCGCCGAGCGCGCTCCGCCGACGGAGAACACCGAAATCTGCTGCGTCAGATGATGGCCATAGCAGGTGGGACACTCCGGCTTGCGCGATCCGATGACGATCGCCTCGAAGGGTTTGTTGCAGTCCTTGCAGATGTATTCAAAAATCGGCATTGAGAAGTACCAATTACTAAGAGCCAAGTGCGAAGAAACGGCGCTACGCGCATCCTTGTGTATGGATTAACTCAGCTTTTGTTCTGCGCGTTACACTAAATTATAAGTGGCTTCTCACCGCATGACCAGCGCAGCTGAAGACGTGTTCGTACCGCGGCGCGGCCTGCGCGGCGGTCATTTGCAGACCCTGGCCGGGCACTTCCTCCGTCCGCGCAATCTTCTTCCGCAGCCCGAGCGCCGCCTTTTCCAAATGGAAGAAGGCGCGCAGGTGCGCTGCGAATGCAACTGGCAACCAGAGCGCGCTGCCGTCCCCACCGCCGTGATTGTGCACGGGCTGGAAGGTTCCAGCGAATCCTCCTACGTCGTCGGCACCGCCAACAAGGCCTGGGCGGCCGCGATGAACGTGGTGCGAATGAACGTGCGGAACTGCGGAGGCACCGAAGCACTGGCGCCGACGCTGTATCACTCCGGCCTCTCTGCCGATATCGGCGTCATCGTGCAGGAGTTGATTGCGCGCGACGGCCTGCCGCGGATCGCGCTCGTCGGATTTTCCATGGGCGGCAACCAGGTGCTCAAGCTCGCCGGTGAGTGGGGCGACAAGGCGCCGCGCGAAGTGCGCGCCATCGCCGCGGTCTGCCCGGGCATGGACCTGGCGGCCAGCGCCACCGCGCTGCACCGTCCCGCCAATCGCATCTACGAGATGCGATTCCTGCTGTCACTGCGCGCGGCGATGAAACGCAAATCCAAATTGTTTCCGGGCCGCTACCACCGGCCGAGCCTGCATACGCTGCGCAGCATTCGGCACTTCGACAACGAAATCACCTCGCGCTATTGCGGCTTCACCGACGCCGAGGATTACTATGCCCGCGCCAGCGCCTCGCCGCTGGTGGGCCGCATCACGGTGCCGACCCTGGTGATCCATTCGAAAGATGACCCTTTCGTGCGCCTCACGCCGCCGACTCGGGCGGCGCTGCTGGCGAATCCGAAAGTCCGGCTGATCGAGCCCGCTCACGGCGGCCATTGCGGCTTTGTCGGCGAGCCGGACGGCGACGACGGGCGCTGGGCGGAACGGCGGCTGGTGGAATTCTTTCGCCAGCAGTGTCAGGTGTAAGCTGGAGCGCGCATGGACGCCGATTTCTCGGTCGAACTGGGCGCCGAAGACCCGACGCTGGCGATTCCCTGGTGGTCGGAGGACGGGTGCCTGCGTTACTACGATCTGAAGTCGCAGCCCGATCTGCTGCTCTACATCGAGGAAGCCAACCACAACCAGGAGCTGGCGGAATTTCTGACGCAGGTAAATTCGGTGTCGTCGCGGCTGGCCAGCGCCAAGTGCGACACCTGGTTCACCACCGAGTTGAATGAAGAAGAGGCAATCTACGGCGCGGCGTGCAAGTTCGGATCGTACGTGGACCTGGTATTCGCCGACGAGGCAGCGCGGTTCTCCTTCGAGCTGCACGAAGACTTCGCCCGGCGCCTGACCAAGCTGCTGGCGCGGGCGCCGCAGATTTCCGCCGCCGCCGAGCTGATCATCCGCCGCTGCTATTACGGAATCGGTAACGACGCGCGCGAGGGCTTCTATCTCTCCTTTTATTTATTTGGCTACGGCGACGAGGAGGCTGAAGCGAGCAAGCGCTGGGGGATCGGGCTGAAGCTGGTGGGCAACGCGATCCTGCAGTTATCGGCGCAGAGCACCGCCAAAGCCGACGTTTCCGCCGAGTGATTACAACAGGTCCCTCCCCTTCGGCTTCGCTCAGGGCTCGGCAAAGACGCTGGAAAGACCTTCAAGATTCTTGGGATAAGGGCTGACAGATGGCGCGCCCGGCAGGACTCGAACCTGCAACCCCGGGATTAGAAATCCCGTGCTCTATCCGCTTGAGCTACGGGCGCCTTGTCTTTATTGTACGCAGCTCCTTGCGATTAGCGATTAGCAATTAGCTTCCCCGAGCGAGCAAAACCGGCCCTGCAAACCTGCCCGCCGTTCCGCGGCTACGCACTACCGCTGCTGGGTGACTCACTTCGGCGAACGAGACGACTCCTGGGCACGCAACGATTGCAGGTGTCGCTCCATCTGGCCAATGACCGTGCGCCACATATCAATTTCCAGCTCGAACTGATGCTTGAGCGGGGTCTGCGTGGTCTGCACGAAGGCCAGGTTCATCTCCATCTGATGGACCAGCGAGCGCATGCGGGCAAGGTCGTTGGACAGCGCCTGCACATCATCGGCGGCTGGGGGCGGCGCGGGCTTGCTTGGGGCTTGTGCAAAGCAAAGGACAGCGGCGAGGCAAAGGAGCGGGATCAGGCGCTTCATGGGTAATTGATGTTTCAGTTTGAGTTTCTGTTTCAGTATCAGCCGTTCTAGCTGGGATGATAGTAATTCCGCCATAATCCTGTAATGGCCTCGCTCGGGATGACAGCATTCAAGGGATTGCTAGTGACGGCAATGCTGGCCGCCGCAGTGACGGTTGCCCAGGTGCGAGAGAAGCGATTTGAGCCGTTGATCGACAACTCTCAGGCGTCCGCGTTCCGGCTGGAGCTTCCACCCGGTGGACGCGCCTCGGTGTATCAGAACCGGCACGAAATTCTCTGGATCGCACTCGATGAGGCGCGCTTGATGGCGACGGATCCCGAGGGCCATGAAAGCAAGCTCGTGCTCCACCGCGGTGATGTGCGCTTCTTTGCCAGCTTTCGTATGTCTCGATTGCGCAACTCCAGCGACGAAGTCTTCCGCGGCGTGCTGGTGGAACTCAAGCAGCGCGGCCGCACCGCGCCGGGATGCGAATGCGGCGGGGCGGCCGAGCAGGCAGTCTGCGGCTGCCCACGCGCCCCGCGACTGCCGGCGATGTGGGCCGTGGCCATCGGCAGCATCGCCGCCGGCGGCACGACGCTTGCGCCCGGGCAGCGTTTCGAGGCAGCAAGCGAACGCGGCAACACGCTGCTGGTGGCCATCACCCCGGTGGAACTGGCAGACGACACCACCAGTGGGAAAATTATGCTGCGAGCCGGCGAGGCGCGGTGGATTGCCAGCGGCATCCACCGCTGGAAGAACCTCGGGCGGCGGGCAGCACAGTATGTGACGGTGGAGTTTTGAAATGAAGAATGAAAATGAGAATGAAAATGAAAAACCTGCGGTATTGGGCGAACTGTCTATCGCTTAACATTCTGCATTCTTCAATTTTGCGGCAGTTCGCCTGCCCGCGTATGAATTACTAGTTCATCACTATTCAATTGCCTCGCCAGGCGGCTTCATAGCACAATGCGCAGCACGTGAAATTGCCTATGGATGCTGGGTTTTCTATTGTGGGGAGCCTTGTCGCCACGGTCGCTGCCGCCGACGATGTCGCGCAACGCCTGATGGATTTGGCCCGTGAGGATGAAAAGCTGCTGGTCACCGTCGCTTTCCTGGTGATTGCCGGGGCGATGCTGCGCAGCAAGACGGTGGAGCGCATCCGCATCCGCGCCGCCTCGGGGCTGTATGCCTTCTCGCTCTTTCTGATCCTGACCTCCAACGTTAGCCGCTGGAGCGGCTTTGCCGCCGCCGCTCGCGGACTGCATTTTGCCGGGCTGCTGATCGGCGCCGTCGCCATCATCAATCTGCTCAGCCTGCTGCTATTCGACGTCAGCCTTCCGCTGGTTCGCCTGCACACGCCACGCATCATGCGCGACCTGCTGACCGCGTTGGCTTACCTGGGCAGCGCCATGTGGTTGTTGTCCCGCGCCGGCATGTCGCTATCGGGCATCGTGACCACCTCGGCGGTGCTGACCGCGGTGATCGGCTTCTCGCTCCAGGACACGCTCGGCAACATCATGGGTGGCCTGGCGCTGCAGATGGACAAGAGCATCAACGTCGGCGACTGGGTGCAGATCGGCAGCACGCAAGGCAAGGTCACGGAGATTCGCTGGCGCCACACCGCGATTGAAACGCGCAACTGGGACACACTCATCCTGCCCAACAGCATGCTGATGAAAGGGGAGGTCGTCGTCCTGGGACGCCGTACCGGGCAGCCCATCCAGCACCGCATGTGGGTGTACTTCAATGTGGATTTCCGCGTTCCGCCCAGCGAGGTGATCTCTGTGGTCGAGAGTGCGCTGCGCGGTGAGCCAATTCCGAACGTCGCGCCGGAGCCGCCGCCCAACTGCATCACGTGGGAATATAAGGACAGCTACATCAATTACGCGGTGCGCTACTGGCTCACGGACTTGCTCAAGGACGATCCCACCAGTTCCGTGGTGAGGGTGCGAATTTACTTCGCCTTAAGACGCGCCGGCATTCGCCTGTCGATCCCGGCACAGGGGCTTTTCGTCACGCCCCAGACCCATGAGCGCAAGGAAGAACACCAGGAGCGCGACATCGCCCGTCGCTTGCAGACCCTCCGGCGTGTCGAACTGTTCCACAGCATGAACGATCAGGAACTGCGCAAGCTGGCCGAGCGGCTCAGCGTCGCCCCGTTTACCTGCAGCGAGGCCATGACGCGACAGGGCGCGGAAGCCCATTGGCTATACATCATCACCAAGGGCTCGGGAGAGGTGCTGATCACGGGCGACGACGGAATTCGCAAAAGCGTGGCCACGCTGCGTGCCGGCGACTTCTTCGGTGAAATGGGCATGATGACCGGGCAAGTGCGCTCGGCCACCGTTCTGGCGCTGGAAGACACGGAATGCTACCGGCTCGACAAAAACGCATTCCACGACATTCTGCAGAACCGGCCCGAGATCGCGGAGAACATTTCGCACGTGCTGGCGCGCCGCCGGGTCGAACTGGAGGCGATACGCGACAACCTGGATGCCGAGGCGCGCAGGCGGCGCCTGCAACCCGCGCAAGCCGACATCTTCGCCCGCATGGCGCACATGTTCGGGCTGGGCGGATCGGGACAGAAGAAGGCAACCACGGTGAACTGAGTTTCCCGCATCTATCCTGCTGTTCCCATGAGCGAACCGAGCGGCGGAACGCGGAATCAGGTAAGCTATCGGGCGGCCACCTTCGTCGGAGGCCCATGTCATGTTGAAGATCGAACAAGATCAGATCGGCGATGCCACGGTGCTGAAGCCGGTGGGACGGATCAGCTTCGGCCACGATTGTCAGCAGGTGGAATGGGCCGTAGACGAACTGCTGACCGGTCAACATAAGAAGGTGGTGCTGGACCTCTCCGAAATCACCCACTTGGACAGCAGCGGTGTCGGAATCCTGGTGATGTGCTCGGGTAAGCTGAAGACTGCCCGCGGCGAGCTGCGGCTGGCCGGCGCCGCCGGCGCGGTCGAGCAGACCCTTATCATGACGCAGTTAGCGAGCATTGTTCCCATCTTCAAGACAGTGGCGGAAGCCCTGCAGGGGTTTACCGAAGCGGCCCGCGCCTGAAAGACTCTCGGCTCTCGGCTCTGGGCTTCCGGGGTTCCGGCTTCGGTTCCTTTCGTCGCGCGGTTGAGGGAGTCGTTCCTACTTGCCAATATCTTCATTCCACAGGTCGGGATGGGCTGCGATAAAAGCGCGCATGAGCTCGATACATTCGGGATTATCCAGCACGTCTAATTTCACACCTTGCTGCGCGAATAGCTGCTCGGCGCCACGGAAATTGCGGCTTTCGCCGACGATGACTCGCGGGATGCGGAACAGTAGCGCGGTACCGGTGCACATCACACACGGACTCAGCGTGCTGACCAGCGTCAGTTGCGGCCAGTCGCGGCGGCGGCCCGCCTGGCGGATGCAAACCACCTCCGCATGCGCCGTCGGATCGCCGCTCTGCACTCGCAGGTTGTGACCGCGTCCCACGATGTGGCCCGCCGCATCGGCCAACACCGACCCGATCGGCAGCCCGCCTTCTTTCAGGCCAGCACGGGCTTCGGCGAGGGCTTCGCCCAACAATTCGCGGTCGTTCATGTTCACTCAGAATAAAACATCAATCTTCAATGTCGTCCATTGTGACCCGCTTATGATGAGCGCGCGTCTTGCCGCGCTCGAGCAGCGATTTGAACCGCGCCATGTCGCGGTCCAGTTCGTGCTTCGGGTCAATGTCGAGCAGCTCGGCGATGGTGTGCCCCACCAGTCCTCCCGGTGGCATATACGACATCCGAATGTGCACGCGCGTGCTGCCTTCGCCGGCGGGAACGAACTGCACCACTCCTGCATTTCGGATGGTCGCGCCGGGCGTGCTGCGCCACGCCAGCAATTGGTTGGGAATGATGTTGGTGATTTCCGTGTCCCAGCCCAGCGGCACTCCGCCTGGCCCTTCCGCCGTCCAGTGATAGTGCGTCTCGTCGATTTTTTTCACTTCCTGGATGTGCTCCATCACGCTGGGCAGCCGCTCGGGGTTCATCAGCAGCTCGAAGACGCGTTCCACCGGGGCGTCAATGGTCGCCGTCTTCTGCACCGTGATGCCAGGGCTCTTGGGGTCGAACCCCATGCCTTCCACCGGCCCCCGATTGGTGAGGCTGCGCACCAGCATCCCCAATCCGGCCAGGCCCATGCCCGCTCCTGACCATCCGCGACGGCGAGCGCCAAGCACTGCGAGCGCGATTCCCGCGGCGCCCATCACTCCGCGCGTGCCTGGTGTCCAGCGCGCACGCAACAATTCGAAACCTTCACATCCCCTGGGGGTGCCCGCGCCCTGCAGCCCGGGAACTTCGCCCGGCTCGGCGTGCGGCTGAAGCTCATCCGTCACTTCGCGCACGCCGCGAATCAGGCGAACGCCAAGGAAGACGCGGCAATGATCCTCATCGAGCACGTCACCAGTCAGCCTGACGCGCCCGTCCTTCACCGCCACTTCAATCGCGCCCGGATGCGCGGTCAGCCGCCCGAGACGGGTGCGAACGCGATCGCGCAAGACCTCATCGGGGACGCGCTCCGGCAGAAGAGCGGCTACGGTCTCGCTCATAGCGCCCTGCGCGCGGTGACCCAAGTCATGCAGCGTACGTCCGACGGCGCGCTCGGCGTGGTTCAGGGTCGAGGTCAGCTTGTCACACGCCGTCGCCCGGCGACGCCGCCCCCGGCCCGGATCTGCCAGATACATGATTCCTGCGCCAAGGCCGAGCCCCGCCAGGATGCCGAGGTGCGTCCCAAACCGCTCGCGAATTTTCATGAGCGCCGACATGGCAAACTCCTTTCACTCCTCTATGACCCACGCACGCTAGCACTCCTCGGCCGGACTGTCGGTGACGCACGCACTTTCTTTGTGGTCAAGGGAAAGTATTCCGAAAAAGGGCAGTCTGCCGGGGGCTCCGCGGCCCTTGACCCCCGCCCCGGTTAAATCCATAATCCTGCTCTCTTTTCCGGCACAGCCGTGTGCCGATTGAACGCAGCACAGGGGTTCACAATGAGTGGTGAAACTTCGCGCATCGGCGACTACGAGATTCTGAACCTGCTCGGCGCCGGCGGCATGGGACGCGTGTACAAGGTCCGCAATGTCATCACCGACCGAGTTGAGGCGATGAAGGTGCTGCTTCCGGAAATCGCCGGGAACGAGGAAGTGGCGGCACGTTTTCTGCGCGAGATCAAGGTGCTGGCGGCGCTCAACCATCCCAACATTGCCGCGCTGCACACCGCGGTCACGATTGACAACCAGCTCGTCATGATCATGGAGTTCGTCGAAGGCCAGGCGCTGTCGGCCATGCTGGCGGCCGGTCCCATCCCGCCCGCCGACGCGCTCAGTTACATGGACCAGATCCTCGATGCGCTCAGCTTCGCCCACCAGCGCCACGTCATCCACCGCGACATCAAGCCGGCCAACATGATGCTCACCCCGGCGGGCGCGGTGAAGCTGATGGATTTCGGCATCGCGCGCACCGACGATGAATCTTCCGCGCTCACCGCGCCCGGCTCGACCCTCGGCTCCATGAACTACATGTCGCCGGAGCAGGTGAAGGGTGAGCGCACCGACGAGCGCTCCGATCTGTATTCCCTCGGCATCTCGCTCTACGAGCTGGTCACCGCCTCGCGTCCCTTCCACGGCGACACCAGCTACGCCTTGATGAACGCGCATTTGAACGAGCCGCCCCGTCCGCCCATCGAGTTGCAGCCCGACATGCCGGCCGGGCTGAACCACATCATTCTTACTTCCATCGCCAAGAATCCGCCCGAGCGCTTTCAAAGCGCAGAGGCCTTCCGCACGGCAGTGAAAAGGGTGCTGCAGGAGCTGCAAGAGTCCAAGACCGTGTTCCAGGCATCGCGCGACGCCTCGCCAACCGGCTCGCGAACTCCGTTGCCCCAGGCGCGCACTGGGCCAATCACGCGGCCCAAACCTGCGGTGGGCGCAGCGCCGCCCACGGCGACCCCCGTACCGCTGGCCAACCGGATCGCCACTGCGCAGCGTGCCGCCGCTCCCCAGGCGCCAACTGTCTCCACGTCCGCGCCCGCGGCTACTGCCCCGACGGCCGCAGCCGCTGCTGCTGCACCACAGGCGACACAGTTTGCCCCGCCCCCAGCTCCTGCGGCGGCTCCGGCGCAGATGATCCCGCCGGCGAGCCATCGCGGGCTGTACATGGGCATCGGCGCCGCCCTCGTGCTCGTGGTCGTGGTGGCCGCTGCCTTCTACATGCCCAAGACCAGGGGAACGTCAGCCGCGACCGAGAACACCGTGCAGCGCCAGCAGCAATCGCCGACGACGCCGCCAATCGCGCCCGCCGCTCAGACTTCGCCCACACAAGCTCCGGCCGCGCAGACTCCGCCGGCTGAAACGACTCCAGCGGCAGTTCCAGCACAAACTCCGCAGTTGCCTGCCGGCAGGAAGCAAAGATTGCTCGCCAATTCCAGCCGTGCGCAAACGCCGCCGGCGAACCAGGCTGCTGCCGCGCCGCCCGGCCCCAGCGCCGCGGAACTTGACCAGGCGGAGCGCGAAGTTGATCAGCTTACCGGGCGCGCCGGCGCGGTAAATTCAAGTCTCGAGACTCTCAAGCGCCAGCAGGCGGCTTCCGGTTACGGACTGCGGGGCGACATGGCCGAGCGGCAAGCCAGCATGAAACTCAACATTTCCAAGGCGCAGGAGGCGATCGGCCGCAACGACCTGGCGCGCGCGAAGCGCTATGCCGCGCTGGCTGCGGCCGACATCGAGGCCCTGGAGAGATTCCTTGGGCGTTAGCGCAGGGGCACCATGAGCTCGAACGACGGCGTCACCCGCATCCTTAATCTCGACACCGAGCAGCTTGAGCAGGCGGCGGAACTGAATAAGCTCCGCCGCAACATCACCGTCCTGTTCACCGACATCAAGGGCTCCACCGCCTATTTCGAAAAATATGGCGACGCGGCCGGCCTGTTGATGGTGCACCACGTCAACGGTCTCCTCAGCCAGGTGGTGGAGCGGCACGGCGGCAAGGTGATTAAGACCATCGGGGATGCCGTGATGGCTTCGTTCGAGGACCCCAGCGAAGCCATCGCCGCGTCCATCGAGATGCAGGAGGCGATCACCGCCGACGCCGAGGGCAAACCCGAAGTTCGCAAGATCAAGGTCCGCATCGGCATCAATTTCGGGCTGGGCTTCGTCAAATCGAACGACGTCTTCGGCGATGTCGTCAACGTTGCCTCGCGCGTGGAAGGCGCCGCCAATCCCGAGCAGATTCTGGTTTCTGACACGCTGTACAACACCGTGGGCACCGGCACCCGCTTCCGCTTTCGTCTTGCCGGGCGATTCTCCTTGAAGGGCAAGGCTGAAGAACGGGACTTGTACGAAGTGTTCTGGCGCGAAACGTCGGGCGAGACGCCTGCCTCGCATGGCGTGGTCGCCGCGGCTGCTCCCCAGGTCGGTTACAAGCTGGTGCAGTTGCTGGAAGATGGCCGCCCCGGCCGCGAACTTGAAATCAGCACGGTCTGGTCAACAATCGGCCGCAGCCTGGGCGAGTTCACCTTCCCTAACGACGATTACATGGAGCCGACCCACGTCCGGATGGTATTGGAGCGAGGGCAACTCTTCCTGGATCCGATTGCTGGGGCCGATACCTTCTTCAGCCTGGTCGGTTCCTATCGCTTGCAGCAGGGCGACGTCGTCAGCTTTGGCAATCAGGTGCTGGAGTTCTGTGTGGACGAGGCCGCGCTCGCCGAGGCTGCGCAATTAGGCAAGAATTTTGGCGAGATTAACGCAATGCTGCACGGAGCGGTGGCCGAGTTCGTGTCCCTCAATCCCGATGGGCGCCGCTATCCCATCCGCGAAGAGCAGATCACCTGGGGACGCACCAAAGCGACCTACACGTTTCCCACCGACACTTCCATGAGCCGCTCCCACGCCAAGGTCTACCATCGCGGCGAAGACTTCTTCCTCGAAGACGCCGGCTCCACCAACGGCACCTTCGTCTTGGCGCGCGGCAAAATGCCGATTCCCGCCGGGGCCGTACTTTCCATTGGCGGGCAGCGGCTGAAGGTCTTTCGCCAGGAAGACTCGGCGCAAGGAGCTCATCAGTGATCGGCGCAAAAAACTGGAATCAATGGGAGCATTGGTAACGCGCCGATTGCAAACTTTTGCGGAATGCTCCCCCTGCGGGATGATCCGGGTTTATCGTGGCAGCCATTTTCTTTTGACACTCTTCCGCAGCTCTCATAGAATCGCGCCATTCCGTGTGGCCCCAAACGGTGGCCCAGACGTTTTCCCCAACGCTGAGTCGGCTGTACTGCTGCGCCAACAGGTCTGTGGGTTGTGAGGAGGAGTGCCATGACAAAGGGAAGAATCCTGCTTGTGGTGGTTTTGCTGCTGTCCTTGTGTGCTGAGGTTTTCGCGCAGGCTGCGCCGGCCGCGGCCAGTGCGCCGGCCAAGGGGCGCAAGAGGCGCGTCGCCATTCTGGATTTCGATTACGCCACCGTGCACAGCACCGTGGCCGCTATTTTTGGGCAGGACATTGACGTCGGCAAAGGCATCACCGACTTGCTGGTCACGCGCCTGGTGAAGGACGGCACTTACTCCGTCATCGAACGCAAGGCACTGGACAAGATTTTGGCGGAGCAGAACTTCTCCAACAGCGACCGCGCCAATCCCATGTCGGCCGCAAAGCTCGGCAAAATCCTCGGGGTGGATGCCATCATCGTCGGCAGCATCACCCAGTTTGGTAATGACACCAAAAACACCAAAGTCGGAGGCGGCGGAGGCGGGTGGGGAGGCTTCGGCGTCGGTGGCTTCAGCCACAAGAAATCCAAGGCGATCGTTCAGATCGACGCCAGAATTATCAACATCGATACCGCCGAGATCCTCGGCGTTGCCGAGTCGAAGGGCGAGTCCAGCCGCGAGAGCACCGCGTTGCTCGGTGGCGGCGGCAACTGGCACGGGTTTGGCGCCGGCGGCGTGGATTTCGGCAGCAGCGATTTCCAGAACACCATCATCGGTGAAGCGGTTACCAAATCGGTGGACCTGTTGTCCACCGGCTTGATCGGGGAAGCGTCCAAGGTCGAGGCGCGCACCATCGTGGTCGAGGGAATCGTAGCGGCGGTGGACGGCGGGCAGATCGTGCTCAATATCGGAGCCAAGACCGGCATCAAGAAGGGTGACCATCTGTCGGTCGAGCGCGTTTCCCGCGAGATCAAGGATCCCTCGAGCGGCAAAGTGATCCGCCGCCTGTCCACTCAGGTTGGCACCATTGAAGTCACCGATGTGGACGATATTTCCGCGGTGGCCAACGTGCTTACCGGCGGCAACAATGTAAAAGTGGGCGATCTGGCAAAGACCATAACCCAGTAAGCAGGGCCAACCTAGCGCCGTTGAAAAATGGGAAGGGCGCGGCTGCCGCCGCGCCCTTGCTTTCTATGGAGTACCGCCGCCGCCCCCGCTAGATCTGCGCCTGGAAGTCGCACGCTTCCCGGCACACCTGGCAGTAGTACATGCCGTCCTGGCAGAGCCGGACGTCGTGTGCGCCCTGGCACAGCAAACAGTACTTCTCACACTGGCAGTTGGACTCTTCCTTATCGCAGATCGAGCAATGAAACTTTTCCGCCATGCGCGAACTGTAGCGCGAAAATCGGTGGAAAGAAAGTTTCTGTTCCAGTTTCCTTACCGAACCGGCTTATCCGTCTTCGACCCTGGCTTCAGCCCGGCGTGCTGGCGGGCACGCGCCAGCAACTGCTCCACCTCGGCGCGCCGCGGCGTGTTGGGATTTTGTTTGAGGAACATCTCCCAGGCGGCGATAGCGCCGGCAAAGTCCGTTTTGCCCTGGAAACGTACCATGCCGAGATTGAACAGCGCGTTCTCGTGAGCGGGATTGGTCTTCAGCACCCGCTGCAACTGCTCGATGGCCGTGTCGGCGTCGCCCAGATAGAAGTACGACGTGCCCATGTCGGTGCGCACGTTGGGATTTTCCCTGGCTGCCAGCGACTTCTTGTAGTACTCGATCGCGTCCTGGAAGAGCTGCGTGTCGTAATAGGCGTCGCCAACTTTCGCCAGCAGTTCAGGATCGTTCGGCGTCTGCTTCAACTGCGCCAGCAGCGGCTCAGCCTGTTTTTCCGCCATGCGCCTCATTTGCTCGGGCGTGGGCTGGGCGCTGGTCTCCGCGGCCCCCGCAGGAGCCGCGGCCGGAGTCGCCGCCGTCGGACGAGCCGCCGATACTGCTCCGGCCGATCCGCGCAGCAGATAACCGACGGCCACGCCCAACAACAGGCAGATGATCGCCAGGATGTAGGCCTGGGTGCTGCTCCACAGGTCCGAAGTCGCACGTTCGCCGTTCATGAGTTCCCCCGCTTGGAAGAGTATCTGGTTCCATGATCGCAGCCGACTGACCGAGCGCCGTGTGACGTTCATCACGGGAAAACGTGACGTTTAACCCCTCGTTTTTCTGCGCCGGCACAGCCCAATCGAATCCAGTCGCGGCCGAGTTTGTCGCATCTTGCACCGCGGCCGGCTGCGCCGTCTCACATATATCTGGCGTATCGAATTGAGACGCGCGAGAGCCCCGCCCCCTCACTCAACTGTATTATTTTCAGGTACTTACTCCTGACCTTTTGTGGCGTGCAACGTGCACCTGTTCATTACGCAAGGACTAGCACCATGCACCTTGACGCGCGCAAACAACGGACTCGCGGCTTTACGACGCTGGAACTGCTGATGGCAGCGTCGATGATGCTGGTGGTGACCACGCTGGCCGTACCGGCCGTGCTGGGGACCATCAAGGACGCACAACTGCGTTCCACCGCGATTAGTCTGTCGGGACTGTTGCAGCGCGCCCGCATGAAAGCCGCTGCCACCAATACCGACTACCCGGTGCGCGTCACCACTCTGAATGGCGCGACGGTGGTCTATATCGACAGCAACAACAACAGCCAGTTGGACGCTTCCGAGCAGAGCTCGCTGCTCTCGCTCCCGCGCAATATTGTTTTCGACACCGCCGGCCCGGCCATGAGCCTGGGCTTCGGCACGGCCGTGCTGTCGCTGCCCGGGTTCGATTCCCGCGGTCTTCCCTGCAACCCCAGCGGCGGTTCCTGCACGTTTGCCCAGGGCACCGGCTTTTATTACTACCTTCGCCAGGACAGGATTTTCACCACCTCGACGTGGGCGGCGGTTTCGGTTTCGCCGGCCGGCCGCATCAAGGTGTGGTCGTACACCGGCACCGCATGGCAGTAGGAGCCGCAATGCAGTGGAAGCAGGACAAATCGCGGCAACATGGGCTGACGCTGATCGAAACCATGATCGCGCTCACCGTGCTCTCCATCGGCATGATGGCCATGGGCAGCCTGCTGATGACCTCCATTGCCAGCGACACGCGCAATACCACCGACACGCGAGGAACGCTGGTGGCGCAAATGGTGATGGAACAGATCGCCGCCAAATCCCTCGGCAGTTCTTTCACCTTGACGGACTGCAATCCTTCCGGCGCGACCACCT
This sequence comes from Terriglobales bacterium, assembly GCA_051006995.1. Classification (GTDB taxonomy): domain Bacteria; phylum Acidobacteriota; class Terriglobia; order Terriglobales; family Acidobacteriaceae; genus JAIQGF01. Next base: position 98,415 of record JBPCSQ010000016.1, read on the forward strand.
GGACGCTGAACACCACGGGCGCCGCTTCGCCGGGTGCGGGCGCGAATCTCGATAGCAACGGCAATATTGATTTCACGCAGTCTTACACCACGCTGACCACCAATTCGCCGGGCTACGCCATGCTCTTTGTCACTTGCGGCTCGGCCACCAGCAATGCCGCCGTCTATGACGTGCGCTGGAATGTGCAGACCCTGAATACCTACAGCGTTCAAGTCACCGTGGCCGCCCGGCAGACGGCGGTCACCACCGACGGCACTCTTTTGCGGTACTTCTCTCCTCCGGTCACGCTCAAGACGGTGACGGGACAGTGAGGCGGCGAATGAAACGCAACCGCCAGCGCGGTTTTTCGATGCTCGAGATCGTAGTGGTCATCGCCATCGTGATGATCGTGATGGCGGTGGTCTTCGGGCAGATGTGGCTGTTCCAGAAAACGGCCCGCCGCGAGCAGACCAAGATTGACCTGACGCAGGAATCGCGCGCCTTCCTCGATCAGATTGTCCGCGACCTGCACCAGGCCGGCTATCCCAACGGTTCCATGTACGGCTCGGGCGTGCTGAACGCCACGCCGCAAAACGATTCGCGGTACGCATCGGGCCTGGTGAAGTTTTCTTATACCGACTTGTGGTTTGAAGGCGATGTGGATGATGACGGCCAGGTAGAAAGCGTTCGCTATACGCTGCAGGCGGACGCCAACGGCAATTGCCCTTGCACTATTGCGCGCAGCGTGGTGGTCAAGCTGAACAACACGGCGCCGATGTCGCAAGCCACTAACTACAGCACTTCGCTGGAGAACGTCGTGAACAGCGCCGGTTCCGGCGGCACCGGGACCAATGGATCGCTCACGATTACCGGCAACAGCATGGTGCGCAACGCCAGCGGGTCCATGGTCAGCACCAGCAACGACAGCCTGTACTCCGCCTACGAAGGGGCGTACCTGTTCGTCGCCTACGATGCCAGCGGCAATACCGTTTCGCCAACCGACATCGCGACGAATCCCACGGCCCTGGCCAGCATTCGTACCATCCAGATCACGCTCAACGTGCTGGCCTCCAGTTCGGCCTACGATCTCCAGAATAACTACCGCCCGGCGGTATCCATGACGGCGGCGGCACGGCTGTACAACTGATATGAAGATGTATGCACAACCCGGAAAGCGGTCCGAGCGCGGCATCGCCTTGCTGCTCTGCCTGTTTGCTCTCCTGCTGCTGTCCGCCGTCGGCCTGAGCATGGCCTTCATGTCGGACACCGAGACCGCCATCAACCGCAATTATCGCGATTCGCAGTCGGCTTACTTCGGCGCGGCTGCCGGCATTCAGGAAGCCAAAGAGCGCCTCATGTCTTCCGCTGCCGATGCCGTGACACCGCCCTCAACGCTTCCCTCTACCAGCGCCACCACCGGCGTGATTTACATCCTGAATCCTGGTACGGGTGGGGCCTCCGTCATCCAGCCCTGGACCGCCGGCAATACTTACTTCGACACCGAACTGTGTCACGAAAATTTTCCCGGTCTAAGCCTCACCAACGTCGGCGCCCGCACCGCGTGCGCCACCGCGCCTTCCGGGACGTACTACACCACGGTCACGAGCAGTTCGCCCTCGCAAGGGACTTCCGGTGCGCTGACCTACAAGTGGGTCCGGATCACACAGAAAGTCAACAGCTCCGCCGTGACGGATACTTCGCTGAGCAGCTCGTTCTTTGCCAGCGGCAGCAACTCCACCAGCAATACCATCCCGGTTTGCTGGGACGGCTCACACCAGGCGCCGCTCCCTACCGGCTACACCAGTTGTGACACGCTCTCGCCGCCGGCCAATGGCGCATTGATGCACACCGTGTATCGCGTTGCCGCGCTGGCGGTGGGAACAGCCGGTTCGCGGCGCATGGCGGTCGAGGAGGTCGCGCTCGACCCGCCATTCATGACGAACGCCGCCGTAGACTCGCAGGATCACGTCACCCTGAACGGGTCTCTGCTGGTCAACGGCTACGACTATTGTTCTTGTGACTGCACCCTCAGCGGCACCGGCAGCAACCAGACCGCCACCTGTAGCAGCCGCGCTGGCACGACCTGCGACACCAGCCGGTACGCCATCTATGCCTCCGGCAGCGTGGACCAGCCTACCGGCAACGAAACCATCGTCGCGGGCACCGGTCCCATTGCCGAGAACCAGCCGTGGACGTACGACATCCTCTCGCTGATTGACCGGTACAACTCGCAAGCCGGCGCTGTGAATGTGACTGGCTCTCCTTACAGCTGGAGTTGCACCACGTCCAGCACCGCGCTGAACGGACTAACTTGTGGTACGCAGAGCGGTCAGACGCTGGGCGTTCCTCCGGCCTTTCCCCCCACTCCGCCCTCCAACCCGGCAGCCGACCCGAGCCTGGGCACGCCGACGTCGCAGATCACTTACGTTCCGGGGAACTTGCAGCTCACCGGCAACAGCGTCGGCAGCGGCGTATTGCTCGTCAACGGCGATCTGGATATTCACGGTGGTTTCCAGTTCTACGGACTCGTCATCGTGCGCGGCGTCATCAAGTTCACCGGCGGCGGCTCGCAAAGCACCAACATCTACGGCGCTGTCCTGGCTGGACAGGAGTCGCTGGTGGACAACAGCCTGGGTGGCAGCGCCAACATTTATTTCAATAGATGCGCGGTGGCCAGTGCCGCCGGCCAGAATAGCGGCCCACTTCGCAAATTGAGTTTCAAGGAAGTCATGTATTGAGGTGACGCGATGCGAATCCTGCGTTTGAGCTTTGTATTCTCGATTGCAATATTGGTCGCGGCGCCGGCCGCTGCGCAGAGCGATGATTTAGCCGCCGTGGCTGCGGTCACTCGCGCCACAGCTCGCACCACGCATCACGTGGTCACCAATGACGAGATTCCGGCGCACCCGCCCGAAGCCAAGCCGGCTGCCGCCCAATCGGCGGGCCCGGCGCCTTCCGCGCCCAAAGCCGATTCCGACGGTGCTTCCGAAGCGTCCAAGCCGAGCGGCAAGCCGGTCGATCCCGATGTCGCCACCGCGATCGAGCAGATTCGCAAGCAGGAAACTGCCCTGAAGGAGAAGCTGAACCGTATCAAGGACAAGCTGGCCAACGAAGACGATGACTTCCGCCGCCAGATGTGGAGCGATGCCCTGGAAAATCAGAAGAACACGCTCGAACAGTTCCGCAAAGTGCGCGAAAAGCTCGAGCAGCAGGGACAAACTTCCGATTCGCAGGCGCAAGGTTCGGACAAGCCGCCGTCCTCGACGCCCACTTCGTAAGCCTTACTATGCCGTGACACAGCCAACCGCCATCGCCGCAGTACCCGAACCTGAGGCAACGATGGCCGCGGTGTCACCTTCCCCATTTTCCGGCGCCGGAGCCACCCCGGAAGCTCACTATGCCCGGTTGTTGCTGATCACTTTCGATGACGCGCTCGGCGGAGACTTCATCATCCAAGCCCGCCTGAGCGGTTTCGATTGCGATGTCTGCCAGTTGCACCAGGCGCTGCCCTTCCTGGCCGGCGGCGCCTACGATGCAGTGCTGGTGGACGTGGCCGATGCAACCACCGGCATTCCATTCATCGAGGAGTTGCGCCGCCAGGGCACGACCCGCCAGATTCCCGTCGCCGTCGTTGCCGATGCAGTGGTTTTGCAAAGCGCGTTCCGCTCCGGCGCCAGCTTCGGCATTCCGCGGCCCGTCACTTCCGACCTGCTAAAGAACACGCTGGCCGCGATGTACCGCATTGCCATCGGCCAGCGCCGCCAGTACGCGCGCTATCCCGTCGAACTGCCGCTGGTCATGACGATCAAAGACACGACCATGGAAGCGAAAGCCACCGACGTAGGCTACGGCGGCCTGGCGCTGGTGGCGCCCATTCCGCTGGAAAAAGGGACGAGCGTGACCGTGCGGTTCACGCTCTCCGGGTTCAGCGAACCGATCATCGCCGTCGGCGAAATTCGCTGGACCGATCATCAGGGACGCGCCGGACTGTGTTTCACCACCCTGGCCGGCGCCGGCTCGCCCGCTCTCGATAGCTGGATCGCGCGCCGCCATGCGGGTACGCCCGATCCTGAACCTGCGGCCGCGGATGCGCCCGTCGCGCCCTGCCCCCGCCTGGCATCGTCGGCGGAGGCCGCCGCCGATCCGGCCCGTCGCACCGGACGCCTGCTGCTCGGCATCGTGCTCTTCGCCTTCTGCCTGTTTGTGATTGGTTTCTGGATTTACGTCGCCACGACCAGCTGATTACATCCGCCGCAACGCGTCCTGCGCCAGCACCGTCGCCTTGCGGATCTTGGCGTCCTCAGTTTCCGGCCCGCCGATGCTCACCCGCAAGATTCGCTCGCCTTGCAGCACATACAGAGCCGCCCCGATACCGGTACCTGTCCAGTACGCTTCTTCGCCCACCCCGGCGACCGGCCGCAAACTCGAATGCTCCTCTTCGTTCTCTTCGCGCGCAGCGGCACGGGTCGACGGCTTTCCGCGCTCGGTCTTATCGTCTTGCTCCTCCGCAGAGGCGCGATGGTGGAATTTCTCGCTCCAGAATTTGCGTACCTTTGTTGCTCCCGGCGCTTGCTTCTGCCGGATTACTTCCAGGGCCACGGACTTGGAAAACGTCGGCGCGGTGTAAAAGCACTGGTAGACGTCGAATGCGCCATTGTTCTGCACATTCGGTTGGGTGGCGCGGAAGGCTTCGCCCTGCACGGCCTGAAACTCCGCCGAACTGACCAGGGAGCAGACATCCCTAGCGCCGTTGGCCGCGGCCTTTGCGGCCTTTTCCTGACCCACTGCCACGCCCGTCAGCAGAACAAGGACCGCGCAGAACTTTCCGAGCTTGCATTGCATATTCATCCTCGCCTGCAGCCTATTTCATCACCAGCGTTGAACAAAGGGGTCGCCGGGATATTTTCCGGCGACCCAGAGGAAGGAGGAGGCGACCACTACAACATGGTTACTACTTACAAGTTGGGTTGCGAACGACGTAGACCGCCGCGTTCGCGCTTTCATCGTTCGCCGTCCCGTTGAACGGGTTGTCGAATTGCAGCGTCGAACGCAAGTGCGTCGTGTTGTCGGCGAACGTCAGGCCGCGTACCGCGCCCAGCAAATCGCCCGGGTTCGGGTTTCCGACCTTACTCTTAGCGATGGTGAACGTGATCGTTCCATCCGGTGTCCACTGCGCCGAATCGGGAACGCCTATCGGGGATTCATTCGGATCGCCCAGCACCAGCGCAATCACACCGTTGTCCACCACCCCGTACTGGAACGAGACGACACCGCTGTCGTCGGTGCTCATTCCCAGGTAATACTGCCCCTGGCTGCTGTTGCCGTTGGGGTAATCCCAGACGATTCTCCAGCGGCGGTCCGGCGTGAGGTTTCCGGGATTCAGCGGGTCCGGCGGCGCCAGCGACGACACCTTCATGACGAACTTCAGCAGGCCGCTGCTGGGCTCCGATACGGTGACGCTGAGCAGGTCGAGATCGGCATTCAACGGCGCGCCCTTCTGATCGCCGGCAGGATCGAAGTTGACGGTGTACCCAGTGCAGGAGTCGCCGACATACTTCGCGTACACCTCGTTGTTGCCCACCGAAGCGCCCACCGAGTTCACCGCCACCACCCGGTAGTAATACTTGCCCGTGCCGGTAACTGTGTCGATGAACTGGTGCACATTGCCCTTCACTTGCTTCAGGAAGGTCTCGCCGCCGCTGGTCGTGCCGCGGTAGATCTGGAAATTCTTAATTGGCGCGCCGCCGTTGTCGGCGGTGGACCAGCCCAGATAGACCGTGTTGCCGTTACGGCCCGCAGTCACCGAAGGCGGACCCGGCAGGGTAGCCACGTTCGGCGGATCATATTGCGAGAACAGCGGACGGCCGCCGGTCTGCCGCGTAATGGTGGCAAAGGCCGTATATGCATTTCCAAGGCCTTTGGCGGAAGCCTGCGCGCACTCCGCACCTGCACAGCCATCGGCCGAGGCGATGAGCACGTGCCCGGTCTTGTCAATCTGCGCATCCATGAAGTCCAGCAGGTTGCGGTAGGTCACGAGCCCGCCGGCGAACCAGATGGGACCACGCTGGATGGGATCGTTGGGCGTCGCGTCCACGGTCTGCCAGGTCGCACCACCGTCGTAGGTGTGCGATACGTACAGGTGGAAGATGCCGGTGTACTTGGGATCGAAAATGGTCCCAGGGGTAACCGAGCCAAGGAACGCGAAGGCGGCGCGGTTGTCGTCGCCGGCAATCACCTCGGGGAACGCGACTCCGTTGACGCCTAAAATTGCGCCCACGTCCAGCGGCGTGCTCCAGGTGTTGCCCTTGTCGTGGGACTCAGCAATCATCGGATGCGCGTCGTTATCGGCCCAGCCGAAGTACACGGTCCCGCCGGCGCCGATGGACACCGAGGGATCGCTGTCGCTGGTATTGCTGGACGGAACCGGCCGCACCGACCAGGTGATGCCGTTATCCTGCGACACGACCACCGCTTCGTTCTGCCCGCACTGCTTGTTGGGCAGGTACACGGTCCCGTCGGGCGCGACCTTCACGTGCCCGTGTAATCCTACGCACTCGGTGGTGTAAACGGTAACGGCCGGCCCGTACGTCTGGCCACCGTCGTCGCTGCGGGCGCACAGTGCCGTCACCAAATCCTGAGAGCAGTAATACACGGCGTCGGGATACGGCACCATCTGGCTGGGATCGCGCGTCAGCGGCGGAGCGTACGGCCCGCCGCCCACGGTTTCGTGGTCAATGGCCGCGTTCACCGGGCTGCCTTGGCTGGGCACCCACAGGTCTCCGTCGTCATCGGTGTACGACGATTCATTGCGCCCGGTCAACAACAGCAGCATGCCGGCGATGGTGCGGCCGGTCACGTGGTCGGTAAACAGCATTGGATCGGAGTCTTCCTGCGAAGTCGCCGGGCTCTTGTTCTCCCACAAGGCCCGCGGATAGGGGAACCCGGAGCCGTCGAAGAAGGTGACGCGAAGCGTTTGCAGGTCCGACTGGAACATCGCGCGCCCGGTGGTCCAGTTGATGCCGATCGTCGGTTCACCGGCGCTCAGGCCCAGCCCACTCTGCGCCGGCGGATTGTACGTTTGATAGCGTGGTAGCGGCCCGCTCCCCTGGGGCGCCGGCTGCGGGGTCGGCGGTGCCGGCACTACCGTGATTAGCCCGTGATACTCGTCCGTGCTTGCTCCCTGCCCGGTGGCGTAATCCACGTGAATGACATAGGTGCCGGTTCCGGTCTGGTTGGGATTGATATTGCAGTTCTCGGCCGTTTCTCCCGGCCCCAGCGTCGCCTGACAGACAATCGGACCGTCGAGCGACCCCTGGTGAACAAACATGTCATAGTCGCTGGTCGGGAATTGCCAGGAGATGTTCACCGACAGTTGAGATCCAGTCCAAGTAGCGCTCGCGACCGTAAGCGTAAAGACCTCGCAATTCGTACCGTCGGTACATCCGGCTTCGCCGTTGATTCCTACCGGCGGCAGACCTGTCATGGTGCCCGTCCAAGTCACGCTGCTGCTCGGCGTGATGGTGCCCGACGATGGCGACTGTGCTGCCGCCAGGGCCGGCAGGACCAGCATAAGCACGAACAGACTACGCATCACGGCACGCGATGCGATCCAGCGAGGTGTCCACGTCCACTCAATGTGCATGGCGATTGCGCTCCTTCATGTGTGGGAGAAGTTTTGCAAGTGTTTGGGGCCGGGGTGGCACCCAGAAATGAGTGCGGCGAAATGGGGAGAGCAACCGTCCCGCTGGCGCGGTGCAGTTGTGGCCGCTGGAGACTGTCTCCGCCTCTGGCAACGGATCCCTCAGGATGAAGTGACTGGAAAATCGAATGGCTAAACGATAGTAGTGCTACCGCGACCTGAGATGCAGCCTCCCACAGAGAGGTTGCTGCCCCAAGCAACTGGATGTAAGTTAAGCGGTTTCAGTAATTTGCGGTGGCTTGAAGATATTGGTTCCGGAAGCAGCGCCGGCCTATCAATACTTAACTGCAGGATCGCCTGATCATCGCTGGCCCCTGAGCGGAGCCGGCAGGGCGACGCGAGCGCGCCCGGAATACGCCGAGGTCAATCCGTAGTTCAGAACACAGGCGGGTGAGAGTGTTGCGGTGTAACCCGAGACGGGAAGCCGCCTTGCTGACATTGCCGTTGTTGTCGCGCAGTGCGGCAGAGATGAATTCTTTCCTGAATGCCGCGAGGGCCTCGCTGTAGAGAATGCCGCCCGTGCGTATCTCCGATACGAGTGATGCCCAGCGCTCTTCCACGGGAACCTCGCTGCTTTGGAGTACATCCATTCATCGCAGACTTCAAGAGCAATTGTGCGGATAAGCTGCGTCGATTGACACGTAATTGGTGGAAAGATTGTGGATAACTCGCTAACACGCTGGTGCACAAGCCACGAAAAATCTCTGTCATTGCACCAACTACGGGCGTTGACAGTTTTTGGTTCAATGGTAGTATGCCCCTCGTCGACGGTCGAAAGGGTTGGCGATTCGAAACGGTCGCCAGTCCAAAGTAGACTGGGTGATTCAGAGAGCGAGGCGACTCGCTCGATGGCCGGACCCGAAAAAACCGACTGAGGCTGCGAGGCCAAGTTGGGGTACGGTACCGCGAAAGCGGTGATTGCATCAGGGGGCTGTGACGGTACATGCGTCCACGTCGTTGACTCCCTCGCAGGAGTCGGCGGCTAGACCATAACCAATGTCACGGCCCTTTTAATTTTTCCTGCCTCACTCTAGCCCGGCCCTTCCTGTTGGTACACCTCGCCATTTGTCAACCCTTGATTCGATCCTCAGGCGCAGCCCTGTCCCAATGAAGTTTCCCGTTTCTGCACCGTATCGGTGGCTTGGAAACGCTTGCGGGGGTGTTCCAGCTGATGTTTGTGGCACAGTCTGTTGTAGGCTGCGGGGCTTCCTCGGAAACCGCTGCCAGCCGGCAGCCTCAGTTTCGCCGAGAGGTTCGCAAGATATGTCCTACGGCGTAGACGAGTTCCTCGCACGACGTAACGAATACGACGCAGAACTGCGCAAGCATAAGAGTCCCGTCACGGTAATGTTTACCGATCTTGCCGGCTCCACCGCGTTTTTCGAGCGGCACGGCGACACGGTGGGCATGAAGTGGATTGAAGAGCACTACAGCATCATCCTGCCCGTCGTGGAACAGTATGGGGGCGAGGTGGTCAAGACCATCGGCGACTCGGTGATGGCGTACTTCACCGAGCCGAAAAAAGCGGTGGATGCGGCCATCGCGATTGAGCGCGGTATTCACGGCAGCAATGCGCAACGATCCTCCGGCGAGCCCATGTATGTGCGTGTGGCGCTGCATCATGGGCTCGCGTACCTGCGCGGCGGCGATGTCTTCGGCGACGTGGTCAATATGACCGCGCGCATTGCCAAGGCATGCGTTCCGGCGCAGATCCTGGTTTCGGAAGCGCTTTATCTGAGTGCCCATGAAGCTGCCAAGGCGGAGTTTCGCCTTTGCGGAGAATTTCGCTTCCACGGCAAGAGTGCAGCTGAGTCGCTGTACGAAATCGTCTGGGCGGACGAGAAGACCTACAGCGAGTTGCGCCAGAAATTTCCCATCAAGCAGCAGGCGCGTCCCGAGGAATCGGCAGAGGGCAGATACACCATCCTGGCGGAACTTGGCCGCGGCGCGATGGGAGTCGTTTACAAGGTCTACGACCGAGTCATCGGCCGCGTGGTCGCGATGAAAACCATCCCCGTCGAGATGGAGCCTGGTCCGGAGTACCACATGCTCCTGGACCGCCTCAAGCAGGAAGCGCGCACCGCCGGCATGCTCGACCACCCCAACATCATCACGGTGTTCGACGTCGGCGAGGAGGCGGGCCTGTTCTACTTCACCATGCAGTACGTGGAAGGCCGTACCCTCGATTCGCTGCGACAAAACAAGGAACTCCTGCCGCTAGTGCAAGCGCTCGATATTGCCGAACAACTTTGTTCCGCCCTGGCCTTCGCCCACCAGGCCGGAATCATTCACCGGGACATCAAGCCGTCGAACCTGATGATCACCGCCCAAGGCACGCTGAAAGTGATGGACTTCGGGATCGCGAAGCTCGGCGATATGGGCCTGACCAAGGCGGGCATGGTGTTGGGAACGCCTAGTTATCTCGCGCCCGAGCAGGCGGCCGGCAGGCGAGTGGATCAGCGCGCCGACATCTTTTCCGTCGGCGGCGTCCTCTACGAGTTGCTCACCGGAGAAAAAGCATTCCCCGGCGAGAGCACGACGAGCATTCTCTTTAAGGTGCTCAACGAAGATCCGATCCCGCCGCGCATCATCGAGCCATCGCTTTCGCCCGCACTGGACGCGATCGTGCGCAAAGCGCTGGCCAAGGATCCCAATCTTCGGTTTCAGGATTGCGAAGCACTCCGGCAGGCCATACGCGCCGCCCGCGAGAATCGCGCACCCACGGCCGGGATTGCGGCTGCGATGCCGATTCCAGCACCAGTCTCAGGAAAGCTCTCTTCCAAGGGTCGGTTGCCCTACGTGGCGGCGGGTATCTCCGTGGCAGTGCTTGGGTCCGCAATTACCTTTCTTGCACTGAAGCGATCGCCGTCCTCCCAGCCGTCCCCGACGACACCCGCTGCGGAAATTTTGCCAAAGCCGGCCGTGCCCGCGCCGCCTCCCGCAGCTCCGGGCTCCGCAGCAGCAACGGAAACATCGACCGGCGACATTCGCCCGCCAGCCGCGGAGGAGAAATCGCATGCGGCCAAAGAATCATCCCCGAAGACCAGGGAGAAAACTCGCCAGGTTCGCGACGCGGTCGAAGTCGAGAAAGCCCGCGGCGCAAGGGACAAGTCCGCAGCTGCACCTGCTACTACCGCCGCTCAAAAAGAGAACGTCTCGGGACCCAGGTCTTCGGGCATGTGGAGCCCGGAAGATGTGCCCGACCTCCTGGCCAAGGCCGGCGCCTACGCCGGAGACGGTGAGTACGACAAAGCGATTCTTGTATACAAGGAAGTGTTGCAAGTAGATCCGCAGAACCGCGCGGCGCGCGAGGGCTTGCATCGCGCACAGGAGGCGCGCGGAATCCATCGCTAGCGGGCGTCTACTGTTCGATCGTACCGCCGACATTGAATTCATTACGCAGGAAGTTGCTCGCTTCCACGCGTTGCGGCGTGGCCCCGGGCGAGGTGCAGTTCAGATAGAGAATGTATTTCTCCGCCGCGCCTTCCTTATCGCCGCTCGTCGCCGAGCTCCGTGCCTGGTCGAGGAGCTTGCCGGGAATTTCGCCCAATCGTTCAATAAGCTTCGCCACCAGACTGCCCTGCGCCTTGGCTTCCGCTTGCGCCAGAAGTTGGTTCTCGTTTACCGGGACGCCCTGCTCGACCACTCCGTCTACGTCGTCCGGCTTGACGTTTTCCAACTGGACCGCCGTCCTGGGCAGCTCGGTTCGCACCGTGTCCAGAGGACCGGTCAGACCGGAGAGCGGGTCGGAAAGCCGCAAAGTGACCTCCACGATGGCTGTCAGGTTCGAGTTCTGGCGAATGTAGTTGTAGGGCTCGACGACCTGCTGCAATTGCGTTTCGGGGATGGCGTCGAGCTTGCTCTTGGCTGCCTCCACATTTTTCGCCAGCGCCTCCAGGGCGGCTGTGCTCTCCGCGCTCTCCTTTTTCTTCATCTTCGGCAATGCAGCTTTGTGCGCAGCCTGGGTGCGGTCATATTCCGACTGCGCACTATCAAGGACGCGTTTCGCTTCCAGCCACGCCGGATTCTTCACCTGCAGATAGCCGGCCCGATACCGCGAAGACTGACGCTGCCGGTCCACCTGTTTGTCGACCCGGTGCTGCACGATATTGCCCACCACTTGAAAGTTCGGTAGACCGGACATGGCGGTCTCGGACTCGGATTCGCCGGTCCGTTCGCGCCAAGGTACAACCTGGATACCGGTCAGGCCGGAGTTCTCCAGCCCGGCGGCCACCGCGTCGGAAAGCTGCTCGGCAAAACCGACGCTGTCACGCCGCGAGGTCTGATCGCGGAAACGAATCGCCACCGACAGCTTCGCCCGGATGTTATGTTCCGGAGCGAACTTCATTTTCAGATTGCGCACCTGTTCGTGGCCCGGCCGGTATTGTTCCGCCTCGGTCAAAAGCATCCAGCCCAGCGCCAGCCCAGATCCGCGGGGCTTGGCCAGTGTCCGCTGAGCCTGCTTCAGGTAATAGTCGCCTATGCGGTCCGCAACCAGGTCGAGTTTAACCTTGATGGGTTCCTCCCCGGAGAGGGCGGCTGCGCGTTCCAGGTAATCGTGTGCTTGCCGCACCGCGTCCTCGTCCGCTCGGCCGCGCACCGGCAGGTGAACTCGAACCAGCATATTGGCGCGCGTAACCAGGTCCTGCACATAATTCTGTTGCAGGGATTCCATCTGCGCCGCCGCGAGCTTGCGCTGGTTTTCCGGAAGAGCCTCTAACAGCCGATATGCCTCGACGAACTGCTTTGAGGCTGCCAGTACAGCGGCATCGTCCATCGCTTTCTGGGCAGCATCCCGGTCGTGAGCCGAACCCTGCTCCGCCGTCGCCCGCTGGACCAGCTCGGAAGTCTCTTTGTCGGTGCGGCAGGCCAGGGCGCGCCGATATTCGGCGATGGCTTCCTCCCACTTCGACTCCGTGGCGAATTGCTGGCCCAACCTGCGGTGGTATTGGAAGGACTGCTCGATCACCGCCCGCAGCCGCGGCACCTCGGCGGCGAAGCCGCGATAGCCGGCAACGGCGGCAAAAGCATCGTCGAACTTCTGATTCGATACCAGCAACTCGGCGCGTTGGATGGAATTGCCGAGTTCCTGCTGTTGCTGCTCGATGTCCGCCTGGAGGGACTGGATTCCGGCATACGCAGGATCGACGCTGGTGACGTGGTCTGCCTGCGCTTGTGCGCGGGCCAGGTGCTCATACCCGGCGGCGCTTTCGGCGAGCGCCTTTCCATAAGCCGCGAACTCCTGCCGGCCGGAGAGAAGCATGGCCTCCAGCTCGACGTTCGACGCTTTCAGGACTTCCTCCGCCGCGCTCGACGATGGCGAGATGGTTTGTGCTTCCAGGGCATTGCTGCGCGCGGTCTTCAGGCTTTCGTACTTCGAGCGCTCGCCCGGGGGAGCCTTTCGATAATCGTCCAGGTTCCTGCCTGCATCCTTGGCAATCAGCGCCGCCAGAGTGGATCGTGCCTCGGCCGCATTGGGGTTCGAAGGGAACTGTTTCAGAAAATCACGCCAGAGAGAGATCGACGGAAAGTGCTTGGCGCGCAGATACTCCGCCACCTCGGTGCTCTCCTCCTCGACAAAATAAATCTGCATGCCGGAAACGATGGTCGAGGGAGGTGCATCGGTGTTCGAGGATTTCGAGATCAGGTGGCCGGTCAGAGTGGCCAGATCCGCGAGCTCTCGGGGTGTATAGCTCCGGCCCTTCTCGAGCTTGAGATTTCCAGGTACGACACAGGTGGAACCAGCGGTTCCGGCGACCAACATTCCGCCGCTTTCATGTTCGACCTTCATTCCCGGCTCGAGCACAACCTTGGGCAGCTTGCGATAGCTGTTAGCGTCAAACGCGTCCCCTGTGCATGCCAATAGCTCCCGCTTTCCGTTGATGAAGACATTGGAAAGCTGCGCATAGGCAGGCCCACTGGTCTGCGGGTACAGCACGATGCTGATCAGAACCTTGTCCTTGCCCCAAGCCGTGGCACTCAGCGCGAACAGGCAAACAATACTGGTGATGATCTTGCGCATGCAGCAATTCCTCCCGCACTCCAGAATGCATCGGGCCGCTCCCGCGGCTAGTCACTTGCCGTGTCGTTCGGTTCAAAGCAGGGCCGGCCTTCGTGACCTCCGGACTGGTGGTCCCGGATCTGGCGCACGATGTCGTTGTACGCTTCCTCCAGTTCCTTCCTCCTCCATTCCGGCAGCGTGAGATCTTCCAGGGCGGCAGCAATCTCGTCGAACTCGGCCTCGAGGTGCTCTAGTTCCGCGCAAAGCATGAGGACCTCCTCCTCCGCGCCACGGCTCATGCCGCGCAGCGGGCGATTAGTTCCTTCTTCGTGAGCCCCAGGATTCCGTGCTTCTGGCCGACTTTCCTGAAGGCTGCGATGGCTTGATCGAGGTGATACTTCTCATGAGCGGCGGACATCTGCGTCCGGATCCGGGCTTGCGCCTTGGGCACAACAGGGAAGAAGAAGCCGACCGCGTACACGCCTTCGGAGAAAAGGTCGCGAGCGAAATCCTGCGCCAGCCTGGCGTCGTATAGCATGACCGGAATAATCGGGCTTTCGCCTTCCTTGATATCGAACCCCGCATCCTTCAGCAGGCCACGCCAGTAGCGGGCATTCCATTCCAGCTTGTCGCGACGCTCGGTGCTGGCAGTAATCAGGTCCAGGACTTTCAACGCGCCTGCGACAATCACCGGCGCGACCGCATTGGAAAACAGGTACGGACGGGCTCGCTGCCGGCACATTGCGACCAGCTCACGGCGTCCGCTGACGCAGCCGCCCGAGGCCCCGCCTAGCGCCTTGCCCAGCGTGGTGGTGATGACGTCAACTTTGCCAAGCACGCTGCAATGCTCATGCGTGCCCCGGCCGGTGCGGCCGATGAACCCGGTGGCGTGCGAATCGTCGAGGAAAACCATTGCGTTGTACTTCTCGGCCAACCCGACAATGCGATCCAGTTTGGCGAGGTCGCCGTCCATGGAGAACACGCCATCGGTGATGATCATGCGACGGCGTTTGTCCTGGTGCTCTTGCAGCTTCTCCTCCAGGTGCTCCATGTCGGAGTGCTTGAAGCTATCCTGCATGGCCTTGCAGAGCCGCATGCCGTCGATGATGGAGGCGTGCACGAGCCGGTCGGCAATCATCACGTCCTGCTCGTTGAGGCACGCCTCGAAAAAACCGGCATTCGCGTCCATGCAGGACGGGAATAAAAGAGTGTCTTCGGTGCCAAGAAATGCGGTGAGCCGATGTTCCAGTTCGAGATGAATATCTTGCGTGCCGCAGATGAAGCGCACCGACGACATGCCGTATCCGCGGCTGTCCAAACCGGCGTGCGCCGCCTCGATGACGTCGGGATGGCTCGATAGGCCAAGGTAGTTATTGGCGCAAACGTTGATGCAGCGCTTGACGCTGGTGCCCACCGGAAATTCGACTTCGATTTCGGATGACTGTGGCGAATGAATGTACCGTTCTTCCTTGAACAGGCCGGCGTCTTGGAGGGAACGGAGTTCTGCCTGGTAAGAATTGCGGACTGCTTCTAGGAAGGCCATGGCTGCCCCTCGGAATGAATTTGTGGGAACCCAGGAGCCCGGCGCCCGTGGCTCACGCCACTGGCACTTGCTGAAAACGCCGTACCAGCGCCACGATGCCCTCGACCGTGTCGAAAGCCTGCGGGGTCGCGTCGGCGTCCGGAATTCGAATCGAGTACTTCCTCTCCAGGAAGCGCTTGAGAGAAACCATGGAGAAGGAATCGACGATGCCGCCGGAAATCAGCCGCGTCGTTGCGGTGATCTCCCGCTCATCTCCTTCTTCCAGGTATTCCTTAGTGATGTAATCGCGGACCACCTGAATGAGTTCGTCCATCGCTTGCTCCTATAGGGTCATTCATTCATGACGGTGGAAAGATCGCCCACCGGCTCGTGGAACTCCTTGCAGCGGAGGATACGGCGCACAATTTTTCCGCTGCGTGTCTTCGGCAGAGACTCCGCAAACTCGATTTCCTGCGGCATCGCCAGCGGCGACAACCGCTTGCGAATGTGGTTCATGATTTCGAGTTCCAGGTCGGCGGACGGCTCGTAGCCCCGCTTGAGCGTTACGTAGGCTTTCACCACCTCCATGTTGACCGGATCCGGCTTGGCGACTGCTGCCGATTCGTGTACCGCGGGATGTTCCAGCAGCGCCGATTCAATCTCGAAGGGGCCGATCAGGTGACCTCCGGTATTGATGACATCATCGTCGCGCCCCATAAACCAGAAGTAGCCATCCCGGTCGATGGAGGCGCGATCGCCACACAGGTACCAGCCGTTCTTGAATTTCTTATCGAAACCTGCCTCGTTTCTCCAATAGCTGCGGAACTGGGAGGGCCATCCAGGACGGAGGGCAATGAGTCCGGCTACGCCGGTTTGGCTGACGGGTTCGTATGTCTTGGGGTCCAGAACCGTCGCGACAATCCCGGGAAACGGCTTCCCCATCGAGCCCGGCTTCACCGGCATGCCGGGGAAGTTGGTGATCACGATGCAACCCGTCTCCGTCTGCCAGAAGGTGTCGTGAAACGGCTTTCCAAACACTTCTTGCGACCAAATCACGGCTTCGGCATTCAATGGCTCGCCGACGCTCGCCAGGTACCGCAAGCTCGACAAGTCGTGCTTCTGTGGAATCTCTTTCCCCTCCTTCATCAGCAACCGGATTGCAGTCGGCGCCGAATACCAAACGGTGATGCGCCGCTTCTGCATGAATTCGTACCAGCGCTCGGCGTTGAACCCACAATCCAGCACCGCCTGCGTAATCCCGTTCGCCCACGGACCGATGATTCCGTACGACGTGCCGGTGACCCAGCCTGGATCCGCCGTGCACCAGTACATGTCGTCGGGCTGCAGGTCGAGTACCCACTTGCTGGTCAGATATTGGGAAACGATGGAGTAATGCACGTGCTGGGCGCCCTTCGGCTGCCCGGTCGTGCCCGACGTGTAATGGAGGATCGAAGGAGACTCGGCAGTGGTCGGGTACACCAGGAAGTCGTTCACCCGGCGCGCCTCCATTTGGAAGGACGCCTCGCGCACCTGCAGGGCTGATTGGCCCGCATCCACCACGATGATGTGCCGCAGTTCCGGCAATTCACCCCGGATTTTGCGGACCTTCGGAAGATGTTTCTTCTGGGTGATAATCGCCGATGTTCTGGCATCGGCGAGACGGACAAAGAGCGATTCGTCGCCAAAGGCAGAAAACAGCGGCTGCGCCACCGCTCCTGTCTTCAAAATGCCAAGCAGGCCGATGTAAAGCTCGGGAACCCGATCAAGGAACAGACACACGCGCTCGCCGGCCTCAATCCCAAGCTCAACCAGGAATTGCGCAACGCCGTTGGAGAGAACGCGCACATCGTTGAAGGAGAACCGTTTCTCGTTGCCGAGGTAGTCCTCCCAGCACAGGGCCAGCTTCTGCTCCAGGCCAAGCCGGCAAATGCGGTCGCTGCATATCCACCCGATATTCAGCGATTCACCCGGCTGGTACCCCAGCTCACGTTCAGCGACCGACCAATCGAATCCGGAGACAAGTTCCTCATAGCGAAGCGGAGTGCCCATGGCCTCCCCAATCTGGGCGCGCAATTAAGATTCCAGAATGACGAGCGCGCCGGTCTGCTGTTTTGCCGAAGCGACCGAGAGCCTGATGTGCCGTACCCTCAAGTGTTCTGATTCCAGTCGCAAGCGGTTGTGAAGCACCACCGTATGCCGGCCGTCGTGGCCGAATTCCAGTTCCACCTCTTTCATCCTGCCGAGGTCTTTGCAGCCGGCTCCAAACGCCTTCAACGTTGCTTCTTTGGCAGCGAAGCATGCTGCGTAAGCAGCCGCCGGTTGCTTATGGTTGTTGCAAGCGTCGATTTCCTTCGCAGTGAAGATGCCGTCGGTCGCGAGCCACTCGCCCCGCGCAAGCTCGCGACGCAGACGACGGTTCGCAACCAGATCGATACCGAGTCCGATAATCATTCCTGTGTCCGGGCGCCTGTCCACAACTCCAGCCATCGCCCGCTCAGTCTTGATGATGAGCCCGCGACACACCGCTCTTGCTTAAAATTCTTTAAACCTCGGGCGCGCCGATTCCCGAATTAGGCTCTCGGCAAAAAACGAGGTGCGCCTATGGGGAACTTGGGAAGGCCTTTCCTGGAGAGAGCGCTCAGTCTGCGCGTCGACACGATCTGCTGAACAAGATCGCGCCGCGGCCGCGGAAGATCTTCAGTGGGAGACCAAATCTTCCCGAACTTAGTGAGACTTCGGATGCTGCAGCGGCACCACTGCGGTGCCTGGCGGCCATGGAATCCGCCGGGGTATGCTGCGGTCCTACACTAGGGACACTTATTTTTTCAGTTCACGAACGTAGGCAGCTAACTGATTGATTTCATCTGCGGACAACTTGGTTGCGAAGGCCGGCATTTTGTTCTTCCCCTTCGTGATCTCGGCCGCAAGATCCGCCTTGCTCTTCTTCTGGATTTCCGGCGCGCGAAGATCGGGAATGTTGAGCCTTGTTCCCATTGCGGTTTTGCCGGCGGCGTCAGCCCCATGGCACATGGCACACTTAGCCTTGAACAGCGCCTCGCCTCCGTTTTGGGCGTACATGACGCGTGCCAGCAGGATGGATAACAGCAGAATGCAAAGTGTCAGCGCGGCGTAGGTCCTGGAGGATCGAATCATCATTGCTTTTTGGCTCCTTAGGCTTATCGGTAACTTCCAGGTCGGCACCGATAGCTCATCTGCCGGCGCCGTCTGCGTTTCTAAAATGTGTACAGCATTGAAAACCCGGCGGCGTGAATGCCATATGTCGGAGGCTGTTCCTGGGTCGGAAAGTACCCGGCGCCTGACCCGAACTGCACTCCGAGATAACCCCAATCGGTGGAGGAGAGGCGCTGGAACATATAAGACGCGCGGAACAAGGTTGACTTGTTCAAGGCATACGTCACGCTGGGCCGTACCATGATCTCGTCACTTCGGATGTAAGGGTAATCGGACCCAGAGACCAGGAAGATTGCGGGCGTGCCGGCGGGAAGTGCTGGAGCTCCGGCAAGAGCGAGCGGATTATTTACATAATTCGCGCCATTGACGGCTGTTTTTGACCGTGCACGGGTGAACATGATCTCGCTGGCGAGCTCGATTTTTCCACCAGCCAGATTCTTCCGGCGGATTGACAAACCGATGGTATCGATTTTGTCGCGACTATCTCTCGACCAGTTGACGCATGGGTCCAATTTGGCATTGGCGTTCCTGGCCGCGACCGTTGTGAAGCAACTGCCGTCAACCACGGTATTGCCGGCCTTATTGAGAAACGTCGCTGTGCTGTTGGAACCATAGGTGTCGCCCGCACTGCCAAAGCGCTGGTCGTCATAGGTGTAGAACACATCCACAACGAAGTTCTCATTGGCCGCATAGCTGAGATCGGTGGTCGCTTCCCAGGAGGTTCCCGTCTGTAACCCGTACGTCGAGTCCAGGTAATTGTCATGATTGAAGTCCCCGGTCGCGTTGACCGAGATTCTTTGGGTGGCCTGCCAGTCGATCGAGGAGCGCACCTTGTGCCGATTGCGATTGGCCACGTAATACCGCCTCATCCCGAACAATTCATTCACCTGGTTGCGGCTGCCGTAGTAAGAGTTCGCGAAACTATTATTGTTGGGCGTGAACAGTGAAGCGTTACCCGTGAGAGCCGTAGTTGGGGCGCCGGCCAGGGGACCAAAGCCGGTCAAACCGTTCTGGGTCATGTAGTCGTACACGCTCATGGTCGCGCCTGTCGGGACCATATTGGCCATGGGTACTAATGCCAGGAAGGCGTTCTCATCGTAGTTGCCCCTGCGCTGGGAATAGGCATAGCCCATCCGGGCGGTGATTTTGCCGAGACCATTGCCGCGCCACTCGCCCCGCATCGTCTGTTCGTTGGTGACAGGTGAGTCAGCGCAGTTGATCCACGACCCAGGGCAGCTGCGGGTAATTCTCTGCCAGTCGTAACCGGCCGTCAGATATTGCCTTTTGGCGACCGCATTTTCGCTCTGGAAGTTCATCTGGTGGATCTGCTTGCTATAGGCACGGTTCTCATAAATGTTGGTGTTGCTTCCCAGGTCTGCGGGCAGGTTATAGCGGCCGTCGAAGGGGGACACGGAATGGGTCGTGTAGAACGAGTTGGTCTCGTTCGCGTCCTGGAACAGATAGAGGTTGAGCGGGGTTTGATTATCGCGATTGTCAAACTTGTAGGCGGCGCTCAGGTGCCACTTCCTGGCCGGCTTGGCGGTGAACTTGGCGTTAAAGCTCCCTGTGACAACCAGCCCATTCAGCGAACCGGCCGGTAGGCCCCATGCCAACTGCTTGTTGGCCGCCGTCGAAGGACCAAGAAAAGCGTCATTTTGAGTGTTGCGCCCGTAAGCGCCGTTCACCACTAGCTTGGCGTTGTCCCCGATTTTGTATCCCGCCGTTAGACTGAATTGATGGAACTGGTTACCGGGCATGCTCGCCATGGTGGCGGACATGGCGGCGTTGTTCGGGTCTTGCCAGGTCATGGAAGGGACGGAGTTTTTAAAGAACGAGCCGTAATAGCCAGCCGTCAGGAAAAGCTTCTTGAGCTTGTAATTCACAGCCGCGCTGGCCTGTTCGGTGTTGTAGTCGATCAGATCCGGAATCAAGACGGATTCGTCGCCGCTGGATTGGGATGAAACCGCGCCCAGCGCCTTGTGGCCTGTCTTATGTTCGTGAGTGAAACTCAACGGGATGTCCCAGTGTTCATTCGGGCTGTAGCTGAACCCGGCGTTGACCCGGACGCGCTTGGTAGCGAGATCGAGGGAGTAGAGATCAGGCAGGTCGGCCGCGCGAATATTGCCTAATGTGGTCAGTTGCGCGGCAGTGGGAGCCACCAGAACCCCGGCGGCTGTGTAAGCGCTTCCTGCGCCGGTAATCGGATCAAAAGACCGGAAATTGAGATTACCGGGGTTGGCAGTCTGCGGCACTCTGGGCGCGATCCAATTTGTGGGCAAAGTCAGAACGTTGCTGCCGGCGCCGAGGTAGAACGTCTGGTTCGTGTCGGAGCGGTTCGCCAGCAGTTCGTCATAGCCGAAGGTGAACCGGAACTTGCCCTGCTTGCCCAATTCGACGAATAAATTGCGTGTTTCGAGGCCGAGATTTGAGCCGGTCATGCGCCAGCGCCATGTACTGCCGCTGTCATAGGCGGCGCCACCGCGGAAGTCGAAAGAGCTGATGCCCAAGGCTCCGTCATTGTGCAGGCCGTTGTATTCGCCGAACTTAAAGGAATGGTCGCTGACCACACCGACGCCGACTTCAATTTTCTTTACCGGCGTGGTCTGACTCGCCTCCGTAACTTGCGCTGCCGCACGGACCGTTACCCCCACCAGCACGGCCGGGATCAGAACGATTGCGATCAGCGCCCCGCGCAGAGCCCGCTGCGACCGGGTCATCAAAGCGTCTGAATGGTTCTCTCTCATGAAGGCATCCTTCCCTTGCAATGTTCTTATCGCTGGAATTTTGCGCCAGCCGGATGATTCGAGCCGTGGATCTGGGAGTGGCAGTTGGTACAGCCCCGCGCGTTCCCTTGAGCCGGCGGGCTCTGCTGTCCGAGCGGTGTGCGGCCACCGAGGGTCACCGCACTGCCGCCGGGCAAATTGGCACTGCTGTAGAGATTTTTGCCATGGTCAGCCGAATGACAGTTCTGACACAGCATGGGCGAACGCATCTTCAGCAGCGGCGTGATGTTCGAGCCGTGCGGCGTGTGGCAGTTGGTGCAGTCGTCAACGACGGGCGAGTGTTCCCAGAGAAAGGGGCCGCGCTTTTCCGCATGGCAGGTGTAGCAGGTCTCGTTCACCGAGTTCTTGATGAGCAGCGTCGGACCGTTCGAGCCGTGCGGATTGTGGCAGTCGGAACACGTCACTTTGCCTTCCAGGATCGGATGCCTGGAGAAGCGCTGGATCTGCGCCCGCTGGGCTTTATGGCAGCCAAAGCAGACTTGCGGCTGGGTCAGCTTGTTGAACACCTTCTGGGTCGGGGCATGGATCTCGTGGCAATCGCTGCACGCGACGCCGTGGCTTTCGTGCTGGCTGCCGGACCAATTCGTCCGCGGAAGGACTCGAGACTCATGACAGGCAAGGCACGATCCGTTTCTCTTTTCCTCCGACGACAACAGTTTCGACTTGGCGCCGAAAACGACGTCTGGCGACTTGTTGCCGGGGTCATCCCTGTGTCCGATGCTCTCGCCATGGCAGGACTGGCAACCGGGCGTGCGCGAATCTGCCTTCACGCCATGCCGGGTCTGATAAATCGTCAATATCGGCTTGCTCCAGTTCTGGTCGTGGCAGACGGTGCAGTTCTTGTCGCCATCGAGAGAGCGATCTACTGCGGCCGTCGCCGGTATCACGGACACAACCATGCCGACGACGAGCGCGCACAGTGGAAGAAAACGATTACCTGGGTGCATGCATGACTCCTCTGGCTTGCTGCAACACAGCGCTTGCAATATCGCGGAGTAGCAGCAGGAAGCTGCATTTGCGCAGCCACTCGCAGCCATTTCAGGAAAGTCGGTAGCGCTTATTCTCTAGAAATACTGGGACTTACGAGCGTGACGGGGGGATTGGCGAACTCACTACGGCCGCCGTGTCCGATTTCGCCATTTGTGTCCGAAATTCGTACCAGCGGCGCGGACACTGGGGAGCGAGGTCAGTCTCCGGCGGCGGGAGCCGGCTCGGCGGGAAAGTAGGATTTGACACGAGTAACGACCTCGGGAACGGCCAATTCGCGTCCTTCCTGCACTTCCCAGATGGAAACGATAGGGAAAAATTTGGTGAACACCATGTACAGGAACATGAACGTTGCCCCGAACCCGATGGTGATCGCGATCTCCACCCAGGTTGGAGAGTAGCTCGCCTTCGCCCAGGGCAGGCGTGGCTGCGACAATGTCGGAACCACAATCGTGAATCGTTCCAGCCACATCCCGATGTTCACCGAGATTGAGGCAATCACGCAGCCGGTAATGGTACGTGTTTTCTTGCGCGCGAGAATGCTGACCGGGATGACAAAGCAGGTCACGAACATCGTCCAGAAGGGCACGGCGTAGCGTCCACTCAGCTTGGAATAGAACACCACCAGGTGGCTGGGATCGCTGCCATAGAACGTGGTGATGAACTCGGCGAAGGTGAAGTAGAACCAGAGCAACGCCATCACCAATAACAGCAGGCCGAGATTGTTGAAGTGGATGGGCTTGAGGTAATTCTGCAGGTAGTAAATCTTCCGGATCAGCGCCATCACGATCAGCAGGGACGCGATTCCGGAGAAAATCGCGCCGACAACAAAGTAGGGACCGAAGATGGTGGAGTGCCACATGGGCTGCACCGTCATCGCAAATACCCACGAGACGACCGTGTGGACGGAAATGGCGATCGGAATCACCAGCACCGCCATGACGGAGATCGCGCGATTCAAAATGCGCTTCTGCTTCTCCGTTGCTTGCCATCCGACGGCTAGAACTCGGTAGAACCAAGCGGGCTTAGCGCCATGATCGCGCAGGATGGCGATGTCGGGTATGAGCGGCAGGAACAGGTAGATCGTGCTCCCCGTCAGATAAACGCTGATGCTGCACAGGTCCCAGACTAGCGGCGAGTGGAAATTGGGGTGTTTGAGGATATTCAGAGCGCGGTCGGGGCGGCCCAGATCCATGATGACGCTGCCGACGCCGAAGAACAGCACCAGGACGGTAATGACCTCAGCGGCGCGGGTAATCGACCGCCGCCATTCCGCGTGGCATAGCCGCAGAATGGCGCTGATCAACGTCCCTGCGTGGCTGATGCCGATGAAGAAAACGAAATTCGTGATGTAGAAGCCCCAATACACGGGGACATTCAGGCCGGTGACCCCCAGCCCGTTCCTTAGTTGGTGCATCCAGGCAAAGAATGCGATGCTGGTGAACCCAAGGAACACCATCGCCAGGTAATAGAACGGTCGCCGGGTAGCAATGACCGGCTGCAACAACACCAGGTCCTGTTCCTGCTCGTTATGTGCGTGGTCCTTGGCCGTCTCCACCGCTCCACTCTCCTTGTGCCAGATAAATGACCTTGGGGTGCGTGCCGAGCTCTTCCAGCGGACGGAACGCGCGCCGAGTGCGCGCCAGCGTCGCGACGGCCGAGTTAGGGTTCTCGAGATCGCCGAAGTACATCGCTCCCGCAGGACAGACTTCAACACAGGCGGGCATATACTCGCCGTCAGCAAGTTCCCGCTTTTCGGCCCTTGCCGTATCGCGCGCTTGTTGCAGACGGTGATGACAAAGGGTGCATTTTTCCACCACACCCTTGGGCCGCACCGAAACGTCCGGGTTCAGAGCCTGAGCAAATTCGCCCGGAAACTCCGGCTTGTACCAATTGAACATTCGGCGCGTGTATGGGCAGGCATTGGTGCAGTAACGGCAGCCAATGCAGCGGGCGAAGATCTGCCGCACGGTGCCTTCAGGATTGATCGCCGTGGCTTGCACCGGGCAGACGCGGATGCATGGCGGGTTGTCGCAATGAACGCAGGGCAGCGGCGTCGGTCGCATGGAAACGCGCGGGTACTCGCCTTCGACCTGCGGAAGCAGGCTGATCCAGGACATTACGCGCCCGCGCGCCGCTTCTTTCGGAGGTACGCACGGAACGTTGTTCTCCGTCTGGCAGGCGACCGTACACGCCTGGCAGGCCGTGCATTTCGCCAAATCGATCACCATTCCCCAACGCGGCATGCGGCTCCTCGTTAAGCGCGATAAACCTTTACATAGGTTCCATGCACGGACGGCAGCGCTGCGCCGTCTGCTGATTGCTCGACAATTTCCAGCGGATTGGCGCCCCGGCAGGCCCACTCGCTGCCGGCTTTATGACCGTACCCCAGCGGCAGGTGCACGACGCCGGGCCGGGTGCCCTCATAGAAACGTGCGCGAGCTTGCACTCGGCCCCGCCGCGACTCGATCCAGACCAGGTCGCTGTCGCTGATGCCAAAGGTTTGTGCGGTGTTCGGGTGAATCTCAAGCCAGCTGTCCCAATTGGCGAAAACGTGTTGACCCGCGATTTGCTGCAAGTACGGCAGATGTCCGCCCTCGCCGGCAGCGAGCGGAAGCTGCTCAATGGGCATGAGCAGGAGCGGGAAATTCGCGCTCGGCTCCGCCAGCCCCGGTTGATGCGGCAGGCACGCGCGGTCTTGTAACTTCGCTTCCAACTGCCGGTGCTTGCTGGCGTTCGCCAGGGACTGTGAGTAGAACTCAAACTTGCCCGATTTCGTTCGGAGCACGCGGCTCCATTCGCCGTGGGAGTATGCCGGCTCCCACCAGCCTCCTTGTTTCTTGATCTGTTCCCATAGTTCGTCGGCGTTCGAATAGCTCGGGGCCCACCACCCGGAACGCTCCATCAGCCGGTTCCACGTATCTTCCAAGGTAGAGCCAAAAACGGCGCCCGCCTGCGCGGCGAACAAGACGTTCACCTCGTTACGCAAGTAGTGTTCGTAATCTTCGAACGGCAGCGAGGCGGCGATCGGGCCGCCCAAAGCACGCGCCACAGTGAGCACGACGTCGGCAAAGTGGCGGATCCCGGGGTGCGATGCGATTGCCGGCGGCGATATGGAAACCACAGCGTTCGCCGTGGTTGGCGGCGTTCCAGCGTCCTGCCAGGTTTCCACTCCCGTCGCCACAGGAAGTACGAGGTCGGCGAACACCGAGGTGTCGTCCACAAATGAGCTGAAGCTGACTACGAACGGCACCTCACGCATGGCCTTACGGAATTCGTCCCCATGGGGCAGCGCAAAGACCGGATTCACTTGGTTCAGCAACAGCATCTGCACCGGATATGGCTGCCGGGAAGCAATCGCGGCGGGAAGGTCGGCTGCCGTCGGCGACGCGAGATCGGCCAGCAATGCACCTTCCCGATTCGACGGTTCCTGTGTGCCGGGTAGTGGTTGCTGCACGAGCACGCCACCAGGAACCTCGAGACTTCCCAGCAGCGCATTGAGCGAGTGGACGGCCATTGCCGCGTAGGTATTTCCGGGCAGACTGCTGGTCTGATGATCGCCGATGGCAACGACGGGCCGGTTCTCTGCGGCTTCGCGAGCCAGCCTCAAGATGGTGTCTGCGGGGACGCCGGTGATGCCGGCGGCGTCGTTCAACGTGTACTCCGATTTCACCAGCGACTTGAATCCGATGTGCGCACTCCCTTCCACATCGCGCCAATCCTCGAAGCCGAACGTGTGCTCGCGAACGAAGTTGGCGTCGTAAAGTCCCTCGGAGATCAGCACGTTGGCAATGCCGAGCGCGAGCGTCGCTTCGGTCCCGGGGCGAATGGAAACCCACTCATCCGCGCGCGCAGCCGTCATCGAAAGGCGCGGCTCAATCTGTACGAACTTGGTCCGCTTGCCGGAGGCATCGCGCCATCGCGAGAACGCGCGCATGTTCGCAACCGGCGCACCCCAGCCTTCCAACAGATTCGCGCCGAAACTCAGTACATAGCGTGAGTTGGCAAGATCGTAGGCGACGGGCTCGGTGAGGCCCTGCTGCGCCTGCACCGCGGCCTGAAGAGACGCCAACCCGCTCGGCATCCGCAGGTAATTGGGCGAGCCGTAAGCCGTCATGAATCGCGATAGCAGGCGCGGTGCCATGCCAGTCCGCTGGCGATCCACAAGGATCAGTGACCGGCTCTCGCCGGCATCGCGCAGCTTGCGCATGCGCTCGACGATGATGCCGAGAGCTTCCTCGGTTGAAACTTCCTTCCATCGCGGATTGTCACGCGTGCCGGTGTTTCGCAGCGGTTTCCGCAACCGGTCAGGGTGATAAAGTTCCTGCAGTCCTGCCAGTCCTTTGGGACAAAGACCACCGCGGCTGACCGGGTGAAGCGGATTGCCCTGAATCTTCACCGCGCGCGCGCCGATCCGTCGAATGCGCAAACCGCAGCCGCCCGGACACATATTGCACACGCCCGTCGCCCACGATTCCGGACCCGAAGGGACTCGCACCTGTTCGCTGTCAATGGCGGCGTTGATCGTACTGAGTCCTTCGAGGCTTACGCCTGACGCGGCCGCGCCTGCGGCGCCGCCGGCAGCGAACCGCAAAAAACTGCGGCGATCAAACCTGAAACTCATTGTCGTGCCCCCGAGGTTCGCCGTTCGAGCGGTTTGGATCCGAGGAACTCGATGATGTCCACCATCTCGCCGGGCTGGAAACGGGGCCAGGCGACCTGCCGTTGTTGCATGCTCTGGAACATCAGTGGGCCGTGATTCCACAGCACAGTGGCGAGGTGGATGGGCGAGAAAGACGCGCCTCCCAGGTCGGGTCCCGCGCCGCCCTTTGCGTGGCAACCGGCGCATCCTTTTGCCTGGAACAGGCGAGCCCCGCGTTCCGCGTTACCGGCCTGATCGAAGTACCGCTCCGCAAACAGATATGCGATCAGGTCGGCCATTTCTTTGTTGGTGAACTGCGGTCGTGCGATGTTCTGCGCCTGCATGCTTGCTCGCATGGCGGGCGCATGGTTCCACATGTCAGCGGCAAATTGTCCAAGCGTGCGCGGCAGGGCGCGCGAGCGAAGATCCGGAGCCGTGCGGCCGCCGCCGATGGCATGACAGGTGGCGCAGCCTTTTTCGTGAAACATCTTCCGGCCCGCTTCCGGATCTGCAGGATGCAAGTAAGTCGGCTTGCCCCCGTCGGGAGCGGATTTTCGAATGTAAGCGATGATGTCGGGGACGTCGTTACCGTCGAAGACCGGCCAGGGCACCCCGCCGGCTGCCATGACCAACTGCATGGCGGGCGCATGGTTCCACATTGCTTGAATCCAGCTCACTGGGTTGCGGTAGGCGGCCCACTTCAGCAGGTCGGGCGCGCGTCGGCCTCCTTCCGCACCAACTCCATGACACCGAAGACATTGCTTCTGTTGGAGCAGGGCGCGACCGCGCACCGCGTCTCCGGGTTCGTCCAGGGAGCGGACCGAGTAAAGGAAAGCGAACAGGTTCGCCATGTCGGCTTCCACGAATTTTGGCGGAGCGACACCTTCGATCCGCATCTTGTCCCACATCTCGGGCGCATGATTCCACATGGCGGCCAGCAGTTCCGCCGAGCCCAGGTGTCCCGAGGGAGCACGCGCCAGGTCAGGAGCACTGCGGCCACCTTCGCCGAGCGCGGAGTGGCACCGCGCACATCCTTTGTCGAAGAATGCGCGCATCCCGGCCTTCGGATCGCCGGGAATGAAATAGCTGCCTGCGGTTTCGGCGGGTAACGGCAGAACCACGCCGAACCACAGCGCGGCGACTGCCACCGCGGCCAGGACGAGCATGAACCACGTTCGACGATTAACGATGGCAATCATTGCAATCAGCATTCACCCGGTTTTGCCGGTGACAATTAAGACAAGTGTTCATATCGAAGACGCGAAACACGCGCTCCGGCGGACTGGTGGCTTGTTCGATCGGGCCGTGGCATTCGGCGCAGGGCAGGTGCGCCACGGCAACGTGCCGTTGGTGCGAAAAACGGACATGCGGCGCGATCTGTGTCAGCTGCACCCACTTCAGTTCCTCGCCGGCTGCCGCGAACGAACGAATGCGTTCCTCTTCGGCGCTGGAAGTGAGCGCTACCTGATGACAACTCATGCAGGTGTCAATGGATGGAAGCGTCGCCTTCGCCTGCATTTGCACTCCCGCGTGGCAATCGGTACAGGCAATCCCATTACTCACATGTTTAGCGTGGTTGAACGCAATGGGCTGTTGCGGCGCCGCATGCCGGTGCTGCACGCCAATGACGGTTGCGCCGCTCAGAACGAAGAACACGGCAAATCCGGCCGCCGTATGCGGCACACGGCTCAGCAGCGACACCGTCCCGATCAGCTTCAACGCCTGCCCTCCTCTTTCGGCGAATTCAGGAACGCAAAAAGGTCTCCGAGGTCGTCTTGACCCAGCCTTGGCCACTGGATTCCAAGGCTCTGCGTCCGCCGGTACATCTCCGGACCATGGCTCCAAAGGGCCGTTGCCAGCGCCACGGAATTGATTCGCTCTCCGCGAATCGAAGGTCCGAGAGACGTCCCTTCCGCATTCGCTCCATGGCAGCGACTGCAGCCGCGCGAGGCGAAAATCCCCCGGCCGGCCGGCACCGACCCGTTGGGCTCGAAGTACCGAAGGCTGTTGAAGAACGCCATCAAGTCGGCCATCTCCTGACCATCAAACGTGGGCCTCTCAATGCCGTGGCTGCTCATTTCCCGGTACATCTGCGGGGAGTGGTTCCACATTGCCCCGGCAAACTCCACCATGGTCATCGGCGTCTGCCGCCCGGCCCCAAGGTCGGGACCGGCGTGGCCGCCCTGCCCCTGGACGGCATGGCACTCGATACATGACTTGGATTGAAATAGCCTCCAGCCGCGAGCCGGATCGGCGGGAAGCAATCGAAATTCGGAACGAGGTGCAGTGGAAACATCGCGAACGTACGCCAGCAGATCGCTCATCTCGGCGTTCTGGAATCGTGGCCAAGGCAGACCCGTCTTCGGGAACTGCTTCTCCATCGCCGGTGCGTGGTTCCATAGCGCCTGCGTCCACTGGATCGGAGTGTCGACCCCGGAGATCTTCGCCAGATCCGGCCCGACGGAGCCGCCCTCGCCGCTCAGCGCATGGCAGGAAATGCAGCCTTTGCTCTCAAACAGTGCGTGGCCCTTCGCTGTGTCGCCCGGTTCGTCCATGTACCGCGCCAAATATAAGTAGGCGAAAAGATCGCTTACCTCCGATTGGCTCAGTGGCGACGCGCGCAGATTCTCTTTCTGCATGCGCTTCCACATCTCCGGCGCGTGGTTCCACATGGTGGTGACAAGCTGGCTCAGATTCTGCCGTGAGGTATTCCGTCCGGCTCCGAGGTCAGGCGCGATCTTTCCGCCGGAACCGTTAATCGCATGGCAATACGAGCAGCGCTTCGATTCAAACAACATCCCGCCGGATGCAGGATCGCCGGTGAGGAAACTGACGCTGCGCTGCGGCATGTGCTTCCGTTGCCACATCAGCACAGCTGCGAGGATCGCCAGAGCAATCACGGCCGCGGCGAGCCAAACAGCCGGCCGGCGTCGAAGACTCATCGTATCCACGGTGCACACTCCGCAGCACTACGGTGCACTTTCATGGCCAACGAGCCCGTCAAGGCCGTTGTGCCGCTATGCACACGCCTGGCAGAGCACTTCGTGTTCCGCGGCCGATCTGCTGTAAGTAGTCTTGCTCCCAGCGGCATGCGTTCAAACTCAACGCTGTTGCGGGAAGACGCTCCACAAAGAATTCGGTGGCCGGGAACGCTGTCTGGCGAGGAGTGGTGGTTTAGAGATTGGGGGTTACGGGCAGGCAAGTGTCCGCTTCTCGGACATGGTTATGCTTTGCCCGTTCTGAACGCGTTCTGGTCGGGCTCAGGCTCCATTTCGCGCAACTTACGATAGAGCGTGTCGCGTGAGATTCCCAGGAGAGAGGCCGCTTTGCGACGGTTACCGTGCGTCATGCGCAGTGCCCGCTGGATCGCCATGTGCTCCAGTTGTTCCAGCACCACGGGCTGCTCGCTTTCGCCGGCCGGTGATTTCGAAATCGCCGATCGCTGTAGCCGGCTGGCTAGATCTTTGTCGGTGACACGCTGCGGATCGTCGCGGGAGACCGCCGCCACTGCCTCCAGCAGGTTTTCCAGTTCGCGGACATTTCCAGGCAAGGGATGTTCCAGCAGCAATTCCATCGCACTGCGGCTTAGAACGATGTCTCGATCGTAACGTTCGGAGAGGCGGCGCGCGAAATGTTGCGCCAGCACAAGCGTGTCTTCCGGGCGCAGGCGCAAGGGCGGTATGTCGATCACGACCGTAGCAATACGAAAATAAAGATCTTCGCGAAGGCACGTAGAGCGAAGCTCGCTCACCGGCCGGTTGGTGGCTGCGATGATTCTCACGTCCACCGGCACGGGTTTGGTTCCTCCCACGGGCCGCAGCTCCTTCTCCTGCAGGACGCGCAACATTTTCACTTGCGCCTCTTTGGGCATCTCGCCCACCTCGTCGAGGAAGATCGTGCCCCGATGGCCGGCAACAAACAGGCCGGGTGCATCCGTATAGGCTCCCGTGAACGCTCCACGGCGATAACCGAAGAGTTCGCTTTCCACCAGCTCGCGCGGTAACGCGCCGCAATTCACTGCCACGAAGGGCGCCGATGAGCGTTTGCTGGCGCCGTGAATGGCCCGGGCGATCATCTCCTTCCCGGTACCGGTTTCGCCCAACAACAGAACGGAAGCGCCCGTTTCGGCCGAGGTGCGCGCCAATTCCACCACGCGCTGCATGGCGGGCGAGACGTACACCAGAGATTCAAACGATGTGTGCCGTTCCTGAAAGTGCGCTTCCAATTCTTCGACCCGGCTGCGCAACTGGACCATTTCCATGATGCGCCCGACCTTTTTGTTGATCGTGTCGGGGTCGAGAGGTTTCGTGATGTAATCTTCCGCCCCGCGCTTGACTGATTCAACGGCGGTTTCGATGGTGGCGAACCCGGTCATCACAATCACCGGCAAGTCCGGATCCCGCTGCCGCAATCGTTCCATCAGCGTGAGTCCATCCGTAACCGGCATTAGCAGGTCGACCAGCGCGAGGCAAAGATCGCGCGTGCTCTGCTGCAGTTCCAGAGCTTCAGCCGCCGACAGCGCCACCTCGACCGAGTACCCCTGCTCCTCCAGGAAGTGCCGTAGCGTATGCGCGAGACTCGCATCATCGTCCACCACGAGGATCTTGCAATTTGTGGCGCTATACTTTTTCAAGCCTTCCCTCCAGCCGCCCCGGCTTCGGCATACACAGGCAAATTCACAATCGCCGTTGTTCCTTGTTCCGGAACACTTTCAAACCGCAGCGTTCCCCCGTGCTCTCGCAGGATATTGTTGGCGATCGCCAGTCCCAAACCGGTCCCTACGCCCGGCGCTTTGGTGGTAAAGAAGGGTTCGAAAATGCGCGGCATGACCTCCGCGCTGATGCCGCATCCGTTATCCACGACACGCACCTCGATCCGAT
Source organism: Terriglobales bacterium (assembly GCA_051006995.1). Lineage (GTDB taxonomy): Bacteria > Acidobacteriota > Terriglobia > Terriglobales > Acidobacteriaceae > JAIQGF01. The sequence continues at coordinate 130,100 of JBPCSQ010000016.1, forward strand.
CGGCATCGGCGTGGGAACAACTCACATGAACGGCGCCATTCGGTTGCACGGCGTCAGCGGCGTTGCTTAACAGGATGAGGAACAGCGCCTCCAACTGGTTGCGGTCCGCCAGGACGTGGGTTCCGTTTGCGGGATTGAGGTCGAGCGTGAGCTGCACACGTTTGGTCAAAAGCTGCGGCGACAGAAAGCTGGCGACGGCAGCCAGGGTGGCACTGACGGTTTCCGGTTGCTTCTCCCATCGGGTACTGCGGCTGAAGCGCAGTAACTGCTGCACAAAGTGCTGGCAGAAGCCCACGCTACTGTCGAGCCGTTGCAGGTCGGCGCGTAAATCTCCCTCGAATTTTCCTTCCTTCATCATCCGCAAGCGCAACAGCATCGATGCCAGCGGCGTGTTGAGGTGGTGCGCCGTGCCGGCGGCCATCTGGCCCATCGTGGTCAGCTTCTCCACTTGCAGCAAGGTCTCACGAAGACGCACGCGTTCCCCGATATCGTCGGTGATCTCGAGAAAATAGTTATCTTGGGACCGATCGCGAAACGGCAACAAGCTGACCTGTACCTCCAGCAGGTTGCGGGTTTTCGTCTGCCGCTGCGTTTCCGCATGCAGGACGGCGGTCCCGCTCTCCACCTTGGACATAAATGCACGCAGCTCGGATTGGCGGTCGTCGGGAATCGTCGGAAGGACTTCTCCAAGCAATTCTTTTTTCGAATAGCCGTAAAGCCGTTCCGCAGCCGCGTTGCATTCGGAAATTCGCAAGGAGCTGTCCAGCAGGAGGATGGCGCTTGGCGAACAATCCAGGATTGCGCGGTAGCGCTCGCTCGAACGCCTCAATTCCGCTTCTTTCTCTTTGCGTTCCCGGAGGACAAACCAGGCGGCCCAAAACGCCAGGATCATCGATACGGCGATCCCGCGGCTGATGTACAGGTAGTGAAGGGTGAGGTAATCCAGGTTGCGGAAGAAGTGATTCTCGAACAACTCCCACAACGCGAGCACCAGGGCAACGACGGTGATGCTCGAGAGCGTCAGCGTCACCCAAAACCAATTCCGCTGCCGGGCACGACCGCCCATCGGGCTCACTCCATACGCCAAAAGGGGGCGTGCGACATGGAACCGCGGTTATGTCTCACGGGTCAGTGATAAACGTCACAAACAGGTGTGAGGTCGCGCCGTCGGGCCGCTGCCACGTTGGTCCGATTACCAGACCCGGCGTCGGAAGTAACAGGAATTTAGGTAGGTGTCTATGGAAATGCTAGAAAATCAGGAGGTGCTGGCGGAGAGAGAGGGATTCGAACCCTCGATACGGTTTCCCGTATACACGCTTTCCAAGCGTGCGCCTTCAGCCACTCGGCCATCTCTCCGGAAACATTCGGAAGGCAGGATCTGCTTTATTCTAACGTAACCGGCACATCAGCGCTGGATTCCGGATTCGCGTCCCTGCCGAACTTCGGAATTGAAAAGCAGCCGCGCCTGCGGAAGCAATTCTGCAATTCCGCAGTCCGGCACCTCCGCGCTTTTCAGTCCCCTTTCTTCTCCCCCAATTGCTGCGAAAGGTAATTCTGGATGCCCATCTCCTTGATGACGTGCAACTGTCCCTCGAGCCAGTCAATGTGGTGCTCTTCGTCGAGGAGAATCTGCTTGAGCAACTCGCGCGAGCCGTTATCGCCGGCGGCCTCGCAGACTGGGATGCCGGTGTTCAGCCGCTTGACCGCGTCGTACTCCAGTTGCAGATCGTTCTTGAACTGCTGCTCGACGGTGTTGCCGATGTTGATCTTGAAGTAGTCGCTCATGTTGGGCGTGCCGTCCAGGTAGAGGATGCGCTCGATGAGCTTCTCGGCGTGTGTCATTTCCTCGATGGATTCCTTGCGCGTGGTCCCCGCCAATTTGTAGTAAGTCCAGTTTTCGCACATCTCGGCATGAAGGAAATATTGGTTGATGGCCGTCAATTCGGCCTTGAGCACTTCTTGCAGGATGCTGATAACCTTCGCATCGCCTTTCACGGTCGCCTCTCTCTCGAGTCGTTGCGGTGAAGTGAAAATTCTGAGTGGGTGCGGAGCGAACAGCGGATTCTAGCAGAAGGGCGGACGCGTTGACTGTGGCCGGAGTCTAGGTCGAAGGTTTCTCTGCTTCACTGCCCGTTTCAGGACGGGCGGGCTCGGTGAGGTCCTTGCCGCGGCCGCCATCCATCAGCCGGTGATGGATGCAGTAGAGTGCCAGCTCCAGCCGGTCGGCCACGCCGAGCTTGTCGTAAATCTTCCGCAGATAGTTCTTTACCACCTGCTCGGTCGTGCCCACTTCCTGGGCGATTTCTTTGTTGCGCATTCCCTGCGCGACGCCGGCCACAATCAGCAGTTCCTTATCGCTGAGGCGGTTCTTGGGACGCGCCGCCGGCGCGGCGGTCGCCTGCGTGCGGTAGGCCTCGACCAGCCAGTTCACACCCTTGTTATCCAGCCACGTCTCCCCTTCCCACACTTTGCGCACGCACTTGATCAGCAGATCGGGCGAGATCGAGCGGCTCACGATGGCGCGTACGCCGCGGCGCAGGTACTCCACCGTTTGCTCGGCATCCACTTCGCCGCTGATCAGGATGATCTTCACGCCCGGGGCGCGCTTCAACACCTCGGAAAAGGCTTCGCCCGGATTCGGCGAGATGCGCGATTCGAAGATCAGCACATCGGCGGGAAATTTGCCGATGGCCGCCAGGGTTTGGCCAAGATTTTCCGCCTGCGCCACCACCCGCATGTCTTCCTCGAGCGCCATGACTTTGCGGATGCCGGCGCGGAAGATAGCCTGCGTGTCCGCGATGATCACGCGGATCGCTTTGCCGCCTGCGTTCTCGGATGGAGTATCCGAGACCTCTGGCTGTGCTTGTGGCTTGGCCAGATGGCTGGCCATGATCGCTGCTCCCCTGAACACCGTTACTGCCGACGTTCGAACCGGTACTCGTCGATTACGGCGGCGATAGCGCGGCGTTCGCCTTCGAGGCTACAACGTACCACGCGTCCCATTCCGGTTACCAGCACATCCGTGGATGCGCCCAGAACCGCAGCCGGCATGGAAATGCGAAATTCGATATTGGAACCGACTTCCATTTCGCTTTCCAAATGGAACAGGACACCGCCGGCGGAGATGTCGTGCGTCTCCGTCTGAAGTTCTTCGCCTGCGGTCGAGATCGCGATGGGGAGCCTGAGCGGGAAACGGACCGCTCCGCGAAGTTCGGATTGTTCTTCTTCCTTGGTCACAGAGTCGCTAGACTACACCCGAAACTCACCCTGTCCAACATTACGAAAGTGACCGCATCCTGTGGGTACTGAGGGAGTTACTGTGCAGCCACTTTCGTGGTCTACCCGATCAACCCTCTCGTGCACACGCGGCACGGAACGCCTGTAGCCTGAAACCCAAAGACTGCAGCCTAGAATTTCGTCACCTCGGTGAAATTAAAGCCTTTCACCTTCATCGGCGGCGCCACCATGTCGAAGGATTCCTCGCCGCTGGCACGCACCGGTTGGCCCATCTGCTCCACGTTCGCCAGCAGTTCCACCGCGCTCTGGTTGAAGCGGAAATTGCGGATGCCATGCCGGACTTTGCCGCCTTCGACGTAAAAAGTGCCGTCTCTCGTCATGCCGGTCAGGATTTTTTCGTAGGGATCCACTTCGCGGATGTACCAAAGACGGGTGATGAGCACTCCACGATCGGTCGAGGCCACCATCTGCTCCACCGTCTTCGGCTCCTGCGGCGGCGCAAACACGATGTTCAGCGGTATCTCACCGATTTCGTTGGGCAGCGGAAAGCCGTGTCCGGTCACCTCCACCGGTCCGACTTTGCCCGCGAGCGCCGATTTCTTCATCTTCTCCGCCGTGGAGCGCGCGTACACCACACGCTGCGGCACGCCCTGTTCGACCAGCACTACCCGCTGGCGGCGCACGCCTTCGCCGTCAAACGGCGCCCCCGACTGCAGCGGATGGTAGGCATCGTCGTAGATCGTAATGTTCGGTCCAAACAATTGCGTGCCGATACGGTTGTTGAGGAACGACCGCTCGTCGAGGATCGCCTGCCCGCCCCAATCCCAGAACATGAAGCCGACCAGGTCGAGCACCGCCGCCGGTTCGAGAATTGCGGTGTATTTTCCCGGGGCCAGCTCCTGCGGCGCTGCCGATTCGCGCGCCTTGCGCGCCGCCGTCTCCGCCAGGGCCGCGGCGTCAAGGATGCGCACGTCGGGCGAATTGGCCTTCTGCCAGCCCGAGGAATCCTTGGCCAGCATGGTGATGGAAATCTCGGCCGAGGTCTGCGTATGAAACGTGCTCAGCCCGCGCGAATTGACTACCGCCTCCACCGATTCCGACGTCGAAAAGATTCCTGCCGCGGTGAGGTTCTGCTTGCGCGCGACGTCCACGATTTTGCCCACCGCGTCGGCGCGGTCGGCGGGACTGACGCTCGCGGTTTCAAAAAACGCGCGCTGCACCAGGGGACCGGGCCCAAACGCGGTCGGGCCGGCTACCGGCAGCAAGTCGGGATCGCGCTGCTGCACTCGCGCCAGGTCTTCGCTGGCCTTCATGCACTGGCGGAGGCTTTCGTCGTCGAACTTGTTGGTGGTGGCGCGCGCCGTGCGGCCTTCCAATACGGCCCTGACCGAAACGACATAGTTCTCTTCGGCGACGTTCTGGTGAATGGTGTTGTTGGCGAATCGGGTGAGCGCCGATTTGCCGCCGGAGACAATCAGTTCTACCTCGTCCGCGCTGGCGAACTTTACCACGCGATCGAAAGTTTCTTGCGCTTTGTCTTGGGTGAGCATCGTTCGCTTTCGTCTTTGGCAGCTCTGAGCGGTCAGCTCTCAGCTCTCAACTTTTAACCGCTAGTTCCCCTTGTAGGCAGTCCCAACCGTGACTCCCCGAAACCGCGCCGGCGCCGCTCCGTGTCCGGTGCCCATCGTCTGCATCGGCTGTCCCTTGCCGCAGTTGGGCGTGCCCCACAACGTCCAGTGCTGGCGCGAGCAGATGGCGTCCATGGAATTCCAGAACTCGGTCGTAATGCCGGAGTAAGACGGGTTCTTCAGCATGCGTCCGAGTTTGCCGCCTTTGATTTCCCATCCGATCTCGGTGCCGAACTGGAAGTTGTAGCGCTTGTCGTCAATCGACCACGAGCGGTTGGTCTGAAAGAAAATTCCATGATCGGTGTCGGAAATCAACTGCTCCGGGCTGAGCTTTTTTTCTCCCGGCACGATGCTGATGTTGGTCATGCGAATCATCGGCAGGCGGTTCCAACCTTCGCCGCGCACCGTGCCGCCGGAACGGTCCAGCCCGACCATGGCCGCCGTCTCGCGCGAGGTCAGGTAGCCGGTGAACAGCCCGCTGCTGATGATCGGCGTGCATTGCGACGGCACGCCCTCATCGTCATACTTGAAGGTGCCGAGGCCGGGACCGTGTTCGGGACGGGCATCGGCGACCACGTTCACCAGCTCGCTCCCGTACTTCAGCTTGCGCAGCTTCTCCAGTGTCAGAAACGACGTGCCGGCAAAGTTCGCCTCCATGCCGAGCACGCGGTCGAGTTCGATGGGATGTCCGACTGACTCGTGAATCTGCAATCCGAGCTGCGAGGAATCCAAAATGATGTCGAACTTTCCTTGCGGGCACTGGTCAGCCTTGTGCAGGGCGACGCACTCTTCCGCTATGCGACGCGCGTTCTCCACCAGCTTGAGCTCGTGGATCAGCTCATAACCTTTGTCCTGGTACTGGCCTCCGAAAGAATTCGGAAACGACCGCTTCTGAATTTCCGAGCCGGCAAAGGCGTAACACGCGTAACCGGCGCCGGTGGTGTGCTTCACCTGGTGGATGTCGGCGCCATCGGAGGAGTAATACCACTGCTCGTAGCGGCGGAAGGTCATGTTGGTTTCCGCCAGCGTGATGCCCTCGACGGCGCGCAGCTCGGCGTCAACCTTGGTCAGCAGCTCCAGGTTCTGCTCCACCGAAACCGCGAAGGGATCAATTTGGCAGGGACTCGCCCAGTCATCGGTGTGGGCCTTCTCTGGCGCCAGGCGCACATCGTGCTCCTTGACCTTGGCCGAAGCGCGCGCGATTTCGACGGCCTGGCCGGCGGTGATCTCGACGCCTTCGCGCGTCAGGTCCTCGGTGGCGGCGAATCCCCAGGCGCCATCGGCGAGCACGCGAATGCCGATACCCTGCGAGCGGCTGTCGGCCACGTGCCCGACTTTGCCGTTCTTGGTGGCCAGCGCGCGCTGGCGCTCGTCTATGATGCGGCAATCGGCAAATTGCACGCCGCGCGCGTTGCAGACGTTCAAAGCCCAACTGGCGATTTCTTTCATGCTCATGACAATCAGCGATGATAAATCACGAACGGGGCTGCGCGTTCGGGTACCCCTCCCCCTATTGCGGTCCTTGAAAACAAAGAACTTACAGAATTTCGGCCGCCAGATCCTTGATGTCAAAGAACTTGCACGCAAAATCTTGAGAAGAAAAGAGCTATAAACGTCGTGAGCCGCCGGAAAGTCCGGCGGCCCTGCGCGCGACACCCCTGAGTGTCATTTAGTTAGACGCATGCTGTGCCGTGATGTCGCGGGCGCAAAGAATTATTGCTGTTGAAAACTGCTTTGCCCATGTCCAAAAAAGGAAAGAACTCGCAGCCAGCAATGAAGCTAGTGAACCTGGAGCAAGGCATGCCGACGGTCCCACTAGCCATCTCGATCCTGGGTGACGCCCTTCGCATCGCCCGGCGCGAGCGCACCGTGGCCCTGAAGGTCGTCCACGGCTATGGCTCCAGCGGCACCGGGGGCGCGATTCGTCTCGCCGCGCAGGCCGAACTCTCGCGAATGGCCACGGCCGGCCAAATTCGCTCCTTTATTCCCGGCGAGGAATGGCGCATCTCCGACGAGCGCTCCTGGGCGCTGCTGCAGCGCTTCCCCGGCCTGAAGGAAGACCACGACCTGGGGCGTGCGAATAAAGGGATCTCCATCGTGGTGATCTAGCCAGTGTGCAGTCCAGATTCTCAGCCCGAGTCATTCCGAGCGCAGCGAGGAATCTGTTGTAATCGCCACGATCATCGCAGCCAAGACAACAGGTCCCTCGCTCCGCTCGGGATGACTCCCCTCAAAAGCAGCGACCCTCCTCGGGCGCCGCGGTCCGGCCCGGTGTTGGCCGGACCGCGGGATTTTGCCAGTCCTCATTGCGAATCGCTAATTGCTAACAGCTCGAAAATGCTACACTCCCGCCCACCCAATGCCCGCCAGTGCAGAGCCATTTCTCAACCGTTTAGAACAAGCCAAGCGCGACTTCGCCCGCGGCGCCGCCGCACGCGTCGAAAAGCTGCTGACATCGGCCGAGAAGTTCCGCTTCCGCGACGCGGAGTCGCTGATCCGCTTTCATGACGCGCTGCTTTTCCTGCGCGCATTTCCGCAGAGCTCTGGCGTCGCGCGACGCGCCGACCGCCTGCTGTCAACAATTGGGTCGCGTGTCGCCGAACTGGAGCAAGCCGGCGCCGATCTAGATGCTCTTCAGGACGAGTCCGTCTCCGGCATTGCCGGCGCCGACATCGTGGACACCTTCACCTACGAAGACGCCACCTGGCTGGCACACGCCTATCCCGCCAACGTTCGCATTTACTGGGAAGGCGAACTGAACACGAAGCGGCTGGCCAACACGCTGCCGCAAATCATTCCGCTGCTCGATGAAGACGGATTCGCCGAGCCCGACACCCCGTTCCGCACCTGGCTGGACTCGGCCCGCGGCAACGAGCACGAAGTTCAGTGGCTGCTGCGGCGCTTTGCCGCCCTTCCGCTTCCCGAACGGCGCAAGGCCGAGCTTTACGAATCGCTCGAGTTGCCGCTGCAATGGTTCCTGCGCGACTCGCCAGCGAGCCGCACGCTCGCCAGACTTGGGGTGCCCAATGTGGTGCCCCAGACGAGCCGGGTTTGCTCGTCTGGGGAGACAATTTATGTACACACCGCGCCGCTGATCGCGCGCAACCAGGTTTCCATTGCGCGCGAGCTCGCCGCGCCGCTGGCGCTGGAACCGCTGCCGGCCTCAGAGAGCCGCGAGATCATCGAATTCGCCCGCGCCGCGCTCGCGGTTCGGTACCGCAGCCTCTACGGCATGACCTTCGGCGCCGCGCCGGTGCATCGTGCCGCCATCGGTCGCGGGGCGGAAATTTTCCTCTGGGGCGTGCCATCCGACCGCCGCTTCCCTCTGCGCGCCTACGGCGGCGGATTCACCGTCAAGAATGGCGTACCTATCAATTACCTGGAGGCCATCTCGCTATTTGATTGGGTGGAGGTCGGCTTCAACGTCTTCTATGCCTTTCGCGAAGGCGAGACGGCGTGGATCTACTCGCAGGTGCTGCGCGCATTGCGGCAACTGATGGGCGCAAACTGCATCTCGGTGTATCCCTACCAGATCGGACAGCACAACGAGGAAGCGATTGCGTCGGGCGCGTTCTGGTTCTACCGCAAGCTCGGATTCCGTCCCGGCCGGCCCGATCTCGCGGAACTCTGCGAAAAAGAAGAAAAGAAGATCGCCGCCCGTCCGGGCTACCGCACGCCGGCGCGCACCCTGCGCAAGCTGGCCGAGAGCCACATGTTCTTCGAGGTTGAAGGAACCCCGCGCGGCGATTGGGACCGCTTTCGCACGCGCAACATCGGCTTCGCCGTGAACCGGTGCATGGCGCGCGAGCACAACGGTGACGCCGCCGATTTCCGCGACGCCTCCGCCGAGCGCCTCGCCCGCGCGCTGGACACCCCGCTGTTTGGCTGGCTGGGACAGCGGCGCGAGGTATTCGAAAACTTCGCCATGGTGCTGGCGCTGGTTCCCGACCTGAAGACCTGGGCCGCCGCCGACCGCTCCCTGCTGGTAGAGATCATCGCCGCCAAGGCTGCGCCCGAAGAATGGAATTACCTGCGCCTGATGCAGCAGCACGCGCGGCTGCGACGGGCGATTCTGGCGCTCGGTTCTGCTGCCCAGACTGTTCCGGCGCGACATTCTGTTGCCCGATGAAAGCAAAAAACTGCCCGGCCGAAGGCGGCCGGGCTACATCCTCAATCGCTTCTTGTCGTTCCCTGAAGCCTGCAGCCTGTAGGCTGGTTTACGTTCCTTCACTCCAGCTCGCCAGGTATTCTTCCTGCTCCGGCGTCAGGCGATCGATCTTGATACCCATCGATTCCAGCTTGAGCTTGGCAACGCGCTTGTCGAGATCGTCCGGAACCTTGTACACCTTCTTCTCCAGCGTCTTGTGGTTCTTGACGATGTAGTCGAGCGAGAGCGCCTGGTCGGCGAAGCTCATGTCCATCACCGAGGCTGGGTGCCCCTCGGCCGCGGCCAGGTTGATCAGACGGCCTTCGCCCAAAAGGTTGATCTTACGTCCGTCCTTGAGCGAGTACTCCTCGACGAAGCCGCGCGTGGTGCGCTTCGACGACGACATCTTCTCCAGCGCCGGAATATCAATTTCGACGTTGAAGTGTCCCGAGTTGCTGATGATGGCGCCATCCTTCATCAGCTCGAAGTGTTCCTTCGCGATCACGCTCTTGTTGCCCGTGACGCTGCAGAATACGTCGCCCAGCTTCGCCGCCTCGGTCATGGACATCACGCGGAAGCCGTCCATCACCGCTTCCAGAGCCTTGGTGGGATCCACTTCGGTGATGATGACCTCGGCGCCCTGACCGCGCGCGCGGCTCGCCAGCCCGCGTCCGCACCAGCCGTAGCCGGCGACCACGAACTTCGATCCCGCCAGCAGGAAATTGGTGGCGCGGATGATGCCGTCAATGGTGGACTGCCCAGTGCCGTAGCGGTTATCGAACAGGTGCTTGGTATCGGCGTCGTTGACCGCCACGATGGGATACGCCAGCACGCCTTCCTTGGCCATGGCGCGCAGGCGAATCACGCCCGTGGTGGTCTCTTCCGTGCCGCCGTAGATGCCGGCCAGAACGTCCTTGCGCTTGGTGAGCGCCGTGGTCACCAGGTCGGCGCCGTCATCCATGGTGATGTTGGGCTTGTGGTCCAGCGCTGCCATGATATGGCTGTAGTAAGTATCGTTGTCCTCGCCCTTGACGGCGAACACGGGCACGCCGTAGTCGCGCACCAGGCAGGCAGCTACGTCATCCTGCGTGGAAAGCGGGTTGGAGGCGCACAGCGCCACGTCCGCGCCGCCATCGCGCAGCGTGATCATTAGGTTCGCGGTTTCTGCCGTCACATGCAGGCAGGCGGAAACACGCACGCCCTTCAGCGGCTGGTTCTTGATGAATTCCTTGCGGATGATTTGCAGCACCTTCATGGACTGGTTCGCCCAGTCAATGCGCTTGCGCCCAACATCCGCCAATTCCATGCTCTTCACGTCACAGGCGACGTGTGCCGGTGTAGTTGCCATAGGCTCCTGTTGCTTTGCTTTTGCAGTTTTCAATGATTTCAGACTGGGTAGTCCGCAAACCGCAGCCCGCATTCCGAACGCGGGCTGCGGACTACCGGCTACGTATTTCTATTTCTTTGCCGCGTGCGCCGTTTCCGACGCGCCGGCGCCCTGCTCGCGCAGGGCCTTGGCCTTGTCGGTAGTTTCCCAGGTGAAGTCTTTGTCGTCGCGCCCGAAGTGGCCGTAGGCGGCGGTCTTGCGATAAATCGGACGCCGCAGCTTCAGCGAATCAATGATGCCGCGCGGCGTCAGCTGGAAGTTGGCGCGAATGAGGTCCTGGAGTTTTTCCGTGGCGATTTTTCCGGTACCGAAAGTCTCCACCAGCACGCTGACCGGGTCCGCTACGCCGATAGCGTAGGCGAGCTGCACTTCGCAACGGTCGGCCAATCCTGCCGCAACAATATTCTTCGCGATGTAGCGCGCCATGTAGGCAGCCGAGCGGTCCACCTTGGTCGGGTCTTTGCCGCTGAACGCGCCGCCGCCGTGGCGTCCCATGCCGCCATAGGTATCCACGATGATCTTGCGCCCGGTCAGGCCGGTGTCACCCATGGGACCCCCGATCACGAATCGTCCCGTGGGATTGATGTGGTACTTGGTGTCGGCATCGAGCAATTCCGCCGGAATCACCGTCTGGATCACGTGCTTCAGGATATCGGCGCGCAGTTCTTCGTTGGCCACCGTCTCGGCGTGCTGGGTGGAGATCACCACCGCGTCCACCCGCACTGGCTTCATGTTCTGGTCGTATTCCACCGTGACCTGCGATTTCCCGTCGGGACGCAGGTACGGCAGCAACCCATTCTTTCGCACTTCGGAGAGTTTGCGGCAGAGCTTGTGGGCGAGGGAGATGGCGGTAGGCATCAGTTCGGGGGTTTCGTTGGTGGCATAGCCGAACATCATGCCCTGGTCGCCGGCGCCGCCGGTGTCCACGCCCATGGCGATATCCCCGGACTGCTTGTTGATGCTGGAAATCACCGCGCAGGTATTGGAATCAAATCCGTACAGGGCGTTGTCATAGCCGATGGAGGCGACCACGCCGCGCACCAGCGACTGGAAGTCCACGTAAGCCTTGGTCGTGATTTCGCCCGCGATGACCACTAGGCCGGTCGCGGTGAGGGTTTCACACGCTACCCGGCTGAACGGGTCCTGTTCGAAGCAGGCGTCCAGGATGGCATCCGAGATCTGGTCCGCGATCTTGTCGGGATGGCCCTCGGTCACGGATTCCGACGTAAATAGAGAACGATTCTTCGCCGACAAAGCACAACCTCCTGCTGGTTTAGGCGCTACCGACGGGAAGGGTTACCGCGTAGAAGCCTTGGAAATGATCCCATCCAAAGTAGCAGAGCACTGCCCATGTCGCAACGCCTTTGTATTTTTAGCCGCTGGTCGCCTCAGTAACGCATGCGCGGGCGCAACCCGGCACTTTCATCGCAGCGAATGGGGCGTTTTCGCGGGTGAACAGAGAGAAAACCGAAACATTTCGGAAGTTTCGGATGTTTCAGACCAGCTTTGCGAAACCTCCGAAACCTAGTTCTGCGTTTCCGCCATTCCCTCCGCCGTGATGCTCACCTTCTTGACTTGTCCGGCGGCGCCCAGCGGCGGCAGCTGCTTCTCGTTCTGGTAGAGCTCGATAGCGGCCGCATTGCCGGTCCGGAACACGATGCGGCGCTGCGCGCGCACCATCTTCTGCTCGCCTGCGGTCATCAGTTCCGACGGCTCAGTTTTGCCATCCGTGGTCACTGACACCCACGCTTGCTGTTTTGCTTTGATCGTCAGAACAAACCCCTCGCCGTTCTGGAGCGTGTTCGCCCCCGCACGCGTTGCATCCGAACTTGCTGCCTGAACCGTGTTCGCACCGGTCCCTGGGGTCCCTGAGTTTTGCTGCTGAAGCGCGTTCGCGGGCGGCCCACCGAGGCCGCTGTTGCTGGGGTGAGGTACGACAGATTCCGCCTTACGCTGTGCCGAACCAGAATTCTGGCCCGCAGCCCGTACGTGCCAGGCTTTCGGAATGCCGTAGGTGGCAACGTACCACCACACCGCTGCCACGGCAGCCAGGATTACGATTAGCCCAATCAGCGGGCGCCATGGCACTTGGATCGGCGGTGGCCCTTCCGCCTCAACAATACGGATGTTCTTGTCCGCCAGTTCGTTGATCGTTGCGCCGTCCGTCTTCCCCGCCTTGGTGGTCGCCGCCTGGGCTTCGCCTAAGGCGCTCATGTAGTCGGCGACTGCCTGCTCTTCGTCCAAGCCCAGGTAGCGCGAGTAAGCGCGAACGAAACCCTTATTGAAGATGCCGCCGGGAAGCTTGTCGAAGTCCTCGCGCTCGAGCGCGCGCAGGGACCGGGTGCCGATCTTGGTGGCTTCAGCGATTTCCTCCAGCGTGATGCCGCGCATCTCGCGCTCGCGCTGGAGCCGCTCACCAAAAGATCCCACGCGCAAAACCTCCGCTGGCCCGAAGACCGCCCAAAATGGTGGAGAAAGGAGCGCCGTCATGATAGGTTTGGCTCGTTTGCGGTGTCAAAGAAAAAAGCCCGTACAGCCGCTGATTTCAAGGGTTTGCATCGCGGCTGCGGGCGCTCGACGGCAGCCCGGTTGGCCAAGCCCGGCGGTTCCCCGATCTCTTTCGCCACGATTGGGACGAACTCGATACGTAACGCGGGTGACTCGTAAGCGCTTCTCTGGATTGTATGGCAGCCAAGAAACCTTATAATGCGCCTACTGGGACCCCTATGAGCGAGGCCGCCGCTACCGACCGCAAACGGCACCTTCAGGAACTCACGATCTTCCATGAGGTAGCCAAGGCGCTTACCTCCTCGCTCAACCTCGACTCCATCCTGCAGACCATCATGGAAAAGGTGGCCGAGTACTTCCGCCCCGATACCTGGTCGCTGATGATGGTGGACGAGACGGGGGACGAGCTTTACTTCGCCATTGCGGTGGGCGACGCCGCCGATGCCTTGCGCACCGTGCGCCTGAAGATGGGTGAAGGCATCGCCGGTTGGGTGGCCAAGCACGGCGAGCCGCTGATCGTGCCCGACGTCTACACCGACCCGCGTTTCGCCAAGCGCATTGATGAAATGACCAAGTGGCAGACGCGTTCCATCATCTGCATTCCGCTGAAGTCCAAGCAGCGCGTGCTGGCGGTCATACAGCTCATCAACGTGGCCATATCGAGCTTCAGCGACAACGAAATGTTCTTCCTGCGCGCCATTTGCGACTACGCCGCCATCGCCATTGATAACGCGCGATCCGTCGAGCGCATCCAGGAACTCACCATCACCGACGATTGCACCGGCCTTTACAACGCCCGCCACCTCTACAAGACGCTGGAGTCGGAGGTGTACCGCTCCGCCCGATTCGGCTACGAATTTACCGTGCTCTTCATTGACCTCGACCACTTCAAGCAGGTCAACGACACGCACGGCCATCTGGTGGGCAGCAAGCTGCTGGCGGAAATCGGCTACACCATCAAGAGCCACCTGCGCCTGATTGACTACGCCTTCCGCTATGGTGGCGACGAATTCGTGGTGTTGCTGCCGCAGACCAGCAAGGACTCTGGGCTGATCGTTGCCCGCCGCCTGCTGCAATCCTTCCGCACCAGCGTCCTGCTGAAGGATGAGGGCTTGAATCTCAACGTGCGCGCTTCCGTCGGTGTCGCCTCCTACCCCGAAGACGCCAAGAGCGCTCACGAAATCATCCGCCAGGCCGACGAGATGATGTACGAAGTCAAGAACTCCACCCGCGACGGCATCGCCGTCGCCCAGCACGGTCTGGTGAAGTAAGCCTATTTCTGATTCTCAGCCCTGCAAAGTCACCTCCTATACCCCGTGCCGCCGCGTCTTCGCCCTCGCAACGGTATAATTCGCCTACTTGGGGTGAGCGGTGGTCGGTCGTACGCTCGCGCAATACCGCGTCGAACAGAAGCTGGGACACGGCGGTATGGGTGTTGTGTACCGCGCTTTCGACACCCGCCTGCACCGTACCGTGGCCCTGAAGTTCCTTCCCGAGCAGGTGGCCTCCGATCCTGAGGCGCTGCAGCGGCTTCAGCGGGAAGCCCGCGCCGCCTCCGGCTTGAATCATCCCAACATCTGCACCGTGTACGACCTCATCCAGCACGATGGGGCATGGTTCATTGCGATGGAAATGCTGGAGGGACAGACACTCCAGCAGCGCATTGGCGCCCATCCCATGTCCATCGGGGAGGTCCTCGATTATGCGATTCAGATGGCGGATGCTCTCGATGTTGCGCATGGCCGCGGGATTGTCCACCGCGACCTGAAGCCCTCCAACATCTTTGTCACCGGCCGGGGTCTCATCAAGATTCTGGATTTCGGCCTGGCCAAGAAGGCGGCGAGTACACAAAAGGTGTCTGCCTCTGCGCTCACGATATCGGTGGAATCGGAAGCGCTGACCACGCCCGGCACTGCGCTGGGCACAATCGGCTACATGTCTCCGGAGCAGGCACGCGGCGCTGACGTGGACGGCCGGACCGACCTGTTCTCGCTGGGCGCCGTGCTTTACGAGATGATTACCCGCCGGCGTGCATTCCCCGGTGAAACCTCGGTAGTCATCTTCGATGCCATCCTGCACCATGATCCGGTCCCGCCGACAAGTCTGAATCCGGAATGTCCGTTGGCCCTCGGGCAGATCGTCTCGAAAATGCTGGAGAAAGACCGCGACATCCGCTACCAATCCGCGGCCGAGTTGCGGGTGGATTTGAAGCGTCTTAAGCGCGACAGCGAAAACAGCGCACACCTTCCGCCGCAAACCGCGAAAGCGGTCAGGCGCCCGTTGCTGACGATCGCAGCCGGCGTACTGACGATGGCCGTCGTCGTTGCCGCTCTTGCGTGGTTTCGTCCTCGTAAGGCCGAGCCGGTTTCGCCGGGAGAATGGGTCCCGCTTACCAATTTCAGCGATTCCGCCGTCCAACCCACCATTTCCCGCGACGGCCGCCTGCTCGCGTTTGTCCGCGGCGGGGGATCATTCACGGGGCCGGGAGACATCTACGTCAAAGTCCTTCCGCAGGGCGAACCGGTGGCGCTTACCCACGAGGATTCGGTCACCTTCGCGCCCTCCTTCTCGCCGGACTCATCGGTCATCAGCTACAGCACCTGTTGCGGATCGTGGGATACATGGGTTGTGCCGGTGTTTGGCGGAACGCCGCGCCGATGGTTGGCCAACGCTTCGGCGCTGAGCTGGATTGACTCTGACCACCTGCTATTTTCCGAAGTCAAGCAGGGTGTGCACATGGGGCTGGTCACCGCCAGCAAGGATCGCAACGATGCTCGGGACATCTATCTGCCGGCACACGAGCGCGGCATGGTTCATTTCTCTGCTTTGTCCCCGGATCGCCACTGGGTGCTGGTGGTGGAGATGGGTAGTGATGGCTCGTTTCTGCCGTGTCGGCTGGTACCGTTCGATGGCAGTTCCGCGCCGCGGCAAGTAGGCCCGAATACTTCCTGTACCGCAATCGCTTGGTCGCCCGACGGACATTGGATGTACTTCACTGCCGAAACCGGCGATCGCGCGCACATCTGGCGACAACTGTTTCCCGACGGACCGCCCGAGCAAGTGACTTCCGGTCCGAGCGAAGAAGACGGTATTGCCTTCGCCCCCGATGGCAAATCCTTCATCACCTCGGTTGGCTCCCGCTACAGCACCGTTTGGCTGCGCGACCGCTCCGGTGATCGGCAGATTTCCTCTGAAGCACAGGCTTTCAATCCCCAATTCGCGCCCGACGGAACCAGGCTGTATTACCTCGTTCATCGCAGCGACGCGCAAGGCGCGACCCTAAACGAACTCTGGTCGTCCGACTTTCAGGGTCACGGCCAGGCAGTGCTTTCTGGGCTCTCGGTGGATGCGGGATTCTCGGCTGGGTACGCCATATCTCCCGATGGACGCAATGTCGTTTACGTTCATAGAACGCCGACAGCGGGCGGTCAGCCCCGTGACCGGCTGTGGATGGCGCGCACCGACAGCCGTACACCAGCCAGGGAATTCCAGTCCGATGCAGAGGAGAGCGAACCGGCATTCACCGAGGATGGAACCATTTACTTTCGGGCCACCGAAGGTGGGAAGAACTACCTCTATCGCATGCGCGCGGATGGCACTGGACGCCAGCGAGTGCTGCCCAATTCCATTATTGAGTTCTTCGCCGTAACCCGCGACGCGAATTGGGCGGCCGTCATGGTGGAAGGCAAGGGCCAGGATGCTCCGGCGGTGACTGCCCTGTACTCGTTGCGCCAACCCCGCCCACCTATCCCGGTATGCTCCTACTGCGCTCCTGTATGGTCGTGGGACGGCAAGTTCATGTACTTCTCCATGGCCCCCGCTGACTACGTGGTGAGTACCGCGGCTCTGGTGGCACATGCCGCGAGATCCACTGGGGGCATTGATCTGGCGCGCGTGCCGGGGGCAAAGGAACTGCGCGATATGCAGTCGACAGTCGCGCCCAGCCCGGACCCGCACATGTACGCGTTCTCCAAAGTCAGCGTGCGACGCAACCTCTATCGCGTCCCGGTACGCTGAGTCGCCGAGCGGAATAACTGGCTGCTGGAGCGTGCTCGCCCGAGCGCGATGAGCGATCCAGCGCAAAACGCGAATGCCGCGAGCGCTCTCGCCCGCGGCAGATTTCAAATTACAAATTCCCTATCCCGGCTTCTTCTTCGGCGCCGGCCTTCTCGCCGGCCCAGGCTTGGCCGCCGGCTTCGCCGGTTCGTGGTCTTTCTTTACCTGGTCGGCGACCTTCTGCGCCTCCATCTCGAAACCTGCCATCACCGCGTTCACGCCCATCTGGTCGGCGGCGGCCGCCAGCGGAACCTGCTTCAATTCCGGCTGCGGCTTGCCGGCTCGATACAGCGTCATGGCGACCAATGCCTGGTACTTGCTCTTGTCCAGCGCAATGCCCTTCAGCGCCGCCGGCACCACGATCCCGCCTGAATCCGGAGCTTTCACCTGCGTGGTATCGGTATAGAGAATGTAATCGCACTGCTTGTCCGTGGCTTCGGCGGCAACCGACGACTGATCGCCGGAATCGAGCGGGACCGCCTCCATCTGCCGCCGCGTGACTTCGCTCATCAGATACATGCGCAGGTTGCTGATCGGCAGGTACTCTCCGCTGGCGTCGTTGATCTTCACCACCCCGACCCGAATTACGCCCGCACCCTTGGCGGCCAAGGTTGGAGCCGGTGGCGCAACCGGCGCCGCAGCTGGCGGCTCAGCTTTCGGCGGCGCGGGCGCTTCGACCGGCGGGGGCGTCGGACGTCCTGCCATCATTCCACCCATACCGCCTTTCATCAGGTCGGCATAGTTCGTCACCACCCTGCAGCCGGCGGGCATATCGAACAACGACGCGTCCAGCGTGGAACTGGTAAGCTCCACCACTTCGGTCTGCATGGTGACCGTATGGCCCTCCGCGTTCATGGTCATGGTCTGCTTCAAGGGATACCCGGGATAGGCGCTGCCGGTGCGCTTGAAGCGGACCGTGTCCTGGCATCCGGCGCGTCCGCCGCGCGAAGGCGATCCCATTCCGCCACCCATCGAGCAGCTCAGACCCGGCGCGATGTTGGCGTACCAGCCGTCGCTCTCCATGCGCATGTTGGTCTTGCTGCAGGCGTCCGGGCTGGACTCGGCGCTCATCGTCATCTTCACATGGCGCGCATCCAGGCCCAGCATCTTCTGCCGCTCGCCCGTATCCAGCGTGTTGATGTTGAACACGATGGTGCCACCCTTGGTCGTTCCCGCGCTGCTCGCGGCCGGAGCGGCACTCGCGGCCTCACCCACGTCGCCGCTCAGCGGCACCACCATGCAGGTGTTCGACGCCGGGTTGATGGTGATGATCCGCTTCTGATCGCACTGCGTCACCGTCACCATGGTTGGCCCCATGCCCATGTTCATCTCGGTGCGCTCGCGCGCTCCCTTGATGTACACCGTTCCCTCGGTGCTGTGTCCCATCACCGTGTGGCGGGTCTTGATCTTGGTGTCGGCGGAGGCAGTGATTGTGACCAGAATGAGAACCGCGATCGGCACCAGCTGGCGGCTACGCATACGTCCTCCCGAAAACATATCCGGATACGACAGATTCTTCGAGCGGGAGAGATTCTACCCAAGAATGTCCATTTTCAGCAGTGATTCAATTGCGGCATTTGTAATTTGTAATTTTGCGACAGCCTCGAGCACTCAAAAATTACAAATTGCAAATTTCAAATTGCAAATCCCGAGAGCTCTTCCCCGCTCACCTGCTCCACCCGCGCTGCCACCCACTGGTTCGCGCCATGCCGTCCCGCCAACCGCATCTTCAGATAATTGTCGGTTAGCGCTTCGGTTGAGCTTTCATCGCCTGCGCTCAGCGTAATCGCCGTCAGCTCGCGCCCGATAAACGACTCCATGAACTTGCGCTTCTTTTCCGCCGCCAGCGCGCGCAGCACCCGATTGCGTTCGCGCGCCACCTGCACCGGCACTTGCTTCGGCATCGCCGCCGATGCCGTCCCCGGCCGCGACGAATACGTGAACACGTGCAGGTAGGTAAACGGCAGCTCTTCGATCATCCGCCGCGTTTCTTCAAAGTCTGCTTCGCTCTCGCCCGGGAACCCGACCATCACGTCCGCCCCGATCGCCGCCGCCGGCATCGCCTCTCGGATGCGCCGAATTTTCTCCGCGTAATGCCACGGCCGGTACTTGCGGTGCATGGCGCGCAGCACGCGGTCGCTGCCCGACTGCATGGGCACGTGCGCGTGGCTGGCAATTCGCGCCGACCCGGCGACGATCGCGATCACCTCGTCCGTCCAGTCCATCGGCTCCACCGAACTGATGCGCAGCTTCTGCAGCGACGTACGCTCCAGGATGGCGCGCAGTAAGTCTGCGAATCGCTGTGGCTTGGCCAGGTCCCTGCCCCAGCGGACCAGGTTGATGCCGGAGATCACCACTTCGCGAAATCCGCCCTCCACCAGAGCGCCAACTTCGGCCACCACCTGCTCCATCGGCAGCGACCGGCTATGCCCGCGCACCGACGGGATAATGCAGAACGAACACCGGTTATCGCACCCGTCCTGCACCTTGAGGTTGGGCCGCGTCTTCT
Organism: Terriglobales bacterium; assembly: GCA_051006995.1. Classification (GTDB taxonomy): domain Bacteria; phylum Acidobacteriota; class Terriglobia; order Terriglobales; family Acidobacteriaceae; genus JAIQGF01. The sequence goes on from JBPCSQ010000016.1 coordinate 149,572, forward strand.
CCGCGCCCCCGTCGAATACCGGCGCCGCCATCAATTCGGTGTGGGCAAAAATGTTGCCGACAATCACTTCTGGTGCAGCCCGGCCTGGTGTAGCCCGGCCGCCCTCGGCCGGGGAAATTCCGCCCAAAGGCACAAACGCGGCCCCCCCGCAAACCACCTCGCCCACCTTTTGTTTGTGCGAGTTGCCCACGACCCAGCTCACGCCCGGCAGCCCCGCCAGTTCTGCCGGCGCGCGCTGCGCATAGCAGCCGGTCACCAGGATTTTGCACTCCGGATTGGCCCGGTGCACCCGCCGGATGGCCGCCCTGACATCCTGGTCGGCGGAGGCGGTTACGGTGCAGGTATTCAGCACTACCACCTCGGCGTCCCCCGCGCCCAGCGCGCGTTTCATGCCTTTTTCCCGCAGCTGGCGCTCGATGGCGGCGCCATCGGCCTGGGTCGCCCGGCAGCCGAAGTTCTCCACGAAAAAGCTCGACACGAGTGCTATTATAGCTGCAGCTTTCCCTTCGATTCTGTGGGATCAGCAGCAACTAACGTTAGCGTTTAACGCATCTGAGTCTCAGAAAATTGGGGGCGGCATTTCCCCCAGGAGCTTCCATGAAACGCCGCATTCTGCTGGTGGACGACGAACTGGCGATCCTGCTGACACTCAAAGCCATTCTCGAGATGAACGGCTTCGAAGTCGAGACCGCCTCCTCCGGGCAAGAGGCCATCACCAAGCTCAACGATTCGGTCTTCCACATGGTGATCACCGACATGCGCATGGAAACCGAGACCGCCGGTTACGACGTCATCCGCGCCGCCAAGCAGCAAAGCTACAATCCCGCCACTTCCATCCTGACCGCCTATCCGTCGCTGGGCAGCGATTGGAAAAGCAGAGGCGCGCAGTCGCTGCTTGTCAAGCCGGTCAATACTCAGGACCTGCTGCGCCAGATCGAGGCGCTGCTGATTTCGCACGAGGACCAGAAGCGCGCTGCCGCCGCCGCGCCCAACAAGTCTGGCTCAGCGCGTAACGAAAGCGCCAAGCGCGCCAGTTAACGAAAATTTCGGTTTCAGAAAAGTCAACGCGCCCGCAAAGGGCGCGTTGTGTTATTGCGGAACATGCATTACTTCCGGTGGAACAGACGAACTTCTGCCTGTTGGTCCTTCCACTCGCGCGTTCGAGACGTTTCCGAAGTTAGGAAGCGCTTGCCGCCGTGGTGCGCTTCTGCTGGAAGCACTCCCGGCAAAACACCGGCCGCCCTTGCGTTGGCTTGAACGGCACCGTGGTTTCCTTGCCGCACTGCGAACAGACTGTCCGGGTCTCCACCTTGGGATAGCTGCCGGGCGTCGCCGTTCCCAGCATGCTGGCGCGCTTGGCTTTGCACGGCTTGCAACGCTTGGGTTCGTTCTTAAACTGTTTGTCGTGGAAAAATAACTGTTCCCCCGCCGTAAACACGAACTCCGCGCCGCAATCGATGCACTTCAGATTCTTGTCCTGGAATTCCATGGAATACATGCTCCCTTCAGGGTCCCCGGTGCGCTACCGCTACGCGCCGGGATTAGCCCTTGATCCCCAGAGCCCTTGTTACACCCCGTCCGCCCGAACCTGCGGCCTGCCGAGGCTTTCCGCACCTCAATACGGCTTTCCGCCTTGCGGCGGGTACCACTGATGCTTTACTTCTATGAGTGCATCGGTGCAGCGTTCGCCGTGATTTGGCGAGATAAAAAGAAGGGCCGCCTGGGGGAGAACAGCGGCCCATTTTCCTGATTATTCCTGCTCCTTGCGCGCTTTCTTCCGGCTGCGCTTGCGTGCCAGGGCTTCCTTGGCACGCTTCTTTTCGCCCGGTTTCAGATAAAAGGAGTGCCGCTTGACCTCCTTGATAATGTCTTCCTGCTGCACCTTGCGCTTGAAGCGCCGCAACGCATTTTCTAACGATTCACCTTCTTGAATGCGTACTTCCGCCAAATCCGATACACCCCCAAACCAGCCCAGTGGGACCTAGGTAGTTATCCCAAGGTTCATCCCGCAAGTCAAGCGCCATCTGCATTTTCCTGCGGCTCAAGATGAAACAAAGATAAGCAATTAGCGGTTTTCTGATGGATTCCAGTAATTAGTAACTAGTAATTAGTCATTAGACTGCCCTGTCGGAGACGCCGCCACATGCCGGATCAACGCGGCCAGCATTCTGCGCACCTCTTTGATGGTCCCGTCCAGCTTCTTGTACTCATCGGAGGTGACCAAATGAAGTTCGTGCGCCAGCAGGAAGTGATATTCCAACTCGCTGGCCGAGCCGGACGCCGTTTGCAGGAAACGATGATAATCTGGATTGCTGTCCTTGCCGCATCCCTCTGCAATATTGGCGGGTATGGAGGCGGCCGCCCGGCGGATTTGACTTATCAACCCAAACTTCTCGTCGCGCGGGAATTTCGATGTCGCGGCGTATGCCGCCAAAGTCAATTAGTGGGCTTTTTCCCATACGTGCAATTGACGGAAATCTCTCATCCCACACGTTCCTTTCTCCCAATGCCTAATCACTGATTACTGATTACTAATTACTAATGGCTTCAGCCATCAAAAGCTCACCCTCACCGCCAACTGCACCTGCCTCGGCGCATACGCCGACGTCGGCGACAAGAACCCCTGCGTCGCCCGGTACGACGCCGGGTATTGCTTTCCCCCGACCTTCACATCGCTCACCACAAACGTTCCCGCGGTATTCAAGAACCCGTCGTCAGAAATGTCTACCCGCCGGTTCGCCCGGTTAAACAGGTTGAAACTCTCCGCCAGCAACTCCAGCTTCCATTTCTCGCGATACACGAACTTCCGCGCTACCCGCAGGTCCGTGCTCGCGTAATTCGGTCCGGTGAAAGCGTTGCGGCGGTACCCGGGCAGACGATCGTTATAGGTATTGCCGTCCGCATTGGCGTCACCCACAATGCGCGCGCTCAGCGGCCGCCCGCTGCCCACAGTCACGATCCCCGCCAGCCGCCAGTCATTCAGCAGCAGCTTCAGTGTCGGATGATCGTGATGGAACGGCTCCGGCGCCCAAGTGAACGCCCCGGCGACGCGGTGCCGCTGGTCGGTGGCGCTCAATCCCCACTCATCGCCGGCGGCGTAGGAGTTCTGCACCGTCGCCGGACGGCCGACCACCAGCGCGTCCTGCCCATCGTCCATCGCGCGCGCCCAGGTATAGGACAGGCGGAAGCCGACGCCGCGGTGCATCCGCCGCCGCGCCGACACCGTGAACCCGTGGTACACGCTGGTAGCGGCGCTCTCAAACACCTTGACCGAACCCACCTGTGGCATCGGCCGCGCCACATCGTTCAGGCAGGGCGGGAACGGGCACGTCAGCGACTTCGTCATCTGCCACGTCGAGAACGATTCCACGGTGGTGTATCCGGTCAGGTTTCCGCTCTCGTCCAACACCGGATAGCTCAGCGGCGTCGGTGGCGGCAAGTTCACGTCGCGCGCCCGGATCAGGTGCTGCCCGCGCACAAACAGGTAGGACACTCCCACCGCCGTCCGCGTCCCGATTTCTTTCTCGATGCTCAGGCTTCCCTGCTGCACCACCGGGAGCTGGAAATTGGGCGCGAACGCCGAAATCTCCGTGCTGGCATGCGCCAGCAGCGACGGCGGAATCGCGCATTGCGTAGCAGTAGTCGCGCACCGCACCAGCGGGTTCGGATACGTCGGAAAAATGTCGGCGTCACCATTCTGCGTGTTGCTCAGAAACAGGTGCAACTGCCGCGCCCCGTTTTCCGTCTCGATCGCCGACGTGTACATCGCTGGAATCCGCGTGTAGAACAGCCCGAAGCCGCCGCGCACGATGAGCGGCCGCCGGTCGCCGATGCTGTAGGCAAAACCCGCGCGTGGCGCCACGTTGTTGCGGTCCACCGGTACGCGCCCCGAATCCGGATATGCCGTATTGCTGACCAGTCCGTCGTTGCGAAACGCCTGGAAGTCATACCGCAGGCCCAGCGTCACCGCGAGATGCGACGTGATGCGAATCGTGTCCTGCGCGAAGGCGGCATACTCGGTCGTGTCGGGATGCGACACCGGCGTCCCGAAGTTCTGCACGTAGTACCGCGGCACCATGTGCGCGTAGGCGCGCAGCGGCGTGATTTCCATGCCGTAGGTCATGGGCGCAAACGTCCACGGATTCACCCGCGTGTCGTCGAAGATGTACTCGCCGCCGTACAGCGACGGGAAAAAGTTGTAGATCCAGGTCTTCAGCAGGTCTCCGCCGAACTTCAGCGTGTGGCGCCCGCGGTCGTAGCCGACGCTCTCCACCAGGTGCAGCCGGTGCTCGCGCGTGTTGCGCGGCAGAATGGACGACCTGCCGAAACCGTCCATCACGCCGTAAATGCGCGTCAGCGGGAATTCCGCGTTCGCCGTGGACTGCTGCAGGTCGCGCGAAAACTGCGCCCGCAGGTGGCTGGTTACATTCCTGCTGAACGCGCTTTGCAGCGACAGCACCGCCGTTTCCGTCCACACGTCCTCCTCGCCGTTTTCACTGGTGGCGTACGTGCTGATCGGGCTCGCCGGATCGAAGAAGACGTTGTTCTCGCCGTAATAGCGCGATGTGTTCACCCGCAGCGTCACGTGGTGCCGCGACGAAATCGCCGCATCCACCTTGGCGAAGGCGGCGTTGCCCAGCAGCCGCGAGCGGAACTCGCCGCCCATTTTCGACAGCGCCTCGCTGGTTGCCATCACCAGCGGATAATCGCTGTACTCGAAATCGTTCACCGTTGGCACCAGCACTGGGTAGCCGTTCAGGAAATGCACTACCGTGGGCACGTGGAAGATGTGCTGGTCGAATCCGGCGAAGAAGAACACGCGGTTCTTCTTGATCGGTCCGCTCAGCGTTCCCCCGAACTGGTGCTGCGTGTTCTGCGGCTTAAACCCGACATAGCCCGGCGCGGCGCTGAACCCGCTGTCGCGCAGGTAGTAAAACCCGGTGCCATGGAAGTGGTTGGTCCCGCTGCGCGTGACCACGTTGATCACCGCGCCGCCCGCCCGGCCCAACTCCGTCCCATAGGTGTTCGACGATACCCGGAATTCTTTCACCACCTCGTTGCTGAACGTATAGGGTGCGCGATAGCGGCCGCGTGCCTGCGCGAAGAACGCGTTGTTGTTGTCCGCGCCGTCCACCAGAAAACTGGAATAGACGCCGCGCACGCCACCGAAAGCCAAATCGCCTTAGGTCGCCGAGGTCAGGCTGCGCGGATCGGGCGTGGTGTTGGGCGTCAGCAACGCGAGGTCGGAAAAACGCCGCCCGTTCAGCGGCAGCTCGGAGATTTCTTCCTCGAGCAGCACCGTGGAAACCGCGGCGGTCTCGGTCGCCACCATGCCGGGAGGCTCCGTTACCAGCACAGTCTCCTGCGCGCGCTCCAACCGCAGCCGCATCGTCAAAAGCAGCGTGCCCCCGACCTCCACGCGCGCGGCCTGCTCCAAGCCCGCCCATCCCTGGGCCGTCACCCGGACCAGGTACTCGCCCGGCGGCAGCATGGACGCGGTGAACGTTCCTTGTTCATCGGTGACTATCTCCCGAGCCCATCCCGTGCCCAGCTGCGTGATGATGATCTGAGCGCCCGCCACTCGCGCCCCGGCCGCATCCTCCACCGTCCCGCGGAGCGCACCCGTAGCCGCATCCTGCGCCAACGCGATGCCGGTTACGCAAATGATGATCAGGAACACTATCCCGGCTAGGGTCGGGGGAGGCGTGTGGCCCGCGCTCCACGATAGGTCACGGCTTGCGCCGTGACCGAGGTGCGCAGCGCCGAAGCGACCTTCCGCGGGCGATAGAATTTCTGATGGCTGAACATCCGAGCGAAATAATCTGGCGGCTTTCATTGCGGTACGGCGAAACGCATTCCTATACCACGCGCGCCGCCACCCGCATCAGCTAACTACTTTCTGTTCCGGAACTTACGTCCCAATTCGGGAGCGATAATCGGTCGCGACGCGACCCGCGGTGGGAGCGCACCGTTTTAGCCGCGCGAAAAGCGTGCTGCACGATGACGGGCTTTAGCCCTGGAATAATCCGATTCACGGCGCCGTCCCGGCCCGCGGATCGTGCTTACGACAACCTCCCCGCCTCCGCTTCGTCAGCTCGCTCATGCAGCGACTCTCGCCTGAGCTTCTCTTCCAACTCCCGCTCGTGCTCCACTTCCGTCTTCAACGATTTCGTCAACTGACCCACCAGCTCGCCATATATGTGCAGCAGCCGCTGGTCGCGCAGATAGCGCCACAACGCGCCGCCCCCCGCTCCCAGCAGCACTAACCCGGCATCAATCATCAACTCATCCACGATTCCTTTCTAATTCACGCCAGACAACTAATCCAAGCTCCCTGTTCCTCAATCTTTGCTACCCAAATCTGTTTTGGTCTGCCATTCCAAAACGAACCGCCCTCGACTTCCTGACTCGGCAGGTGGCCCTGTCTTTCGCCTGTTTTGGCGAAGGCTGGGATTTCGTACTTCGCGCTTGGCACTTCGTACTTGGCACTTGGTACTATGTTCCCCGCCCATGATCCGCTCCTACAAGGGAATCAGCCCCAACGTGCCCGCCTCGGCCTACGTGGACGAGTCCGCCCAGCTCATCGGCGACGTCACCCTCGGCGAGCATGCCAGCGTGTGGATGAACGCCGTGCTGCGCGGCGACGTGCACTACATCAAGATCGGCGCCCATACCAACATTCAGGACAACAGCGTGCTTCACGGCATGCTCAACCAGTGGCCGGTCGAACTCGGTGAGTGGGTTACCGTCGGACATTCAGTGACGCTGCACGGCTGCGTCATCGAGGACAAGTGCCTGATCGGCATGGGCTCCATCATCCTCAACGGCGCGCGCATTGGGCGCGGTTCCATCATCGCTGCCGGCACCGTGATCCCCGAAGGCACGCACATCGAGCCCGGCTCGCTCTGGATGGGTGTCCCCGGCAAATTCCGCAAGAAGCTCGGCCCCGAGGACCAGGAAAACATCCTGGCCTACGCCAAGCGCTACACCGAGTACAAGGAAAGCTATCTGCGGGAGAGAAAGTGAACCGCCACTGGCGGAAACTGGAAGCCGGAAACTGATGATTAAATCCGTCCGCGGAACTCGCGACCTGCTCCCGCCGGAAACGGCGCTGTGGAACTTTGTCGAGGCCGCCGCCCGCGACGTCTTCCGCGCCTACAACTTCCACGAAATCCGCACCCCCGTTCTCGAGGACTTGTCTTTATTCCAGCGCTCGGTCGGCGAAGAAACCGATATCGTCTCCAAAGAAATGTTTGCCTGGCAGGATCGCGGCCGCGCCGAATCCGACAAAGGCCAGTGGCTCGCGCTTCGCCCCGAGAATACCGCCGGCGTGGTGCGCGCCTACATCGAGCACAAGCTCTGGGAACGCCCCGGCGTGCAGAAGCTTTACTACATTGGCCCGCAGTTCCGCCGCGAGCGCCCGCAGAAAGGCCGCTACCGCCAGTTCTACCAGATCGGCGCCGAGATCATCGGCCCGCCCGCCGCCGGCAGCGAGTCGCCCGCGCGCGACGCCGAACTGCTCGACATGCTGGCCGCTCTGCTCAACCGCCTCGGCATCCGGGACTGGACCCTGCAACTGAACACTGTCGGCTGCGCCAACGATCGTCCGCGCTACCACGAAGCCCTGCGCGCCGCCCTCAAACCCGTGGTCGCGAACATGTGCGCCGACTGTCAGCGCCGCGCCGTCACCAATCCGCTGCGCGTCTTCGACTGCAAAGTCCCCGAAGACCAGCCCATCATCGCCAAGCTGCCCACCATCAGCCAATTTCTCGACGAGCCCTGCCGCGCCCATTTCGCCGAAGTCCAGCGCATTCTTGGCGCGCTCGTCATTCCGTTTGTCATCAATGAGCGCCTGGTTCGCGGCTTGGACTACTACGAAAAGACTGCCTTCGAATTCACGCACGGCGCGCTGGGGGCGCAGAACGCGATTCTCGGTGGGGGAAGATATGACGGGCTATCCGAAACGCTGGGCGGGCCGCGGGCGCCGGGGATTGGATTCGCCATCGGCGAAGACCGGCTGATCCTGTCGCTGCCGGCGTCGGCGGAAGAGCTGACCACGAAACCGGACGCCTACATCGCGGCGTTGGGGGCGGGCATGAACGCCGAGGCGGCGCGGCTGGCACAGGAACTGCGCCAGCACGACCTGGTGATCGAAATTGGCGACGAGAGCTTTCGCCTGAAGAAATCCTTCGAGACCGCCGACAAGCTGGGCGCGCGCTATGTGGTCATCGTCGGCGAGAACGAAATCAAGGCCAACGCCTTCGCGCTCAAGAAGCTTGGCGGCGGGCAGATCACCGTTCCCCGCGCCGAACTGCCGGCGCGAATCCGCGGATAGCGTTTGCGATCACGCCGCTTTCTTCTGCTGCTTTTCCCGCTCGCGTCGCACCCGCTCCGACAGCAGCTTCTTCGCTTTCTGCAACTCCGCCCGCCGGGAGGCGCTCAGGTTCTTTCCTGCGCGATTGATGAAGAACGTGAGCATGCGCATGCCCGATCCCGGCCCCTTGGGTGAAACCTTTTTCGAAGCCAGCGCCCTGGCAATGGTCGCCGCACTGCGATTGAACAGTCCCGCCGGAGGATGCGTGGAATCGGTCGTGACCGCCGCCGACCAGCGTTTCTTTTTTTGCTGTGCCATACCTAATTTGGATGAGCGAGGCTGCGGCGCATATGCCCGGAAGGATGCGAAGTGCCAAGTGTGAAGGGCGAAGCAAAAACGGGAGTGATTACCACCGGTTCAATGTCGCGGATCGTGGCTGCGGCCCAGCCCGCGTGTAAAATTGTTCGATTCGGCGATGAGCCGTGCCGTGATACAAGATCATGCTCGATTTTCTAGGAGACCTGCGACGGACTCACACCTGCGGCGCGCTGCGTGCCAGCAACGCCGGCAGCCGTGCCGTGCTCATGGGCTGGGTGAACCGCCGGCGCGATCTCGGCAACCTGATTTTCGTGGACGTGCGCGACCGCACCGGCGTCACGCAGGTGGTTTTCGATCGCGAGCGCTCGGCGCGCCTGCACGACAAAGCGGCCTCCTTGCGGTCGGAGTACGTCATCGCCGTCATCGGCGAGGTCAAGCAGCGCGAGCCCGCGACGGTGAACGCGAATATTCCTACCGGCGAAGTGGAAGTCGTCGCCGAAGAGCTGCTCATCCTGAACGAGGCCAAGAACCCGCCGTTCCTGCCGTCGGAATCGGTGCTGCCGAATGAAGAAATGCGGCTGAAGTTCCGCTACCTGGACTTGCGGCGCACGGCGATGCAGGCCAACATCGAGCTGCGGCACCGGGTGGCGCTGGCGATTCGCAATTACCTCGCCTCGCGAGGTTTCTTCGAGATCGAAACGCCGTTCATGACGCGCTCCACGCCCGAGGGCGCGCGCGACTACCTGGTGCCCAGCCGCGTCTATCCCGGCTCGTTCTACGCGTTGCCGCAATCGCCCCAACTGTTTAAGCAAATCCTGATGATCTCGGGCTTCGACAAATATTTCCAGATCGTGCGCTGCTTCCGCGACGAAGACCTGAGGGCCGACCGCCAGCCCGAGTTCACGCAGATTGATCTGGAGATGACCTTCCCGCAGCAGGAGCGCGTGTTCGAAGTCGTGGAAGGTTTTCTCTCGGCCGCGTTCGCGGTCGCGGGCGTCAGGATTCCCACGCCGTTCCCGCAGATGACCTACGACCAGGCGATCCGGCTCTACGGCAGCGACAAGCCCGACCTGCGCCTGCCGCCCATGACCGACGTGCGCGACGCCGTCACGCCGGAGATGCGCGCGCAACTGAAGCTGGCGCCGGACGCGCCGGTGGTGGCCATCCGGATCCCCAAGGTGGGCGAGCTTTCGCGCAAGGAGCGTGACGACATCAAGCCGCTGTTCGGACAGCGCGCCGACGCCAAGCTGTTCGAAGACCTCAAGCGCCTGGAAAAAACCTGGCCGGACGCAGTGGCCAAGGTCCGCCAGCTTGCGCAGGCGGCAAACGACGACCTGATCGTGCTGGTCGCCGGGGCGGAGCGCCCGGCAGAGCACAAGTCCGAGGGCGGAGTGAAGCCCGAGGTCAAACAACATGATCTGCCGGTGTACACCGCGGCGGGTGCGCTGCGTCTGGCACTGGCGCAAAAGTACGCCGACAAGCACAAGGCGTTCGCCGGCGCGCGCAACGAGGCCTCGTCGTATCACTTTTTGTGGGTGACGGATTTTCCGATGTTCGAGTGGGACGCAGACGGCCAGCGCTGGGCGGCGGCGCATCATCCGTTCACCTCGCCTCACGAGCAGGACATGGACAAGCTGGAATCGAATCCGGCTGCGGTGCGCGCGCTCGCCTACGATGTGGTCCTCAACGGCACGGAATTAGGCAGCGGCTCGATTCGTATTCATCGCCAGGACATCCAGCAGAAGATTTTTCACGCGCTCGGCATGAGCGAGGAAGAAGCGCGCGCCCGCTTCGGATTCTTCCTGGAGGCGCTGACCTACGGCACGCCGCCACACGGCGGCATCGCGCTCGGACTCGACCGCATCGTGATGATTCTGGCGGGCGCCGACTCCCTGCGCGAGGTGATTCCCTTCCCCAAAACCGCCAGAGCCGTGGACCTGATGGTGGACGCGCCCACTCCGGTGAGCGAGCAGCAACTCAAAGAGTTGGGGATCCAGGTGAAAGCGAAAAAAGAGGGCGCGTAGCCGATTGCCGAATTGCGGAATTGCGGGTCGCATTCCCACCCAACGAAAACCGGCGGGTGGCCCACGCTTCCCGTTCTTTTTCTCTCATCGGCTACCCCAATACGGGTACCCCACCTTCGCGGTTTTCGAAGGGTGGGCAGACGAAAGCTCCCCCCCCGCACGCACATTCTTGCGCTCAGATGATTGCGGAAGCGAGGAGGAAGCGCGCACGCGCTTCGGATTTTTCCTGGAGGCGCTCACCTATGGCACGCCGCCGCACGGCAAAAAGGGGAACAGGAGATGAAAAATGAGAAAGATCATAGCCAGCGCGCAGGTTTCCCTCGACGGCGTCATGCAGGGACCCGGCGGCGCCCAAGAGGACACAAGTGATGGGTTCGATCTCGGCGGATGGAGCATGAAATTTTCCGCCGCTGAGTCAGGTGCCGCAATCATGGGTGTGGTGGGCACCCTCGACAAACCATACGACCTGCTGCTGGGCCGCAAGACCTACGACATTTTTGCAAGCTATTGGCCCTATGTTCCGGCAGACAACCCAATCGGTCCGGTCTTCACAAAAGCGAACAAATACGTACTGACCCAGGGCTCGACGAAGCTCGACTGGGCCAACAGCCACAGGATGCGCAACATGGATGACTTGCGGAAGATCAAGGCGGCCGAAGGTTCGGACATTGTGCTGTGGGGCAGTTCGACCCTCTATCCGCAACTGTTCGAAGCGAATCTCATCGACCGGTTTCTACTGCTCACCTGTCCGATAGTTCTTGGAAAAGGCAAAAAGCTCTTCGGCAGTATCTCGCACCCCGTGAACATGAAGCTGGCTAGGTGTGACATATCTTCGACAGGCGTCATCATTGCGACCTACGAGCACAAGGGTAGCCCGGAGTCCGTGCCCCGGGCTGCACAAAGGCGGCGCGAGCCATGAACTGCATCAAACTGGAGTGCGCCCTCCTCGCCCTAATCTCTCCTCATTTCGGCAGGTTTTCCTTTGCCCACGACACGATTGCGCCGGATAACTCTGTGCGTTGGCCCGAGTAGCTGTGGTCGGTGTCCCAGTGACGTTCGGTCACGCGAGTATCTCCGGCCTTGCGCAGGGATTCGGCGAGGGCATGATCTGCGGCGGCGAGACCGTCCTTGGCGGTGATGACGAACACCGGACGCGGCGCAATGGCAGGCGCGAGATTATTGGAATTCAGCGCCGCCTGGTGCTCGTAAATCTCGCGGGCGAGTGTGTGGGCGCTGGTCCCCGCCAGCGGCAGCAGGTTGCCGTCCTTTTCCAGCTCTTTCGCTTCGTTCTCGATGGTGGGCGCCTCCGTTCCCAGATGGCGGCGCGACTGGTAATCGGCGCCAATGTTCCAGGCCGAGATCAGAATGGCGGCGGCGACCTGCGGATTGTGCGCGGCGGCCGAAGCGGCCATGTATCCGCCCATACTGTGGCCGATGACCATGATGCGATGGGCATCAATGCGATATTGGCGCGCATTGGCCGGGTCAAGAAGGAATTGCACTTCGGTGTCGGCATCTTCCGCGGCGTGCTGGAAGGAGAAATCGCCTTTCACTCCCCACGATCCGCGGTAATGCATGGCGAGAACATTCCAACCGTTGGCGCGGAGTGCCTGCGCGAGATCCAGATTCTGCTCGAAGCCGGGAAAGCCGTGAAAGATGATGGCAGTCGGGTGCGGAGCTGCTCCAGCGGCCAGATAGAACACTCCGAGCAGCATGCTGCCGTGGCTGGGAATGATCATCTGTTGCATGGCAGCCGGCGCGGCGGGAGCGGCTGCGCTAGCCGCCGGCGTTTGGGCGATGGAAGGCAAGACGAGCGCGAGGCCCAGGAGAACAATCTGCGCCGATTTCACGTCGAAGAGTATAAACACGGCGCCGCGCGGGCGCAGCACCGACTGGCGTACCATGACCCCGCATGCACATCGAGGTTGAGTTGGACTGCGGCGCATGCCGGCTGCGTCCGCTACGCGGGAACGACGCGCCGGCGATGGCGCGGCATGCCGATAATCCCAAAGTCGCGATGTACCTGCGCGACCGCTTTCCCCACCCGTATTCCACCGAGGACGCGGTCCGTTTTATCGAGTACGCCACCGAGACGCAGGAAGAATGCGTGGCTTGCATTGATGTCGCAGGTGAAGCGGCGGGCGCGATCGGGCTGCAATTTCGCAAGGACATCGAGCGCTGTTCCGCCGAGTTGGGCTATTGGGTCGGCGAGCCGTTCTGGGGACGCGGAGCGATGACCGCCGCCATTCGATGCTTCACCACGTGGGCCATGCCGCGCTTTGCGCTGACCCGCGTCTACGCGGAAGTGTTCGCCGACAATCCGGCCTCAGGGCGAGTTCTGGAGAAATGCGGGTTCCAGAAGGTGGGCGTGCTGCGCAAGGCGGCGATCAAGCGTGGCGTGCACCACGATTACGTGCTCTATGATCTGGTGCGGTGAGTTGCAGCCAGGAAGTGCTGTCCGGCATGCGGGCGTTCGGCGGCGATTCCAGCATTGAAACCATGCATGCCATCCTCAAGAACCGGCGGCGTTGGCTCACGGGCTCACCGTGATGGATTCCACGGCGGAAAAATAGCTGGTGCTGCTCTCGGCCGCGACTACCACCAATCGGTGCGTTCCCGACGACATCGGGACCATGGTGTCCATCGAATTTGTGAACGTGGTGTAGACCTTCACGCCATCCAACCAGATTTCCATGCGAATGACGGTGCCGGTGGTATCGGTGGAACTGGCCACGACGTGCACTGGCGAGCTTACCGTCGCTCCGTTGGCGGGAGAGCAGATGGTCACGGTGTGGTTGGTGCTGCTGGGCGTGCACGAGAAGCTTGCGCTCTGGACGGTGACGGTGGTGGAACTGGTAGCGCTTCCGCTGGAGCCGGTGGCCGTAGCAGTGTAGGTGGTGGTCGCCCCAGGCGAAACCGATACGCTGCCGGAAGGTCCGAAGGTGCCCACCCCGGAGATGGTGACCGAGGTCGCGTTGGTGGAAGACCAGCTCAGGGTCGAGCTCTGCCCAGCGGTAATGCTGCTGGGATTAGCTGAGAGCTGCACCGTGGGCGCAGTGCTGGAGACGACATTGACGTTCACGGCCTGCTTGAAATAAAAGCCGCTCGCTTCCGCCGCGGTGACGGCGATGCGATGGGACCCAGCCGACACCGCCAGGGTCGTGTCCATGGTGTTCGTCAGCGTGGTGTAAACCTTGACGCCATCCAGCCAGATTTCCATGCGAACCACCGCCGCGGTGGTGTCGGTGGAGCCGGCGACGACGTGCACCGGCGAAGTCACCGTCTGACTGTTTCCCGGCGAGCAGATGGTCACGGTCTGGTTGGCGGTATTGAGGAGGCAGAGAAGGAAATCGGAGTCGGTCGCGTAATTATCGTTGACCTTCACCGAGCGCGTGGCCGGCGGCCAGCCGGGCGCGTTCACGCTGACGCTGTAGCTGGAGGGCGCAGCAACGTTAAGGGAGAAATGTCCCTGCGAATCGGTGGTGGTGGAGGCGCTTCCGGCCGACACGGTGGCGCCGGCGAGGGGAGCGCAGGACAGGCCGGTGACGCGGCCGGTGATCTGCCCCGAGCCGGTATGGATTGCGGGATCGTGGTAATAGACGGTGAACTGGTTGGCGGCATCCGTCAGGTTCTGGTTGAGAAATGGCGAGTAGGTCTGAACGCTGACGGTATTCGAGCTGGGATGGAAGGTCAGGATCCGAAGCCAGCCGTCACCGCCGTTGGCGTCTTCCTGATAATTCGAGAACATCTGGTTGACCAGGTTGCCGTTCACGCCGAGGTCGGCGCGGCGGGCCGCCTGTCCAGTGACGAAGTGACCATTCACCACCATGATGATGTTCGAATACTTGCTGACGAACGTGTTCCACATGTCATCGCCGAAATTGTCGCGGGGCACGTCCTCGGTATCGCAAACGTCGGTGCGAGTACCGTCTATAAAAACATAGCTGTGGGTGACGATGATGACCTGCTTGTCGGGGTTCGCCCGCACGATGGACGCCGCCCAGTTCAGCGACTCGGTGCGCGGGATCCATTCCAGCACCAGGATCAGGAAGGGCTGGCCGTTGATATTGACCACGCCGTAAAAGTTTTCGTTGCTGCCGGTAGGAAAATTGCCGAGGTAGTAAGGCTTGCCGGCGTACCGTGACGGCCCCCACCATTGGTTGAAGCCGGTGACGGAGCGCGTGGCGGCGCCGGTGTTGGCGCCGTCATAGTCGTGATTGCCGATGGCGAGAAAATACGGAATCGCGGCGTTGTCGAGCAGGCGAATGGCGGCATCGGCGTTCTGCTGCTGGGCGGGGTCGGCGCCGTCGTTCACGATGTCTCCCAAGCCGAGCACCGCCTGAATATTCATCGAGCCCTGGTTGTTGACGATCCACTGGATTTCCGAATTCAGCACCTGCGGATAGAACTGCGATTCGTTCTGAGTATCGGGAAGCAGCACGATGCTGAAGTCGGGCGGCGTGACCTGGGCCGCAGAAAGCGCCGGCAGGAGCAGCACTGCAACGAAAATCAAATTCGAAATGCGCGGAACAATGCGGGCTCGCCGCGAAGCGAGGAGGGTTGATGGAAAAACGTCTTTCACGATAGTGCCTCAGGGAGCGTCGAACGAGGCGGGGGATGCGACCTCCGGTGGCGCATCTATGGCCGGAGGGCACGCCTGTTGCGAGCGGGGCTGCTCCTAATCTGCCTACTATGGATGGCGTAGCCGTCGCGCAGGTTTTCCGGTTAGGCGGCAAAAACCGCGTCCAGAGCTGGTTTCAGAAGGTCTGGGCGCGGAGCGACGGCAGTTCTTTTCTCTGTCCTGCATTCTCCATTCTGCATTTTCTGGATTTTCGGATAGTCTGCCAAAGTCACGCCATGGGCCGCATCCACGTCCTTCCGGAACACGTTGCCAATAAAATCGCCGCCGGCGAGGTGGTGGAGCGCCCAGCGTCGGTGGTCAAGGAACTGCTGGAGAACGCGCTGGATGCAGGCGCGCGCCGTATTCGCGTGCAAGTGGAGGGCGGCGGCAAAAAGCTCATCCAGATCACCGACGATGGCTGCGGCATGGTGCGGGATGACGCCCTGCTGGCCTTCGAGCGCCACGCTACATCCAAGATCCGCAATGCCGACGATCTGCTGAGTGTGGCCACCCTCGGATTCCGCGGCGAGGCGCTGCCGTCGATCGCGTCGGTATCGCGGCTGAGATTGGAGACTTGTCCGGCGGAGGAAGCACACGCGGGGGCGCGTGTGCCACACGAGGCGCCCGGTACGCCACAAGGTGGCACCGTGATTGAAATTGCCGGGGGCAAGATCCTGCAGGTGGAAGAAGCCGGGCTCCCGGCGGGGACTTCGATTACAGTTCGCGACGTCTTCTTTAATACGCCCGCGCGGCGAAAATTCCTTCGTGCCGAATCCACCGAACTGGCGCAGATCGCGTCGCTGGTAACGCATTATGCGCTGGCGCATCCCGACAAGCATTTCGAACTGCATTCGTCCACCAACGCCATGCTGATCGCGGCGCCGGTGGCATCGCACCGGGATCGTATTTACCAGGTTTTCGGGCGCGACACGCTCGATCAACTCATCCCGCTAGCGGCCATGCTGCCGCTGGCTCGCATGGGTCTGCCGCAGCCGCCGCCGTGGCGGCGCGAAGAAGAAGATGCAGGCGAGGGCGCCCGCGCCACACCGGGAGAGCTGCGGCTGCACGGATTTGTTTCCAAGCCGGAAATCCAGAAGCTGAACCGGAACTCGATTTTTGTCTTCGTGAACGGACGATTGATTCGCGACCGTCTGGTACAGCACGCGCTGACCGAGGCATACCGCAACATCCTGCCGCCAACCGTATTTCCCGTCGTGCTGCTGTTCCTGGAAATGCCGTATGAAGAAGTGGATGTGAACGTCCACCCATCGAAGGTGGAAGTGCGCTTTCGCCAGCAGAGCGTAATTCACGATTTCGTGCGCGATTCGGTGCGCGCGGCGCTGATGAAGGCGCGGCCAGTGCCGCAGTTCACCCGGGAAATTACAGCGCAGCCGACTGCGAGCGCGTCTTTGTCTCCTCACCCGGCGGGATTGGGCATCACTGAGGCGGAGGCGGCCTTTGCGCTGAGCGCGCCGACGCTGCCGCCGATCTCGCAGCGCCTGGATTTCCACGGAGGAATTGAAATCGAGGCGAATGCAGCCATCGCGGTCGCCCGCTTCCCCGCGCAATCGGCCGTACCGGACACCGGCTGCGCCCCGGAAATCCCGGAGCCGCCGCCGAGCGACACACCGCCGCTGGCCTCGCTGAAGCCGCTGGGACAGGTGCGCGAGTCCTTTATCCTGGCGGTGAATGACGAGGGCTTGTGGATCATTGACCAGCACGTGGCGCACGAGCGGGTGCTGTTCGAACGAATCTTGAAACAGCGCGCGGCCGAACGCGTCGAGTCACAGCGGCTGCTGATGCCGCTGATCGTGGAGCTGACGCCTCAGCAGCAGGCCATCTTCGCGGAGCTTTGCGACGAGCTGCGGCACAACGGCTTTGACGCGGAGCCTTTCGGCTCGCGCACCATCGCCGTGAAAACCGCGCCCGCGGGCCTGGACGCCAGCGCCGTCGAGCACATGCTGCACGAACTGCTCAGCCAGTTCGAGCGCGAGCAGCAGGCGTTGAACCTGCAAATCGCGCGGACGCGCATCGCGGCATCCATTGCTTGCCATGCGGCGATCAAAATCAACACGCCGCTGGCGCCCGACAAAATGGAGTGGTTGCTGCGCGAGCTGGCGAAAACCGACTGTCCAATGTCGTGCCCGCACGGGCGGCCGGTGGTGCTGCGGTATTCTGTTCGCGATATCCAGAAGGCGTTTAAACGGATATGACGGAACAGGAACTCCACGACGCGCGGCGCAGCAAGTGGCGGCTGGATGGCCGCCCTGTGCGAACCCTGGAAGAGGCGCGCGAATTTCTGGAGACGGTTGGATTCTGCCTGATGTATCCGATGAAACCGCCGGTGCTGGCGCCGACGTTCATGGGCGCGTTTGCCGGAACCGATGAAAATCCGCTTCCTACATCGAAGCATGCGTTTGCCGATCCGCGCGCCCGCGAGGCCACCGAACTGATGGTGCGGATGTTGCGGGAGAAGACGGCGTTCGAGGCCAACGCGTTCGGCGATACGAGTTTCCTGGTGGCAGCCCCGTTATTTCCGTACCTTTATGGGCTGGTCGGCGACCGCCATCCGAGGCGCGAGTGGAAGCCGGGGGTGAAATCGGAATACTCGCAATTGGCGCGCGAGGCTTTCGAGGCCATCCGGAATCATGGCAAAACTTCCAAAAAGCAACTGCAGGAACTGATGGGCGGCGCGCTCTCGGAGGCGGCGCTGGATCGGGCGCTGAACGAGTTGTGGTCACGGCTGCGAATCACCCGGGTGGATTACACCGCCGGGGAGGGCGCCAGCTGGGACGCGCTCTACCGGTGGGCGCCGCAGCCGGTGCAGCGTGGCATCAACTTGTCGGTGCAGGAAGCGCTGTCGGCGCTGCTGTCGAAGTATCTGGACGCGGTGGTGGCCGCCGAGCCGTCGGAAGCGGAGGGGTTTTTCGGACGCCTGGTGCCGAAGTCGCGGGTCAAAGAGGCCATCAATGCGCTGCTGGCGGCGCGCGAGTTGGCGTTTGTTACAGTGGGAAAGCGAACCATGGTGCAGGTGGCAGCCAAGCGGGAGACGACATTGAAGGTTCCGAGGAGAAGAGCGTAGGACGAATTTGTAATTGGTAATTTGTAATTTAGGCGCTGGATCAGGGTTGCTCCGGCAATTGCAAATTACAAATTGCAAATTACAAGTCTTCCCGAGAATGCCTGAGGGCTCTCGCAAACTCGTCATCGCCATTGACGGTCCTGCCGGCGCGGGCAAAAGCACTATTGCCTCGCGGCTGGCGCGCAAGCTCGGCTACGCCAATTTGGAGAGCGGCGCCATGTACCGCGCGCTGGCGCTCAAGGCGGTGGAGAACGATGTCTCCTTCGACGACGAGGCGGCGCTGTTCGAGCTGGCCCAGAAATCGCGCATCGCGCTGGAACCGCGAGTGGACGGCAACCGGGTGCTGCTCGACGGGCGCGACGTCAGCGACCGGGTCCGCGAGCGCGACGTCACCGAGGCAGCGTCGCGCGTTTCCGTGCACCCCAAGGTGCGCGAGTGGATGGTGGAACGGCAGCGCCAGATGGGCGAGCTCGGCGGGGTGGTCATGGAGGGGCGGGACATTGGCACCGTCGTGTTTCCCCATGCGGACGTGAAAATTTTCCTGGAAGCTACGGCGGAGGTGCGGGTGGAGCGCCGCCTGAAGCAGCGCAACGCGCGTCCGGAACAGGTGCACTCGGTGGCGGCGGAACTGGACCGCCGCGATCAGCGCGACCGCACGCGGGCGGCGTCGCCTCTGGTGGCAGCGCCGGATGCGGTGGTGCTGGATTCGACGCACCTCAACATTGATCAGGTGGTGGCGCGGGCAGAAGAATTGGTGCGGGAGAAATTGCGGGAATAGTTTCTGTCCTATTGCGTTTCAGATTAGGCGCGAAGCCCACATCTGCCAAAACCGGAGGGATGTCGGCACCGGAACATCGTACCTGCTACATGGTGTCCTGCGGAGGCGCGATAACGATACCGACGTGCTGATTCTGCGGCTTCAGTTCGGTCTTCTGTTTCCCCGAGGGCTTGGCAGGTTTCGGTGGCGCAGGCGGCGGGGGCGTCTCCACCGCACCCGACTTGCGAATCTGCACATCGCCCTGCTCATCCACGACTTTGACCTGCGGTCCGCCATTGCCGACCGTACCCAGGGCATGGTGATCCCGGCGATCGCTCTGCACCTGGATCTCGGAAAAATCGCTTTCGATCTCGCCGCGATGAGCGGAGGCGTCAATCTTGAACGCAGCATGCTCCGGCAGCAGCAGTTGCACGGTGCCACGGCGATTGTTGATTTCAACGTCGCCCAGGGTGGCGGCGCGGAACTCGACCATGCCGTTCTGGTTTTCAATCTTCGCGTCGCCCGAAACCCCGTCGAGGTGAATGTCTTTGGAGCGGGTGATCAGGTGCATGGGGCCGCCGATGGCGTTGGCGCGCAGATCGCCGGGATCAATCGCCAGGTCTCCGTCGAGGCGGGTAAATTCCATGTCGGTGCGCGCCGACTTGAAGGCCACGGTCTTGGTGACCTTGGAGACGTTCATCTGGCCGAAGAATTCGCCGCGCAGGTTGACCGCGCCGGTGATGTCACTGACGTTGACGTCGTTGCCGCGGCCGTCCACGGTCACGTCGCCTTTGATGGTGGAAGCGCGCACCGAGCCGCGCCGCAGGCTGACGTACACGCCGCCGGTCACGTTCGATACCGCGACGTCACCGTGGGTGGCGATCTTCACCTCGCCATCGCGATCGCTGAGCCGGACATCGCCCCGCCGGGTGCTCAGGTCGAGGGCCGCCTTGCGGGGCACGTAAATCTCCAAGTCGCTGGCGACAGCGTGGTTGCCGCCGGCCATGGTGTTGGCGTTCAGCGTCAGCAGCTTTTCGCCCAAGGTGAAGGTGGGCTGCGTCTGGGCGTCAATTTTCTTGGATTCGTCCTCATTGTCGGCGGTCAGCCGCTTGCGCACGACGACCTTTACCTTGGGCTCATTCCAGGTGTTGATCACCAGGTCGCCGCGGTCGGAGACCACGCGCAGATCGGTGTTGCCGGGGATCGCCTGCTCCAGAGTGTTGGTGAAGTTATAAGAATTGCCAAAGATGGTGGAGAAGTCGTTATCGAAATCGGCTTCGCTCTGGAGCGCGCTCCAGTTCACGCGGTCGGCCGCGGTAAAGCTGAGCCCACAAATAATGATGAAGATCACCAGTAGGACGCCGCCGGCGCCGATGCCGCGCGAAGGCAGGCCTTCGCGGGTGTCGCGCAGGTGTTCCAACAGCCGCACCACTCCCCACAGGATCAGCAGTAGCGGCCAGTAGAGCGCGAAATAATGGCGCAGCGCGGCCCAACTCAGCAGGTGCATGTTGCCCAGCAGGAACAACACGCCGAGCGAGATGAGAACGATTGGCCCGGCCACGGAGCGCCGGCGCAGACGACGATATTGCGGCGCTGGACTAGACATGATCCACCTTCCCGGGCTCGGCGCCCTGTTGTGGCGGCGCCTCCGTGGGCTCGCTTACGTCAACGTGGCCTTCCTTGCTGGCGCTGCTGGCCAGTACCTTCACCAGGCCGATCACGATGAGCAGGATGGGCCAGGTACGGCCGAAATTCGCCACGTCAAATTCACTGAGCATGAACAGAATGCCGAGGGTAATGAGCACCGCGGGGCCCATCAGTCCGCGGCTGCGGCAGTTCGGGCAATAGCAGCTCCCGCCCGGCGGCAGCGGTGGTTGTGGATGCGTTGCCATACCTACCTCCCTCCCGAATCACTGGAAACGCCGCCCGGGGGAGGAGCGTAACGCTTCATAAACATCCAGACTCCGATGACGATCAGCACGATGGGCCACATGTGATGCAGCCAGTACATATGGAACCAACCCATGGTGTTGACCAGGAACAGAAGGCCCAGGCCGATCAGGATGATGGCGCCCATGGGGACCTTGTTCATGTCCACGCGGTCGGTGCCGACAAAGGCGCGGTCCAGTCCGAGCGGATCAGGCGCGGGCTGGCCGAGGGAGATCGCCTTCGCCGTCTGGTGCGCGTCGAAGGCCATGTACAGGATCCACACCGGGATCAGCATGCCGAAGATGATGTTGGCGCTGGTGCCCTCGGTGGTGCTGGCGCCATAGCACAGCCCGATAAAGACGAAGGCATGCACGATGCCCTTGATGAACTGCCCGTTGTAGAAGGCTCCCAAGCCAAACGGGATCAATCCGAGGAATGCCGCCAGACCGGGGCTGGGGGTGCGCGTCACCGCGGGAGCTGCTCCCACAATGCCGGGGGCGATCGCCGGCGCCGGCGGCACGGTGTCGTGCAGGCGGGTGGCGATGCAGTCTTCGCAATAGACAACGCCTCGGACGTTATGGGCGCAGCGCTCGCACAGCGCCTTGCCGCAGGTGCGGCAGTAAGCGGTGGCTGCGACATCGGGGTGAACCACGCAGTTCATGACATTCTCCTGGCGGACGGCCGCTTCAGCTCGTCGGGCACGAATTGTTGCGCCAAGGTGATGGCGTTCATTTCCCGGCTGTAGTTCTGGTACTGCTGGAGATCAGGCTGTCCGCTACTATCCCTGGGCTCCTTCTTCCGCTCATCCTTCTTTGGAGGAGTGCCTTCTTCCGGCGTGGTGGCGCGCTTGAGCTGCTGCACGCGCGTCTGGATCTCGTAAACGAAGCGGATATTGTCGTAATACTTCAAGACGCGGCCCTCGGCGGCGTAGTACAGCGCCGTCGGGCGCAGGTCCATGTGCCGCAAATCCACCGACTTGATCCCGAAGAAATTCAGGATTACGGAAATCGAGAAAAAGGCCATGGCGAAGGACATCGCAAACTTCGGCTGGAGCACCGGCCCCAGCCGCGGACGAATGGCTTCGCGCAGCTTCGGCCACCAGCCCTCGGCCGCCGGACGGACCGGAACCACGGGCACGTGCGCCAGCCCGATGGTTGCGGCCAGAACGTTGTGCACGAAGTGCCTGGGCGGCTCGACTTCGGCCAACTCGTGCAGCCACTTCATGCCTGCCTGGGCCTCGGCGAACATCGGCCCGCAGCTCGGACACGACGCGCGATGGGCATCGAAGCGCTGCAACTCGGCGGCATTCAAGCTGCCGTCCAGCGCCTCGCTCAGCAGGGCGTCGAACTCCTGGCACTGCATTCCGGCTTTGGTTTCCTCGGACATCAGGTCACCTGCCTATAAGTACGTGAAAGCAACCGCGCTAGTTCCGTCCGTCCCCGATTGATTCGGGATTTCACCGTACCCTCAGGAACTTTGAGGGCTAAGGCAATCTCCCGGTAGTCCATATCCTGCAAGTCGCGCAGAATGACCGCCTCGCGCAGCTCCGGAGAAAGCTTGCGCAGGGCTCTTTGCACCATTTCCTGGGTTTCCCGGGTCTGCAGGCGGGCGTCGGGCGGGGGGGCGCTATCGGGCAGTTGCGCCGCCCGGCTGAGGCCCTCCTCGTCGTGGGTAGCCGGCTCGTCCATGGAGTCGGTCATCCGGTCCTGCTTGCTTTTCCGGAAATGGTCCACCAGCAGGTTGCGGGTCAGGGTGGCGACCCAGGTCATGAACGCGCCCTTGTCTTCGTCGTAGCTCTTGAGGGTGCGGTACATCTTGATGAAGACCTCCTGGGCAAGGTCTTCGGCCTCGTCGGGCGAGCCGGTAAACCGGTAACAAATGTTGTAGATGCGGCGGTTGAAGCGCTGGACGATTTCCTCCCACGCGACCGCGTCGCCGGCATTGCAGCGACGGACCAGCGAGGCTACCAGCTGCGCTTCTTCCAACCGGCACTCCCGTCGGAACCCCCAGCCAGCTTGGTTCTAATGAAAATTACGTCGGGCCGCAGGACGAAGTTCCGCCGTTAAATGAAGGAAACAGAGGATTCTAGCAGGAGGGGGAAGGGGCGATGTCGAGGCTTCGAGCAGTTTCACATTGCTGAGCGGTTAGAAAACAACAAGCTTCGTGAGGGCCCTCAAAACACGAAGCAGCCGGGAGTTCGCATTCCCACCCTTCGAACACCGCGAAGGGTGGGGCACCCACAGCATTCTGGGGTCGAGTGGTTCAAGGGTGGGCCACCCGCCCCCAACGCTAGTGCTTTCGTGGACTCTTCCTTTCTTTCTCATTTGCCGGAGACGCTTCGGCGACGTACGACTGGATTATCCAGCCACCGCCAGGACGTCTCGTGAGCTCATATGTTCCACGACGACGAAGTATTCCTAGGTCTTCGCCTGGCCGAACCGTCACGTCCGCGAAAGCAACCTTGACCACGAGCCGATCACCGGCTTTTCCGAGTGACTCAGCGGAGATCACATTTCCCCTGAGTGCCTTATAACAACTCGATGCCTTTTGCGGTCGCATCCCCTTACGCGCGAGAGTAGCCAGTACTTGCTGCGATGGATCCGCCGCAGTTGGCGAAGTGCCAGTTGCCGGTAACAACGCCAGGCAAAAAGGAGTGCTAACTGGCATTCGCAATGCCGACAATTCGGCCGACACGATTTCGCGAACAAGCGAAGGATCAAGCTGACCGAAACCAACAACAGAGCAACAACAGAACACACAGACACACACAATGCTTAGGCGGGTGGCCCACCCTTCACCTTCTTTTCTCATATCCCATCCGCAATGTGGGTGCCCCGCCCGTAGCCTGCCCTGAGCGAAGCCGAAGGGCGGTTTTCGAAGGGTGGGTACGCGAACCCTCAACCTTACCCGTTTTTAGTCGTGCACTCAGCCAAATTTCCGGCCAGTGGTTCAGCTTCACCGGCCCGGCTTCGCCGAAAGCATACGCCCGGTAGCTGCTCCACGCCCACAATTCCGGTGACTGCACCAGCCCGCGGCGCACCCGCCATGTGGTCAGTTTGAAAACGACCGAACGATGATCATTAAAATGAACCCGCCAATCCCCAGGAGGCCAACGCCAATGAGTCTGGCAATCCACAGGACCCTTTCGTCATCTTCGGGAAGGTCCGGGTGTGCTCGTTTTGCCCACCGCACGATGATAACGGGGCGAAGAATGGCCAACACAGCACCCAATACCATCAGTATTGGGAATATGACGTTTGCTATCTGTCCCAAGAAACCTCCCCAATCACTCAATCACCCCATGCCCGACTGCCACACCAGCAGCGCCCACCCCGTTGCCACGGCGAAGCAGAGCGCAGCAAGGGCGAGTCGTGATGGGTAGGAAAGAACCTTGGCGGGTGGCCCACTCAAGCCCGGGTTTGGCTTGAGTGGGGCAGTTCTATTTTCGGACAGAGCCTGCCGGCTGAAAGCATACGCCCGGTTAGCTGCTCCAACTCCAGAAATCCGGTGAAACGCACCAGCGCCCCCCGGGTTCAGTCGGACTGACGAGTTTCAGGCGAATGGAGGTTTTCCACAGCCCCGGCCATTGCCGTGACGCTGATCACTGACAACGTATGCTATAATGCATCTATGCAGTATAGCTCTATGCATACTACTCGCTCTTTGACAACTTAAGCCACTTCTCTTCGCCGAGCCTCGGACGGTACCCCACGGTTACCGACGGGGTAATTATCCCTTGACAGTAGGTACTTGTCGTGCTATCGTTTTCCCTGAAAGTAGGGAACGCCATGAGCAAACGCCATCCGCGCAAAAACCCAAACGCCAAGCCGAACATGATGCCGTTCACCATTCGGGACTTTGAAAAGATGTTTCCCGACGACGCGGCGTGTCTTGAATGGCTGCGGAACCGGCTTTACCCCGAAGGCGTTTACTGCATCAAGTGTGAGCGCACCACCAAACATCATCGCGTTGCGTCGCGCCCTTCTTACTCCTGCGACTTCTGCGGGCACCACGTTCACCCGACAGCGGGCACCATCTTTCACAAGTCACCTACCCCGCTGCGCCTGTGGTTCTACGCGATCTACCTCATGGCCTCCACCCGCTGCGGGGTTTCGGCGAAACAGATTCAGCGCGAAACCGGAGTGACGTACAAAACGGCGTGGAGAATGTTCAAGCAGATTCGTTCGATGCTGGACGACAACCCCGAAGGCCCGCTCGGTGGCAACGGGAAGCGCGTTGAGGTGGACGAGGCTTACTTCGGCGGACGACGCAAGGGCGGCGTGGGCCGTCCTCTGTCTGGCGACAAATCCAATAAGGCGATTGTCGTTGGACTCGTGCAGCGCAAGGGCGGCGTGCGGGCCGTGGTTGCCGACGACGTTAAAAGTCCGACACTGCTTGGCCTCGTTAAAGAACACGTCCTGCCGTACACGACGGTATTCACGGACGACTTCCCGTCTTATATTGCGCTTGACCATCACCGGAACGGCTACCAGCATCACCGCATCAACCACTCCGAAAAGATTTACGTTTGCGGCGAAGTTCACACGAACACCATCGAGGGTTTCTGGAGTCTCCTGAAGCGCGGACTGAGCGGCGTGTATCACCAAGTTGGCCGCAACTACCTACAGACGTACCTGAACGAGTACAGCTTCCGTTACAACCGCCGCCATGACGTGACGCCGATGTTCGCCAGCTTTCTGAATCAAATCAGCAAGCGCGACGTGGTTGTGCGTCAGGCTCCGGCTGAGGTTGAGCCGTTCTGACTACGCTTTGGTCGCAGCCGCAATCACAGACGATTCGCGCCGCTCTGGCTATAATCCATCGCCGTCCAGCCGCTTCACGCTCCAGCCCGCGCCCTGCGCGATGAGGTTAGCTTCGTGCTCGCCGACTTCGGTAGCTAGGAGGTAGTACATGGATTGCTCAATTGATGATGCGCTGCGCCACCTACGGGACTGGTCGGACAATAGGCGACCAGTAAGGCTGGCATTTGATGGGCGCGGACTGAAACTCTGGTATTCGTCTGGCGTAATCTCTGACGTTTCGGGAGGTGTGTTCACGTTCGTCTCCGACAATTTACGCGTAGAGTTTGATACGGGCGAAGCGTCAACAGCCAAAGCGATTCCCCTCGCACGGCAATCGGTTCCAGAAATGCCGGACGTCGCACGCCAGTTTATTCACGGCGACGACGACTTCGCTCTAGTTATAAATGGGGGGCTCGGGATGTTGGTTTTGCTGAAGCATCCCGCCTGAATGCTACTCCGATTCGACTTTGCGCGTGACCTTGGTCAGCGCGGCCTCGAAATCTGCCTTGCTGAACGGCGCGTCGGTCCGCTCTGTGGCTGTATCCATTGAGGCACTTGCTCGACTGACTTCTTCGGCGATGCCCTGCTCGTCTTTTTTTCGATCTTTCACGAGTTCCTCGCTGTATAGCAATTCTCGAATCTTCCAGGCGGGCGCAACATGTGCCATGCCAGTATTTTCCTCAACGGTTAACTTCGTCTTGTGGCCCTCTTCGTCGAACACTGGCGAGCGGTTCTTTGCGTGACCCCAATCAATACCCAAGAGGTACGTCGGAACGGTGTCAGCGCGCTTTTTGGATGCGGTATATGGCGGACAAAGCATGAATACGGGGGAGCCGCTGTATCCGGGAAGGGATTTGCATTCGACAAAGAAGCTATCCACCAAGTACCCGCGCGGGTGCATCACTGGCTCATCTGCCATCATCGAGATGATGCCCGACCGAAGCGACGGGGAGTTGCGCTGCCGACCCTCGCGCCCAATGAACCTACCGACAAGTATGACCTCATCGCCGGGGCCGATGTCGTATTCCTTTATTCGCTCTTTGGTGACAAACCAGTCAACAGGAATAGAGCGCGCCGTTTCGTCGCGCTGGAGTTTGATTCTGGCGACCGCCACATCGTCGCCGTCTGGATGGTGCTTCCAGTCTTCCAATTTCAGCGGGAGTATAGACGTTCCCCCGCTAAGGCTGTTGCACCGGATGACCGGAGATTTGCCCTCGCGGATCACGTGGGAGTTCGTGACCGCATACGGAACCACCCATGCTGGGAATCTACCGAACGGGACGTTTACGATCACCCCAGAGCCGCCCGTTCGCTCTCCGCATTCGGCGGCATCCGCGTCGGGGTAGAGGTAAATGACAGCATCGAGAACATCATCGTCAATGCGAGGCATGGTTTTGGCGCAGTAGGCTCCGCCGAGACAATACCGCGCATCAACAAGTGTACCAAGCATCCGTACCTACCGTGAAGGGATAATTACCACCGACGGTATACCGTGCGGATGTTGTTCATTCTGCTCACGCGGAGGGGGAGGGGGGGTGGGTACCGTCGCACAGCCCAATGCGTTCCACTGCGCGCACATGGCACTTCGCACATGGCTTGCGCCGCGAAATTACGCCGGCGCGTCCAGCGCTTCACCCAGCTCTTCCGCCAGCTTCTTCTGCCGCCCCGGGCCGAGCTTGCTGCCGCCGGCGGTGAGATAGAAGACGTCAATCGCCGCTTGGCCTTCGGTGTCAATCAACGCGATCTCGATGTTGCACTCCTGCTCGGACAAAACCGAGCTGACGGTGTACAGCAGGCCGGGACGGTCCTGCGCGATCAGCTCCATCACCGTGCTGTGCGAGGAAGACTCGTCGTCGAAGTCGATGCGGGTTTCGACCTTGATCTTGGGCGCCGCCGAACGCTCGCTCTTGCGGCGGCGTTCCACCAGCTTCTCCAGGCTCTCCTCGCCGGAGAGCACCAGGTCGAGGCTGCGCTTGAAGACCTCGCGCTCGGGCGGGTTCAGCAGCAGCGTGCGGAAGCGATCGCGAAACAGGAACGTGTCCACGATCACGCCCGCCGAGTTGGAAAAGGCGTTGGCTTTCACGATGTCCATGCCCCAGGCAAAGAGCACGCCGGTAATGGTGGCGAACAGTCCGGGGCGGTCGGTGGTGACCACCGTCAGCTCGAACAGGTCGCGATTGAGATTGAGTGCCAACTGGACGCGGTCTTTGGGGAGCTGCGAGGCCAGTGAGAAATGAAACGCTGCCTGCTCGGCGTAGGTGCGCAGGTAACGATTCGGAAAGCCGGCAAGAAAGCTGCGCAGCTCTTCGGACTTGTCGGGAAACACCAGGAGCAGGCGAGCCAGGTCGGTTTCGGTATCCTGCGCCTGGTCGGCGGAGCGGCTGAGATGACGGTCGGTGGCGATGTAGAGCTGCCACAGACTTTCGGCTTTCCACGGCGTCAGGGCGTCGGCATGCACCGACTTGATGTCGGTGTAAGTCAGCAGGGAGAGCAAGCGCAGGCGCTCGGGGGTGCCAATCTTTTCCGCCAGGGCCTGGATGGTGGCGGGATCGAAAATGTCGCGACGCAGCGCGGCCGACATCTCGAGGTGATTCGAGATCAGGAAGCGCACGGTATCCCGTTCGCGCGGCGCGAGGCCGAGCTTCAGCAGAATGCCGGCGGCAAGGTCGGTGCTGGCGGAAACATGCGGCTTGCCGGGGCAGCCTTTGCCCAAATCGTGCAGCAACAGGCTGAGATAGAGCAGATCGAGGTCCTTGGCCTCGGCGTGAATCTCGGCGAAACGGCGCTCCCACTCGGTCGCCGCCTGCGGCAGGTGATGAAGATTTTCGATGGTGAGGAAGGTGTGTTCGTCCACGGTGTAGCGATGGTGCATGTCGCGCAGGACGAGGCAATCAATCAACTTGAATTCCGGCACCAGGCGCGTGAGCAGGCCGAGCGCGTGCATGGCGCGCAAGGCCGAGGCCGCTTCGGGGGCGAGAAGAATATCGCGAAGATGCGACCAGCATGCCGGGCCGCGCGGCAGTCGGGCGGCCATGGAAGGCAGCGCCTGCTCGGCGCGGCGCTCGGTGTCCACGCTGAGCCGCAGCCCGTGCCGGGCAACAAACGCGAACAGCCGCAGCATGGTGTCGGGCTCATGGATGGCGCTGGAGCGCTGCAAGAACACTCGCCCGCCTACCACCGAAAAGTCCTGGTTCGATACCCGCGAGCGCCACTGCTGGAATTGCCGGTAGAGCGAGGACCGGGCCGGCGCGACATCCTCCATCATCTGGGTGGTCAGACGATGGACGGCACGCACCTGCTGGAAGTAGGTGCGCATCCAATCGGCGGTACCGCCGTTGCGTCGTGCCACGCCGATGTCGCGGGTCTCGGCCTCGTTCTGCGCCTCCCACTCCAGCTTGTTATCGTCGCGGCCTTGGCGGTAATGCAGGAAGCAGCGCACCGCGAACAGGAAGTCTCCGGCCGCTTCGCAGGATTGGCGCAACGCCGGCGGAAACAGGGCTGCGGCATCGGGCCAGGAGCGCTGCTTATCGAGCGCCGACAACAGCGCCATCCAGCGGCTGACGTGCAGGTCGCGCAGCCCGCCGGGGCTTTCCTTCACGTTGGGCTCGAGATGGAAGATGGTATTGCCGTGGCGCGCGTGGCGCGCCGCCGTGACCTCCGCCAGCGCGCGCACCAGCGGCTGCCACTCCCTCCGCACCACGCGCGGCACAACCGTATCGTGCAGTTGCACGAACAGGCGCGAGTCGCCCGCCAGGTAGCGGCAATCGAGCAGCGCGATCAGCCCCTCGATGTTGTTGGGATCGAGCGCGTCGCATTGCGCCAGGGTGCGGGTGACCGGGCTGACGCGCAGACCCATGTCCCACAACTCGCGGCAGAGGGCGCCGATTTTGTCCTTGGCGCGCGCCTCGGGCGCGGCTTCGCAGAGGAACAACAGGTCAACGTCGGAATAAGGAAACAGTTCCTCGCGGCCGAAGCCGCCAATCGCGGCCAGCGCGAGCTTCGCTCCAGCCTCGGCGGCAAACAGGTTTTCCCACAGACGAAGAATGACTTTCGTGACTAACTCGGTGCGCTGGCGCACGACGGAGCGGCCGTCGCTGCTGGCGTGGAAGAGATCGGCGATGCGTTCCGATTCGCTGCGATAAAACTCCGCCAGGCTGGCGGAAGAGGCCGGGGCCGGCTGCGCCGCCGTCTTCTTTCTTGCTGCCGCGGGGACCGCGACGTGGCTGGTTGGGCGGCGGCGTTCCACGGGGACTAAAGGGCGGCGACGCCCCGCTCCTCATTGCGGATGCGGATGACTTCATCAACGCGCGAGAGGAAAATTTTGCCATCGCCGATCTTCCCGGTGCGCGCGGCGGTAAGGATGGCCTGCACGGTCTTGTCCACCAGATCGTCGGCGAGCACGATCTCGAGCTTGATCTTGGGCAGCAGGTCGACGTTGTATTCGCGCCCGCGATAGAACTCGGTGTGGCCCTTCTGCCGGCCGTGGCCGCGGACTTCGCTGACCGTCATTCCATCCACGCCCATCTCGATCAGGGCGTCTTTCACTTCGTCCAGCTTCGAGGGCTGGATAACTGCTTCGATTTTGGTCATGTCGTGTCCTAAATCGTCTGGCAAGAGCCCGGAACTAGAGCGCCGAAACTTCCCAGTAATATCCTTCCTCGCCATGCTGCGACAGGTCCAGGCCCTGGACCTCGTCTTCGGCGGAGACGCGCAGGCCGATGACGGTGTCCACCAGCTTCAGAATTGCCAGCGTACCCACAATGGCGAGAGTCCAGGCACTCACGACGCCGACAAGCTGATGCCCAACCTGTCCCCAGTGTCCGTCCATGCCGCCGACCGACAGCGCCGTTCCCTGCGCGTCGTGAAATACCGGGTTGATGAGCTTGGTGGCGAAGATGCCGGTGAGCAGGGCGCCAATGGTGCCGCCGGCGCCGTGCACGCCGAAGGCATCGAGCGAATCGTCGTAGCCGAAGACGGCTTTAACTTTCGCGACCATGGTGTAGCACACGACGCCGGCGATAAGCCCAATCACCAGCGCCGCCATCGGTGATACGAACCCGGCAGCCGGCGTGATTGCCACCAGGCCTGCCACCGCGCCCGAGATGGCTCCCAACGCGCTTGGCTTGCCGTTGCGAATCCACTCTGCCGCGCTCCAGCCCAGGGTTGCCGTCGCCGCCGCCATGTGCGTGGCGACGAATGCGCTGGTCGCCAGGCTACCGGAGTTCAGCGCGCTGCCGGCGTTAAATCCGAACCACCCCACCCACAGCAGGCACGCTCCGATAAAGCTCAGCACCACGCTGTGCGGCGGCATCAGCTCCTTCGGATATCCCAACCTTCGGCCGAGATAAGCGGCGCACACCAGTGCCGACACGCCCGAGGTGACGTGCACCACGGTGCCGCCGGCAAAATCGAGGGTGGGGAAACGCCCGCCCAGCGAGGCATTCAGCAACCCACCCTTACCCCACACCATGTGCGCCATCGGGGAATACACGATCAGCGACCACAGCACCATGAACACCGCCATGGCGCTGAACTTCATGCGCTCGGCAAACGCGCCGGTGATCAGCGCCGGGGTGATGATGGCGAACATCAACTGGTAAATCATGAAGGTCTGCTGCGGAATGGTTCCGGCGTAATCGGCATCGGGGGCCGCGCCCACACCGCGCAGGAACATGTGTCCCAGCCCGCCGATGAAGCTGTTGCCGGGCGCAAAGGCCAGGCTGTAGCCGACAATCGCCCACAGCACGGTGATGATGGCCATCATGGCAAAGCTCTGCATCATGGTGGAGAGCACATTCTTCTTGCGCACCAGGCCGCCGTAGAACAGCGCCAGCCCGGGGCCGGTCATCAGCAGCACCAGGGCGGCGCTGACCAGCATCCAGGCATTGTCGGCCGCGCCGCGCGCGTCCGTCACCTGCTGCTCCAGCTTGGCAATCCGGTCGGCAGCAGGGTCGGCCGCGACCGTCTGCGCTACCCCGGCAAGCGCTGCGTAGCCCAACATCAACGCGATCACTGCTTTTCGACAAACTTTCAGCATTGGCGACTTCTCCCGCAGAGACTTTGACAATAACGTCCGGCGCGGAGGGCGTCGAATTCGTAAATTCAATGCCGGCGATAAAGGAATTTTATGAGTCGGATGGCAACGGCGTTTTGAATATCGAAAGAAACCCCAAGCATCTAACTGGGCGCATGCACAAAACGAAAGCTTACGCGGCTGCAAGTGCAACCTCGCCGCTAGCCAGTACTACGATCGCGCGGCGCGATCCAACCGAACACGACGTTCAAATCGAAATCCTATTCTGCGGTATCTGCCACTCCGATCTCCACACCGTGCGCAACGAATGGAGCGCGTACTTGCCGACGGTTTACCCCTGCGTCCCCGGACACGAGATCGTGGGGCGCGTTACCAAGGTCGGCGCGGCAGTGGCCAAGTTCAAAGCCGGCGACATTGCCGCCGTCGGCTGCTTAGTGGATTCGGACGGCACCTGCCCCGAGTGCAAGGCCGGACTCGAGCAGTTCTGCGCCAATGCAATTTTCACGTACAACAGCGCCGACAGGCACCTGGGCGGAATTACCTACGGCGGCTACTCCGACAACATCGTGGTAGACCAAAGGTTCGTGTTGCGGGTGCCGCCGAAGCTGAACCTCGCCGCGGCCGCGCCCTTGCTTTGTGCCGGGATTACGACGTACTCGCCGATGCGGCACTGGGGCGTTACCAAGGGCAAGAAAGCTGGTGTGGTCGGTCTCGGCGGGCTGGGCCACATGGCAGTGAAGTTCGCACACGCGCTCGGGGCGTACGTTGTCGTCTTCACCACTTCGCCGGGCAAGAAGGAAGACGCAATTCGCCTGGGAGCAGACGAGGTGGTCATGTCGCGGAACGCGGGCGAAATGGAGAAGCACGCCGGCAGTTTCGACTTCATTCTCGACGCCGTTTCCGCCGACCACGATATCAACGCCTACCTCGCACTGTTGCGGAGCAACGGCACGGTCACACTCGTCGGTGCGCCGGAGAAACCCCTCGCGGTGGCAGCCTTCAGCCTGCTTCCGGGACGCCGCAGCCTGTCAGGCTCCAACATCGGCGGCATCCCTGAAACCCAGGAGATGCTCGATTTTTGCGGGCAGCACAACATCACCGCCGACGTGGAAGTCATCCCAATCCAGAAGGTCAATGAAGCCTACGAGAGGCTGCTGAAGTCGGACGTGAAGTACCGCTTCTCGATTGATATGGCGTCTCTCAAGTCGGAGTAGACCGTGCAAGGAGGACTCATGCAAAAGCGCAAACTTGGCAAAAGCAATCTGGAAGTCTCCGCCATCGGCTTCGGCTGCATGGGACTGAACTTCTCGTACGGCCAGGGCATCGAGAGGCACGATGCGATTTCGCTTCTGCGGGCGGCCGTCGAACGCGGGGTCACGTTCTTCGACACCGCCGAGGCCTATGGACCGTTCACCAACGAAGAGATCGTGGGCGAAGGTCTCGCCCCTTTTCGGGGGAAAGTAGTGATCGCGACCAAGTTCGGCTTCAAAGTGGCTCCGAACAGCAGACCCAGCGGAGTAGACAGCCGGCCCGAGCGCATCAAGCAGGTCGCAGAGGCCTCGCTCAAGCGGCTCAAGGTCGATGCTCTGGACCTGTTCTATCAGCACCGCGTCGATCCCAACGTGCCCATCGAAGACGTGGCGGGCGCGGTGAAGGACCTGATCCAGCAAGGC
Organism: Terriglobales bacterium; assembly: GCA_051006995.1. Taxonomy (GTDB): domain Bacteria; phylum Acidobacteriota; class Terriglobia; order Terriglobales; family Acidobacteriaceae; genus JAIQGF01. The sequence continues at coordinate 183,126 of JBPCSQ010000016.1, forward strand.
AAGGTCAAGCACTTCGGCCTCTCCGAAGCGGGAGCGGAAACGGTGCGTCGGGCGCATGCGGTCCAGCCGGTCACGGCGGTGCAGAGCGAATATTCCATATGGTTCAGAGAGCCCGAGAAGAAACTGCTGCCGACGCTGGAAGAACTTGGCGTTGGCTTCGTTCCCTACAGTCCCCTGGGCAGAGGATTCCTGACCGGCAAGATCGACGAGAACACGAAGTTCGATCAATCCGACTTCCGCAACACGCTGCCGCGCTTTACGCCCGAGAACCGAAAAGCGAACCAGGCGGTGGTGGATCTGCTGGGCAAAATCGGGGGTCGGAAGAAGGCGACACCCGCTCAGATCGCGCTCGCCTGGCTGCTTGCCCAGAAGCCATGGATCGCTCCCATCCCGGGCACGACCAAGCTGCATCGTCTCGAGGAAAACATCGGAGCCGCTGCCGTCGAGCTTACGCCCGACGATCTCAGCGAAATCGACAATGCGGCGACGAAGATTCCGGTGCAGGGGGCTCGGTACCCGGAAGAGCTGCAAAAACTGGTGGGCCGCTGAGCGGCACAAATGGGGCGTTGGTCCCCTGGCCACACTGATGTGCCGTAGGTCACAGACTCAAGTGACCCCAGATTCCTACAATGGCCGGCGATGCAGCAGCTTACGGCGGCCGACATCCGCGATTTCAGAATCCGCGGGAATTTTCTGAACTGGCACACGCTGGCCGCGCAGCAGGCGGGCGCGGCGGCGGCGGCGCGCCCAGGCTACTCCGCGCCCATCCTCACGTACCAGCTCGAAGGCCGGGATGAGCAGTCGTTGGTCATCACCGAAGCCGACGTGCCGCCACTGGTGGACCGCGACCACCCGGAGCGTCCCAAGCAATACCTCGCGCTCCTGCTGAACGCGAACGCCGGTGATGCGGAGGCCGCGCGCGAATTGCGGGCAGCGCAGGAGCAAGTCCTTTTGGCGCGCAAACTGAAGGGTACCCCGCCCAACGAAACCCAGTTCGTGGTGCCCTGCACGAGCACGGAGCCGCACACCGAGCGCGACATCAGCCAGAAGGCCGACTTTCTGCTCAAGCTGACGCGCCAGGGATATCCGGTGCCGGATTTCGTGGTGGTAACCGCGCAGGCGTATGCCCAGGGCATTGCGCACATTGAGGAGCACGTCTGCGCCGCCATCGAGCAGCTCGAAACCATCGGACGCCGCGCCGTGCGCGATCCCGACGCGCCGCTGGTCTTCGCCATTCGTTGCGCCACGCCTTTCTACATTCCCGGCGTGATGGATACTTTTCTGAACGTGGGCGCCACCGAAACCGCGCTGCCGCGTCTGGAAGCGATGTACGGGCCCGCGGCTGGGCGGCGAATGTTGCTGAACAACCTGCGCAATATCTGCGCTGCCCTGGAACGCGAGGATGTCGCCGCACTGGCCACGTCGCTGCACCGCGGGGCATCGCGCGAGCAACTGGACGGCGCCTTGGATCAGCTCTGCGGCGTAATTCGCCAGGCCGACCCGCGGCTGCTCGAAGATGGCTATCACCAGGCGGCGTTTCTCGCGCGCCAGGCCTACAAGCATTTCGAAGAGAACCATGATCTGCTGGCGACGCTGTGCCGCAGCGGGCACGCGCCCGCGCTGATCCTGCAAAAAATGGTTTGCACGGTGCGCGGCGACCACGCCTACGCCGGCGTCATCTCCAGCCGGCACACGCAAACCGGTGTCGGCATGGAACTGCAGACCGGGCGCAACATTTTCGGCGAAGAAATGATGACCGGTTCGGCGGAAATCGAATCCACCACCTTCGACGAGCCCGCGACGGTTCGCGACAGCTTCCCTGCCGTGCACCATTTCGCGCCGCATCTGCCTGACCTGGAGCGCGATTTCGAAGCGCCGGTGACCATCGAATTCGCCGCTGAGGCCACCGAGCGCTACCAGTGGTTCGCGCTGCTGCAGCTCAACGAAACCGGCATGGCCGGGCGCGCGGCGCTCATCTCGGCGGTGGACATGCACCAATCGGGTGCCATCTCGCGCAAGCGCGTCACCGAACTGGTCCGCCCGTACCACATCAAGCAACTCACCAGCGACAGCATTGATCAGGAGGCGTTCAACACGCTCAACACGTTCTGCTCGGGCGTGGCCGTGCTGCCGCGCTCCGCTGTGTCGGCGCGAATTTACTTCAGCAGCGAAGCCGCCATCTCGGCCAAGCGCCGCGGCGAACTGGTCTGCCTGTGCAAGAAGAATTTCGTTCCCACCGACACCGTTGTGATGCGCGAGATGGACGCCATCATCAGCCTGACCTCCGCCGCCATCCACGTGGTCACCATCTGCCAGAACCTCGGCATTCCGGCGCTGCTCAGCGTCGAAAAGCATGGCGTGGAATTGCTCGACGATGGCCGGCTGGTGAATTCCGCGGGACGCGAAATCCGGCAGGGCGACTGGATCACGGTCTCCTCGCGGCGGCGCGCCGTCTACGAGGGCCAGGGCAAGTTCACCGCTGCCCGGCTGCTGCGTTACATGAAGGGCGAAGACGTGGGCTTTGAAAATGAGCAGGAGGCGATGGCCTTCGATGCCATCGCGTATGCCTATCGTTATTACCAGCAGCTGGTGAAGGGCGTGCAGGCGGAACAAATCTCTTCGCTCACCGAAATTGCGCGCCTGGTGAACTTCGAGTTGCGGACTGAGCGCGAGCAGGCCAAGAAGCTGGTCAACGGTTGGTTCGACGATCATGAAGAGCTCTACGTGCAGGAAGTCCTGAAGAGCGACATCGGCGATCACCTGGTGCAGAGCAACGTGTTCGAAATCCTCTCGCTCGACCGCAAGGTCCGGTTCTTCAAGCTGGTTGCCGAGAAGTGCGCGCAGGAAAAAATCTCCGGCTACGAGGCGGGCGCATTCATGATCGGCCGCTTCCTCTCGCTGCGCTATCCGGTGGCGTTCTGGAAAGCATTCACCTCGGCGGAAATCGCGCTGCTGGTGAATGAGTGGGTGCTGTTCGAAAAATACATGCAGCTGCTGCACAAAGTTGGCGAGCGGAAAGTGCTGCACGCGCGCAAAAAAATCCTGAAGGAAGGACTCGACGACCTGCACCTGCATCCCGGCAACGTGCATTGCCTGATCACGGTGAAGCTAGCGGGGGCGCCGCTGGAGGAAGCCGTGCAGGCGCTGCCGGCGTGGAGCGACCCGCAGTCGGTGCGCGTGCTGGAACTGCTGCAGCAGCCCTACGAAAAGTTTTTCGATTTCCACTCGCGCTGGTCGGTGCGCGAGCTGGAAAAAATCTGCGAAGAAGAGAAGATACCGGTGCCCGCGGGAGAGGACGCGTAGCGGTCTGAGGACATGAGACGGTGTATCTATTGCAATATCGAACTCGCGGGCCAAGATCGCATTTGTGGTGATTGTTGGGAACAGCAATGTGCGCCCGGCGCAGAAAAGAAGCCTAGAGTATCGGCTAAGCAGAATTTGAGTAATTTGATAACTTCTGCTCCCTGTACATCCGCAATGATCGCCATCAATATCGCGGCCTTCGTGCTAATTATCGGTTACTCAATCTATTCTCGGCGCGAGCCTGGCGTCTCGATATGGGATATACCAACGGAGAATGTGCTGCTGCAATGGGGAGCCGTTTACCGCCCCTTGATCGCGATGGGGGAGACTTGGCGGCTATTCACGGCGATGTTCCTGCACGTCGGAGAACCACACCTGTTCTTCAACATGTGTGCACTCCTCGGGGTGGGCATGGTGGCCGAAGGCGCACTGGGTCCCAGCTTATTCGCATTCTCCTACTTGGTTACTGGATTGTGCGCAAGCGTTGCGGGAGAGCTGTATTATCCGACGTCCGTTTCGGTCGGCGCCTCGGGAGCCATCTTCGGTATTACCGGCCTGCTGGTCGCGTTGATGGTTCTCGGCAAGGTATCACTGCGAATTCATAGGGGCACATACGCAGTGGGCGGGCTACTAGCGTTTGCCGGCTTGAACTTCTTCTTTGGTGCTATCGCCCCCAACATCAACAATGCGGCCCACGTGGGCGGATTCGCGGCTGGCCTGGCCGTCGGGACAGTGTTTGCGCTTTTTCTTCCGGCGAGAATGGTGCAGCTTCTACCTGATGGTGTCGTCATTAGTTACGGACGGGACGGGTTGGCGAAAAAAGTTCTGTCCCGCGCTGAATAGGATATGGGACTGGTGACCCTGGACTGGCGCCCGGGGGCTGCGCGCGCGCTGTTTCTGTCGTCCCTGCTGGACTCGGCGTCTTTCCTTCACGAGCTGGAAAAGATCTGCGAAGAAGAAAAGATACCCGTGCCCGCGGGCGAGGACGCGTAGAGGCGCCGGTCCTCACGCTCCGCGCTCCGGGATGGCGCAGTTTCGGAGATTAAAATACAGAGATGCATGTGATCGTCATCGCGCTCGGCAGTGCCGGCGACGTTCATCCGAACGTCGGACTGGCGCAGGCCCTGCGCCGCCGCGGGCATGATGTGCTGTTTGTCGGTCCCTCGGTCTTCCGGGCGCTCTCCGAGCGGGCCGCGCTGGATTTCGTCGGCATCGGAGACGAGGAGAGCTACCAAGAAGCAATCCGCGATCCCGACCTCTGGCACCCGACGCGCAGCTTCACCGTGGTGGCGAAGCGGCTGATCCTGCCGGCGCTGCGCCCGATTTATGAAATTATCGCGAACCGCCGCCGGCCCGACACGGTGATTGCATCATCGCCGCTGGCGCTTGCCGGGCGCATGGCGCAAGAGAAGTTGGGTCTCCCGCTGGCAACCGTTCATCTCCAGCCGATCATGCTGCGCAGCATTGTGCAGCCGGCGTGTTTCGGATTTCCCGACATCCTGGCGGCGCTGCCGCGCTGGCTGCGCGGTCCGTATTACCGCTTTGCGGACTGGGCATTCGTCGATCGCGTGCTTCTTGAGGAGACTAATCAGTTTCGGCGCGAACTTGGACTGCCGCCGGTCACGCGGTTGTTCAACGGCTGGGTTCACTCGCCGGAACGCGTGATCGGGCTCTTCCCCGACTGGTTCGCGCCGCCCGCACCCGACTGGCCGCCGCAGGTGAAGCTCACCGGGTTTCCCCTGTGGGACGAAAGCAATGTGCGGCAGCCGTCAGCGGAACTGGAAGAGTTTCTCCGCGGCGGCGATCCACCGCTGGTGTTCACCGCGGGCTCGGCAAACTTCCAGGCAAAGAGGTTTTTCGAAGTGTCGGTTGCCGTGTGCCGCGCCATGCGCTGCCGGGGCCTGCTGCTGAGCCAATTTCCGGAGCAGCTTCCCGCACCGCTGCCAAAAGATGTTCGCCACTTCCATTACATTCCATTCAGCCAGGTGCTGCCCCGGAGCGCGGCGCTGGTCCATCACGGTGGCATCGGAACGACGTCGCAGGCAATTGCCGCCGGCATCCCGCAACTCGTGGTACCCAGCTCGCACGACCAGCCGGACAACGCGGTCCGGGTGCGCCGCCTTGGAATCGGCGACTTCCTGCTGCCGAAAAACTACGAGCCGAAGCGGGTGAGAAAGACGATAGACAGATTGATGCAGCCGGCAGTCAAGGACGAATGCCGGCGCCGGGCCGCTCAGTTGGCAGGCAGCAAACCACTTGATACGGCTGCCGAATTGATTGAGCAGCTTGGGCAGGCTCGCGCGACGTCGCAGGTGGCGGCTGGTCGAAGGTAGTTTCTGCCGTCCCTGCTTCTTCTGCGTGCCAAATAAGCCTGCGGCGCTCGCCTGCCGTCCTAAGCCCAGAGCCTGTAGCCCGAAGCCTGCAGCCTGGTTTACGCGTGCACCGGCACTTCTGCCTTGGCTTTCACGCCGTACAAATAATCGCGGTCAATGGTGGACTCCATCTCGCGCAGCACTTCGGGCAATTCCATTCCGTCGCGGGCGGCGATCAGCCGTCCCATGGCCAGTGAGAGCGACAAGATGGCGTTCATGCCCAGATTTGCCTTGCGCTGCATGATCGCGATCTTCTCCTGCGCCGAGGCATCGCGCGCGATCTTGCCGCGCTTGGTTGCCAGGTCGAGTTCCAGCAGCAACAGCTCGCGGTCCAGATCGGCGAGCGTGCCCAGCTCGGAAATTCTTTTGCCCAGGAACCGCGGCGCTACCGCCTGCGTGACGTTAGCCACCGCGTTCAGGCAGCCCTTGCCGCCGTAACGCCGGGCGCGCATCCACAGCTCAGCCAGCTCGGGGTCCTGCTTGGTGACCTGCTCGGCGTTCACGCCGGGAGCGAACTTGTACGTCTTATCTTTTTCGTTAAAGACAAAGAACTGCGGGAATTTGCGGGTTAGCGGACCGGCCTCGATGATGCTGTCCACCAGGTGAATCGCTTCGTCCGATCCGGCCGAGGTGCCCAGCGGCGTGGCGGCGGTGAATTTCATGCCGTTGTCGAGCATCACCTTCACGCCGACGCTCGGAATGCCGGCGTTGGTCGGCTCCTCGTGCGCCTCGATGTCAGCGATGATCAAATCCGGATCGAGCCGGCGCGTAACCTTGTTGCCCTTCTGCGCCAGGTCCACCAGTTCGACCACGCGGCCGTACTTCACCAGCCGCTCGGTGTTGGCGCCGCCGCCGCACTTGAGTCCGAGCGCGCCCACGGCGAACGCGATGTCGGCCTCCATGACTTCGTTCGGCGACTTCGACCGGTGCGACACTACCAGCGCCAAGCCCTTGTCTTTCGCCATGCGCGTGGCCAGCAGCGTCTCGCTCATGGTGCCGATCTGGTTGGCTTTGATGAGCGCGGTGTTGATCAGCCCCTCCTCGGCGCACTTCTGGATGGTCGAATCCTTAGTCGTGACCAGGTCGTCGCCGATGATCAGGATTTCGTGATCCAGCGCCTTCATCAGCTTTTTCCAGCCCTCGTGATCGTCTTCGGCGAACGGATCTTCCAGCGACACGATGGGGTACTTGTTCACCCACTTGGCGTACAGGTCCACCAGATCGTCGGTGGTCATGACCAGCGGATCTTCGGCGCGCCAGAACAGGTATTGGCCAACAGAATCCTTCTCTCCGGTCTTCTCGCGATAGGCGTTGCTCAATTCGCTGGCCGCCGGATCCAGCGCCAGCACGACATCGCGGTCGGGCACGAAGCCGCACTCCTCGATGGCCTGCACCGCGACGCGCAGCGAGCGCTCTTCCGGCAGGATGTCGCCCTTTTCCTTGGCATAGGAGGCGACGATGCCGCCCTCCAGGCCGATGCCGACGAAGTTCAGCCCCTCGGAGTCCTGGATAATCTGGATGGCGCGGCTTTGCAGCATGTTGGTGACGCGCTGCGCCTCGATGTAGTCGCGCGCGGTCAGCGGCAGGAACATCAATTCCTGGAAGCTGAGATTTCCGCCCATCTCTTCCGTGTGACGTCCGCCCATGATGGAATTGCGGAACTCCCAGGGCGCGAACACGATTTTTCCATCTGGCAGCTCGACCTCTTGCAGCCGGTGCAGGCGCAGCTTGCGCCGCAACTCGGAAGGGTTCACCGGACGGCCGCCTTCCGCCGCCGGCGCCTCTGCCGCGCGAGCATGCGCCGCGCTGTCGGCCGCCTCGCGCTGCCGCTGCTGGAATGCCTTGTACTTGCCGGGATCGGCAATCAGAAAATCAAACAGCGCGACCACGCCGACGGTGAACAGCAGTCTTCCGATGTACACCGGAAGGGATTGACCTGCGTATAGCCCGAGCAACACCAGCGCAATGCCGGGCAGAAACGCAATCTGGGCAAGTGCCTTGCTGGCGCGCGGTCCGGCCGCGGCGACTGCCAGGTTCTGCGTCTTCACGCTGGGATGGAAGCTGCCGTTTTCCTTATTGACGCCGAGAAAACGTCCCCAGGGAATCTTGAGAAACATCTCCAGATACCAGAGCGCGCGCGACGACGCGCTCTGCTGGAGCCGCTTCTGCGCGGGCTCAGCCAGTTCCGGACGGAGGTTGTTGGTGCGCACCGCCGCCAGGTAGTGCCCCATCTCGTGCACGGCGATGTTCACGTGCCAGGCCAGGTACCACATGGCGGCCGAGACCAGCACCTCGGCGCTGAGAAACATGTCGCGCACCACATCACCGCGTGAGTGGATCAGCGGGTTGATGCTCAGCAGCGAGGTGAGAAAGGCGGCGTGAAACGACACCAGCTTGTGGTTGGCGATAATCCAGCCGCGGTCGAGCGCGATTTCATTGTGCGGGAAGAGCCGGAGCAGAAATCTGCGAAATGATGGCATGGCGTCTCTCGAAGAATGGAGATTTCCCATGAAAGCACGCCATTGTAGCCCCGCGATGTCCTAATGCGTTGTGACGAATGAACATAGGTCGGGTGATGCCAGCTCATTTGCTCTCCGTCGCAGTAGCCGCGATCATGTCATCCCGCGCGCAGCGAGGGACCTGTTTGTAAACCTCAGGCTACTTCTCGCGCGCCAATTTGAGCCACCATCACCTTCGCTCGTGAGAGCCGTCACAGTTTTCTGTCCATAACGGCCTAAGCTGGTAGCCGTCGCTGTGTCTGCACGAAGATTCCGTTATGACAGACACTCTCACACCCGACCGCATTGCCTATCTCGAAGGGCTGGTCAGCCGCGCCCGGGCCGCCGCCGCCGTGTTCACCCAGTACACACAGGAGGATGTTGACCGCATAGTGAAGCCGATGGTCCTGGCCGGCTTGAGTCAGGCGCAGCATCTGGCGCGTCTGGCCATCGAGGAAACCCGTTTGGGAGTGGTTGAAGACAAGGCCATCAAGAACATGGTGGCCACGGAGTTCGTTTTCAACTACGTCAAGGACAAGCGCACCGTGGGCACGATTCGCGAGTTCCCGGAGCGCGGGCTGATCGAGGTCGCGGAGCCCATCGGCGTCATCCTTTCGCTGACGCCGGTGACCAATCCCACTTCGACGGTGCTGTTCAAGTGCATCATGGCGATTAAGACGCGGAACGCCGTGATCTTCAGCCCGCATCCCAGCGCCTGGCGCTGCTGCGATGCTGCGGTGAAGGTCATGTATGACGCCGCGGTGCAGCACGGCGCCCCGGAGGGCATTTTCGCCTGCCTGCAGTCGCACACACTCCAGGACAACGACTACCTCATGCACCACAAGGATGTCGGGCTGATTGATGCCACCGGCGGCCCGGGCGCGGTGAAGGCCGCCTACAGTTCCGGCAAACCCGCGCTGGGCGTGGGTCCGGGCAACACGCCCGTGTACCTGGAGAAATCCGCTGACCTCGACATGGCGGTGGTGGACATCATCACGTCGAAGACATTCGACAACGGCACCATTTGCGCCTCCGAGCAGACGGTGGTGATGGACGACGAGATCTATGACCTGGCGCTGAAAAAATTCGCTGAGCTCGGCGCGCACATCTGCAACGAAAAGGAAACGGCCCTGCTCAGCCGCACGGTGATGGATCCGGCGACTGGATTCATGCAGCCGATGGCGGTCGGCCAGAAGGCCACCGACATCGCGCGCATTGTCGGACTTACGGTGAAGCCGAACACCAAGCTGCTCATCGCGCCGATTCAGGGCGTCGGCCGCGAGTACCCGCTCTCCGCCGAAAAGCTGTTCCCGGTGCTCGCCGCCTATCGCGCCAAGTCAGTGGAGGAAGCGCTGAAGGTCTGCGTGGACGTGAATCGCGCCGGCGGTACCGGGCATACGGCGGTAATTTTCTCCACGAATGAAGAGGTGATTCGCAAGTTCGGCGAGGTCATCAACGCGGGACGAATCATCGTCAATTCGCCCGGCTCCATCGGCGCCCTGGGCGGCGTTTACAACGACATGGTGCCCACCTTCTCCTTCGGGTGCGGAACCGGCGGCGGCAACAGCACCACCGACAACGTTAACATCTATCACTACCTCAACATCAAGCGGGTTGCCCGGAGGACCCAAGCGCATATGTGGCTCCGCGTTCCCAACCAGATTTATTTCAACATGAATGCGGTGGAGAACCTGCGCCAGTTCCCGTCGGCCTCCACCATCATCGTCACCAACCCGGCACTGGAGCAGATGGGGCACGTGGACATCGTGCGCCGCCATCTCCCCCCGCAGACTCCAGTTCACGTTTCGGTCATTCCCGACGCCGAACCGGAAATCAAGGTGGTGATGCAGGGCGTAGAAGCGCTGAACTTCTACAAAGCGGACCAGATCATCGCCCTCGGCGGAGGCTCCATCATTGACGCGGCCAAGCTGATGAAGCTGAAGTACGAATCTCCCGACGCCGACTTCGAGGAACTGGGCGCGCCCTTCCTCGACATTCGCAAACGCGTCGTTCAGTACCCGACCGAGAAGGTGAACCGCTCGCGCCTGATCGCCATCTCCACCACCAGCGGCACGGGCAGCGAAATTACGCCCTTTGCCGTGCTCCTGGACAAGGAGCGCGGCCGCAAGGTCACGCTCGCCGACTACTCGCTCACGCCCGATGTTGCCATCGTGGATCCGCAGTTCGTCATGTCCATGCCGAAGGGCCTGACGGCCGACACCGGCATTGATTGCCTAACGCACGCGTTAGAAGCCGGTGTTTCCATCTACGCGTCGCCTTACACCGACGCCAACGCCATGCAGGCCATTCGCCTGGTGTTCAAGTACCTGCCGATCGCGTTCGAGCATCCGCAGGACGAGGAAGCGCGCAGCATGATGCACAATGCCGCCTGCATCGCCGCGATTGCGTTTTCCAACGCCTCGGTAGGTGTGAATCACGCGCTGGCGCACTCGTTCGGCGCGCGCTTCCGCGTTTCCCACGGGCGCGCCAACGCGCTGATGCTGCCCCACGTCATCGCTTACAACGCTTCCGTGCCCACGAAGTTCATGCCGTCGCCCAACCAGCGCGCCTACGTCGCGCACAAGAAATACGCCACCATTGCGGACTTGCTCGGCCTCGGCGGCAGCACCATAGATGACAAGGTGAAGAACCTGATTTCGGCAACCGAGCACTTGCTGGACCGGTTGGCGATCCCGCGCTCAATCGCCGAGCTGGGGATCTCCAAGGAAGAGTTTGAGCAGGCCATACCGGGATTGGTCGAGGTTGCATTCGACGATCCTTCGTGGCGCTCGAACCCGCGCATGCCGCTGGTGAACGAAATCGCGGAACTGTTCTGGAGCGCGTATCGCGGCCGCGGCATCGCCAAGATTTTCGGCGCTGCGCAGCAGGCGACGGCATGAAACGAGAACATAGGTGCAACACACGGCAGGAGTCATGGCCATAATTTCCGCGCTGCACAAGATTGATGGCGACAATGTGGCAGGAGCGTTGCACGCCGCTCTTGCGGAGCTGCATAACGCCGACGACGGCAAATTTATTTTGGATTTCTCGTCTGTGCGCCGCGTTGATCCCGCCGCCCTGGCTGCGCTGGAACAGTTGGCGACGGAAGCGGACGCGCGGGCGGTCAGGCTCGTGCTCTCCGGAGTCTGCGTCGAAGTCTACAAAGTCCTGAAGCTCGCGAGGCTGGCGGCGCGATTCACTTTCCGCTAGAGGATTCTAGGCTGATGTACGCGACGCCGTAGAGCTGAGAGTCAGGGCTAAGGAGCCGGCAGCTACTCCGACGTGAAGTAATCCACGGTCACCGGGCTCTCGAACAGCGAGTAGTCGCGCGTGACGACCGTGATGCCGGTGTCGGTCACGAAGTAGCGCTGGCGGTCGGCTTCGGTGTCGTAGCCGATGATGGTGCCCTCGGGGATGTGCACGTCGCGATCCACGATCGCGCGCCGGATGCGGCAATGCCGTCCGATGTTCACGTGGCTGAAGATGATGCTGGCATCCACCTCGCTGTAAGAGTTAACGCGCACGTCGGGCGACATAATGCAGTTGCGCACCGTGCCGCCTGACAAAATGCATCCGGACGACACGATGGAATCGAAGCTCGCGCCCATCCGGTTGGGATCGGAAAAAACGAATTTCGCCGGCGGATACTGGCGCTGGTGGGTGCGGATGGGCCAACTGGAATCGTAAAGGTTGAACACCGGCGAGACCGCCACCAGGTCCATGTTAGCTTCGTAGTAGGCTTCCAGCGTGCCCACGTCGCGCCAGTAAAGGGCTTCCTTCTTGTTCTCGTCGATGAAGTTGTAGGAGTACACGCGGTACTCGTCCACCATCTTGGGCAGGATGTCGTGCCCGAAATCGTGCGACGACGATGGGTCCTCCGCGTCCTTCAGCAGCACCGGGATGAGCACGTCGGTGTTGAACAGGTACACGCCCATCGAACCGGACACTTTTCTCGGATTGTAGGGCGACCGGATCTGCGTCTTCTGCGGCTTCTCCTCGAAACCGACAATCCTTCCCTCGCGGTCCACGTCCACCACGCCGAAGCGAAACGTGTCTTCCGGCTCGATCAGAATCGTGGCCAGCGTCACGTCCGCGCCCGAATCCACGTGCTGCTTCAGCATTCGGGAGTAGTCCATCTTGTAAATATGGTCGCCACTCAAGATGATGACGTGGCGGGGCTGCTC